>NSJL01000028.1 GCA_002634385.1 Nitrospira sp.
CTCCCGGCTCCACTGCATTGTCGGCCTCTCCTTCCAGAGCGTATCCCCTGCTTATCATACCTTTTTGTCCCTCCGGTGACCAGTTTCTTTTAGAAAGAATCCCTGCTGCCCCGGGGATCAGGGGCTCGCAATGACAGGGAAATGATCCCTCTCTTCTGTCTCTCTCTGCCTCACCCTGTCTCTCTCTGCTTCACTCTGCCTTACTCTGTCTCTCCTCCTGTCTTTGTCATTGCGAAGGGTCTGTCTCCTGAAGCAATCCCGTTGTTTCTCATTGAATCACTTTCTTGATGCGATTGCCCTGAAATTCCACCGTCCAGCCCTTACTTTCGCCCTCCGCTTCGTGTACAATATAGAACTCACAAGCAAATATGCCGATGTTCCCTGTCTTCTCCCTTGCGCGGGGAGGGTTGGGCTCTCAACGAACCCCGGACAGGCAAGGAGGATGCAATGAAAAGACTCACCAAGTACTTCTTCGAGGGACTTCTGTTCCTGCTGCCGGTGGTGGCGACCATCTATGTCCTGTACTTCATGTTCTACAAGATCGACCGTATCTTTCGTTTCACCATTCCCGGCCTGGGCTTTGCGGTCACGATTGTCACGGTCATCGCCATAGGGTTCGTAGCCTCCAACTTCTTCACCCGCGGAATGGTGCGCATTATCGACAGTATCTTCAGCCGCCTTCCCTTCGTGAAGATGATTTACACCTCCATCAAGGACCTGACAGGGGCCTTCGTAGGAGAGAAGAAGAGCTTCAACAAGCCGGTGCTGGTCTCCCTCACCCCCGGCAGCACCACCCAGGTCATCGGTTTCATCACCTGCGAAAGTCTCGCCCACCTGGGGCTGCAGGAAAGCGTCGCCGTGTATCTTCCCCAGTCCTACAACTTCGCGGGGAATCTTATTATCGTTCCAAGAGCACAGGTAACTCCGCTCAATGCCGAGAGCGGCGCGGTGATGGCCTTCATCGTCTCGGGGGGGATCACCGCACACTGACTCCCCGCTGCCTCCAGGCCCTATAGTTTCAGCAGCACCATTCCCGAGACGGGATCGAGCTCCCTGACCGCGTTAACCCCCTTGATCTCCATGATGATCGCCTCGAGGACCAGGAAGGTTTCCGCCTTTTCCCGCATGCAGCCCACCTTTACGCTGTCCCGTTTCGCGTAGGCGCCGTGGAGATGGAGCTTCGGCTCGTCTCCCTGCCAGAAGATTGTCCCGATACCCACGATCTCGTGGCTTTCGGCGAGCTCCCTCCATATGGGAACGGGAGGCAGTTCCTCCTTTTCCGGCCCCACCACAAACCGGCCGGCCTTCATGCCCCCCACGAGATAGAACACCCCTGCCCTGATGTTCTCCTTCTTCGCGATATCGGCGAGGCCCTGCAGAATACTGTCCCCATCCTCAAAGCGCGCCACCATGATCCTTCCCGTCTCACCTGTCTGGTATTTCATAGAATCTCTCCTTTATTGTTTGGTAAACTTGTTCCACCGTAATAGCATCCATACACCGCACCGCATCACACTTCTTCTTGTAACAGGGAGCACAGGGGATATCCGGGGTAATCAGGAGGTGATTGCCGCCATAGGGTCCTGTCCTCACCGGGTTCGTCGGACCGAAGAGCGCCACCACCGGAATGCCGAGGGCGGCGGCGATATGCATCGGGCCGGAATCGTTAGTAATCACAAACCGAGCGTCCCTGATCAATGCAATAAGCTCCCGGAGGTCGGTCCTGCCGGCCAGGGAGAGTGCTTTCCCCCTCGAAAGGGTCTCGATCTCCCTCGCACGTTCCCCATCCGCCCGGCTCCCCACGATGATGCTTCTTTCCCGGAGGAGGGAGGCAACACGACCGAACCTCTCCGCAGCCCAGATCTTCGTCTTCCACCGCGCCCCCGGAACAATGACGACATAGTTTCCCGTGTCTTCCTTCATTTTCCGTATCCCTGCCGAATCCTTCGCCGGGGGCAGGGGAAAGCGCACTTCATTAACACTACCGCCGAGGGCGGAAGCGATCTCCAGGTATCTGTCCACTGCGTGGACATCCCTGCACCCCCGAACACGGTGGGTATAGAAAAGCGTGCTCCCCTCCCGCGCCTCGCTGAAACCGACCCTCACCGGAGCCCGGCTCGCTCCGGTGAGAATGCCGCTGCGCAGAAGACCCTGCAGGTCCACCGCCAGATCAAACTTTTCCTTCCGCAGCGAAGCGAAGAGGGTCTTCAATTCGTTTACGGTGCTGCCGGCCCTCTTCAGGTCCTTCCAGCGGTCCTTATCGATGATCCAAAGCCTTTGGACGAGGGGATGCCCTTCGAGCAACCCCTCAAGCCCCTTCGCCACGATCCAGTGGATTTCAGACTGGGGGAAGGTCTCCCGCATGACCTGTAGGAAGGGCATGCTATGCACGATGTCACCCAGGGAGCTGGGTTTGACGACGAGGATCTTCCGGGGGCTCTTTCCGAGGGGGATCTTATTCATGGACAAGGATATACTCCACCGCATCCCGCAGATTTTCCGCGATATGGTCCGCGTAGTCCGATCCGGCCTGTTTTCCTGTCTTCACCAGGATGCCCTTCGCGCCCACCGCCCTGGCGAGGAGCATGTCATCGTCCTTGTCCCCTACCACGTACGATCTCCGCAGATCGATGCGGTGCTCCCCGCGTGCCGTAAGCAGCATCGAGGGAGCGGGCTTCCGGCAGGGGCAGCCCTCTCCCGGACCATGGGGGCAATAGTAAAAAGCATCAAATCCATAGCGGGAGGTAAAGACACTGTTCACCTCCCTGACAAAGGCTTCCTGCACGAGTCCGCGGTGGATTCCCGACTGGTTGCTCACCCCGATGAGGACGAATCCCCGTGCTTTCAGGAGCTGCAGGCTGTCCAGATCGGAGAAAAGCTCGAAGTCCTCCCATTTATTAAGGTAGTGTGCATCCCGGCAGAGGGTCCCGTCCCGGTCGAAGAAGACCGCCCGCCTCCGGGGGAGGATATCCCCGATCGCCCGGTACACCTCTTCCCCGGAGAGCGCATCCATACACTTCATATCTCCGTTCTTGCAGGTGCGCTCAAAACAGGGACTACAGGCCATGTCCTTCCGGAGGACAACATTCCCCTCTCCCACCGGGCCGGTGAGCTCCGGGGAGGTGGAACCGAAGAGGGAGACAGACGGGGTTCCCACCGCATAAGCGATATGCATCGGGCCGGAATCGTTGGTGAGCAGGGCATCGCACTCGGCGATAAGAGCCATGAGCTCACGGAGGGAGGTCTTTCCCGCCAGGTTCAGTAGCGAGGAGGAAGAGTCTGCAGAAAGAGGGTGACCGGCCGCCGCCTCATGGATCTCCTGTGCAATATCCGTCTCTTTCGGGCCGCCGAAGATGACCACGCTGCCCCCGGTTTCACTAATAAAGCGCCGGGCAACCTCCGTAAACCTTTCCGGGAACCACCTCTTTGCTGAGCCGTAGGTTGCGCCCGGGTTGATCCCCAGCACCGGCCTTCCCATGGCGGCAAGCCTCTCCCGGGCCGCCCGTTTCTCCTCACCTGACAGGCAGATCCAGGGATGAGTGTACTCCGCAGGAATTCCCGCGGCATTCAGGAGGTCGAGGTAATAGCGGATGTGGTGGATCTTCCTGTCCCCGCCGGTAAAGGGCACGCGGCGGGTAAGGAGCAATCCCCTGCCGTCCCTGTCATACCCGATCCTTTCGGGAACTCCGGCAAGAAAGGCGAGGAGCGCTGCATCGAAGGCGTTCTGCAGTAGAATGGCGTGCGAAAAGCCCCTCTTCCCCAGGAGCCGGGCAAGGGAAAGCCTTCCGGTGATGCCGCGGAACCTCTCGTCATACTCAATGATTTCATCAATTGCGGGGTCGCCCTCGAAGACGGGCTTCACCAGGGGCTTTACCAGAAGGCTTACCTTCGCTCCGGGGAAGGCCTTTTTCACCGCCCGCACGGCAGGCAGGGTCATCACCGCATCGCCGACCCAGTTTACGCCGCGTATCAGTATTGTGGAAGAACTGCTTTCGGACATACTTCGTTAGTTTACCATGAACGGTAAACAAGGAGCAGCAGAAGGAGCACAAAGCCTCCTCTTCTGCACGTTGCTCTTGCACGGATTTCTCCATTTTCCTTCTTCGAAGCATTCCGGACGAGGGAAATTCTTCCCTGATCGGACGTATTCACTCCTCAGAAAAAGCACATTGGGTATTTGCTTATTTTGATAAAAGATGATATATGAAAGGCATAAGGAAGTAATAGACAAAAGTTGATTACTATTGTCCAAAAAACATGGAGGAATGATAGGAACAACAGCAGGTGCTTTTTGTCAGTATGCCTGTGGGAGTTCCATTTCCCTTTGTGAATAGTACAGAGCAAGGGAAAGCACTTGCTGACGCCTTCTCTCATGAGAAATGATCGAAACCGTGACAGACGATCAAAGGAGGCTGCCATGACGGTTGCAAAACTTTTTGCATGGGCGCTGGTGATAGTGCTCTGCCTCGGCGTGTCCGGACCGGGCGCACAGACCGCTAAACCGGAAAAGCTTGGTGAGGTGAACTTTCCTGTCTCCTGTAACGACGCTGCACAGAAAGAATTCAACCGGGCAATGGCCCTGTTCCACTCTTTCTGGTTCGACCCGGCGAAGAAATCTTTTTCCAAAGTCCTCCAGCACGACCCCGAGTGCGGCATGGCGCACTGGGGTATCGCCATTATGTCGATGGGCAATCCCTTCGCCTGGCCGCCCAACCCTAATGCGCTTAAGGCGGCCGCAGTAGCGATGGAAGAAGCGCGGCGTGTGGGGGCCAAGAGCACGCGTGAGCGCGACTACATAGACGCCCTCGGCGCGTTCTTCAAGGATTGGGAGACCACGGAACACCGGCCGCGGGTTGTTGCATATGAGAAGGCTATGGAAGGTGTGGCTACACGCTATCCGCAGGACATTGAGGCGCAGATCCTGTACGCGCTCGCCCTCAACATCACGGCGCTGTCCACTGACAAGACATTTGCTAACCAACTCAAGGCGGCCGGCATACTTGAGCCGCTGTTCAAGAAATACCCCAACCACCCGGGGATTGCCCACTATCTGATTCACACGTACGACTATGCCGAACTGGCCGACAGGGGACTCCCCGCTGCACGCGCCTTCTCCAGGATTGCGCCTTCGGTGCCGCACGCGCTGCACATGCCCTCACATATTTTCAGCCGGGTCGGTCTCTGGCAGGAAATGGTGGAAGACAACCGCGCTTCGTACCTTGCCGCAAAGAGTGAGCTCAAGGAGGCAACCCTCGATATCGGCACGTATGATGCACTGCATGCCATGGACTACATGGTGTTCGGCCTTCTGCAGCAAGCACAGGATAAGGGAGCGAAGCAGCTGCTGGACGAGGTTGCGGCGATCCGCAAAGTGAACGTTGAAAATTTTGTTGCCGCCTATGCCTTTGCAGCGATCCCCTCTCGTTTTGCTCTGGAACGCGGCGATTGGAAGCAGGCGGCTGAGCTTATACTGTCGCCTGACAGTCTTTCCTGGAACAAGTTCCCCCAAGCGGAAGCGATCCTGGTTTTCGCGCGCGGTCTGGGCGCAGCGCGCGCCGGCAACATAGCGGCAGCGCACAAAGATGTTGAGCGCCTGCAGACGTTGAAGAAGGCCATGACGGAAGCCAAGATCGGCTACTGGGCCGGACAGACCGACATTCAGATCAAGACTGTTAATGCCTGGATCGCGCTCGCAGAAAAGCGGCATAACGATGCGCTACAGTTGATGCGTGCGGCCACAGAAGCGGAAGAAGCCAGCGACAAACATCCGGTCACCCCGGGGAACGTAGTTCCCTCGCGGGAGCTGCTGGCCGAGATGCTCACGGCGCTCAACCAGCCGGCTCAGGCACTCGCCGAGTACGAGCGGTCCTTGAAGCGCGACCCCAATCGCTTCCGCGGAATTTACGGCGCTGCCCGCGCCGCAGAAGCCTCCGGTAACCGGGAGGCGGCCCGCAATTACTACATCAAGCTGCAGACTTTAACCGCTAATCGGGATACCGAGCGTCCGGAGCTCGCCGAAGCCAAGGCTTTTCTGGAGAAACGATAAGCTTGCTTTGACTGGAAGCTCTTTCAAAACCCTCTCTTTCACCCTCTCCCTCTCCCTCGCCCTCCCCCCTCAAGGGGGAGGGAAGTATACAAGAGACCTTCACCCCTAAGGGGAGGGTTAAACAGATCCCCTACCTATCCCCCAAGAAATCTTTGATTTCCTGGGGACCCCTCTCCGCTCGGGGGAGAGGGCGGCCGAGGGCCGGGAGAGGGGGGGGGTGAACACAAGGGATGCGGCATAAAGCTCTTCGAGACAAGCAGAAAACGCTGAGCGGCAGGTACGCCGTATGGCGCTCTTTGAAAGCCAATACATATATTTTCATTGAAATAAAACAATTTCTCATCTTTTCAAATTAGGACAAAAAAAGTCCTTGACAAGAATTCCCCTGCTTTGATAATCTTTCTCACATAAGAATTATTCTAAAGAGAAAGTGCATGGAAAAGTTCAAAGAGATCGGATTGAAGCTTACCCCCCAGAGGATTGCCATCCTCGACTACCTGGAAGGCAATACCGAGCATCCTTCGGCAGAGGAGGTGTACCGGGCCGTTTCAAAGAAATTCCCGACGATGTCCTTTGCCACGGTGTACAATACCCTTGAGGCGCTCCGGAAGCGGGGGAGCGTACTGGAGCTCACCATCGATCCGGGGAAGAAACGCTTCGATCCCAATACGCATCCCCACCACCACCTCATCTGTCTGAGATGCAGGCGCATCGTGGATATTCACGGAAACTACGATTTGAGTCTCTCTGCGGAAAAGAAGAACGATTTCGATATCATGGGCAACCATATAGAGTTTTACGGGATCTGCCCGAAATGCAAGTCTGTTGAAATTGAAAGCTGAAGGAGGTGAAAGAGATGGCGGTATTCACATGCAGCAAATGCGGTACAGCGAAGGACGGGCGGTGCAAGCCCCAGAAATGCCCCCAGTGCGGGGAGCAGGGCACAATGGTAAAATCGTAATACAATATAAGTATATGCAGGGAGTCTTTGACTTCCCTCCACAAATTCAGCAAACGAGGTACCCACCATGATGGAACATTGCTGTGCATTGCAAGTAGGACAAAATGTACCGGACTTCTCTCTCGAAACGTATGAGCCTACCAGGGGCGACTTCGGAGAGTTCAGCCTGGCTGCGCAGAAAGCCGCCAAGAAATGGACAGTGCTGTTCTTCTATCCCGCAGACTTCACCTTTGTCTGAGCGACCGAATTCGCTGCTCTGGCAGAGCAGTACGAGAATTTCCAGAAGTTGGGCGCTGAACTGGTCACCGTCAGCACCGACACAAAATTCGTTCACCTGGCATGGAAAAACGACGAGAAGATGCTCTCCGGCGTGAAGTACCCCATGGGCTCCGATCCCACCGGAAGGATATCGAGGATGTTCGGCGTCTACAACGAGGGTTCGGGGCTCGACCTGCGGGGCACCTTTGTCATCAACCCCGATGGCGTCCTCCTCAATGCGGAGGTCAATTTCTACAATCTCGGAAGGAACGTGGACGAGTTGATCAGGAAGATCAAGGCGAACATACACCTTGCGGAGAACCCCAACCAGGGCTGCCCGGCCAAATGGAGGGAGGAGGGGGATAAAACCCTGACCCCGTCCGCCCAGATGGTCGGCAAAGTATACGAAGCCTTACAGTAACCCGATAGCGGTAGAAGAGGACAAAATACCATAGGAGAAAAGTCTCGCAAGAGGAAAAGGGATTTTGCACCCAAATTAAGGAGTCTTTGACTCCTGTTTAAAGGCTTTGAACTGGTGAGGAAATAACCATGGAACTTATCAATGAGCACACAATCGGCGTAGCGAGAGGCACACAGGTAGAGAGCGCAGTCATGGCGAATTTCAAGGCGGAATGCAACGAGGTGGGGCTCTATCTCGCCATGGCACGGCAGGCCCAGAGGGAGGGGTACCCCGAAATCGCGGAGGCGCTGAAGACCATCGCCTGGGAAGAGGCGATGCATGCAGCGCAGTTCGCCGAGATGAACGGCATGATCGCCCCGACCCTGAAGGAAAACCTCGAAATGATGGTAAACGGCGAAGTGGGCGCCAACAAAGGCAAGAAGGAAGCCGCGAAGATGGCAAGGGAGTGCAACTGCGATCCCGCCCATGACTTCTTCGACGAGTCCTCCCGGGATGAAGCCCGGCATGCCCGGATGCTCATGGGTATCATGAAGAGGTTTTTCTAGAGGGAAAAAGAGACCCCGGCAGGGGATACCCCTGCCGGATACTGATACTACAGAAAAGAAAAAGGAGAGAGAAAATGCCTGAAACCGCTTCGGATGCAAAGGAATACGTCTGTCAGTTGTGCGGATATATTTACAACCCTGCAAAAGGCGATAAGAAAAGAAACATCCCTCCCGGCGTCCCCTTCGAAGAGCTGCCCGGGGAATGGTCGTGTCCCCTGTGCAGCGCGACAAAGGCACGCTTCGCGCCCATGCTCGACTAAAAAATGCGATACGAAAGGAGAGCGCTATGTGTATGGCAACCGAAATACGATGCACCTGCGGCAGCAAGTCCGCCAGTCTCCACTTCAGGGACAACATCCTGTCGGATCAGGCAGTGGGGAAGCTGTATTGTCCCGATTGCGCTTCCGGTATACGTTTCGATCCTTCCCGCATGGTCGTTGACAACGGGTGGGTTATTGAATACGATATGGATATAGTGCACTTCATGGGCCACAAGATACCTGGTCCCCGCGTCACTCCCGATCTTCTTTTTGACGAGGGATACTGCACCTGGAACGGCATCTATCCCGGCGACCACATCGACAGCGTCAAGGAAAGAGAACAAATCGTCGCCCTGATGAAGACAAACCCCGCACGCTATATCCAGGAGATGAAATCATGGGTGCAGCAGAGAATGGCGCGGCTGCAGTGCGAAGGATGGAGAAAGGCGAAAAACGGCGACGCGCCCTGCGGGTAGGAAAATGTGCTTTTTTGTGCCCTCCGGCAAATGATAATTGTTATTATAGAGAGGAGTAGATACCGGATACATTCTACACTTTCAATAACGGAGGCAGACAATGAGGGCTGTTGAGATCAAGAACGAAGTATACTGGGTGGGGGCCATCGATTGGGCCGTGCGGGATTTCCACGGAT
This sequence comes from Nitrospira sp., assembly GCA_002634385.1. Classification (GTDB taxonomy): domain Bacteria; phylum Nitrospirota; class Thermodesulfovibrionia; order Thermodesulfovibrionales; family Dissulfurispiraceae; genus Nitrobium; species Nitrobium versatile. The sequence goes on from NSJL01000028.1 coordinate 9,144, forward strand.
ACGAGACACCCCGCGGGACGACATACAACAACTATCTCGTCATGGACGACGAGATCACCTTGCTGGATACCGTCAAGCACGATTTTGCGGACAGCACCATCAAGAATATCAGGACCGTAACCGATCCCGCGAAAATAAAGCATGTCGTCATCAACCATATCGAAAACGACCACGTCACCAGTATTGATAAGATCATGGAGCTCACTCCCCATGCCACCATCCATATCACCGAGAAAGGGAAGAAGGGGCTCGAAAGGTTCTTCGACCTTACAAAATGGAACATCAGGGTGGTCAAGACAGGGGATACCCTGACCATCGGGAAGAGGACTCTGCTCTTTCTGGAGACTCCCATGCTCCACTGGCCCGACTCCATGATGACCTATATCAAAGAAGACAAGATCCTCATCAGCCAGGACGCCTTCGGGCAGCACATCGCGTCGGCGGTGCGGTTCGATGACGAGTTCGTCTCCTGTGCGTCCATGGCAGCCCTGGAGGACTCGGTCATCGATTACTATGCAAATATCCTCATGCCCTTCGGGCAGTTGATAAAGACAAAGCTCGCCGAAGTGCAAAAGCTGGGCCTCGAAATCGAGATCATCGCTCCCGACCACGGCATCATATGGAGGAAGGACCCGGGGAAAGTACTCAAGATGTACCTCGACATGGCCAGCGGCAAGGCGAGGCAGTGCGCTTCCATCATCTACGATACCATGTGGCATGCCACCGAACAGATGACCTCTCCCATAATACAGGGGATCAAGGACGAGGGAGTCGAATGCTGCGTCATCAAATTGCGGGCGACCCCCATGAGCGTCGCCATCAAGGAGTTCTGGCATTCGAGGGGCTGTCTTATCGGCACTCCCACGCTCAACAATATCATGTACCCCACCATCGCCGAGTTTCTCACCCATCTGCGGGGCCTGCGTCCCAGGAACAGGATCGTAGGGGCCTTCGGGAGCTACGGCTGGGGCGGCGGCGCAGTAAAAGAGGCCTACGAGGAATTCAAGAGAATGGGCCTGGAGACCTTTGAGCCGGGACTTCAGATCCTGTACCGCCCCTCGCTGGAGGACGAAACGAAGTGCTATGAGTTCGGCAGGGACTTTGCAAGGCGTTTGAAGGAATACCACCAGAAATTCCAGGGCGCGTAGGCAGACGGTGTTCATTACGAGGCCAGGCTCTGTGCAGCCGGTCGCGGCAGAGGATAGTTTACGTACCTACCCTAAAGGAGGAGCGTATGAGTAAAAGCGAACAGAACTTGCAGGAGGCGTTTGCCGGAGAGTCACAGGCCAACAGGAAGTATCTCGCCTTTGCAAAAAAGGCGGAAGAGGAAGGGTACCATCAGGTGGCAAGGCTTTTCAGGGCCGCTGCAGCGGCCGAGACGGTGCACGCCCACAACCATTTGAAGGAACTGGCGGGGGTCAGGAAAACGAAGGAGAACCTCGAATCCGCCCTTAACGGCGAGGTGCATGAGTTCCAGAACATGTACCCCCGCATGATCAAGGAGGCCGGGGAAGAGAACAACAAGTGCGCCCTGCGGACCTTCACCTTCGCCAACGAGGTGGAAAAGGTGCATGCGGATCTCTTCAAAAGGGCCATCGAGACCCTCGGCCAGGAGGCCGGGGTGGAGTACCACGTCTGCCAGATCTGCGGGCACACCGTGGAGGGCGAGCCCCCCGACACCTGCCCCATCTGCGGGGCGAAGAAGCAGATGTTCCAGAAAATCGACTAGGGTGTGTTTGCACACTGGGTTTGTAGCGTGGCCGGTCGCAGTAGAAGGCAGTGTGCAGACATACCCTAAGGTCCCCCGCAGCCGCAGGCAGGGGAGGCATCCTGAAAGGGCCGAATTCTTTCCGCGAGCGGCTCGCGCAGGAATTCCGCACTCTGTCCGCGGCTTTCTCATTCCCCGCCTTGGTCCGATCCGGGAAAGGGCATGCAGTTTCTCACGGAAACACTCTCAGCACGGAAAGGAGGCAGTATGAAACCGTTCAGGAAGAGTATCCCCGTCTGCATCCTTCTTCTCCTCTTTGCTTGCTTCCAGGAGTCCCTTGCCGAAGAGGGGAAGAGGAAGAGACCTCCGCTCAGTCCTCAAACGCAGGCCTGTATCGGCTGCCACTCCCGGTACACTCCGGGCATCGTCCAGGACTGGCTCACCAGCAGGCATGCAAAGACCACCCCTGCCGAGGCGGTAAAGAAGCCGCCCCTCCAAAGGCGGATTTCCGTGGAAACCCCTCCGGCGGAGCTGGCGAACCATGCAGTGGGCTGCTATGAATGCCACAGCCGCAACCCGGGCAACCACCGGGACAATTTCGACCATATGGGCTTCAGGATCAATGTAGTGGTAAGCCCCCCCGACTGCAGTACCTGCCATCCGGTGGAGGAGAAGCAATACCGCGGAACAAAAAAACCCCTTGCCGGAAAGAACCTGATGGAGAACCCTCTCTATCACACCCTGGTGAGCACCATCAACGGGGTCAAGGAAATACGGGACGGGAAGATTGTCACCCGCCCCCCCTCCGCAACCACCCTCCAGGAATCGTGCCTCGGCTGCCACGGCTCGTCCGTACAGGTAAAAGGCATGAAAAAGATCAAAACCGCGATGGGGGAAATAACGGTCCCCGATCTTACCAACTGGCCCAACCAGGGGGTAGGCAGGGCGAATCCCGACGGGAGCCTTGGCACCTGCACCGCATGCCACGCACGCCACTCCTTCTCCATCGAAATGGCCCGGTCCCCCTACACCTGCTCCCAATGCCACCTGGAGCCCGATGTGCCCGCCTGGGATGTGTATAAGGAGAGCAAGCACGGAAACATCTTCTTTTCCAAGCAGCAGGAGTGGAATTTCAGCGCGGTCCCCTGGGTGGTGGGCAGGGACTTCACGGCCCCTACCTGCGCCGTCTGCCATAACAGCCTTATTGTCTCCCCCTCCGGAGAGGTGATTGCGGAGAGGAGCCATGATTTCGGGGCGCGCCTGTGGGTGAGGATTTTCGGCCTTATCTACACCCATGCCCAGCCGAAATCGGGAGACACCACCCTCATCAGGAACAAGGAGGGACTGCCCCTGCCCACCTCCCTGCTTACCGGGGAGCCCGCCTCTGAATACCTTATCGACAAGGGCGAGCAGGAGAGGAGGCGCACCATGATGGAAAATGTCTGCAAAAGCTGTCATAATACGGACTGGGTACATTCCCACTTCGAAAAAATGAACGTCACCATCAAGGAAACCGATGCCATGGTGCATGCCGCCACGACACTCATGGAAGAGGCGTGGAAGAGCAGAGTGGAGGACCGTACCAATCCCTTCGATGAATCCATCGAAGAGATGTGGGTGAAGCAGTGGCTGTTCTACGCCAATGTGGTGCGGTACGCCTCCGCCATGACGGGCGCGCCCGATTACATCTCCTTCAAGCTCGGCTGGTGGGAACTGACCAACAATCTCCGGAATATGAAAGACATGATCGAGATGAAAAAGGTACTCCTAAAGAAAGGACAATAGAAAAAAGATGAAGATTGCGGCATTTCAGGGGAGTCCACGTGTCGAAGGGAATTCGGAGCTGCTCCTGCGCGAGGCGCTCAGGGCTATCGATGAGGCAGGGCATGAGATCCAGCTCTTCAAGCTCAACCTGATGAAGATCAGGCCCTGCCAGGACTGCGGCGGATGCGACCAGACGGGTGTCTGCATCATCAGGGACGAAATGGACGAGATTTACAAGACGGTGCGGGAGGCGGACAGGATCGTCCTCGCCTCCCCTATTTTTTTCTTCGGGCTCAGCGCCCAGGCGAAGGCGATGATCGACCGCTGCCAGGCCTTCTGGTGCGAGAAGTACCTGTTGAAGAGACCCCTTCCCGACGGCCCCTACGGTCGGAAGGGACTCCTGATCCTGGTGGGAGGCATGAAGAAGGAGGTAGGTATCCAGTGCTCCGAGGCCACGGCACGGGCCTTCTTCAGGACCGTCTCCGTACCGGATCACGAGACCGTGGGGTTCCTGAGCGTGGACGCAAAGGGCGCCATCCTGGAGCATCCCACTGCCCTGCGTGACGCCTATGAAGCGGGAAAAAGGCTTATCGCACTCCCCTGAGCCGGGAGAGGCGGTGGTGGGGAGATGCCGGCTTTTTCTGCATTGCAATTTGGTTCCTCATAGGATAAGCTAATAACGGATGTACTGTTGTGGCATTTTGTACAGAATCTATCACTCTCATCTCAAGGAGGCCCGACCATGGCTACCAAGTTGCCGGATCAGTATGTCAGCATCAGGAAGAGATTCAAATCGTATTCAAAAGCCCTCGACAGTCTCGGGAAAGCGGCACGGGAGGCGGGCCCGCTGGATGACAAAACGGCCCACCTGATTCAGATCGCCGCTTCGGCCAGCATCAGGTCCGAGGGGGGCGTACATTCCCACACCAGGAGGGCGCTTGAAGCAGGGGCCACCCCGGAGGAGATACGCCACGCCATCCTCCTGATCTCGAGCACCATCGGCTTCCCTACCGTCTCTGCAGCGTTGAGCTGGGCGGACGATATCCTCGAGGGTACGCACGAGTAGTGTGCAGACGTCTCCTCCTGTCTTCCTCCAGTTCTTCCCCACTCTGCAGTGCAACAGAAGCTGCATCTCCTGTTGCAACAGGGGAGTTTCCGAAGGGGAGGAGACAGGAATACATGAGTACGAAAGGCTCGTCGCAGGTCGCAGGGATGGTATACGCGAGGTCGATCTGCTCGGCGGCGAGCCTGCCCTCTATTTCCCCCTCTTTTCTTTGAAATTTCAGGGCGCCGCTACACGGTCCTCTTTCCTTGACAGAACTCTTTCCGTAGTGGTTTAATCCATAAGCTACAATCCCGGGCGTGTCACTCCGGATTGCCGGCCCGATTTTGGTTTATGCAATGAGGTGGAGACGAATGAGTTCCGAAATAACAGTCGTATCAGGCCTCCCGCGCTCCGGCACCTCCATGATGATGAGGATGCTGGCGGCGGGGGGGGTGGAAGTCCTGACGGACGGGACCAGGAAAAAGGATGAAGACAATCCCCTCGGGTATTTCGAATACGAAAGGGTAAAAGAGATCCAGCACGACACCTCCTGGCTGCCCGCAGCCCGGGGCAAGGCTTTCAAGATGGTCTCCCTGCTGCTGTATCACCTTCCCCCCTCCTACCCGTACAGGATCATTCTCATGCAAAGAAATATCCGGGAGATCATCGTCTCACAGAGGAAGATGCTGCAACGGGGCGGGATGGCTCTCTCCACGGAGAGCGACTCAGAGCTGGAATCCCTGTATGCCCGGCACCTCACGGAAGTCGGGGAGTGGCTTGCAGCTCAGCCGCATTGCTCCGTGCTCGCGGTACAGTATGCCGACGTTCTGAAAAGCCCCGAGAGGACGGCGGATGCCGTAAACCGTTTTCTGGGAGGACACCTGGATATCCCTCGTATGATTGCCGCTGTCGAGCCTTCCCTGTACCGCAACCGTTCTGCTGAAAATACGGAAGCCTCCTCCGGGAGCACCGCCCCGAATACCGATGAGGAGAGGGCGGAGATAGAGCAGAACCTGAAGCTCCTCGGCTATATGTAACCAGCGTACACTGCAGGGGGAACCTTCACCATGAGCAATAACGAATTCACCGTCGAAACAAAGGCCACCAATGTTACGTGGCACCGGCCGGCCGTCAGCAGGCAGGAGAAAGAGAAGCTTCTCTCACAGAGAGGCATCCTCCTCTGGTTCACCGGCCTTTCGGCATCCGGGAAATCCACTATCGCCCACGCCCTCGAGCATGAACTGTACCGTGCAGGGTACCTTACCGCGGTCCTCGACGGTGATAACATCAGGCACGGCCTCAACAAGGACCTCGGCTTCTCTCCCCGGGAAAGGGAAGAAAATATCCGCCGCATCGGCGAAGTCGGCAAGCTCTTCATCGAAAACGGAATTATCACCATGACCGCTTTCATCTCTCCCTTCCGTTCCGATCGTGACAAAGTCCGCGCTTCTCTGGGTGAGGGGAATTTTATCGAGATCTATGTAAAATGTCCCATTGAGGAGCTCAGGCGCCGCGATCCCAAGGGCCTGTACAAGAAGGCCCTTGCAGGCGAAGTCAAGGAATTCACCGGCATCTCCTCCCCGTATGAGGAGCCCCTTTCCCCCGAGATCACCCTGGATACCTACGTCAATTCACCCGGTGAATGCGTACAGGCCCTGCTGCGCCTGCTCAGGGAATGGCGTGTCCTCAACCGGTACACATCCGCTGGTGAGACCGGAACCGTTGCGGCATAATTCCGACTAAGGAGGTAGTCATGAGAGCCTTTTCCCGTGCATTATCGCCGAGGTGTCTTGCAGGAGTACTGCTTGCAGCCGCCTCATCTCTCCTCGCCCTGGAGGCGGCCTCGCAGAGTCCGCCCTCTCCTGAATCCCTCTTCGAGTCCACCTGCAGTCAATGCCATTCCCTTGAGCTTCCCCGATCGCAGAGAATGAACAAAGAGGAGTGGAAGTCTCTGGTAGAGCGCATGCGGTCGAACGGTTGCAGCATAACCGACCAGGAGGCTGCCACCATTGTGGAATACCTCTCGAAGGAGTACGGCAGATAGGGCAGCCTGTTGACTGCTGAAAAACAACAAAAAAGCCCCTGCTTTTCGCAAGGGCTTTTTGTAAGCTAACTCCCCCTCACCCCCTCTTATCTAAGAGGGGGAATCTGCCCCTCCCCTTAGGGTAAGGGGAGGTCGGGAGGGGTTATTCATCCTGATTCTCTTTTCTATCCTATGAGCACCATATAGGGCATAAAGCCGATGGCAAAGACCATGAGCACCGTGATAAGAAGGGCCAGGCCGAGGGTGGGCGACGGGCTTATGGATGCCGTGCCGGTCATCTCCTTCATGTACATGTTGCGTACAATACGCAGGTAGTAATACGCGGATACGGAGCTGAAAATCACCGCAACAATGGCCACCCAGGTGTACCCGGCGTTGATCACCGCCATGAAAAGGTTGAATTTGCCGATGAACCCTGCCGTGGGGGGAATCCCGGTGAGAGAGAACATGAATACCAGCATCAGGGCAGCCACGAGGGGATGGCTCTTGGAAAGGCCCTCGTAATCGGAGATATCGTCGCCTTTATCGAGAAGGATCACCACGCCGAAGGCCCCGATATTCATGAAGGCGTAAATGAAGAGATAGGTGATCATCGCGTTCAGGCCCTCAGGACCCGCGACAACACCCAGCAGGATATACCCGGCATGGGCAATAGACGAGTAGGCGAGCATTCTTTTTATATTGGTCTGCACCAGGGCGAGGACATTGCCCACCGCCATGGTGAGGATGGCGATACCGATCAGCACCGCGGTCCAGTCCGGCTGCATGCTCGGGAATGCCGTGTAGAAGACCCTGCCGATCACGGCGAAGCCCGCCGCCTTCGGACCGACGGACATGAAGGCGGTAATGGACGTGGGCGCACCCTCATAGACGTCAGGGGCCCACATATGAAAGGGAGCGGCTGCGATCTTGAAGGAGAAAGCCACCGCAATCAATATCATACTCAGCAGAAGCACGGGAGAAACCTCTGCCTGCCGCAACTGCTCGGCGATCCGGAGCATATCCGTGGTGGTCGTCATTCCGTACAGGAGAGAGATCCCGTACAGGAGGATGGCCGAAGAAAAGGCCCCCAGGAGAAAGTATTTGATGGCGGCCTCATTGGACCTGCGGTCCTGTCTCTTTACTCCTGCAAGAACGTAGGTGCTCAGCGCCATCAACTCCAGGCCGAGATAGAGGATGATGAAATCCCGGGCAGAGGCCATGAGCATCATGCCGGCGGTAGCGAAGAGAAGCAGGCTGTAGTATTCCCCGTGCTCCGCCTTCTCCCGCTGGATGTACTTCAGTGAAATGAGGGCGGTCAGCACGAGATTCACGAGGAAGATGTTCTTGAAATTCGCACTGTAGTTGTCGCTGACGAACATGCCGCCGAAGGTATCCCCGGCGCTCCCGGGAATGGCGAGGAAGACAAGGACGGCGACGCCCATAGTCAGGAACGCCAAGGGTGCCTTGTTCTTCAGCACGAGATCCAGCAGGAGCAATACCATCGCCGCGACGGTCATGATGATCTCCGGCAGTACCGGCGTCAGATCCGGGAAAGGTATATTCATTTTATCACCTCGATAATTTGCTGTGCTATCTGCGGCTGCCCCGCGGTATTCACCCTCTGGATCAGGTGCTGTACCGAAACATCCATGAAGCTGAGGAAAGTATTGGGATAGACACCGATCCAGAAGACCAGGAGGAGCAGGGGCACCAGCGTCAGGGTCTCCCGCAGGTTCATATCCTTATGGTTCTGGACCTTCGGGTTTACTTCGAGGAAAAAGACCCGCTGGTAGAGCCAGAGCATATAGGCGGCACCGACGATGATTCCTGTCGCCGCAAGCACTCCCATGACATTGGATGCGGTGAAGCCTCCCAGAATAATGAGGAACTCGCCGACGAAGCCGTTCGTCCCGGGCAGACCGATGGACGAAAGGGTGAAGACCATGAAAAAGGCCGCAAACACGGGGAGCACGGTGGCGACCCCCCCGTAGTCCGCAATCTGCCGGGTATGGGTCCTGTCGTAAATGATCCCTATGGAGAGGAACAGGGCCCCGGTAACGATACCGTGGTTGATCATCTGGAGGATGCCGCCCTGGACTCCCTGGATGTTAAGGGCGAAAATGCCGAGGGTTACGAACCCCATATGGCTCACCGAACTATAGGCAATCAGCCTCTTGATATCCGTCTGGCCGAGACAGATCAGCCCCCCGTAGATGATCCCGATCACGGAGAGGACCATCATTACCGGGGCCATCTCCCTGCTCGCCTCGGGGAGAATGGGCATCGAAAAGCGGAGGAAACCGTAGGCGCCCATCTTGATGAGAATCCCCGCCAGGATGACACTCCCGGCAGTGGGGGCTTCGGTATGGGCGTCAGGAAGCCAGGTATGCACCGGGAACATCGGGACCTTCACCGCGAAGGCCGCGAAGAACGCCCAGAAGAGGATGAGCTGCAGATGATACGGATAGTTGGTCGTCATCATCTGGAGCACGTCGAAGGAGCGCCCGGTATTGAAGTAGAGGACAATGATCCCGATGAGCATCAGAAGGCTCCCCACGAGGGTATAGAGGAAGAACTTTATCGCCGCATACACCCTGTTGGGTCCGCCCCATACGCCGATGAGGAGATACATGGGAATGAGCATCGCCTCCCAGAAGATATAAAAGAGGAAGAGGTCCAGGCTGCAGAATACGCCGATCATGGAGCCCTCGATAAGGAGAAGGGCCGCAAAAAACTCCTTTGTCCTGTCCTTGATACTGTTCCAGGAGACCGTTACGCAGAGCACCGTCAGGAGCGTGGAGAGGAGCACGAACAGCACACTGATGCCGTCCACCCCCAGGGCGTACTTGATCCCCCAGGCGGGTATCCAGTCGTACGTCTCACGGAACTGCATATTCGCGGTGGTCTTGTCGAAGCCGGTAAACAGGGGGAGACTCGCCGCGAAGGTCACCAGGCTCAGAACCAGGGCGGTCCACTTGATCAGGGCCTCATTCGATCTCTTTATGAGAAATATGACCAGTGCGCCTGCAAGGGGCAGGAATATGACAGTGCTCAAAATCGGGTAACTCATCTATCCTCCTCTATCAACTCAATTTCATCATATGCGAAATCGGGCATGGCATCGGTTCTCCTATTGTCCCGCCTGCGCCATGAGAACCAGCGCAAAGAGAATGAACAGCCCAATGGCCATGCTCATGGCATAGTGCTGGATATACCCGGTCTGCAGCTTCCGCAGCTTTTCCCCGAATTCGCCGATTGCCCTGGGTATCCCGTTGACAATGCCCTCGATGATCGTTCCATCCGTTACCGGGATGAGGAAGTTCTTCGCCACCCAGAGAGACGGTCTGACGATGATCGCATCATAGAGCTCATCGACATAGTATTTATTCCAGAGGGTGGTATAGACGCCCCTGAAGTTCGCGGCGAGGGTCTTCGGAATCTCCGGCTTCAGGGAGTAGAACACCCAGGAGAGGAAAATGCCCCCGAAGGCCGCCGCAATGGAGATACCGATCACCATCCACTCTTCCTCGTGGGTCCCGTGGGCAGAGGGATGCCCTAGCGCCGGCTCGAAGAAATGGGCGATCCAGTTTCCGACGCCCAGGGAGGAACCGAGCAGCTCAGGAATCCCCACCCATCCCGCGGCGACAGCGCCGATGCTCAACAGCAGCAGCGGAACGGTCATCGAAGCGGGGGATTCATGGAGATGGTGCTCCTGTTCATGAGTGCCCCGGAAAGTGCCGTGGAAGGCGAGAAAGATGATCCGGAAGCTGTAGAATGCAGTCAGGGCCGCCACCACCGTCCCGATGGCCCAGACGATCTTGCCGACAGTGCCGCCGTTATAGGCCATCCAGAGGATCTCGTCCTTGCTGAAGAAGCCCGCCAGGCCGGGGACGCCCGCGATGCTCAGGGAGGCGATGAGGAAGGTCCAGTAGGTAACCGGCATATGCTTCTTCAAGCCGCCCATCTTCTGTATGTCCAGCTCTCCGGACATGGCGTGCATTACGCTTCCCGCGCCCAGGAACAGGAGGGCCTTGAAGTACGCATGGGTATACAGATGGAACACACCTGCCCCGTACGCGCCCACTCCGCAGGCAAGGAACATGTAACCGAGCTGGCTGACGGTCGAATAGGCGACGATCCTTTTGATGTCATTCTGCACCAGGGCGATGGTCGCGGCAAAGAGACTGGTAACGGCCCCGGTCAGGGCCACCACCGCCATGGCGACCGGGGAGAGATTGAACACGGGATTGAACCGCGCCACCATGAAAACGCCGGCGGTGACCATTGTCGCAGCATGGATCAGCGCGCTCACCGGGGTGGGGCCTTCCATGGCGTCGGGCAGCCATACATGGAGGGGAATCTGCGCCGATTTTCCCACCGCGCCGCAGAAGAGCAGGAGCGCGATCAGGGTGATGAGATCCACCTCATACCCCAGCATATAGATCGTCTTGCCCTGGAGTCCCCCGATACCGCTGAAGATATCGGCATAATGGATGGTGCCGAGAGACAGGAATATCAGGATAACCCCCAGGCCGAAACCGAAGTCACCGAAGCGGTTGACGATGAAGGCCTTCTTCCCGGCATCCGAGGCGCTCTTCTTCTCATACCAGAAACCGATGAGGAAGTAGGAACAGAGACCGACGGCCTCCCACCCGAAGTAGAGCTGGAGGAGGTTGTTCCCCAGCACCAGCATCAGCATGGAGAAGGTGAAAAGGCTGAGATAGGAGAAGAACCGGTAGTACCCCTTGTCCCCATGCATATACCCCACGGAATAAATATGGACCAGGAGGCTTACGCTGGTGACCACGATAAGCATGATGGCGGTCAGCTGGTCGATGAGGAAGCCGATGGTGACCTTGAAATTGCCGGAGACGATCCAGCTGTAGATGTCCTGGTTGATCACCTTTCCGTCCATTACCTCCAGGAAAGTCTGCACGGCCAGGGTAAAGGATCCGGCCACCGCCGGGATAGCCACCCAGTGCGCCTTATCCTTGAGAATGATCTTTCCGAGGAGGATATTGACGACGAATGCTGCTAGCGGTAATAGGGGAATTAAGATATACGTATCCATTTTCGGTTACCCTTTCATCTCTGTCATTTCGTCTGTATGGACTGCTTCCTTGTTCCTGAACAGCGCGATCAGAATCGCCAGGCCGATGGCCGCCTCCGCCGCCGCCACCGTAATAATGAAAAACACGAGCACCTGTCCCCGCAGGTCCTGCAGGTAATGGCTGAAGGCAACGAGGCTTATATTGACCGAGTTCAGCATCAGCTCGATGGACATGAGCATGATGAGGATATTCCTCCTGATCAAAAAACCGACGACCCCTATGATGAAGATCACGGTGCTTAACCCTATATACCACTCTAACGGTACCATCACTCCTCCTTTTTCCCTCTCACTTCTTACTTGGCCTTTTTCGCCAGCACGATCGCCCCCACCACGGCGATCAGCAGGATAAGCGACGCGATCTCAAAGGGGAGGAGGTACTCGGTATAGAGCACCGACCCGATGGCCTTCGTGTGGGTTTCGGCCTTGATCCTTTCGATGGTGTACTGTCCCGCGGGTCCTTGCGTGAACTTATTGACGGTAAAGAAAAAAAGCACCAGGATGAACGCCCCCATGGAGATGCCGACAGGCCATTCCTTCCCGAAACGCTCATCCACGACCTCTTCCTTGAGGTTCAGCATCATGACGACGAAAAGGAACAGGACCAGGATGGCCCCCGCATACAGGATGACCTGCACGGCTGCCAGGAATTCGGCGTTCAGGAAGAGGTAAAGGCCGGCGATATGGAAGAACAGCGCGAGCATCCAGAGCACGCTGTGCACCGGGTTCTTCCTCGTTATGATCAACAGCGATAACACTACCATGGCGACGGCGAAATATCCGAAGAATATCTTAGGCAGCATTTTCACTCCTCTGTGCGCTCAATGCTATTTTTTCCTCTGAAGAGGCTTTCACGGCGGCTCTCTTCCCCCTGAAGACCGCCTGATCCTCGTGCGGGGCGTAATCCTCTGCAAGGGGTCTCCAGAACCTCTTGAAGTATTCCTCTCCCTTTGTGCCGGCCATGAAATTGTCCCAGTTGGAGAGCAGCTTTTCCTTGGTCATGAACAGGGGTTCGCGTCCGTAGTCGCTGTACTCGTAGTGCTCGGTGAGCACCACCGCCCCGAAGGGGCAGGCTTCCACGCAGAAGGCGCAGTAGACGCACCGCAGCACTTCTATCTCGTACCGGTCCACCACTTTCGTGTGGTCGGCTCCCTCGCTGGTATAAACGGAGATGCACTTCGAGGGGCATACCGCCGCACACAAGCCGCATCCGACGCACTTCGCGGTCCCGTCCTCTTTCCGCACCAGGGCATGCAGGCCCCTGAATCCGGGCATGGGGGATCTCTTCTCTTCGGGGTACTGCCGGGTCACTGCAGGCGTGAACATCATCCGCAGGGTCAGCGCCATCCCCTTCAGTATCTCGAGCATGAATACCTTTTTCGCAATCTGCTTTATTGACATAACATACCTCTCATGGTAATGGGTTACGGGTAACGGTGCGGGCAGGCCCGCATCCTCCACCCCGTCGTTTCATTTACTGTGCAATGTACTTGACGATGGAGGTTATTACGATGTTCGCCAGGGCGAGGGGAATCATCACCTTCCAGCCCAGTCCCATCAGCTGGTCGTACCGGTACCGCGGGACGGTGGCCCTGACCCAGTAATACAGGAAGATGTGGAAATACACCTTCAGCAGGAACCAGACAATACCGGGCACCACCGCCAGCACGGGGACCGCATTTACCAGGGCAGGGGGCAGCGTCCACCCCCCCCAGTAGCACAATACCGCGATGGAGGACATGACGAGCATGCCGATATATTCGCCGGCATAATAGAGGGCGAACCGCATACCGCTGTATTCCACGAAATAGCCCGCCACCAGCTCGCTCTCCGCTTCGGGCAGGTCAAACGGGGTCCTGTTGGTCTCCGCAAAGGCTGATACCATGAAGACGAAATACCCGATACACTGGGGGATAAGGAACATACCGTACCAATGCTGCTGCTGGGCATGCACGATCTCGGAGAGGTTCAGGGAGCCGGCCATGAGCATGACACCGACCAGGCTCATCCCGAGGGCTACTTCATAGCTGATGACCTGCGCCGAGGAGCGCAGCCCTCCGAGGAACGAGTATTTCGAGTTGGACGCCCAGCCCGCCATGATCACCCCGTAGGCACCCAGGGAGGACATGGCGAGAAGGTACAGCAGGGCTATATTGACATCCGCTATGACGAACCCCTCGAAGAAGGGGACCACCGCCAGGGAGCTCAGGGCGGCGAAGACGAAGATGACCGGCGCGATTTTGAAGACCGTACGGTCCGCCTGCGCCGGGATGATATCCTCTTTGAAGAAGAGTTTCAGACCGTCCGCAACAGGCTGCAGGATTCCGTGGAACCCTGTTCTCATGGGGCCGAGACGTATCTGCATATGTCCGATGACTTTCCTCTCGAAATAGGTGGCATAAAGCACATGCAGCATCGTAATGCCCACAATGACCCCTATCTTGATCAAGAGGATCACGAGATTTATGAGAAACTCATACCCCGCAGGTACCGTAAACCCGAAAATATTCACCCTGACACCTCCGCTGTCTTCCTGTCGATCTTCCTGAGCGTCGTCTCCATCCCGTCAAGGACCGGCGACTTCGTTACCGCGTGCATCTTCCACGACATCACCCTGAATACGCCCCTGTCCGCAAAGTTGTTCGCCACCAGGACCATGCCTTCGGGCATATCGGGGTCCAGCAGGGCGGGCAGCTCGACCGTGCCTGCCGACGTGGAAACCGCCACCGGATCGCCGCCCGCGATGGACATCCGCTGCGCAAGCGTCCTGCTCATGCGCACATACGGCTCCGGGAGGATGCTGTTCAGGGCGGAGGAGCTCCTGCTCTGGGTCGCCGAATGGAAGAGGGGCCTCTCGATGCCGACATACAGCGCAGCCTTTTCCGGTATCTCCAGAAGGGATCCCGCCTCCGGGATTTCGATGCCCCCGATGCTCACATCATGGCGTAAAGGCTCTCCTTTATACGGCCACAGGAACTCTCCCGCATCCATATCCTCGTAGGTGATCCCCTTGTGCAGGGGTGAGACTTTCGCTATTTCCGCAAGAATATCCCCGGCCTCGTTGTATTTCATCTCGGCACCGAGCATTCTGCTTATCTCGGCAATGATCCGCCAATCCTCCATGCTCCCGCTGCTCCGGGCCCCCTCCACCGCCTTCCTCACATGCTGCATCCTGCGCTCGAGGTTGGTGTAGGAGCCCTCCTTCTCCGACCAGGCGAGAGTGGGAAGCACCACATCGGCAAGCCGGGCCGTCTCGTTGAGGAAGATGTCCTGCACCACCAGGAACTCCAGGCCGGAAAGGGCCTCTTTCACAAACGCGGTATCGGGGACGTTGAAGGCGACATTCTCCCCCATGATATACAGGGCCTTTATCTTCCCCGTCTTCGCCCCTTCGATGATCTCCATCAGGCTCAACCCCGGGGCGGCCGGTATCTCCGCATTAAAGAACTCCCCGTATCTGTTCCTGAAGCTCTCCACTGCCAGCGGCCTGCCGCCGGGGAGCATGTCGGGCAGGCACCCCATATCCACAAGGCCCTGTTCATTGGGGAGCTCCGAGAGGAGATAGATGCGCCCGTTCAGGAGGTAGGTCAGGGCGGCGAGCAGCAGCAGGTTCTCCTGCCCCCGCGAGCTCTGGATGCTGTCCCTTCCGATGATCAGGGAGGGGTTGGTCATCACCGAGAGGGTGTCCACGCATCCGCTGATCTCCCCCGCCGTGATGCCGCTCCTTTCCTCCGCATCCCGGAGGGAGACGGCCGGTATTTTCCTGATGATCTCTTCAAAAGCGGACTTCTCCCCGGAGAGGGGCCTCTTCTTCATCAGCTCCGTCACCAGGGCGGCCAGAACCGTTGTATCGGTAAAAGGCCGGGGAACCAGCCTCTGCGCCGCAAAGCGCACCAGGCCGGGCATATGGCCCAGGGTCACCACCGGAACGCGCTTGCGGGACGCACCCCTCACCTGGAGACCCAGGATCGGGTTCACCGCAGTGGGGTCGGCCCCTGTGATGAAGATGCCGTCCGAGCGGGAGATACCGTGAATGGGGTTCGCGGTAACGCCCTGTCCGAATATAGTCTCGAAAAACCTCTGCGCAGGGGCGAAGGCGAAGCCGGCGA
This sequence comes from Nitrospira sp., assembly GCA_002634385.1. Classification (GTDB taxonomy): domain Bacteria; phylum Nitrospirota; class Thermodesulfovibrionia; order Thermodesulfovibrionales; family Dissulfurispiraceae; genus Nitrobium; species Nitrobium versatile. Next base: position 24,906 of record NSJL01000028.1, read on the forward strand.
CCGAGTCGATGTTGTTGCTGCCCAGCACTACCCGCATGAACTTCTGGAATACGTAGTTGTCCTCGTTGGTGCAGCGCGCCGACGCGATACCGGCAATGGCGTTGCCGCCTTCTTTCTCCTTGATTTCTTTCAGCTTCCGGGCGATGTAGGAAAAGGCCTCGCTCCAGGTGGCCTGCTGCAGCTCTCCATTCCTCCGGATCAGGGGGGTCTTCAGCCTCTGGGGGCTGGTGACATAATCGTATCCGAAGCGCCCCCTGTTGCAGAGGAGCCCCTTGTTCAGACCCTTCTCCATCTCCGGCACCACGCGGACGATGGAATCGCCCCGCACCTGGGCGGTCAGGGAGCATCCCACGCCACAGTAGGAGCAGACGGTATTCACTTCTTTCTCTATGTACCAGGGACGGTAGGTGTGCTTGTGGAGGCGCGACATGATGGCCCCCACCGGGCAGACCGTAAGACAGTTCCCGCAGTATTCACAGTTATAGCGACCCCCGGAGAAAGGCTCCACGAAGGTCTTGCTCGTCCTGTTCACCATGGAGATGGCGGAGGCGCCCTGCACCCTTTCACACATCCTGACACACCGGGTGCAGGAGATGCACCGCTCCATGTTCCGGACAATAATGGGGTCGTCGTAGCTCTCCGGGTGCTTTCTCTTCCCCTCGGCAAAGCGCCCCGCGGCAGGACCGTACTTCATCACGAGGTCCTGGAGGTCGCACTCCCCCGCCTTGTCGCAGTAGGGACAGTCGAGGGCGTGGTTGATAAGCAGGAACTCCAGCATGGCCTTCCGCGCCTCGACCACCTTTTCCGTCTCGGTCCAGACCACCATTCCGTCGGTCACATTCATCGTGCAGGAGGTCTGGAGTCTCGGCATCTTCTCGATTTCGACAAGGCAGAGCCGGCAGCCGCCGAAGGCCTCGAGGATTTCGTGATGACAGAGTGTCGGTATATGGATACCGGCCTTCCTCGCTGCATCGAGGATGGTAACCGGCTTCTCCAGTGTCAACTTCTTCCCGTTAATGGTTACTGTAATCATGCGCTGGCCCCCACCTTGCTCTTGTCGATGCGTTTCTCGAACTCATTCCTGAAATGTTTTATAAAATGCTGCACCACCGAGGCAGCCCCGTCTCCCAGGGGACAGAAGGTCTTCCCGATGATGTTCTTCGAAACCTCCAGGAGAAGATCGATATCCCCCCCGGTTCCGGCGCCGTTCACGATCCTCTCGAGGATGGAGCGCATCCATCCCACCCCCTCCCTGCACGGAGTGCACTTCCCGCAGGACTCATGCTCGAAGAATTTCGTCGCCCGGAGGCAGACCTTTACCAGGTCGACGGTCTCGTCAAAGACCATCACCGCCCCGGAGCCGAGCATGCTCCCGTGCTTGGGCATCGAGACGAAATCCATGGGGCAGTCGATCATGTCGGCAGGGAGGACAGGGGTCGAGATACCGCCCGGGATCACCGCTTTCAGCTTCTTGTCCCCGGCGATGCCGCCGCAATGCTCATAAATGATCTCCCGGAGGGTCACCCCCATGGGGAGCTCGTACACCCCGGGTCTCTTCACATGCCCGCTCACCGAATAGAGCTTCGGGCCGGGGCAGTCGGAGCTTCCGATCCGGGAGTAGGCATTCGCCCCTATTTCGAGTATGTACGGGATATTCGCAAATGTTTCGACGTTGTTCACCACGGTCGGCTTGGAGAGATAGCCCTCGTTCACCGGGAAGGGGGGCTTGATCCTCGGCTGTCCCCTCTTCCCTTCCAGCGAATCGATAAGGGCTGTCTCTTCGCCGCAGATGTACGCGCCCGCGCCCTGGTGGACAGCGAGGTGAAAGGCGATGCCCTTGCCCAGTATGTTGTCCCCGAGATACCCTTTCTCGCGGGCCTGCCGGATGGCGCCTTCGAGGATGTCCTTCGCTGCCGGGTACTCGCCGCGGAGGTAGATATAGCCGTATTCGGCACCGAGAGCATACCCGGAGATCACCATTCCCTCGATAAGCAGGTGGGGGTTCTTCTCGAGGAGGGGCCTGTCCTTGAAGGTCCCCGGCTCCCCCTCGTCGGCGTTACAGAGAAGGTATTTCGGTCTCTTCGGGTCCGCAGCGGCAAAGGACCACTTCATCCCGGTGGGAAACCCGGCGCCGCCCCTTCCCCTGAGCCCGGAGCCTTTCACCTCGCCGATGATGTCGGCGGGCGTCATTTCCAGGGCCTTGGCAAGGGCCTTGTATCCTCCCGCCTTCACATACTCGTCAAGGTCCGCCGAGTCGGGGTTGTCGATGTTTCTCAATAGATATTTTTCCATGACTATTTATAACTCTCCAGTATCTCAAGGATGTTCTTATCATTAAGACTGTCATGGAAATCGGTATCGACCAGCATCGCCGGCGCAGTGCCGCATGCCCCGATGCATTCCATGATCACCAGGGAGAACCTGCCGTCGGGAGAGGTGCCGTTGGGCGGGAGCCCGTATTTTTCTTTCAGAAGGTCCACCAGGCTTTCCGCCCCCATGAGCATGCAGGCCACATTGGTGCACAACTGGATGAGATGCCTGCCCATGGGCTTGTGGCGGTACATGGAATAGAAGGTCGCCACGCCCTTCACCGTCGCCTTCGGGACATTGAGCAGCTCCCCCACTGCCGCCATGGCGTCGGGAGTGATCCACCCTTCCTCCCTCTGGACGACGTAAAGGGAGGGCAGGAGGCAGGACCGCGCATCCGTGTACTTACTCCTGAGTTGGTTGATTTCCGCTACAAGCTTTTCATTGAGCATTATGGTATCCTCACCTGTCGCATTCTCCAAGCACTATATCGATAGTACCTATATTTGCAATGACGTCGGCCACCAGGGCGTTCTCACAGAGCTTGGGCAGGACGGAGACATGGACAAAGGAGGGTGCGCGCAGCCGCATCCGGTACGGCCTGCCGCTCCCATCGCCCACGAAATAGAAGCCCAGCTCGCCTTTCGGGACCTCTGTTGCCGCATATATTTCCCCTTCGGGTGAAGCGATGGGGCCTTTCGTGATCAGGACGAACTGGTGAATGAGAGACTCCATATCCGTAAGGACCCGGTCTTTGGGCGGGAGGGTGAATTTCGGGGCATCGGGGGCCATGATAGGACCTTTGGGCATCTTTTCGATACATTGCTTGATGATGCGGTTGGACTGCTTCAGCTCTTCCATCCTGCACAGGTAGCGGTCGTACACGTCGCCGTTCTTCCCCACCGGGACATCGAACTCCACCTGGTCGTAGGCGTCATAGGGGGCCACCTTCCTGATATCGTAGGGGACTCCCGACCCCCTCAGGGTCGGACCGGTCAGGCCCCAGTTGATGGCCTCCTCGGCACTGATCACCCCGATCCCCTTTGTCCGTTGCAGCCAGATCCTGTTCTCGTTCAGCAGGGTCTCGTATTCCCTCTCGATGGTCCTGGGGAACTCCTCGGTGAAGGCATACAGCTTGTCAAGGAACTCCTGGCTCACATCGTTCCTGACACCGCCGATACGCGGGTAGCTGACCGTAAGGCGTGCCCCGCAGGTCATCTCGAAGAGGTCCAGCAGCGTTTCCCTGTCCCGGAAGGAGTACAGGAAGAGGGTCATGGCGCCGATATCGAGGGCATGGGTGGCGACCCCGATGATATGGCTGCTGATCCGGGTCATCTCGCACATGATGGTCCTGATGAACTTCGCCCTTTCCGGGACCTGGATACCGAAAAGCCTCTCCACCGCAACACAGTACCCGACGTTGTTCGACATGCTCGAGATGTAGTCCAGCCTGTCGGTCAGGGGCAGGGCCGAAAGGTACGTCCGGTTTTCGGCGAGCTTCTCCACCCCCCGGTGCAGGTATCCGACGTAGGGGGTGCATTTGAGGACGCTCTCCCCGTCGAGCTCCAGCTCGAGCTTCAAGACGCCGTGGGTCGCCGGGTGCTGCGGCCCCATACTGACGGTCAGTTCCTTGGTCTTCTTCTCCGTTGTCTGCACTGACATTTATCTAACCTCGTACACTTTATTTCGCTCTGCAATCTCGACGACTTCCTTGTAGTCCTTCCACTCCCTATCACCGAGATCGCTCTGCAGCGGGTAATCCTTTCTCAGGGGATGGCCCTCCCAGTCCTCCGGCAGGAGGATGCGCCTGAGATCGGGATGTCCGTTGAAGGTAACGCCGAGCAGGTCGTAGCATTCCCTCTCGTGCCAGTTGGCCCCCTGCCATATATCCACCACGCTGTCGACGGCACAATCGTCCTCGGGGACCTCGGCACGTATGCGGATCATGTGGTTATGTCTCATGGAATACAGGTGGTAGACAACCTCGAAACGCGGCTCCTTCCTGCCGAGGTAATCCACCCCGCACAGGTCCTCGAGGAAATCGAAGTAGAACTCCGGCGTCTCGTGCAGGTACTTCAGCATCTCCTTGATCCTGTCCTTCCGCACGATGACCGACACCTGACCACGAAACTCTTTGATTTCCCTCACTTCGGTGGGATATCTGTCCCTTATCGCTTCCGCTATCTCTTTTGGCTCCATCAAATCCCCTTTTTCCGGCAGAGGTATTATACAGGCAAAGGTAAAGAAAGGGCCTTTCTTTACCTCTTCCTTTACCTGCTCCCTTCTCTTTTTATCTCCACATGCTCCACTTAAGGTGCTCTTTCTTTATCTTGTCCTGCAGCTTCAGGATGCCGTCCAGAAGCGCCTCCGGCCTCGGCGGGCACCCGGGAATGTAGACATCCACCGGCAGGAAGGAATCCACACCCTGAACCGTACTGTAGGAATTGAAAATACCGCCGCTGCATGCGCAGCTCCCCATGGAGATCACATAGCGCGGCTCGGGCATCTGGTCGTACACCCTCCGTACGATAGGTGCCATCTTTTTCGTTACCGTACCTGCGATAATCACGAAATCCGCCTGCCGCGGAGAGCCCCTGAAAATGCTGCCCAGCCTGTCCAGATCATAGTGTGACGATCCCGTCGTCATCATTTCAATGGCGCATCAGGCAAGGCCGAAGGTCATCGGCCAGAGAGAGGAATAGCGCCCCCAGTTCACTATCTTGTCCAGGGTGGCGATAATCGTGTTTGCACCGGGAATAACCCGCAAGCCCTCCTCTATTTTAATCACATCGGATGACGTGCTCGTTTCCGTTACCATTAGGTTCACCTCCTTTTGCGCGCAGAGCGCTCGACGTACAATTTAATTTGCGTTGCCGCCCTCTTTGCCCTCAGCACATGACGCCACGGCAAAAAGATAGCCTTAATCCCAGACGAATGCTTCCTTTTTCCATGCGTACACGTAGCCTACCACCAGCACGAGAATGAAGAGCATCATCTCGATCAGGGCATACAGGCCTATTTTGTCATAGACGATGGCCCAGGGATAGAGAAAAACCGCTTCCACATCAAATACGACGAAGAGCATGGCGATAATGTAGAATTTCACATTGAACCGGTACCGGGGCTCCCCCAGGGGAGGATTGCCCGATTCGTAGGCCATCAGTTTCTCACGGTATGCCCGCTTCAACCGGAACAGGTTTCCCACGAGCAACGCCCCGAAGCCGACGGCAGAAGCGATGATCATGGTTATCAGGACGGGAAAATACTCAGTGGGCATGTATGAGCCTGGCATCATAGGGTTCATAATCACCTCGACAGAAGATGAACAGGAGTCCAACTCTCTGTATATTAATTTTATACACTCAAACATACTATTTTAACTTCTATTTATCAAATCTTGTCAAGTGGAAAATTAAAAAAACAAATGGAAATATAAGTTTTTTTATACCGGAGCTCAGCGCCGCGCACAAAAAAGAGAAAGACCGATTTCCTCTTGTTTTTAAAAAACTTTTACGGTACAATTCTTTCTTATGAGTATACTTGATACGATTGCGGCACGGAAGGCGGAACGCCTCAGGGATACCAAGAGAAAGACCCCCCTGCCGGAGCTCAGGGGGCGTCTGCAGGAATGCGATGCACCGCGGGATTTCCGGGGGGCGGTGCGGCGGAAAAACGAAGGCGCCCTGCGCCTGATAGCGGAACTGAAGAAGGCTTCCCCCTCGAAAGGGCTTATCAGGAAGGACTTCGATCCCGTCTCCATCGCCTCTCTCTACGAGAGGAAGGGGGCTGACGCCCTTTCCGTCCTGACGGAAGAGGATTTCTTTCAGGGCCACCTCTCCTTTCTCCGGGAAGTCAGGCAGAACACCGCCCTTCCCCTCTTGCGAAAAGACTTCATTTTCGACGCATACCAGATCTACGAGGCGAGGGTCAACGGCGCCGATGCCCTGCTCCTCATTGCCGCCCTGCTCGAAAGGAACCAGGCGCAGGAGTATCTCCACCTGGCCGCGGAACTGGGGCTCCAGGTGCTCTTCGAAGTGCATGACGAAGAGGAGCTCGAAAAAGCGCTCCTGGTGAACGCGGAAATCATCGGCATCAACAACCGGGACTTGAAAACGCTGGAGATCGATCTCTCCACCACTCTCCGGCTCAGAAAAGAGATCCCCCCGGGAAAGATCGTGGTAAGCGAGAGCGGGATACGCACCCGCTCCGATGTAGAGCGGCTGCGGGAGGCGGGAGTGGATACCCTGCTCGTCGGCACCTCCCTGATGCAATCGGAAGATATCGGCAGGAAGATCGACGAACTGCTGGGGAAAAGATAAAGAAAGAAATCCGAACTCCGCTTTCCGCGTTCATTCAGGACAAGCGCTTGATTATTCCGCTTCAGCCTGCTTTTCATCGCACTGCCCTTGTATTTTCAACAGCAATTCTCCCAGGCTGAACGGCTTTTCCAGCACACAGCCGACCTTGAGGGCTTCGATTGTCGCCTGGACCTCGGATTGAAAGGCGGTTATGAGAACAATCTTTCCCCCGAACTTCAATTCCCTCAGGCGTTTGATGATGTCGAGCCCGCTATACGGCTGCATTTTCAGATCGGTGATCACTATATCGAATGAGCCGGTTTCAATGGCGTCCATGGCACATTCGGACAATGTCGTCGCAGTAACAGCATATCCCCTTGCAGAGAGATAGCGCGATACTGTTGAAACAATCAACTCTTCGTCATCGACGATAAGCACGTTCTTCTTTCTGTCCACTGGTGCGCTCCGGAAGTACTATATTTCTCTATCTGATGGATTTCTCCCCTGAAGGGGGAGAGGGGGCCGGCAGAAGAGAGGAGAGACTCCATCCATCAGTGACAATAGTAAACCTTATCAGGCAGTATGCGCAACAGTCTTTCCGAACAGAAAGGGATCGTCCCCCGGAAAGACCCTTTCCACCTGGAGCACCGAGACCATGCAGAATTCCCTGCACAAGCCGCATCCGCCGCACAGGGAGCTCTTGAATTCCAGCACCGGGACAGCCCCTTCCGTTCCCACCCGCAACGCCCCGCTCGGACACATTCCCACACAGGCAAAACAGCCGGTGCAGTTTTCTCCCAGGCGAAGGGAATAGTAGTAGGCCTCCAGCGCCTTCCTGCGCACCTCCGCGGGAAGGAGAGGCAGTGCCCTGTTGAGGGAGGCGAGTCCCGGCCTCCCGGAACAGCCCAGCACGGGCTGGGGAATCTTCCTGAGCCTCCCCAGCACGGAAAAGAAATCCAGGTCGGCTTCAAAACAGCCCGAAGGGCATGAGGCGGTGCAGAGCATACAGCCGGAGCACGCTTCCGTATCGACCCCCACCTCTTCACGAAAGGAAAGCGCCCCGGCCCGGCACTGCTCCGTGCAACGGGCACAGGAACTCCGGTCAAAACGCATCCGCGAGCAGCGCGAGCGGTCCGCTTCGACGGGCATCTCCGGTTTCAGGGCCTTATGAAGCAATGTATCCCGCAGCATTACCTGCGCCCCCATGCCTCCGGCGCGGGGACCTCATAGGAGGTCGTCTTCACGAAGACAGCCAGGCATTCGGCAAGGGAACGGTACCATCCATTCTCCGTCCCCTCTTGCATCCTCTCACAGAAAGGGAGAACCCATCTCCCCAGTGCCTTCTTCAAAAAAGCTTCCTGCTTTCCGCGATACTCTGCAGCGGCGTGGGCCTCGCCGTTCCCGAGCTGCTCCACTTCCCTGAAGATGAGATAGTACATGAATTCGAGCTCCGCGGTGATGTGGTCGGGCACTTCCTTGAAGTCCCCGTCAATGGAGAGCCCCTCGTCCCGGTACATTCTCACCGCCTCCATGGTGGAATCCCCCATCACCTTTCCTTCCTTTTCTATATAATAAAGGGAACCGTACGGCGGCGCCTTCAGCTCATAGGGTCCCACGAAAAGCCGTGCATACTCCACCGCAAGCTCCTCCTCCGTATACCTTTCCACTTCCTCCTGCAGCGCAGCGGCAGGGACGGAGGCACTGGCGGCAGCCGATGCAGCGCTCGTCGTTGTGCATCGTAACGTTGTCCTTTGTCTTGAACATGGCCTTGGGCTTTACCGGGCAGGCCTTTACGCACGGGGCGTCCGTACAGTGATTGCACAGCACCGGCATCGCCGTATACTTTACATTGGGGAATTTCCCCTCCTCTTTCATGAAAAAGTCGGCCCAGTTGAAGGTCTGTCCTTTCGCCCTGTCCCGGGTATTGTTCTGCCCCTTGCATGCCAGGGCGCAGGCCCCGCAGCCGACGCATTTCTGCAGATCGATGACCATTCCGTACTTAGGCATCTATCGTTTCCTCCTTTCCTTAGACTTTCTCGATTTTCACGCCGGTGAAGCCGCCGTTCCGCGCGGTGCTGCCGCTCAGGCGGTCGTAGTCGTCGGGCATGAGTTCATTATTGTTGCCGCCCCTGGGCCGGGCTTTATGATACTCCTTCGCCGCCACCTTGCCGTAAGCCCAGTGGCCCTGGCCGTAGCACTTCGCCACCGTACCCGGACGAAGCCCTTCCCAGAGCTTCGCCTTCACCGTAATGCTGCCGGTGGGAGAGGTAAGCCTCACCGTATCGCCGTTTTTGATGCCGAGCTTCTGCGCGTCGGCGGGATTGATCTTGACCACATCATCCCAGCTCACGTCACCGACATCCACCTTCTTGAACTCGTGGTACCAGATCACATTCTGGCTCCTCCCCTCCCTGTTCAGTCTCGACTTGTAGTCGATAAAGGTGAAGGGATACTCCTTCTCGTCGCCCCACCTCTTGGGAGGCTCGTAGTGGGGTACGAAAGCCTGCTCGCCCCGCGCCGTATAGTTGCTCGCCTGGAGGACATCGTCGATAGTGGTCTTGTGCTTGTCCGCATGCTCCTTCAGCACCTTCTTCAGGGTTTCGCTGTAGAATTCGAATCTCTTGGTCTCTGTACCGAACTTGCCCCAGTGAGCCTTGAAGGTATAGGGCTCGGAATTATAGATACCCTTGCTCCACAGTCCTTCCGTCAGCAGCACATGGGCGATGGCCGTCGCAAGGGCGCCGTCTTCGCCGGGCTTGACAGGCAACCACTCATGGGCTTTCGCCGCAGAAGAGGAGAGCCGCGGGTCCACCACCGCCACCGTAGCCCTGTCAAGGATATCGCCGAATTTATGGATAGCGTTGGGCACCTGCCGGTTGGAGCTCAGGGGGTCGCATCCCCAGATCAACAGGTATTTCGTCCTGGCCAGGTCGTAGTCGCGGTAGCCGAAGAAGCCTTCGGTATAGCCGGGCCCCATTTTTTCCGCTTCCGCACAGATGGCGCTGTGGGAAAAGCTGTTGGGGGAGCCGAATATCTTGGCGATGGTACCATAGGCAAGATCGGTGGAGGTGGGGGAGTACCTGCCCCTCATATACATGAACTTGTGCGGTTCGTTGTTTTTCCTCAGCTCAAGCATCTTATCGGCGATGGTATCCAGCGCCTCATCCCAGGTGATGGGAACGAATTTCGGGTCGACGCCCCTCCCCTTCTGCGGGTTTGTCCGCTTCATCGGTACTTTGATCCGGTCGGGATCGTAGACCATCTTGGGCAGTAAAAGAGCCCGGGGACATGCGTATCCGTTGTTCGCCTTGCAGAGCTGGTTGCCCCGCACCCGCAGGAGGCGGCCGTGTTGTATAAACTGCTCCACCGGGCACCACTGGGTGCATCCCTGGCAGGTGGTCGGGATCCACTGCCCCGGGTCCTCTCCCATTCCTCCTGCGCCCGCCTGCTCCTTCGCAAAGGCGTTCAGCGCCGGAACGCCCACTGCAGCAGCCGCTCCTACGGCAGCGCCCGCCTTCAAAAAGTCCCTTCTCTTAATCTCCATCTTTACCTCCTGTCTTGTTTGGTGATAAAAGCCGTACCCCCTGCTGCGCGTCGTTCGGCAAGTCCTTCCCCTTTTATTTCTCCCTATGCAATGGAAACAGCGTTTTTTAACCGGAAATTCTAAAAATATATTATCAACTTCCATGCCTCACCTTAACTCATTGTATTATTTACTTTTCAACAGAACCGCCTGTTACAATACCGTAACACCTTTCCAAGAATAAGTCCGTTTTTATTGATTTTTCAATAAAAACACTGAGTTCCGCCGCAAAAAACGAATTGTTACGTAACAGTAACACTAGGGTGTGTTTGCAAACTGGTTTTGTTGCGCAGGACGGGGAAGTACGGATTACCTGTAGTAGCTGCGCTATTCGGCCGCAGCTACCAATGCAGCAAACTGCTCCGGAGACAAAGGCTCATTGAAAAGGTAGCCTTGTGCCTCGTCGCACTGCGTTTCACGCAGGAACGATAGCTGCTCTTCGGTCTCGACTCCCTCGACAACCACTCTCATTTTCATGGTGTGCGCCATTGCAGTGATCGCTTTGATAATGGCCCTGTCGCCGGGATCGATCATGATATCTTTGACAAAAGACCGGTCAATCTTGAGTCTCTGTACGGGCAATCGCTTCAAATAGCTCAGGGACGAATAGCCGGTGCCGAAATCATCAATGGAGATGCATACCCCCATGGCAGTCAGCTCATTGAGTTGTTTGGTCGTATTTTCCATATCATGCATCGCCATGCTTTCGGTGATCTCTATATCGAGGCAGTCCGGCGATAAGCCGGTTTCATCGAGTATTCGCGCGATGGTGGCGACCAGTTCGGGATTCTGAAATCCTCTGGCCGAAAGGTTTACGGTAACGCACACGGGAAGGTCCCCTGTTGTATACCATGCTTTGCACTGTGCACAGGCGGTACGGAGTACCCACTCGTCCATGGACGTTATGAAGCCCGTCTCCTCGGCGGCGGGGATGAACCGTTTTGCAGGGAGCAGCCCCAGTTCCGGGTGCCTCCAGCGGACCAGGGCCTCGGCGCAGATGATGCGACCGGTCCTGATGTCGATCTGCGGCTGATAGTACACGGAGAGCTCTCCACGCTCGATCGCCTGACGCAGATAGCTTTCAAATTTCATCCTCTCGATTGACCGGATATTGATAGCAGGGTCATAGAACCGATAGGTATTTTTACCAAGCTCCTTTGCGTAGTACATGGCGATATCGGCAAACCTGAAGAGGGTGTCTATTTCTTCGCTGTCGTCAGGGTACACACTGATACCGATACTGGCGGTTATGTGCAGAGAGTGTCCGGCAATGAGAAAAGGGGACTGAAAGGAATGCATGATTTTCTGTGCGATGACCGCAATGTCTTCTGCATGGGCAATGTCGGTAAGGGTAATATTGAATTCATCTCCCCCGATACGGGCGACGGTATCGGATTCCCTGATATTTGCCCTGAGCCGTCGTGCGACCTCTTGCAGAAGCTCATCTCCGGCTTCATGCCCCAGGGTATCGTTGACTTCCTTGAACCGGTCCAGATCGAGGAAGAGCACGGCCAGTTTCCTATGGCTGCGGTGTGCCTGCGCCAGTTCGATGGTGACAATGTCCATAAAGAGACGCCGGTTCGGAAGGCCGGTCAGCGTATCATGGTGCGCCATATGCCGCATCGCCTCTTCTATCCCTTTCCGCTCATCATATAAATGGGCGTTTTCAAGGGCAAGGGAAAGGGAAGAAGCGAGTTTTCGGGTAAAATCGACATAATCATCCGTACAGATCTCTTTCGATTCGATGCAATAAACACTGAGAGCCCCGATGACCTTTTCTCTTACGAGCAGAGGAGCAGCAATGAGGGAGCGGATATTGAATATACCCCAGAACCGGACATTGAGCCGCTCATCAGTAAAAGCATCCTCAACAACGATAACATCCCGCACGGATGCCATATAGTGAATACCTTTGACTTCACTTGACGGGAGGACCTGGTTCACCAGCTCCTGAGGCAGATTGTACGCATAGCGAATGATAAAAGAGTCATCCTCAAACAGTCCTATTGATGCGCCGTCCACTCCGACCGCTTTGGCGGCACCGGTAACAACTCTCTGCATTATGGCATTCACTTCGAGCGTTGAATGAATAATAGTATTGAGGTTATTAAGCGCATCGCTCAGTTTTTTTGAGCGTTTAAGCTGATCTTCAGCCCGTTTGCGCTCTGAAACCTCATGGGCCAACGCATCTCTCGATACGGAAGTGATTTTAAGCTGCTCGGTCATGTGGTCAAAAGCCCGTGAAAGCTGGCCGATTTCGTCATAGGTCGCGATGCCGATGCGGTAGTCCAGGTCGCCGGACCCTATGATTGCGGTCCCGGCGCGGAGCGTGCTGATCGGGCCGGTAATACTCCTGCCGATGCGTGCCGAAGACCATAGCGCAATCACGATCATCACGAAAACAGCTATTGGCAGGAAGAGCATGATATTCCGGTTGATATCCTCTATCTCCTCATTGCTTGCAGCGGCGAGCCGGGAGGCGTCCAGCGATATCTCCCGTGAGCGGGTAAGGATCAGATTAGCGAGCTGATTCCGCATCTCTGCAAATGCGGCTCTATCTGACGCGAATCCTGTGGCATCGGGACGGCCTTGTTCATGAGTCGCCACCAGTTCTTCAAAGAGCATGCTCATATCATTGAGGTTCTGGCTCATCCTCCTGAGAAGGACCTGCTGCCCGTGCCTCTTGAAAGGCACCTTTTTCAGGTCGTTTGCGAGGGCTTCGTACACGATCAGCCATTGCTCCTTCGGACGCTCTTCAGGAGCTCTCAGATACCTGTTGGTCAGGTTATTCAGTTCGAACGTTCCCTTCATGAACCTGTTCGCCACTGTCACTCTCTCAAGGGCATCCCGCTGCATCAGGAATGCCATGGCGAAAACCAGGCTTATGATGAGCATGATGCCGGCAGACAGCAGGGCGTTGATTTTCAATCGGGACGCAATCGTCATCGAATCCCCTAGTTATGTATCACCATGACCGAGTCGGGGGCCACCTCTTCCATGCCCTTCGTGTACAGAAGGCGCAGGAAATTCGGGACCTCCTTCCTGTCGGTACGGCGGTTGCTGATTGCCCACCGTGCCTGCTCTTCGAGGGCGAAGATCAGGGACTGCGAGAGCCGTACGTCGAAATTGAAATCGTCGAGTGCGGCAGCACCTTTGCCGACGCAGCCATCCACGATCCTTTGCGCGTCTTTTGGGTTCTCCTCGATATACTGCTGCGCCTGTATGAGTGCACGGAGGAGCTTCTTTACCGCCTCAGGATGCACAGCGACAAACTCCTGTCTCGCCGCAACGTTCCCGTAAATTTTATAGATATGTTCGTTCGAGAGTGTCATACCGTTGGCGCCGAGTCTCTTCTGTTGCTCAGTGAGATAGGGGGGCCAGGACACCGCGGCATCGATGATGCCTTGCAACAGGGCGCCGGTCATCTCGTTGAATCTCATGTCGACCACATGGATCCGGTCTTTTGCAATGCGATAAAATGTCAGGTACGCATGCAGGAAGTACTCACTGGTGGTGCCCTTCCTCACCCCTATGGTCTTCCCTTCCAGGTCTTTCGGCCCTGCAATGCCTCTGTCCTTCCGTGCGGCTATTTTTATATATCTGTTTGAGTCGGCAAGAGTAGCGATGATATATATCTTTTCCCCGTTCAACCCGGCGAACACGAGCGGCGTCTCCGCAACGGTGCAGAAATGCGCCTTTCCGGCGATGACCGCATCGAGGGCGTCCTTCCCGACCTCGTGTTTTTGCAGTGTTACCTGCAGCCCCTCACGTTCAAAAAAACCTTTTGCATATGCTACATACACGGGAGCGGACAGGGGCACCGCTGAAACCGCTATGGTGACCTCCTCGGCCGGCCGGGGTGTCCTTCGGGAATACAACAAGGCAAGCACAATCCCGGTTATCAGGAAGAGGAGGCTCATCGCCGGGAGGACAGTCTTTTTCGCTCTGAAGAGTACTTTCATTTCACCCTCTTTTTCCCGCTACCCCTCTTGCCCATTCCTCATGGGAATCTCTCGAGAGGAAGTATCTTGTCCCGGTCCGGCCGCGTTGCAGCGGTAAGCAGCTATTCCGACAGCACCTTATACATTACAGACAGCACTGATGTGTGCCGCTCTCTTTCTTTGAAGAGTAACATGTTAACTGCATGCCACAAAATCGTTTTTTTTTTTTGAAATATCAAGGAGTTATATTTACACAGAAAGTGCTCAGCGGATCGGCAAGAGAAAAGGGCGGCAAGAGAAAAAGAGAAAAGGGGACAGGCTACTTTTCCTCTTTTCTCGGCCTTCCTCTTCTGTTTAATGTCGATTCCAATCCGAACTCTTTGCACTTTTCCATCTGCCATTCTGCATCGCCGAAAGGTGCTTGTCGATTCACACTTCTGCGGAGACAATCAAGGTCTGTCTCATAGAAGGGCGTATCTACATATCGATCCCACTCCTCCGGCAACTCAAGAGGCACCTTGTCGGTCAACATCCTTTGCGCTTTTCCCAAGGTCTCATTATGGGATGACCACTGCCACTCGGTCGCAGTTTGAACCAGTTTCGCCCGCACGGGATTTCCCTCAATATATCTCAACACCACCAGGAGATGGCTGTCTTCCTGAACCATGAAACTCTTGTATCTCCCCTGCCACACGTGCCCGCTGCTTCCATAATGCCGGTGATACCTCCTCACATGGCTGGTCATGAGCCACTGCATCCATCGGCTCAACTCTCCTCCTGCAGCCGGTTTCACTGCCAGATGAAAATGATTCGGCATCAGACAATATGCAAATACCTTCACAGAATATCTCGTCTTTGCCTCCTGCATAATCAGGAGAAATGCTTCGTAATCCTCTTCTTTGTGAAAAACCTCTTGCCGCCCATTTCCCCGGTTGATCACATGGTAAATAGCATTATCTGCTAACCCTCTTTCTACTCTCGGCATTGTTTACTCAGTCCCCTAAAAAGTAGCCTGTCCCCTTTTCTCTCTCTTACATTGTATGGTATGCGCGTTTTCTTCTTTCTCTCCTATTCCCTGCCGCAAAGGGACGACAGCTCCCGCATCCCCTCCTCCTTTCCCCCGGGATGGTGCAGTACGGCCCCGCGGAAGGTGCGGTACCGCCTCTCCTTTCCGGCGTCTGTCTGCTTCAGGCAGGCGCGGAGGGCGTCCGTTTCACGGCGAACCTGCCGGAACAGGCGGAGCGCCTCACGGTATTTCACGCTGTCCGCCCGGATGGCGAAGTCGCCGGGCATGCGCCACACGTCCCTGAAACGCAGCCAGGGGGCGAAATCGTCCGCCGTGTATCCCTCCGCCACGCGTATCGGACTTTCGGTCTTCATCTCCCCGATCCGCAGCCCCTCCCCGTCAGCCACGATACGGTAGCTCCCGCGGAACGGCTCTGCACCCTGGTCATCCATGAACTCCCAGCCGGAAACGACGGTCTGCTCTTCGCGCTCATGACAGGAGGCGCAGGCCCGCGCCCTGCCGTACGGATGGGACACCCGCTCCGCTTCGAGCCAGAGCAGCTGGTTTCCGTTCGCCCCGGCGGCCACGGTTCCGACAACATAGTACGCGTCTTCCGACTCCCCCTTCGGCCACCGGTACAGGAGCCGCGCGGAGGGGGGCACCTCCGGCTTAATGTTACCGACGCTGTGGGGCCACACCTTCATGGGCTGCCAGAACCCTCCGCGGTCCTTCATCAGCAGGGGGGGCTTCTGGGTCCCGTAGTACAGGTACTTGTGAAAGGGGTTCCTCTCGCCGGCCACGATCCCCGGCCCCCATACCGTTATCTGGTATCCGCGCACCTCCCCCAGGTGACAGGCGGCGCACGAGAGATTCCTGTGAGCGCTCTTCGCAAGGGCCTCCTCGACCTCCTGGTGGCAATCCCGGCAGTCCGCCTTTCGTTCCATATCCCCCATGCCCCTCTCTCCCGTCAGGTGGCAGTCGGTACACTGAAAGCCCTCCCGGTAATGCGTGTCCGGCGCCATCCCTGCAGGAACCGAATAGTCACCGCCGATGTAGGTGCCGCCCCTCCGGCTCTGCATTGCGCCCGCGTGGCAGACGCTGGTGCCCCGTCCGAAACCGGCGCAACTCTCCGACACCGGCCTCTTCGAGAAATGGTGCGTGCCCCTCTCTCTACCGGGCTGGAAGTGGCAGTCGAGGCAGCCGGTATGGCAGACATTGCAGAACTTCTGCTTCGCCGCAGCCTGTTTCCCCGTAAAGGGCACGTTCAGCTCCTTCGCGATCTCCTCTGTGTTCCTGAAAGAGAACCCGGCCCCGCGGAGCACGTCCCCCGGGGGGAGATCCGCGAAAGAGGGTCCGCAGTTGTGCGGCCCGTACGGTTCACGCCATGTCTTCATGGTCCTCTGACGCATATTCGTTCCCATGGGGGTCTTCAGGAACTGCCTCAGCTCCGCAGGATGGCAGCCGGATTTTCCGCAGGTTTTCGCGGCGAGGTCCGGGTCGAAATTGAAGGTGCCCGGGTCCCGGTCATGCCAAAGAATGTTCCTCACGGGATAGAACCGCCACCCGTCTTCTCCCCGCGCCTTCGGAAGGAAAGCGAAAATCTCCTCCGGTCCTGTCCGCGACAGCCCGTACGGATAATTACGGGAACGCCCCACGACTTCCCCCGTTCCGGACACGAGCAGCATCTTCAGCATGCCCCGGTGGGCAGCCTCCTTGTCCCGGGCCCTGCCGTTCCCCAGATGGCAGTCCCTGCACAGGATATGGGCATGACGCGACTCCTTCCGCACCGCCTCTTCGGTTACGAAAGCCCATGGAGCGCCCAGCTCCGTCACCTTTTCGCGGTCGGAGTGGCACCGTACGCATTCGACCGACGTGTCCTGCCATCTTCTGTGCCCGAGAAAAGCGAACACGGCGAGGGCGACGACTGCCGCCAGGACGACAGTCCGCGCGGTAAGCCGCTCGCCGAGCACGCCGAACAGGGTGTCCACCCTAGAGACCTCCCGTAATCCCCTGTCGCTTGACCATATGGAAATGCGCCCACAGGAGGAGAGCGGTCGCGAAAGGGAGCCACAGAACATGGAGACTGTAAAAACGCAGGAGGGTGCCGCCGTCCACCTCGGGACCTCCCCGCACACACTGCAGGAGCGTCTCGCCGAGAAGGGGCGCCGTACCGGCCACTCCCGTACCCACCACCGCCACCCAGTACGCCTTGCGGTCCCAGGGCAGGAGGGAGCCCGTAAAGCCGGAGGCGAATACGAGGGCGAAGAGGAGCGCCCCGGCAATCCAGTTCAACTCGCGGGGGGGCCGGTACGCCCGGTGCGCGACAACACGTGCCGTATGGAGAAAAATGAACACGATAAGCAGGTGCCCCGCCCAGCGATGCATCCCTCTGACGAGGCCGCCCAGGGGGACCTCCCGCGTGATTTTTACGATGCTCTGGAAGGCCTCCTTTTCGGAGGGGACATAATGGAAACTCAGGAGCATCCCCGTAAACAACAGCGCTATGTAGAGGACAAAAGCGACCCCTCCGAGGCAGTGAAGATAGCTCACTCCGGGAGGGAGGCTCCTCCGGAGAAACCCGGGGTGGGCGGAAGAGAGACCGAAGCGCCGGTCGATATGGCGTATGATACGGTCCGGGAGCATCAGACGGCTATCCCCACGTAGACCCTGCCGTTCCGTATCGCAACCGGAAGACGGGAAAGAGGACGGGGAGGAGGTCCTCCCGCCACAATCCCCTCCATGTCATAGGTTCCCCCATGGCATGGGCACAGGAAGCGTTTCCGGGAGCGCGACCACTCGACGAGACACCCGAGGTGCGTACAGCGGGAAGACAGGATGAAAAGCTTTCCCTTGTTCCTCACCGCAAAGATCCTGTGTGTCACCGTATGCTGCCCTTCCTTGCCCGTGTTCACGGAAAGCTCGATCCGCTTCACCCCCTGCTTCGGGAGCTCGTCCTCGCCCAGAACGGGAATGAACAGCGGCTCTTTTTTCTCTGTTCTCTTCGGGGAGAGAATGAGGAGGGCGACGGCCCCGGACAGTGCCACGGGAAGAGTAAGCATCATCTTGACCAGCGCAGAAAGGAACGTACGCCGTGCGGGGAGGGGGGCAGAGTGCGGTTCCATGCGGCTCTCCCTCTCTCCGGCTACCTGGTAAAGGGGATAAGGGTCAGTACAAGGAAAGCGAGAACAAGCAGGACGTAACACGCGAGGGCAAGAGCCCTCCCCCGGCCGGTACCCCGGTCCAGTGCCGGCAGGATTGTAAAAAGGGCAAAGGCAAAAAAAGGGAGCAGCACCGTGCCGACAAAGGTCCACCCTCCCGGGAAATGATGCGCCATTTGGTAAAACCAGAGAAAATACCACTCCGGTACCGGCTGGTACGCGGCAGAGGAACCGATCCCGGCATCGATGCCCGGCGCAAAAACCAATGCAAAGGCAAGGACCGCTCCCAGCGCACCGTAGGCAACCACGAGGATTTCGGCGAGATACTCAGGGTAAAAGCGCTTCATCTCTCCGCTCACCGTGCCGCCGGCTCCGCCGGCGCCCCCCTTTTCCTGCGACGGGTATTCAGGCACACTTCCCTCTCCTCATCTTTCAGCCGTTCCCTCCGGAAGCGATATGCATAGGAAGACAGGCCCTTATTATAGCCAAAGCAGCGCTCTTTTGCCTACGGAAGGGGAATATGGGATGTGATGAAAAATGGCGGCATATCCATTGTGGTAGGGGAGGAGTCAGCAGAGAGCCATCTTTATTACGAGAGATTTCTGCGTCTCCTCATAATGCGCTCTCTGTCGGGGGAGGGAGGGGCAGGGGGATTCGATGTCCTTGCACTGCGACAGGATCACCGTATTCCCTCGCAAATAGTTGTTTCAGATTCTCGTATCCTCCGGGGAGACTCACCCCTGACCTCTCCCCTCTGTTCTGTGTCAGGGGAGTCGTGAAGTCCTTCACTCCCCGACCTCTTGTTCTGCCTCTCTACCGCTCACTCCGTTACCACAGCGCAAACTCGCTTCCGCTCAAACATGCACTGTGGTGGCCACTCCGTTTCACGAAGAGAGGAGACGAACAAGAGCTAAGGTCCGCTCAGAACTCCCCTCCTCCCCTCTCTTCATCATGAGGACTCACTCCCTGTCCCCTGGTTTATTCTTGTCAAGGACTCCCCTCTTCTTCATCATGCATGCCCATCAAACATGCATTCCTTTTGGGAGAGAGAGAAAGAGGGGGTCCCTCCTCCCCTCTCTTTCCTCTGCCGTCATCCCGGCGGATCCTCTGAGCCGGGATCCAGTCCTTTGAATAAGGAACTGGACCCCGGCTTCCGCCGGGGTGACGGACTCTGAAACAGACAGACACAGGGGGCAGAGGGGAAAGGCAGGTAGAGGTAAAGGTAGAGAGAGAAGCAAAAGAGAAGAGAGGGGGAGGTATCATGATCAGGAGATCCCCTGAGATCAGGGAGGAATTCGCCCACAAAGAAAGAGGGGACCCCCTCGCCACACACCAGAGGATTCCTATTCGGAATTCCCCTCCTCTAAGGGCTTCTTTGAGTCACCTTTTTCATCACATACGGGAGCATCGCTGCGCGTGCCCTGCCGGGGAGGCTTGACAGTTATATAAAAATATTTTTATGATTTATAAAATCTCCCTGGACGAGGAGACGGACCATGCTGAAGGATTTTGCGGAACACCTGACATATCGTATCCTGGACCTCCCCTCCGGCTCCCGGCTTGCCGGTGCAGCAGAATTTTTTATCTACGACAGCATCAAGATATTCCTGCTCCTCTCCGTTGTTATCTTTACCGTCTCGCTCCTACGGAGCCACTTCCCCCCGAAAAAGACGAAACGGATCCTCTCTCATAAAAAAGAATTTATGGGAAACATTTTCGCCGCTCTTCTCGGCGTGGTCACTCCCTTCTGCTCCTGCTCTGCCGTGCCCCTTTTCATCGGCACAGGGTTCCTCACCATTTCCACCCCCGGCCTTGTGGTCAACGGCAGGCTGAAGCACGCGGGCACTCCCCTGCCCGGCCTCGAAAAGGTGAAAGAGCTCATCGGGAGCGAGAGGTAAGCCCGTGCAGGAGATAGCCGCACTGTTCAGGGCACTGTCCGACGAGACGAGGCTGAGAATCGTCAAGCTCCTCGAGAAAGGCGAGTTGTGCGTCTGCGACATCGTGGCCGCTCTCGATATGGTCCAGCCGAAGGTCTCTTTTCATCTCGGGGTGCTGAAAGAAGCGGGGCTCCTCAGGGACAGGAAGCAGGGCAGGTGGACCCATTACCGTCTCTCCGACGGGGACCTCTTCAGGCGCTTTCTCCTCATGACGGTAGTGGAAAGAATCGGGGAGGAGACCGTTGCAGAAGACCGGAAAAGGCTCGACGCTTTTCGGGCGGGCAAGGTCTCACAGCCCGATTTCGCCTCTCCGGAGAGGCGAAAGAGCTGTTGCGGAGAATAACGCCCGCAGGGAAGAGGGGATCCAGGATGCCTTCTCTGCGGCACTATATCGAACAACCGGAGAAAACGATGGAAAGAACAGTCAGGAAAAGGCTCCCGTTTATCGACAGGTATCTCACGGTATGGATCTTCGCCGCCATGGCGGCGGGGGTAGGATTGGGGTACTTCATTCCCGGAACCGAGGGGCTCATCAACCGTTTTCAGGCGGGCACCACCAATATTCCCATCGCCGCGGGGCTTATCCTGATGATGTACCCGCCCCTGGCAAAGGTTCGCTATGAGGAATTGGGAGAGGTGTTCCGCAACAAGAAGGTGCTCGCCTTCTCCCTTGTGCAGAACTGGCTGGTGGGGCCGGTGCTTATGTTCCTCCTGGCACTCCTCTTCCTCCGCGGCTATCCCGAATACATGGTCGGGCTCATCATGATCGGACTGGCGCGCTGCATCGCCATGGTGATCGTCTGGAACGACCTGGCGTGCGGCGACCCGGAGTACGCCGCAGGTCTCGTTGCCTTCAATTCCCTTTTCCAGGTCCTCTTTTTCCCGGTGTACGCGTATATTTTCATCACCGTCCTCCCCGTGTGGTTCGGGCTCGAAGGGGCGGTAGTGAACGTCACCATCGGTCAGATCGCCGAAAGCGTCTTCATCTACCTGGGCATTCCCTTCATTGCCGGGATGCTCACCCGTTTCAGCCTTCTCCGGATGAAAGGGCGGCGGTGGTACGAAGAGGTCTTCATCCCGAAGATAAGCCCCGTCACCCTTGTCGCGCTCCTCTTCACCATCGTGGTAATGTTCTCGCTGAAGGGAAACTACATCGTCAGGCTGCCGCTGGATGTGGTGCGCATCGCCGTGCCCCTTCTCGTCTATTTCGTCGTGATGTTCCTCGTCTCTTTCTATATGGGCAGAAAGATCGGGACCGATTACGCAAAAACGGCCACCCTCTCATTCACCGCCGCCAGCAACAATTTCGAGCTGGCTATCGCTGTGGCTGTGGCGGTCTTCGGCATCAATTCAGGGGCGGCATTTGCCGCGGTTATCGGCCCGCTGGTGGAAGTGCCCGTTCTCATCGGGCTCGTCACTGTGGCGCGGCATTTTCAGAAAAAGTACTTCACCGTAGAATACTGCAGGGTAAAGGAAACAAATCCCCTGTGAGGACGCACAAGAGCCGGAGGGGTAAGTGAAGATAGCGGTATTCGGAGACATCCATGGAAATATCGAGGCGCTCAAAGCCGCTTATGACGCAGCGGTCGCTGCGGAAGCGGAAAGGATGTTCCATCTCGGAGACCTGGGAGGGTACGCGCCCTTCGTGAACGAAGTGGTGGATTTTCTTATCGGGCGCGGCATCGAAGGCGTACAGGGCAACTACGACGAGACAGTGGGAAATGACAGGGAGCATTGCGGCTGCAAATACGAGGATCCGCTCCAGGCGGAAATGTCGGCGCGGGGATTTGAATGGACCAAAAAGCATACCTCTGAACAGAGCAAAGAGTACATGAGGAGACTTCCCTGCCTCATCTCGTTCACTGTCCACGGCAGAAAAGTTGCGATCTTCCATGCGACACCGCTGAAGAACAATCTCTACTGGTACGAGGACAGACCGGAAAAGTTCTTCCACGAGATGGCGGAAAAGATCGATGCCGATGTGATGATCTATGGGCACACCCATAAACCCTACCGCAAAGACATCGGTGGAAAAATCTTCATCAATGCCGGAAGCGTCGGAAAGCCGAAGGACGGGGATCCACGCGCCTGTCTCACCCTCGTGACCGTCACTCCCCGCATGATACTCACAGAGTTCAGACGAATCCCCTATGCGGTGGAAAAGGTCGCTTCCACCATCATCGCCTCCCGTCTCCCCCCCTATTTTGCCGAAAGGTTGCGGGAAGGGAAATAGCGCTCCCTCACGGTGTCACACCGGACAGGAAGGGGCTGAAAAGACGCTATTCGGGATGCCATCGCTCCTGATGTGCGGCGTGGGTCTTCAGATATGAGCCGGGCTTGTAGAAGGCGTCGTAAAATTCCAGGTCCAGGTGGTGCGCCTGCAGGTAGGTAATGAGAAAAAGCGAAGGCACCGTACCCGGAAATTTGCCGAAAGTATCCAGGATATACTGGGCCTGGAGCGCCACGCACTCCCTGAACTCCCCGCTGTGCACCTGTGCTGCGGAACGCACCGAACACGAGTCCTTCCAGGGCCCGGGCGTGTCGGGATGGAAAGGACCGCCGGGACCGAACTTCCGCCTCACCACCGCCTCCACCGCAGCGCGCATATCCGGGTAGTGGGGGGGGCAGAACCCCTCCATCACTCCCGCCAGACCGGTGGGGTTGGGATACGGCCACCGCTCGTCGGTATCATACCTGAATCCCAGGCCTGGCACCCCGGGATTGCCGCTCGCACCCAGCACGCTGAAGGGGTCGAGGCCGTTGAACATCCAGCCCCCCAGTCCCATGGCCTGCAGCATGAGTGTCCCCGCATAACAGCTTGTCGACAGCTCTGCGGTCAGCTCCGCCATGGACCACTGCTCCACGAAAGTGAGCGGCCAGGTGTTGTCCACGTCAACGATATTCCTGAAACGTTCGATTCCGGGGACCGGGCGCCGGTTGATATCGTCCGTAACCACAAGGCCGTTCTGAAGCATGTAGCAGAGGTTCAGGAGCACATGCTGTGCGAGGTCGCCCACGGGGATGACGAGCAGTGTTCCGGGCCGGTTCACCACCCACGTGTTATGGGGCTCGGTATACGGCACTTCGGGAAGGAGTCCGAGACGGCCGTCCCGGATCTTCCTGATGCATCCCTTCAGGGCATTCAGCACCGCATCCATATCCAGGGTACCGTCCGCACTACGCTCCGCAAATGCCGGTGCGTCACGGGAATCGAGCACATACACCCCGTCATCATCGGTGAAAAAGGTCTTGCTCGTATGAAATCCTGCAGCGGAAGGGAAGGTGCGTCCGGAAGCGGCACCGGCGTAATTGGAAAGGTGCGGCGCATACCGCGCTGCGCGGTAGATCATGTGGTGCCAGCTCGTGTTTCCGCCACAGGCCAGTACGACGAGGAGCCGCTCCAGCTCCGAGAGCGGCGACGGCTCGAAGCGTGATGTATAGGAGAACACGCCGTCGGGGATCTCCGCTCCCTTGAAGAAGCGGCGGGAGCGGCGGCCCAGAAGAGCCTCTACAAGGCCGAAAGAGAGCATATCCTGAAAACCCGGGGGCAAAGCGGTGCGGTCCATACTCTTCTCCTCTTGCAAGAAAGCGTATTATTACGGCGTGCCAGGGAGCGAGGTGATCCGGTCCTTGTAAAAAGTATATCACTTTCAGAATGCCGCTTCATCCCCGTAACGTACCTGACCAGGGCAAACGCATCAAAATGCCCGGCCAATGTGTATCCCCTTGAGATTGCTTCGCTTCGCTCCTAATGACACGCAGGGTCATTTTAGAAAGAATCCCTGCCGCCGGGGATCAGGGGCTCCTAAGAAACTCCTGGGACAGGGGTCTCCTGCAGAGTAAGGGTATACCCCAGCTCCTGAGCCTTTCTTTTGAGGTTTCGTATAACCCTCTCTTTATATTGCTGTTCATAATACTCTGCTCCGCTATCCCTATAGAGCTGTTTGGTTGTCCAGAGAGTGTAAAAGATGCGCGCCAGTTTATGCGCCGTGGCGGTGATCGCCTTCGGAGCCC
>NSJL01000029.1 GCA_002634385.1 Nitrospira sp.
TCGGTCCCTTCAGCATCAGCGGCAGCCGGCTCTCATACGCGATCTCAAACAGCTTTACTTCATCGTTGATGGGCAGGTAAAAGGGCTCCGACTCAATCCTGAACTCCTGCATCCCCGTTTCAACTGCAGCGGGTGCGGCATGTCCCGCACTCTTCTTTTGTTGCTGCATATCGACTACTCTGTTTTTGGACTCTGACATTTCACTGTTCATTTTATTAGCCTCCTTTAAGGGTCCGTCAGGCATTGCTTTTACCAATGAGGGGGTTCTCTGAACGCCCCAATACGTCTCGCCCTGACGGTGTTATCAAATAACAGTTACAGTTTACTTCGTTGCACTTTTTTTGTCGGTAGTGAAGATTACGGGACGCAAAAAAATAAGCCCCCCAAACTGGTCTCATAACAACATTATTTGTAGTGGAGGCTACAAAATACGAAAAAGATCCGGTGGTATCTTCTGTAGATAAAGGAAAGAAAGTGGAATTGAGAGGCTACTGCTGAGAATTACGTTCTTCTCTCTCCCCCTCCCTGTCTTTGTCATGGGGAGAGGCGGGTTCGGACCTGATGATCTTTATCAGGAGGGCATCAGTCAGCGGGACCCCCTGTCCATCGTTCATGTCGACGTAAATGTACCGCATGAAGTCGTCTCCCACAAGCCTCATCCCGGTGACAACCCTCTCATCGGGGGAGGGGAGCCTGCGCCCAATCCTGGTATCGAAAAGCGGGTTCAGCTCCCGGTGTACGGCGGAGAGCATTTTCGCCCCGAGGGTCCCGTCGTAGCCCCGCAGAAAACGGTCGCTGTTCTTTTTCACCTCTGCAAGGGGGACATTGAAGATCTCCTGGAGATACACCCGGGGGTAGGAGGCGAAATATACCTCATGGACGGTGATCCGTGCGTGTCCCCTGAAGGTGTGGTGCACGGTCAGCTCTCCCAGGGTGGAAACCACCTCGTAGCGGTCCTCCTCATTCTTCATTACCACCACGTTTCCGGTCGCCTCCCGGGCAGTCACCTCCCGGAGATCCGGTGTGTGTTTCTTCACGGCAGGGAGGGGCCGCTCCCGCCCGCTCATCTCCGCCGCATCGGCTGCCGCGGTCTCAGGGGCGGGCTTGCGGGACGGGGGAGAGGCCGCCCTTTCAGCTGCCTTTACAAAGGACTCCGCAATGAATACCTCCCCCCCCACCGGAATTCCGTTCACCGCGTCCACCCGGCGCATCACCCATTCCCCGCTGCCTTTCTGCATCCGGTATGCCCTGTCGCCCAGGAGCACCACAGAACCCTTGGGGAAGTGCCTCCCGATCTCACAGCGCAGGCAGCGACCCCGGTTATCCCGGAAGAGGACATGTGTCGCCATAACCTTCCCCTCCCCGCCGGCTGACAGGGAATACACTTCCCCCGCTTTGACCGGTTCGTATTCCTTGGCAAGCAGACGGGTGAAGAGAAGGGTGCTCACTTTCTTCAGGGCGTTTTTCCTTTGCCCCTCCGAAGGGCGTGCCGCACCCCCGCCTTTCCCCGGAGCGGGAAGATGGCAGGCCCGGCAAAGCCGGGGAGCTATCGGGGCATCGGGAAAGGCAAAGGAGCGGGAAACGAGAAGGAGGGCCAGCGCAAGCGCCGCCGCCAGCACCTTCCGGAAGGAATCTCTCCCCTCCCTCGGGGATCCCGGAGCAGAATTCACGGGCTACGGGGACAGAGGGACAGGACGTTTTCTGTATAACGCAGCAAAGACGAAAGTCATCCGTATTTCTCCTTTCAAACGCGCTTCTTTCCTAGGATAGGATATGTATGTTTGCACTCACACCCTAATTAAACTTATAGCACAAAAAAGAGAAACGCAAAAGATACAAAGGGCTGTCTGCTGCGTACACATCTGAGCAAACCGGCGGCGGCTTTGGAGCGCAGCGGAAACGCCGGCCGGTGCAGCGCCGGCCGGATGACCCGGTTCTCATTCAATTATAAGGCTGTCAAAATCATTACCATTTGGCGGCCCTCCATCTTCGGCGGGGATTCTATTTTCGCGACGTCCTCCAGTTCCACTGCCAACCTGTTCAGAACATTCATTCCCAATTCCGGGCGGCTCAACTCTCGTCCCCTGAAACGCATGGTCACTTTAACCTTGTCACCTTGATCGATAAATTTCCGTACACTACGTTTCTTGAAATCATAATCATGGGTATCGATCAATGGGCGCATCCTGATTTCTTTGAGCGTTATTGTCGCTTGCTGTTTTTTGCTCTTACGGAGCTTCTTGCCTTGCTCGAACTTAAACTTCCGGTAATCCATGATTTTGCAGACGGGCGGATCGGCTTGAGGACTGATTTCTACGAGATCCAAATCACGTTCGCCGGCTGCCTTCAATGCTGAATCAATATCCATGATGCCGATTTGTCCCTCATCGGCGACAACCCGTACCTCTTTCGCTTTAATCTGCCGGATCTGGTTGTTTATGCGGGTCGTATCCACGACCCGCCCCGGCACTACTCTTCTTTGATTAGCGATAGTGATCCTCCTTTTGATACTATTGTTTGTTGGCCCCGTCCCGCATGTCCCGTACTGAAGTCCACCCCATGAATCAGGACGTACTCTAAACATCACGGAATCAGGTCGCGGAATCGGTATCCCGACCCCGTTCTACTATTTTCCCGAAAGTTTTATAAAACTCAAAACGCTTGCTGCATGCAGCACATCTGTACTCAATTATTTCCTGGTGGTTATATTCTATCCGCAAGCTGTACCAATCCATCTTGCAGAAGGGACAGGCCATCAACAGGGGAGTGACATACTTCTCGATAAAATCTCCTTGCTGCTCCAGGAGCAGCATTTACCTACAGAGAAAGGCTCGCCGTTATCCATATAGTAATTTATAGTTTACCTGGAAAGCCGTTATTAAGCAAAAAATATAAAGCTGCCCCCGAAGACTTCAGGACGGGCTTGCATATGGAAGCCGCTTTATCCGTCAGCTGCACGCCGGTATGCCGATCCGCCTTATTTGCTCTCCTCAGAATAGGTGATGTCGCCCAAAACATAAGCCGACGGAAATCTTTTGAAAATTACTTCTTGCTAATTATCAATGGACGTGCTATTCTATTAATAGAGTTTCGGAAGTTTTTAGCCCATTCAAGGCCACAAAGACTTTTAGCTTTGTGGCTTTTTTATTTGTGCCCTTCTGAAAATCAATTAACAAGTAAGGAGGTACACAATGACTGAAGGAACAGTAAAATGGTTCAACGATTCCAAAGGTTTCGGCTTTATTACCAGTAATGACGGCACCGATGTATTCGTACACCACTCTTCCATCCAGGGCCAGGGATTCAAGTCCCTTGCCGAAGGTGACAGCGTTACGTTCGATACCGAAAAAGGCCCGAAAGGCCCCAAGGCAGTGAACGTCGTACGACGGTAAGAAAACAAACAAAAGCCCCCTGCGACGAGCAGGGGGCTTTTGTTTTTAAGGAGGGACGACATGAACAGCAAGCAAAAAAACGCCGAGCGGCTTGAAAGAAAGCAGCAAAAGCTCGACGCAGCTCCTGTCTCCGCCCGTTATCCGGATGTCACATCGATTGTTATTGCAATGGATTACTATCGACGGGGGAGCAGTCCCCCCTTCATGCAACGAATTATCAATTTCCTCCCGGGCAGCGCCGCCTACTTCCTTATGGAGTGCATGGAGGACAAATGCACCCACGGTGGTTTTAATCTGGAGTCTATCATTTACACCATGGTGAAAAACCGTCAGGAATCGACGAATGGGGAGCTTGTCTGCTCCGGGAGTGATTCCTCGTGCCGCAGGCGGATCGCATACAAGATAGCCATACAATATAATTAGCTCTCCGCAGAATACTGCTCTTACGCTATTTCATTATCAGCATACGTATACTTGCTTATAGGGGTCGTCATTCCGGCTCTTGTCCCGGCCCCTGTCCGGGATCGGTCCTGAATCGGTTTCCTGGGAGATGAGCCGCTTTATCCGGTCGCATAGGGATAGGTGGACAGGCAGGAAAACACTTCTGCATTCCCTAAATTTTTTATTTCCCCTGCGTTCGCACCCTGCCCCGTGCAAAAAAATACAAAGAGAAGTATTCTTAAAAGAGAGATGAGCCCGGTACGGTTGATAGTGGCCCCTTTTTTCTTTCTTTTTCTCCTGCTCCTTGCGCCCTGCTCCCCCCATGCCCGGATCTCTTCGTTACAGACAGAGGAGATTGCCGTCTTTTTCGACAGCGGCGCGGAGAAAGCCGCCTATGACGTGTTGGAAGCCTACCCTGCAGTGAGAGAAGAAATCTCCCTCCTTCTCGGCCAAAAGGTGGGCTTCAGGCCGGAGGTGCGTCTGGTAAAAGGCGGAGAGACTTTCAGGAAGCTGGCAGGGAGCGACAGGGTGGCTGCCTTTGCCATCCCCGGAAAGAACCTGATCGTGCTTGATATCTCCCGGGCCTATGAGAGTCCCTTTTCCCTGGAGCCCCTCCTCTCCCACGAGCTCTGCCATCTCCTCCTGTATCATGCCGCCGGGAAGAGGGATCTCCCCCGTTGGTTCGATGAGGGGGTCTGCCAATGGGCGAGCGGCGGCTTTGCGGAACTGGCTGCCGGAGATGCGGGGGGCTCCCTGGCAAAGGCCGTGGCAAGCGGCACGCTGATCCCCCTCCACCGGTTGGAGACCTTTCCGCAGGAGGAGAGCGCCCTTCTCCTCGCTTACGGAGAAAGCAGAAGCATAGTGGAATACATCGCCGGGGAGTTCGGCGCCCGGAGCATCAGGGAGATCCTTGCGCATCTGCGGGCGGGACATTCCCTGGACGAAGCATTCCGGAGGGCTCTCTCCCTTTCCCCTGCCGGGCTGGAAGAAAAGTGGCAGGGGAGCCTGAAAAGAAGGTACACCTGGTTCTCCTATGCGAGCAGCCATCTCCTCACTTTTCTTTTTTTCCTTGCCGCCCTTGCCACCCTCTGCGGGTTCATGAGAATGCTGAAGAGAAAGAGGGACTACCGGGACGAGGAGCAGGAAGATGTACCGGACAGGGAGTAACTTTCTTGTTTACAGCGTACCCCTTTTTCTTATACAATATAACAGTTGAACAGTTGTTCATCTATTTGTGAAGTGCGGGGGGCCATCTGATGGAGAAAAAAGCGACAAAGGCGTCCGCGTGCGGGAGCGACATCTGTGTGGTGTCGTATGTCGACCAGAATAAAGTGCTCTCCGTCCTCCAGGGGATGAAGAGCGAGTCTGTCATGCAGCGGATTGCGGAGACCTTCAAAGTACTGGGAGACCCCACGCGCACAAAGATCGTCTATGCGCTGTCCAACGCCGAGCTGTGCGTCTGCGATCTGGCGAGCCTGCTTGCCGCCACCCGGTCCGCTATCTCCCACCAACTGCGGATCCTGAGGAATATGCGCCTGGTAAAGTACCGGAAAGAGGGGAAAATGGTGTTCTATTCCCTCGATGACGGGCACATCTGGAATTTATTCAATGAATGTTTACGGCATATCGAGGAAGAGGAATATGATAGACACGACAGAAGAACATCCTGAAATCATCGGACGGAAAGAGAGGGGAAAGCAGGAGACCTGCAGCCTCGCCGTGAAGGGGCTCGACTGCGCCACCTGTGCGGAAAAGGTGCAGAGGGCCCTTATGCACCACCGGGGAGTCCTCGGGGTAACCATTTATCTCGGCACCGAAAGGGTAGACGTGCAATTCGATCCTTCGGTCATTAACAAGAAAGCCATTATCGGCACCCTCAATGAGCTCGGGATAAAAGTAGCGGCGGAAAGGGGGGCGCATGAGCATGATCATGGAGGCGGGGCTTCCCGGCGTTTCGAGCTTCTGCGTATTGCGGGGGTACTTTTCCTGGTGCTCCTCGGTCTTGCAGGGGTGGGCAGGGGTTTCCTGCAGGAAAGGGGAGGGCTGATCCATATATGGGATATAGCGGCCATCCTTATCGGCGGGTATCCCCTCCTCCGGCATGCGTTCATCGACCTGAAGGAGAAGGCCATCACTGCGGACGTCTTCATGGCCCTGGGG
Source organism: Nitrospira sp. (assembly GCA_002634385.1). GTDB lineage: Bacteria > Nitrospirota > Thermodesulfovibrionia > Thermodesulfovibrionales > Dissulfurispiraceae > Nitrobium > Nitrobium versatile. The sequence continues at coordinate 5,994 of NSJL01000029.1, forward strand.
GTCGTCTCCGCAACGGCTATCGGCGAGTTCCGTTCCGCCGCTGTCATCTCCCTCTTCATGCTGATCGCGGAGTTCCTCGACTCCTTTACTATGGACCGGTCGCGCTCCGCCATACGGGACCTCGTAGGCATGGCGCCGAAGACGGCGCGGGTGAAGAGGGGAGAAACCGAAGTGGAAATACCGGTGGAAGAGGTGAAGAAGGGCGATATCGTCCTTGTAAAACCGGGGGAAAAGATACCGGTGGAAGGGATCATCGTATCGGGGAGCAGCTTCGTCAACCAGGCCCCTATCACCGGCGAGTCACTGCCTGTTGAAAAGAAAGAGGGGGAAAGCGTCTATGCGGCGACCATCAACCAGCATGGGATCCTCTTTGTCAAAGTGACCCATACGGGAGAGGATACCACCTACGCCCGGATCATCAAGCTCGTGGAGGAGGCGGAGTCCTCCAAGGCCCAGGTCCAGAAGGTCGCCGATAAGTTCGCCGCCTACTTCACTCCCGCCATCCTGGTTGTGGCGGTACTCACCCTGTTGCTAACCGGAAAACTCACCAACGCCATCGCCGTCCTCGTGGTGGCATGCCCCTGCACCGTCGCCATTGCCACGCCCCTTGCGGTGGTTGCGGGCATGGGGAAGGCGGCCAAACGGGGCATCATCATCAAGGGGGGGCGCTACCTCGAAGCCCTGGCAAAGGTGGATACCCTTGTAATGGACAAAACCGGCACCCTGACCATAGGAGACCCGGTAGTCACCGATATCAAAGGGTTCTCCGGGCATAGCGACGAGGAAATCATCGCCTTTACCGCGGGTACCGAGCGGTACTCCGAGCACCCCCTTGCGCGGGCCATCATGAAGAAAGCCCTTGAAATCGGTATAAAAATTCCGGAGCCCGATCAGTGCTGCATGCTCCCCGGAATGGGCATCGAGGCGGTGGTGCAGGGCAGCAATGTCCTCTTCGGCAGCAGGGAGCTGCTCCTGAACAAGAGCATTCATCTCTCCGCGGAGGTGGAGAAGTACATTGCCGAGCGGGAAGAGGAGGGAAAGACGGTCCTGCTGCTGGCCCAAGCCGGCTCCAATGGTCGCAATGGCTCTGTCGGCAGTAATGGCCATAATGGAATGATTATCGGGGTGATTTCCGTTGCCGACATTGTCCGCGAGGGGACGGCGGAGGCGATCGCCGAGCTCAGGGAGATGGGCTTCCACGAACCGGTGATGCTGACCGGCGACAACCAGCGGACTGCCCACTCCATTGCCGCGACCCTGGGAATCGAGAAGGTGATGTTCCGGCTGCTTCCTGAGGATAAGGTAAAAAAGATCAAGGAGTTGGTGGCCGGGGGTCGGCAGGTCCTCATGGTGGGGGACGGGATCAACGACGCACCCGCCCTGGCGCAGGCCCATGTGGGCGTTGCGATGGGGGCCGTGGGATCGGATGCGGCCATCGAGGCCTCGGACGTGGCTCTCATGCGCGATGAGTGGAAGCAGATCCCGGAGGCCATCAGGATCGGACGGAGCACCTTTTCGGTGATCCGTCAGAATATCGCCCTGGGCATCCTCTTCAACGTGGTCGGCATCGCACTGGCCTCCGTGGGCATCCTGTCCCCGGTCGGAGCGGCGGTCGCCCATATCATGCCGGATGTCCTGGTATTCCTGAACTCCTCCCGCCTCTTGAAGTAGACCGTTTGTCCCCTGATGGGTGCGATCAAACTGGTGGCGCAAAGAAGAGTTGCAGAGGAGGGGGAGGCTGCAGGGAGAAAGGACGATAGAAGGAGTGATCGGAACAGGACTCCTTGGGTGTGGGCAAGGGGTACCCTCTTTCTTTGCGAGCGAATTCCTCCGTGGTCTCAGGGGATCTCCTCATTCCCCTCCCTCGAGGGGAGGGGAGAAAGGGGAGGGTGTCCTGGTCCCCTCTGCTCTTCCAGACACTCGCTGCAGACAAGAGGATACCCCCCTGCCCTCGTCATACTCAGCTTCAGAATCCGTCACTCAGGGAGAAAGCCGGAGCCCCTCTACGCCGTCACCCCGGAGAGAGTCGGAATCCCTCAAAGCCGTCACCCCGGCGAAAGCCGGGGTCCAGAGTCTTTGAACCGGAGTCTTTCGGAAAAGGACTGGATCCCGGCTCAGAGGATCCGCCGGGATGACGGCAGAAGAAAAGAGAGGGGAGAGGGACCCCCTCTTTCTCTCTCTCCCAAAAGGAATGCATGTTTGATGGGCATGCATGATGAAGAAGAGGGGAGTCCTTGACAAGAATAAACCAGGGGACAGGGGGTGAGTGCTCCCTCTCTCAGAGAGGGGAGGAGGGGAGTTCTGAGCGGACCTTAGCTCTTGTTCGTCTCCTCTCTTCGTGAAACGGAGGGGCCACCACAGTGCATGTTTGAGCGGAAGCGAGTTTGCGCTGTGGTAACGGAGTGAGCGGTAGAGAGGCAGAACAAGAGGTCGGGGAGCGAAGGACTTCACGACTCCCCTCACACAGAGGGGAGAGGTCAGAGGAGAGCCTACCCGGAGGAGACGGGAATCTGAAACAACTATTTGCGAGGGAGTACGGTGATTCGTTGCATTGCAAGGAAAGGAACCCCCTGCCCCTCACTCACCCAAAAGAGAGCGCATTATGAGGAGACGCAGAAATCTCTCGTGAGAGCGATGACTCTTTGCTGCCCTCGCCATACCAAAAAGTATATGCCACCAACTTGATGGTATCCTGTGATTTTTCCCGTGCAGATTCTTTTCTTCCCGTGGTATGATGATGTCGAAAAAACAGCAGGGGAGGGGCATTATGCAGGCGTTGAGCAATTTTCTCCGGTTTTTTACCGACACCAGCACGTTGACTATTCCCTTCGGGCAGATGCTCATTTTCGTTGTCATCAATTCCTTCTGTCTTCTTCTCGGGAAGTATAAGCTGGGACTACTGGTTTCCTACTGTTTCGTCCTCTTCTGGGGCTTCATCTCGAACAGGGAATTCTTCATCGACACCTTCGGTCAGACTACCTGGGGACTGATTATCTATGTCCTTTCCGGCATTGTCATGGTGGTGGTGCTGATTATAGGATTTTTCCAAAGCAGCAGGGAATAGACCCGTTCACTTCCCGCCCCCTCCTGCCCCGACCCCGGAGAGAACGCATCAAAGTGCCCGGCCAGTGGGTATCCCCTTGCGATTGCTTCGCTCCGCTCCTAATGACGCGCAGGGTCATTTTAGAAGGAATCCCTGCTGCCCCGGGGATCAGGGGCTCCTAATGACAGGGGGAAAAGAGCAATGACAGGGGAGTGATCCCTCTCTTTTGTCTCTCTCTGCCTTTTTCTGCCTCTCTTCTGCCGTATCTGCTGTCTCACCCTGCCTTCCTCTGTCTCTCCTCCTGGCTTTGTCATTGCGAAGGGCCGTACCCTGAAAGCAATCCCCTTTCTCTTTGCGGCCGTTTCTTTGCACGGCACCCGCTTTTCAGTTGCTTTTTGCTTTTTGTTGTTTAATTTGTGATAATACAAGATTGTCTGCATTCCTGCTGTGCTGTATTTTGTTTTTCCGTCTCCTCACGTTGCCGGCAATAAAAAAAGTATGCAATTTTGAAAATTGAGCACTACCGCAAGGAGGATCCCGCACATGGCAACCAATCACCGGCTACCCTGCTCCGCATGGAGGGCGCTGATAGAAAGCGCGTTCTACGCCAACTCCGTCAGGAAGACCACCATGGCAGAGCTGTACAAGCTTGCACTCAGGCAGCCCGAGGTGATGGCGACCTCCCATCCTTTCTATAAACCCGACCAATTCGGCCTGCCCAAGGATGCCAAGGTACTTGTCTCCAACGACGGGGGCATTGTCGGCCGTACCGCCCGGGCGAGGAGACTGGTCAGGGAGATGGGCAAGGAGAAGGACAAGTACCTGAGGATCCTCGGAGAAGCGGTCTACCAGTTGAACAGGCGCGAGGGGCTGTGGCTCGAAGCCATTGTGGGGCTCCACCACGACTTCATGATCAAGGCCCACCTCCTGAGTCCGGTAACCGATGCGAAAAACATGCTCGACTGGGGCCTTAACTTTACCCCCTGGATGAAGCCGTGGACCGACATGTTCAAGAAATCGCGCCCCCTGGAAGAGCCCGATATCATGGTATTCGCCGATCCCGAGTGGTCCGACCCCGAATTCCCCAACGGCCTGGTGATCATCGATGAGAGCGAAAACTGCATCGCCATCCTCGGGCTGCGCTACTTCGGGGAGAGGAAGAAGGGAACCCTGACCCTCGCCTGGACGGCCGGCGTTCGTCACAATATGGTGGCCTGCCACGGCGGCATCAAGACCATCGGCACCCATCCACCGGTAGCCGTTTTCGGTCTTTCGGGCTCCGGCAAGTCTTCCATCACCAACAGCCATGACCATGCGGGGACATTGAAAAAAAGCGAGAAGGTCACAGTGGTGCACGACGACGCCTTTCTCATCGACCTCGATAACGATATCACTGTGGCTCTCGAGCCGAGCCTCTTCGATAAGACTGATGCGGTGGAATTCAACGATCCGCTCATCAAATACTTCTACTCCGCGCAGAACGTGGCGGTCACTGAGCCCGAGCCCGGCAGGAGGGTAATGGTATGCCGGGATATCAGGAACGACAACGGCCGCTGCATAAAGGCCCGTGACATGTTCAACCATGCCACTTCCTGCAAAAAGCCGGGAAAGGTAGTCTGGTTGCAGAAAGACCCCTCCCTTCCCCCCATCTGCAAGATCGCGGACAGGGGCCTCGCCGTGGCCATGGGCGCCTCCCTGAGCACCATGAGGGCGAAGGGCGTAGAGAACGTTCCCGCGGAAGAGCTGGCAAAGCTCGTCATCGAGCCCTTCGCCAATCCCTTCAGGGTACACCCCCTGACCGTGGATTGTCAGCAGTTCATGAAGCTCTTCAAAAGCGGGACGGAATGCTATATTATGAATACTCACGCCTTCGGGATGCCCGGCAGCGAGGTGGACATCCCCAAGGAGCTGTCCCTCTCCATCGTGACCGAGATGACCCGGGACAAGATAGAGTGGAGGGATTGGAAAGTCTTCCCGGGGCTCATGGTCCCCCGGAACGGTAACGAGCTCTTCGGCCCCGATTTTGACAAGAAATACAAGCCGTCTCGGGATACGGCCTACCTCCAGTTCCTGAGAAACAGGATGCAGGACCGCATTACCTATCTCTCCAACAAGAGGGATATCGACCACGACATGGAGAGCTCCTTCATCGATCCGCTGGTGGAGGCGAGAGTGGTCATCGACAGGATATTGAACCCGATCTAGCCGGCAGAGCCGGCGGAGGCACGTAGAGGTACAGAATGGACGTAGCGTATATAGTACGGCAGGTCATCATCTCTGCCATCCCCATCCTTATCGCCATTGTCGTGCATGAGGTGGCTCACGGGTATGTCGCCTTCAAGCTGGGAGACCCAACGGCAAAGATGCTGGGCAGGCTGACCCTGAATCCCCTTGCCCATATCGACCCGTTCGGGACCATCCTCATGCCGATCATGCTGTTCGTCTTTACCAACGGGCAGTTTGTCTTCGGGTATGCAAAACCGGTGCCCATCAACCCCCGTAATTTCAGGAACCCGAAGCGGGATATGGCCCTCTCTGCAGCCGGGGGCCCCGGGAGCAACATTCTCCTTGCGCTGCTGAGTGTCATCCTGCTCAAGTATGTGATTGTCCCCTCGTCCGTCCTGGTACCCGAGGAGGTGACGGCAAAAGTCCTCAAACCGGTGGTGATGATGCTTACCGCAGGCGTGAGTGTGAATGTCATCCTCGCCTCCTTCAACCTGATCCCCATTCCGCCCCTCGACGGGGGGAGGGTACTCATGGGGTTCCTGCCCTACCGCCAGTCGGAGGCGCTGGGGAAAATCGAGCCCTTCGGAATGATCGTGGTCCTTGTACTGGTGGCGACGGGACTGGCAGGCTATGTAGTGCGTCCCCTGGTAACGCTGTTTCTCGGACTGATCGGCATATTTTGAGATCTGCCCCTGCCCGCAGGGAAAAAACCTTATTATCGTTAGTGAAAGGAGGAACGATGAAGAGAGAGCGTGTGTTGAGCGGTATGCAGGCGAGCGGAAAGCTGCACCTCGGCAATCTCGTGGGCGCGTTGAAAAACTGGGTCAGTCTTCAGGATGCCTATGACTGTTTTTACTTCGTGGCTGACTGGCACGCCCTGACCACTGGGTATGCAAACCCTTCCTCCATAAAAGAGAGCACCACGGACCTGCTCATCAACTTCATTGCCGCCGGACTCGACCCCGACAAGTCCACCATTTTTATACAATCCATGGTGCCCCAGCATGCGGAGCTGCACCTTCTGCTCTCCATGATAACCCCTGTCGGATGGCTCGAGAGGGTGCCCACGTACAAGGAAAAACAGGAGCAGCTCCAGGACAGGGACCTGTCCACGTACGGCTTTCTGGGATACCCCGTCCTCCAGACAGCGGATATTGTCATCTACCGGGCGAAGTATGTCCCTGTGGGGGTCGACCAGTTGCCCCACCTGGAGATCTCCCGTGAGATAGCCCGAAGATTCAATTATCTTTACCGGGAGGTCTTTCCCGAGCCGGAGGGTCTGCTCACCGAGTTTCCCAAGGTGGTGGGATTGGACGGAAGAAAGATGTCCAAGAGCTACGACAATGCTATCTACCTGAGCGATACCCCCGAAGTGGTGGAGCAGAAGATACGGACCATGATGACCGATCCCGCGCGCAAGAGGAGGACCGATAAGGGAGACCCGGAGCTGTCCCCGGTGTACCAACTCCACAAGATCTTCTCCTCCAAAGAGGAGCAGGAGGAGGTCGCGCAGGGGTGCAGGACCGCAGGAATCGGCTGTATCGACTGCAAGAAGGTCCTTATCAGGAATGTCTTTCACTATCTCGCTCCCCTCTGGGAAAAACGCAACGAGCTCGTCAGCAACCCGAAGATGCTCTTCGATATTGCCCGGAAAGGATCGGAAAAGGCAAAGGCCGAAACGGAAGAAACCATGAAAATCGTTCGTGAGATCATGGGATTATCATAGGGAGGGAGACGATGTTATCTGCTGAAGAAGTAAAGAGGTACACCCGTCAGATGATGATGGACACATGGGGAGAGGAGACGCAAAAGAAACTGAAGAACGCCACTGTCTTTATCGCCGGCGCAGGGGGGCTTGGATCGCCCGTCTCGATCTATCTTGCTGTCGCCGGCATCGGGAATATACGGATCTGCGATTTCGACTCGCCGGACTGGTCGAACCTGAACAGGCAAATCCTGCATAATCACAACAGAATAGGCACCAACAAGGCGCTTTCCGCAAAGCAGACCCTTTTGGAGCTCAACCCGAGCATCACTATCACCGCTATCACCGACAAGATCGTTGCGGAAAACGTGGATGAACTGGTAGGGAACGCCCAGTTGATCGTCGACTGCATGGACAATTTTCCCACCCGCTACCTCCTGAACGAGAGCGCCATCAGGAAAGGGATTCCTCTCGTCTACGGGAGTATCTGGGGACTGGAGGGGCGTCTCAGCTTTATCAGTCCGCCCGAGACCCCCTGCCTCAAGTGCATGTTCCCCGAGGCGCCCCCCTCGGAAGTATTTCCGGTGGTGGGAGCGACCCCCGGCGTCATCGGCACCCTTCAGGCCATGGAGGCAATCAAGTACCTCGCCGGGGTCGGCGAGAACCTGAAAGGAAAAATCCTTGTCTGGGAAGGGAAAAAAGTGGTATTCAAACACTACAAGGCATACAGGGACCCCGAATGCCCCGTATGCAGCACATTGAAATAAAAGGAACGTACTCAGGAAGAAGCAGTTTCCTCCGCAGAGGGGCTGCTCCCTTCCTCACTCCCTTCCGGGGGAGCTTCTTCTTTCCCTTCTTTTGCCTTTTCTTTTTTGAAGCGCCGCTGTCTCTTCTCTTCCTGCTCCTTCTGGCGCATTAACTCTTTCTTCCGTTTCTCACTCTTATATGATCCGCTTTTCGCCAAAATTCCCCCCTCCCTTTAGGATGCGCTTTGTATATTGTATGATCATCCCGGCATCAGACGCACTTATGGACAGTATATCACAGGTACGCGTTCGAGGAGAGGATCTTCTCCCGTTCAGCGCAGGGTGCCGCGTTCCAGCTCCAGGATTTTTTCGATATAGATCACATTCCGTGAGAGGGGGATATTTTCCTTCAGCCTTACGATATTCACAATGCGGGTAGCGGTGATCTCTATCCGTGCTTCCGCCTCCCTCTCGATGCACCCGGGGCATACCCGGTCGACCACGGTGCATTCTTCCATTCCTTTCCTGCAGCGATATCCCCGTACGTGGCGGATCGTGCTCTTCTTTTCGGGATGGTAGAATTCTCCGATGAGGAGAAAGCCGTTTCCCCCGAGTGCGGTGACGTTCCGCAGAATACAGTCTCCGCCGCTGAGGGTCGAGGAGTCCCTGTATTCCTTTTCGGCCAGCAGCTCCGGCATGCTATTCCAGATATGATCGTGGATCGCCTGGACCCTCTCCGCGGGAAGGGTGTCCTCCGCCTCCCGCAACCCCTTCACGGCGAGCCCGGTCTTCCCGTCGCGGTAATAGGCCATGGCCAGGCACGCCCGGGCATCCGCGTTCCATCCGTCATGCCGGAGAAGACTTTTTGCCTCTCCGATCACCTTTCCCTGCCGGCCCTCACGTATCTGCGCAAAGCACTCCTCTGCCCTTTCCCAGTCAGCCCGGGGGGTGGTGGCGCAGCCCATGAAACAGAAAAGGGACAAAAAAAGCAAAAAGACCGCAAAGAAGCCGCCGGGAGTGCGCCGGGAGAAAGGCTGCATCGTGCTCGCCGCTCCTTTCTTCATCCGGCCTATTATAGCAGAGAGCTGCCGGAGGGACGGATTCCACCCTCCTGCAGTAGTGAAACAGCTCCAAAGACCTCTCTCTGACAGTCCTTATTTTTCGCATTTTTGCATTTTCACCCCACCTTTTTTGCATGTTCGCAAAAGAGGAATATCATTATTTATTTTAAAATCAATTGCTTCATGCCTGGCATGGAGTATGCATCTTTATAAGCAGGATATAAGCATGAAAGAGAGAGCGGAAAAGGTCCATTACGGAGGGGTGTCATGAAAGCAAGGAAAGACATAGTGAAGGCAGGGACGAAGACCGGGGCAACCCTCGGCGGTATTGTTTTCCTGTTTTTTGGATTGATACCCGGATTTTATTTCGGCAGCTATGGAGCGATGACAGTGCTCAAGTACCTGATGGGCGGACCGGTGGAGCCCACGGTGGGGGTACGGATCTTTGCGGCGATGGGCATTGTCCTGGGGATCGCCTCCCTGGCTGCCGTGAGCATTGTAGTAGGGTCGATCGCCGGAACCACCATCGGATTCCTGGCGAAGGCCGCCTCCGAAAAAGCGGAGGTGCAAGAGACCTCCGCCGCGGAAGGAAAGGCACGGTAGGATGTGTAGGTAAACCTCCCCAAAGCGCTTTTATAAGCGCATATAAGGACCGCTCCCCGAGGGGAACGGTCCTTTTTTTCATCTCCTCCCCTCCCGGCGAGAGTTGAAACCGCGAAAGTAGTTCTGATAGAATGGAACATGTCTTTCGGTTTAAAAATACGGAGTGCCGTCAGCTCTCTCTTTCTCCTCTGTTTTCTCCTGTACACCGCGTCTCCTCTCGCTTTCAGTTACCGCAGCAACGATGCGCCCGACTCATACACGAAACCCATTGAAGTATCAGTACAAAACTTCCATCTGTTTCTCCTGAAGCTCTTCGCTTCGGGAATCGCCCAGCACTCCGGACAGGATAACGGCTCCTCTTCCGTCACGTTTCTTCTGAAAAAGAAGAGAGCGGTCGTACGGTCAAATATCCTTGTACACCCCGTCGACGTGCCGGCACCCGACTTGTCCGCCGCCCTGAGCGACGCGCTCCCCCGGTTGCCGGACCTTTCCCCCGCTCCCTACCACGATGAGCCCGACTCCCTCGACGGATTTCAACGCTTCTCTTCCGGCCTCTCTCCGCCTTCTGCATAGCTCTTCACCCTACGCTGCTGCCCGTAAGTGCACCGCAAGGGTGGCCTGTTTCCCTTTTTGACGCGTCCGGGCGTTCGATTCACCCTGACCGCATCCGCTTTCAGCCCGGGAGGGAGATCAGGCCCTCTGCCGACACGTACTTTCGGCAGCACTCGATGAAACAAGAGAAGCAGGAGGTAAAAATGTCTGATTTCTATCAAACAGGAGCAGTAGCCACTTTCCATCGTCTCGGAAAGATGGATCTGGAAAAAATCGAATCGGAATTAACATGGTATGCCCAGGAGAGGCCCATCGCCCTTATTCTTCCCTCCCTGTACAGCGAGCTGCAGCACTCTGCGTTACAGAATATCATCCGGGAGCTGCAGGCTGTCCCCTATATCAGAGAGGTGACCGTTACCCTCGGCCCTGCATCGGAAGCGGAATTCAGCCATGCAAAACAGTTTTTTTCCGCCCTTCCGCAGAAAGCCCGGATCATCTGGAATGACGGGCCGCGGATACGGGAGATATACAGGATCATCGAGGAGGCAGAGCTCCCTACCGGAGAGCCGGGAAAAGGCAGGTCCACCTGGATGGCGTACGGGTATATTCTCTCCCGGCAGAAATTCCACAATATCGTGCTGCACGACTGCGACATCATCACCTACAGCAGGGACATGCTCGCACGCCTCTGCTATCCGGTCACCAGTCCAAACCTCGATTACGATTTCTGCAAGGGATTTTACAGCAGGGTGACGGACAGGCTGCATGGGAGGGCGACGAGGCTGCTCATCACCCCGCTGGTACGCTCCCTCCAGAGAATTGTCGGATATCATCCTCTCCTGGTGTTCTTCGACAGCTTCCGGTACCCGCTGGCTGGCGAATTCTCCATGGATATCGACCTCGCGAAGGTAAACCGGATTCCCGGCGACTGGGGACTGGAGGTCGGGGTGCTGGCGGAAGTGTACCGGAACACCTCGTTGCGGAGAGTCTGCCAGGTGGATATTGCGGAAAATTATGAGCATAAGCACCAGCCCCTCTCCCCGTACGATGTGACGAAAGGACTCCATAAGATGGGGGTGGATATCTGCAAATCGGTGCTGCGGACCCTCGCTTCGGAAGGAATCGTCTTCTCGGAGGGCTTCTGCCGGACCCTGGTCGCCACCTATGTACGGACAGCCCAGGATATGCTGAAAAGGTACGAGGACGATGCGGCGGTAAACGGCCTCTTTTTCGACCGACATGAGGAGAGCCTCGCCGTGGAGACATTCACGAATTGTCTGCGAAAGGCCTCTGCGGTGATCAACGAGGACCCCCTCGGGGTGCCCCTGATCTCCAGTTGGGACAGGGTGATAGCGGCGATTCCCGATATTCTGACGCGAATAAAAGAGGCGGTGGAAGAGGACAATGAATGAAAAGAAAAGGTCTTTGCTGAGAATAGTCTCGGGTGCGACTCTCCTTTTCGGCATGTTTTTTGCTGGAGAGACGGGAGTCAGCATCATCGATTCCGGAGAGGTCGCCGGGCAGAAAGAGACACAGCCGTTTTCGATATCCGGGACCGTGAAATCGGGAGAAACGCTTTTCGCTATTTTCAAGAAGCATAAACTCGATATCGAAGACTTCTTCAAAATAAGAGAGGTCTCCGCTTCCGTACACAGGGTGAGGGACCTCCATCCGGGCCGGTCTTACGAGATCCAGCTCGAGGACAGCCGTATACGCTCCTTTGTCTACTGGATCGACGACGAAGCAATGCTGTGTATTACGCGCTCCGGGGAGAACTTCTGTGCCGAAAAGAGAACAGTGGATTATGAAAAGAGGATCCTTTTCCGTTCCGGAGAGATACAGAACAACCTCATCTCCTCCCTCGGGGAGACCAGGGAGGAGATGATGCTGGCATTCCAGCTCTCGGATATTTTCTCGTGGGATATCGACTTCACCACGGATCTCAGGAAGGGGGACAGCTTCAAAGTAGTGGTCGAAGGCCTCTATTTGGGGGGAGAGCTCAGGAAGTACGGAGCCGTCCTGGGGGTGGAGTTCGTCAATAACGGCACGGCCTACCGCGCATACCGGTTCGGGCAGGGGGACGGTGCCGGCTACTACGACGAAACAGGGGTGCCGCTGAAGAAGGCTTTCCTGAAAGCTCCCCTGAGTTTCAGGCGCATAAGCTCGGGATTCTCACTGCAGAGGTTCCATCCTGTCCTGAAGATCGAGAGACCTCACCACGGGATAGACTATGCCGCACCCGCCGGCACCCCTGTTTCTGCGACGGGCGAGGGTACGGTGGTCTTTTCCGGCCGTAAAGGCGGCTACGGGAAACTGGTGATTTTGCGACACCGCAACGGGTATGAGACGTATTACGGCCATTTATCGGGTGTTGCAGAGGGAGTACGAAAGGGCGCCGTACTCCAGCAGGGGCAGACACTGGGATATGTCGGCTCGACAGGGATCGCCACCGGCCCCCATCTCCATTACGAGATGAGAGTGCAGGGCCGGCCGGTGGACCCGTTTACCGTATCCCTGCCGAAGGGGGCATCCCTTCCTGCCGGCCAGCTCGCCGCGTTCCGGGAGGCAAAGAATACGATAGACGTACACCTTGCCTCCCTGGCCCCTCCGGCCCTCGCCCTGAACTCTCCCGATGCCGGTGCGGAAGCTATTCCCGGAAGGACGGAAGAAGGGAGGAAACGCTGACATGAAGATAACCATACGTCTCATTGTATCCCTTACCATCGTTATCGCGGCTGTCACCGCGATCTTCTCGCTCTATCAGGTGCACGAAGAAAAACAGCGCCTTATCGGCGAGCTCGAGAGGAGGACCCTCATTCTCGCTGACAGCCTGCAGGAATCGGTTGTCTCCCTTATACAATCCGGTTCCCCTGCAAAACTGAACCGTCTCGTGGTGCGTTTCGGCAACCGGGAAAGGCTCAGGGGAGTTGTCGTCTTCGATGGACAGGGAGCTATCCTGGCCTCGACGCCGGAGCTCCGGGAGAAGATTCCGCAGCCCTTCCCCGAAGCGGTACGCTCCTTCCTGGAAAACCGGGCGGAAAGCCGCTTCATCCACATTGAAGGGAAGAAGATGTACGTCTATGTACTTCCCCTTGCGGGCGACGAGGCCCTTCTGGGGACAATGGCCCTCCTCCACGATACCTCCTATATCGATGTCAGGCTGAAAGAGATCGGGAAACATAATCTCTTCCGCTTCCTGGCCCATACCCTTCTCGTTGTTCTTATCACCCTCGTCGTCGTACGGTGGAGCATTACCGGCCCCATCGCGCAGATAGCGGCATGGATGAGAGAGCAGAGAATGGGGAGAGGCAGGACAGGGCAGCCCATGGTCGCACCGAGGGGAGACATGCTCGCACCCCTGGTCTCAGAGGTGGCGCACCTCGCGAAAAGCCTCGCCCTGGCGCGCGCGAAAGCCGATGAGAAGACCTCGATGCGCCTCCAGGCCGACTCCTCCTGGACCGCCCAGCGCCTGAAGGAGCATATGCAGGGAGAGCTGCGGGGGAGAAAGCTTTTCGTCGTTTCGAACCGCGAGCCTTACATGCATCTCCGGGAGGGGAGTACGGTAAAGTGTATTATCCCGGCAGGAGGACTGGTAACCGCACTGGACCCGGTCATGCGCATATCGAACGGAACCTGGATCGCCAACGGGAGCGGCGATGCCGACCGCGACGCCGTGGACGCGCACGACAGGCTGCGGGTCCCCCCCGAGGACCCGTCGTATACCCTGAAGAGAGTATGGTTTACCAAGAAGGAGGAGGAAGGCTACTACTACGGTTTTTCCAATGAAGGGATGTGGCCGCTCTGCCATATCACGCACACCCGGCCCATCTTCCGTCTCGAGGACTGGGTCGAATACCAGAAGGTGAACGAAAAGTTTTCGGAGGCCCTGCTCCAGGAGATCGACGGAGAGGAAGCCCCCCTTGTCCTGATCCAGGACTACCATCTCGCTCTCCTTCCCCTTCTGGTAAAAAAGAGGCGGCCGGATGCAAAAGTGGCGCTCTTCTGGCATATCCCCTGGCCGAACCCGGAGTCCTTCAGCATCTGTCCGTGGCAGCAGGAGATCCTCCTGGGCATGCTGGGAGCGGATATCATCGGCTTCCATATACAGTTCCACTGCAACAATTTCCTGGATACCGTCGACCGCTTCCTCGAATCGAAAATCGACTGGGAGCAGTTCTCGGTCAGCCGCGGCGGACATACGACCCTTATCAAGCCGTTCCCGATAAGCGTCCGGTTCGACGATTTCAACACTGCGGAGCCGAAGAAACAGGCACCTGCACCGTCCCGGGCGGAGCTCCTCGCCAAGATCGGGGTGCAGGCGAAATACCTGGGCGTGGGAGTCGACCGCATCGATTACACCAAAGGCCTTCCCGAGCGTTTCAGGGCGATCGAGCGTTTTCTGGAAAAATATCCCGAATTCATCGGTTCGTTTACCTTCGTGGAGCTTGGTGCCCCGAGCCGCACCCATATCAAGAGGTACTATGACCTGCTGGCGGAAGTGGATGAGGCGGTGAGCAGGATCAACTGGCGTTTTCAGACCAAGGAATGGAAGCCCATCGTCTTCCTTAAGGCCCATCACAGCCATGACGAAATCAACCGCTTTTACCGGGCAGCGGACCTATGCATGGTCACCTCCCTCCATGACGGAATGAACCTGGTCGCCAAGGAGTTTGTCTCCTCCCGGGACGACGGGGAGGGCGTATTGATCCTCAGCCAGTTCGCCGGGGCGTCGAGGGAACTGAAAGACGCAGTCATCATCAATCCCTACGACAGGGAGGAGATGGCCGATGCCCTCTTCCTTTCCCTTACCATGAAACAGCAGGAAAGGACCGAACGGATGCGGCGCATGCGCCGGGTAGTGGGTGAGAACAATATCTACCGGTGGGCAGGGGACCTGATCACCGCCCTCGCACGCCTCCGCTCTCCGGAGAGCAGGGGATGAAGGCCCGGGAGGAGAAGCCCGGACCGGACTACTTCTTCGGGTCATGCGTGCCTGTCCGCCGGATTGCAAAGGCGCTGCGGGACGGCAGGATAGCGCTCTTCACGGACTTCGACGGGACCCTCGTTCCGATCAGGAAGGATCCTGCACGCTGCGTCCTCTCCGAAGAGGCCAGGGCGCTCCTGCAGGCGCTGGCCGGTTCCCCCCTCTGCTCCCTCATGGTTCTGAGCGGAAGGTCCCTTCCCGACCTCAGGAAAAGAGTCGGCCTCAACGGGATCTACTACGGGGGCAATCACGGCTTCGATATCACGGGACCGGACATGCGCTATACGCACCCCGGGGCGGTCCTGCTGAAGAAAGCGATACAGCGTGCGGGACGGGTACTCGAAAGCAGTATCGCGGGAATTCAGGGTGCCTGGGTTGAAAACAAGGAATTCTCCATTACCCTCCATTACCGGAACGTGGGAGAGAAGGCTATCCCCCTGGTGCAGGCTACGTTCGAAAAGGTAGTAGACGACCTCTCCGGGAAGGAGATGATGACCGTGATCAGGGGAAAGAGGGTCCTTGAGCTCACTCCGGGTATCCGGTGGAACAAGGGAGCGGCGGCCCTCTGGATGCTGAAGCTCTGGGGAGGCTCCTGCCTGCCGGTCGCCGTGGGGGACGACCGCACCGATGAGACGATCTTCCAGGCCCTCGGGAGAAGGGGGGTCTGCATACGGATCGGAAAGTCGACGACAACGTATGCACAGTACTACCTCAAAAGCCATCGGGAAACCCTCCGGCTGCTGCAGGAAATAAGAAGAGAGGTGGAGAAAGCCGCCTCTCCCTCTTAGAGCTGGGAGGGGTTACTCAATTACTGGTATAATGAGCCTAGTGGTCAGTCACAGTTGAAAGTGGGGTATTCCTTTTTAAAACCCCTCTTTGGAAAAGAGGGGTGGGGGAGATTGTATGGATTGAAAGACTCTTCTTCATCAAATCCCTCCTGCCCTCCCTTTTCCAAAGGGAGGAATTCTCTTTCCCCACATTTCAACCGTGACTGACCAATAGGGTGTGCAGGCAAACCCTGAAGGGAGCTTTATCGCGGAGGGAAGGATGGGACACGGCAAGAGCGGAGAGGAGAATATCAGGAACATCGCTTTCGCCCTTTTCTCTTTCCTGAAGGAGGAACATCCCGCCCTCTTCGACAAGAAAGGATGGAAAGGCAGGGTCACCCGGTGGGCGATGCGGGATGACGCCTTCAAGATCCAGCTCCTCAGGTTTATCGATGTCCTGCCCGTAATAAAGGACGATGCCCTGCTGCTCCGGCTCTTCAGAGAGTATTTCGATGAGGTCCCGGACACCCCCCCCGTTGTGCGGCGCGGGATAGAACGCCTCTCCCGGGGAAACACCGTCCCCCGGATCATCGCTGCGGTTATCCGTGCCGCGACGAAATCCCTCGCCCGGCAGTTCATCGCGGGCGCCGATCCGCAAGACGCGCTGAACGCCCTCCAGGCGCTGAGAAGAGAGGGTGCTGCACTGAGCATCGACCTCCTGGGCGAAGCGGTCGTGAGCGACAGCGAAGCGGAGCGCTACGGCAGGAGGTACCGGGAGCTCCTGGCGTTCCTTGCGCCCCGGTTTCATTCCCGGGATCAGGCGCGAAATCCGGCAGACCGGGCCGGACACGACCCCCTGGCCGCTGCGGACAGGCTGGACATCTCCCTGAAAATATCCTCCTTCTATTCGCAGATAGAGCCCCTGAACTGGGAGGTCTCCATCGAACGGGTGAAAGAGAGCCTGCGCCCTCTCTTTGAGCAGGCTCAGGCGCTCGGCGCCTCCATTACCTTCGACATGGAGCATTACTACTATAAGGATCTCACCATCGCCGTCTTCAAAAGCATCCTCGATGAGTTCCCCGGCTTCCCCGATGCGGGAATCGCCCTCCAGGCGTATCTCAGGGACGCGCGGGAAGACGTTGCAGCACTTCTCGTATGGGCAAAGGAGAAGGGGCGGCGTATCTCCGTGCGGCTTGTGAAAGGCGCCTACTGGGATTATGAAACAGCGATACACCGGCAGAAGGGATGGCCGGTACCGGTCTTCCTGCAAAAGGACGAGACGGACCGCTGCTACGAGGAGCTCACGGCGATGCTCCTCGAGAACACCGCCTCTGTGTATCCCGCCTTCGCCACCCACAACATCCGGAGCATCAGCAACGCCCTTGCCCTTGCCGAAAAACGGGAGGTCCCGAAGGGGAGCTTCGAATTCCAGGTCCTCTACGGCATGGGAGACCCCGTGCGGAAAGCGTTGCGGCGGATGCGCGTCAAGGCGCCCGTACGGGTCTACTCCCCGGTGGGAGAGCTTCTTCCCGGAATGGCGTACCTGGTGAGGAGAATCCTCGAGAACACCTCCAACGAGTCCTTCCTCAGGAAATCCTTTGCCGAAGGGATGTCTTTCGAGGAGCTCGTGCGGCCTCCGCACCCGGAAGAGAGCGTATCTGAAGAGATCCCGGCAGAAAAATCCGGGGAGAGCTTCAGAAATGAGCCGGACACCGATTTTTCGAAGGCGCATAACAGGAAGAGGATGGAGGATGCACTCCGTGCGGTACGGAAAGAGCTGGGGAAGAAGTATCCTCTTTTCCTGGGCAATGAGGAGGTCTTCACCGCCCGGGAAATCCTCTCCTTGAACCCGGCATGTCCTGATGAGGTAGTGGGCACTGTCTCCTCCGCCTCGAGGGAAGAGGCGGAAAGGGCGATCAGGGAGGCAAAAGCTGCATATGCAATGTGGAGAAAGACCCCGCCCGGAACCAGGGCCGGCTACCTGTTCCGCGCCGCGGAAGAGATGAGGAGAAGGAGGTTCGAGCTCGCGGCCCTCGAAGTGTATGAAGCGGGAAAACCGATCATGGAGGCGGACGGCGATGTTGCCGAGGCCATCGATTACCTCGAATACTATGGACGACAGATAACGGAGCTCGCAAAACCGCAGCGCCTCGGGCGCTATCCGGCAGAGATAAACGAGTACTTCTTCGAACCGAAGGGAATAGGGGTGGTGATCTCTCCCTGGAACTTTCCCCTTGCCATTCCCACGGGAATGGTATCCGCAGGCATTGTTGCCGGGAACTGTATGATCCTCAAACCGTCAGGCCTTTCCCCCGTCGTTGCATGGCAGCTCGTCGGGGCGTTCAGGGCGGCAGGACTCCCCCCGGGAGTGCTCCAGTACCTGCCCGGACCCGGGGGAGAGGTGGGGGAATACCTGGTAGCACACCCCGGCATCGACCTTATCGCCTTCACCGGCTCGAAGGAGGTCGGATTGAGGATTGTGCAGCGCGCCGGTGAGGCCCGGCCGGGCCAGACAAGTGTGAAGAGGGTGGTGGCGGAGATGGGGGGGAAGAACGCGATCATCGTGGATGCCACCGCCGATCCCGATGAGGCGGTCAAAGGGGTCCTGGTATCCGCCCTCGGGTACCAGGGGCAGAAGTGTTCCGCCTGCTCCCGGGTCATCGTCCTGCAGGACGTGTATACGGAATTCTGCGAGAGGCTGAAAGAAGCGATGAGGAGTATCGAAATCGGTCCCCCCGAAAGCCCGTCCACCTTCATGGGGCCCCTCATCGACAGCGGGGCGTTGAAAAAAGTGGAGTCGTATGTGGAAAAGGGAAAAGAGGAGGGAAAGCCGCTGCTGATACGGGAGGCGGGAGGGGAGGGGTATTACCGGGGACCCGTTCTCCTTGAAGTCTCTCCCGATGCGGTGGTCGCCCGCGAGGAGATATTCGGCCCGGTGCTCTCGGTGATAAGGGCGGCGGACATGCACGAGGCCGTTGCCCTCGCCAACAGAACTGAATACGCACTGACGGGCGGGATTTTTTCGCGGAGCCCCGCCACGATACGGAGGGCAAAGGAGGAGCTCAGGGCGGGCAACCTGTACATAAACAGGAAGATCACCGGGGCTCTGGTCGGAAGGCAGCCCTTCGGCGGGCTTGGCATGTCCGGGATCGGCTCGAAGGCGGGGGGGCCCGATTACCTCCTCCAGTTCATGAACCCGAAAACACTATGCGAAAACACCCTCCGGAAGGGGGTCGCCCCCACCGGGGAATGAGAAATATACTGCCGATTCCCTCTATCGCAAAACGCTGTTCCGGCTTTGAAGCAAAGGCACCGGCTCTCCGTATCGTACGGGTCGCTTCCGTTTGAAAGAGGCTTTTCACCCCACTTTGGGGTTTTTTCACCCACCCTCTGTAATGCCTGATCCATGCGGGAGCTGCTTTCCGCGCCCCCTCCCCGCACCTTTTCCTGTTTTTCCTCTCTTTCTGGTATGCACCTGCCGCCCGCATACCGGGCACAAAAATTGCAATTTCTTACCGCTGTTATTCAAAAAATGCAAAACACCGGGGAGAAAAGCATGAAAAGCGAGAATACAGGAAAGAAAAGATTCGGGGAGTTGCTCGTCGAATCCGGGCTTATCAACGGGGCGCAGCTCGAGAGGGCTTTGTTGCACCAGAGCGAGCTCTGCCTGAGAAATGAACGCGTTCTTCTGGGGAGCATCCTCATCGAGATGGGTATTGTTACCGCCACACAAATAGTAAACTTCACTCATCGCAGAAAGATCATTCTGCCCCTCGGAGAGCTGCTGGTAATGGAGAAACAGATAACCAGGGCTCAACTGAACAAAGCCCTTGAGATAAAAGGGACTACCCCGCGAAAGAAATTGGGGGAGATCCTGGTGAGCGACCTCAATGCCGTCAGCCGTGAAAGTCTCCTGCGGACTATCGCGAAACAGCACGGCATTTCACGGATCAAACCGGTCATTTCCGATGTGGACTCCCACTTTTTTTTCGGTTTCCCCATGGAGCTCCTCAAAAAGCACTCGTTCATCCCTTACCAGCTATTCACCGGCGAGCACGGGGAGATGTCCTGTATCCTCATCGTCTCCGAAGCAGGCCAGGAATCCTTCAAGAAGATAACACAGCTGGTGGAACGGACAGTGCCGTCGCTCTCCCGGACGACAAACAATACACCGCATAAAACAACCGTACAGTTCGCCCTTGCCGGAGAAGAGGAAATACAAGACTTTGTCATCAATGCAGATGAGTACCGGGAGGTCTTCTCTTTCTGCGGAAAGAACAAGAAAGAGCATTTCGAGAAGGACGAAGTCATCACCATCGGAAAAAACTACTATTCCTCGAATACCAACCTGAATATCTTCATGCGCATCATCATGCATGCCATCGATGCGGGAGCCTCCGACATTCACATAGAGCCGATGCGGGACCGGATGCGAGTGCGGTTCCGTATAGACGGAGTCCTGGTCAGGCAGCCGGATTTACCGAAGTCGCTGAACGTCTATTTCGTAAGGGGCCTTAAAAACTACTTCAAGTTCAAGGACTCGCATATCTCCAATCTGATCGTGGATGACCGGAAGAGAATACTGTACGCGGACAGGAACATTGTCGCGGACCTCAGAATCTCCATTCTCCCCATCATCTATGGAGAAAAGATGGTCATTCGTATTTTGACGCAGACGGAGGAGGTGCCCACCTTTGAAAGCCTGGGCATGTGCACGAACCTGCTCGAAAAGTACAAGGTGGTCTGCTCCATGTCCTCCGGGATCGTTCTCATCACCGGGCCCACCGGCTCCGGGAAGACGACCACCCTGTTTTCCACGCTCGATTACCTGAACGACGAGGAAAAGAGCATCGTCACCATTGAGGATCCTCCCGAATACCTGATCGAGGGAGTAAGTCAGGCGAAGGTCTCCGGAAGTAACGGGAAAGAGCTTTTCTATGCGGATGCGCTGAAAAGCGTGTTGCGGCAAGACCCGGACGTCATCATGTTCGGCGAAATGCGTGATAACGAGTCCGCTTCGGTGGCGCTGACGGCAGGTCTGACCGGACATCTCCTCTTCACCACGCTCCATACCAGCAACGCCGCCTCCGCAATCACCCGCCTCTTCGATATGGGCATACGGCCATACCTGCTTTCCTCGACCCTGGTTTCCATTCTGGCGCAACGGCTGGTACGCATCATCTGCCCCCAATGCAAGGAAGAGCACGAGCCGGACAAGGATATTCTTAATTTCTTCAATGTATTCATCAAGAATTTCCGGCAGGATATCCTGAAAAGAAGAATTGTCTTCCAGCGCGGCCGCGGATGCGATCACTGCAACTATACCGGATACAAGGGAAGGATTGCGATCCATGAGCTCCTCTGTGTCAACGACGAGATCAGGAAAGCGGTCCTGAGGGGGGCGACGGCCAAGGACGCGGAAGATATTGCACGGAGAAACGGCATGACCTCGATCCTGGAAGACGGAATGCTGAAAGTGGCGAAAGGGATCACGACCGTGGAGGAGATCGCCCGCGTTGCCAAGACCCTCGAGAATCCCAAAACAACGCTGACCATAGATGAAATAGAGTACCTGCTGGAGGGCCCTGTTCCCAAAGACCGGATTTTCGCCTCTATCTATACGGCAAAGAATTTCGGCAGCATGTCCGACGTGCCTGTCCACCCGGAGATACTGACGCTGAACAGAAGCTGACGGGTGCACTTCAAAGTGAGGGCACAAAAAAGAGGTGCAGAGGAGGGGGAGGAAGCCCCCTCTTTGAAAAAGAGGGGTAAGGGGAGATTTCGTACGAGCGATGACTCTGTGCTGATCCCCCTCCCATACCAGAGGGTACGTGCCATCCTTTGAATTGCACCCTCCGGAGAGAGTGCTGGCTGCGCAGCCCGCAGCATTCCCCGGCCGGGTCGAACGCTATCGGAAGCCGTATCGTGGATCACGCCCTTTGAGGGGAAGAGAGACGGTGACGGTCGTCCCTTTCCCCCGCTCCCCGGTTATCGACAGGTCTCCTCCCAGGACCGCCACCCGCTCCCGCATCCCGATTATCCCGAGGGAACGGGAATTCATAACGCATTTCTCCTCTATTCCCTTGCCGTTATCCTTGACGGTGAGGAGAACCCGCTCTCCCTTTGTGCGTAATCCGACTTCGACACTGTCCGCCCCTGCATGCCGGGCGATATTGGTCAACGCTTCCTGGAAAATACGGAAGAGCGCCGTCGTGATTTCGGGGGAAAGAACCGTACTTTCCATTGCGCTCCTGAGCTCGTACCCTATCTTCGTCCTCTTCCGGAATTCAGCCAGCTGCCACTCTATTGCCGCCTCCAGCCCCAGATCGTCGAGAATACTCGGCCGCAGCTCCATCGCAATGCGGTGCACATTCCGTATTACCTCATCGATATAGGAAGTCATCGCCCGAACCTTATGGAAAGCCGCCGGGCACCCCGCCCCCCTTGCTTCCCTGAAATCACCGGCGAGGTCGACAAGGTCGATCTTCATCACCGTCAATGCCTGGGCAAGCTCATCGTGGATCTCCCGCGCGATCATGGTTCTTTCGTTCTCGATGACCGACTGCAGATGCGCGGCAAACCTGCGCAACTGCTCCCGCGACTTTTCCAGCTCCTCCTTCGCCCGTATCTGTTCAGTAACGTCCTGTATCGTACCCACGATGCGCACCGGCCGGCCGCTCCCGGCGTACGTTATCTGCGCGGTGGTATGGATGAACCGTTCGGCACCGTCCCTTGTGATGATCCGGCAGTCGTACTCATAGTCCCTGTATTCCTGTAAAGCCTCCCTGATCTTTTTTTCGATAGACTCCCTGTCTTCAGGATGCACACGATTGAGGAATTCCCGGCAGGACGGCTCGCATTCGCGCGGATTCCAGCCGAGGATGCGATACGCCTCATCGGACCAATGCTCCTGCCCCGTACGGAAATCCCACTCCCAATTTCCTATATGCGCAAGTCTCTGCGCCTGGGCCAGACAACCCTCGCTCTCCCGCAGTGCCTGCTCCGTCTGCTTCCGTTCCTCGATCTCTGACTGAAGCTGCCTGTTGGTCCGCGTCAAATCATTCGTCCTCTCGGCAACAAGCCTCTCGAGGTGATCGTGGTGTGATCTCAGTTCCGCTTCGGCCCTCTCTTTGGCCCCGATCTCGGCAAGGAGCTTCCTGTTCAGCTCGTCGGTATGCTCCTTGGCGCTCTTCATCTGTTCGATCATGCCCCTGTTCTCGAACCGGAGCAGCAGAGAAATATGATTTATCTCATGATTCTTCCGGGATATTTTCCAGAGTATGAGACCGTAGAGGAAAAGCATGCTTCCCATGGCGAAATGCAGCGCATCGTCCTTAAAACAAAGTTTGATGGCGAGCGGAACCAGGGCGGGAATACTGTAGGCAAGGTACCCCTCCTTCACCGCTGAGAAGGTCGCTGCGGCCCCCGCAGCCATGCCGCCGAGGAAAAAGACGATAAAGACCTGATATGCAAGGGAAACTCCGGAAAAGGGAAAGATGCCGACACTCCCCCACACGACGCCGGAGAGGGCCAGTCCGGCAATAAAGAGGTCCTTCCAGGTGCGTGCCGCAGCAGGCCGGAACCCTTTTCTCCGGAACCACAGCACAAGGGCAACGCGCAGCAGAGTGATCACCGCCATCGCTATAAGCCACGTAAGCAATATCCTGTGGGGGAGCGCATCCTTCAGAACGAAAAAAACGATCAGGGAATTAAGGAAACTCGCCAGCAATCCGAACGGCGCAAGGGCATAGAGTTGCTTCACCTGTTCGGCGAGGGTCTCGTCCTGCAGGGCTTTCCGGTTACTCTCAGGCGGTTGTCGGTACATTATGATAGTGATCCAACGTCATTTCGGCATCAGGTACTGCCACTCTCAGTGCAGCAGGGTAAGTTGGAAGGATATGCGCCCCTGTCGGATCTTCCCCTCTGCTGTGTACTCTACCTAATTACCATGCAGAAGTAAACAGCAGATTACGGTTCTGTTACTATCTTCCTGTTGTAAGCGGCCAGAATATCCCGGCGCCGCAGCATGGCCGTTACCCGCTGCCGCCGGCCCTCTCCCTCCACCACCGGTATCTCTTCGATATCCTTGAAGGCGAAGCGGTCAAGAGCCGTATTCAGGGTATCTTCCGGAGAGAGGGTGAGGACCTGCTCCGTAGCAATCTGCCCTGCAGTTACAACGTTTTTCACCGCGTCATCGAAGAGTACCGGCTTGACGTCTTCGAGGGAGACGATGCCGGTCATGTACCCCTCCGCATCCGTTACCGGCACATAGAACTGCTCCCGTTCCACCATGAGGGGAATCAAATCCCTCAGGAGCGTCTCTTCCCGGACCTGGAGGACATCTCCGCGGGCCGTATCCCTGACCTTGATCTTTCCCATGAGAGAGGCTTCCCTGCCCCCGCGGATCCTTATCCCCTTCCGGGTAAGCTCCACGGTATCGATGGAATCAGGATAGAGCCTGCCGGCCACGAGGGTCCCGATTACCGAAGTGAAGAGGAGGGGGATGATGATCTTGTAGTTGCCCGTCATTTCGAAGAGAAGGAATATACCGGTAAGAGGGGCATGGGTTGCGGCCGCGAGAAAGGAGCCGATGCCCACAGTGGCATACGCGCCCGGGGAGGCCGTGCTCCCGGGAAAGAGGGTATGCACCACCCATCCGAAGCTCCCCCCGGCCATGGCGCCGATAAAGAGGGCCGGGGCAAACACCCCTCCCGCACCCCCTGAGCCCAGGGTCACGGCGGTCGCCAGCACCTTGAAAAAAACGAGGAGGACGATTACAGGGACCAGGATCCTCCCGGAGAGGGCGTCCTCGATGAACTCATACCCGTTCCCCATGACCTGCGGGAGGAAGATCCCTGCGGTACCTACCATGAAGGCGCCGAGCACCGGTTTGAGCTGGGGATGCAGGCGGAGCGCCTCAAACTCTTCCCGGATACGGTGAAACAGCCTGATGTAAAGAACGGCCAGGAGTCCCATGAGAATCCCCAGGAGCAGATAAAGGGGAATCTCCGCAGCGCTGCGCAGATCGTACTGGGGCACGCTGAAAGAGGGGACCGAGCCGTAGTAACCGCGTGATACGAAGGTGGCGATACCGGAGGAAATGACGATAGCGGCGAAGGAGGAGAGCTCGTAGTTCCCCTGGAGGACGATTTCCGTTGCAAACATGATGCCCGCGATGGGTGCGTTGAACCCGGCCGCAATGGCGCCCGAGGAGCCTGCGGCGATGAGGAGTTTCATCCTGTTTTCCGATACCCTGAAGAGCCGTCCGATGGCCGAACCAACGGTCCCGCCGATGATGGCGATAGGGCCTTCGACCCCTGCCGAGCCCCCCGAGCCGATGGTGAGGGCCGGACCCAGGGTCTTCAGGAAGATGTTCCGCACCCGCAGGATACCGCCCCGCAGGTTTACGATTTCGAGGAAGCGGGAGAACGTGTACCCGTTGACCTCCCCCGGGAAAAGGAGGGAGAGGGGGATCAGCAGGAGGGCCCCGGCCATGGGCAGGAGAGGCAGAAGAGCCCGGTGGACGCCCCCCGCATCGATGCGGAGCAGGCGGGACCCGCCCATAAAGATCACCTCCCTCACCAGTTCCATGGTGGAGCGGAAAAGGATATTGGCGGCACCCGCCAGAAGCCCGATGAGAAGCGCCAGGGCGATCAGCGCCGTGTGACGGTCCGCCCCGAGCCGCGCCGTCAGGGCGAGGAGCTTGTCACGGAAAGATCTCACCAGCCTGCTCCGCAGAGATCCGGCTGCGGTCTGCCGGAGCTACAGGTGCTCAATAGTGTCTTCCTCTCTCTCTCCCGAAAGCTTTTTTTCGATATACGCCTTGGCCGCATCCCTCCCCCCCAGGCCGAAAGCGATGGAAAGGGCAAGAACTACGCCGCCGAAGAGAACAGAGAAAGCGATCAGCGCCGTCTCTTTACCGATACCCAGTTGCTCCAATGCCACCGCAAAGGTAAAGAGGAGCACGACCCCCTGCACCACCTGTCCCGCCGGCCGTGCCACTTTCAGCCCCGCATTGACGGCCGCCAGCAGGGCCGCTCTGCCCAGAAAGGCACTGAGGGAGTATCCCAGCAGTACAATGACCACGGCCACGAACACATTCGGAAGATAGTAGAAAAGCTTCTGCAGCAACATCTCTACGGCACGGACCTGGAGACTCTCCAGGGAAACGACCGCAAAGAAAAGGAAGGTAAGCCATCCCGCGGCCCGGGCCGCGAGCAAGGAGAGGGGCTCCCGCACCCCCCCACTGGCCACGAGCCTGTCGATACCGCTGCGCTCGGCAAGCTCGTCCAGCCGGAAAAAGGAAAAAACTCTTGTCAGAAGAGCGTAGACGATCCGGCCGGCAATAATGCCCAGAACGAGAATGAAAGCCGCCGACAACAGGTTCGGGAGAAAGCGGATGACTCTTTCCGTAAACTCCTGCAGCGGCTCGGTCAGTACCCTTTCCAGAATATTTGCCATACTAATCCTCCTGCCCGCAGGAACCGTCTCCTGCGTTATGGGTCTGTGCGTTCTATGCCCCGAAGCGCCTTGCTGTTTTCGAAGGTGATACAGAGGCGCTCGATGAGCTCCTCCACCTCTCTCTCCATCGCCGGTCTTTTTCTGCCCCGTGTACGGTCAGGCGAGGGTTTCCCTTGTCGGCCGGATGATCCTGCCTCCCCGGGGGACGACAGCGATTCCCGAAGCGTCGATATGGCAGCGAAAGCGGTCTTTTTCCGGATCGAAGCCGATACGCTCTCCTTCGGCGATAACATTGTACTTGTCCACGATCACCCGGCGCAGGGAGCACCCCTTTTTCAGCACGACATTATCCATGATAATACAACTGTCGAGAGTCACCCCCTCTTCGATGATCACGCCGCGCCGGATAACCGAGTTTTTTATTTTCGCCTTGCGGACTACCGTGCCCTCGCCGATGACGCTGTTGCGTATATCCGCCCTGACGATGCGTGCCGCCGGTCCCTCGTACAACGAGGGATGGATGGGCCACTCCGGGTTCCCCGCCTCGAAGACCGGTGCTTCCCCCAGCATATCCATGTGGGCATCGAAAAAGGCCGCGACGGTCCCCACGTCCCGCCAGTACCCCTTTTCCTCGTACGCCTGCATCCCGGGAATCCCGTACGCAGAGAAATCGTAGGAGAAGACACGCCCGGTCCCGACAAGCCCGGGGATGATATGCGCCCCGAAATCGTGCTGCTTTCTGCTCCGGGCGGTGGAGAGAACGTCAAGCAGTACGTCTCTCCTGAAAATGTAGTTGCCCATGGAGACAAAGGCCCTGCCGGGGTCCCCGGGCATGGGGGCCGGTTTTTTCGGTTTCTCCTGGAAGCCGGTGATCCTCATGTCCGCGTCCGCCCCGATGACCCCGAAGGAAGATGCCTGTTCCAGGGCTACGGGGCGGGCCGCCACCGAGACCAGAGCGTCCTTTTCGAGGTGAAAGTCCACCATCCGCCTGATATCCATACGGTAGATATGGTCCGCTCCGAAGATGATCACCAGCTCCGGGTTGTGCTCCCGTATCAGGTTGATGTTCTGGTATACCGCATCGGCGGTGCCCTGAAACCACTCGGGCCCCATACGCATCTGCGGCGGCACCACCGTGACAAACTGGTTCCTGACCAACGGGGAGAGCACCCAGTTCTGCCGTACATGCTCGATGAGAGACTGGGATTTGTACTGCACCAGGAGATAGAGGGAGTAGATTCCGGAGTTCACCATATTGCTGAGAACGAAGTCCACAATACGGTAGCGGCCCCCGAAAGGGACCGAGGGTTTTGACCGGAAGGCGGTGAGAGGGAAAAGCCTTTCTCCTTTGCCTCCGGCAAGCACGACTGCAAGCAGTTTCGGGTGTACCATGCAAGCCTCCTTATTCCGTGGATGGGGGAGCAGTCCCGTCCGTCTGTTCGAGAAGCGCGGGCAGGAAAGATGCAAACAGGCGGGCGGCGGGGAGAGCCGCCGCCGCCCGGTCTTCCGGGGCGACGACTGTCTCTCCGGTAAAGATATTGCGGAAGCGGGTTCCCTTTTCGGCAAAGGGAACCGCGATACGGGTATCCCCCCAGACCGGCGCGCCCAGGGGGAGCTCCGCAGGATCAGGGGCGAACCGTGTAAAAAGACGGGGAGCCGCAACCACGATCTTCCGGTGCCCCAGTGTCCGCGCAAAGGCGCATATCGCTCCGCTCCGTCCGCCGATAACCTCCAGGGGCAGATAATCGCCCTTTTCGAAGAGTGCCCGGTTCGCCCTCCGGTACCGGAGCGTCT
Source organism: Nitrospira sp. (assembly GCA_002634385.1). Classification (GTDB taxonomy): domain Bacteria; phylum Nitrospirota; class Thermodesulfovibrionia; order Thermodesulfovibrionales; family Dissulfurispiraceae; genus Nitrobium; species Nitrobium versatile. The sequence continues at coordinate 33,936 of NSJL01000029.1, forward strand.
TCGCAATGAGGTACAGCTTGCTCCTGCCGTCATCTCTTCCTGCAAGGAGGGCCCGCACCAGGGAGGGCTGCCCCTGCTCCGCCTCCCTTCGCAGCAGATCGGCCAGCAGCTCCCTTCTCCTGCCGTAATCAACGGGACGGCGATTGTCCGGGTCCACCAGGCGGTAGTCCCACAACTCCGCTCCCTGGTAGATGTCCGGCACACCGGGAGAGGTAAGCTTCAGGAGCGTCTGGGAAAGGGAGCCGTAGGCCGCCCAGATCGAAACCTGCTGCTGGAAAGCCCGGAAGTCCCGGAGGAATCTGTTGTCAGCACCGGGGGCGAGGAGCGAATCGATAAAGTAGAACAGGGCATCTTCGTAGAGGGCGTCAGGGTTGATCCAGCTCGTGTTCGTCTTCGCTTCGCGGACCGCTTTCCGCATGTACTCCCTGATCCGGCGTCTGAACGAGGAGAGGACCTCATCGTCCATAGGCTCCGCCGGCCACGCACCGAGGAGGGTCTGGTACAAAAGGTACTCGTCGTTGCGGTCGGGAACAGCCCTTCCGTCCACCATAACCCTCTTTTTATTGTTCATCTTCCTCCAGCGGATAAGGGCAGCTTTCCATTCCCCGGGTATCTCGGAAAGCACATTGATCCGCATCCGTACGTCCTCTCCCCGCTTCGAGTCATGGGTGCCGGTGGTGATAAGGGCACCGGGCCAATACTTGGCCCGCTCCATATTCTGCCCGTGAAAAGTCTCCAGGGAGGTGCCAAAGCGGTCCGGGCTGCCTCCCACCTCGTTGAGAGACACCAGACGGTTATACACATAGAAGGCGGTGTCCTCCACCCCTTTGGCAGTTACCGGCCCGGTGACCTGCTGGAAACGCATGACGAAATCGAGCCATTCCCTTCTGCCCTCGTCGTCCGCCCCCGGGGGGCAGCGGAGCAGGAGAACGTCCCGGAGAAAGTCGAAAACCGGTTCACTCAGCGCCGGATTCTTTCTTTTCGCCTTCGCGACAGCGCTCTCGATATAGCGGCGATCCCGGTCGTTTACGCCTGCGGAGCTTATATAAGTGCGGTAGACCGGAAAGAGGGCGATGATTTCAATAAGGGCCGCAATGAGGCTGTTGAGCGTGAAATCACGGGTATGGCGGTTGCGCTCCGAAAGGGTGTTCAAATAGTGCCCCAGGGTGTTGATCTCACTCGCCATGGCAGTCTTCATGACCAGCTTTTTTTTCTCGTAGGCGATATCGATAAAGCTCATTTTGCGACCGACGAACCTCTCGTAGATCCGCTCCAGTTCCCGGCCGCCGTCCGGATCGACAAAGAGGCCGCTCACGGAATTCATAAAGACGTACCCGGTAGTGCTGAAGAGGGGCCAGTCGTCGGGCATTCTCTCTCCCCGCATCAATATCTTTTCCCCAACGATATAGAAGGGCTTCAGCTTCGGGTCTTCAGCCAGGGCCGTTTCGTACATCCGCTCCAGTTCCCGCTCCCGCTCCTGCTCATCCCCCGGGGGGACGGAGTGCATCCGTTCGAGACGGCCCTTCCCTGACGCGAGGAAACAGGCACGCTGCAATCTCTCGAAATATTCGAGAGGGTGGTACAGCCCATCGGGATGATCTATGCGCAGCCCGGTAACCTTTCCCTCTCTGACCAAGCGCAAAGTGAGCCGGTGGGCCGCCTCAAAGACCCTGGGGTCCTCCATCCTCACTGCGGCGAGATCGTTGATATCAAAGAACCGCCGGTAGTTGATTTCTTCGGCGGCCACTCTCCAGTAAGAGAGGCGGTAGACCTGTTCACTTAGAAGCGTATCCAGCATGTCGAAACTCCCGGGGACGCCGGGAGTCCCGTTGAACAGGCGGAGGTTCTCCCCGATATGCGCCGCAACGGCGGTGCTTTTCCGGCAGAGGGTCCGCAACCTGCCCTTGATCACTTCCTTCTCCCGCTGCCTCTCGACCGTCCTCTCCGGGCTGCGTTCCGTATAGGGGGGAAGATGGCTCAGGGCCGTAATAATGCTCTGCAGCTCTGTCAGCCCGGAGTCGTCCGGGGGAGGGGTCCTTTCGAGCTCGCCAAGACAGTGACGGAGAACCCGGCCCCCGGATTGCGGCCGCACCGGGAAACGGTGTCCGTGGTAGGCGATAAAGAAAGCTCCCTCTTCGAAGACGAGCTGCAGTTCCCCGTTCTCAAGAACCGCACCGTACTGGTTTCCCAGCAAAGGGAGGAGGACTTTATTGTGCAGTTCCCTTTTCACCGGCGTCCAGTCGATATCGAAAAAATCCGCATAAGGAGAGCTGGGCCCGTTCTCAAGAACGTCAGTCCACCAGGGGTTCTCCCCGCCCTCTATCCCCATATGGTTCGGGACGATGTCCAGCAGCTGGCCCATATCCCGCTCTGCCAGTGCACCGGTGAGGGCCTGGTACTCCTCTTCAGTCCCCAGCTCAGGATGCAGGGAGGCGTGGTCCACGATATCGTAGCAATGGGGGCTGCCCCTCTTCGCCCTGAAGCAGGGACTGGAATAAATATCCGTTATCCCCAGATCGTGCAGGTACGCCACGGTACGCGCCGCCTCGGCAAAGCCGAACGGTCCGTTGAGCTGCAGGCGGTAAAGGGAACAGGGGACGCGCGCTTCCAGCAGGGTTCTCATGACGCCGCTGCCTTTTCCGGTCCGGCTTCGGGAAGCAGCACATCCGTGTTGAAGAACATCATCTCTCCTGCTGCCTTGAACGCGTCCCGCCACCGGCGCGCTTCCTCATTTCCGTCCGCAGCCCGGGTACGCATCGGACTCCAGTGCTTTGCGGCCAGCGAGTAATAGATGTTCTGGGACTGCCAGAGATTCGTTTCGAAAGGAAGGAGCCGCAGGGCTTCGAGCCGCCAGAGCAGGGTTTGCAGGAGCGCCATGTCATACGGCGTCTCCCGGAGCCCTTCCATCGTCTCCTCCAGCCGTTTCCGGGCGAACGGCTCCAGCTCCGCGGTATCGGGGAAGAGATCCCAGCACCTGATCTCCTCTGCAAGGTCCCGTACTCTCTCGATGTCTTTCGCCTCCTTCAGCGCTTCCCGCAGATCGAAGGAGAGGGTTACTCCGGCCGCGGTGGAGAAGGCCTTGTGCAGGGGGATGCCCGTATCCATGAGGAGGGTCATGAGGATGCGGTGTCCTTCGTACATGCGGCGGCAGGACCGCTCGAATTCGCGCACGGCGGCCGAAGCGACCAGGGCCACGATCCGGCGCTGCTCATCGCGGAAAAGGTCCCGCAGCGAGTAGTTATGCATCCCGAAATGCTTATCCATGAGGCGCAGGATTTCCGCAAGGTCGCCCGCCCCGAACGTGCGTATCATTTCATCCCGCATGGAGCGATAGGCTGCTTCTCCCAGGAAGGAACGCACTCCCCCGTTAAAGCTCTGCGCCCCGAAATGGAGCACGCAGAAGCTTATTTCTTCCGATTCGCCCGTTATACGCGAGACAATCCGGGTCCTTCCCACCGCCATGCGCACCCCGCCGTTCTGCAGTTTCCGGTACTCCTCCCGGTGTGCGGTATAGCAGTAGATCCGGGTCTCTTCCCCGTATTCCTCGAAGAGGGAGCTGATTGCGTAGTGGGCTCCCACCTTTTTAAGGGTAATCATCGACGGTTTTACGTACCGCAGGTAAAGGTCCGCCCCGTTCCCGTTCTCCGGCAGGTTGCTCTTCGCGCGGGACAGGCCGGCGAGGAGCCCGCTTTCGAAATCCCTGCCGGTGAGCTCTTCCGCGAGCTGTACCGCGCGGCCCGCATAGCTGAGCACCTGCAGGGTCTCGAGCCCGCTGAGCTCGTCAAAAAACCATCCGCAACTGGTGTACATAAGCAGCATATGGCGCCGCATTTCCAGGAGCTTGAAGACCGCCACCTTCCCGGCGTCGCCGGGAGGGTGCACGGCATGGCGCTCCACGAACTGTTCCCGGCTTTCCGCGGAACGGTCGAGCATGATACCGATATAGTCGTCCCCCGCTTCCCACGGCTCGGCGAGGAGCTCTTTTCCTTTCTGCTCGAAAACCTCCGCAAGGTCATCACGGAGCCGGTCGAGGGCCTCACGGAGGGGGGTCCGCCACCCCTGACCCCAGCCGGGGTGCATGCCCGAACAGCAGCCGCAATCGCCCCTCCAGCGCTCGATACCGTGAGCACAGCTCCACGATGTGTTTTCAAGTATCTCCACTTCATAGGCGGGGGGATGCTTTGCGAGGTACTCCCCATAATTGGTAAGCCGGACATGCCCCTGCGACTCCAGGTAATGCAGGGCATAGGCCAGGGCCATGTCCCCATGGCGGTGGTGATGGCCAAAAGTCTCGCCGTCAACAGCGATCGGGAGCAGCTGCGGCCAGTCCCGCTCGCCCGAGAAACCGTCCAGGAGCCGGTGGGCAAAACACTCCCCCCTGTTCAGCAGTCCCTCGAAGGCAACGGCCCGGGAGATAGGACCATCGTAAAAAAACAGGACAGTCTTACGGCCCGACGGCAGCTTGCACAGATAGGGCCGGGTGGGATCGATGCGTCCGCCGTGCACGTCCTTCCACCTGCCGGCGCCGATCTTCCGTACCCTGCAGGCCTGGTGCGGTGCAAGGACGGTGAAGGTGATGCCATGCTCCGCCAGGGCATCGAGGGAGGCGGTATCCGCAGCGGTCTCCGCAAGCCACATGCCCTCGGGACGGCGGCCGAAGCGGTACACGAAGTCACGGATGCCCCATACGATCTGGGTCCTCCTGTCCCGCGGAGACGCAAGGGGCATGATAAGATGATTGTACACCTGGGCCAGTGCGTTGCCATGGCCGGACCGCAGTAATACGCTCAGCCGGTCCGCTTCGATGACGGCCCGATAGACTTCAGGAGCGGAAGCCTCCATCCAGGAGAGGAGGGTAGGACCGAAGTTGAAGCTCATCCGGGCATAGTTACTGACGATCTCCGTAATGCGGCCGCACCCGTCCAGGATGCGCGACGCGGAATTCTGCGCATAGCATTCCGCGGTGACCCGCTCGTTCCAGTCGTGATAGGGGTGGGCCGAATCCTGGATTTCCACGGCCTCGAGCCACGGGTTCTCCCGCGGGGGCTGGTAGAAGTGCCCGTGAATACAGAGATATCGCTCCATGCTACTCGTCCTCCCGGCATCGAACATACACCACGACGCTGAAGGGGCGCAGCGGCACCCCCGCGGAGCTCCGTCCACACAGCTTTTCCGGGGAGAGGGCGCCCTTTCCTCCCCACTCTGCCGACGAGGAGTCGAGCACTCTCTCCCAGGTTCCCCCGGGCAGGTCCGGCTCCGCCTCAGCGGTCGTTTCCCCGAAATGGAAAAGGCAGAAGGCCTCTGTGCTGCAGCTGCTGCCGCGCAGAACGCTGAGAAGCCCTTTCCTTTCGTCTCCGCTCACCTGCAAGTGGTCCTTGCAGGCCCGGGCAAAGGCCGGGGACTCCCGGCGGAGCTGCAGCAGCCTTCGGTAGAAGGCGAGGAGATGCGCGCCCTGCCCTGTCCGTCCCCGGTCGGAGCCGAGCTTCGAACGCAAGAAGGTCTCCTCCGCCTGGGGATCGGGAATCTCACCGTCCCATCCGAAGGCGGAGAACTCCTCCCGGCGGCCCCTGCATACCGCTTCGATGAGGGCGGGATCCCCGAAGCTCACAAAGTACTGGAAAGGGGCCTTCTCCCCGTACTCCTCACCCATGAAAAGGAGGGGAAGGTACGGGGAGAGGATCACCGATGCCGCGGCCAGTTTCAGCTTTTCGATGTCCGCGTCGCGGCCCGGCCTGTCGCCCCCCTTCCTGTTGCCCACCTGGTCGTGGTTCTGCGAAAAGACCACGAATTGCCGCCCGGGGATTGCGGCAGAAGGACAGCCATGGCGGCACCTGCGGAAGAGAGAGCGCTGTCCCGTATAGACATACCCCTCCCGGAAGGCCTTTTCCAAATGCCGCAGTCTTCCGAAGTCCGCGTAATACCCGTCCCTCTCCCCGGTAAGAAGGGCATGGAGGGCGTGGTGGAAATCGTCGTTCCATTGCGCATCCAGGCCATATCCTCCTTCCCCCCGGGGGAAGATGAGGCGTGTATCGTTAAGGTCGCTCTCGGCGACCAGATGAACTTTCCTGTCCCATTGTGCCGTTACCCTGTGTACCGCATCAACCAGATCGGCCAGGAAATGAACAGCCCGCCTGTCTACGATCCCATGCACCGCATCAAGCCGCAGGCCGTCCATATGGAACTCCTCCAGCCAGTAGAGTGCATTCTGGATAAAGAAGCGGCGGACCTCGTCGCTGCCGGGTCCCTCGAAATTCAGGGCTTCGCCCCAGGGGGTCCTGTGCTGCGCCGTAAAGTACGGGCCGAAGGCATGGGTGTAGTTCCCCTCGGGCCCGAGGTGGTTATAGACGACGTCAAGAAAGACGGCGAGGCCGTTGCGGTGCAGGGCGTTCACCAGCGTCTTGAGTCCCTCCGGGCCGCCGTACGTGTTCTGGGGCGCGTACGGGTAGACGCCGTCGTACCCCCAGTTCCGTCCGCCGGGAAACTGGGCTGCAGGCATCAGCTCCACTGCGGTGATGCCCAGGTCCTTCAAATAGGGAATGTGCGGGATGAGGGCCTCGAAAGACCCCTCAGGAGTGAAGAGGCCGGTATGCAGCTCATAAAAAACAAGATCGTCGGCTTCGAGCCCCTTCCAATCCGCATCCTCCCACGGAAAAGAGCCGGGGTCCGTTACTTCCGACGGGCCATGTACTCCGCAAGGCTGGAAGCGTGATGCGGGGTCCGGCCTTTCCGCCTCTCCGTTCAGCCGGTAGAAGTAACGGGTGCCGGGATACACATCCTGCACCGCGGCCCGCCAGTAGCCGCGGGGCTTGGCCGTCAGCGGGACGTGCCGCCCCTCCGGTGAGGTCAGGAATACATCAAGACTCCGCGCGTAAGGAGCCCAGACGGTGAATTCCGTCACCCCTCCCCCGCAGTACACGGCTCCGAGCCGGATCATGCCGGGGGCGCTGCGGAACCTGACCTTCCGGAGCACTGCCTCTCCCGTGACGTCCTTTCCAGTCATAACTCCAGAACCCTTTCCCCCTCATTCTCCAGCGCATACCACACCGAAAGATAATCCCGCACCTGCCGGGTGATGAGGAAGTTGGTGCGGACATACTCCCTGCCCCTGTCCCCCATCCTCCTTACCATGTCCGGGTTGTTAAGGCACTGCCGGATACGAAAGGCGGCCCCCTCCGGCGAATGGACCAGGAACCCGGTGATCCCGTGGACGATCTGGAGGGGGATGCCTCCTGCCGCCCCGCCGATGACCGGCTTCCCTTTCCACATGGCCTCGGAGACCGTCAGGCCGAAACCCTCCTTGAGGGACTTCTGGAGCACTACGGTGGCGGCCCGCTGCAGGGCATTGATATCCGTATCGCTGAAAGGCGGCAGCAGAAGCACAAAGATATCGGGATCGTCGGCCGCATAGTTTTTCACTTCCTCCAGCACGCGCGCACCTTCAGGGTCGTCGTCCGCGGGGCTCCCGGCAAGGACGAGAATGCAGTCGTTGTATTTCTTGACTATGCGGTAGGCCTGGATCACCCCGATCGGATCCTTGAACCGGTCGAACCGGGAAACCTGGAGAATGAGGGGCCGGTCCCCGGGAATACCGAGCCGTTCCAGCGACTCCGCAATCTCCGTACCCGTAAGCTCCCGGTTCTTGTCGCTCAGGGGATCGATGGAGGGCGCGACGATGAATTCGCTCAAGGGCAGGGCACGGGCGAAGCGGGCGACCGAGAAGACGAGCCCGTCGTACTGCGTGCAGTACCGTGCAATCGCCGCGAACACGTCCGGTGACGGATTTCCGAGGTCGATATGGCACCTCCATATCCAGGTCCCTTTCTTCCGGTGCTCCACAAGGGCCGCGGGCTGCGGGTCATGAATCAGGACCGCGTCCGCCTCGAGATCAAGCTTCCCGGCGTTCGCCCGGTTGATCTCCCGGTGGTGCCGCCACATATCCTCGGTGATCCTCTCGGGGCCCCCCTGCAGGGCATTGTGGATCTTTTTGGTGATATCGTAGAAGCGCTCATCCCCCTGGATCACCTCCCATCGCGACCGGATATCTAGGGCAGAGAGGATGGGGATCATCCTCTGCAGGATTTCGGCGACGCCCCCACCCGCTTTCGTCGAGTTGATGTGCAGGAAGGACCTGCCCCCGAGCCTTTCCCCCAGCTTCCGGAGGAGGAGCAGGTCCCCCTTCGGCGCGACACCCGCATATCTGTCCATCATGGCGCGATCACCTCCATCCCTCTCCGCACCGTCTCTTCCACCGCTTCCACGATATGCTCCCGGATCCCCTCGATGTGGTGCATGAAGGGATCAATCCCCTCGATCGTACGGGCGAGCTCCCCAAGTCCCAGAGCTTCCTCAGTCCAGCGGGAAAAGTCGTCCCGCCCCGTGCGGACCCGGGCCTCGTAGAAGTGATAATAGAGGGACGCCGTGTCAGCATAGCGCACCGCCATGAGGAACTCTGCCAGGTTGCGCACCCGGATGCCGGCGAGGAAAGTGAGGGTGACGGTTTCGTTGAAGTAGAATTCCTCTCCCGGCAGGGCCTCGCGGGGTTCGGGGAAGTTTTCCCGGTATCTGTCGATCACCCGGAGGAGCTCGGTCCTGAGCTCGTCGATGTTCCGGCAGGAGTAGGGGTCAATATTGGAGAGGTGCTCCGAGAGGGAGCGCTCTTCGATGCTCTCCCCTGCCCAGTGGGCAAAATCGTTGGTGTATTCCAGAATGTGCCCCTTCAGGAAATACTGGTACGTATGATGAAAGAGGGACGCGGGGCTCACTTCCGCAATGTTGTCCCGCAGCTCGCCGAGGTTCTTTGCCTTCCTCCCCGTCGACTTCAGAATGCTCACACTCTGCTTGAATTCAAACTCCCTTGTTCCTTCCATGCTTGTCCTCCCTCAGGTAAACAGTCCGGTGCGGGAAGGGGATCTCTATCCCTTCCTCCCGGAACCGCCGGAAGATCCTCTTCCTGATTTCGTGCTGCGCAAGATATTGATCGACGAACTCATTCACCCGGCAGATGAGGGTGAAGTCGAGAGAGCTGTCTCCGAAACCCGGAATGAAGCGGACAAAGGGCTCCGCATCGGTCAGCAGACCCTGAATGTCTTCTGCCGCCTTCTTCGCCTCTTCGATGAGGATCCGTTCCACGGTATCGGGATCGGACGCATAGCTGACGCGGACCGGGATCAACAGCGACATCTCCTTTTCCGGGAGGTAATAGTTCGTGACAATGCTCTGGGACAGCTTGCTGTTCGGAATGATCACCATATTGTTCGGGAGCATGCGCACCCGCACCGTCCGCCAGGTGATGTCCGTGACATATCCTTCCTGTCCGTTTTCGAGACGGATGAAATCCCCCACCCGTATGGACTTTTCAAGGAGAATGTGGATCCCGGCGAAGAGGTTGGCAAGGGTGTCCTGCAGGGCCAGGGCCGCAGCGAGGCCGCCCACCCCCAGGGCGGTGAGCAGGGGGGCGATGGAGACGCCGAGCACACTGAGAGTGACGAGCACGCCGATGGTCAGGATGGTGCCCTTGATGATGGCGTAGGCGAGACCGGTGGTGGAGAGGGGGATCTCCGTCTTCCGGATATAGTCCTTGAAGATGCGGCCTGCCAGGTTTGCGGCCGCGATAGTGATGGAGAGGATGAGGAGCACGTAAACGGCCTGGTTGAAGCGGTGCAGATATCTTTCCGGGAGGTCCGAAGAGGCGAGGCCGAAAGAGAGCCCGACCGCGATGCACCAGTAGAGCGAGGGCACCCTGATGACGCTGATGACGAGGTCATCGAGATCGGTGGCGGTGCGCACCGACCACCGGTGGAGCAGCCGGAGCAGGAAAGCCCGGAAAACAAGGAGAACTCCCGAGGAGGCAAGGGCAATAAGAGCGGGGATCAGAAACCTGTCATACGATATATCCATGGATCAGTTTCTCCTTTTCACGTTCAAAACACCGCCGTACCGGCAAAAGCGGCCCCCACTCCTGCCCCGCTCCTTTCGGCTCCCGTCATCGATGCCGCTCTTCCACGAGCACGAAGCGATCACGCCTGTTCTTCGCCCGGCATTCCTCGGTAGTGTCCTTGCAGACCGGCTTTTCCTCTCCGAAACTCACCGGCTCAATCCTGCCCGAGGGGATACCGGAAGCGACCAGGTACTCCTTTGCGGCATGCGCCCTCTTGTCGCCGAGAGCGAGATTGTATTCATTCGTTCCCCTGTCGTCACAATAGCCCTCGACAATTACCTTTGCATCCCGGTTTTTTGAAAGAAAAGAGGATACTTCCGTCAGCGCGGGTTTTGCATCATCCCTGATATCGTACTTGTCATAATCGAAGTAGATATCATTGAAGCTCTTTCCCAGTTCTGTCCCGTGGGTCTTGGGTGCGGACTGCTCGGCAACAGGCAGCTTTTTCTCGCTCAGCATCTCTCTTCCTGTCATGGATGCCGGGGGTACGGAGTTGCTTTTTGCCACTTCCTTTTCCATGGGGGAAACGGCTTCGGGGGCCACGGCCACTTTCTTCTGTGAGCATCCGGTGATAGAGAGGAATCCTGCCACTGCAATAACCATGATAAGGGATAAACGTTTCATCTGTTCCTCCTCATTTGTGAGTTTTACGGGAATTGACTTGAATGCCGTGCCGGGCAAAGGCCACGGTATCCGGCAACGCAACGGAACCGGCCGGGCCTGATGCCCGGGGGCCCTTTGTCCCGTAGCGTAACAGAGTGCAGTTGTCCAGACAGTAATATCCTCATTGTCCCCGGGAAGGCCGAGGCACCTTCCCCTGCCGCACCGCTCAAGATTCCACTACGCGCATTCCTTCCGCTGCCGCGGCTTCCCGCAGGCGCTTATCCACTGAAGAAAAGACAAAGGAAAGCCCGCCACGACACTCCTTCACAATCTTCGCGGCGGAGAGATGAAGGGCATCGAAACGGCGCAGTCCGTACTTATTGACGAGCCGGCCCGCTTCCATATCGTCGAAATCGATAACCGCGAAGTGGGGCCAATCCCGTGAGAAAGCGTTCACCAGGGAGTCATACTCCGTCCTGGACAGGTCCTCCTGTCTGAACCGGATGTCCAGGGCCGCGATAATCTCGGTGTATGCTACCCGGCATGTTGCAATGATCTCGGCCTCGGCGGCCCACTCCCGTACCAATGCGGAATGGGGCTCGTCGAGGTACAGCTTGACAAGACTGCTCGTGCCGAGGTAGAGGATCACCGGCGTTCCTCCAGGATCGTTTCGGAGAGGGGGACTCCCCGCAGGGTAATCCCTCCAAGGCCCTGCGGCTTCTCCCCCGACCAGCGTGCCCTTCCCGTGGCAATCAAAGTCCGGATCGCTTTCCTCTCTTCAGAGAGGGGAATAATCATGGCTACTTCCTCGCCATGGTCCGTGATCACCACCGGCTCTCCCTTGCGCGCCCGATCAATATACATACTGAGCTTTGCTTTTAGTTCTTTTATTCCGGCAATTTGCATTATGACTCCATCCAACAAACAAAGTGGTTACATTTTAAACACATTGAGGTTATAATGTCAATACAAAAAGGACGCTATCAGCACTTTCCGGTGAAAGGAGCGGTCAGCGCGGCACTCTCAAGGAGATACTCGTTCACCGGGAAGTGCTGCTCCTCACAGGACGGGCTTGACAGACGCCAAGCCCCGGTTTAAAAGATAAATAGGAAGCGGTGCACTGCCGTTGGGCACACCTCCGGAATAGAAGCCGGCAAGGAGAAAGGTGAGCGCGGGACATCCCGCAGGAGCCGCCATCATGAATATCCTCAGCAACGTGAAACTCAGCTCTTTCTGGGATACGCTCCGTACGAGCTACTGGTTCGTCCCGATGCTCATGGCGGTCGCTTCAGCGGCGCTCTGGGTCGTCCTGTACACCCTGGACCTCCGCCTGGAAGATACGACTATCCGCAGCCTTCGATGGATTTATACCGGGGGCCCGGACGGTGCGCGCGACGTCCTCTCCGCGATTGCAGGATCGATGATCACGGTTACCGGAGTGGTCTTCTCGATAACCATCGTTGCGCTTACCCTCGCCTCGCAGCAGTTCGGCCCCTTCCTGCTCCGCAACTTCATGCGTGATAAAGGCAACCAGGTCGTCCTCGGCACCTTCATTGCGACCTTTCTCTTCTGCCTGCTCGCCTTGAGAACAGTGCGCGGGACCGGAAACATCATCTTTGTCCCCCATCTTTCCGTATCTGCCGGCGTCATGCTGGCGCTGCTCAGTCTCGGCGTTCTCATCTATTTCATCCATCACGTCTCCGCGTTCATCCAGGCCTCTACCATTATTTCAGTCGTCAGCCGCGACCTGGAAGATGCAATAGACCGGCTTTTCCCTGAACAGCTCGGCCATGGCATATCGGAATACGCGGAACCGGCAGCACCGGAATGGGAGATTCCCGTACGCTTTACCACGGAATCCAGTCCCGTAGCCGCACACGGGTATGGGTACATAAAGGCAATCGATACCGATACCCTGCTCGGAATAGCGGGGGAACGCGACATCGTTATACGGCTGATGAAACGGCCGGGGGATTTCACCGGGGCACACGATGTGATCGCGACGGTATGGCCCGGAGAGGCAGTCGATGATGACCTGGGAGCAGCGATCAACGAATCGATACTCCTCGGGAATCAGCGTACGGCGACGCAGGATGTGGAGTTCGTCGTCAACCAGATCGCTGAAGTCGCTGTCCGGGCCCTCTCTCCGGGAATAAACGATCCCTTCACCGCGGTCATCTGTATCGACCACCTCGGCCAGGGGCTCCGCCGTATGGCGGGGAGGTCGATCCCCTCTCCCTTCCGCTACGACGGGGACGGGACCCTGCGCGTCATCGCCTACCCCTCCACCTTTGCCGATGTGGCCGCAACCGCCTTCGATCAGATACGCTATTACGGCCGGTCGAACGTGGTGGTAACCAGGCGGCTTCTCGAGACAATCAGCGCCGTTGCTCCCCACCTCCGCCGCCAGGAGGACCGGAAGGCGCTCCTCCGCCAGGCGGAAATGATCGAACGCGGAAGCCGCGAGGGAATTGTTGAAGAGGAAGACCGCAAGGAGATACGGCGGATATACCGGGAAACCCTCGCTGCGCTTACGTATTGATCCGTATGTGGATTGTTAATATTCCCCCATAGTTGGTTATACATAGCTAGATTCTGTTGCGGAAAATATTTTTAACAATAAAGAAGCCTGCTCCTTTTATAATTGGTGATTACCAGGCACCAAAAGGAAAGGAGCAGGCCGTGCGACAGAAAACGTTACAACAAGAATACCTGGACTTCAGCGGGAAGTCAAAATTGAAAGTGGTACGGCAGTACCGTGCGAAATACGAAGCCATAGGCCGAATACTTGAGGCCAATCCGGAGATAGTGGACATTGTTTTGCCTCAGACGGAAATGGACTTTCATGCAGCATGAGTTAAGGAAGAGCAATGCTCTCCTGAGCTTTGGTATTCCTGCCGCCTTTTGACTCTGCGCTGCTCTCTGGCGGCTTCCAGTTTTTGATCCCGCTCTTTGAAAATCTCCTGTTCTCTGCCGTTGAGCTTGTCGGCAGGAGCAATATAGCCGATGGCGCTATGG
>NSJL01000030.1 GCA_002634385.1 Nitrospira sp.
GATACGTCCGGAAAGCCTGCCTGAAAATCGTTGGCTCGTTCAAGTCGTTAACAGTGATAAAAGTCATAAACTCCGCTCCAGTGCTGGGTTTGCAGCTAATAGTCCTAAAATCTGTCGGACACTACTGATTTCCAATATATTCTTCATTTTGTCAGAGGCCCTTAGTGATTCCCCGTATTAAAACACTATGCAAAACATTCTCCGAAAGCTTTGAACAACCTGAGCGGCCCTGTGACCCGTATTCTTCTGAAGGCAATCTCCCTGAACATCGTGCTGTCTTTATGTAATGCCCTTAACCACGCCTTGCTGTCCGCAGTTATGCGGATATCAGCCGTGCCTTCATGTCCGTTCATAACAGCCACGGTCTTATTCCTGATTATGATTGTGGCCTTTTCATTTTCTTCGCCGGTAAAGGTGAAGTGATAGGTTGCATCCAGACCTTCCGCCTTGTCCCGCTGAAAAGCCAGTTGGACCGCCCTGAGGAAGACCTTTATGGAATGCGGCCTGATGCCGTTGCCGACCTGCTTTACTTTTTTATGGGGAAACATGCGGAGTACATGGCTCTCCGCGTCGGAACCGGGCAGAACGTAGACGGTCTCCTCCCTTTCCTGCAAAGGTCTGACGACCTCATCCATATATCCCTTCCTGTCCATGATAAATTGCGCCATGACATCTTCGCCTGCCGGGCATACCGCCATGCAATACATGGATTTGTAACAGGTCCCCGCTGCAAGGCTTTGCCAGAGCGAGACGGTCTCGGCATCGCTCACCTTCTTCCTGTATGCCCGGGAATCCTTACTGTTCGCAATAATTTCTACCCAATCGGTAAATCCGCCGATGGCTTCCCGGTAGGTATGCGTCAGGCAGTTCACCGGATTGTAGTAACCGTCCGGGGCAATAGCTCCTGTGGGGCATGCTGCCGCGCATAGCTTGCATCCCAGGCATGGGGTATGGTCCAGCGGACGGCTATACCCGTCTACTTCAGCATCGATGACCACAGTGCCAAGCAGGATATAAACACCGAATACGGGGTGTATGACGTTCCTATGCATGCCCATGGCGCCGAGCCCCGCCGCTACGGCAACGGGTTTGTGCGCCACCACATGCATCCTTTCAAGCCATTTGTCGGCCTCCATGGGAAAGCCCGCGGCAGGGGTCACGGCACGGACGCCGGTCCTTTCGAGAGAAGCACATATTTTGCACGCCGTTGTGTCGACTCGCTTGCTTACTTCATGCATTTCGAGGTTGGCGATGGAACGGGCGGGGCTGCGAAGATTCTCCCTGCTTACGCGGCAGACAAAACTGACAAGTGTCTTCGCAGAGGGAAGCACCTTGAGAATCTCCTCTCTCTGCTCGTCCAACTCCGGCCTGCCGAGCTCGACAAAACCGACATCGTCCGCCCCCAGGTCGAGGCACATCTGCCGCACTCTCTCAGCGTTGAGTCTTTGCCCGGCCGGCGGCCAGGCAACCTTCTGATTTTTTTCATGAAACCGTTTTACCGCAGGGTGCTCTTCAAGATTTCGCATGCACTCCTCCTTTGGTTGTATATGCAACTACCAGGATAAATAAAAAGATCATTTCTTCTTGCCTTCAGCACTACTGAGGCGTTCGATGAGCAGGTGTATGGCCTGCACTCCGTTCTCACCTAAGTATTCGGAAGTCATTTTCTGGGCTTGCGACCACAAAGTATGGACAGCCGCTAATAGTTCTCTTCCCTTCGGGGTGACGCTGATTAACTGGGAGATCCCGTCCTCACCCCTGCCGACCTCTATCCAGCCTTTGCTTCGCATGCGTTCAATGGAGCGGCTTATGGTGGACTTTTCCATCCTGAGTGTCCGGCCAATATTACTTGGTGTTGTCTCACCTGAGAGAGATACCATAACAAGTATGCTCGCCTGGTTTGCCTTTATGCCGAGCGGCCGAAGAGCCCTGTCATAGATGCCGGTGACAACACGGTTCAGAAGGCGAATCCGTACGGCAAGGCATTCGCCGGCAACGGTCTTTGCAATATCGTGCATCTCTTTTTCATTCATGGCTGTCATGTGTTGTATATGCAACTACTATAAAGGCAAAGAAGTTTCCCTGTCAAGACTTTTTCCTATTTTTTCCTATTAAGTATTAGGGGGACGGTTCTTTTTTACATGACGGATTCAGTAAGAAGTTATCATTGAAGAGATGTTTAACAATCTTACTGCCGGGGGGCGCCGCTTTTTTTCTGCCGGATGCGGAGTGAGGAAATAATCGAGATGCTGCAAAACGCCTGACAAATAGCTCACGGGAGAAGCGGCTTTATGACGCGTCCCTTCGCTCATCCTTATGGACCCATAAAATATTTACGCAAGCACTCCCCGCGCGACCTCGATTACTCTTCCCCCCACCCGTATTTCCATGGTATCTTCACCCCTCTTCGCATCCAGAAAGAGGAGGGAGGGTCTCCCGATCTCGTACCCCTGCTCCATCCGGAGGGAGAGGGCGGGCGCGCCGAAATAATCGTGCCGCAGCAGGTAGGCGGCCAGGCAGCCGGCGGCGCTCCCGGTGGCCGGGTCCTCGGGGATGCCGTAGTAGCCGCCGAACATGCGGGCGTTGAGGTGGTTCTCGTTCCGGTAGGTTTCCGGGCAGAAGAGAAAGAGGGCCTTTGCCTCGGTGGTCTCGATGAGGGTCCGGTATTTCTCCTCATGAACGCGTGCCTTCCTCACTGCTTCGAGAGTCTTCAGCGGAATAATGAGGAAGGGGAGCCCCGTGGAAACCTCCTGCACGGGAAAGCGACAGTCCAGGGCGTTTTTTTCGAGCTGCAGCACCTCCGCCGCCCCTTCATGCGGGATGAACTGCCCGAAGCGCGGCTCCCCCTGCCGCATGGTCAGCCGCTCGATTCCCCGCTCCGTATGCAGCAGGCTGACCGGAATCCGCCCCGCCTTTAAAGAGAGGACCACGGAATCCACCGGTCTCCCGATGATCTCCCGCTGAATAACATAGGCCGTTCCGAGCACGGGGTGGCCTGCAAAGGGGATCTCCCGCTCGGGAGTGAAGATGCGGACAGGGTATCCTCCCCCTTCCTCCCTGTCCGAAGTGATGAAGGTGGTCTCGGAGAAATTCGTCTCCCGCGCGATCTGCTGCATCTCCCCGTCCGGCAGGGGGCTCTTCACCCGGACGACAGCGAGCTGGTTGCCCGCGTATTTCCGTTCCGCAAAGACGTCGAGCAGGAAAAAGGGATTGCCCTGTGTCATGTCATGCTCCTCTGAAGAGGACAGGAGTTTTAAGCGCTCTTTCCGAAGAGGATCGAATCCACCTGCACCAGGGTCGCCCCCTCCTCGATGCCGACCTCGAAGTCATGGCAGACGCCCATGGAGAGGTGCGGCAGGGAAAAGCCCTTTGTTACCGCCTCGTCCCTCAGCGAGCACAATTTCCGGAAGAAAGACCTCGATTGAGCGGGATCTTCGGAAGCGGGAGAGGCGGTCATCAGCCCTTCGAGCCTCACGTTTTTCAGGGCGCTGATCCCTTCCAGCAACGGGAACAGCTCCTCCCCGGGAACGCCCGGTCCCTCCGGGTCGGCGAGCCTCACCTGCACCAGGATCCTCTGCACCTTCCCGGCCTCCGCTGCCCGGCGGTCGATCTCTTCGGCGAGGAGAAGGGAATCCACCGTATGGATGAGGTCGAAGAGGGCAACAGCCTCCTTCACCTCTTCTTTCCGAAGGGGGCCGGTAAGATGCCACTGGACGCCGCAATACCTCTCGGCCCTTTCCACTTCCCGGAACGGTACGATCTTGTCCCGGGCAGCCGGTACGCTGTCCGCCCCGAAGAAGCGGAAGCTGATGTCGGCGGCCTCCTTCAGGGCGGAGACGGAGACGGACCCCGAAGCGGCGACGAACTCGATCTCCTCGGGGCTCCTGTCCGATTTCATGGTGGCGCGGCTGAGCCGCTTCAGTATAGCAGTGGTGTTTTCGACGATCATCCGGATATAGTAGTCATTGCACCGCTGCAATTGCAAATCCCCGGGACAGCCGCGAGTGCACTCAAAACCGGCAGCCTATAGCCTTTGTCAAAGGGAGGCAGCAAAAAGGCATCTCTCTCACAAGAGATTTCTGCGTCTCTTCATCATGCGCTCTCTCTGCCCCGAAAAGTCGTACGACTGTTTCGGGGACCCCTCTTTCTTTTCCCGCTGTTTTCGGCATGCACTGGGGCGGACGTTTCGCTTCGACCGAGAACGTCAACGAAGAAGAGCTATTCCGCTTCAGGACACCTCCTCCCCTCTCTTTTCTTCTGTCGTCATCCCGGCGGATCTTCTGAGCCGGGATCCAGTCCCTTTCCCAAAGACTCTGGACCCCGGCTTTCGCCGGGGTGACGGCTTTGAGGGATTCTGACTCTCGCCCGGGGTAACGGATTCTGAAACGGAGTGTGTACGGGGGCAGGGGGGTATCCTCTTCTCTGTAGCGAGTGTCTGGGATAGCAGAGGGGGCCGGACACCCTCCCCTTTTTCCCCTCCCCTCAAGGGAGGGGAATGAGATGATCCCCTGAGAACAGGGAGGAATTCACTCGCAAAGAAAGAGGGTGCCCCCATGCCCCACACCAGAGGATTCCTATTCAGACAAGCGCTAGGGGTGGCCGTTTCGTTTCGCCAAGAGACGCAACGAAATGCTCTCAATATCGCCCTCCCCCTGCTGACTCTCCTCTGAGAGCTTCTTCGTGCCGCCAGTTTTGATTGTGCACTATCGCCTTGGAAGCGGCTCTCATATGCTGAGTTCTGTCTGCTCACTTCCAGGTGAAAGCTCCCAGGAGATTCGAAAAATCGTCGGTCCAGACCGGCCCTTCCGCAGCGCCCCTGAGGGCGCCCCAACGCCAGTCCCGCGCCAGCCTGCCGAGGTGTTCCTCCCTGCGCGCCAGCAGCACCCAGTGCGAACGGTATTTGTCCTCGGATATATTCACCGTATCATCCCGGACCCGGCTCACCAGTCCCGCATCCCGGGCCAGCCGTCCGAGTACCGGCTCCAGGTCCAGGTACTTGTTGGAGATATGGACCGCCGCCACCCCTGTCTTCTCCAGCTTCGCAAAATAGAGCCGGAAAGCCTCGCGGGTGAGAAGATGCACGGGGATGGCGTCCGAGCTGAAGGCGTCGATGACCATCAGCCCGTACGCCCGGTCAGGGGCCTCCTCCAGGCGCAGCCGCGCGTCTCCCAGAACAATCTCCCAACGGGCCTGGCATCCCTGCAGATAGGTGAAGAGCCGCGGGTCAGTAGCGATGCGTTTCACGGCAGGATCGATCTCATAGAAGGTGAAACGTTGTCCCGGCTCCCCGTAGCTCGCCAGGGTACCCGTCCCGAGGCCGATGAGGGCTACGGACTCCTTGCGGTTCGCGTCGCTGAACTCCCTGAACAACTGGCCGACGGGGCCTTCGGAGTGGTAATAGGCCAGGGGCTCATGGCTCCGGGCGGGGTCGAGACGCTGCTTGCCGTGCTGGGTAGTGCCATGCACCATGCAGCGGTATTTCCCGTCCGGAGTGTCGTACACCTTATGGACCCCGAAAAAGCTCCTCTCCAGATGGAGGATCTTCACGTTCCATCTCCCGGAGAGAGAAACGACGAGGGCGAGGGCTCCCATTGCCAGACCGAAACGCAACGGCCTCTTCATGAAGACGAGGGCATAGCACAGGAAAGCGGGGATGCTGTAGGTGAGGACGATTTTCAGGGCTGAAACGTCGATGCCGGTCAGGGAGGCGACCCGGGACAGGTCGAGCCTCCAGAGCGGCCATTGTATAATGAGCCAGAAGGTGAGGAGTCCCAGGAGCAGGGGCACCCCTATATCGAGGACCGCTTCGAGCAGGGAGTTGCTGCTTCTCATCCTCTGTTTCCCCGCACCGGGGCGGGGCAGGAGAAAGGCGGAAAAGACCAGGACGAGGGGATATTCCGCGATTGAGGTGAAAACAAGGGGCGCCGCCACCGCATTGAAGACACCGCCCAGCACTCCCCCCAGGGCCATCCAGAGATAGAAACCGGTAAGGTGGCGCGTCGGCGGCCTGCTCCGCGCAAGCTCGCCGTGGCAGACCATGGCGGCGAGGAAGAAAGTCCCCAGGTTACAGAGGAAGGAGACTCCGGTGGTGGGCCGGGTAACCGGGGAGTTGATAAAGAGAAGCGCCACCAGCGCCGCAGGAAAGAGATGCAGCATGACACGGTGGACATGGTATGTCACCCTCGAAAAGACAATGATAAAGGAGAGCAGGTAAAGAGCGAGGGGAATGACCCAGAAGAGGGGGATGGCGGCAATATCGGTGCTGAGGAAGGTGGTGACCCCCAGCATCAGGCTGGACGGGACGAAGGAGAGGGTGACCCAACGGATGCGTTGACCCACGGGGGGAGAGGAGACGCCCCGGTCAGAAAACTCCGTACCGTCCTGTGCGGTGCCTTCCTCTTCCTTCGCAGGGAGGGCCCGCAGCACGAGAAGAGCGCAGCAGAGGGCGAGCAGGAGGAGCGCCCCGTGGAGGAGGACCTGATGCTTTGTTTTGATCCGGATGGATACGAAATGGGCATAGAGGTACCCGGCAAGGAGAAGCGCCTGGAAGAACATCATGCAGGTGTTCCAGACCGCCGGGGTACCGCCGAGAAGGGGAAGGATCATCTTTGCGATCATGGGCTCCACAAGGAAGAGAAGTCCCGCGCTCATAAAGAGGGTGAGGCCGAACACCGCCGGTACGAGGAGGGTCTGCAAGGAGGGTAGAGAGCGGTACATCCTACACTCTACCCTATTTTCCCCCGGCCCCTCAACGAAAAAACAGGTAGAGAATGAGACAGGTAAAGGTAAAGGTAAAGTAAAAAGAAAAGAGAGAGAAGTAGAGTTGTTTTTTGTCTTTTTCTCTACCTTTACCCTTGCCTGTCTTTCCCTGCCTTTATCGCTTGTACGTACAATCCTTTTGTGATAAGGAGTAAGTAGAGGTTAGAGGCACCTCTCTTTCCCCCTCCCTTGAGGGGAGGAAAGGGGAGGGCGTCCTGCACAGGTAACCGCCACGAACGGAAAAAGGAGGTCCTGCATGCGTATCCGCTCTCGATTCTTTTCCGCTGTGGTTGTCTTTACTGTACTGACTTTCTGGATTCTTTCTGCTCCGGTTCCGGCACAAACCGTCGTACAGCACTATCGGGATATGGAAGTGTACTACGGAACAGGGCAGTCCTTCAGCACCCTCGACAACTCTCTCCTCGGCTCCATTGACGGCCTGCAATTGACCGATATGATCACCAGTAACACCGCCAACGCCATTACTGCAAACTATCCGGACCCGCGTGTTATCAATAATCTCGGCGAGTGGATTGATGATTCGGTCAGTGATATGCAATGGGTCCTGGGGACTCCGCAGAACCTGCCTGCATCGGACACCCTCCTGGCCCAGATCTCGGACTTCCCCGGCACCCCTGTTTCGGTGAACGACTCCGGAGATGTCTTCATAACGGAACAGGTCTATCTCATTGCGCTTTGGACCACTACTGATGAGCAGGGAAATCAGATCGATCACGAAGGGTACGCCCGGGTCCGGTTCTTTGAGCGCACCTACCAGGAGTTTGTCGCG
The DNA here is from genome assembly GCA_002634385.1 of Nitrospira sp. Classification (GTDB taxonomy): domain Bacteria; phylum Nitrospirota; class Thermodesulfovibrionia; order Thermodesulfovibrionales; family Dissulfurispiraceae; genus Nitrobium; species Nitrobium versatile. Next base: position 7,550 of record NSJL01000030.1, read on the forward strand.
GTCTGCGCCACAGAGACCACGACCAAGCTCTCCGATACCGTGATCAGGCTGGGACAGAGCGTCTGGGACAAGGCAACAGTGACAGACCTGGGGACCTGCTCCTCACGGCCCACCGGCACGGTGACCTTCCAGGTCTCGACGGATGGAGGCGCCACCTGGACCACCTTCGGCTCTCCAAGGCCTCTGGGCAGCAGGGGACATGCACTTTCGAACCGCTACACCCCGCAGGAGACTGGCATCTACTACTTCCGGGCCATCTACAGCGGAGATGAGGAGCATGCCGGCTCCCAGAGCGGTGATACCGAGGAGAAGCTGGTGGTGAAAAGGCATCACCGATGAAGAACCGGACAAGTGTCACCCTCTACCTTTACCTTTCCTCTACTTCAGGGCAAACGCATCAAAAGAGCGATGTAAGGGAAAACAATGGGATTGCTTCAGGGTACGACCCTTCGCAATGACAGCACAGAAGAACCTCTTTTCCTGTCATTAGGAGCCCCTGATCCCCGGGGCAGCAGGGATTCTTTCTAAAATGACCCTGCGCGTCATTAGGAGCTTTTCTCCCTCTTTCATTGCTCTTTTTCCTTTTGTCATTGCGCGGTCAGCGAAGCAATCGCAAGGGATGCACACTCACCGGGCATTTTCATGCGTTTTCCCTGACAGAACTCCCCCATTCCTTGACATATTCCTTAACCGCTGTATACTGAGGGTAGGAAGGGTAAAAAGTACACACAGCAAGCCATTACAAGGAGGGATCCCATGCCGGTACGCAATGCGGAAGCAACATGGAAAGGTACCCTGAAAGGGGGAAAAGGGACGATGAAGCTGGGGAGCGGGGCCTTCGAGGGAGCATACTCCTTCTCCTCCCGTTTCGAGGAGGGGACGGGGACCAATCCCGAAGAACTGATCGGCGCAGCCCATGCGGGATGCTTCTCCATGGCGCTCGCCCTCATGCTGGAACAGGCGGGCTACACCCCGGAGCGCATCAACACCACCGCGCGGGTGAGCATCGAAAAGGCGGGGGACGGCTTCAAGATCACCCGGAGCGAACTGCTGACCCATGCCGAGGTCCCCGGAATCGACGAGAAGACCTTTATGGAGAAGGCCGAAGCCGCCAAAAAAGGATGCCCCGTTTCCCAGGCTCTTGCCGGTACCGAGATTACCCTCAAAGCCTGTCTGTCGAGCCCCGCCGCCACATCACGATAGGCAGCGCACCATACCCCCTTCTTACCTCCCCTTGCGATAAGGGGAGGTGAGGAGGGGCTCCCTGTTGATAAAAATATTCCGTTGTATGAAAATATACAGGTATATGCCCCTTCCGCCTTAGGGAGAGAAGGGCAGTACTGCGCACATGCCTCGAATGCGCCTGAGATCATGATTGACTAGGGGGTTATATGAGACATCCTGCCCGGATCGGCAGCACGGCTGCCGGCGGCATTATCCCGTTCCTGCCTATCCTTTTCATATTCATAATAGTGCTTTCACTGTCGCTGGTCACCGGTGCGGCATGCGGGGAGCAAAAGCCGGTCTCCCCTACCCAGAAGGATAAATGCGCCGTCTGCGGCATGTTCGTCGCAAAGTACCCCGACTGGGTCGCCCAGATTCTCTTCAAAGACGGTTCCGCCGCCTTCTTCGACGGTCCCAAGGACATGTTCAGGTACTACTTCGACATGGAGAAGTATGCCCCCTCCCGGAGCCGGGCCGATATCGACGCGCTCTATGTAAAGGAGTACTACTCGCTTACGCCCATCGACGCGGGCAGGGCGTTCTTCGTTGCGGGCAGCGACGTATACGGCCCCATGGGAAAAGAGCTTGTCCCTTTCGGGAAAGAGGCGGATGCGAAGGAGTTCATGAAAGACCATAAGGGGAAACGCATCCTGAGGATGAAAGAGATAACGCCCGACGTGGTGCGGTCCCTGGATGACCTGGATGAGTAGAAGGACGGTGGCCCGGGACGACAGTGAGACCCCCTCGCCGGCAGGAGAGGGGGGATAGGGCATGCGGAAATCGGATATCCTCTTTCTCTCCCTGGCAGTGCAGATGGTACTCCTTTTCTTCCTCTTCGCCCACGCCGCGCACCGTAAGATGGCCGATATCCCCCGGATCAGGGAGAAGGGGGAGATAGTACGGAGGCTGGGGCTCACGGATCTCTGTCTCTTTACGGAGGCCCGCTACACACGGCATATCACCCAGGCGGACCTCAATACTCCCTTCCAGGACCATCCGCTGTCGCTGGAGCATTTCCCCTCGGGGTCGTTGCTGCTGCCTCCGGCAGGCCTCAGGGATTTCCGCGCTCCGGTACCGGCAGAGAGGAGAAAGGGATAACGGCAGGCGATACCGCCGGGAGAATACATGAGCCCCTGGATCGAAAAACAGAGAAACATCGTCGATTTCACCCTCTCCTCCCTCCTGCGGAGGAAGGGGAAAAACACGGCGTTGGCACTGGTCTATACCTTTATCATCTTCATTCTGGCATCGGTGATGTTCTTCACCCATGCCCTCAGGAAAGAGGCGTCCCTTGTTCTCAAGAATGCCCCCGATGTGGTGGTCCAGAGGATGGTGGCGGGAAGGCATGACCTCATCCCGGCGGACTATGCGGACCGCCTCAGAAAGATCCGGGGGGTGTCCGGGGCAAGGGTACGGCTCTGGGGCTACTACTTCGATCCCGTCACCGGGGCGAACTATACCCTCATGGTGCCGGAGAAGTTCGCGGGAGAACGGGGAGTCATCCATATCGGAGCGGGCATTGCGAAGAGCCGTCTCGCCTCCACGGGGGACATGCTGGTGTTGCGGGCCTATAACGGAGAGCCTTTCATGCTCAAGGTAACGGAGGTGCTCTCCGCCGAATCGGAGCTGGTCTCCTTCGACCTCATCCTCATGACGGAAGGGGATTTCCGGGAGCTTTTCGGCATTCCGAAGCAGTACGGCACCGACGTGGTCCTCACCGTCAGGAACAAGAAGGAGCTTACCACTGTTGCGCGGAAGGTGACGGAGCTCCTTCCCGATACGCGTCCCCTCCTCCGGGACGAGATCCTCAGGACCTACGACTCCGTTTTCAACTGGCGCGGCGGAGTTATCACCGTGCTCCTGTCGGGGGCGCTCTTCGCCTTCATCATCTTCGCCTGGGACAAGGCATCGGGGCTGAGCGCGGAGGAGAAAAAAGAAATCGGCATCCTGAAGGCCGTCGGGTGGGAGACCTCGGATGTGCTGCTGATGAAGTTCTGGGAAGGTGCGGCCCTCTCTCTCTCCTCCTTCCTGGCAGGTACGGTGCTCGCCTATGTCCATGTCTTCTTCGCTTCGTCCCCGCTTTTCGAGACGGCGCTCAAGGGGTGGTCCGTCCTCTACCCGGAGTTCAGGCTCACCCCCTTCATCGACGGCTCCCAGATCGCGACGCTCTTCTTCCTCGCGGTCGTCCCCTATACCGTCGCGACCATCGTGCCCTCCTGGAGGGCGGCGACAGTGGACCCCGATGCGGTGATGCGATGAGAGGGCATGCATGATCGCGCTGCGGGACGTCAGAAAAGTATTCAATGCCGGCAAGCCCAACGAGCTTATCGCGGTGGACGGGGTAAGCCTCGCCATCGAGGGGAGGAAGATAACGGTGCTGAAGGGGCCCAGCGGCTCGGGGAAGACCTCTCTCCTGAGCATTATCGGTTGTATGGCGCGGCCCACCTCGGGACGGGTGGAGCTGTCCGGCAGGGAGATCACGAGCCTGACCGAGCGCTTCCTGACCCGGATCAGGAGGGAGACCTTCGGCTTCATCTTCCAGCGTTTCAATCTCGTCAGCGGGATCACCGTGCTGGAGAATGTCATGCTTCCGGCCTACCCCACGGGGGAGAGGCGTTCCGTCCTGCAGCAGAGGGCGATGAACCTGCTGGCGCACTTCAATCTCGCGCAGAAGGCCGGGGCAAAAACGGAGTGGCTCTCGGGGGGAGAGGCCCAGAGGGTGGCCATCGCGCGGGCATTGATCAATAATCCGTCGGTGGTCATCGCGGACGAGCCCACCGCGCACCTGGATACAAAACTGTCCCGTGAATTCATGGAGAGCATGGAGGCGCTGAAGCAGGAGGGGAGGACCGTCATCATCGCCAGCCACGACTCCCTTGTGTGCGAGGCCCCGGGCATCGACAGAATCGTCGGCATGAGAGACGGGAAGCTCGATACCGGGGAACGATGATCCTCCATCCCGCGGTACTCGCCCTCTTCATCTCCTCCCTCCTCATCGGGTTCATGGTCCTTTACGCCGCGCTGCACGCCGCCCGGATCGTGCGGTGGTGGGACAGCAGGAGCGGAAGCGAGCTCCAGCTTCGCCTCGAACGGGACACCTATCTCGTCTCCACCCTGCTGGCCTACGCCTTCGGCTTCCAGCTCCTCTCCTTTTTCCTGTACATTTTCACCGCCGACACCCTCCATAGCCTCTTCGTGGGGGCGATGTGCGCCGCGGGGACACTCCAGGTAAACGGGTACGGGTATCCGGCCCTCGTGCTGAAGCTTACCAATTTCCTTCTTGCGGGACTCTGGCTCATCATGAATTACACCGACAACAGGGCGTACGATTATCCTCTCATCAGGAAGAAGTACGTCTTTCTTCTCGCCCTGGTACCCTTCATCGTGACGGAGATGGCGGTGCAGGGCCTCTACCTCTCCGGGCTGCGGGCGGACATCATCACCTCCTGCTGCGGGAGCCTCTTCAGCGCCGACAACAACGGGGTCACTTCCGACCTCGCCGCCCTTCCGGCCCTTCCCCTGGAAATCGCCTTCTATGCCTCCATGGGAGCGACCCTGCTCCTCGGCCTCTGGTTCATCCGGAAGGGGAGAGGCGGATATCTCTTCTCCCTTTCCGCAGGGACCGCCTTTTTCGTCGCCATCGCCTCTCTCATCTCCTTCATCTCCCTCTATTTTTACGAGATGCCCTCCCACCACTGTCCCTTCGATATCCTGCAGAAGGAGTACGGGTTCATCGGGTATCCCCTCTATCTTGCACTCCTCGCAGGAGGGGTTGCGGGAATGGGAGTGGGGGTGATCATGCCTTTCCGGAAACGCGAGAGCCTCCGGGAGGTCGTCCCGCAGCTCCAGAAGCGGCTCGCCGCGGCAACAGTGGCCCTATACTTTCTCTTCACTGCGATTGTAACATACAGGATGGTCTTCTCCGACTTTACGATGCGGTGAAAAATGAGCCATTACTTCGTACCGATACTGCTTGTCATTATGCTCCTGTTTGGATGCGGGAAGGGGAGCGATGCGCCGAAGGCAGACTGCGCCATCAATGCCGGCCCCTGCGTGAGGGAGACGGTTCCGGACGGCCTTTCCGTATCCTTCGATATCGGACCAAAGCCCGTCTCCTCCATGGCGGTGCTCACTCTCTCCACCTTTCTGCAGAAAAAAGGGAGAACCGTTACTGATGCGAAAGTGACCGTGGACCTTTCCATGCCCGGAATGTATATGGGCGAGAACAGGGTGGCTCTCGCCCTTACCGAGAGCGGACGGTACGAGGGAAGGGGGATCCTTCCCCGCTGCCCCAGCGGGAAGAGGCTATGGAAAGCGGAGGTTATGGTGGAACGGCCCTCCCGCCCCGGAAGAACTACGACAGCAAGCTTCATTTTTGAGGTGAAGAATTGATACAGAGTCGGGGGTAGATCTGTGGTTAACTCCCCCTCACCCCCTCTTAGGACAAGAGGGGGAATACAGACTCCTCCCCTTAGGGTAAGGGGAGGGCGGGAGGGGTTATGCAGCGAGAAATCCTTTTTCCGCGTTCTCCGCGTCCTCTGCAGTGAAAGCTTTTTTGAAAAGGTTGCAATAGGTAGAAAAGGTTGCAATAGGTAGAATGGAAGCAAGCTATCTCCTCATGTTTACCACCGGGCTCCTGGGCGGATTCGGCCACTGCATCGGAATGTGCGGACCGCTGGTGGCGTCCTACACGTTGAATGCCGCATGCAGGGGCGCCGGGAGCGGCAGGGCCGGCCTTCTGCTCCCCCACCTCCTCTACAACGCAGGCAGGATCTCCTCGTACACTTTCCTCGGTGCCCTCATGGGGCTTGCCGGCTCCTTCGTAAATATCGCCGGGAGGCTTGCCGGGCTCCAGAACGGTGTCGCCGTGGTCGCAGGAGCTCTGATGATCATCATGGGCCTGGGCGTCGCGGGTATCCTCCGCAGCGTCTCCTCCCTCGAGAGGCATAACAGTCTCCTCCTCAGGGCGGTCCGGGTGGTGCTCGAAGGGGATTCGGTATGGCGTTACTACCCCCTGGGCATCCTTCTCGGCTTTCTCCCCTGCGGGCTCTCCTATTCCGCCTTTATCGCCGCCGCGGGCACCGGAAGCCTTCCACAGGGCCTGCTCCTCGCCCTCTGCTTCGGACTCGGCACTATCCCCCCCCTGCTGCTCTTCGGTGTCGTCATCAACTATCTGAGCGCAAAGGTGAGGGGTTGGGTGTACCGGACCGGGGGGCTTGTAATTATCGGTTTGGGGATTTATTTTATCTACAGGGGCTTCGCTGCATAGCCCGCACTGCCCATCAGGAGGCCCCTAAGGAGGAAGATATGGATGCTTTGGTCGTGTATATCACCGCACCCGACGAGGAAGAGGCGGCGAAGATCGCCCGGGCGCTGGTGGAGGAGAAGCTGGCGGCGTGTGTCAATATCGTAACGGGGGTCCGCTCCATTTACCGCTGGGAGGGGAAAATCGAGGACGACTCCGAGGTGTTGATGATCACGAAAACCCGCAGGGAGCTTTTCCCCTCCCTGCAGAAAAGGGTGAAGGAGCTGCACCGCTATACTGTTCCGGAAGTCATTGCCCTGCCCATTGTCGAGGGCTCCCCGGATTATCTCTGCTGGCTGCATGAGGTGACGAAGGGCCGGGAGTAGCCTTCCATGAAAGATCCCGACTACACCGGCATCGTCTGCCGGGGATTCTGTATTTTTTATAAGGAGGGGAAGGAGGAGCTCCACTGCGGGGGGTATGAGATTCTGCGGCGCTCCCTGACCCCCGCCGAACTGGAGGGCCTATCTTCCCTCTGCCCCTGCGGCGATACCCTCAAGTTCCAGATTCCGCCCGAAGAGGAAGAAATGAGGCGCCTCGTGTGCGAGACATGCGCCTTCGTCATCGACGGCTGCGATTACCGCGAAGACCGTTCCGCCCCTCCCTGCGGCGGATACCATCTCCTCCGGGCGATCAGGTACAGCCGGTAGCCTTTTCCCGAGGCATCATACGGGTACAAAAAAGGGGCTGAATGCGATAGCACCCGGCCCCTCTCTTCTTTTATCCTTTGAAATTATCCGGTGATGCGCCGTATCTGCCCGGGCCGCACCGTTTCCGGACGGGCCGTCTCATCCGCAATCCTCTTCGCATTTTTATACGCTTCCACCGCGCGCTGCGCCTCCGCGTTCCGGACCTCCTCCGCTCTCTGCCGCTCAGCGGCAGGAGGATTCTTCTCCTCTTCGCCCTTCCGTTCCGTGCGGGCGGCGCGTTCGGCCTTGCGGCTCAGGGTAACCCTGACCCCCCCGGAGGCATCGTCCGCCTCGTCTCTTTCGGGGGACCTCTTCTCCCGCAGCGCCGTCTTCCTCTCTGCGATCTGCTCCTGCTTCTTCTGCGGAGCGTTGTACCGCGCAGCGGTATCCACCTGGTTGGCGTTATTCACCTGCTCGACCGCCATGGCATCCCTCCTGTCCGTCCGCGCACCCGGAGCCGGCGCTACCGGAAACCCCTCCGTATCCGGATGGTGTTCGCGTGCGCTTCGAGCCCTTCGCTCTCCGCAAGGGCCTCTACGGTATCCGACAATAGGGTAAAACTTTTCCTGTCAAATTGCAAGAGACTGGTTCTCTTCACGAAATCATACACCCCCAGGGGAGAGGAGAAACGTGCGGTCCCCCCGGTGGGCAGGGTGTGGTTGGGACCGGCGGAATAGTCGCCCAGGGGTTCCGGGGTCCAGGAACCGAGGAAAACGGCACCCGCATTCCGTATGAGGATAAGCTCGTCCCCGGGGGTGCGCGTCATGATCTCCAGGTGCTCCGGGGCGATTTCATTCGCAACTTTTACTGCATCCTTCAGGCTCTTCGTCAGGATCACCGCACCGAATTTCTTCAGGGATTTCTTTGCGATCTCCCTCCTCGTCAGCTCTTTGAGCTGCTTCTCCACTTCACCGGATACCCGCGCCGCCAGCTCCTCCGAATCGGTGACCAGGATACTGGAAGCCATCTCATCGTGCTCCGCCTGGCTTAGCATGTCGGCAGCGATGAAGGCGGGGGTAGCGGTGTCGTCGGCGAGGATCAGGATCTCGCTCGGCCCCGCGATCATGTCGATATCCACGACACCGAAAACCGCTCTCTTTGCCAGGGCGACATAGATATTGCCGGGGCCGACGACCTTGTCCACTTTCCGGATGGACCGGGTGCCGTACGCCATCGCCCCCACCGCCTGGGCGCCGCCGATGCGGTACACCTCCCGGATCCCCAGCAGGGCGACGGCCGCCATGACGGAAGGGTTCACCTCGCCCCCCGGCGTAGGCACGCAGAGGGCGATCTCCTCCACCCCCGCCACCTGTGCGGGGATGACATTCATCAGGACAGTGGAGGGATAGGAGGCCTTTCCCCCCGGCACATACACGCCCGCACGGGCGAGGGGCCTGATGATCTGGCCCAGGGTAGCGCCCTCTTTTCTGAAAGACCACGACTTCTCCTTCTGCTTCTCGTGGAAGTCATAGATCCTCTCGGCGGAGAGCTCGAGGGCCTGCACCACCTTCGGGTCCGCTTTCTTTGCGTGGGCCTTGATCTCGGCGGGAGTGACCCGCAACGGGAGATCATGCCGGTCGAATTTCCGGGTGTATTTCTCCACCGCCGCGTCGCCCTTTTTTCTCACCTCGGCGAGAACGGAGTGTACCGTCTTCTCGATGTCGGGGGTAACGCCTTCCGCCCTCTTCCGGAGCACCTGCAGAAAAGCCTTGATTTCCTTGTCGGTTTTTAACGTTCTCATAGTGAGGATATTATAGCACTTCGGAGGGAGGGATACCTCCCTCCTCCTTGCCGGTTCGGAACAGTTCATTGTTATCGGGTCTTCTTTTCATACTTGTGCTTGAGCGTACCAGCAGCGTGCTCCAGTCTTTTGTCGAGCGTCCAGAGGGGAAGTCGCGATAAAACGGCTGAAGCGAGGAGGTGAACATCTATGTAGCCAAGCCCCATTCCCATGAGATGGTGGCTCTCGATGAAGGCAAGCACTTCTTCGTGCTCCACCGCGATTGCCATCGGGAGAGCTTCGAGAAGGGAAAGTATCAACGTTCTATTCTTAAGATTTCCACAGGCAAGCTCCCCTACGATAAATGGATGACACGCCACCTCTCCCTCATCAAGCAGACGTACTAGGCCGGTATGCGCTTCTCTCAAGTGTAAGACCCATACGGATGTATCAACAAGGACCATTCTACGGAGTGCCTCTTCTCGGTATGGATTTGAGCTGCTTCTCCGTCCCTCCCAACTTTGCAAGTCTCCTGCCGCTTTCTCTCGCAATCAGGGCTTCCAGTCCAAGCTTGACCAGCGTAGTTTTCTCTTTAATTCCCGTCAATCTTGATGCCTTCTCCATAAGGCTGTTATCGATATTTAGTGTTGTCCTCATTGTTTCACCTCATAATCATAATATATGCATAAGTATGCTCTTATGAGGCATATATGTCAAGCCATACAACGGATCTATGATCTCAAAAATCCTCTGCCGCATAAAAATTTGTCCTCATGAAAATGCTCTGACAATTTCTTCAGCATTCTTTCTTCATCTTTATTCAATCGTGCAAGTTTTTCCTTTACCGCTTCCTGGATAGCCTGGCTGCGATTCTGAAAAATATCTTTACTCACAAATGCGTCCAGCTGATCGATATATTCCTCATCTGATGTAACCGCGATTTTTGTCTTCCCATACAACCACCTCTGGTAGTGCTTCATACCATACTCGTGGTTTTGGGGTATTGTCAATTTGAGTTTACGATATAAACGCTCAGGTTAGCCTGTTCGAATCGATAGTGAACACGTTTCTATGCTTTGGCCGGGGAGACGACACGGTTTCTCTCCTATCCGTTGATCTTCTGTCCGTCCTTTCCGCCGGGTCTTCCGGAAGGATCGGACCCCCTCCCTTGACATTTCCCCGCCATGAGATAGGATGTAAATAGAAGACAGGAGAGAAGCCAGGACGCAATTCCCCGCAACACAAACCACCTTTTTACGGAGGGAAAAATGATCAGAAAAATCGCATCGGTGGTCCTTGTTCTCTTTGCGCTTTCCGTGATGGCAGGGTGCCGCGGTACGGCCCGCGGTGTGGGAGAGGATATGGAGCATGCCGGGGAGAAGATACAGGAAAAAGCGGAAGACAAATAAACGACGGCTCTCCTACAGGAGCGCATTTTTCGGGAGCGCCCTCCCGGTAAAAGGGTCCACCAGGTCGGGGCCTTTTATCAAAAAGGGGAACCACACCAGCTCGGCGGCGGAAAAGGAGATCTCCTCCTTCTCTTCCGCGGTGCCGGCGCGTTGTTTCGCCCTCATGCCTTCGCGGACGAAGAGGGCCATCAGCGCTGCGTCCTCCTGGTCATAGTAGCATCCGTAGGAGATCCCGGAGCGGATTTCCGGGTCCGTGTTCTCCGAAACGGAATAGTCCGGCTGCGTGCGGGTGAGGGCAGTGGCGATATCGGACAAGGTCTTCAGCCTGCGGTACCGGAAGGCGGGCACGAAAAAGCGGCGCGGTCCGCCGTCCCGTTCCGTCCGGAGCACCCAGAAAGGGAGATAGGGAACAGCCTCCCCCTCTTTGACGGAGACCCGCACTGCGGCAAACCGGTACGGGACCTCCCTGAGATCGCTCCCGTAGATCTGCCATGCCCTTACACAAGCAGCGCAGAAGAAGACAACATCGTCCGGTTTGACCGGGAAATCCCCCCCGCAGTTCGGGCAGACGAGGGTGCGGAAACCGGCTGTCCGGTGCTGCGCCTCCGCCGTGGTGCGGTCGAGGGCTTCGTAGAGGGAGAGGGGGAGACCGGACGCGACCACCGCACGGGTCACGGCGTCCACAAGGGAAAGAGACCTTTTTCCCGCGCACTCCATCTCGACAACCCAGAAGGGGAAATAGACGAGGGAGAGGATTCTCCCGATTACGGCGCGATAGAGGAGACCCTCCGGCAGTTCGGTCTTCATGCCCCGGGCAAGGGCCGCTTCGATGCTCACATCGGCGGCAACGATCCTTCCTTTTGCCGAAAGCGTCTCTTTATGGAAGAGCCGGAGCGCCAGGGCAGAGGTCCGCACTCCGAGGGAGTAGATCCCCATGCCGCTCAGGGAGCAGGCGAGAAAGTTTTTCTCCAGGTACCGTTCGGCAAGCTGCAGCTCACCGGAAAAGAGATTTCCCGGCGAATCTCCCCTTGCCCGGAGGACGGATTCCATTTCTTTCAGCATTCCGGCGGAGGGGACGCCCGGAAGAGCCGTCCCGGAGGAAGAGCCCCCGCCGAAAAAAATATCCAGCAGTCCCCCGGCGAGGGGAAGCAGCAAGGAACGGTGCCGGGCATCCGTGCCGACAGCATCCGCATAAGCGGAATCACGGGCAAAAGCCGGGGGCGTGATACTCTCCGTCCCGGGGTCCTCCATCGCCCGCTCCCAGCGCAGATCGTGCCCGGACAGGCGGTAGTACGGGATGAAGTAGAGGCGCATCCCGGCGATACGGCATTCGCCCTCTCCCCTGCTTTCCCGGGCCGTGAGCACCGAGGCCGCCGCACGGTGCTCATCGGTCTTCGGCTCCACATAGTAGCTCAGCACCTGCTTTCTCCCGGTGACCAGGAGGTTCGAGCCGCAGTACCGGCACTGCACCGCATTGGAGCCTTCCTTGAAATCGAGGGGCCCCCCGCAGGAGGGGCACTCGGTGGATACGTCGAGGCGCTGCATTTTTCCTACTCCACCTTCTCTCCGCAGTTGAAGCAGAACTTCGTCCCGGGCGGCAGCTTGGTCTGGCAATGCCTGCATCTGAACTCGGTCTTGAGATCCAGGCCGCAGGAAGGGCAGAAATTGGCGTCTGCCGTGATATCCTTGGCGCAGCGGGGACATTTCCTGATGGCCACCATCTGGTGGCCGCAATGGGAGCAGAAACGGCTGTCCACGGTCACTTCGCCATGGCATTTGGGGCAGTTCACCACTCCCCGGGGAAAATTTTTTTCGAGGTCGAGGGACTTGTAGAGCATGCCCGGCAGCATCATCCCCAGACCCGCTCCGAGGCCGAGCCCCATGCCGGAGGCGGCCTCCCCCGCGCCGGCGCCCCCCTCCTGCTGCACCGCGTCGCCCAGGGCCTGCACCGCCTTGAATTTGACGAACCTGTCCAGATCCCCCACCGCTTCCATGCCGGCGCGCTCGTCGATCATCTTCTGTACGTCCTCGGGGGGAGTAATGCGGCTGACATAGAGATCGCCCAGCCTCATGCCGTACTTCCTGAAGTCCTCGATCAGGCGGGCCTTTACCACCGCCCCCATCTCATCGTACTGCTTCGGGAGGTCGAAGAGGCTCTCCACCGATTCACCCAGGTAGTCATAAAAGCGCGATACGATAATTTCCCTGAGGAAATCCTCCACATCTTCCGTTCTGAAGGAGCCCTGTGTTCCCGCGAGGGAATTGATGAAGAGAAGGGGCTGGGTCACCTGCATGGTGAAGGTGCCGAAGGCCCGGAGCCGGACGATGCCCAGGGTTCTGTCCCTGAAGGCCACGGGCTCCTTTGTCCCCCAGCGCATCATGGTGAAGACCTTCAGGTTGACGAAGCAGACCTCGGCCCGGAAAGGGCTGGTAAAGCCCCACGGCAGCGCCAGGAGCTTGGTCAGGATGGGGAGGTTGTACGTGGTGAGGGTATGCCGTCCCGGACCGAACACATCGAGCCCCTTGCCGTCCCGGAAGAAAACCGCCGCCTGGTGGGGACGCACGATCAACTGCGCGCCGAATTTAATCTCGCCGGAGCCCTCCCCGGGAAAGCGGTGGACGATCTTCCTGCCGGTTTCATCAAGCCATTCGATGACTTCCAGAAATTGAGACATCTCTTACTCCTGTATTCTCCGCCGGACGCGTGCCCTGCCCCTACAACGCCTCGACGCAGTTCTTTCCCCTGGCTTTCGCCGTGTAGAGGGCGGTATCGGCACTCTTCAGCAGGTCACCGGTATTCCGCATTGTTCCGGTAAGGGAGGCCACCCCTATACTTACCGTAAGGGGAAAGGAAGAAGGCAGCACGGTGAATTTGTATCGGCTGATCTTCTCCCGCAGCCTCTCCGCCATGGAAACCGCATCCTGGCGGGCGGTATGAGGCATCACGACGATGAACTCCTCGCCCCCGTACCGTCCGATGGCGTCCGATTTCCTCCTGTCGCTCTCCATGATGACGGAGAGCTGGATGAGCACTTCGTCCCCGATGGGGTGCCCGAGGGTATCGTTGATCCTCTTGAAATCGTCGATGTCAAGGAGCATGATGGACAGACTGCGGTCGTATCTCCTGCTCTCATAGAACTCCTCTTCCATCTTGTCCATGATATACCGCCTGTTATGGAGGCCGGTGAGGTGATCGGTGATGGAAAGGAGACGGAGCCGCTCCCGGTAGTCCTTCTCCGCGGTCATATCGATGAAATCAAGGATCTCCCCGATGAGCACTCCCCCCTCGCCGATCACGTTCCTCCGGTACACATAGAGGAATCTCCCGTTATACTCCAGCTCCAGGGGCTCGTTATAGAACTTTTCATAGGCCGTGCGATACACCGCACACTGGAACAGGCGATGGAGCCTTCCGCTCCCTTCCTCCCGGCCGCACCGGGAACAGGGCACCGCGGAGGTCCAGCAGAGACAGCCCCTCTTCTCGTAGAGGGGGCACTCCCGGTTTCCGCACTCATTGATCTCCCAGCATGCACCTTCTTCGAGCGGCTTCAAGTACAGTTTTCGTATCAGATGGTCTTCGGGGAGCTCGCAAATATTTTTCCCGGTCTGGACAATCCCCTTGCCCAGCAATCTCTCCAGGGTCCGGTTGGTCTTCTCGATGGTCCCGTGCGTATTGATGTATACGATGCCGTTCACCACGCTCTGGAGAGTGGCTTCGGAGATGATCCTCTCGCGGGCGAGCCGGTCCTCCGCCTCCCTCTTCTCCGCCTTGAGCCGCATGTCCCCCAATGCTTTTTCCACACAGTGGGGCACCTTCTCCACAAAAGACATATCGGGCGTTTTTCTGATGACGTCGAAGGCGCCCTTTCTCAGGAAAGAGGCCACGCTCTTTTCGTCAAAAGGGACGAGAATGATAACGGGAATCTCCTTTCCCGTCTCTTTCAGGCGGTGCAGGATACGGTAGCCGTCGACTTCGGGGGGGTGGTGTTCGACAAGAAGCACATCATAGCGTCCGGACGAAAGCATTTCAAGGGCTCCCTCGCCGGTACCGGAAAGGTCCGTTTCGAAGCCCTCTCCGGCAAGGCACCCCTGGAGAGGAACCGTCCCGGTGTCGTCCGTCCGGACTATCAGGATTCTCTCTTCCCTCGGCATGCTGCTCTACTTTACCACAAACGGAAATGCAAAAAAAGGCACGGTGCAGGGAGGGGTGCAATCCCTTTGCTCTTGGGGGAGAGGGCGAGGGGTGCAGGAGACACCCTCCCCTCTCTTTTCTCTGTCGTCATCCCGGCGGATCTTCTGAGCCGGGATCCAGTCCTTTTCCGAAAGACTCTGGTTTAAAGACTCTGGACCCCGGCTTTCGCCGGGGTGACGGCTTTGAAGGATTCCGACTCTCTCCGGGGTGACGGAGTAGAGGGGCTCCGGCTTTCTCCCTGAGTGACGGATTCTGAAAGGGAGTGTGACGAGGGCAGGGGGTATCCTCTTCTCTGCAGCGAGTGTCTGGAAGAGCAGAGGGGGCCAGGACACCCTCCCCTTTCTCCCCTCCCCTCGAGGGAGGGGAATGAGAAGATCCCTTGTGATCAGGGAGGAATTCGCTCGCAAAGAAGGAGTCCTCCCCCTAGCCCCTCACCCAAGGAGCCCTATTCTTCAGAAAAAGGACAGGGACGGAGGAAAAGCCTGCCGTCCCTGTCCGGTGCTCTTTACTTTATTACGAGTATGCCGTCCTACATTCTCCCTTTAAGGAGGTCATTGACCACCGAGGGATCGGCAAGGGTGGAGGTATCCCCCAGGTTCTCCACATCCCCATGGGCGATCTTCCGCAGGATCCTCCGCATGATCTTGCCGCTCCGCGTCTTCGGAAGGCCCGGCGCAAACTGCAGCTTGTCCGGCGAGGCGATCGGCCCGATCACCGCCCGTACATGCCCCACCAGGATCTTCTTCAGCTCCTCCGTGGGCTGCTGCCCCTCCTTCAACGTGACAAACACATAGATGCCCTCGCCCTTCACCTCATGGGGATAGCCCACCACCGCCGCCTCCGCCACCGCCTCATGGCTCACCAGCGCGGACTCCACCTCGGCCGTGCCCAGACGGTGCCCCGAGACATTGATCACATCATCGATGCGGCCCATCAGCCAGAAGTCGCCGTCCTCATCCACCCGGGCCCCGTCCCCCGTAAAGTACCGGCCCGGGAAACGCGAGAAGTAAACTTCCTTGACCCTCTTGTTCTCGGGGTCGCCGTACGTGCCCCGCAGCATGCCCGGCCACGGCTTGTTCACCACGAGGTAGCCCCCCTCGTTGGCTGCGGCAGGGGAGCCGTCCTCCTTCAGCACCTCGGGAACCACCCCGAAGAAGGGCCGGCTGGCAGAGCCCGGCTTCAGGGTCATGGCTCCCGGCAACGGGGTGATCATGAACCCCCCCGTTTCGGTCTGCCACCAGGTGTCCACAATGGGGAGCTTCTCCTTGCCCACGTTCCTGTAGTACCACATCCAGGCCTCGGGGTTGATGGGCTCTCCCACGGTGCCCAGCACCTTCAGGGAGGAAAGGTCCTGTTTCTGAACCCACTGCTCCCCCTCCCGCATCAGGGCACGGATCGCCGTCGGCGCGGTATAGAAGATGTTGACCTTGTGCTTGTCGCAGATATCCCAGAACCTTCCGGGGTTCGGATAGGTGGGGATCCCCTCGAACATCAGGCTGGTGGCGCCATTGGACAGGGGGCCGTACACGATGTAGCTGTGGCCCGTGACCCAGCCGATATCCGCGGTGCAGAAGTGGATGTCCTCGTCATGGTAATCAAAGGTGTATTTGAACGTCAGGTTGGTGTACAGCAGATACCCCCCCGTGGTGTGCAGCACCCCTTTGGGCTTGCCTGTGGAGCCCGAGGTGTAGAGGATGAAGAGCGGGTCCTCGGCATCCATCTCCTCCGGCGCGCAGTAGTTCGCTATGTCCGGAGCCCCCATCTCGTCATGCCACCACAGGTCCCTGCTCGGCTCCATATCCACGCCATCGGTCCGCTTCACCACGATGACCTTTTCGACGGTGGGGCATTCATGGAGGGCCGCATCGCAGTTCGCCTTCAGCGGCACCTGCCTGCCCCCCCTGACGCCCCTGTCGGCGGTGACTACGAGTTTCGCCTTACAGTCCTGTATTCTGTCCCGGAGAGCCTGGGAGCTGAAGCCTCCGAACACGATGCTGTGGATCGCCCCGATCCGCGAGCACGCAAGCATCGAGATCGCCAGCTCCGGCACCATGGGCAGATAGATCGTCACCCGGTCGCCCCTCTGGACACCATGCTTTTTGAGGACGTTGGCAAACCTGTTTACTTCATAGGCAAGCTGCTGGTAGGTATACGTTTTATAGCTTCCGTCGTCCGCTTCCCAGATGATCGCCGCCTTGTTCCGCAGGGGAGTACAGAGATGCCTGTCGAGGCAGTTATAGGAGACGTTGAGCTTGCCGCCCTGAAACCACTTTATTTCCGGCTTCTCGAAATTCCACTCAAGAACCCTGTCCCACTTCTTGAACCAGGTGAGCTGTTTTTCCGCCATCTCCCCCCAGAAGCCATCGGGGTCCTCCACGGATCTCCTGTAGAGCCCCTCGTACTCCTCCATGCTTTTGATGTATGCCTTCCGGCTAAACTCCGCCGGCGGCGGAAACGTACGGCTCTCCTCCATCAACACCTCTATCTTCTTCCCTCCTTCTGCCATGCTCCTTCCTCCTTTTTAGTAAAATTGTATCTTATCGGCTTGAGGTAGTAAATGTTACTTTTTTACACTTTCTGACCAATAATTTACCTTTTCTCCTTTATCCTGTCAACTAGGGTGTGTCTGCAAACACACCCTAAAACTATTCCGCTCCGATACCCACATAACTTCTGAGCTTCTCGTCCTCGAACTTCGTCTCCGCGCTCTTTTCGGGTGACAGCAAGGAGAAGAGGATTCCGACAAGGAAGGAAAGCCCCAGGGAGATAACTGCCGGGTTCTTCATGGGGAAGACCGCCTTCGGCATGGCGGCGTTCAACTCCTTTTTCTGCGTTTCCAGTGCCTGCTTTTCCGCGGCAATGGCCGTGTCGATGGCCGCGATATCCTGTCCCGCACCTTTCTGCTTCTCGAGGGCGTCCACTTTCGCCTTGGACTGGGTCTCCGCGTCCTTGATCCGTGTCTCCACCGCCTTCTTCTCGCCGGCATGGAACACGTCAACCCATACGGTGGGGCTCAGGACGATGAGGCCCGCTGCAAGGAAGAGTCCCGTATAGATGCTCGCCACGGCGCCTTTTGTAGTGAACTTCTTCCAGGTAATGGAAAGGAGCAGGGCGGGGAAATTGGCACTCGCCGCAACAGCGAAGGCGAGACCCACCATAAAGGCCACGTTCTGGCCCTTGAAGAGGATACCCAGGAGGATCGCCGCGACGCCGAGGCATACGGTCGCGATCTTCGCCACCTTCACCTCCTCTTTCTCGTTTGATACGCCGCGCCGTACGACGCCCACATAGAGGTCATGGGAGAGTGCGGACGCACCGGCAAGGGTAAGGCCCGCAACAACGGCAAGGATCGTCGCAAAGGCGACGGCGGCGAGGAATCCGAGGAAGGCGGTGCCGCCGAGGAATTCGGCCAGGAGGGGAGCGGCCATGTTACCGCCCTTATCGATACCCATGATGACGCTCTGGCCGACAAGCACCGCGGCGCCGAAGCCGATGGTCACGGTGAGTATGTAGAAGTACCCGATGAAGCCGGTGGCATAAAAGACCGATTTTCTCGCTTCTTTCGCATCGGGTACCGTATAGAACCTCATGAGAATATGGGGGAGACCCGCGGTGCCGAACATGAGGGCAAGCCCGAGGGAGAAGGCCTCGAGGGGGCTGGTGACGAGGCCGCCCGGCTCAAGGAATTTGTCCCCGTATCTCGATGCCGCCTGGTTGAAGAGCTCTCCGTAGCTGAAACCGAACTGTCCCAGGGTGAGAATCACCAGCAGGGTGGCACCGCCCAGAAGGAGCACCGCCTTGATGATCTGGACCCAGGTGGTGGCGAGCATGCCGCCGAAGAGGACGTAGGCGATCATCAGAATTCCGACCACGACGATGGCGACTTCAAAGGGGAGGCCGAACATGAGCTTGATAAGGGTACCGGCGCCCACCATCTGGGCGATCAGATAGAAAAGAACGGTCACCAGGGAGCCCGCGGCCGCAGCCGCGCGAATAGGTCTCTGGTTCAGGCGGTACGCAACGACATCGGCAAAAGTGTATTTCCCGAGATTCCGCAGGGGCTCGGAGATAAGGAACATGATGATGGGCCAGCCGACAAGCCATCCCACCGAATAGATGAGGCCGTCATATCCCTTTGTGGAAACCAGGCCCGCAATCCCCAGGAAGGACGCGGCGCTCATATAGTCTCCTGCGAGGGCGAGACCGTTCTGGAAGCCGGTGATGCTTCTCCCGGCGGCATAGAATTCCTTTGTAGTTCTTGTTCTCTTCGCCGCCCAGTAAGTAATGCCGAGAGTGGCGGTGATGAAAAGGATGAAAAAGATGATCGAGGTGGGATGGACCTGTCCTATGGCTGTCTGTGGCATTGTTTTACCCTCCTATCTTTTCTTTTACTTTTTTGACCAGTACATCATACTTGTTGTTCGCCCACCGGATGTAAATCCCGGTCAAAACCCACGACAGGACGATGGTGCCCACGGCGATAGGAATACCGATGGTAATGACACCCGACATTTTCGTAGCAAGAAACGGCCTGTTAAAAGCGATAAGGGCGATAAACCCGAAATAAAGGACCAGCTCCAACAGGGTCAGTATCAGGGAGATGGTATTCTTCTGGCCCGACAGCGACTTGAAATCGGGATCCTCAAGGATCTCGTGTGCCGACTTGTGATTCATACTCCTACCTCCTTCTTATTTGGATCCCGATTCCTCGGGACCATTTTTTGCTTTTCGCATACACGCCCTAAAAATTGCTCGACTCCCCGGCAGCTCTGTACGTATCACCCCCTTTTGAAGGATCCCCCGCTCTCAGAAGGTCACCTGCTGTTCTCATTCCGCATTCCAGTGCCAGCGGAAGAAATCTCTGAAAAAGCTGTGCGGTGATAAAAGCGTCCATCAGTGCATTGTGGGCGTCCTGCACCGGCACCCCGAAAAGTCTCGCCATCCCCCAGAGTTGGCAGTCCCGGAGAGGCTTCACGAGGAGCCGATGGGAGGGCATTCTCTTCCGCAACCACCTGTACAGGACAAAAGTGTCCAGGGCCGCATTCGGAAGGACGCTTCCCTTTATGCGCTTCATTTCCCTGTTGATAAAGCCCAGGTCGAGGGAGAGACAGTGTCCCACGAGGATGCCGCTTCCGCAGTACTGCAGGAATCCGGAGAGCACAGTATCGATATCCGGCTTCGTCATGACCTCCGAAGGGGTGATGCCGTGAATGACAATGCTCTCTGCGGTAAGCTCTTTTCCCGGGTTCACCAGTTCGTAAAAGGGGCTCCCGAGCTCGATCCTGCCGCCGGTCATCCTGAGGGCACCGATCGATACGATGGCGTCTTTTCTTTCGTTGAGGCCGGTGAGCTCCGTATCGATCACCACGAACCCCGCTTCCGCAATGGGCCTCTCCCGGTCGGGACCGTTTCCCTTCTGCAGGATCCTGTCGAGAAACCCGCTCCTGCCGCAGTCCTCCGGTTCAGGGGTTTTCTGCCCCTTCCTGTTCCGCATCCTGTTCAGTAATCCCTTCATGGCTACCAAATCAGCGCCTTGTACCTTTCCATAATCAGGTCCTGCATTCTCGAAATGAGGTGGAAGGCGTCCTTCATGGTCTTTCTTTCGAGGGTGCTCAGGGAATGGGGGTTGATGAAATTGTCGACCGGCTTGCCCGCCTCCCACTGCCCGAACTGGTGGTGGATCCTCAGGAGCAGGATGAATTCGAGAACGTACGTGAGCTCGTCGGCGTATTCCCGCACGATGGTATGCTTGTCGCGCAGCGCCTCGACCCTCTCGAAGGTGGAAGTCTCCCGGGCACCCCTCTCCAGGGCGAAGAGCCGGAGCATATCCACGATGGGGGTAATCCCCTTGATCTTCAGGTTCAGCTCGTCCTTGTGCTCGCCGCTCTTTTCCACGACAAAAGACTTGAGGAACCCCAGAGGGGGCCTGTTCGTCACGATCAGATTCGCGAGGTGGCCGAGGAAGACCTTTTGCCCCTCCAGCGCGTTCCTCAGGTGGTCGCGCAGCTCATCAGCCAGCGAGGGGTCGCCGTACAGGGGCCTGAAATCGAAGAAAATGAGGGATTTCAGCAGGGCGTCGGAGGTGGGATTCGCTATCCAGTTCGTAAAGCACCTCTTCCAGGCCCTCAGGGGCTGGCACCATTCGGGATTGCTGGCCATATACCCCGAGGGACACGGGGGAAAGCCGCACTGCTGCAGGCTGTCCCGTACGAAAGCGGTAAAACCGGAAAACCAGGCGCGGGCTTCGGCCTCCTCCGCCGCCGTATCCCGGTCCGCAAAGATGAGGGCATTGTCCTGGTCCGTCCTGAAGGACTGCTCTTTCCGCCCCTCGCTCCCGAAGACGATCCAGCAGTAGGGGACCGGAGGCTGCCCGAACTTCCTCTCCGCACTCTCCAGCACCTTTCGCACCAGCCGGTCGTTCAGCTCGGAGACGATCTTGATGATGCTGCCCGCCTTTGCGCCTTCCTTGAGCAGAAAGCCGATGCTGTTGGTGATCTTTTTCGAGACGGGCACGAGCCCCTCAACGGTGAGCTGGCTCTCGATGTCCTTGGCAAAGGAGAGGGGCGACTTCCCCTGCAGCACCATGAGGTCGTGGTTGGTGATGATCCCCGCCAGGGCTCCCTCCCTGATCACCAGCACATGGTGGATGTGGTACCGCAGCATCTTCAGCACCGCCTCAAAGCAGTAGTCCTTTGCATCCACCCTGATCAGGGGAAGGGACATGATGCTCCGCGCCGGCTCCTCCACACCCCGCCCCTTTGCCACCACCTTCTCCCGGAGGTCCCGGTCGGTGATGATCCCCGCCGGCAGGCCCTTGCCGTCCATCACGATGACCGAGCTGACCCTCTCCTGCGCCATCACCTGTGCTGCCTCCTGTATGCTTGCCTCCTCCCCCACGGTCACCACTTCCCGGCTGACCAGCTCTCCCGCCGGAGTGGTGAAGAGGAGATGGTCGCTGCCGCCGTAATAGAGGCTTCTGCCGCGCATTTCCCGGTAGGTCTTGTCGATATATTTGGTAAAGTGGGATTGCAGGAAATGCTCGGTGAAGGCGGGGGTGGAGTCGATGAGCTTGAACAGATCGTTCTTCTTCAGAAGATAACAGATGGTGTCGTCAACAGCCGTTATGGTGGTCTTCTGGGTGTTCCCCATAAGCGAAACCAGTCCGAAGGTTTCCCCCTCTCCCCGGTAATCGATGACCATGTCCTCGCCCGTATCCGATCGGAGGGAGATCTTCACCCCTCCCTTCTTGATGATCCGGAGGGAGTCGCTTGCGGGGCCGTCCTGCCGCAGGATGACCGAATCCTTGGGATAGAATTCCATCGAGAGGGTGCCCGCCACGTCCTTCAGCACCGTATCTTCCAGGAACTGGAAAGGGGGAGTGTTTCGCAGAAAGCTCATAACGTCTTCGAAAAGCATACTTTTCAACCTCCGGCCCCTCTGGATGCAAAAGAGATGCCAGGCTCGGGAAAAAAGGAAATGGCGTAAATAAAGGGTTTGCGAGGGGAAAGGAAAAGAGGACCTTCTTGCTCCCCTGTAACGAAAAGTAATTGCCTCACCTTGCCGCTACCAAAAGTAGCGATAGAGTGAGGCAGGATGAAACAGGAAACTACAGGGTGAGACAGAAAAAAGAGAACAGCAAGCTTTTTGTCTGTCTCTGTCTTACTCTGTCTCATTCTGTTTTATTCTGCTTCACTCTTCCGTTCTCTGCTTTACTCTGTCTTTTCCGTTTGCATGTACAAACCTTTTCTGCTAAGAGATAAGTAAGAACAATTAGAAAAGGAGGTTTCCATGCAGGCACAGGTACTGGCGGAAAAAGCGGAAATGAAGAGTTTCAACAAGGCGGATGAGGTAAGGACCTTTCCGAAAGGGAAGCTGGAATTGGTGCATATCGGCGGGGCCGTCATCGGGCGCGCCACCCTGGAGCCGGGGTGGAAATGGTCGACCTCCGTGCAGCCGCTGGTGAATACAAAGAGCTGCGAGGCCCCGCACTTCCAATACCACGTCTCCGGGACGCTGATGGTCGTCATGGACGACGGGACGCAGCTCGAGTGCAAAGCCGGCGATGTATCCCTGCTGCCGGTTGGGCACGACGCCTGGGTGGTCGGCGATGAGCCCGTCGTGGTGGTGGATTTCCAGGGAATGCGCGAGTACGCAAAGCCGTCTTCCGGATAGAGCTAATAAAAACCGGCCAGGGAGCATTCGGGGCAGCACCAGTGTCTTTCGAACCCCTCACCCCCAAGGGGAGAGAGGATTCCATAAAGGCATTCCCGCTTCCTTGAGAGAGTGAGCTGCTTCTTAAAGAATCTCAGATAGTTGTGCATATTAGTTCCCCTCCCTTGAGGGGAGGTACTCACTTCCATCTGTCCCCTCCCTTGAGGGGAGGTACCCACTTCCATCTGTCCCCTCCCTTGAGGGGAGGGGATGAAGGGGAGGGTGTTCCACACAATGCAACCGTAACGAACCACTGGAACTCATTTCACTCCCCCTCTCCCGGCCTTCGGCCGCCCTCTCCCTCAAGGGAGAGGGGCCCCCAGGAAATCGGAGATTTTCTGGGGAATTAGGTAGGGAAAGGGTGAGGGGGAAACAGAGGGCTTTGAAACAGCTTCTAAAGAAAAGGAGGTCCTGCATGCGTATCCGCTCTCGATTCTTTTCCGCTGTGGTTGTCTTTACTGTACTGACTTTCTGGATTCTTTCTGCTCCGGTTCCGGCACAAACCGTTGTACAACACTATCGGGATATGGAAGTGTACTACGGAACAGGGCAGTCCTTCAGCACCCTCGACAACTCCCTTCTCGGCTCCATCGACGGCCTGCAATTGACCGATATGATCACTTCCAACTTAGCCAACAGCATCTTTGCCACGTATCCGGAGCCGCGTGTTACCGATCATATCGGCGAGTGGATCGATGATTCGGTCAGTGAAATGGATTGGGTCCTGGGGACTCCGCAGAACCTGCCTGCATCGGACACCCTCCTGGCCCAGATCTCGGACTTCCCCGGCACCCCTGTTTCGGTGAACGACACCGGAGATGTCTTCATAACGGAACAGGTCTATCTCATTGCGCTTTGGACCACTACTGATGAGCAGGGAAATCAGATCGATCACGAAGGGTACGCCCGGGTCCGGTTCTTTGAGCGCACCTACCAGGAGTTTGTCGCGGTCTGCGCCACAGAGACCACGACCAAGCTCTCCGATACCGTGATCAGGCTGGGACAGAGCGTCTGGGACAAGGCAACAGTGACAGACCTGGGGACCTGCTCCTCACGGCCCACCGGCACGGTGACCTTCCAGGTCTCGACGGATGGAGGCGCCACCTGGACCACCTTCGGCTCTCCAAGGCCTCTGGGCAGCAGGGGACATGCACTTTCGAACCGCTACACCCCGCAGGAGACTGGCATCTACTACTTCCGGGCCATCTACAGCGGAGATGAGGAGCATGCCGGCTCCCAGAGCGGTGATACCGAGGAGAAGCTGACAGTGAGAAGGCATCACCGATGAAGAACCGGACAAGTGTCACCCTCTCCCTACCCCTCCCCCCTCAAGGGGGAGGGAATTGCTTTTAAAGGATCCCCTCTCAAGGAGGAAAGAACTGTTTTTGATGTTTCATCCGTCTAACTCTACTCTCAAGGAAGAGGGATCTGTTTTGTAAAGAATTCCCCTTTACCCGCTTCCCCTACCTGACCCACCACGGGGAAGGGAGGTGCTTCGGAATGAGTCTCCTTATCCGCCTCACAGATGCTTCACCCGCCTAACTCTACTTTAAAGGAAGGGGAAACTGCTTTTATGGAATCCCCTCTCAAGGGGGAGGAACTGCTTTTCAGGAACTCTCCTGGAGGAGAGGGAGGGAAGCGATTCATACCTATTTCCCCTCCCTTGAGGGGAGGTACTCACTTCCATCTGTCCCCTCCCTTGAGGGGAGGGGATGAAGGGGAGGGTGTCCCACACAATGCTCCCGGATCACCTCAAGGACTTCCCTGCTGTGCAACAAGACCTCATTATCCCAGAAGCGCAGCATCCTGTATCCTTCCCTTTCAAGCCATGCATCCCGTTCCTTGTCATATTCTTTCTTGTCCGGCTCGGCATGCTGTCCTCCATCAAGTTCGATCACGAGCTTTTTCTCCAGGCATACAAAATCGACGATATAGCTCCCTATTGGATGCTGCCGCCTGAACTTGAGACCTCCCAGTCGCCTGGTCCGAAGCTGCGTCCATAAAAGTCGCTCCGCATCAGTAGAGCGGTCTCTGAGATCCTTTGCATAGGCTATCAGCCTGTCAGGCACCTCTTGCACCCCTCAATCTTTTGTATCCCCTCACTCTTTTACACCCCTCACCCACTCCCTCTCCCCCAAGGGGCGAGGGAACTCTACTCTACTCTACTCTACTCTACCTTTCCCTCTACCTGTCTTTATCCTTTATGCGTTGGAGACGCTCTGCCCCCTGCCGATCCCCCACCGCTTGCGCTTCTCCCAGAGGGACTTCCGGGTGATTCCGAGCATATCGGCGAGCTGCTGCTCCGTGTACCTTCCCTGGTAGGTCTGGATGAAGGCTTTCGTATAGTCCTCGATGGAGAGCTTTTCGTCGATGATATGCTGCAGAAAGGTCTCCTCCTCGCAAATGCTCTCGGGAAGGTGCTCCTTCCTGATGACCCCGTCTTCGGTCAGGAGGACCGCCCTCTCGACAATATTCTGGAGCTCCCGGACATTTCCGGGCCAGTAGTATTTTCTCAGGAGCTCCAGTGTCTCCTTTTCAATTTCCTTTACCGTCTTCCCGAGATCGTTGGAATACTTCTGGACAAAGTAGCGCACCAGGGGCTCTATATCCTCTTTCCTCTCCCGGAGGGGGGGAAGCTTGATGGTGACCACATTGATGCGGTAAAAGAGGTCCTCCCGGAACCGTCCCTCCCGTATCATTCCCTCGATATCCCTGTTCGTGGCGGAAATGAACCGGAGATCGATCTTGACGCTTTGATTGCCCCCCACCGGCCGTATATGGTAGTCCTCGAGCACCCGGAGCAGCTTCGACTGGAGCCCCATGCTGAGGTCCCCGATCTCGTCGAGGAAGACCGTGCCCCCCGCAGCCTCTTCGAAGAGCCCTTTTTTCGCCGCCACCGCCCCGGTGAAGGCGCCCTTCACATGCCCGAAGAGCTCCGACTCGAGGAGCGGCTCGGGGATGGCGCTGCAGTTGATGGGAATGAAAGGCTTGTTTGCCCTGCCGCTGTTGAAGTGGATTGCCCGGGCAATAAGCTCCTTGCCGGTCCCCGTCTCTCCCAGGATAAGGAGAGTGCTCCGCGCATCGGCAATCTTCTTTACCTCCCTGATGATCCGCTGCATGGCGGGGCTCTCCCCTATGATCCTGCTGAAATCGTACTGCTTTTCTATCTGGCGCTTGAGGAGGACGTTCTCCCTTTGGAGCGCCTTCTGGTTTAGGGCGTTGTGTACGATCTGCCGGATCTCCTCGTGGATGATGGGTTTTACCACATAGTCGTACGCCCCCGCTCGGAGGGCCTCCACCGCGGTCTCCAGGGAAGCATACGCGGTCATAATAATGATGCTCTGATCGGGGTTCCTTTCTTTCACTTTCCTGAGAAGCTCGATGCCGTCCACCCCCGGAAGGATAATATCGGTCACTATCAGGTCGAAATACCCCTCGTCCAGGAGGTCCAGCGCTGCTTCGGCGCTGTTCACCGCATCCACCAGGTACCCTTCCCGGGCGAAAACCCTCTTCAGGGACGCACTGAGGGTCTCTTCATCCTCCACGATCAGCAATCGTTCCGCCATATCAGTCCTTGTCCACGGGGAGCTTTATAATGAAGCTTGACCCCTCTCCCTTTCTGCTCTTCGCCGTAATGTTTCCTCCATGCTCCCTGATTATACCATAGCAAATACTCATGCCTAACCCCGTTCCCTTGCCCGCAGGCTTTGTGGTAAAGAAGGGATCGAAGATCCTGTCCATGACCGCCTCATCCATCCCCTGCCCGGTGTCGGTGAAAACGATCCGCACCGCGGAATGCATCCGCTTTACGCTGATGGAAAGCGCCCCGCCGTAAGGCATCGCATCGAGGGCATTGAGGATGATGTTCAGAAACACCTGCTGGATCTGGTCGGGATTCAGACGCAGGTACGGGATATCCTCGATTTCGGTTTTGAAGCGGACGTGTTTGAATCTCTTATCGTATTTCACCAGGCTTAGGGTGCGGTCCAGGATCTCCGGAACGCTGCAGAGGGTCTTTTCGACCGTGGAGATGCGGGCGAAGTCGCCAAGGCTCCGCACGATCCGCGCGATCCTCTCGATATGACCGTAAATGGCTTTCAGGGAGTCGCCGGTGAACTCCCTGTCCTCTTCCGTTTCGAGTTTCAGATCCCTGAGCTCCTGCACGAGGGAGGAGATGGAGGCGAGGGGGTTTCCGATTTCATGGGAGATGCCTGCGGTCAGCTTCCCGATACTGGCCAGTTTCGATGTCCGCAGGAGCTGCTCCTCCATCTTTTTCCGCGCCGTTATATCTTCAAGGATGACCACGTACCCCCCCGAAGGGTCCTTGAAGGGGCTTACATTGATCTTCAGGGTTTTGCCCTCGGAAACAGGGAGGACAACCTCCTGCACCTCGTTCTGGAGCAGGACGCTCCCGGGGAGCCAGGGCAGCAGGAGGACGATGGATTTGTCGATGGCTTCGGACCTCCTGATCCCGGTGATGTTCTCCATCTCCCGGTTCCAGTATTTTATCTTGAGCAGGGAATCGACGGTGGCGATGCCGAGGGGCGCGCTCTCGATGATGTTCTCGCTGAACTCCTTGAGATAGGAGAGCTCCCTGTTGGCCTCCGTCAGCTCCTGGCGGGACAGGCGCAGGCTCTCGGTAATATGTTTGATGGAGGCGGAGAGCTCGCCCCGCTCCCTCTCCGTCAGGACAATCCTGTCTTCGAAGATAACGGCCGCCATGGAGGACCCGATGGCGCCGGAAAGGACCTTTTCCGCCTCGTTCCGCAGCTCGATGATCTCCCGGGGGGAGAGCTCGTCCCGTTTCTTCTTCTGCTTTGCCAGGATCTCCTTCATCGCATTCTCCGCCTCCGCCTTTCCGAGATAGAGGGCGAGGACCTCCTCCACGTCGGCGACCGTGTAGGAACCGCTCCGGGCGAGCTCCCGGACCTTTTCATAGGATTCCACGAAGATGAGGGACTGTATCTCCTCCTCCTTCGACTGGCGGGTGAATACGGAGACCCCGACATAGAGGAACACATTCACCGTCAGGCTCCAGAAGAGGGAGTTTCCCCATTTGCCGAGGCCCGTGACCCCGAAGAGGCTCCCCGGATTGAAGAATCCGGAGCCGGTGACGAGGGCCACCAGGCCGATCTCCTTCACGATACCCGCCTTGATCAGGGCGGGGAGGATGAGGGTATAGAACCAGACGAAGAAGCCCCCGAGAAGGCCCGCGAAGGCACCCAGACGCGTCCCCCTCTTCCAGTAGAGGCCGAAGAGAAAGGCAGGCGCAAAGAGGGTAACGGCCTCGAAGGATTTCAGGCCCATATCCACCAGGCTGTAGAACTCTCCGACGGATACGGCGAAGGTGTAGCCGAGATAGACGATTCCGAGGATGACGATCCGCTTTATATTCAACACCACCGACGGAAACCGGGGGGCGTCGTGAAAATTGATGAGGGCGGGCATGATGATACTGTTCATTACCATGGTGCTGAGGGCCAGGGCCTCCACAATTACCATTCCGGTAGCCGCCGAGAACCCCCCGATGAAGGCGATGAGGGCCAGGTAGCGGGCGCCGTGCTCCAGGGGCAGGGTGAGGACGAAGTAATCGGCATTCTTTTCGGTACCCTCGAGAAGGAGCCCCCCGAAGGCGATGGGCAGGACAAAGATATTGATCAGGAAGAGGTAGAGGGGAAAGAGCCACGCCGCCTTGGTGATGTGGGATTCGTCGTAATTCTCGGTCACCGCCATCTGGAACTGCCGGGGGAGAAAGAGAATGGCCATCATGGAGAGAAAAAGAAGGGCGAACCACTCCGAATACCGGGTTCCCGTGCCGGTGCCCAGGTTGAGGAGCGCCGCATGTCCGGAAGCACGGATCCTGTCGAAGATGTCGCCGAAGCCGTCGAAAAGGCCGAAAGTGACGAAAAGGCCCACGAGGATGAAGGCGGCAAGCTTGATCATCGACTCGAAGGCGATGGCGAAGACAAGCCCGCCGTGCCTTTCGGACGAATCGAGGCGCCGCGCCCCGAAGATGATGGCGAAAATACCGAGGATAAGAGTAACGAAGAGCCCGGCGGCGGGGGCGTACTGCAGTCCCGCCTTGCCGTTCGCCGCACTGCCGGACAGGATGGCAAGGGTGCTGATGATCGCCTTTATCTGGAGCCCGAGGTACGGGGTGATTCCCACCACTGCCACAAGAGTGACGAGGGCGGACAGGAAGAGAGACTTCCCGTAGCGAGAGCCGATGAAGTCGGAGATGGTGGTGATCCGGTTGGCCTTTGCGGTCCGCACCACTTTCCCGAGCACGATGGTCCAGAGGGACGCCATGAGCGTGGGACCGAGATAGGTGGTAAGAAAGGAGAGGCCCGAAGTGGCGGCTTTTCCGACACTCCCGTAAAAGGTCCAGGAGGTGCAATACACGGCGAGAGAAAGGGAATAGATATACGGGTTGTTGACAATGCTCTTCCCCTCTTTCTCCTTCTTCTCCGCGAAATACGCCACGGCGAAGAGGAGCAGGAGATAGCACACGACCATCAGAAAGATGCTGTACGGTGCAAACATTATCTTCAGCAGGGGGCCGGGTATGCGCCGGCAGGGGCCGCTTAGGGTGTGTATGCAAACATACACACCCTGGTTCCTACCCCCCGATGTTCGGTCCGCTGCGTCCGCCGCTATAGCGAGAGGCGACCGCTACCAGGACGATGAATACGATCCAGAAAACAGCCAGATACGCCCCTACGTGAAGACGAAAGATCTCCAGGAAGGGCCAGTTGAGGCCCAGGAGTCCGAGGAGAAAGATGAATACCCCTATCTCGGTGCTTCTCAATCCTCCGCAACCCTCCCCATACTCACGATCCTGTCTTCCGGCTCCAGATCCATCAGCTTTACGCCCTGGGTGTTCCTTCCCAGCAGGGAGATTTTCCCGGCGAGGGTCCTGATGAGCTTTCCGCTGCTGGTAATAAGGACCACTTCGTCTTCGTCCTTCACCTGCAGGAGGCCCACCGCCTTGCCGCCCCTCTCCGTTATCTTGATGGAGATAACTCCCTTTCCGCCGCGGCCGTGCACGGGATACTCCTCGCTCTTCGTCCTCTTCCCCAGGCCCTTCTCGGTGACCGTCAGGAGGCTCGACCGCTCCTCCACCACATTGGCGGACACCACTTCGTCCCCTTTGGAGAGCCGGATTCCGATCACGCCGCGGGCCGTCCTGCCCACCGCACGCACGTCCTCCTCCTTGAAACGCGCGGCCAGGCCGTTCCGCGTCCCGATGATGAGGTCGTTCTCTCCGTTCGTCCTCTTCACCGCGATAAGCTCATCCCCCTCGTCCAGGTTCACGGCGATGATCCCTTTGCTCCGCGGATTGCTGTATTCCTCGAGGGCGGTCTTCTTCACAATCCCCGCCTTGGTGAACATCACGAGGAAGCCCTCCTTGAATTCCCTTACGTTGAGGGCCGTGGTGATCTTCTCTCCCTCGGAAAGGGGCAGCAGATTCACGAGGGCCTTGCCCTTTGCGGTCCTCCCCGCTTCGGGAATCTGGTAGACCTTCTGCCAGTAAAGCCTGCCCATGTTGCTGAAAAACAGCATGTAGTCGTGGGTGGACCCGATAAAGAGCTGCTCCACGTAGTCTTCCTCCCGGGTCTCCATGCCGGTCAGGCCCTTGCCTCCGCGGCGCTGGCTCCGGTAGATGGAAAGCGGGTTCCTCTTGATATACCCGAGATGGGAAACGGTGATCACCATCTCCTCCTCGGTGATGAGGTCCTCGATGGTCAGGTCCGCGGCGGCGGGCATGATCTCGGTCCTCCGCTCATCGGCGTATTTTCCCTTCACTTCGATGAGCTCGTCCTTGATGATCTGCGATACGAGGGTGTCGCTCGAGAGGATGGCCTTCAATCTCTCGATCTCCTTCAGGGTTTCTTCGTAATCCCTGATGATCTTGTCCCTTTCCAGGCCGGTCAGTCTCTGGAGCCGCATGTCCAGGATGGCCTGGGCCTGTATCCCGGTGAGGGGATACTCGGTCATCAGCCCCGCCTTCGCCTCTTCAGGGGACTTCGAATTCCTGATAAGGGCGATGATGGCGTCGAGGTGGTCCAGGGCGATCTTGAGGCCTTCCAGGATATGGGCCCTCTCCTCGGCCTTCCGCAGCTCGAACCGTGTCCTGCGCAGGACGACGTCCCTCCGGTGCTCCAGGAAGTAGCGCAGCATTCTCTTCAGCGAGAGAATGTGCGGCTGTCCCCCCACCAGGGCGAGCATGATGATTCCGAAGGTGGATTCCATCTGGGTGTGCTTGTAAAGATTGTTCAATACCACTTGTGCCATTTCTCCGCGCTTCAGTTCGATGAAGACGCGGATGCCGTCCCTGTCGGATTCGTCCCTGATATCGGAAATCCCCTCGATGCGCTTTTCCCGGACAAGCTCGGCGATCTTCTCGATGAGCCGTGCCTTGTTCACCTGGTAGGGGAGCTCGGTGATGATGATGTTGTCCCCTCCGCGGGCCTCCCTTTCGATGATCGCCTTCGCCCGGACCTTTACCAGACCCCTGCCGTTGGTATAGGCGTCCACGATGCCTCCGGTACCGTGAATCATGGCCCCGGTGGGGAAATCGGGCCCCTTGATGGCGGTCATCAGCTCGGGCACCGTTACGTCGGGGTTGTCCAGGAGCATGATGAGACCGTCCACCACCTCGCCCAGGTTATGGGGAGGGATATTGGTGGCCATCCCCACCGCGATGCCGGCGGAGCCGTTGATGAGCAGGTTGGGAATGCGCGTGGGGAGGACCGAGGGCTCTTCGGTGGTCTCGTCGAAATTGGGGACGAAGTTGACCGTCTCCTTATCGATGTCCGCCAGCAGCTCCTCGGCGATTTTCGCCAGCCGCGCTTCGGTGTACCGGTAGGCGGCGGCAGGGTCGCCGTCGATGGAGCCGTAATTTCCCTGGCCGTCCACCAAAGGATACCTCATATTGAAATCCTGGGCGAGGCGGACCATGGCGTCATAGACGGCGGAATCACCATGGGGGTGGTACTTCTTCAGTACCTCGCCCACGACACCGGCGCTCTTTGAATACTTTTTATTGGGGAGGAGACCCTCTCTGAACATGGCGTACAGGATTCTCCTCTGGACCGGCTTCAGCCCGTCCCGCACCTCCGGCAGCGCCCTGCCGATGATTACGCTCATGGCGTAATCGAGGTAGCTGACCTTCATCTCTTCTTCTATGCTGATAGATGTCTTAACCAGTGACATGTCTTGTTTCCTCTCTTTTGGAATTCATTTATTATAACATATTGATACAAATGAAAAAAACTCCAATAGGTCCCTTGTGCAACATGTTGTTTTCACGAACACTATCGGTGGGGGGAGAGGGATTTTGATATAATGAAGAGTATTGCCTTCATCTGCGCACATCGAGGAGCGACCGCATGGCGAACGAAGATCTCTCAAAGCTGAAAATAGAGAAACCCTCCGGGGCGGCGGGGCCGGTGCGGAGGAGGTGGCCGTACAAGTGGATCATAGCAGGCCTGGCAGTACTCGTTCTCCTTATCCTTTACGCCCGCGGGGTCTTCACCCCTGCGGTAACTGTCAAAGTCGCCACCGTATCCACCTCCTACCCCTCCCAGAGCTTCACGCTCCTGAATGCCAGCGGCTATGTGGTGGCCCAGCGGAAGGCGGCGGTGGCGTCGAAGACGACCGGCAGGCTTATCTGGACCGGGGTAGAAGAGGGGAGCCGTGTGCAAGAGGGGCAGATAATCGCCCGTCTCGAAAACGAGGACGTCACCGCAAACCGCAACCAGGCCCTCGCCAACCTGAACGTC
Source organism: Nitrospira sp. (assembly GCA_002634385.1). Lineage (GTDB taxonomy): Bacteria > Nitrospirota > Thermodesulfovibrionia > Thermodesulfovibrionales > Dissulfurispiraceae > Nitrobium > Nitrobium versatile. The sequence goes on from NSJL01000030.1 coordinate 40,085, forward strand.
TCCCTCGCCTCCCTCGAACAGGCGAAGGCCGAACTGAACAATGCCGCGGTGGATTTCGAGAGGGAGAAAGGCCTGCTGGGTCCGGGGTACACCACAAAGGCCGAGTACGATGCCGCCGAAGCGCGGCTTAAAAAGGCGAAGGCGGCGGTGGAGAGCGCGGAATCGACCATCAAGGCGAGCAGGGCCGCCCTGCGGGCGGCGGAGGTGGCACTGGAGTATACCCTTATCCGTGCTCCCTTCACTGCGGTGGTTCTCACCAAGAATGCCGATGTGGGAGATATCGTCACCCCCATCGGTGCGGCCGCCGACGCAAAAGCGGCGGTGGTCACCATCGCCGATATGGATTCCCTCCAGGTGGAGGTGGACGTCTCCGAATCCAATATAGGAAAAGTGAAGGGGGGACAGCCCTGCGAGATCCAGCTCGATGCCCTGCCCGACACCCGCTTCCGGGGCGAAGTGCACATGATCGTCCCCACCGCCGACCGGACCAAGGCGACGGTGCTGGTGAAGGTCCGCTTTCTCGAAAAGGACAAGCGTATCCTCCCCGAAATGAGCGCAAAGGTGGCCTTTCTCTCGCGGCCCGTCGGCGCCGGGGAGCGGACGCCGAGGACCACGGTGAATCCCGCTGCGGTGGTTACCCGCAACGGCACGCAGGTGGTGTTCGTGGTCAGGGAAGACAGGGTGGTGGAAACCCCGGTCTCCCTGGGACAGCGACTCGGTGAGGTGGTGGAAGTGACAAGCGGCGTGAAAGCGGGGGAGAGGGTGGTGATCTCCCCTCCCGAAAAACTGAAGGACCGTTCGCCGGTAAAGATAGAGGAAAAATAGCGCAAGGAAGTCACATGGAAAATCATCGTCCCGCCATCGTGGAAATACGGAACCTCTGCAAATCCTACTGGCGGGGTTCCCAGGTCGTGCCGGTGCTGGAGGATATCTCCTTCGATATCCGGGAGGGGGAATTCCTGGCGCTCATGGGTCCGTCCGGTTCCGGCAAGAGTACCCTGCTGAACCTCATTGCGGGAATCGATAAAGCGGACAGCGGGAGCATACGGGTAGGGGGGATCGAGATCGCAACCCTTTCGGAGACAGCGCTGGCCCGCTGGCGCGCCATCAATGTAGGCTTCATTTTTCAGTTTTATAACCTCATCCCGGTGCTCACCGCCTTCGAAAATGTGGAGCTCCCGCTCTTGCTCACCGGCCTTACCAAAGGGGAGCGGAGGGCCCATGTAGAGATGGCCCTCCGGGTAGTGGGCCTTGCAGACCGCATGGACCACTACCCGTCCCAGCTTTCCGGGGGGCAGCAGCAGCGGGTCGCCATTGCCCGGGCCGTGGTCACCGACCCCACCCTCCTGGTCGCGGACGAGCCCACCGGCGACCTCGACCGGGTCTCGGCCAAGGAGGTCCTGGAGTTGATGGACCGCCTCAACACCGAGTCGGGGAAGACCATCATCATGGTGACCCACGACCCCAGGGCGGCGGAAAAGGCCCATAGTATCAAACACCTCGAAAAGGGGGTGCTCAGTGTTTCTGGTCCGGCTCCTCGTTAAGAACGCCTTCCGTCACAAGCTCCGCACCGCCCTGACCATCCTCGGGATGACCATCGCGATCCTCGCCTTCGGGCTCCTGCGGACGGTGATCAGTGCATGGTACGCGGGGGTGGAGGCCTCCTCCGCCAGCCGCCTTATCGTGCGCAATGCCATATCCCTCGTATTCTTTCTCCCTATCAGTTACAAGGAAAAGATACGCCAGGTGGAGGGGGTGGAATCGGTCGCCCAGGCAAATTGGTTCGGGGGGATTTATATCGAGGAAAAAAACTTCTTCGCCAATTTCGCGGCGGAGCCGGAAACATACCTCGAGCTTTTTCCCGAGTTTGTCCTGCCTCCCGAGCAGAAGAACGCCTTCCTGCATGACCGGAAGGGCGCGGTAGCGGGGCGCAAGCTGGCGGAGAAATTCGGCTGGGAGATCGGCGATCCCATCACCCTGAAGGGAACCATCTTCCCGGGGAACTGGGATTTCACCCTGCGGGGTATCTATACGGGCCGGGACAAGAGCGTGGACGAGGCCCAGTTCTTCTTCCACTGGGAATATCTCAACGAGACCATGAAGAAGACCATTCCCCGCCGCGCCGACCAGGCAGGCTTTTTCATTGTCGGCCTGAAGAATCCGAACCTTGCCGCAGAGGTCTCGGCAGCCATCGACGCCCAGTTCAAGAATTCCCTGGCGGAGACCCTGACCGAGACGGAGAAGGCCTTCCAGCTGGGCTTCATTTCCATGACCGAGGCCATCGTTGTCGTCATCCGTCTCGTTTCTTTCATCATCATCGTCATTATCATGGCGGTGGTGGCCAATACCATGGCGATGACGGCGCGGGAACGGATCGGGGAGTACGCCATCCTCAAAGCCCTGGGCTTCGGGGCGCCCTACCTTGCCACCCTGATTTTCGGGGAGTCCCTCTTCATCACCTCTCTCGGAGCCGCCCTGGGCATCGCCGCCACCTTTCCGGCGGCAAAGGCCTTCGGAAACGCCCTGGGCCAGTTCTTCCCGGTCTTCAATGTGGCGCCCGGGACTGTCTACCTGGACATTGCCGCATCCGTTGTGGTGGGGCTGGTGGCCGCTGTCGTCCCCACGCTGCGGGCCGTCAGGATCCGCATTGCGGACGGACTACGGAGGATCGGGTAGATGGGCATTCCTTACTATTACAGCCTGCGCAACCTCTGGACCCGCAAGCTGACCACCGGCCTCACTATCGCGGGCATGGCCCTCGTGGTCTTTGTCTTCGCCTCCCTCCTGATGCTGGCGGAAGGGCTCCGGAAGACCCTCGTGGCAACGGGCTCCTATGATAATGGAGTCGTTATCCGCAAGGGGTCGAAATCGGAGGTCCAGAGCGGGGTCGAGCGCGGACAGGCGTCCATTGTGGAGACCCTTCCGGAAGTGGCGGCGGGGCCCGATGGACAGCCCCTCGTCGCAAAAGAGCTGGTGGTCCTCATCAGCCTTCCCAAGAGGGGGAGCGACAAACCCTCCAATGTGGTAATCAGGGGCGTTTCCGGCGCCTCGCTCCTCCTGCGGCCCCAGGTGGAAATCATAGAGGGACGGATGCCGAGACCGGGCTCCTCCGAAATTATCGCGGGGATGAGCATCGCAAAGAGATTCAAAGGAGGGGGTATCGGAGAGTCCCTGCATTTCGGGATGCGGGACTGGACCGTAGTGGGGATCTTCGATGCGGGGAGCACCGGGTTCAGCTCGGAGATATGGGGTGACGTGGACCAGCTCATGCAGGCCTTCCGCAGGCCCGTCTATTCCTCCGTTCTTTTCAGGATGCGCGATCCCTCCGATTTCGAGAGGATACAGCAGAGCATCGAAAATGACCCGCGCCTGAGCCTCGATGTCATGCGGGAGGTGCGCTACTACGAGGAGCAGTCCGAAGCCATGGCCCGGTTCCTCCGCATCCTGGGGATGTCCCTCACCGCCATCTTCTCCCTCGGGGCGGTCATCGGGGCCATGATCACCATGTACGCGGCCGTGGCGAACCGCACCGCCGAGATCGGCACCCTGAGGGCCCTCGGCTTTCAGAGGACGAGCATCCTCGGGGCTTTCATCATGGAGTCCCTGTTCCTTGGCCTCATCGGCGGGGGCGTGGGGCTCTTCTTCGCCTCCTTCATGCAGCTGCTCACCATCTCCACCGTCAATTTCCAGACCTTCTCGGAGCTGGCCTTTTCCTTTACCCTCACCTTCAGGATTATCTACCAGGCTCTGTTCTTCTCCCTCTTCATGGGCTTCGTCGGGGGAGTTCTTCCCGCGGTCAGGGCGTCGCGCATGAATATCGTCGATGCGCTGCGGGCAAGCTGACGACCGTATGCATAAAAGCCAGAACGTACCCTATCAGTCGCGGTAAGGGGAAGTCATGCTTTCTTCCCGGTTAAGAAAGAGAGAGTTTTTTCCCCTGCTGCACCAGTTTGCCCGATTCCTTCAGGTTCTTCATTGCCTTGGTGACACTTACCCGGTGGGCACCTACCAGAAAGCTGAGCTCCTCATGAGTAAGGGGAAACTGGATAACTATCCCGTGGCTGCTCTGCTCGCCGTGCTCCAGCGCTACAGTGCTGAGAACCTTGAGAAGCCTGTCTTCGAGAGTGGAAGATGTCATTATCTCGGCTCTGCTGGCAAGCCAATTAATGCGACGTGTCAGTTTTTTAATCAGTTGAAGACCTATATTAGGATACTCCAGAATCAACTCCTCGAAGGCACCTTTCGAAAAGCTGAAAGCAAGTGTCTCCTCGATAGATGTGGCGGTAAACGGGTACGTAAAACTCTCTTCGAGCGCCTGCTCTCCCACAAAATCCCCCGATTTCATGATATCGAGAGTAAGCTCGTTCCCTTCGCTGCTCAACCTGCTCATTTTGACACGGCCGTATCGCACAAGAAACATCTCGCTGGCGGGATCTCCCTGGGTGAAGATGATCTGTCTCTTTTTGTATTGCCTGGGTTGAGCAATTCCGATTATCGCTTTCACTTCCTCAGGTCTGAGATGCTCGAATACCCACAAGCTTCCGATGCAGAGAGGCGAAAGTGCAGCAGTCTTGCGGGCAGATTCATCACAGAGGAATCCCATGGATTCGCCACCTCCTCCCCAGGGCACTCTTTATACTGATTATACTATACCTTGCCCCTTCCAAGAATGATCCTCACCACGAGCAGGGTAAAGAGTTCGCTGCTCCCCATCGTTTCCCTCCGAGGCAAACCCGCACGCGTCGGAATAAAAGAGTAAGGGTGTGTGCCTCTTCCCCCTGTGCAAGGTCGTGCTGGATTCTGTCCGGCATCGTCCTTCCAAAAGGGGGATTAGGGTGTGTACGCACCCTAAAGTTGCGCACCATATTTTTGCGAACACTCAACAATGTGCTTTGCGTTCCATAGAGGAGCATTGGGCGGGAACTCGCAGCCAGTCGAGAGAATAAACCCTCCGTCTTTTGCGAAGATCTCTATCTCTTCTTTTACTTCCTCCTCTATCTCATCGGGGGTGCCGAGCATGGCGACCGGTCCGGGGGGAATCCACCCGATCGAGGCGATCTTGCCGCCCCACTTGAGCTTTTGTTCTTCCCAGCTGTTGACGTCATCGGCCATGAAAGCATGGGAGATGGCCGTCGGGTTCGCCCACTTCTCGCTCATATCGAAGTAAATGTCATTGCCACAATTGTGGAGGGCGACAATGGCCCCCGCTTCCCTGATGGCGTTGCAGACCCTCCTGAGTGAATTCCCTTCAAACCTCTCCCATAGACTTTTGCTCAGAATGCTCCCCGAGCAGTACAGATGGTCAACGCAGACCGCGTGGGCTCCTGCTTCCGCCTGTGCCTTTACATAATCGACCAGGACCTCATCCAGCACCTCAATGGCTCCCAGTACCTCATCAGGGTACTCCATGAGGTCCATGAAGAATTTCTCCGGTCCCCGCATCATGCTCAGGGTGCCGATAGAGCCGTATGCGAACCCTACAATGGCGTGGGTCTCGCCGATCTCTCTGCTCAGGCCGCCGATCATATCGATGACGGTCTTCATTCTCCCGGTTTTCCGCGGGTTGATTTTCCCGATTTTCCCGTAATCGGCTGCGCTTTGGACAAACGGTTTCTCGTAGTTAGGGTGGGGGGTGCTCATCCCGGGGTAGCAGATCTCGGCCCCGAAAGCTTCCGCCTCGACGGAAAGGTCGATCAGGGTGACCACACTATCGTGCCCCAGGATTTTGAGCGTGTCCACATGTCCACGGACCATGGCTTCCACATTGCCCCCGCGTGCCCATTCCTCATAGCTGAGGCCGGCCACCCGGTGCGATGCTCCGCACACAAGAGGGGCAACGGGTACCCGGTCAGCTTCCTTGTGCTGCAGTGCGGCGGTGACCCGCTGAAGACCAGTAAGCCCGTTTTTCATTTCCTGTCCTCTGCAATCTATTCTAAAGTCCCGCCTTCTCCTCAGTCAACCAGCACTAGACTCGTCCGGACGATTTCTTTGGTGGGAGGTATCTCGAAAGGGAGTCCTCCTTTGATACAGGTCTGCACCACATCGATCCCCACGCCTTCCATGGAGGGTCTTGCCTCATAGGGCCTGCGGCACGCCTGGGAAGAGCAGACGCCGACACACTCGGAGCAGAGCATGCATTCTCCTCCGATGAGTCCCAACGCATAGTGAAAACCCAGGGACATCGCCTGAAGCTCCACTTCGTTTGTCAGCTTGTGCAGTTTATTTGCCGCGGATCTCATATTCCCGAAATCCTCTACTACCTCCTGCTGCTGGCCTTCTTTTGATGAGGCCTTCCCATGCTTCTCAAAGAACTCTTTTGCCTCCTCCCTGCTACAGTCATTCATATTCGCCATAATGGGGCTGACGGTCTGGATGAGGAGCGCTTTGGTGTAGCGGTCGAGAGCCTTTTTGAACTCCTCCACCGTGGGCACGTTGGGCGGACAGGTAAGGGACCTGCCATAATGCGGGCAGAGCGGTATCTGGCACTTCATTCTCACTCTCTCGTCAACAACCACTAACCGTGCATCAAAAACCTTTGCCCGATAAGCACCTTTTTCCACGGCAAACTTTTCGAGCTGTTTCAGTTGTGTGGTGATGCTCCTCTTCTTTTCCATTGCAAACCTCCGTTCGTTTATTTGCTGCATAACCCCTCCCTAGAGTAAGAGGGGGCGTGGGGAAGTCAGCCCCGACTCTGTATCAGGTCGTAAGCTTTTTATAGATGAGGGGGAGGGTGATGGGCAGGGCATCGATGTTGTCGATGACCGTGTAGTTGGCCTCCCCGTACATCCGGGGCAGGTACTCCCGTGACTTTTTGTCCACGGT
>NSJL01000031.1 GCA_002634385.1 Nitrospira sp.
CCCTCCGCCTCCGGCACTTCCCCGGTTGGTGCCCGCACTGCCGCCCTCGCCTCCCCTGTCCCCTGCAGCTGCTGATGCCCCTGTGCTCGTGGCGGATTTGCCGCTCTTGCCCGGAGTTCCCCCTCCTGCAAAGGCAACCAGGCTCCAGCCGGGAATGCCGTCCCCCCCATCTCCTCCAATTCGTGAGTACCCCGCAAGTCCTGGCCTTCCGCCCATGGCAACGAGGTACGGAGTCGATCCTTTCGCCAGTGTCGTGTTACCGCCCGCCGATCCATTGCCGGCAGTTGTGTTTGTACCGCTGCCGCCAGGTCCCACTGTGACCGTAAGCACGTCTCCTGCAGTGGCCATGACCTGCGCTTTATATATGTAGCCCCCGGCTCCTCCGCCGCCCCCTCCAGGATTACTATAGGGTCCCCCACCTCCTCCGCCGCCTCCCACCAATGTCACATAGATCTTCGACACTCCGGCGGGCACGGTCCAGTTGGCAGCCCCTGCAGTGGTCCAGGAGGCAATACTTGAGGTAAGCCTGAGCTCATCGATGCCCCCGCTTCCTGCACTGGCGACCGCGGTATCCACATAGGATTTATTGGCGATATCCGTGTTATTGGTGGGCGTTGCAGCCCCCTGGGAGATCCACGAGGAGCCGTTCCACATTTTGGTGACGTTACTGCCCGTATCGTACCAAAGGAGCCCGTTGTACTTGTTCGCGGGCTCTGTGGCCGAATAGACAACGGCGTTATACCCCCGGGTCTGCTGCGATACGTCCTGTCCCTGGTAGAGCTTATAGTGGAGGGCATCTCCGGTGTAGATATCGATAAGGAAATCATCACCGGCAACCGCGGTGGCCGTAAGGCAGACGGTCTGAAAAGAGGCGTCCTTGCCCGTGGAGATCACCCGTCCGATGAGGTTACTGAGCGGAGGGGCGGTGTTGTTCTGGGAGTATATAGCGTTGGCATTAGCTATTCCCGGGTCCCAGGTACAGTACCGGAGGGTCCTCCCCCAGGCATCCGTCTTCCGCCCTGGGAAGGAGGCGGGCAGGGCAGAGGAGCTCTCCTTGAGCAGCTCCGGCAAGCCTTCGCCGTCAGGGTCGGCCTGGAGGGCGATCAAGTGTGCCTTGGTGCTGGTCAGGATGCTCCGGGTGCTGTGGTAATTGGTCAGGTCGTTGTGGGAAATGATGCTTTGAAAGAGGGCATACCCTGCCACACTGGCCGAAGCCAAAAAGAAGAGGGCCAGCATGACGTGAGAGGTGAGAAAGCCCCGCTGATTTCTAAGCATATCGCCGTCTGTTTTCTTTCCCACGGGACGTTTTCCTCTCTCCTACAGTGAAATAGTCAGAACAAAGTCATTTCCTAAAAGGGAGGCCTCAGGAAGGGTCTGGTTGAAGTATCCAAAAGCCTTCTGCATGGCGCTCTGGGAGGCTGGAAGCGAAGTAGCCCTGAGATAGATCCGCACACTGGTGGTGTCGTTGATGTACTTCCAGTCGCTAAACCCGTTGGGAGCTTTCGGAAGCGTCTGTCCGTCCACTCCTGTCCAGAGGTTCTGCCCGCTCCCCGGGCAGGTCAGGGTGGAAACAGCAACGTCGTTCCCCCCGGGATAGCTGATATGATTCCCTGTCCCGTTGTTTCCACTGGGGTACAAAGTAGAGCAGGCGACGACTTTCTGGCGGATCATGTTCGCCTGGGCGACAATCTGGGAAACAATTCCGCTTTTGGTAAAGAACGTGGCGTCCACCCTCCCTGAACGGGCAAGCACTGCAGCAAGAGTGGCCGAAAGAAGAACTGCCGCAAGCAGATGCGTATGCACAAAGCCCCGTATGTCGCTCATGCGCCGCACGCCCTCTATACCTCCGAGAGGACTTTGTAGTAGACGTACTTGGTGTCGGTCGTCTGAACGCACGCCTCGGAGAGCTTGTTGATGGCGGCATCTGCGGAAAGATCGATCGCGGTGGCGGCCGTGCTCCAGGCGGCAAGGGTCCCTGCAGCGGGCGCCGGAATTGAGGTGCTCCCTGTAATTGCCTGGTTGATGTTCTGGCAGGCTGCCTGGGTAAGGTCAGGCAGTATCACCATGTAGTCGGCGCTTGCATCCACCCCTATTCCCTGGACCTTGACCACGGGGTTGTTGCTTCCGTCCACCTTGTAGACCCAGGTGTTGGTGGTCGTGGCAAGGAGGGTCTTATCCGGATACTGCTGCGAGATCCCGCTCAGGGAGGGATTCAGTAGACCAGTGCTGGAGTTCGTGTTGAACGTCACCGAAGAGGAAGCCACTCCGTTTGCCACAATAGTTTCAAAGCCCAGGCGGAACGTGGCCCCCTGCTCGATCACCGAGGTGGCCCTCCCATAGGCTGCCTTGCTGGATGCCAGGGAGCTGTTTGTCTTTCCGGTGTTCGCCCAGAGCGCCGCCATCGCAATGGCCAGCACAATAGCCCCCAGAATCACCGTATGGATGAATCCTTTTTCATTACCTAGATGCTCGCTGAATTTCTTCATAGTTTTTCCCTCTCTTGCACTGGGATACAGGCCCTCACTGGCCCGCTTTGCTTGTTATTCTGACTGCATAGCCTTTCAGCTCCGCGCGGTACACCGGGGTACTGCACGCCTCCCCCGCGCACAGGGAGGCCACCTCCCATCGGGCGTCTCTCACGCTCTCCATGACGCTGTATAGAGCGTTCCGGAACTTCTCATAATCCCTGACACTACCGACCGACACCCTGATGCTGTCGGCCTGTGCTTCAAAAAGGACATCGGGGTGCGCCGCAGCGAGCCTCTCTTTGATCCACTGATAATCCCTGCTGCTCAGGGCTACCTTCGTGACCTCGATCAGGGAGATGCTCTCCTCGCTCGCCACAGAGGCATATTCACGGAGCGCAAAAAACGTCCTTCGCGCCTGGAGCGATAGCACCAGGGTAAGCACCAGTGCGATGCTCCACAGAAATACGGTCACCGGGACCGCATCCGCCCGCTTTACCGCGTTGACGATATTTCCTATCTTTCTCATCGTGTACCCTTTGTTACAATAATACCGTCGTCTCTCTCTTCCTTCTTCAGGTCCCGCCCCAGGAGCTCATAGTCTTCTGAGGATATCCACTTCGGAAAGTGGGCGGTCCAGGAGACCTTGCCGTTTTCCACCCGGTATACATCGATCTTTTTTGAGCGGGAATCGATCATCTGGATATCGTTGAGGTATGTTCTGAGGGGGTGAAACGTGTTTTCCTGCACCACGGCTCCCATGCGCCGCATGTTCTCCTCCATCTTATCCCGGAGATGAACGGTCTTCCCCTGCGCATACCCCTCAATGATGGAGAAAACGGTAATCAGGAGGATGTTCACTACCGCTATGACTGCCGCGATATTGATGGAGAGACGGGTGATCTTCCGCGCGTCCTGCATCTGCCGCGTACGGTACCCCTCCCAGGGCACTACCGTCATGGTGTCCACCGGATAGATGTTCTGCCCGAAACTCCCCTCTCGTCCTTTTGCCATACTATAAGCCTTAAGCTTATCAGCCTTCTTTTCGACCGCAAGGTAGTGTTCGCCGTTGTCAAAACAGTACAGACCGTCCCCCCGGTGGTCCGGGGTCTGTGGAAGAGCATTGGCCAAAGGGGTGCCGCTCTCCGGGGCCGCCTCGAAATCCCGAGCCCTTCCTGCAATGAAATAGACATACTCCCCCTCGGTCGAGGCGATAAGCCTGACGTTTTCATCATCAAGCAGCCGCACCGCCTCATGGTAGGCCGCCTCAAGGGGGTCCTGCGCACCCAGCTCCTTCGTGGCGAAGGGAACCGAGGAGGCCACAAATCTCTCCGGAATGAACAGTTTCACTACATGCCTCCTTCCCCAAGATACCGCATTTGCTCGGTAATCCCCTGATTCTGAATATAAGAGACATAGAGCGCCGAGCCCATCGATGCCGTAATGAAGAGCACGGTCGATACCCCGGCAGCCCTGACCAGTCTCCGCAGTCCCCTCTGGTAGGAGTACCCCCTGGTCTCCGCCATCGAAAGAAGGAGATCGCCGAGCTGCGTATTGTTCTGATGGGCGCTGAGCACCTTGCGTTCGGCATCGGTAATGAGTTTGGATTCAAAGGCCCTGTGGGTCGTGGTCCCGTCAAAGATACGCCCCCGCACCGTACGCCAGTACTGTATGACCGCAGGGATGGATGTCGCCTCCGAGGCAGCCTGAAGGGCGCTCAGGAGGTCAACGCCGCCTTTGAGCATCCGCCCAAGAATAAAGAAGGTGTCCGCAAAGGTGCCATCCAGTATCACGGAACGCAGGAACGGAAACCTGATGAAGGCCCTCTCCACATGGTCGCGGATAGCGCCCTTTTTCAAGTAAGTGCCCACGGCAAGGAAAAGAGCAACGCTCATTACAAAAAAAGCGATGGCAAGGAGGACCTCGTTGCACACGTAGGCAAGGCGAATCGCTTCTTTGAGCTGTCCGGCTTTTGCGCCCCCCTGCCCCATGGCCCCGCTCTTTTCGAGCCACGGCAGAAAGCCGAACTGCATACCAACCACAGAAAGGAGGGCTGAAATCACATCAATGCCAAGCCACCCTGCGGCGGCTCTGAACTCCTTCCAGACCCTCTTCCGCGACTCGAGGTAATCGATAGCATCGACAATCGCCTTCTTGAGCGTTCCGGTCTCCTCCCCCTCCTTCAGGATCGCGACAACGGCCTTATCGAACATTCCCAGTTGCATGATCGCCTCCGAGAAGTAGCCTCCTCCGTTGATCACCTCGAGCGCCCGCTCGTACTCGATCCGCTTTCCGGTATCCTGCTCGCTTTCGATGGTCATCATGAGCGCCTTGGCAGGGGCGAAGGTTTCGGCATGGAGGCTCACTGCGTGCAGAAAGCGGATCTTCTCCTCTTTGTCGATCCTGACCCACGGTCTCCGATACTGCACGACATCCCTCTCCCTGATCGACAGAGTGATGCCGCCCTGCTGCCATATGGCGCTCCTGACCGAGCCCTCATCCGGCAGGAAGAAATCCTTCTGTATCCCCTTCCCGTTGAGAATGTATTTGGCGGTGAAGATCGTTGCCATTTCAATATCCCTTACTGATAGTTTGTCTGTTGAGCCCCAGGGCATAATAGGCCGTGAGGGGGTCGATGGTGCCTTTCCTGAGCAAGATACCGATGCTCATTTCCAGAGAGTGGTACTCCACCTTCTCCAGATCCATGATTCCCGAAACATCGTAATCATCCGCGGTAAGAAGCTGTGCCTCCATCTGGCGGCGTAGGGGCTCGTCAGCGGGAAAAAAGACCGCCTCCACCACCAGGGCCCTCCCCCGGTAGCCGCTTCCCTGGCACCGCTCACACCCCCGGGGACGGGCTAAATGAATCATTTCCCCATCGTGAATACCACAGTGGTCGAGGACCCTGGCAAATCGGCCCCATAGCTCTTGCGCTTCATGGTTAGTCATGACAGGGGCTCCCTTTTTGATCTCTTCGACCCTCAGGGAAAGAGCGCAGGAGCAGAGCCGGGGGACAAGGCTCTGGTTGATGACGGCATTGAGGTAATTGGCAAGGACAAAGGAGCCGCTTATCTTGTACTCCGGAGGAATCATGCCCACTACACGGTTGAGGGCATCCTTGCACCGGCTCGTATGCAGGGTAGAGAGCACAAAGTGTCCCGACTCCGCCGAACGGAGCGCTATCTCCACCGTAATCCCGTCCCTCATCTCCCCGATGACCAGCACATCAGGAGAATGCCGGAGCTGGGACCTGAGGACCCTATCGAAAGTGAGCCCTATTCCCTCGTGCACGGACGTCTGCCGCGCATCGGGTATTGCATACTCGACGGGGTCCTCCACAGTCATCACGTTCAGCAGCCTTCTGTCTATCTCCTTGATCGCCCCGTTCAGGCTGGTAGTCTTGCCCGACTCCGTGGCTCCGGTAAAAAGAAGGAACCCTCCGGTCTTCTGGCGGAAGCTCAGAATGCGCTTCAGGTACCCGTAGAGGTCCGGGTAGTCCTCAAAGAGCGCTTTCAGGGGCTTCAGGGAGTTCGGGTTCAGGAGCCGCAGCGTGATAAGCTCCCCTCCCGAGGTGGGCATGGTGGCTAGCCGGATGTCCACTTCTGTATCCCGGTAAGGGAAGGTGATGCGGCCGTCCAGAGGGAGGCGCGGCTCAAAGTCGACCTGTGCCTCGGTCCTCAGGCGTACGGCGAGGGATGCCATGGCCTGGGGGCTCAGGAGATACTTATAATGCTGGCGGCCATCGACCTTATAGATGACCCAGTTGGAAGTCTCCTCCCTTACTTTCTGAAAGTAGATATCCGAGGCCCGGCTCTCGATGGCGTCCTTGAACAGGCCGCGCAGAAGCTGCAGAAGGACCTGTCCGTTTGAGGGGTCCTCATTCACTTTCGCTATGTTCTTAAGGAGGTTCTCCCGCTCAATATCCTTGCCTGAATGAATGCTTCTGAGGATCTCCTTACTGTCCATGGGAACGTCCCGTACGCTCTGTACGAAAATGCCCGCCTCGTTCAGGTCATCCAGAAGGGCCTGGATCCTGCCGGAAGTGAGGGGCTCGACAGCGGACACACAGATGGATCCTCCCCTGATCCCATGGACATAGATTCCATGCCTTCTGCGTATCTCCCCGGGGATGACTACGGCATCGAGATCCATCGTTTCGCCTATGGCCGCATCGACCTCCTCCTTGATCGCATACCCGTGTTTGATGATGAGCTCCCCGATACGGTACTCCCTGCCGATACGCCGGAGCTGCCGCTGGTGCTCAAGACAGAAGGCAAGCTGCTCGGGGGTGATGATCCCCTTACGGACCAGGACCTCGCCGGTCAGGGGCTTTGTCGAAGTAAGGGGGGTACTACTCACCCCGCCACCCTCTGTGCTGCATGGGCAGGCTGCCCTGACGGAGAAGAGGTAAAGTCCACACTCCCCCTTTCAAGGAGGTAAAAGATGAACTGCTCCTGCATGATCCTGGCCCTGGCCGCCTTTGCAAAGCTCTGCTCGGCCTGATCGGCATGCAATTTGGAAACCCCGATAATAAGGCTGTCGCTCATCTCTTTGACGATGATCTCCCCGTACTCTTCGGTGGGCACCCTCTCTCCGCTCTTCCGCACATATTCGATAAGCACTCCTGCGCCAAAAGCCTCAGTTTCCCTCTCCTTAAGAGCGTTTCGTATCTGCTCTACTTCCTTACTGCACTGCTCCCTCTGTGCTGTCATTTCCAAAAGAGACAAGGCGTCCGTCTTGTTCTTTACCGCCTCGGCAGTCGCTTTTGCAGCCGCGGCCTCCTTCTCATGAAGGGCAGCCTGTATCTCCTTCAGATGAACAAGCACTCCCTCATGCTCCTTCCTGAGCTGCTCCAAGACGTGCTCCATATCGTCTTTCTGAAAGGCAAGGTCCTCTATTTCCTTTAAGGATTTCTCCTGGGCAGCCTGGACCTCCTTATGCTGCTGAGCAAGAATATCGCGTTCCTTACGAAGCTGCTGCAGGGTGTTGTCCGCCTCACTATTCTTCCGAGTTAGGTCGTCAATTGTCCTTGAAAGGGCAATCCTCTCCTTTTTCTCCCTCTCGATCGTCTCCTGCAGGGTTTTGATCACCGCATCCCGTTCACAGAGAGCCGAAGGGAACTCTATGAGGCAGCCATCAAAGACCTCCCCGTTCCTCACATGGATACGCTCGCCCTTTTCGTCCCTGATCACCACCATGTCGTTGACCTTTCCCCTGATCTTCCACTTTCTCTCCATCTGTGCCGGGGGCTGGGGTGCTTGGCTCTGGGCAAAAGGCAACACCTCATTAAGGCTCTCGGGGCGAAATCCTCCGGATGCGCCCTTCGGCCCCCCCTTCCCCGCCGGTGGCACTGTAGCCCTGGGCTTCTCCTCTTCGATAAACGGGTTGTCCCCCGCTCCATGCGCTATTGATACGACTGAAAGCGTAAGGGCAAAGATGATGGAGTATGCTTTTACGTATGGTATCATGACTTCACCCTCCGTGCCTTGAGAGCGATCACCAGCTCCGAAGTGGAACTGGTATCATTATCCGACTTGAAAAGGCTTCCCAGTACCGGAATCTTTGAGACCACCGGCACCTCACGGGTAGAGGCCTCTTTTTTGTCCCGTTGTATCCCTCCGATCACCACGATCTCTCCCTCCTTCAGGGTCACGCTTTGAAGTGTCTGCTGGACAGAGCTTACCGGCTGGGTGAAGGTGTCCCCTCCCAAAGTGAAGGTGACGAACTCATCCACACTGGCAAGAATGGGGGCGATCTGAATATCCACCTTCCCGTCATCCCTGATATGACACCGGACTGCCAGCATTACCCCGTCCTGTGCCCGGGAGATGGAGTAACTCGTAGTGGACTCCCCTATGGTCCCGGTGGTGGTCTTCTGCACACTTCCTATGTAGGGGATCGACTTGCCCGAGAAGATCGCCACCGGCTGCAGGTTGCGGGCATAGATGAAGGGCTTTGAAAGGACATTCACCCTGCCCTGCTCCTCAAGGGCCTTTAAGACCGCACTCACGTCCCCTGCCGTACGGGTCACAGTGAGGGTGGGATTTGCAATATCGGTAACCGTAGTGGTAAAGCTCAGGGATTTCCCCTCTCCGCTCAGCACCTCCCCTCCGATCCGCTCCGCTAAAAGGGTCCAGTCTATCCCGAACCGCCGGTCGGCATTGGTAGAGACCTGGGTCACCGTAGCCTCCACAATGAGGACCTTGTCAGCAGAGATGCGGAGGTCAGAAATGTACTTCTCTATCAAGCTAACATTCCGCGGGGAGTCATGGATCATGAGGGTGGCGGCATGCCAGTCAAGGACATAGTGTCCGTCAGGGGAGAGGAGCTTTTTAATGTTCTCCTCAAAGGCTTTCCTTCCGTCCAGGTGGTCCGCTGCTTTCCGCAGGAGCACGCTTGCCTTCAGGTTCTGGGAGGCGCTGTCCGTTCCTCCTGCTACGGAGCCGTAGGCACTGCCCGTACTGCCGCTTCCGCTTGAGCCCAGCATGTCCCCTCCGATTTCGGCAGTCATCGAAGGGGTAGTGATCCCGATGTCGGGAAGGGAGAAGGTTTTCGTTTCGTACTTGAGAAGGGTGATGATCCTCTCCTTTTCGTTCAGCTCGTACCAGTAGTTTGCCTGAGCTGTAAGGAGTGCGAGCAGTCGCGGAAAGGTCACCTGCCGGACATCGACGATAACGGAGACATTCGGGTCGACCTGTGGCCCAAAAAGCACCGTGTACCTCATGGTGTTGCCAAGCTCAAAGAGCACATCGCCGAGCTTCCTGCCGTAGGCCGTATAAGAGAACATGGGCTCCCCTGCTGCTGACTTCCCGGTCTCTTTCTCTTTCCCTGTGACGGTAGTGGCAGAAGGCGGGAGGCTTTCCGAAACGGCAGCTTGCTGCTCCGGCGGAGCAGTTTTCTCCTTGCTCTTCTCCGCATGGCTCAGGCTGAACTGCTGAAGGATCTTAAGCTCCTCCTCAGCCTCCAGGGCGTACAACACCGCAGGGACAAGCACCCCAAGAAGTACAAACAATACAATCATCCGCTTCATTCCTTCCCTCCAGGAGGGGCTCTCCTGCTCTCCCGTTCAGGGATCAGGAGCGGCTCGTAGGGCTTCACCACGATCGTCTCCCGGTGGGCCGGATAGAAAACACCTCCCCGGATGGCGCCCGGCACTACGATCTCCTCGAGGATCTGGTTGTCCCAGACATACTTGTGGGGTTCGGGGTAGATTTTTCCGATCCCCGAAGGGGCGTTGTAGTAGCTGCGCAAAGCCCTGCTGACCGCCTCCTGGATCATCGTCTCCTGGTCCTTCTGCGCCGTGGCGCATCCGCTCATAAGCACTGCAATAAGTGCACACACCAACTTTTTCACTGTTTTGTTCCCTTCCACCTTTTAAGAAGATACCCGTCCTTTGTCATGTATGCCTGCCCGTCAGCCATTTCGACTGGGGAAGGCGCTCCGTTCTTCACTGCATACAGTGAGAAGGCGTCCCCCGAAGTCTCGAACAGGTAGGCATGCCTTCCGATAATCAACGGCTCCCGGTTAAAGAGAAAGTAGCAGGCATCAATAGCCCTCTCGGCAAAGAGGTAAGGGACCTTCTCCTCCTGTATTATCTTGTTCTCCTCTACCTCCAGGCCGTGCCGGTATACGATGACAATAACCTCCTCGCCCTGTGAGGGCGCCTTGACCGGACAGCCTGTCGGCAGATAGTATTTCTCCCTGAGTGCCGCGGCCTTCTCCGCACTTTCCGTGCTCATGTTCGCCCTCTCGTATCTCGATGACCGTATGATCTCCTGCCCTTTGCTTATAGATGGCATAACCAATAAGAGAAGGACAAGCAAAAGGCCCATGTTACGCATACTGAATGCTCCTCGAAAACAGTCTCATCTCGTTCAGAAGAGAGGAGATCGCCCCCAGGGGGAGGCTCAGAAACCGCATCTGCCTGTCAAAGACCTTCACCGGAAGGGCTACTGTCCAGAACCGGCGCTCATAGCACAGGGCCATTGCCGGCACGAGGCGGTCGGTATTGATGATCCATGCCGTCTGCTCACCGCACCGGGCAAAGGAGAAGTCGACCTCTCCGATGAGGTCCTCCACTTCCCCGCTACAAGCTGACACATAGATGAAGTGCCTCTTTCTGCCCACTTCTGAGGCAATCTCCTGCGCGGAAAGAAGCTCTCCCTCTCCGCAGACCTCCCACTTGACGCTCATCACTGTCTCCATTGCCCTTTCGCCGATTGTCCTCATAGTCTCTGCTGCATAGGAAGGCGACAGGAACGTCTTTACCATGCTTCCTTTGTACTCCACCCTGATATTGGTACGGACCGCCACGACCGGCTGCTCCAGCGAGTCGTTATGGATGATCTGAAAGCTGTGGATGTCCCGGCCGCAAGGATCCCTGATCATGTCATCGTACCGGAACACAAACCCGAGGTATCCGTCGGCCAGGAGGGATATTCCCCTCTCCTCGGTCCAGTAGGGAGTGAGCCCCTTCATCTGTCCTCCCCCTGCCCCGGTTCCTCCCTGAAGACGGGGCCTCTCATGATGTCGGTGGGAGGGATCGCGTCAAAACCGATCGACTCCGGCGTCCACCAGGTCTCAGGCTGTACCACGGCATACACGAAGTGCTCACCCACAAGCCTTCCCAAAGGGGTCGTATAGGGGGCCACATAGATCTGAATGACCTTGGCCGGAAGCCGGATCGGAGTGCCCGGTGTGCTGTACCCCACCACTTTCCTTAGGGCAAGGTCCTCTTTCTCGATGGCCGCGACACTTTCAAGAAAGCTCCTCTCCGAGATGAGCTGAGGCTTCAGGCTCCGGGGCTCTCCCTGCATGGCAGAGGAAGGTTTCTCCTTCGGCTCCGTCCTCTCGGGCATGGCCTGTGCGGCAGGGTAAGAATTACTTGACGGCTCGGGCCTCCGGGCCTTCGCTCCACTCCTCATCCAGGAGCAGCCGGAGGTAAACAGAATGAAAATCATAAGTGCAGAAAGCATCACCTTACCCATGACATCTCCTTTAGATTGATCCCGCGAGTTCCGTCAGGGACATGCATCGACGTAGTGAAGATCACCTTGACCGCATGAAGAGGGGGCACCTGCACATAATCCACCAGCTTATTCGCCCTCTCCTTGAACCACCGCGCAAGCTCGTCCGCCGAGGCCGCCCCCCCCGAAGTAAGGCCGTACTTCAGCTTGTCCCCGGTCACTGTCGTAGTGCTGGTGCCCAATTCACTCACCGTGGAGGTCGTCTCCGCAGCGGCAAATGCCTTCCCCAGACCGCCCGCAAAGGAGCCCGCAATGATACCCCACAGGTATTTGCCCGACCTTCCCTCCACTTTGCCGTGCAGGCCGGTGAGGTTGTCGGTGAGATCGATGACATAGCCGTCCACGTCCAGGGAGAGATACTCCCCCCCCAGATAGCAGTTCAATGTCTTTGGCTGAAGCAGAATCCGGCTCGTGGAGAGGTCCGCACTGGCCACGGCGATGACACTGCAGTCCTTGAGGGGACGGCTGGTGTTATTGGGTCCTACCGTCATCGAGGTCAGATCGATTGTCACCGGGTAAGGAAGCCCCGGCACGGCAGCGATCCCATGGGAAATAGACCCCACTGCCCTGGAGCCTGCAAGAAGGTTCTTCTCTTTCTTTTGTTCGGGCTTCTGCTCGGCGGATGGGCCAAGAGCATTTGGCTGCCCTGAATACGGGGGATGGGGTGCTGCGGAGGCGGGGACCCCCACGGTAAGAGGCTTGTACACGTTGGGAAACCCCATCCCCTGCTGGACTACCCCGGCCTGGGTGATCGCATCTCCGGGACTATTGAATCGAGTGCCAGCTCCCGGTATTGTCCCCGGCACCGGTCCATGGGAGGGTGTCGCAGGACATGAGCCTGCAGGGGCCGGTCCGGAAAAGGCAGGAACCTGGCCGCCCTGCCCTCCCGGCGGAGGCGGCGGAAAGGGGATCTCCTTATCCAAACCAGGAGCTGTCCCCGGAGCAAAGGCTCCGCTGCCTTGAGAGTCCGCTTTCGCAACCCGTGCCTTCAATTGCTTGTTCTCCTCAGAGAGGATGCGGTTCGTCTCGGACAGGTCCTTTTCGGACTGTTTTGCACTGGACTGCCCACCCGCCTCTCTTTTCTTTGGAGAGCTTGAAAGCAGTGCAAAAAGGATGAGCGACAGGGTGAAGAGAAAGAGCACCGAAAATACCGACCGCAAGACGCTTCCAAAGAGGAGCTTCCGCAGGAACCCGGGCCTCTTCTCCTTCGGCGCTTCCCCCTGATCGGGCTCCTGTCCGCTGTGCAGTATATCATCGCTCATAATCGTGCTCCTGCCGACACCACTACATACACCAGCATCCTGTGTCTGCCTGCCTGCGCCCCTTCCGCGGTCTGCGGAGTGGGCGCGATGTACCCGTCAGGACGCTCCAGGGCCGCCGCCATCACGTTGGGGCCCACCAGGTCCTGTACTGTGATCTTCAGGGGCAGCACCGACACGTTCTTCAGCTCCACCACATAGCCGGTGAACAGGGGGGACTGGTAGATCTTCTTCAGCGTGGCGTTCAGGGTACCGTTCCGGCTGAATCTCTGGAGGGGATGCTCCCGCTCTGTCACCGAAAAGCCCGGAAGAGGCTGTCCCGCAGACATCGCCACGATCAGGGAGACCGGATCGATCTCCTTGCCGAGACGCTGCTCCTCCTGGCGCTTGCGTGCCATCTTCTGGCGGACATCGATCACGTCCACGATGAAATCGACGTTCTCAGGGGAGAGCTTCAGGAGAAGGGGAACACGTGCTTCCTGGGTGATGATGAAAACCTGCGGCTCCAGAAGCTCATGGGAGAGGATCTTTATATAGGCCGAGTTCTCATAGTATTTGATGTCGATATTCTCGGTGGCCGAGATAAATGTCTCGACCTTGGAGGGGAAGTTCACCTGGATCACTTTCCCGGGCCCGCCGAACACCGTAACGACGTCACCGTTCCACTCGACAAACCTCTTCCCTTCGGCGGCATGAAGGCTCATCGGTATTGCAAACAGAAGGGAAAAGACCACAAGGATTCTTCGTATCACTGGTTCACCGCTCCCTTGCGCATATCCGTTATCTGGTAGCCGTATACGTTGAGCTCTGTGGGGGCCGTCCTCTCAAGCGTTATTTCGAAGGAATACTTCTCGGTCTTCTTCACCACACCGCCCGAGATCATCTCCCGTGTGCCTGAGATAGTGGCGCTGTACGTTTTTTCGTCCACCTTCCTGACCCTTTTGTCCGTGGGGGAGAAAAGAAAGCCGATACCGCCCCTGATCGGATCAAGCATCAGCTTCAGCTCCTCGCTGAACCGGGACTGGAAATAAGGGGAAAGATAGCGTGCTGATCGCCTCTCCACCAAGTCCGCGGTATCGGGCGTCACCGAGCCTATCAGGAGCACGAATCTTTCCGCCACATCTCCGACAACGTCTTCCACCTCTTCCCCTGCGGTATAGATGCCGGGCCTGAAAATGCCCGGCACAATGTACGCCTTCTTCGGGGTCTGGGAGGAGTGGCTCAGGGCAAAGCCCATCAGCACTATGGTGAAGGCCGAGAGGATGAAGGCCACCTTCCAGACCGCACCTTCCCGTGCGTACTGTGCCAGGAGCACCCAGGGGGTGTTCTTATCTTTCATTGCTGCGGATTCTTTCTTAGCCATACTTTTCATTCACTTGTCTTACGGAGAGTACCGTTTCCTTCCCGGGGCGATCAGGAGATTCCTCTTTGTCGACTCGAAAAACACCCCGTACTTATGCAGGAGGTGGCGGGTGTAGCCGTCGGGCCGCACCTCGCTGATCTTCTTGAGGACATAGGATACGAATCCCCCCACTGCGAGAGGGGCGGCAATGCTCGGAAGAAAGGCGCGAACGCCTACATATTTCATAAAGACGATCAGCACCGAGGTAAGGCTCAGCACCACCACGAGGTCGTCCGGCCTCATGCCCAGAAACTGGAGCGTCATGTTGAGCGCTTTCGGTACCCGGTAGCGCATCGATTCAGCCTATTGACCGAAAATCTTATCGATAACTGTTACGGCAATATGGGGGAATATCGCTACAATAAGAAATCCCATGAGGTGGCCCAGATTCCTTCCGTTCATAAAGTATTCCCCTATGCCCACTACCACAACCCCAAGGGAGAAAAGAGCCCCGTAGATCCCGGTGATCGCATCTTTTCCCCCCTTATAGATTTCCTCCACCGTCATTGCCGCAGCCATCGCCAGGTCCGGCCAGCCGATGACAAACACATACGCAAAAAACAGCACCGGGATCGCCTTGATCAACTCTTCTGCAACCGTACTCTTCGTCCTTACCATGGTACGTCCTCCTTATTTTGCATTGATGATATCGTTCAGAAAGTAGTCCCCGTCGATCTTGAAGGGGAGCGCTTCGCCCGACAGCTTCTCGTTCCGGGGATACAGATAGACCCCCAGGTCCTTCCGGATAAGCTCTACGTCCGCCATGAAGCGCTCGAAATCAAAACTCGGCAGCACCTTTGCGTTCCTCGACTTTTCCGCATAATAGAGCGCCTGCTCAAGCGAAAAATACGCCCTCTGCAGGAAAGCGAGAGCCCGCGCCTCGTCGATGCCTTTGACCTGAACAGCTTCCGCCTGTGGACTTGCATTTGCGTTCTGAGACAGTCCTAGGAGCATGAATATAACCGGGACGATCAAAAAGACTATTCTTCCCTTCACGATATTTGTCCATTTCATAGGTTTGTCACCGGAACCAAATCGGTGGCGATGATTCTCTTATTGCAGAAGAGGCCGTAAACAAGGATCTTCTGCTGCTCTCTCAGGGAGCGCATCTTATTTTTGACTCTTTCATTGGAGGACTCAACAGTATGGGCAGTGACATAGAGTCGGCTGCGGCCAGACTCTCTGGACTCCAATTCGAAATGCGTTTTTTCGCCATTGTCCATCGGCGCCTTTTTGACACTGCCCAAAAGAACCGCAGGGCTCTTATACGGGTTACCCAAGCTGGTGATTTTTACGGCAAGAATGTTTTTAAAAACCGATATCAGCCCTTTGATGATAACCATATCTCCAAGACAGCGTTTAATGAAGAGCATCATAAGCCTCGGATCCTTTGTCTCGATGGTAGTAGCAACCGCATGCACCTCCTCAGAGTCCAGGCGCATCTCGGACCTGATGGTGAATCTCATGAAATTACCTTCCTGGACAGGCAAAGAGGATACCCTTCCTAATATCTCCGCAAAGTTCCGATCCCTTTCAATTGCGTTGAGAAGTTGCATAGCTGCTCCTTTATGGAATTGTGACAATCACCACGCGTACTCATTGATAATAGTACCCGGATGGGAGGAAACCGGCTCAGCGCGGAACCTCAATCCTCCGGCAGCTGAGGACTTGGCCGTACTTGGAGAGATACTTATACGCCTCTGCCGTATCTGCGGCACAGACTATTACTGTCGAATTCGTTCCGTTCAGGCACTCAGCCTTGTAAATGTGAGCTCCCGCGCTTCTGACTTGCTGATGAAGCACAGATATGAGGCGACGCGAAATGCTGCTCAGCCTTTTACAGCCGAGCTTCGTCCCCAGCATGCTTATCATGCTCGTGCGCTCCGGAGCGCGGGAATCCAGTTCTTTTTGAGCCCCCTCATGAAGGAGCCGCAGAATGTCCATGAGATCTTTTGAAGGAAGCCGGGAACGAAATGACGGCAGGCAGATATGGAACTCCTTTGGCGGCGATGCCATGAGGTCATATAGGATATGAGACCGGGTCCGCGGCTTCCCCCCTCCCTCTTCGTCATAGTTTTCGGTATTGAAAGACAGCTTTTGAGGGTCGATTCCCCTCGGACCGTCGGATTTCTCCGGATGTCTCCTCGTATCGATCACCTCTCTCCCGTCTATCCCCCTGATGGCATGGAGCTCCTTGAGATACCACCAGAAAAAGACAGTGGTCAACTTGGTTTTCTGGAATTGATCCCGTTTGAGTTTTGCTGCTTTCCGATAGGCGAGGAAAGCCACTGAGAGAGAGATATCCCTGTTGTATGCGGGACCGAGTACGCGGGATGCAAGTGCATAGATCAAATCTTCATTTCTCTTCAGAAAAAGCTCTGCAGTATCATTTTGCTCATTAAGGGCTTCCTGTTCGTTCATTTCCTTTAGAGAGCGCTGCAGAAAATATTTCAGGTTCGTATATGTTACCGGCAGCTTCTGTACGTTTGCATTACGGCACACGATGCGGGCAAAGGACAGTATCTCCTCTTCGTCGGCCTGCTCCGGGGGAATCCCCAAAGATGAGGAAATCTCTTTGATAATGGTTTCCTTATTGACCTTCAGGAATGTCTCGAGCCTTTTGGCGGCTTTCACTGTTGATACCATTACGAAAGCACCTTTGGAATTTCAGGTATTCGACGGAGTCGCTTTTCGAGTTGGTAAATCCTCTTTACGAGGCTGTCATCTAAAAAATCGCTCCCTGCAATAAGCCCTTGCAGAGAATTAAAATGCTCCCTGGTTTTATGATCTACCAACCCATTGTCATCCATCCACTCCACAACCGACACTGTCCTGAAAAGCTGATCAAGGATGAACGCATTGAGGTCCTCCAGGCCTTCAGTACCGATTCCGCGAGTCAGCTTTGCCAATGTATCAATCATGCCAACCATGTATTTTATGATCTTGTCAAATTCTCCTTTCAGGCGCTCTCCCGTGAACGCACAGTCATACGTGCAATGCTCGGTTCGACTCACAATTTCATTCCTGAGCTTTTCAATCATCTCGTCCCGTTTCAGGATCTCCTGGTTGCTCTGTCGCAACTCCATCCGCAGCCTTTCATTTTCATGGGTAAGCTCCCGAAGCTCGTCTGCATAGCCGCCGTCGTTGACTATTTTGTTTATCTCTTCGTAGCGGCTTGTAAGGAGAGGGAGAATGGAAAACTTTATTTCATAGGCAATCTTCGGGGTAACACAGAGCATCGCTATTTTTTGATAGATTTCCGTAAGGAGCTCTTCATCACGCTTTGCGAGAGAAGATTGTTCCCCCTCCTGACATGCATCTCTCTTCGGTTCATCACCGGCACCGAGGTAGACACCTCGCTGTATCGTGCTCCGCCCCCTCTCGAGACCCTCCAATTCATCAGTAGTCGAGCTGCAGCCAAAGGCATCCATCGTTTCTGCAATGTAAAGCCCGTTTTTCTCATTAAGATTTTCGGGCAGAACATCAGGGCAAATAGTTTTTTTTATAATCCGCTGAACAGTGGTACGGGGTATGGCTGCTTTCTTCGCAATCGTTTTCTGATTTGCACCGGTGCGGAAAAGTTTGGCTACTTCCTCAATGCGCGTCTGCCTCCTTGCCTCAATTTCGTTCTCGAGCCATCGATATATCGTAGGCCTGCTCGCAAGGCGGAGAGCAACTATCTCATCGGGCGTGCTGCCGTATTGGTACAGCAGTTTTGCCGTCGCCTTCCTGTCCTCCTGACTAAGAGGCAACCCCAGGTGCTTTACATTGTGTTCGGTGGACCTCATGAGGAGATGTCTTTTTAGGGCAACAGAATCCTTCTCCGTTATTGTTATTGCGGGGGTAATGCCCCTGTTGATCTGAACGTCAATCTTTTTCTGTTTGAGCGATTTCTGGGCGAGAAATCGGTGCATACCGTCCTCTATGGCATATTCCTCCATTCCAGGCACCCCGGACTGAATGAGCAGAACCTCCACGGGGGGTATAGAAACAGTACCCTCTTCGTACAGGCCTTTGAAGTACTCGATTCTTTTGCTATCGATTTCTACTCTCGGATGGCTACCGGCAATGATAATTATGGATTGGACAGGAACTTTTCTTTGATTCATACTATCTCTCCTTGCATGACACTATAGTAAAGCTCAATCAGGACCGATTCGCAGACGTCAATAAGGCAAATACGACACTGCACTTATGCATCACTATTTGATAACTTATTTGTTATTTTATTTAAAATAATATCAACTATTTTGTTTGTCAAGAAATATTTTTTCATCCACAGGGCAGAGGCCGCTGGACCATGTGAGGACAGGGTGCTTATCCTTGAAGTCTTTTAAGGCGCAAGCGGTACCAACGTCATTGTGATGCTGCCGGATAAAGATTCTGAGAAAAAAAACTATTATCCGGCTCTACAGGCCGCCCTTGATTTACCGTTCCCTGTATAGAGATAATACGTAGAGCTCAGCAGTTGGTTTAAAGAATGGAAAGACGACTTCATGAAATCATAAAAGATGTAAGGGGAAAAAGCGGGCTGAATCAAAGACAATTCGCGCAACGCATCGGCTGTACCCCGGAGTATATTTCTTCGATTGAGAGGGCTCCGGAAGAAACGCATCGGAGGGCTTCGGAGAGAATTATAAGAAAAATCGCCGAACAGTTCTCGCCCTCTCCGCACGACCGCGAAAGATTGGAAAGGGAATTGCTCTTTGCCCGCACCAGAGAAAGTGTTCCGAAAGTAATTGTTGAAGAGTTCATGTCGGACCCCAAAAGAATATCGTTGTTCAGGTCCGAGATTGGCATGCCGTCTCCCTTTCTGAAGCGTCTGCGGGAAAATATAGAGGAAACAAGCAACAATAGTTTCCACACAATGCTGAAAGCCACTACAAAAGAGGAAATAGAAGAGGCACTTAACGGCCTTCTTGTCCTGCCGCGGAAATCCGTTGTTGAGCTGGCGGAAGCTCTCGGCCAGCCGCCGGAGGAGTACTTGCTCCTTGCCGAATACATCCCTAAGGAATTCAAGTCGTTAATTATGCATAAGGGCATGCAGGATATGTTCCGCACCATGAGCGAGCATCTTACCCCGGAAGAGAAGGACCAGATGATCGATGTATTCAGCAGCATTCTGGAAATGCATGTCAAAACAAAGCAGAGAAAAGGTCCGGAGCGCCGCAAGCCTAAATAGTTTCTCTTTTCTTTTTATTGACAATCCCCTCCCGTTGAAATTACAATTCACCCAAACACCTCACTTGTAAATCACATGAAAAAAACCGTTCACCGGAAAGCGAAGGGCAGGATTGTCATTGACAGGGAACTCTGCAAGGGGTGCACCTACTGCATAGAGGCATGCCCGAAGGGCTCCCTGGGGGTCGGGGAGAAGTTCAACAGCAACGGGTATTTTCCCGTATACTCCCTTCACCCGGAGAAATGCACCGGGTGCGCCCTCTGTGCCCGGATGTGCCCTGAAATCGCCATCGAGGTATGGAGAGAGGAGGCATGACCCCCTCCTCTCAATAAAGCAGCAGCCGGTTCTCTTCCGACCGCGACTCGCCGATGCTGGTGACGGAGACCGCAGGCTTCCCCAGTACCGGGCATTTGGTTTCACAGATACCGCACCCGATGCAGAGCTCAAGATCCACCCGCGGCTGCTTCACCACCACCTCTCCGCCGCTCCTGTCCCTTACGGTTACCTCTTCGAGCCATATCGCTTTCTTCGGGGTCGGGCATACCTCCTCGCAGACAATACAGGGCGCCGCATGGGCATACGGCAGACATCTGCCCTTGTCGAACATGACGGTGCCGATGCTGGTCCTGGCTTTTTCCTTCTGGTCCAGCCTCTTGATAGCTCCGGTGGGGCAGACCTGCCCGCACAAGGTGCAGCGGTATTCGCAATAGCCGATGCGCGGGACGAGTACCGGAGACCATATCCCCTCCCACCCCGCCTCCAGGAGGGCGGGCTGAAGGCCGTTGGTGGTGCAGACTTTCATGCACTCTCCGCATTTCACGCAGCGCTTCAGGAACTCCTTTTCTTCGAGGGAGCCGGGGGGCCGTATCAGTTCGGGGTTGCGGGACCCGGCACGGGCAAGGGGGGTCGAACGAAGAAGGGGCACCGCCGCCGCCCCGGCGAGCGCGGAGACAAGAACCCTCCTTCTCCCCAGGTCCATGGCCGCTGTCTGTTTTTCCCCGGCAAAGCCGAAATGGACGGCGTTCCGGGGGCAGATGTCGTCACAATTCGCGCAATAATAGCATTCCGCACTCCGCCATTCCCCCTTTTTATCGGGAGAGGCGCCTCCCTGGCAGACGGTAGCACAGGCGCCACATTCGGTGCATCCTTCGCTCACCGACCTCTTCAGGAGAGAAAAACGTGAGAACACCCCGAGCAGGGCACCCAGGGGACAAAGATATCGGCACCAGAATCTCTTTTCCACAAGATTCAGCCCCAGGACGAGGAGAAAGAGAAGTCCGATGAATGTCCCCTGATTGAAGAGGGGCTGCTGGAAGGAGAGGAGTCCCTTCCTGACTACCCCGAAGACGGCCTCAGACACCTGCACGATGCCCTTTGCGTCCGTATGGTACAGGGAGTCGAACAGGGCCCGCACCCCGTACTCGAAGGAGGGGTAGATACTCAGGGAGAGTGACCTGATCAGGAGGGAGAGGGGATCGAGAATACCGGTCAACTGAACAGTGAAAAGGGATGAGACAAGAAGGAAGATGAGGAGAAGGTATTTCACCCGGTGCCATCCCCTGCCCCTTTCCCCTCCCCTGCTCTTCCGTAACGAGCCGGCTATATTGTTCAGGGTTCCGAGGGGACATATCCAGCCGCAAAATACCCGGCCCAGGAGCACCGTGACAAGGACGACAAAAAGAGAGAGATAGAAAGCCGGGGCCACGGAATGAGAGGAGAGGAGGGTGGTAATGAAGATGAGGGGATCGAAGTCAAGAAAAAGCCTCACCGGATACCCCAGCTCATCCCTTCCCTTCGATTCCGTCTGCAGGAACAGAAAAAGAAACAGCAGCAGGAAGACGCCCTGCACTACTCTGCGGGAATTCTTCATCGTCTATACGGCTATTTTCCTGATTTTAACTTTCGAGAGGTCCATGGTGCCGAGGCCGTTTTGGGCCGCAATCCTCACATAGCCGAGATCGCTTCCCTTCATCCCGAACAGGGTCGCCCCGAAGGAATCCACCGCAACCTGGTCGATTCCGGCAATCACCGTATCGAGCTTCTTCACATCGCCGGGGCTTCCCCCCTGCGGACCGTTTGCCGTCAGGATACGCACCGCGTCGAGGATAGTGAGGGTCGGTTTGATCACCAGGGCAAGGTCGGCCAGGCTCTCATCCAGCTTCTGGTGAATCTGCCTCCGCGAGCCGCCCATCACTCCCATCCAGTTCTTCATGGACATCGTAATCCTGGCCAGACTATGGTGCTTGGCAATAGGGATATTGATGATTTTGTCTGCCTCGAACAGCTCGGCATACAGGGGCCATGACGTAAGAGCCTGTCCCTTTATGGATATGTCCTTGAATTTCCGTTCGTCCATATAGCTGAGGTCGGCTCCCAGGGGTTTCAACGCATCGGCGATACCGCTCTGTACGTAGCAGCGCCTCGGGTCGTTCACCGGCCTGTCGAAAACTTTTACCTTTTTCGCTCCCGCCTCATAGCAAAGCCGTACCACGGTGGCGACCACCTCGGGGTTCGTATTGGCAGCCTGTTCCGGCGTTCTGTCCCAAGCGATATTCGGCTTTACCGCCACCACATCTCCCCGGGAGATAAATTTCCGGACGCCTCCCAGGGCCTCGATGGCGGCCATGGTGATCTTCCCGGGGGATGCGCCGTGCGCCACCACAAGATCAGTCCTCTCCGCCGCCCCGGCGGGGGTAAAGAAAGCGTCGATACCCGGAGGAAAGAAAAGGCCTATCCCCGCCACTGCAGCATCCTTCAAAAACTCTCTGCGTTTCATGAGCGACCTCCTTTCAGCGCCCCCTCCGGGGGCGTCCACCGGGAGGGGACTCCCTGCAGAAAAGGGAAATACCCTGGTGTAGGGTACACCAATATATAGCATACTCTCTGCGAAAAAACAAACTAAGGGGAAACGGCTGTCAAGGGGAAACGGCACCCATTGCCCAACCACCATCCATTTTGATATAGTGTTAATATGAGCAAGCGTATATTCCTTTTTATTCTTTTCTTTCTGGTCGCTCCTCTCTCTGCCGAAGCTGCATCCCTTACCTCTTCCATCAAAGAGTATACTCTGCAAAACGGGATGAAAGCTCTCCTGGTGGAAGATCACAAGGCTCCCCTTGTCACCCTGCAGGTATGGTACAAGGTCGGCTCGGTGCACGAGCCCATCGGCAAGACCGGCATGAGTCACCTTCTGGAGCACATGATGTTCAAAGGGACCCCCAAATACGGATCAAAGGAGTTTTCCGCCATTATCCAGCGGAACGGGGGCACGGATAACGCCTATACCACCAAAGAGCATACCGTTTATTTTCAGTCCATTGCATCGGACAGGGCAGACATTCCCATAGAGCTGGAGTCCGACAGAATGTCCAACCTCCTGCTGGACCCCAAAGAGGTGGCGGCGGAAAGAAGCGTGGTAATGGAAGAGCGGCGCATGCGGTATGAGGACGATCCCCAAAACCTCCTGTACGAAGAGATGATGGCCATGGCCTTTACCGCGCATCCTTACCGCTGGCCCGTGATCGGCTGGATGTCCGATATCGCCTCCATCGAAAGGGAACATCTGTATCCTTATTATAAGAAATACTACTCCCCCGATAATGCCTTTATCGTCATTGCCGGGGATGTGACCCCGGCCACCGTTCTTCCCCTGCTCGAAAAGAGTTTCGGGACCATTCCCCGGGCAGGAGCCAGGTCCCCTGAAGTGCCCACAAAGCAACCGAAACAGCAGGGAGAGAAAAGGCTCGTCATGAGGAAGGAAGAGGCGGAACTGCCATATATCCTGATTGCGTACCATGTCCCCTCCTTCCCGCACGAGGACAACTATGCCCTCGATGTGTTGTCCTCCATCCTCTCGGCAGGAAAGAGCTCGCGGCTCTACAGGGACCTCGTCTATGAGAAAAGGATCGCCATCAGTGCCTTTGCCGATTACAGCAGCTTCCACAAAGATCCGTTTCTCTTCATCCTTGGCGCCAATGCAGCTCCGGGAAAAGATATCGAAGCAGTGGAGAGGGAGCTCTATGCGCACATCAGGAGGATAGCGGACGAGCCGCCCACCGGCTGGGAAGTCCAGAAGGCGAAAAACGATATCGAGGCATCCTTCATTTTTGCGCAGGATTCCAATTATACAAAAGCCCAGTATGCGGGTATGTTCGAGATGATGGGGGGGTGGAGGCTGATGGACACGTACCTTGAAGGAATAAAGAAAGTTACCCCTGCCGAAGTACAGGCAGTGGCCAAAAGGTATTTCAGCGATGACAATAAGACGGTGGGAATCCTTCTCCCCCTGAAAAAACAATAATTTCAAAGCAAAAGCGACTACAAGAAGCAACGTAGAGGGAGAAAAAGGAAAGCGAACGGTGAAAAGAGGAATGAGCAGGAAAAGAAACAGTCCAAGTATTATAAAGCTCGTCGTGCTTTTAGTACTTATCGTCGGCTTGATGCTGCCTGCCGGTGTGTTTGCCCTTGAGGTAAAGAAGAATACAGCGCAAAACAGCCTTGCCGTGCTTCAGGTGGAGAGGCACAATCTCCCGGTCGTTATGGTGACTCTTCTCATCAAGGCCTCCCCCCTGGATGAGCCTCCCGGAAAAGCGGGCGTCGCCTATCTCACCTCGAAGCTCCTCACCGAAGGTACCGCCCGCAGGAGTGCGGCGGAGATCAGCGAGGAAATCGAGTTTCTCGGAGCCTCCCTGGAGGCCACTACCACCGCCGATTTCACCACCATCTCCCTTTCCGTTCTGAAGAAGGATGTAGAGAAGGGCTTTGACCTTTTTGCCGATATACTGCTGAACCCCGCATTCAAAGAGGAAGAGCTTGTCCGGAAAAAGGAACTGATCAAAGGTGCCCTGCGGCAGAGGGAGGAGGACCCCTCCTTTGTGGCGGGGAGGGCTTTTATCCGGGAGGTTTTCGGCGCACACCCCTACGGAAGGCTCGTAGAAGGGAGCATCGAGAGCGTTGAGGGAATACGCAGAAACGATGTAACAGCCTTCTATCAGCGTCATTATCTCCCCGGGAATGCCATTCTCTCCATTGTGGGAGATCTCACCCCGCAGGAGCTGGATTCCCTCATGAAAAAGTACCTTTCCGGATGGCAGGGGAAGTCTGCGGCTGAAAACTTCACGGCTACCCCTTCTGAAGGCCGGTATCCCCGCTATCAGGGGATAAAGACCGTCATCATAAACAAGAATGTCACCCAGGCAAATATCGTGTTCGGCAATGTGGGCATGTCCCGGGAGAACCCCGACTACTATGCCGCCTCCGTCATGAATTATATCCTCGGAGGCGGAGGATTCGCCTCCCGGCTGATGCGCGTGGTGCGGGATGAGAGGGGACTGACATACGGCATCAACAGCGTCTTCATCCCCAATAAAGAGCCCGGACAGTTCGAAGTGGGAGTGCAGACGAAAAATGAATCCGCAGGGGTGGTGATCGAAGAGATCCTCAAGCAGATACGGAGAATCCAGACGGAGCCGGTGACGGACCAGGAGCTGGTCGATGCAAAGGCGTACCTGACAGGAAGTTTCCCGCGCAGGCTCGAGACAAGCAGAAAGATTGCGGATTTCCTCACCGCAGTGCAGTTCTACCGCCTCGGGGATGACTATGTCGAGAAATACCCCGGCTATATCAACAGCGTAACCAAGGACGACGTACTGCGGGTTGCGAAAAAATATCTGACGCCGGAAAACTCGGTACTCGTCATCGTGGGAAACAAGGACCTTTTACGTCTGCCGCAGCTTCAGTCTCCTTAAGATATAGAGCAGCTCCGAAGCGGAAAGCTGGCCCGGAGCGGAAGGTTTGCCGATATACCCGTACGTGACAAGGGACCCGAAGAGGGGACCGAATATGCGCGAAGGGAGCCCGATATCCCCCATGGACATGGTAATCAGCATCTTGTCCCTGTTGCGTAAAGTATAGAGCAGCAGCCTCGTCACTTCCTCCCTGTCCCCCGGCATAGCGGCGATTTTTACTATATCGGCCCCCTGCTCCTTTCCCCGGACGACAATTTCGTCCAGAGCGGAGTCGTCAGGGGTGGCGGTGAAATTATGATAGGAGCCGATCAGGATTTTCCGATGCGTGACACACCATTCCTTTACCTCTTTCATTAAATCGGCGTTACGCACCTCCACGTCGACCGCATCGGAAAGCGGAACCACTGACCTGTAAAGGAGTGCCCGGTCGGGTATCTCTTTCTGCCCCCCTTCCGCAACATCCCGGATCGTAGCAATCACCGGTTTATTTACTCTGCCTCTGACCGTCCTGAAGACTTCCTCTACATGCTCCGGGGTAAGAATATCGAACATATCCACCCGCAGTTCCAGTATATCCGCAGTGTGCAGCAGGTCAGGAGAAACAGTCAGCACGTCGGTGTCATTTACCGCGCCGGCAACAAGGGGGATCTCCCCCAGTTTTATGGAGCACAAATATAGTTCCATACGTCCACCTGAAAGAAAGATTCGTTATTATAATCCCTGGGGAGGGGAAAAACAAAGGCGGGGATCTCCAGAATCCTGTACTTCCCCTTGCTGCGTACCCCTGAGGACCTTCTCTCTCCGGACCAGATCGTTCCTCCTGACCCCCTCGGGCACCGGCATTAAGATCACCTCCCCGTTTCGTGCGATAGAAAGGGGGGCCCCCTCTCCATCCCTCATGGATTCTACCCTGAAAAGCCTTTCCTCTATTCCGGGGGAAAGGTATTCCACCATGTCTCCTTCATCAATGCGGTTTCTCAAGCCGATGCATGCTACTCCCTTGTCGACCTCCAGCACCACTCCCACAAGTTCGTGGCTCATGCGGTAACTCTCTCCATCGAAAGTATAGTCGCTGTCAGGCTGCCTTCCGAAATACATTCCTGTGGTGTATCCCCTGTTGCTGAACCGGGAGAGCTCCCTCAGCCATCTCTGCAGTACTGCATACGGGCGGCCGGAGGAGAGGGCATCGATCGCTTCACGATAGGTTTTCACCACACCGGCAACATAGTTGATCCCCTTCATCCGTCCCTCGATCTTGAAGCTGCTCACCCCTGCCTCCGCGAGCAGAGGCAGGTGCTCGACCATGCAGAGGTCGCGGGAGCTCATGACATACGTTCCCCGGTCATCCTCGAATACCGGCAAAGACTCCCCCGGCCTCTTTTCTTCCATCAGAGTATAGTTCCACCTGCAGGAATTGGTGCACTCCCCCCGGTTCGCGCTCCGGGATGCAAGAAAGCTGCTGATATAGCACCGTCCCGAATAGGAGATACAAAGGGAACCGTGGACAAAGGCCTCCAGCTCGATCGAAGTATTTTCACGGATCTCCCGTATCTCTCCGAGGGAGAGCTCGCGCGCAAGCACCACTCTTCGTGCCCCCAACTCCTCCCAGAAAAGCGCTGATTCCACGTTCGTGACGTTAGCCTGTGTGCTGATATGAAGATCGATTCCGGGGGCCTCCCGTCTGAACAGCATGAAGAGCCCCGGATCGGAAAGAATGACCGCATCGGGTCCGGCCTCCCGGAGCAGCCGGATATGCTCCCGTATCGCCGGCAGGTCTCTGTTATGGGGAAAGATATTCACTGTCGCATAAACACGAACCCCTCGGGC
Source organism: Nitrospira sp. (assembly GCA_002634385.1). Classification (GTDB taxonomy): domain Bacteria; phylum Nitrospirota; class Thermodesulfovibrionia; order Thermodesulfovibrionales; family Dissulfurispiraceae; genus Nitrobium; species Nitrobium versatile. The sequence continues at coordinate 26,909 of NSJL01000031.1, forward strand.
ATGTGCATAGCTGACAGCTGTCTTTAACTCCTCTCCACGAAAATTTCCCGCCTTTCCCCTCAGACTGAAACGAGAATCCCCGAGGAAAACCGCATCGGCCCCGTAGTGTATAGCAGTCTTCAGCTTTTCGAAGTCGCCCGCAGGCGCCAGCAACTCAGGCCTTTTCACTTCCACGCACCGCTCCCTTCCTGCACTCTTCGATGGCATTACGGGCAAGCTGGTCGCACCGCTCATTTTCCGGGTGACCGTTATGTCCCTTAATCCACTTCCAGGCCAGCACCTCATGGGGGTGCGCCGCCTTCAAAAGCCTCTCCCAGAGATCCCTGTTCATGACCTCTTTATTCTGGGAGTTCTTCCAGTTTTTCCTCTTCCACCCATGTATCCACTCGTTCATGCCTTTTACTATATAATTCGAATCGGTCGTTACGACGACACGGCAAGGTCTTTTCAGTGCCTCAAAGGCGGCAATCACGCCCATCAGCTCCATCCTGTTGTTGGTAGTCATCATCTCGCATCCCGACAGCTCCCGTTCCCGGCCGCCGGAGCGGATGAGAGCGCCGAAGCCCCCCACCCCGGGATTCCCGCTGCAGGCACCATCCGCATATATTTCCACAAGAGGTTTCTGTTCTTTTTCCATAAACATTTATATTACCCTTTTTCGCCCAAGAATGCCAAAAAAACAGCGACACGCTCTCCCCTGATAAAAAGACGCCCTGAAAGGGCGTCCCCGGAAGGGTCTTCTGGAATGTTTCAGGAGAGGGTGAACTGGCTTGCCGTCCTTTTCAACTCCCCTGCCAGGGAAGTAAGATCCCGGGATTCCGCCGCTATCTGTCCTGCATCCTCGCTCGTCTTCCGGGAAAGCGCCGCTATCGCCTCTATATCGGAGCTTATTCCTTCCGATACGGCGGACATCTCTTCAGTCGCCGCGGCAATCTGCTGCACCATGGACTGCAGGGTGTTCACGCTTCTCACGATGATACTCAGGGTCTCTCCCGCCTCCATGGACAGGCTTGCGCCCGCCTCGACCTTTTTCAGACTTGCCTCCATGCCGGACACCGCTTTGCCGGTTTCCTCCTGGATAGCGGCAATCATCCCTCCTATTTCAGTGGTTGCCCGGGCGGTTCTTTCCGCAAGCTTCCGCACCTCGTCGGCGACCACGGCAAACCCCCTCCCCTGCTCCCCGGCCCGGGCAGCCTCGATGGCCGCGTTCAGGGCAAGGAGGTTCGTTTGATCGGCTATGTCCTTGATCACTCCAACAATCTCTCCTATCTGTCGCGAGCGGTTTCCCAGGGAAGTGATTAATTGAGAGGAGTCCGATACCGTCCGGGCTATCTCATGGACCTCTTCCACTGTCTTGCTCACTACTCTCTCTCCCTCCTCCGCCGTCTTCAGGGTGTTCGTCGCGGAAAGCGCCATTTCGGAAGCATTTTTGGCTATATCAATGACGGTCTGCGACATTTCGGTGGAGGAAGTTGCGACCTGTGCTGCTCTTCCCGACTGTTCATCGACACGCCTCGTTATCTGCTGCACGGTCGCGGCCAGCTGAGAGGAACTGCTCGCCACTGTATTGGTCACCGCATGGATCTGGCCGACAATACTCCTGAGGTTCCTCATCATTTGATTGAAGCTTTCCGCCATTTCACCAATCTCGTCAGCGGTATACACCGGAACATCATGGGAAAGGTCACCCTGAGAGGCAAGCCTTGCCGTCTCGCCGACGGCATTGACCGACGAGAGGATACGCCGGATGATATAGGTACTCACTACCACGCTGAAGAGGCTGGCGAGGAGAGCGGATACCGCAATGAAGAGCTTCAGACGGGAGGCTGCGGTCTCCAAATTCTGTTGATCTATTTTGAAATTCCTGGTAGCTACTTCATCCAGGAGTATCAGTGCCTCCCGAAGGGCACGATCAGCCTCCTGCAGGGATCTGTCCACCGCGAGGACGTCATCTGAGCCATGACGTGCCGCCACCAGCTCCTTCATAGACTGCTCATAGAATACAAGTGCGTCTTTCGCCTTCTTGACCGCTTCCCCCTCCTCCGCATCCTCCACAAGGCCCTCGAAGATGGAAATCTGCTTTCTGAGCCTTTCCAGGCTGTCGCGGAATCCTTTTATCTGTCCGTCATCTTTCCTGATAAGATAGTTTTTATAGTTTTGAACGGCGAGTCCCAACTGTACTTGGGCCTCCATAGAAGCAATTCTCTGCACGCCGTCGTCACTGGTAAGTCTCTCGAAGCCGTTTACCAGGTAACTGAGACTGAAATACGCACAGGCGGTCCCCACAATGATTACCGTGGTCAGGATCCCGATGACCGCATAGAGCTTCCTCGATAGTGTCCACCTCATGTTTCCTTCCCCCTTTCAACGCATTGCACCGTTCCAGTACCGTTTCGGCGCCCCCCCGCCTCTTCCCCGCAGCCTATGAATTCTATGAATTGTACGCATTCTCTTCTTTGTAAAGCAACTCTCTTGCAAGCAGCCGATACCTGACCATCACCGATCCGGTACTCCCGTGAAAAGGGGAGCCGACAGGATTGAGTATTTTGTTTCCGGTGTTTTACAATGTACTCGCGTTGTGCGGCAAGGCGAACGGGAGGGGAAAATGGAGAAATATTTCAACATCAGCCAACTCGCCAAATACCTAAAGGTCACGGAACCTGCGGTACAGCACCTCCTGCGTGAGGGGAAAGTCCCCGCCATTAAAACTCCATCGAATGTCTATATTTTCAAGAAGAACGATATTGATGAATGGCTCAGAGAAAAGAAGCGCAAGGTGCATGACCTTATCGAAAAACAGGAAGTCCTCTAACCTGAGGAGAATAAGAGAGCGGTATGAATGATACGGAGGAGAGGGCTCCCGGGAGGGAGCCCTCTCTATCGTTTCGTCCGGTTCACGACCGGGACTTTCCCGAAGAGGAGGCTGCTGCAGCAGCCATCTCCAGTCGGTAATCCCGGCCCCTCTTCTTGATATTCCCCTCGATCACCTTCTCGCTGGGCACCCAATCTCCGTTCACCGACTTCTGGTATTTGAGATACCGCGCATCCGGCTTCAGCTCGCTTTCCCGGATAAAACCGGTCTCGAAAGCGGTAAGGTCCAATTGCATATCGAGAACCTCGCGGATATAGTCGATATTGGACTGGAACCGGACCGGCTCGGGAAGGGAGGAGGGAAGCATTCCTTCTGGATCCTTTCCCTCATGTTTTCGCATTGCATCACAGGCGATCCTGAGATGCTCTATTTCCATGCCGAGGTGTGCCTCCCAGATCTTTTTTATTCTCGGATCGGTTTCCTGCTCCATAAAGGAATAATAGAGGTAGCACTCATTGTACTCATGAAGGATCATCATTTCGAACCAGGTTGCCCGCGGATCGAGGAGGGACTCATATTGCGACACATGCTGTTCCTCTATCTGACCGATTTCGGCATACAATCCCCGCCCCACGGAATCGGCGATACGGTTCCCCACATTCATATAGTAGTTCATCGTCTGCTGCTCTCCCGCCAGGAGTGTCAGAATGTAGAGCTGCGTCATATACTCGCCTTTTGTCCTGTCCGCAAAGTCCTTGATCTCATCGAAGGGATGCCGGTGCTCCTTTATGGTAGGCCGGCCCGGGATAACTTCGGTCAGATCCCCCACGATATCTTCCGCCTTCTTTCCCTCGGTCATTTCGAGGAGATTGGAATAGCGGTACAAGTGATCAAAATCTTCCAGCAGGCCGAAATCGAAGACCTGCTTCACATAGGGATCCGGCACTGTCCTGGCTAGATAGGCGGTAAGATCCACCGCTACCTGCTCATAGCCGATGGTGGCCTCGAGAACCGATTCTTCTGCAGGAATAAGCCAATTCACCACCTTTTGCTGCTGCTGCTCAATGCGTCGGCTGAAAGCTATGTTCCTTTTCAGTTCCATATCATTGGAATTGCGGGCCAGTTCGTGCAGAAATAAGGCGGCCTCCACCTCGATTCCGTTCATAAGGATCACCCGTGCCCGGGTATACGGATGCACATCACGTTTGTTGTAGGGCTGTACGTTCAGGTCAGACCATGTATGTATTTGCTTCTCGATAGGGATCCCCTTTTCTTTTAATGGATTGAAGCCCATGGTATACACCTCCTCCCTTTGTTATGCAGGCGCTAGGCGCCTGAGTACACCGCACTTCTCTACTATCAGTATAGGAACACCCCCACTATCTGTCAATATATTGACAGGCATGTGGCCCGTCGCAATGCATTCGCAGGGAGCAGCCGGTCAGGCTCTCTTTCAAAAAGCGAGGCGCTATGGTAAGGATATAGAGGAGAGAGATGCGCAGAGTGGCAAGCAAACCCGGCTTCATCATCTCAGGTGAAAGGAAGTGATCCGCCCTTTTATATAACGTTTAATATAGCGTTTCATCCCTCTTTTGATCACTCTTCTGGTTGCCGGAATCACCATCAGAAAGCCGATCAGATCTGTCAGGAATCCGGGGGTAAGGAGGAACGCCCCCGCAACGAGAATCATTGCCCCATCGATCAGTTCCTCTGCCGGAACCCTCCCTTCCCGAATGTCGCTTCTGATCCGATGAATTACCCGAACTCCTTCCGCTTTGACCATGAATGCGCCTATTACTGCCGTCAGGAGAACGAGGAGAATAGTGTTGAGGGCGCCGATACCCGATCCGATTTTGATAAGCAGGTAGAGCTCGATGAAGGGGACCACGGCAAGAATGAGGAATAACTTGAAAACCATATTTACATTATAGGAGAAATCAGGGGCGATGTCACCAGACAAAAGAAAGGGCGTTGCGGCAACAACCACAACGCCCTTCCCTTTGTAAGCTTTTTATTTATTTACATTTTTTCGAGTTCCCCGAACCCTTGGGGGGTACCGCTCACGTGGGAACACCGAGACGGGGGAGGAGCACATACTGCAAAAGTATCCAGCCAAGCAGTATTCCCGCCCCGATAAGCAGATCGCTCATTATTTTGCTTCCTCTTTCTTTTTGCCTTCCTTGCCCTCGGTTTTCGGTCTTCCCTCATAATCGATAAACTCGATAATGGCCATGGGTGCCCTGTCGTTCACCCTCTGGCGGGTCTGCACGATCCGGAGGTAGCCGCCGTTCCTGTCCACGAAGCGGGGCGCAATCTCCGAAAAAAGCTTCGTCATGATCACCCTGTTCGGGATGTAGGAGAGTACCATCCTCTTCGCATGGAGGTCTCCCCTCTTGCCGAAAGTGACCAGTTTCTCTGTAATACCCTTTATGGCCTTCGCCTTTGCCAGCGTCGTCTCGATCCTCTGGTGCTCGATAAGCGAAGACACAAGCCCGCGCAATAATGCCTTCCTCTGATTTGCGGTCCTGTCGAAATTCCTACCCGCTACTTTATGGCGCATGATCCCCTTTTCCTCCTCTAAGATTTTGAAGCACTGCCTTCCAGTTCACCGGCATCGATTCTCATTCCGAAATTCAGTCCCATGGAGTTCAGAATCTCTTTTATCTCATTCAACGATTTGCGGCCGAAATTCTTCGTTTTGAGCATCTCGTGCTCCGTCCGCTGTACAAGGTCGGCGATAGTCTTGATATTCGCGTTCTTGAGGCAGTTATACGCCCTCACCGACAATTCCAGCTCATCGATACTCTTCATCAGATTCTCATTCGTCGAAGCGTTCGCCACCACCACATTGGAAGAGCGGGGCGACTCCTCCTCGGACGATTCATCCTCCACAAAGATGAAGAGATCGAGATGGTCCATCATGATGGAAGCGGCGTCGCTTACCGCCTTTTCCGGACTGATACCTCCGTCCGTCCACACCTCCATGATAAGCCTGTCATAATCGGTGGATCTCCCGACCCTTGCCCTTTCGACCCAGAAGTTCACCTTTCTGATAGGGCTGAATATGGAATCTACAGCAATTACATCAATGGGGAGGCCCTCCTCCTTATTCATGTCCGCAGAGACGTATCCCTTTCCCTTTTTGACATATATCTCCATTTCGAAGTTTGCCCCATTGTCGAGGGTAGCGATATGCTGCTCTTCGTTCAACACCTCGACATTGGCGTCAACCTCTATATCGACGCCGGTTACCGTCTTCGGCCCCTTCGCCCGTATGTTCACCGTCCTCTTATCGTCACTGTACAGTTTGAAGCGCAGCTTCTTTATGTTAAGGATGATATCGACGACATCCTCTTTCACGGACTTTATGGCGGAAAATTCATGCAGGACCCCGGGTATTCTGATTCCGGTAGCAGCAGCGCCCTCGATGGAAGAGAGCAGTATCCTGCGCAGCGAATTCCCGATAGTGGTGCCGAATCCTCTTTCAAGGGGCTCCACTACCAGTTTGCCGTAAGAGTCCGTAAGCGTCTCTTCATCAAAATTAATCTTCTTGGGCAACTGAAAGCCCCTTTTAACAAGATCCATAGTATGGTCTCCTATGCCTATCTATTGTTGTTTTCGTAGTGTCAGGAATATTCCCTGTCGAGCTCCGGTACGGCTGAAGCAATCCATTGATTACTTGGAATAAAGCTCAACGATAAGCTGTTCCTGCACCGGAACCTGCATCTCTTCCCGGGAAGGAACCCTGACAAACTTTCCTTTTATTTCCTTCGTATCAACTTCGACCCACTCCGGAAAGCCCCTGTGCTCTGCGATTGACAGGCTTTCTTTTATTGCATCGATTTCCCTGCTCGCAGCCCTGACCTCAACGGTATCGCCGGGTCTCAGGAGATGAGAGGGGATATCTGATTTCTTACCGTTTACGAGAAAATGCCCGTGCTTTACCAGCTGACGGGCCTCTCTCCTGTTAAGCCCGAACCCCATTCTGTACACGACATTATCAAGTCGCCTCTCGAGCAACTGGAGAAGCACCTCGCCGGTGATTCCCTTCATCCGGGAGGCCTCTTCGAAGTACTGCCGGAACTGGTCCTCCATGATCCAGTACATTCTTCTCGCCTTCTGTTTTTCTCTCAACTGCATCCCATAATCAGAAAGCTTTCCCCTGTTCTGGCCGTGCTGTCCGGGAGGGTATTTCCTCCTCTCCACACCGCATTTTTCAGTATAGCAACGGGTGCCCTTCAGAAAGAGCTTTTCCCCCTCTCTTCTGCAGAGTCTGCATAACGGACCTGTATAGCGTGCCATTTACACTCTCCTCCTTTTCGGCGGCCTGCAGCCATTGTGCGGCACAGGAGTGACATCCTTTATCAATGTTATTTCCAATCCGGCGGCCTGCAGCGCACGGATCGCGGTCTCACGTCCCGCACCGGGACCCTTCACGTACACATCCACGTGCTTGAGACCCGTTTCCATCGCCTTCTTAGCCGCTGTCTCCGACGCTATCTGCGCTGCAAAGGGAGTGCCCTTTCTGGATCCTTTAAAACCGAGACTCCCGGCGCTGGACCATGCAATTACATTGCCGCCCTGGTCGGTTATGGTGATGATTGTATTGTTGAACGTGGTCTGTATATGTGCAGTACCACTCAGTATGTGCTTCTTGATCTTTTTCCCGCTTCTTTTCTTCTGAGCCATTCCCTGTCACTCCTCCTTACTTTTTCTTCGTTACAAGCTTCCGGGGTCCTCTGCGCGTTCTCGCATTCGTCTTCGTTCTCTGGCCTCGAGCCGGCAAATGGGCAACATGTCGGGAGCCGCGGTAACTCCCGATTTCGATAAGCCTTTTCACATTGACGGAAATTTCCCTTCTGAGGTCACCCTCAACCTTGTACTCCTTCTCGATAAGGCTCCTGATTTTGACAATATCCTCATCGGTAAGGTTCTTTACCCGCACATCCGGGTTTACGTTGACCTCTTGCAGAATCTTGTTCGATAACGGCCTGCCGATTCCGAATATACGGGTCAGCCCTATTTCTACTCTCTCATTTTTCGGCAGATCAACGCCAGCAATTCTCGCCATACTGTGCTCCTTTTATCATAATGATTTGCGTAACCAGGCCAACGGGCACCTTCTATCCCTGCCTCTGTTTGTGACGGGGATTCTCGCAAAGTATGCGGATAACGCCCTTTCTTTTCACTACCTTGCACTTCGAACATATCGGCTTTACGGAAGGCCTTACCTTCATCTCAACTCCTCCTCTTAAAAGTAAGAAGCAAGAAGTGAGAGGTAGGAAGTAAAAACTGGAGGTCAGTTTCCATGCCTTACTTCCTACTTCCCACTTCTTACTTGAATCTGTACGTTATGCGACCCTTGGTAAGGTCGTAGGGGGAAAGCTCTACTGTCACCTTATCCCCGGGTAAAATCTTGATGAAATGCATTCTCATCTTTCCGGACACGTACGCAAGAATCACCTGCCCGTTCTCAAGCTCCACCCTGAACATGGCGTTCGGCAAGGTTTCGATGATTGTTCCCTGTACTTCAATATTTTCTTCTTTTGCCATATAAGCTTACAATTATACCTGTCTTTTCAAAGTTTAGTCAAGATTCGGGGCCCGCTCTTCGTCAACACAATCGTATGTTCGAAATGAGCGGACCTGCTTCCGTCCACAGTAACCGCTGTCCAGCCGTCTTCCAATAAATTCACTTCATGAGTTCCCTCATTGACCATAGGCTCTATCGCCAGGGTCATTCCCGCCTGGAGCCTCTGCCCGTGGCCTGGTTTTCCAAAGTTGGGAATCTGGGGGTCTTCGTGGAGATAATGGCCTACACCATGCCCTACAAAAGCCCTCACCACGGAGAACCCGTTTGCTTCCACATGTCTCTGTATCGCGGCGGAGATATCCGAGACCCTGTTCCCCACCACAGCTGCCTCGATTCCGAGATAAAGGGACTCCTCCGTAACTCTTATCAGCCTTCGTGCCTCATCGTCGACCTCTCCTACCGGCAGGGTAATCGCTCCGTCTCCATAAAAGCCGTCCAGGATCACTCCCAGGTCGATACTGATAAGATCTCCGCTCCTCAAGCGCACTGAAGGAGAGGGGATTCCATGAACTACCTGCTCGTTGACCGAGGTGCAGGTGCTTGCAGGATATCCCCTATATCCTTTAAAAGCGGGGACCGCATTCTGTTGGCGTACTTTCTTCTCTGCAAAAGCGTCAATTTCAGCGGTAGTTATCCCTACTTTTACGAAGGATTTCAGCTCCTGCAACACTTGTGCAACGATACGTCCCGCCGCCGCAATCTTGCTGATCTCTGCCTGAGACTTGATTATTACCACAATGGCTCGTGCTCAGTCTCTCCGTCCCCTCAACCTTCCCCTCTTCAAGAAACCCTCGTACGACCTCGTTATCAGATGGGATTCGATCTGCGAAACGGTATCAAGTGCAACCCCCACTGCAATAAGAAGAGAAGTACCTCCAAAGTAGAAAGGAACATTGAATCTCGTGATTAGGATCTCCGGCAGCACGCATACGGCTGCGAGATACACCGCCCCTACAAAGGTAAGCCTGGTGAGTACCCGGTAGATGTACTCGGATGTCTTTTGACCCGGCCTGATCCCGGGGATAAAACCTCCATGCTTCTGAAGGTTTTCCGCTATGTCCACCGGATTGAAAATCACTGCGGTATAAAAGTAACTGAAAAAGAATATCAGTCCTACATAAAGAACGGTGTACAATACCGTACCGGGCGAAAGCTGCCGGGCGATGGCTTGTACCCAGGGGATAGCGATGAATCCTGCCACTGTCGCCGGGAACATGATGATGGAAGAGGCGAAGATGGGGGGAATCACCCCCGCAGTGTTCACCTTCAACGGCAGATGCGTGCTCTGCCCGCCGAAAACCCTCTTCCCTACGACTCTTTTGGCATACTGTACAGAAATCTTTCTCTGCCCTCTCTCTATGAAGATGATGCCTCCCACTACTGCCACCATTATGAAGAGGAGGAAAAGGACAAAGAATATTGACAACTCTCCTGCCTTCACCAGACTCAAAGTGCTCAGAACGGCATTGGGGAATTGTGCTACGATACCGGCGAAGATGATCAGGGATATTCCGTTCCCGATTCCCCTTTCGGTTATCTGCTCACCGAGCCACATAAGAAATGCCGTACCCGAGGTGAGCGTTATCATGGTGAGAATCCTGAACGACCATCCTGGATTCTGTATGAAAGCCCCCCCCGACATGCCCTCCAGGCCAACTGCAATACCGAAGGATTGAATGGCACCGATAACAACGGTGGCGTACCGCGTATAGCGTACTATCTTCTTCCGTCCCGTCTCTCCTTCTTTCGCAACTCTTCCGAGGGCGGGAATGACGACGGTAAGCAGCTGAAAGATAATGGACGCACTGATATACGGCATGATTCCCAGGGCGAATATGGTGACCCGGGACAGCGCCCCTCCTGAAAACATATCGAAAAAACCCATCATCGCCCCGCCCTTCTCGACGAGGAATTTGCTCAGGGCCTCGCTGTTGATCCCCGGAGTGGGGATGTGGGCGCCGATCCGGTATACGGCGAGCATGCTCAGCGTAAAGAGGACCCTGTTCTTCAGCTCGGGTATTTTAAATATATTTTGCAAACTCGAAAGAAGGCTCAATTTTATAATACCTCTGCCTTACCGCCTGCAGCCTGGATCTTGGAGACAGCAGAGGCGCTGAAGGCATGCGCTTTGACGGTTAACGGTTTGGATATCGTCCCTGTGCCCAGTATTTTTATTCCATCCTTCACATCTTTGATAATCTTCTTTTCCAGGAGAACTTCAGGAGTAACCACATCGGCACCGGCGATTTTCTCCAGCGTGGAGAGATTAAGAATTGCGTATTCACGCTTGAAGGGGCTATTCTTGAATCCCCTCTTGGGAAGACGACGCTGCATCGGGGTCTGGCCTCCCTCGAATGCGGGGCCCTTCGTTCCACCGGAACGGGCTTTTTGTCCCTTGTGTCCCTTGGTAGCGGTTTTGCCGTGCCCGGATCCCATTCCGCGACCGACACGTTTTACTTTTTTATTGCTCCCCTTGGCAGGAGCTAAGGTATTCATATTCATCGCTTAACTTTTAACCTCCTGTTCGCTCTCTTCCTCCACGACAGGCTCTTCCTCGGCCTTACCCCTCAGCTTGAAAACAACATCAGGATCTTTCAGTTTGCCGAGTCCGTCCAGGGTAGCCTTTACGGTATTGAAAGGATTATGACTCCCGAGGGATTTGGCAACGATGTCATGGATTCCTGCCACTTCAAATACAGCTCTGACAGCTCCCCCCGCAATCACCCCGGTACCCTTGGGCGCAGGATTCATTACCACCGAATTGGAACCATACCTTCCGATAATCTTGTGGGGGATGGTGCCGTCTTTCATGGCAAAGCGTACCAGACGCTTCTTCGCCTGTTCCACCGCCTTCCTGATCGCTTCCGGCACCTCGGATGCCTTGCCCTTGCCGATACCAACGATACCGTCACCGCTGCCGACAACCACAAGGGCGCTGAACGAGAACCTCCGTCCGCCTTTCACCACCTTCGCCACCCTGTTTATGTACACGACTTTGTCCTTCAGATTAAGTCCCTCAGAGTCGATTCTCTCCGTCTTCACCATGCCTCCTGTCATGCTTTATGGTTTCTGATTGACGATTATCTCTTCAAATCAGCAATCCATCTTTGAATTCCTTTAGAATTCGAGTCCGCCCTCACGTGCCCCTTCTGCAAGGGCTTTGATCCTCCCGTGATAGCGGTAGCCGCCCCGGTCGAACACCACCTTCTGCACCCCGGCCGTTGCCGCTCTCGAGGCCAGCATCAGACCGACCTTTTTTGCCATTGCCCCGTTCCCCTTATGTCCCTTTTCTTCCTGCATATTTTTGTCGAGGGTGGAGGCTGCTACAACAGTATGACCTTTCGCATCATCGATTATCTGGGCATATATGTGATTGAGACTTCTATATACACAGAGCCTCGGCCTTTCAGCAGTCCCGAAGACCTTCTTCCTTATCCTTTTGTGCCGTCTCTTTCTCGCCTGCTCTTTAACGCTCACCCGACATCCTCCATTTAATCTTTTCTGATTTCAGATCCTTAACAGTACGCTGGTTCCGAAATCCCGAATCGTCTGCCGTATTTATTTCTTACCCGTCTTCCCGGCTTTCAGCTTGATTTTCTCTCCGGCGTACCGAATTCCTTTGCCCTTATAGGCATCAGGAGACCTCAGCTTTCTTATATTCGCAGCCACCTGTCCCAGAAGCTGCTTATCAATTCCGCTCAGAGTCACCGTGGTCTGCTTCTCGTCAACGGTGGCAGCCACTCCCTGGGGAAGCTGAAACTCCACCGGGTGTGAATACCCGAGAGTAAAGGAGAGGGTAGTACCCCTCACCTGAGCCCTGTATCCGATACCTTTAATCTCGAGCGTCCGGGTATACCCCTGCGAAACACCGGTCACCATGTTCGCCACCAGGCTCCGGGCAAGACCATGCAGGGCTCTTCCTTCCTTCGTTTCAAAGCCCCTCTCCACAAGGATCTTTCCATCAGCAACCGTGATCTTTACCCCTTCCGGAAAGGTATAGGCAAGTTCGCCTTTCGGCCCCTTCACCCGTACGACGTCTTCCTTCACCTCAACATTGATACCCTGTGCCAACTCTATAGGTTTCTTGCCGATTCGTGACATCTACCTCTCCTTACCATATATAACATAATACTTCGCCGCCGACCCCTTCGCGCCGGCATGCTTTGTCGCTCAACACGCCCTTCGATGTCGTCATGATCGCAACACCGACACCACCCATCACGGAAGGGACTTCCGCCTTTCCGGCATAGACCCTCCTGCCCGGTTTGCTGATCCTCTTTAACCCGGTGACGATCGGTTTGTTATCCGTTGTATATTTAAGGGTGACCCTCAGAATACCCTGTTTCTTATCCTTTATTATCTTGTAGGACTTAATAAAGCCTTCCTCTTTCAGAATCTTCGCTATCTCCACTTTCATCCGCGAGGCGGGAATATCCACTTTTTCCGCCTTTATCAGGAAAGCATTCCTTATTCTGGTCAGCATATCTGCAATCGGATCCGTTAACATTACCCCACCCCTACCAACTTGATTTCGTTACCCCGGGGATATACCCCTTAAGGGCCAGAGTCCTGAAGCATATTCTACAGAGGCCGAACTTCCTCATGTATCCCCGCGGCCTTCCGCATACTTTGCATCTATTGTAAGACCGCACCTTGAACTTCGGTTCCCTGTTGGCCTTCTCAATTAAGCATGTCTTCGCCACCAAAATCCTCCTTTATTTTCTGAACGGAATTCCTATCATCCGCAACAATTCCCTGCACTCCTTGTCGGTCTTCGCCGTGCTGCACACCGCTATATCCAGACCGTGCACCATCTCCACTTTATCGTAATCTATTTCGGGAAAAATAAACTGCTCCTTCAAGCCGAAAGAGTAGTTCCCCCGCCCGTCAAAAGATTTCGAAGAGAGTCCCCTGAAGTCCCTGATTCTCGGTAATGCCACACTGATAAGCCTGTCGAGGAATTCGTACATCCTTTCACCGCGGAGAGTCACCTTGCAGCCGAGGGGAACCCCCTGTTTCAGTTTGAAACCCGCTATCGCCCGCTTCGATTTCGTGATGAGCGGTTTCTGACCGGCAATGGCAGCAAGCTCCTTTTCAGCGGCATCGAGTAACTTTATATTCTGGGTAGCCTCTCCGAGAGTGACATGAACAACTACCTTCGTCAGCTTCGGAACCTGCATAATGCTCTCATAGGAAAACTCCTTCATTAATGCCGGCACTATCTCTTTCGTATATTTTTCCTTCAGCCTCGGTGCCATTATTACTCTATGACCTCCTTACACTTCCTGCACGTCCGTGACTTCTTCCCGTCCTCGAGAACAGTATTCCCAATTCGTGTCGGTCTGCCGCATTTCGGGCACATCAGCATAACATTCGATATATGCACCGGTGCCTCTTTTTCGATAATGCCGCCCTGGGTATACTTCTTATTCGGTTTCGTGTGCCTCTTGACTATGTTAATGCCCTCAATGACAACTCTTTCTTTCTCAGGGAGGACGGACAGTATTCTTCCCTTTTTCCCCTTGTTCTTTCCGGTTATCACAACCGCGGTGTCTCCTTTTTTAACCCGTAAGCCCACTGTATCCTCCACACGTTTAGTTCATAGTTCATTGCTCATTGCTCATAGGTATTCTGCCACCTCTATCAGCCATGAGCCATCAGCTATGAGCCGATTAAAGTACTTCAGGAGCAAGGGAAATAATCTTCATGAACTCCTTCCATCTCAATTCCCTCGCCACCGGCCCGAATATTCTGGTCCCGATAGGTTCTGACTGGTTATTCAACAGCACCACCGCGTTCTGGTCGAACCGGATATAGGAACCGTCAGGCCTCTTTGTCTCCTTTTTCGTCCTTACTACCACGGCCTTGGCAACAGCGCCCTTTTTTATGTTTCCATCGGGGATCGCCTCTTTCACGCTCACCACGATGATATCGCCAAGCCGCGCATATCTCCTGTTGGAGCCTCCCATTACTCTTATACAGAGCACTTTCTTGGCTCCCGAATTGTCTGCTACCTCAAGAATGCTCAGTGGCTGTATCATCCTATCTGCCCTCGCCTTCAACTATTTTAATTATCTGCCACCTTTTCTCCTTGCTCAGCGGCCTGCTCTCGATAATCTGGACCGTATCACCGATCTTGCATTTATTCTCTTCATCATGCGCCTTGAATTTGGTAATCTTCTTGACCGTCTTCCGGTACAGCGGATGCTGATACGTTTTGGTCACCGCCACCACTGCGGTCTTGTCCATCTTGTCGCTTACCACTTTCCCTGTGTATACCTTTTTAGGCATTTCTGTTCCCTCTCCTTATTCTAAGCAGAAGGTGAGCAGGAGAAAAGCAAGGGGCATCCGCGTGCTCCCCTTACTTCTTCTGTTCACTTCCCGTTTTTTCGGTCATTACTGTCAGCATGCGCGCGATGTCTTTCCGTACAGCGCGTATTCTGCTATTGCTCTGCAATTCCCCCTTCGCGAGCTGAAACCTCAGATTGAACAGCTCTTTTCTCAAATCGTTCTCTTTCTGCTTCAGTTCCTCGACGGATAGTGCCCTAAAATCGGAAGCTTTCATGCTACCGCCTCCTCTCTCTTCACAATTTTTGTCGCCACCGGGAGCTTCCGGGAGGCGAAAGTAAAAGCCTCTTTCGCTACCTGCTCACTGACCCCGGATACCTCATATAGTATTCTGCCGGGCTTTACCACCGCAACCCAATACTCCGGATTGCCTTTGCCCTTCCCCATTCTCGTCTCAGCGGGCTTCTTGGTAATAGGTTTGTCCGGGAAAATCCGTATCCACACCTTTACGCCCTTCTTTGCATGCCTCGTAATGGCAACACGCGCCGCCTCTATCTGGCGGCTGGTGATCCAGCCGGGCTCCGTAGCCTTCAGCCCGAACTCCCCGAAACTGATATCGGACCCGCGGTACGCCTTGCCGTTCATGTTGCCCTTCATTGTTTTCCTGAATTTAATCTTTTTCGGTGCTAACATTTCACTCTCCTACAAGGGAAGTTCCGGCCTGTTCCGAAAGGATATCGCCATGGTACAACCAGACCTTGATCCCGATCTTGCCGTAGGTCGTCATGGATTCTGCGAAACCGTAGTCCACATCCGCCCTGAAAGTGCTGAGAGGAACACGCCCCTCCCTGTACCACTCGGTCCTCGCTATTTCGGCACCCGCCAACCTTCCGGAACACTGCACTTTGATTCCAAGAGCGCCAAACCTCATGGCAGAGGAGACGGCACGCTTCAAAGCCCTCCTGAAAGCGACCCTTTTCTCTATCTGCAGCGCGATATTTTCGGATACGAGCTGTGCATCCACTTCCGGCTTCCTGATCTCTTTTATGTCAATGGCGACCTGCTTCCCGGTCATGGCCTCGATCTCTTTCTTCAGCTTCTCGACTTCGGAACCCTTCTTACCGATAATAATGCCGGGGCGCGCGGTGTGAATAATCACTTTCAGTTTTTGTCCGGGTCTCTCTATTTCAATCCTGGACACGCCTGCATGGGACAGTTTTTGCTTTATCATCTTGCGGACATTGAGATCCTCGAGGAGTTGCTCTGAATACCCCTTTTTGAGGTACCACCGTGATTCCCATGACCTGATGATTCCCAGTCTGTTTCCGATAGGATTCGTCTTCTGCCCCAACTTAACACCTCCGACCCATACCGCTACGATTCATTTCTCTTCCTCCGCCAGGATAATGGTTATATGACATGATCTTTTCTTGATTACGTTCGCCCGACCCATGGCCCGCGGCTCCATACGTTTCATGACAGGACCGTTGTCGACAAAAGCCGTCTTCACCTTCAGCCTGTCAATATCAACATGCCTGCTCTTCTGCTCCGCATTCGCCATAGCGGACTTCAGAAGCTTCTCTACCGATTGTGCCGCCCGGTAGGGCATAAACCGGAGGGATATCAAGGCATCCGACGCCTTTTTCCCCCGGATAAGGTCAACCACCCTTCTCGCTTTTCTTGGTGTAATGCGTGCAAAACGTAAAATTGCCTTGGATTCCATAATAGTTTATCCCTTCGATCCCTTCTCCGAGCCTGCATGCCCCTTAAAGGTTCTGGTTGGTGAAAATTCTCCAAGCTTATGTCCCACCATGTTCTCGGTCACATAAACAGGAATGAACTTCTTCCCATTATGCACCGCGAAGGTGAAACCGATAAACTCGGGGACTATGGTTGACCTGCGCGACCAGGTTTTGATCATTTTCTTATCCCCGGTCTCCACCATAGCCTGCACTTTCTTTAACAGTTTAGGCTCGACAAACGGCCCCTTTTTCAAGGATCTAGGCACGTACTCCTCCTTCTTTAGCTCATCGTTCTTAGTTCATAGCTCACCGCGCCTCTTTTGCAGTACAAGGAGCTATGAGCCATCAGCCAAGAGCCGGTTATTTTCTCTTCTTTACGATAAACCTGTCCGTCCTCTTGTTGCGTCTTGTCTTCACTCCCTCAGGCTTACCCCATGGCGAGCACGCAGGCCTTCCTCCGGAAGAGCGCCCCTCACCACCTCCCAAAGGATGGTCGATCGGGTTCATGGCAACGCCCCTGACATGCGGACGTTTCCCCTTGTACCTGTTCCTTCCTGCCTTTCCTATGGAAATATTCTCACGCTCTCCGTTTCCGACCTGCCCTATTGTCGCACTGCATGCCGTCATAATGAAACGCACCTCACCGGAAGGCATTTTTATCTGAGCATACTTCCCTTCTTTGGCAACGATCTGGGCGGATACACCTGCCCCCCTCACCAGTTTTGCCCCTTCTCCAGGCTTCAGTTCGATATTGTGAATCATGGTACCGAGAGGAATTTCCTTAATACTCAGGGCATTGCCGGGTTTTATTTCTGCGCCCGACCCCGACAGCACCGTATCGCCCACCGCAAGTCCCACCGGGCAAAGGATATACCGATACTCCCCGTCACGATACTGCAGCAGCGCGATACGGGCAGACCGGTTGGGGTCATACTCGATTGTCTTCACCACGGCAGGAATTCCCTTTTTATCACGATTGAAATCGATAATTCTATATAACCTTTTATTCCCTCCGCCCCTTTGCCAGGCGGTAACCTCCCCGGTATTGTTCCTTCCGCCTGTCTTTTTCAAAGGAACCGTCAGAGGCCGATAGGGCTCATCTGCGGTAATGTCCTTGAAATCTGAAGCGCTTTGGAATCTTCTTCCCGGTGATGTCGGCTTAAACTTTCTTATTCCCATTTTCCTCTTCCTTTTGCTCTTTACTCGTCACTTTTCGTGCTCTTTTTCCTTACACGCCTTCTATAAAGTCGAGCTTCTCGCCTTTTTTCAGTGTAATGATCGCCTTTTTTCTATCGGATCTTCTTCCGATGGACTTGCCGAACCTCTTCAGCTTGCCCCTGACGTTGATGGTAGCGATACTTTCCACCTTTATCTTGAAGATCTCTTCCATCGCTTTCTTTATTTCATGCTTGTTCGCACCGGCATCCACCTCGATCAGGATTTTATTCTCCCTTTCTTTAAGGTCCATGCCCTTCTCAGTAAAGAGGGGTTTCTTAATCACTTCATATATCGTCGTCATCTCTCTACACCTCCTCATTGCCTTGCAGCTTCTTCATGGCATCGCCAGTAAACACAAGATTGTTGTACGCTGCCACATCATAGGCGTTGAGGTCGTTGACCCGTACCACCCCCACTCCGGGAATATTCCGGGCGGAAAGAAGGGTATTTTTATCGTGCTCATGAAGGATAATAAGCACCTTCCTGCCGGACAGCCCCAATTTTCCCAGGATCTTCGCCATTTCGCTGGTCTTCGGCTCCTGCAGCGCTATGCTGTCGATCACCATTATTTCCCCGTCCGCAAGCTTCATCGTCAGTGCCTTGGAAAGGGCCGCTTTTCTTATATTTTTTGGCAATCTGATGGAGTAGTCCCGCGGCTGAGGCCCGAATACCGTTCCACCGCCCCTCCAGATAGGGGAGCGGGTGCTGCCGTGGCGCGCTCTTCCGGTATGTTTCTGCTTCCACGGCTTTTTTCCACCACCGTTTACCATTCCGCGCGTTTTCGTCGCATGGGTCCCCTGCCTCTGGTTGGCCAGGGCGCCCACCACCGCGCTATGCACCACTGATTCCGATGCATCGCTGTTGAACAATGCTCCCGAAAGACTCATCGTACCCTTTACCGCATTGTTTTTATCTTTTATCTCTATGGTTTTGCTCTCTGGCGACATACTATTTATCCTTCCGAATCTCGATTATTGTATTTGAAGGCCCCGGAACAGCGCCCTTTACGAGTATCAGATTTTGTTCAGGACGGACATCAACCACCGTCAGATTTCGCACTGTCACTCTATCGGATCCCATATGACCCGCCATCCGCATTCCCTTCCACACCCGCGAGGGAAAGGAGCTGGCACCGATGGAACCCGGAGCCCTGTTGAACATGGACCCGTGCGTATCAGGACCTCCGAGGAAGTTGTGCCTTTTCATTACTCCCTGAAACCCCTTCCCCTTCGAAATTCCGGATACGGAGATCCTGTCACCCTTACTGAAGCTTTCCGCTTTGACAAAATCACCCACCTTCAGCCCCCCCATGGGGAACTCTTTTACTACCCTGTATGCGGCGGTCCCGGCCTTCTTGAACACACCGGCTGCGGGCTTCTTCACGCGCTTCGGCTTCTTCTCTTCTACAAAACCTATCTTTACCGCTTCATAGCCGTCTCTTTCCGGCGTCTTCACCTGGATGACACAGCAGGGACCTGCTTCGATGACCGTAACAGGCACGAGCTTTCCATCCTCGGTAAAGACCTGCGTCATTCCGAGTTTCTTTCCAAGTATTCCTGTCATAGCTTTATCTCCACATCTACCCCTGAAGCCAACTCGAGCTTCATCAGTGCATCTACCGTGTCAGGGGTGGGATCGTAGATATCGATAAGCCTCTTGTGTGTCCGTATCTCGAACTGCTCCCGCGACTTCTTGTCCACGTGGGGGGAGCGCAAGATCGTGAACTTGCTTATTTTCGTCGGAAGAGGCACCGGCCCCGCGATGCGGGCACCGGTCCTCTGCGCCGTATCCACAATCTCCCTGACAGACTGGTCCAGCAATCTGTGATCGTATGCTTTTAGCTTTATTCTTATTTTTTGATTCACCTTATTTACTCCAGGATCTCAGTAACGACACCTGCACCCACGGTTCTGCCGCCCTCTCTGATGGCGAATCTCAGTTCCTTTTCCATGGCAATGGGTGCTATCAGCTCGACCGTTATGGTTACGTTATC
>NSJL01000032.1 GCA_002634385.1 Nitrospira sp.
GGGCTCCGAAGGCGATCACCGCCACGGCGCATAAACTGGCGCGCATCTTTTACACTCTCTGGACAACCAAACAGCTCTATAGGGATAGCGGAGCAGAGTATTATGAACAGCAATATAAAGAGAGGGTCATACGAAACCTCAAAAGAAAGGCTCAGGAGCTGGGGTATACCCTTACCCTGCAGGAGACCCCTGTCCCAGGAGTTTCTTAGGAGCGAATTCCTCCTTTATCTCAGGGTCTCCTCTCTTTCCGATATCTCCCCCTCTCTTCTCTTCAAGCATACAATGGGGGCAGACGTGTCTTCCCTGTGTCCGGCCCCCTCTGCTATCCCAGACACTCGCTACAGAGAAGAGGATACCCCCCTGCCCTCGTCACACTCCCTTTCAGAATCCGTCACTCAGGGAGAAAGCCGGAGCCCCTCTACTCCGTCACCCCGGAGAGAGTCGGAATCCCTCAAAGCCGTCACCCCGGAGAAAGCCGGGGTCCAGTTCCTTATTCAAAGGACTGGATCCCGGCTCAGAGGATCCGCCGGGATGACGGCAGAAGAAAAGAGAGGGGAGAGGGACCCCCTCTTTCTCTCTCTCCCAAAAGGAATGCATGTTTGATGGGCATGCATGATGAAGAAGAAGAGGGGAGTCCTTGACAAGAATAAACCAGGGGACAGGGAGTGAGTGCTCCCTCTCTCAGAGAGGGGAGGAGGGGAGTTCTGAGCGGACCTTAGCTCTTGTTCGTCTCCTCTCTTCGTGAAACGGAGTGGCCACCACAGTGCATGTTTGAGCGGAAGCGAGTTTGCACTGTGGTAACGGAGTGAACGGTAGAGAGGCAGAACAAGAGGTCGGGGAGTGAAGGACTTCACGACTCCCCTCACACAGAACAGAGGGAATACGGTGATCCTGTCGCATTGCAAGGACATCGAATCCCCCTGTCCCCTCCTCTCCCGAAAGAGTGCGCATTATCAGAGAGACGCAGAAAACTCTCGTGCGAACGATGACCTCACTCTGACCGCCCTTGCCATACGGGACACTCTCATTTCGATTCCATCCGCTCTGTCTTTTTTGAGAATTCCGGTCTCTTTCAGGTAAAGTTAAAGAGTGCGCCCCGCAAGGAGAGCAGGGCTGCACAAAAGCCCCCTGCAGACGTCCGGTCTGCTGCGGGAGGTACGATTTCGTCAGGCAGGAGAATTCCTCGTGAAAGAGCTTCGTATCATCGGAGGCGGATTGGCGGGATGCGAGGCCGCATGGCAGGCGGCTCGGCAGGGGGTGCGCGTCGTCCTTTTCGAAATGAGGCCCGGAAAAATGACCGAGGCCCACAAGACCCCCGATCTTGCGGAGCTTGTCTGCTCCAATTCCCTGCGCTCGAAAGATCCGGGGACGGGTCCCGGGCTTCTGAAGGAAGAGCTGAAGAAAGCGGGATCCCTGATCATGGAGGCGGCAGGGGCGGCAGAAGTTCCTGCGGGCTCCGCATGCGCCGTGGACCGGTCTCTGTTTTCCGACTATATTATCAATGCCATAGAAAACCACCCCGGCATACAGGTCGTCAGGGAGGAGGTCACTTCCCTTCCGGACTCGATGGCCGTTATCGCCACAGGCCCCCTGACCTCCCCTCCCCTGGCCGAGGCGCTCCGGTCCCTCGTGGGCGAGGCACACCTCCATTTCTACGACGCCATCGCCCCCATCATCGATGCGGAAAGCATCGATACCTCGAAAGTATATCTCTCCTCCCGTTACGGCAAGGGAGGAGACGATTATGTGAACTGCCCCCTCTCCTCCGAAGAGTACCAGCGTTTTTACGACGCGTTACGGGAGGCCGATACGGTAGCCGCGAGAGACTTCGAAGATATAAAGGTTTTTGAGGGATGCATGCCGGTGGAAGTGATGGCGGGACGCGGGAGAGACACTCTTCGTTTCGGCCCCCTGAAACCGGTGGGTCTGCCCCACCCGGAAACGGGCAGGATACCCCATGCCGTAGTCCAGCTGAGGCCGGAAAACCGGGAAAAGACCGCCTATAATATGGTGGGGTTCCAGACAAGGTTGCGGTGGCCGGAACAGAAAAGGGTATTCAGGATGATCCCGGGGCTGGAGAACGCCGAATTCCTGCGCTTCGGGAGCATCCACCGGAACACCTACCTCAACAGCCCGCGCCATCTCGAGAGGGACCTGTCCCTCCGGGAGAAGAATACAGTGTACCTGGCGGGGCAGATCACCGGCGTCGAGGGCTATATTGAGTCCACGGCCATGGGCCTGATAGCGGGAATCAATGCTGCGCGCAGGATCCTGGGGAAAGAGAGCATTCCGCCTCCGCGCGCCACCGCCCACGGCTCCCTGGTGGCGCACTGCACGGAGCCCGCGCCGGAGGACTTCCAGCCGAGCAACATAAACTTCGGTCTCCTGCCCGCAGGGGAGGACATCATGAGGATACGTGATAAAAAGAAGCGCAGGCAAAGGGTTGCGGAAGTTGCATTAAAGGAGTGGGCGGAGTATATTTATACCATTACCCGATAAGATACCAGAGCGCCCCCGGCACGCCTCAGGCCCAGGCACAGAGGAGGGACCGCGATCAGGGGGGTACGCACAGAGGAGCACGACTCTACACGCAATGGCACAGGAGACACTGGACCGCTACATACGGCAATTCCTTACCTACCTCGATATCGAAAGGGGGGTCTCTCCCCATACGCTGAAGGCCTACGAGCAGGACCTGAAAGAGTTCAACGAGTACTGCAGGGCGGACATTCCCCGGGATATCGAAATGATCGATATCAGGGGGTTCATATCGGAACGGATTATGGCGGGCAAGAGCAAGACCACCGTGGCGAGAAAGCTGGCGACTCTTCGCTCTTTCTTCCGGTATCTTTACCGGGAGGGATATGTAAAGACCAACCAGGCAAAGCTTGTTCCCACCCCGAAGACGCCGAAGCATCTGCCGAACTTCCTCTCGGTGGATGACGCTTTCTCCCTCGTCCAGACACCCGAGGGGATCGGCCTCCTGCCCGTTCGGGACAGGGCGATTCTGGAACTGCTCTATTCCAGCGGCCTGCGGGTTTCCGAGGTGGCGGGGCTGAACATCGATGACATGAACCTGAGAGAGGGCCTGGTAAAGGCACGGGGAAAAGGGAAGAAAGAGAGAATTGTCCCCATCGGGAACAAGGCCCTCGCCGCGCTGAAATCATACCTTGTGGAGAGAATGCTCTTCAGGAAGAAAAGGACGGCCCCGGGGAACGAGCCCGCCTTTTTTCTTAACAGGAACGGAGGGAGGCTGACCGACAGGCAGATACGCCGGATCGTGGTGAGATATGCCCGGAGTATGGGCATCAGCGGGCAGATAGGTCCCCATACCCTGCGGCACACCTTTGCGACACATCTCCTGCTGGGAGGGGCAGACCTGCGGGCAATACAGGAACTGCTGGGCCATTCTTCCCTTTCCACCACCCAGAAGTACACCCATCTGGATGTGGGGCATTTAATTGACATATACGACAAGGCGCACCCCTTGGCAAACGATAACGAAGAATAAAAAAGCAGGGAGGATTCCATGTTCCATGGGACAACAATTCTATGTGTACGACGCGATAACAGGGTTGCCATAGCCAGCGACGGGCAGGTAACCATGGGCAGCACGGTTTTAAAGCACAATGCCAGAAAGATCAGGAAAATGTATAATGATACAATCCTCGCCGGCTTTGCAGGCGCGACTGCGGATGCCTTCACCCTCTTCGAGAAGTTCGAAGCGAAGCTCGAAACGTACCGGGGAAATATTACCCGGGCAGCGGTGGAGCTTGCAAAGGACTGGAGGACGGACAGGGTGCTGAGGAGGCTGGAAGCGCTGCTGATCGTGGCGGACAGCGGACACACGCTGATACTGTCCGGCACGGGGGACGTCATCGAGCCGGAGCACGGTGTTGCCGCCATCGGTTCCGGGGGCCCCTTTGCGCAGGCGGCCGCACGGGCACTGTTCGAAAATACGGACCTCCCCGCGGTGGAGGTCGTGAAGAAGGCCATGGACATTGCCTCGGACATATGCATCTACACCAATAAACAGATCACGATAGAGGAATTACATGGATAACTTTACCCCGAAAAAGATCGTCGAGGAGCTTGACAAGTATATCATCGGCCAGGAGAAGGCAAAGAGGGCCGTGGCGATCGCGCTGCGGAACAGGTGGAGACGGCAGAGATTGTCCCCCGATCTCAAGGACGAGGTGCTGCCGAAAAACATCATCATGATCGGCCCCACCGGCGTCGGCAAAACCGAAATCGCACGGAGGCTCGCAAAGCTCGCCAATGCCCCCTTCCTCAAAGTGGAAGCCTCGAAGTTCACCGAGGTGGGATATGTGGGGCGCGACGTGGAGTCGATGATACGCGACCTCACCGAGATCTCCCTGAACATGGTAAAGACGGAGCATATGGAGAAGGTCCAGGAGAGGGCGCGCAGCCTGGCTGAAGACAGGGTCCTGGACCTGCTGCTGCCGTTGCCGAGGCCGTCCCGGGTGGGGGCAATCCCCGATGTCCAGGAGGAGAGGGACGCCCACGCCGAAACACGGGAGAGGCTGAGGGCACAACTGCGGGAGGGCAAGCTGGACGCCCGCTATGTGGATATCGAGGTCAAGGAGAAGATGATGCCCTTCGGCGTTATTTCCAATGTGGGGATGGAAGAGCTGGAGATCAACCTGAAAGACATGCTCGGGAATTTCCTTCCGGAAAAGTCGAAGAGAAAGAAGGTGAAGATATCCGAAGCGCTGACCATGCTCACCCAGGAGGAAGCCAACAAGCTCATCGACATGGAAAAGGTGACCAGGGAAGCCATCGACCGGGTGGAGCAGACCGGCATCGTTTTCATCGATGAGATCGACAAAGTCGCGAGCAAGGGACAGGGACACGGGCCCGATGTTTCGCGGGAAGGAGTGCAGCGGGACCTGCTGCCCATCGTGGAGGGGTCCACGGTCACCACAAAACACGGTCCGGTGCGGACGGAGCATATCCTTTTTATCGCAGCCGGGGCTTTCCACATCGCAAAACCTTCCGATCTCATCCCGGAGCTCCAGGGAAGGTTCCCCATCCGCGTCGAGCTCGAATCCCTCGGCAAGGAGGAGTTCATCCGCATCCTGACCGAACCGTACAATGCATTGATCAAACAGTACACCGCCCTTCTCGAAACAGAGGAGGTGACGCTTGACTTCAACGAGTCCGCCGTCGACGAACTGGCGAATATTGCGGTAACCGTCAACGAGAAGACCGAAAATATCGGTGCGCGGAGGCTCCATACCGTCCTGGAGAGACTCCTGGAGGAAGTCTCCTTCAATGCCCCCGAAATGCAGGGCGTGAGGATCGTCATCGACAGGGAGTATGTACGCCAGAAGCTTTCCGATGTGGTGAGGGACCAGGACCTCAGCAGGTATATTCTATAGAACATGAAAGGGGGAGCGCGGAGAGATAGATCGACGGGAGTCCCTCTCCTCGGCCGCTCCCTGCTGCTCCTGCTCTCGCTCTCTTTTCTGTCCTCCTGCACGGGGAAATACGCGAGTATCCCGGGTACGGTTCCCGGAGAGCCCGCGGCGAAAAGTCCCCCGGAAAAGAAGCGGCAAGTCTCCCCCGGCTTCCAGGAGCTCAAAGGGGACAGTAAAACCGCGATTGCCTCGTGGTACGGGCCCGACTTCCACGGCAAACCCACCGCTTCCGGTGAGATTTTCAATATGTACGCACTTACCTGCGCGCACCGGGAATACCCTTTCGGCACAAAGCTGCGGGTTGTCAGCGCGCAGGCAGACAAGGAAGTGGAATGCATCGTGAACGACCGGGGACCCTTCATTCCCGGCCGGGATCTCGACCTTTCCTATGCCGCCGCCCGGCAGATCGAGCTCATCGGCCCCGGTACACAATCGGTGTCCATCGAGCCGGTGGGAAGGGACCTCCGCTATGTGAAGTACATCAGGTACGGGGTGGTGGAAGGTCCCCTTACCCTTCAAATCGGCTCCTTCCGCGATGAATCCAATGCGCGACGCCTGAAGAGGGCGCTGGAACTGCGGTACCAGGACGTCTATGTTATGGAAGCAAATGTGGGGGGAGCGAAATACTACCGGGTACGGGTCGGCAGGTTCACCTCGAAGGCCGATGCCGCAGGCATGGGAAGGACCCTCGCGGAGGAAGGGTATAACGTCCTGATAACGAAATACGAGCAGCAGATAGAAGGAATATAAGGAGTGAGGAAGGCACTTATGGAAAAGCTCATTGAAAAAGCCGGCATTCTGATCGAGGCATTACCCTTCATCCGCACTTTCTACGGGAAGACCTTTGTGATAAAGTACGGCGGCGCCGCCCAGGTGGAGGAGTCCTTGAAGGACTCCTTCGCCCAGGATGTGGTGCTCCTTAACTTTATCGGCATCAAGCCGGTGATTGTGCACGGCGGCGGCCCGAAAATAAGCCAGACCATGAAGAGGATGGGCAAGGAGCCCACGTTCATCGAGGGGCAGCGGGTAACGGACCGGGAGACCATGGACATCGTGGAAATGGTGCTGGGAGGCCTGGTAAACAAGGAGATCGTAGCCCTGATCAATAATCACGGAGGCAAAGCGGTGGGCCTGAGCGGAAAAGACGGGGGGCTCATCAAGGCGAAAAAGAAGCTCCTCAGGAAAGCCGCCGAAAAGGGTGAGGAGGAGCTTATCGATATCGGACTGGTGGGCGAGGTAGAGTCTGTCGACCCCGATATACTCGACTCGATCGAACGGGGGGGATTCATCCCGGTCATCTCCCCCATCGGAGCGGGCAGCAGGGGAGAAGCATTCAATATCAACGCCGATTACGTGGCCTCTGCCATTGCCGGGGCACTGCAGGCGGAAAAGTTCATTCTCCTCACCGATGTCCAGGGTATCATGGACAAGAAGGGGGAGGTCATCTCCACGGTCCCGAAAAAAGGGATAAAAAAGCTGGTCGATAACGGCACCATAGCGGGGGGCATGCTCCCCAAGGTCCAGGCATGTACCCGCGCCCTCGATGCGGGAGTGAAGAAGACCCACATTGTGGATGGCAGGATTCCCCACTGCCTGCTTCTCGAGATCTTCACCAAAGAGGGGATCGGGACGGAAATCGTGGGATAGCCCCGACGACTGTCTATCCTGGAGGGGGGTGATGAAAAATGAGAGCAGGTATCCTTTGTTAGGGGAGCAGAAGGCGTCTCACTGTCTCTAAATTTCTCCGGTCATCATCCTCGTTTTTCTTCGGTGTCTCGAGGACAAGGGGGATTGCCCGGAAAACGGGGTGGGAAATGCATCTCCTCAGCCCCGCGCTGCCGATATTCCCCTCCCCTATGTGTTCATGCCTGTCCACGCGGGCATTGAGGCCCCTTTTCGAATCATTCAGGTGAATCAACTTCACCTTTTCCGGACCCAGCTCCCTCTCTATTTCCGCCGCAAGATCCGAGAGTCCCGCGCTGCCCGACAGGTCGTACCCGGCGGAAAAAGCGTGACAGGTATCGATGCAGACACCGGCAAGAAGAGGCACCGCCGCCGTATCAAGGATCTCTGCTAGCTCCCCCACAGTGGAGGAGATGTCCCCCCTCTCTCCCGCGGTGTTTTCCAGCAGGAGACCGGCCTTCCACTCCCCCTCTTCCGCCACCCGCCGCAGTGCCCTCACCGCCCGTGCGCGGGCGTCCGCGGGGGAGTCCTGCGAGGCGCTCCCCGTATGGAGCACTACGTAATCCGCCCCGAGCGCGTCCGCAAGGTCCATCTCCCGTACCAGGAGGCGGAGCGACTTCTCGAGGATATCGTCGCTGCGTGCGGCGAGATTGATGAGATAGGAGGTATGGATAAAAACGGGATCGATGTCATACAAGCCCCTCAGTTCCCTGAACCGGGACACCTGTTCTTCGGGAAGGGGGCCCGCCTGCCACTGCCGCGGGTTATGGGAGAAGATCTGGACCGTGGAACAGCCCAGTTCCTTCGCCCTTTCCAGGGCGAGGGAAACGCCCCCCGCTATGGAGGTATGGACACCGATTCTTCTTCGCATTGGCTCCTTCTCCTTCCGCCCGCTTTCCTTGACTTACCAAGACCTTTAGTGGTAACTTTTAATTTATGCCTATGGACTACAAGGACACCCTTAATTTACCACAGACCGACTTTCCCATGAAGGCAAACCTCAATCAGAGGGAGCCCGAAATGCTCTCCTATTGGGAGGGACGGGGCATCTACCGGAAGCTCCAGGAGAAAAACCGCGGAGACAGGAAGTATATTCTTCATGACGGCCCGCCCTACGCCAACGGGAACATACATATCGGACATGCCCTGAACAAGATCCTCAAGGACATTATCGTAAAGCACCGCTCCATGCAGGGATACTATTCCCCCTATGTGCCCGGATGGGATTGTCACGGCCTTCCCATCGAGCTTCAGGTCGACAAG
Organism: Nitrospira sp.; assembly: GCA_002634385.1. Taxonomy (GTDB): domain Bacteria; phylum Nitrospirota; class Thermodesulfovibrionia; order Thermodesulfovibrionales; family Dissulfurispiraceae; genus Nitrobium; species Nitrobium versatile. The sequence goes on from NSJL01000032.1 coordinate 8,388, forward strand.
AACCTGGGGGACAAAAAAGAGCAGGTGGATATACTGAAGAAGAGGCAGCTCTGCAGGGAATACGCGGGCACGTTCGTGGAAATACAGCGGGAGGAGTTCAAACGCCTCGGAGTATTCGGCGATTGGGATGATCCCTATCTCACCCTGTCCTTCGGGTATGAGGCGTCTATTGTCAGGGAATTTTTCCGTTTCGTGAAAAACGGAATGGTCTATAAAGGCAAGAAGCCCGTGCATTGGTGTCCCTCCTGCGTCACTGCCCTTGCGGAGGCGGAAGTGGAGTATGCGGAAAAAGAGTCGCCCTCCATTTTTGTGCGCTTCCGGGTGCTTGATGAGGATTTGGCGCGGTCTCTCCCCGAACTGGCCGGTAAGCCGGCCTATATCGTCATCTGGACGACGACCCCGTGGACCCTTCCCGCAAACCTCGCCCTTGCCGTCAATCCGGAATTGATCTATGCGGCGGTGGAAGAGGAGGGAGAAATCCACATCGTAGCGGAAGACAATCTCGGCACTTTGAAGGAAAAGGGCGTGGTCAGGGGCGAGGTCGTCCTGAAGACTTCCGGAGAGAGGCTGGAAGGGATGAGGGCGCGTCATCCCTTCCTCGACAGGGAGTCGAAAGTCATCCTCGGCGACTTCGTCAGCGTCGGGGAGGGCAGCGGTATCGTCCATATCGCTCCCGGCCACGGTGAAGACGATTACAATGCCGGGCTGAAATACGGCCTCGATATCTATGCGCCGGTGGACGACCGGGGCAGATTTACCAAAGCGGTCCCCCCCTTCGAGGGGCAGTTTGTTTTCAAGGCGAACGAAGGGATCATCGAGACATTGAGAGAGAAACAAGCCCTTCTGGGCGTGGAAAAGATACGGCATTCCTACCCGCACTGCTGGCGGTGCAAAAAACCTGTCATCTTCAGGGCAACGGCACAGTGGTTCATATCAATGGAGAAAGGAGATCTGAGAAAGAAGAGCCTTGAAGAGATAGGAAAAGTGCGCTGGGTGCCCTCGTGGGGGCGGGACAGGATCTTCGGGATGGTCTCGAACAGACCCGACTGGTGCGTGTCACGACAGAGGGCATGGGGAGTCCCTATCACCCTCATCACCTGCGACGACTGCGGCGAATTCGTGAACGATCCCGCTTTGTTCGACCGGATCACCGGTCTTGTCGAGGAGCACGGTGCCGACGTCTGGTTTACTCGCGGGATCGAGGAGTTCCTCGGAAGGGGGTATGCGTGCACCCGCTGCGGGGGCTCCTCTTTCAGGAAGGAGACGGACATCCTCGATGTCTGGTTCGACTCCGGGGTGAGCCATGCCGCCGTCCTCGAGAGGGATGAACGCCTCTCGTGGCCCGCCGACATGTACCTGGAGGGAAGCGATCAGCACCGCGGATGGTTCCAGAGCTCCCTCCTCGCTTCCGTGGGAACGCGGGGAAAGGCGCCTTACCGGACCGTCCTTACCCACGGGTTCACCGTTGACGGCCAGGGAAAGAAGATGTCCAAATCCCTGGGGAATGTCATCGCCCCGCAGGAGATCATCAAAGCCAACGGGGCGGAAATCATCAGGCTCTGGGTATCCGCGGAGGATTACCGTGACGACATACGCCTTTCCAAGGAGATTATCAACAGGCTTACCGAGGCGTACCGGAAAATCAGGAACACGGGACGCTTCCTCCTCGGAACCCTCAGCGATTTCGACGGCAGCGACTACAGCGGGCATCTCCTCGAAATCGACCGCTGGGCTCTGTCCCGGCTGCAGGGGCTGATCAGGAAGGTGTCGGCCGCTTACGAGAACTTCGATTTCCACGAGGTGTTCCACTCCCTCTACAACTTCTGCATCGTCGATATGAGCTCCTTCTATCTCGACATCCTGAAGGACCGCCTCTACACCTTCCGGAAAGAATCCCCCGAAAGGCGTGCGGCCCAATGGGTCATGTGCAGGATCCTTGTCGACATGACCCGGTTGATGGCCCCCATTCTTTCTTTTACGGCGGAGGAGATATGGAGCTACCTCTCCCCCCGTCAGAAGCCTTCGGGCGAAGGCGCCGAGAGCGTTTTTCTTTCGGGCTTTCCGGCGGCCGACGAGGGGTTCCTCGACGAGGAACTGGAAAAACGGTGGGAGGGTCTCATCAGGATACGGGACGAAGCAAACAAGGCGCTGGAGATCAAGAGAAAGGAGAAGTTTATCGGCAATGCCCTCGAGGCGCAGCTCGTCCTCTACGCACCGGAAAAGACACTCACCCTCCTGAAAAACTACCGGGACTTCCTGCCCGCGCTTTTCATTGTCTCCGGGGTGGAGCTGCACCCGGATGGAGAAAAGACATCCGATGCCTACGAGAGCCCTGAAATAAAGGACCTCTCCATCAGGGTGGACCGGGCTTCCGGACAGAAATGCGAGAGGTGCTGGAACTGGAGCATCACCGTCGGAAAGTCCCCGGAGCATCCCGGCGTCTGTGAGAGATGCATGAAAGCCCTTTCATGAAAAAGAAAGCAGCGCTCTTCTTTCTGCTCGCCCTCTGCATCTTTCTCCTGGACCAGATCACCAAGCAGCTCATCATACACCATATCGGTCCCTTCGATACCCTGCGCGTAGCGCCTTTCTTCAATATCATCTATGCGGAGAATACCGGCTCCGCCTTCGGGATGTTCAAGAGCCTCGGCAACTCCTTTTTCATCGCCGTCGCCCTGGGTGCCCTTATCGCCGTATCGGTCCTCCTCGTCAGGGACGGAGAGAACAGGCTTCTGTATTCCCTCGTGCTGGGCGGCGCCGCGGGGAACCTCGCGGACAGGATACGGTACGGGTATGTGGTGGACTTCCTCGATCTGCATATCGGCAGCCACCACTGGCCCACGTTCAATGTGGCGGACTCCGCGCTCACCCTGGGGATTCTGCTGCTCCTTTACAAGACATTCCGGGACTATAAGAAAGGAACGTGAGCTCCGGGAAATGGGGTGCCGGGTGTCGGACACCGGCGCGGCGCAGGGTCCGGACCGGAATCCGATTAAAGCACGGCACACAATGATGAACACCTCTCTCGCTATCAAGGAAAACCATTCCCTTAAAGAGCTCACCACTTTCAGGATCGGCGGCCCCGCCCGGTTCTTTGCCGCAGTCGCCACCGAAGGGCAGGCCCGGGGGGCCCTTGCCTTCGCCCGGGAATCCAGGGTGCCCGTCTTTGTCCTCGGCGGGGGGAGCAATATCCTCGTCAGCGACGCGGGCTTCCCCGGCCTCGTTATCCTGAACAGGATACAGGGACGGGAGACCCGTCTCGAAGGAGGGTATGCGCATATGCGTGCAGGGGCGGGAGAAGAGTGGGATGCCATTGTCCACTATTGCGTGGAGAACGGCTGGCAGGGAGTGGAGTGTCTCTCCGGGATTCCCGGAACGGCGGGGGCCGCACCGGTGCAGAACATCGGCGCATACGGACAGAGTGCCGATGCCGTCGTTTCCGAAGTCCGCGCCCTCCACAGGGAGAGCGGGGAAGTGGTCGTCTTCAGCAACCCTGCGTGCGGGTTCGGGTATCGTACGAGCTTTTTCAATTCCGCCGGAAGCGGAAAATATCTCATCACCTCCGTACTCTTTCGTCTGATCAGGGATGCTGCCCCCGATCTCTCCTACCGTGACCTGCGGGAATACTTCTCCGGGAGAGGAGAGATTTCCCTGGCCCGGGTGCGGAAAGCGGTGCTCGAAATCAGGAATACCAAGGGACTGCTCACCCTCCACGGCTACGACGTCTTCCAAAGTGCCGGTTCCTTTTTCAAAAACCCCCTGATGCCCGCCGGGCAGTTCGAAGAGCTGCGCAGGAAGGTGCAGGATGCGGGGGGATGCACTGCATGGGCCTGGCCCCAGCCCTCGGGGGAGGTGAAAGTCTCTGCCGCCTGCCTCATCCAGTGTGCCGGGTTTTCCCGCGGATTCCGGCAGGGGAAAGTGGGGCTCTCCCCCCGGCATGCCCTTATTCTCGTCAATTACCAGGATGCTTCAGCGGACGAAATCATCGCTTTTGCCCGGGAGATCCAGGAAAAGGTGAGGGAAAGATTCGGAGTGCTCCTCAAGCCCGAAGTGCAGCTGGTGGGCTTTTCGACCCCGAACCCCCTTCTCTGAGTCCCTGCCTTCCCTTGCCGGAGGCCACCTTGCTATCCGGACGCTCTCATAGAAAGAGAGCCCGAATTTCCAAAAAGGAACCAAACATAGTAAAATGGTAATAAATGCACGATCCGGAAGCCCACAAGCTCTTCATAAAAGGCCTCACTGCTTTCAACCAGGGGAAAATGCTCTCTGCCCTCGCCCATTTCGAAAAAGCGGACAGCATTGAGCGGAGCCCTCTTACCACTTCGTATCTGGCCCTCTGCATAGCGAGCCAGCGCGGACAGATCAGGAAGGCGATCTCCCTCTGCGAGGAGGCGATACAGGCGGATCCCGAGACCCCGGCTCATTATCTCAATCTCGGAAAGGTCTATCTCCTGGGACACAATAAGGAGGAAGCCATACGGGTGTTCAGGGAGGGGCTGAAATATGAGGTCAACCAGATGATTATCGACGAACTGGTGAAACTCGAAACCAGAAAGCCCCCGGTGATCCGTTTCCTTGCGAGGGATAACCCCCTCAATAAATACCTGGGCATTCTGCTGAAAAAGCTGGGGCTCCGTTAGGGGAGGTCGCTTTCAGCGTTTTTTCCGGTACTCGACGGTAATTTCGTAGGAGATATGGGCATGATCGGGGGGAAGCTCCCTGCTTGTCCCCTCGCACTCCATCCTTCCTCTCATTGTCCGTTTCTGTTCCTTGAGCATCTTCCGTATGACGGGGGTCAGATCGAATCCCCCGTTCAAGCAGCCTCGGATCATGCATTCCATTTTGAAATAGGCAGGGGAGGAAGGCAGGACGTTTACCGTGCGCACCATCAGGACAGGATTTTCCCCCTTCTGATAATAGGTCATGTGGAGCACCATACGCTCCACTCCGGGGAATTTTTCGGAAACCAGACCTGCAGCCAACTTGTGCTGCCTGCCCGACTCCCTCTCCCCGTCGTGCTTTTGTCTGCCTGCCATTTTTCCCCCGAAAAGAGGTCCCGCTCCGGTGCACCGGAGGGGAGAACCGTTGAAATCTCCGGGAAGTCGTAACAAAAAAGCCACAAAGCAACCGGTCTTTGTGGCCCCGCTCGTGCTAACCCACTGAAACTTGGAAAAAATAATGACACATTCCTTTTCAAATGTCAATACCTTTTCACAACTCCCGCCAGGACCGGGGGAACGGGGTACTTTGTTTTTGTCGCCGGGACGTACTATAATCTCTCGTACCTGTTCAGGCATGCGGCTTCACTGCAGGAATGCAAGACGAGGGAAATTTGAGAGTACTCAACGGAAACAGACTGTTCCTGACGCTCCTTATCGCCTCCTTCCTCTTTTTTGTCCTTGTTATTACCTATGGGGGGCGGTTGCTTTATGAGAAGAAACTGCAAGCGCAGCACGAGAGGGTCGACTCCGAACTGCAGCATGGAAAAGAGGTTATCAGCTTTTTTCTCTACGACATATCCCTCGATCTGCAGCTCCTGCACGGTCTTCCCGACATAAGGGGATACGGGGAAAGCGGCTTTCGATCCGCTGCATACCGGGACCTGGTAGTAAGGACCCTCACCGGCTTTATGCACTCCCACCATCATGTCTCCCGGATCAGTATCGCTGACCTTTCGGGAAGGGAGGTCGTCGGAATGTCAAAGGTGATGAACACCACACCGGCAGAAAAACCGGACCGTGTCCTCAGAGAGGATTTTGTGCGGAAGATCCTTCTGCCCCTTCCCGGGCAGAAGGGGCAGATTTCTCTCTTCACTGAATACATTTCCCTCGGGGGAGCATCCGTCCAGCCCCTCATCCGCATGGCGATGCCCCTCCGGAACGCCCGGGACAGGGCGATGGGAATTCTGATAATGGATATAGAGCTGATGCCGCTTTTTGAACTCCTCCCCGGAGGGATCACTATCCATGACAGCAACGGCCAGGAGATCACGAGGAAGGCGGAGGGCGGAATCTCTTTCAGAAAATCGCCGTATCACTTCAGTGGTTCCGAAGGCAAACAGGAGATCTCCGGCAGGGGGGAGATCCACTTTTTTACCCTTGACATCCTCGGAGGCGGCAAATGGATCATCGCGCTCCAGGACAGCCACCGTGAGCTGGGGCAGTCTCTCCTCCGCATGCTGTGCGTGGCGCTGCTTCTCTTCTTCCTCTTCTTCTGCATGATGCTCATCATCAGCTCCATCATGATGCGAAAGCACCGGGAACTGGAGGCGTCGCAAAAAGCCATCATTTTTTCTCTTGCCAATCTCGCGGAATGGAGAGATCCCGAAACAGGCTACCACCTGGAAAGGACGCGGAACTACGGCGTCATTCTGGCGCGACAACTGCTCAGGAATCCCCGCTACCGGAAGGTCATCACCCGCAAGTTTATCCAGGACCTCTATGACGCCTCTCCCCTGCACGATATAGGGAAAGTCGGTCTGACCGACTCCATTCTGCTCAAGGAGGGGAAACTGACCGATAGGGAGTTCGAGGAGATGAAGAACCATGTCAGAATCGGCATGGATATCCTCAATGAGATCATGAGGACGTTCAGGATACGCACCTCCTTTCTCGTAATGAGCAGGAACATCACCGGATATCATCACGAAAAATTCGACGGTTCGGGATACCCCGAGGGACGGAAAGGAGAAGAGATCCCCCTGGAGGCACGGATCTATGCCCTGTGCGACGCCTATGATGCCATCAGGGCGAAGAGACCCTACAAGCCTCCGGTTCCCCATACCGAGGCACTACAAAGGATCGTTTCCTCCAGCGGCGCTCACTTCGATCCCGATATTGTCGAGGCGTTCCTGCGGTGCGAGAAGGAATTCATGGAGGCGTACGAAACCTATGATATGCTCGTTGAGCGCAAGGGCGAGCTTGCGGGACTGGGGAACCGGAAAAGCTTCGGGATACAATGGAACGAGAACCTTGCACTGGGGATTGCGGTAATCGATGAGCAGCACAAGGAACTGATCGACGGAATCGGCGCGCTGCTCGGGGCGATCGTTCAGGGAAAGGGCAAGGAGGAGGTGTCCAGGACCGTACATTTCCTCGAGGAGTACGTCGTCATGCACTTCGGCAAGGAAGAGGAGTACATGCTTGAGTACAAGTATCCCGAATACGCCTCCCACCTCTCCCAGCACAGGGAATTCATGGAGATCTTCGTCCGGATTAAAGGGGAATATGAAAACCGGGGAGCCAGCTCGGAACTGGTCATCGAGCTCAACCGCTGTGTCGTAGAATGGATCATCCACCATATAAGCAAAGAGGACAGGGTATTGGGGAGATTTCTGCTCCCCCGGCTCACGGAAAAAGCGGACGACATGAAAAAAAGCGCTTAGGATGCTTTCCGGATTTCTTGCATTATCACCCGGAATATGCTATAAAAATCTAAGCCTTGGAAAAGGGCACTCCTCAGCATACGCTGGAAATGACCATCAATGCCGAGCCAGGAAGCGGATAAACTATTCGTAAAAGGCCTGAATGCCCTCACTCAGGGGCGTACCCTGTCGGCCCTCTCGTGGTTCGAGAAAGCGGTCAGTCTGGAGCCCACTCCCCTCTACATTTCCTACTTCGCCTATTGTATCGCTAAGGAACGGGGACAGTTCAAAAAGGCCAGGTCCCTGTGCGAGGAGTCGATCCGGCAGGACTCCGGGAACTCCGCCCACTACCTGAACCTCGGCAAGATTCTCCTCCTCACCGGCAACAAGGAAGAGGCGGTGAAAGTGTTCCGGGAAGGGTTGGGGTACGAGAATAACACCACCATCGTTGCCGAGCTCGACAGGCTCATCACCCGGAAGCCCCCCGTGCTCCCTTTTCTGGAGCGGGAGAACCTGCTCAATAAATACGTGGGGTTCGTTCTGACGAAGCTGGGAATCAGATAATCCCCTTTTTCCCCTCCTGGCACCGGAAAGAACAGGAACATTGACTCCCCCCCTCCAGCATGATATTCTTGTAGTGATGCCTGAAAAAACAATAGAATCCATCACGGTACGCCGTCTCGATATCCTGGACGAACAAGGGAATGCCGATGCCTCCCTGTTGCCCCCCCTTTCTGCCGAAGAAATAAAAAGGATGTACGCACTCCTCGTCCTCGCCAGGACCTTCGACCAGCGCGCCCTGAGCCTCCAGAGGGAGGGCAGGATAGGCACGTACGCGTCCATCCTGGGGCAGGAGGCCGCACAGGTGGGCAGCGCCCTGGCCCTTGGGAAATCCGACTGGGTCTTCCCTTCCTTTCGGGAGACAGGCGTCTACCTCACTATGGGGTATCCCGCCCACCAGCTCTTTCAATACTGGGGAGGGGACGAGCGGGGAATGATCGCCCCGCAGGGGCTCAACATATTCCCGATCTCTATCCCGGTAGGCACGCAGATCCCCCATGCCGTGGGCGCTGCAATGGCGGCGAAATACAGGAAAGACCCCATAGTGGTCATTTCCTATTTCGGCGATGGCGGCACCTCCAAGGGGGATTTCCATGAGGGATTCACCATGGCAGGCGTATTCAGGGCTCCGGTGGTTTTCCTCTGTCAGAACAACCAGTGGGCGATATCGGTGCCGCGGGAGAGGCAGACCGCCTCGAAGACTCTTGCACAGAAAGCGTACGCCTACGGGTTTGAGGGCGTGCAGGTAGACGGCAACGATATTTTTGCCGTCTACAGTGCCTCCCGGGATGCGCTCGAAAAGGCCAGGAGCGGGGGCGGCCCTACTTTTATCGAATGCTTTACCTACCGGATGTCCCACCACACCACTGCCGACGACGCCACCCGCTACCGGCAGGAAAGCGAAGTCGAAGAATGGAAGGCGAAGGACCCCCTTCTACGCCTGAAGCGGTATATGGAAAAGCAGGGGTTCTGGACGGAGCAGTATCAGCGTGAGGCGGAAGAGGAGGCAAAGAAGACGGTCGATGGTGCGGTAAAGACCGCTGAAGCGGTACCCCCTCCCCATCCGAAGGACATGATCCTCTCCACGTATGCGGAGCTTACTCCGCGGCAGGCAAAAGAGATAAAGGATTTCTGACATGCCGAAGATGAATATGGTGCAGGCGATCAACCTCGCCCTGAAGGAGGAGATGGGGCAGGACCCTGACGTTGTCCTGCTGGGCGAGGATGTGGGGAAGAACGGCGGCGTTTTCCGGGTCACGGAGGGTCTGCAACCGCTCTTCGGCCCGGAACGGGTCATGGATACCCCCCTGGCGGAGTCGGGCATTGTCGGAACGGCTATCGGCATGGCGGCTTATGGGTTGAAACCGGTAGCGGAGATCCAGTTCATGGGGTTCATCTATCCCGCCATCGACCAGATATTCTCCCATGCAGCGCGCATCCGCTCGCGTTCGAGGGGGAGGTTCACCTGTCCCCTGGTAGTACGGGCCCCGTATGGTGTGGGAATCAAGTCACCCGAACTCCATTCCGAGAGTTCGGAGGCCCTCTTCTGCCATATGCCGGGAATCAAGGTCGTAGTGCCTTCCTCTCCCTATGCCGCAAAGGGACTGCTCATTTCCTCCATCAGGGACCCCGACCCGGTGATCTTCCTCGAATCCTCCCGGCTCTACCGTCTTATCAAGGAAGAGGTGCCGGAAGGGGAATATACCCTGCCACTGGGTAAGGCGCGGGTCGTACAGGAAGGAAAGGAGATCACCGTCATTGCCTGGGGGAGTATGCTCCATAAAGCGCTCCAGGCAGTGGACGGGTACAACGCCGAAGTGATCGATCCGATGACCCTCCACCCCTTCGATGAAGAGACCATCCTCTCCTCGGTGAGGAAAACGGGGAGGGTGGTGATTATTCACGAGGCGCCGAAGACGGGTGGATTCGGCGCGGAGCTGTCGGCCACCATCGCGGAAGACGCCATGCTGTACCTGAAAGGCCCTATCCTGCGGGTCACCGGATATGATGCGGTGATTCCCCTTGCGCGGCTGGAGGATTCCTATATGCCCTCCGTGGAAAGGATGAGGAGAGCCTTTGACGAGATATTGAAATATTAAAACCGGGAAGAGCAACCCTGACGCTGAAAAGGAGTAATGGTATGCCCTTTGATTTTGTACTGCCTGACCTGGGAGAAGGGATCGCTGAAGGCGAACTGCGGAAGTGGCTGATCAAAGAGGGGGACAGGGTCGAAGAGCACCAGAATGTCCTCGAAATCGAAACCGACAAGGCCATCGTGGAGGTGCCCTCTCCGCGGACGGGGAAAGTAGTGCGTCTCAACAAAAGTGAAGGCGATATGGTCAGGGTGGGAGAGGTATTGATGACCATAGCCGAAGAAGGCGGGACCACTCCCGAAGAGCCGGAAGAAGAACGGGCCGGGACCGTTGCTGAGGCGCCGGAAGAGGAACCGGAAGAGGAGCCGAGACTCCGGTCCGTTTCCGTGGTAGGAGTACTCCCGGAAGAGGAGGAAGAGGTCCTCGCCACTCCGGCAGTAAGGGCATTGGCAAAGGAACTGGGGGTGCCCCTCGAAGGCATCCGGGGTTCCGGCCCCGGCGGAAGCATAACAAAACAGGACGTTACGGATGCCGCCGAAAGGAGAAAGGAGAAAAGGGCACCGTCCGGCCTCGAGGAGCGAGTTCCCCTCAGGGGATTGCGGCGGACCATTGCGAAAAACCTGCTCGCCTCCCAGCGGGCCACCGCCTTTGTCACCGGCATGGACGAGGCGGACATCACCGAATTGTGGGAGCTCAGGGAGAGGGAGAAGGGATCGCTGCACCAAAAGGGAGTGCATCTCACTCTCCTGCCCTTCTTTATCAAGGCGGTGCAGCACGCACTTGCGGAGCACCCGATGCTCAACTCCTCCATCGACGAGGAGCGTGAGGAGATCGTCATAAAGAGATATTTCAATATCGGCATTGCCACCGATACCCCCGACGGCCTCATGGTCCCGGTCATCAGGGATGCCGATAAGAAGACCATCATCGAGCTCGCTGCGATGATTCATGACCTGAGCGAAAAAGCGCGGGAGCGGAAGATACGGCTGGAAGAGATGCAGGCAGGGACCTTCACTATCACCAACTACGGCCATTTCGGGGGGACCTTTGCGACCCCCATCATCAATTATCCTGAATCGGCGATTCTCGGCACGGGCAGGATCTCTGAAAAGCCCTGGGTGAAAGGGGGGCAGATCCTGATCAGGAAGATACTCCCCCTTTCCCTCACCTTCGATCACCGCATAACGGACGGAGTGGACGCCTCACGCTTCCTGGCAAAAGTCATCGGCTACCTCGAGGACCCTGCCCTGTTGTTCATCGAGAGCGCATGAACTCCCTGGAGTCCCTCTTCGCACCGGAATCCGTCGTCCTCATCGGCGCCGCCCACACCGAAACGAAGCTGGGCGGCATCGTCCTCAAAAACCTCCGGAAATTCCCGGGGAAGGTCTATCCCGTAAACCCGAAATACCGGGAACTCATGGGGTACAAGGCTTACCCCTCGCTTCATGAGGTCCCGTATTCCGCAGGCCGCCCCCTTGATCTTGCGGTGATCATGCGGCCCGCCTCTGAAGTGGCGGATATCCTGCGCGACCTCCGGGGTAAAGTGCGCTGTGCCATCATCGTCAGCTCCGGGTTTGCGGAGGCGGGACAGAAAGACCTGCAGGACAAGGTCAGGGCGATCGGACGGGAAAGCGGGATGCGGCTGCTCGGTCCGAACTGCATGGGAATATTCAATGCCTACCGGAAGCTCGATACCTTCTTTATCCCGTATGAAAGACTGAAGAGGCCGAAAAGGGGAAACACCGCGATCCTCTCCCAGAGCGGCGCGGTAATGACCACCCTCTTCGAAGCGATACGGGCGGCAAACACCGGGGTGTCCGTGGCAGTGGGATACGGGAATGCCGTCGATATCGACGAGGGTGACCTGTATGAGTACCTCAGGGGGGACAACACAACCCAGGTCGTCGTTTCCTATATCGAATCCCTGGGGGACGGGAGAAAATTTCTCGAAAAGGCGCGCCGGCTCGGTGAGAAAAAATCACTTGTCATCCTGAAGGCCGGCAAAGGGGAAGGCGGCCAGACCGCGGCGTACTCCCATACCGGCAGGCTTGCCGGAAGGTACGAAGTCTTCGCCTCCCTTCTCCGGCAGTTCGGGATCCGCGAGGCGGGTGATTTCGATGAGCTCATCGATACGGTAAAAGCCCTCTCCTACCAGAAGCCGGCCCCATCCGGGCAGAAGCCGGGAAAGCGGATCTGCATCATCACCAACGGCGGAGGTGCGGGGGTCCTGGCGGCGGATGAGTGCATGCGGCAGGGTCTGGAGGTGACAAGGGTCCCGGAAGAGAGAATACGGAAATTCAGGGAGATGTTCCCCTCCTTCTTCAGCGTTACGAACCCCGTCGACCTCACCGCACAGGTGCGGGACGAGGACTACCTCGCCGTGCTCGACGAACTGCAGGAGGTATATGACGGTTTTCTGATTATCGCCCTCACAGGGGTCATCGGCATCTCCCTCCGTCTTGCAGAAATGGTCCGTTCCTTCAAGGAGAGGACGGGAAAGCCGGTGGCACTCTACACTTCGAATGATGGCGGCGCCCGGGCCCTGGCCCGCCTCATGGAGAAGGCGGGGATTCCCTCCTATCCCTCCCCCGAACGTGCGGTGCGGGGACTGAAAGCACTCTTCTATTGAAAAAACAATAGCTTCTCTGGTACATTTGTACGGGTGGAAATAGGCTGCATATCACCAAAGGGGAGGTGCCGTCGGTAATTATAAGAGTCCCCGGGAGTGGCAGCGGCACACAAGGAAAAGGAAGCATTATTTTGAACGATTCATTGCGGCTTCTCATACAAAAAATCACAAAGCTCCCCACTATTCCGCTTATCGCCCATCAGATCCTTAACCTCTCCAGCGATGAAAAGACCTCCCTCGGGAAACTGGAAAGCATCATTCAGCAGGACCCCGCCATTGCGGCGAAGGTGATAAGTTTTTCCAACTCCGCCCTCTTCGGACATATCTCTTCCTGTACTACCATCACCTGCGCCATCCGAAAAATCGGTTTCGACAACGTCCTGAATATCGCCCTGGGCATTTCCCTGATGACCCTTTTCGATAGCGGTAATCAGGAACGTGCCTTCGACTACCAGAAATTGTACCGCCACTCTCTGGCGGTGGGAATGCTGTCGAAACGCCTTGCCGAGGGATTAGGACTGAAGAGAACGGAAGAGTATTTCCTCAGCGGGATGCTGCACGACCTGGGGTTTCTCCTTCTGAACCGCCATTTCCCCGGCATGTACCGGAAATCCATCGATGAGAGGACAAAGGGGGAATGCCCCCTGGAAGCAGAAAGGAAAGTCCTCGGCTTTACCCATGCCGAGGCGGGGGCATGGCTTGCGGACAAATGGAACCTTCCCGTAGCGCTCTGGGAGGCCATTCTCCAGCACCATACCCCCTCCCGCGCAAAAAAACACACCAGGCTGGCAGCGGTGGTTCACCTTGCGGATTACCTCACCACCCGGAAATTCTACGCCCCGGATGAGAAGAGCCGGGAGTACCCTCTCGATCCCTCTTCGCTGGAAGCCCTCGCCCTCTCCCGGGAAGGGATCGAGGAAATGGCGGAAGAGCTTGACACGAGCATCTTTTCCGGCGGAGTATTCCTGTCGTGAGCAGTCAGCCCTTTCTGAAATGGCTGGAGCGGGTCCTTTCGGAGAAAGGGCGCACCCCCGTTCCTACGGAAGGGATCTCTCCCCGCGAAACGGTGCTTGCGGAAAGGATCAAGAGGGAATGCGAACAGGCAGCAGCCCTCCAGCGTTATTCGAAGCTCTCCCTCCAGGCATTGAACAATACGGAAATGCTCTGCGAAATGACGCTCCGCGTGCTTTCCTCCCTTATCAAGATCGGCCGGACCGGCGAGGGGCCGCGGGATATCGATGAGCTCTGCAGCGATATCGTCGGGGTTCTTTCCCAGGATCTCGAATTCGAGAACTGCTCCATCATGCTGAAAGAGCCGGGAGGAGGACATCTCCGCATCGTGGCGGGAAAGGGCAAGGGCGATAAATACCTAGTCGCGCAGAAGAGGAGGGGGAAAAGAGCCCGATCGATACGGATAGGAGAGGGAATCGCCGGAAGGGTTGCGGAGAGCGGGGAGTATCTCTTCGTACCGGACGTATCGAAGAACAGACACTTCAAGCCCCTGCCCATGGAGGTGCATGTCGCTTCCCTTCTGTCGATGCCCCTGCGAAACAACGAGGGCGTTATCGGCGTTGTCAACTTCAGCCATTCCGTACCGGACGCCTTTGACACGACCAGGATTCATCTTGTGATGCTCCTGTCCGACTATGTAGGACAGATGATAACCCTCGCCACCCTCTACAACAGGACGACCGACTGGAATGAAACACTGCGCCGTGAGGTGGCGGAAAAGACAAAGGAACTTGTTGCGAAGAACAGGAAGCTCCATAAAATCGCGGTAACCGACTCCCTCACAGGATTGTACAACAGGCGTTTCTTCTTTATGCGTCTCGAACAGGAGTTCTCGCGGGCGCTCCGGTATGGAGAGCACTTCGCTCTTCTCATCATCGATCTCGATAATCTCAAACCCATTAACGATACCTATGGCCATATCACGGGAGACAGGGTGATCAAGGGCCTGGGGAAGTTCCTGGGCAGGGCGGGGAGAAAGGGGGATACCATCGGGAGAATCGGTGGAGATGAGTTCGCCTATATCCTCCTCAATGCCGATGAGACGATCGCCCATTCCTTTGCCCTGCGGCTGCAGGAGGAGTTCGCCTCCATGGATTTCAGGGGGGTCGGGATGCGGACAACCATCAGTGTCGGCATTGCCTGCACGCAGAATTACCATTTCGACAAATACCAGGCCCTGTACCGGGCCGCCGACGACGCCCTCTACCGGGCGAAGAAGAAGCGCAACAGCGTCAGCATCTTCAGGCCTTCCCTCCGGCACTCCTGACCCTCTGCCCTTTCCCGCTGCGGGGAAGCAACGGACAACAGGACAGGGAAAGTCCGTTGCGGATTTCCGGAGTATGCTTTATGATTCAGGTAGCACCGCACCTTTGCGTGCGGGAAACCGGCGTAAAACCGCTTTACGGGAGGACACCATGGACACGACATCTCCGGACCGCCAGGGCAGCGTCTCTTCCTCTTCCGTCAAAAGGCTTCTGGAGCGGTATACAGGAAGACATGCCCTCCTCGAACATGAAGTAAAGGGAATCCTGAGGGAGATGGGGTTGTCCGTCCCGCTGGGAGTCTTCATCGGCAGAGGAGAACCGCTCGTCCCGCCTTCCGGTCTTTCCTATCCCCTCGTGGCAAAGGTCTCGGCGGCCGGCATTTCCTCCAAAAGCAATCTCCGGGGAGTGCGGACCGGGCTGAAAGATGAAGGGGCGTTGCGTGCTGCGGCGGCGGATCTCATGGAAATCGGGAAGGCGGAGGGGGTGCTCGTAGAGGAAATGGCCCCATCCGGTATCGAAATCATCGCGGGGGGCATTGTCGACAGTCAGTTCGGTCCGGTGGTGATGTTCGGCATGGGGGGAATACTGGTGGAACTGCTCAGGGACAGCTCCTTCGCTCTCGCTCCCCTCTCCCGCGGAGACGCCCTATGGCTCATCGGGCAGAGCCGTGGACGCGCGCTCCTGGAGGGATACAGGGGGAATCCCCCGGTGGACAAGGAAGCCCTCGTGTGTATTCTCCTTGCCGTATCGGAAATAATGGCGACCGGAATGGTGGAGGAGGTGGACCTGAACCCGGTCGCCCTCTATCCGGAAGGCGCCATGATCCTGGATGCGAAACTGCTCCTCAGACATTCGGATACCGCTGCCCGATGGAGCGGATGACATCGAGAATGGAGAAAAAGGCCTCGATCATTTCCGGATCGAAGTGTTTTCCGCTCTCTTTCCTCATGGTCTCGAGCACCTGGTCCTCATCCCAGGGGTCTTTGTAGGCTCTCCGGGAGCAGAGGGCATCATACACATCCGCGATGGCCACCACCCTGCCGAAGGGGGGGATCTCCTCGGCCTTCTTGCCCAGTGCTTTCCCGTTCTGCCCCTCGTAGCCCAGCATCGGAAGGCCGCTCAGGGGATTGATGTGCCCCGGATAGCCGTTCCCGTCCCAGCGCTCGTGATGGTTCAGCGAGACAAGGGACGACGCCTCGTCGAAGTCGGAATACGTATCGGAAAAAAGACGGGCACCGAGATAGGTATGCTGCTTCATGGCCTCGAACTCCTCGGGATCGAGCCGGGCCGGCTTCTTGAGAATCGCATCGGAAATGGCAACTTTCCCCACGTCATGGAGCATGGCGGCCATCCTCAGCACATCCTTATTCTTTTCTATTTCCTTGAAGGGAACTCCCCGTACGGAAGCCCACCTTTCATAGACCTCCACGGCATAGGACGCCACACGGTTCACGTGGGCTCCGGTCTCCTTGGGATCGCGCAACTCCGCCATCCTGATCATCCGCAGGATAATAGCCCTCGTCATCTGCGCTCGCTCGATGGCGATGGCCGCACTGTTCGCGAAATGCAGGATGAACGGCTCGTCCTCCCGGGCGAAGGGCAGGATGTTCCCCTCCCCGTCCATCGCATTGATCAACTGCAGAACGCCGATGACCTCCCCCCTGTTGTTGGTCAGCGGAAAGGTAAGGACCGACTTGGTACGATACCGGGAAATCGCGTCGTAGCCCTTGTTGAAGGAATAAGAAACCCCCTCCGGCAGTTCGTAGACGTCCGGGATGTTCAGCATCCGCCCGGTGCTGGCGACATACCCGGCAATGGACTCATTGTCGATGGGAATGGAGAAGGTGGAATAGATGAGCTTCTGTCCCGCCGGAAGCTTCTTCTGCATGGTCTCGTTCTGCGTGTGGCTGAACTTCAGACGGTTGTCTTCCTTGACATAGATGGAGCCTGCGTCGGCGTTGACGAAGCGGCGCGCCACGGTCAGGATTCTCTCCAGGAGGAGATCAACATCGTTCACCCGGGCGATTTCATGCCCCAGGTTGATGATATGGGTCAGCTTCTGCTTCTCGTCGAGCATTCTCCTCGCCCCCCCGGAATGGATGCATGTCCGTCCGCTATGCGGCCCTGTATTTCTTGCGCACTTCCTTGATCTTCCCGCAGGTATATTCGCCTTCCGGACAGGGGGCATAGAGACAGCCGGGGCCCGCCTTGGAAAAAATGACCGGCGAAACCTTCTTTGCCCGCTGCAGCATCTTCTCGGCCATGCGCCGTATCTCCCACTGGGCACGGTTGCAGCACCTCTGCCGGAAAAAGTGCAGCAACTCCCGCGCATTCATGGTGACAATGATCTTCGTCTCGGCCGCATTGGGCAGCACAAACCGGGCATCCTGGTTCGCCGCTTCCCCGTGTATCCCCCTCTCGTTCAGCTTTCCGACCAGGTGGACATAGGCCCTCTGCGCCTCCGCCATGAAATGCACGAAATAGTTTCTCAGTTCCTTGTCTTCCCGGATTGTCGGGGGGATAAGATAGTCGAAGTCCGCCGCCTCGCTGACATAGCGCTGCGACTGCTGGGAATAGGAAGCGATACGGTGGCGTACCAGTTGATGGGAGCACGCCCTCGATATGCCCTCGATGGCAAAGGTGAAAGAGGCGTGCTCCAGGGGACTTGTATGCCCCATTTTCATCAGCTTTTCCACAAATGATTTCTGGTCTCCGGCCTCTATCCTCTCACGGAGGGACTCGAGGGAAGAGGGGCTGTAGCAAAGCTTTGCCGCCATCGCCACCGTCTCTTCGGGGTCAGGAGTATGACGGAGGAGTATGACCTTCAGTTTCGCTTCGGGCATGCAGGGATTATACTGGCTCACACGGGACGAAAGCAAGGGAAGCGCATCCGGAGCGCACGCCTGCGCACCTCCTCCCCGCAGAACACTGCACCGGGGACACGCTGCAGGGAATCCGCCCGGGGTCCCGCTTTATCTTCCCATTATTTGAAGGTACTTCGCAATTCCGTTTCGCGTTATCAGTCCGACAATGCCTCCGTCCCCCACGACGGCAAGCCTGCCCCGGTCCTCACTGATCATCTTTTCCAACGCCTTCATCGCGTCGCTGTCCTCATCGATTTCCCCTCTCTTGTCGTGGGGCACCACGATCTCCTCCACCCGCCTGCGATGCCACTCCTCCCGGGGCACATCCTTCACCTCTTTCATGGAGACGAAGCCCAGAAAGCGCCCCCCCTCCATCACCGGGAAGCCCCCGAAGCCGTAGCGGAGGAAGTAATCGTTCACCGCCTTCTCAACCGAAGTATCGGAAGGCAGGCTGACTACGTCTCTCACCATAATATTCCGCACCTTGATACCCCGCAGCATTTCCTGGAGACTCACCTGCTGGTAGCTCGCCTGCGCGGCGGAATAAAGAAACCATCCGATGAGCATCAGCCAAAGGCCCCCGGAATATCCGGTAAAGAGGGTGAACAGCCCAAAAAGAATAAAGAACAGCGCGATGTTCTGTCCGTACCCCGACGCCTTCCGTGTCGCATACAGGAAATCCCTGGATTTGCTCCAGAGATAGGCTCTCAGCACCCTTCCCCCATCCATGGGAAAGCCGGGGATCAGGTTGAAAACCCCGAGGATGAAGTTCAACTGGGTAAGGTATCCGAGCAGCGCCCGCGCCACCCCGGTCGAAACCACCTGATACCCCACATAGAAGACAGCAGCAAGGAAAAAGCTCGAAAGCGGCCCTGCAATGGCAATCCTGAATTCCGCCTGCGGGTTCGGCGGCTCCCCCTTCATCTGGCTCACCCCTCCGAAAATGAACAGGGTGATATCGGAGATGGGGAGCTTGTACTTCAGGGCGACGAAAGAGTGGAGAAGCTCATGGAAGGCCACGGAAAAGAAGAGCAGCAGCGCTGCAGCGACCCCCCCCAGCCAATAATGCCGGACCGGAAGGTCGGGGGCAGCATGGGGGAAATAGAAGGAGGAGAGAGACCATGTGATAAGCCCGAAAATAATAAGCCAGGAGAAATGGACCCGTATGGGGATTCCCATAACCGAGGCTATTTTCACCGAACCCGCCTGAAGAGGAGTGCTCATTGTTGCACCTCGCAAGGATTGTATGGTTACTACTAAAAGTATACCACTGATTTCCCGCCCTTTCAGGCAGACGGGGCACAAAGGATTTACAGTTTTCCCTTGGTGGTGGGCACGCCCTTGATCCTCTGGTCAAGGGAAACCGCTTCCCGCAACGATCTCCCGAAAGCCTTGAAGATAGCCTCAAAGATGTGGTGCAGGTCCCTGCCGTAGTGGACAATGATATGAAGGTTCATCATGGCATGGTTGGACAGCGCACGGAAAAAATCTTCAAAAAGAGAAACTTCCAGGTCCCTCAGCGTTCCCTCGGAGGGAGTCACCTTATAAATCAGATAGGGTCTCCCGCTCAGGTCGAGGATAACCTGCGCGAGGCTTTCGTCCATGGGAATGGTGGCGTTTCCGTACCTTTTTATCCCTTTCTTCTCCCCCACCGCCTTTCTGATCGCTTCGCCGAGGGTGATCCCGAGGTCCTCCATCAGATGATGGTAGTCGATCTCGATATCCCCCCGCGCCCTGACCGTCAGATCCAAAAGACCGTGAAAGCAAAACAGATTGAGCATGTGGTCAAGAAAGGGAATGGAAGTCGTTACCTCGTACTCCCCCTTCCCGTCGAGGTCTATGGTAACAGAGATGTCCGTCTCCCTTGTTACTCTTTCAAAAGTGGCACGTCTCTTCATGTCCTATTTCCTCCTCACTGCCTTTTTCAGCGCTTCCAGAAAGAGGGTATTTTCCCCGGGAGTGCCGACGGTAACCCGCAGCGCTCCCTTGACGGTCCCGTTCAGATTTCTCACCAACACCCCGTCCCTCAGCAGTTTCCGGTGCACGACCTCGGCGTCTTCCACCGTAACCAGGATGAAATTCGCCTCGGAGGGATAGGGGGCAACTCCTTCAATAGCATGCAAGGCAGCCGAGAGCCTCTCCCTTTCCGCAATAATACTCTTTACCACCGCCTGGACAGCTCTCTTCTTCTTGAAAGCCTGCACCGCCACTGCCTGGGAAAGCCCATTGAGATTGAAGGGAAGCCGCACCTTGTTCACTTCGGCAATCAGCCCCTTGTCCGCCATCATGAACCCTACCCGCAAAGAGGCAAATCCTATCTTACTCATCGTCCTGAGCACGACGAGGTTCGGGTAGTCTTTCAGAAATGGCAGAAAGCCCCTCTCGCTCGAAAAGGGTTGATACGCCTCATCCACCACCACAATCCCCTTTGACGCGTCGACAATCCTGAGAATTCTTTCGGTGGAGAAGCAATTCCCCGTGGGGTTGTTGGGAGAACTGAGGAAAACGAGAGGGGGCTTCTCCTTTTTGACGGCAGCGAGCATTCTCTCTTCGTCGAGATCAAATCCCCCGTCCAGGGAAACCCCGCTGTGCCTTTCGCCAAGGGACTGGGCAATGATCCCGTACATGGAGAAGGTCGGGACGGGGTAGAGAACAGGCCCTCCGAAGGTGATGATCAGGTAGTAAATCAGTTCGTCGGAACCGTTCCCCAGAAGAACCTCTTCCGGACGAACGGAAAAGGCCCGGGAGATCTGTTTCCTTATCTCTCCGGCGTCCGGATCGGGATACCGGTTCAGGGAGAGGGATCTTTCCCTCCATTCCTCCAGGGGGAAAGGGGAGCAAGGGCTCTCGTTGGCATCCAGTTTCACTCTGCAGGGAATTTCCTTCGCCTCATAGGGCCGCAAAGAGCGGATATTTTTCCGGGATAGTTTTGAAAAATCCATTTTTTTCGCCATTCGATTATAATAAAAGTACCTGCGGTCATTGTCAATCGTTTTTGGCTTTTTCCGGGCGATTTTCTTGACAGAAAACTCAATTACCTGCTAAAGTAGGAAATAACCACAAAAGCATTACTATTTCATTATAGAGAGGAGGGATATGGGTGCCCTCTGTTAAAGTAAAAGACATCGAGTCTTTTGAATCCGCTCTCAAGCAGTTCAAGAAGCAATGCGAGCGTGATGGCATACTGTCAGATATAAAGAAGAGAGAGCATTACGAAAAGCCCAGCGTCAAAAAGAAGAAAAAAGTCCTGGCTGCTCGTAAGAAGGCTGCGAAGCGTACGAGATCCTTCTCCTCGCGGTAAAAAGCTCTCTTCGTTTGCTGAAGTATGAGGGAAACATTCCCGAGACGTAGACACACACAAACCTAAAAGGCCTTGAAATCAATCGGTAAACTGATTCTATCAGTGGGTATGATTCTCAAGGCCTTTTTGCATGGCGAACCCGCTGAAACCGGGAGCAGCCACGAAAAGAGAGCTCTTCCGCTGTACTATCGGCTTTCCGGCGGCTTTCCGGACAAGAAGGGAGCCCGGCGGGAACGAAGGAGCGCATCTTCCCTGCTGCTTTGCAACGGCGACACTGATACGAGGTGATATATTTTGAATCTTTCTGACTTCTACAAGAAAGCGATCACAACAGGAATAGAAAATGACCCGAGGGGAAAAGATGTCGTACTGAAGGAGCTGGAGAGAAAGAGGAAGGAATACGAGGGTCTCTCCCAAAAGCAGAAAGAGACCTTCGACAGAGAGAATCTCGATAATCCCTATGCCGACTCGAGGATCCTCTACGGCACCGGAGAGGATCCTTTGAACAGGATACTGGTGGGAATCGATATCGAAGTGGGAGAGGTGCTCCTTGCCGATACCCTGCGCTCCCGGAGCAAGCCGGTCGACCTCATTGTTTCGCATCATCCCGAGGGCAGGGCATTCGCGAACCTCCACTCGGTAATGTACATGCAGTCCGACATCCTGAGCCGGTTCGGTGTTCCCATCAATATCGCGGAGGGGGCCATGGAGGGGAGGATAAAGGAGATAGAAAGGAGGCTGATGCCGGTAAACCATACCCGGGCAGTGGATGCCGCTCGCCTGCTCGATATCCCCTTCCTCTGCCTGCACACCCCCGCGGACAATATGGTAGCCGCCTATCTGCAACAGATGTTCGATCATGAAAAACCCTATACCCTCGAAGATGTGGTCGACCTGCTGCGGAAGGTCCCGGAGTACCTCGAAGCGGAAAAGAACAGTTCCGGACCGAAGATCCTTCTGGGAGCGAAGAGCAGAAAAGCGGGAAAAGTTTTCGTCGACATGACGGGCGGAACCGAGGGTTCGAAAGAGATCTTTCAGAGCCTTTCCCTCGGGGGGATCAATACCGTGGTTGCCATGCACCTCACCGAGGACCACCGGAAGGAGGCGGAGAAAAATCATATCAACGTAGTGATAGCAGGGCACATTGCCAGTGACAACGTAGGGGTAAACCTTCTTCTCGATGCGCTGCAGGAGGAAGGGCAGCCGGAAATAATCGAGTGCTCGGGTTTCAGGAGAGTAAAAAGAAAATAGACCGGCGTTTTCCGCCGCTGCGGAGACGTTGCTGTCCGACGCCGCTTCCTGCTGCATCGGGCAGCAACGGTGGAAAAGCATGAAGCCTGATACGATCGTCGAAGAAATAAAGTCGAAAATAGATATCGTCAGCCTGATCGCCGAGCATATCGACCTGAAGCGCTCGGGACAGAACTATAAAGGACTTTGCCCTTTCCACTCGGAGAAGACCCCCTCCTTCATGGTCAATCCGTCAAAACAGATTTTCCACTGCTTCGGCTGCGGCAAAGGAGGGGATGTCTTCTCCTTTATCATGGAGTATGAGGGCATGAATTTCCAGGAGGCAATCACCTATCTTTCCGACAAGGCGGGAATACGGATCGAGGACTACCGGAGCGAGTCGAAGGCAAACAGAAGCCTGAAAGAGGACCTGTACGCCATCAACAGGGAGGCACTCGCCTTCTTCAAAGATAATATGCGTCCCTCCCGTCAGACCATGGCGTACCTGAAGGAGAGAGGCCTGGCGGACGAAACAGTCGAAAGGTTCTCCCTCGGCTACAGCAGACAGGAACGAAACGCCCTGTTTACCCACCTTACCAAACGGAAGTTTCCCCCGGAGCATATAAAAGCCTCCGGCCTTGTCTACTTCGGGGATCGGGAACCTTTCGATTTTTTCAGGGACAGGCTGATGTTCCCTCTGCTCGACCTGCAGGACAGGGTTATCGCCTTCGGCGGGAGGATCATGACCTCTTCCGGGAGCTCTCCCAAATACCTCAACTCCCCGGAGAGCCTGATCTTCAAGAAGGGAGAGGCATGCTACGGGCTGAACCACGCAAAGAGCGCCATCAGCAAGAAAGGGTATTCCATCATTGTAGAGGGGTATATGGATGCACTCCTGTGCCATCAATACGGATTCGATACTACCGTAGCCCCCCTGGGGACCGCCCTCACCGCAGGACACCTGAAGAAACTCAGAAGATTCTCGGACAAGCTTCTCCTCGTATTCGACGGGGATGCCGCGGGAGTCTCCGCCACGAAGAGGGCCCTCGAGCTCGTCTATGCAGAGGGCATGGCGGCCAAGGTACTCCCGCTTCCGCAGGGGGAAGACCCGGATACCTTCCTGCGGAAATACGGATCGGAGCAATTCAGGACACGTATGGGCAGTGCGCTGACTCCCGTGGGATTCCTGCTGAGAGCTTCCGGGAAAAACAGGATCGACGGAGTGAAGGCCCTCCTGCGCCTCCTCGCCTCCTGCCCCGACTCTCTTATGAGAGAGGAGGCCCTCCGGGAGTTGGCGGACAAATCGGGTATGAATGAGACAGCGCTCAGAGAAGAATTGAAGGATATCCGGCAGAGTCCGTCCCGGCAGGGAAGACATCAGGCCGGGGGCGGCCCCGGCGCGCCGGCACAAGAGGGAACTTCGGGGCCCGCAGAAATGAGCAGGGAAGAGCGCATGCTCCTCCTTGCCCTTCTCTCGGCACCCGACCGGGCAGTCCCTGTTCTCGACAGGGTTCCCCTGGACAGCAGGGGAAGCGGGTTTGCGCGGGGACTTTTTGAAAAGATCAAAACCGCTTTCGTCCCTGGAGCAGCAGACGGTCTTTCGACGGAAAGGCTCCTCGCCCTTTGCAACGGCGAGGAGAAGAGGCTCGTCACCCAACTCTCCGTCAGCCCTGAAATAGACGAGGAAAACGTGGAGGTAGTCATAGAGGAATGCCTGAGAAAAATTGCGGTAAAGGATCTCGAAAAACAGATACGGTCGGCGGGGGAGGCAGGTGATGTGGAACGTCTGCAGTCCCTGCTTCTCCAAAAGAGAAAAAAACTGTCGAAAAACTCCGGAAGCCTGTCCCGGTGAAGGCTTTACGGATCATGAAAGGAGGGGGTCTTGAAAGAGCCGTTTCATGTATATGACGAGAACTTCGGCAAACAGGACGCCGATTTTCCCGACAACACCATTGACGACATAGCGGTACTCGAAAATACCGAGCCTATCGATACCGAAGGCATCAAGAAATCCATCGAACAGGAATATGATCCTTTAAAGGCGTATCTGAAAGGAATCAGCCTTATCCCCCTTCTCACCAAGGAGGGGGAAATCGAGATCGCAAAGCAGATTGAAGAGTGTAAGCTGAAGATCTCGGGAGCCCTTTTTACCATTCCCTTCGTCATCAATAAGCTGGTGGTCCTGGGCAGACTGGTGGAAAAGGGGGAAGCCCCCCTGACCGATCTTATCCAGGACGATGAGGAATTGGCGGAAGAGGATATCTCCGCGGAAACAGAGCGTTTTTCGAAACTTACCGAGGAGATACACACCCTGTTCACCCGGAGGAAACGGCTGCTGAAAGAGGGAGGGCTCTCTTCGGAGGGCAAGGCACCTCCCGCGCAAAAGAATGCCCGCATCGCAAAATCGCTGTCGAACAACCGGGATCAGATACTGCTGAGGGTGAAGGAGCTGAATCTGAAGGAGGACGTCATCAATGCCTTCTCCGAAGAGCTAAAGAAGCTGAGTGACCAGCTCGAAGCCCTGAACGGGGAGCTCTCGAAAGCGAGAAAGGCAAAGAGCAAAGCCTCCGAATGCAAGCGGCTCATCGCCGAGATCAGGAAGCTGGAATCCGCGATCGGCCTGCGCACCACCGAGATAAAGAAGACCGTACGCGAATTGGAGCGGGCGGAGATCGAGGTCAGCGGTGCAAAGGGGCAACTGGTGGAGTCGAATCTCAGATTGGTCATCAGTATCGCAAAAAGGTATATCGGAAAGGGCCTGAGCCTGGGAGATCTCATCCAGGAAGGGAACATCGGCCTGATGCGGGCGGTGGACAAATTCGAATACAGGCGGGGATACAAGTTCAGCACCTACGCCACTTGGTGGATACGGCAGGCGATCAGCAGAGCCATCGCGGACCAGTCGCGTATCATACGCATTCCCGTTCATATGATAGAGAACATCAACAAGATAAACAAAGTCACCAAGGAACTGGTGCAGGAATATGGCGTGGAACCCGGCCCCGAGGAGATTGCCAAGCGCTCGAAGATACCCGTCGACAAGGTCAAAAACATCCTGAAGATTTCGAAGGAACCCATATCCATCGAGACCCCCATCGGAGAGGAGGACGACACGATGCTCAAGGACTTCATCGAGGACAAGTCGAATCTCTCTCCTCTTGATGTGGTGATCCAGGAGGACCTGAAGACACACATCGACAAGATCCTGTGCACCCTCTCCCCCAAGGAAGAGATGGTGATCCGCAAGCGCTTCGGCATCGGGGAGGAGAACCCGCACACCCTGGAAGAGGTAGGACAGGCTTTCGACGTAACACGCGAGCGTATCCGGCAGATTCAGGTAAAAGCGATACGGAAGCTGAAACATCCTTCGCGGAGCAAATGGCTCAGGGACTTTCTGGGAAACCCTTGACTTATCGGGCAATAGGGTTATATAGTAAAAAGCTTGAGACCAGAGGTCTGCCTTTTGCGGGAAAGCGCCATGAGGATACGGCAGAGATTCGGACAGGAATACGGACAGGAATACGAATAGTAGGGAAGCACTGTGGCGGTGCGTTCCGGCATGCATACCTTTGCGGGCCCATAGCTCAGTTGGTAGAGCTACCGGCTCATAACCGGTTGGTCCCAGGTTCGAGTCCTGGTGGGCCCACCAAATACTAGCGGAGAGCGGAGCAAGAGTCAGAGGAAAGAGTGGCGACACATCCTGCATCACCTTCCCGGGTCATCCTCTGCTCGTAATGCCCGCTTTTTTCTTTCATCTTCATGGAGTGAGGGATCGGTGAACGAACAACTGCAACTTCTTATAGACCTTCAGAAACTGGACACCCTCATCCTGTCCTCACGGATGAGGATCGATGCGATACCCGCAGCCCTCTCTTCCCATGAGGCACCGCTGAGGAATGCAGAAGCGGCCTTCGAGTCGCAGCGCCAGACCTACGCGGCCCTGGAGAAGAGAAAGAAGGACAAGGAAAGCGAGATCGAGGAACTGCGCGAAAAGGCGAAAAAGCTGAAACAGAGGACCTCCGAAATCAAGAACAACAAGGAATACCAGGCCCACCTCAAGGAAATAGAAAAGATCGAAAGAGATCTGAAGACCGCGGACGACGCTCTCTTCTCCCTCATGGAATCCCTGGAGGAATCATCCCGGCTCCTCACAGAAGAAACCGCCCGTATCGCCGAGGAGAGGGTGAAGGTGGAGGCAGTCAGAAAAGACCTGGAAAGAGAAGTGCTGCAGCGGGAGCAGGAACTGAAAGGGCATAAAGAGCAGAGAAAGAAACTCGTTTCCCGGATAGAGGGAGACCTGTACACTTTGTATATGAATATCATGAAGGCGTCCCGCGGCCTTGCCGTTGTCGAAGCAAAAAATGAGGTATGCCAGGGGTGCAACCTCCACATCCCCCCGCAGATGTTCGTTGAGATAAAAGCCAATAATGAGATCGTCGAATGCCCCCAGTGCAGGAGGATACTCTACTATGTGAAGCCGGAGGCAGAAGCCCCGGACACCACCGGTACCGTCGGAGAGTAAAGCTGCCCTCCGGCTGGAAGCCGACCCCCTCCCCTTGCGCATCATAAGGTACTCCGTCCTTTCTTTCCGGTTCGTCTGCATTTTTCTCCCCTCTGCCAAGCACTTATCCATGTTTACTTATAATTAAAATTTATGCTAATATAAAAAAATAAATACTATGGAAGACCACAAACTAAAAGTATTTTGTACGGTCGCTGAAACGAAGAGCTTCTCCAAAACTTCAGAAATCATTCATTTGACACAACCCGCCGTCAGCCTGCAGATCCAGGCACTCGAAGAATTATACGAAACCAAGCTCTTCGACCGTTCCAGCAGTTCTATCAATCTCACTACGGCAGGAGAGGTCCTGTACCGGTATGCCAAAGATATCCTGGCCCTGTACGCAGAGCTGGAGAAAGAGATCGGAAAGCTTACCGGACTGATAAAAGGAAGCATCACCGTCGGCGCAAGCACCACGATAGGGAACTATGTGCTCCCCAGCGTCATCGTCGCTTTCAAGAAGACCCATCCGAAAATCAAAATAAACGTACTCATCGGGAATACGAAACGGATTCTCGACTTCCTCAATTCAGGGGTCATCGATCTCGGATTGGTGGAGGGAGAGACATCACGCCATAAAATAAAAACGGAGCGGCTGATCGTGGATGAGCTCGCCCTCGTGGTGCCGCCTTTTCATCCCTGGGCAAAGAAGAAGGTCGTCTCCATCCTCGAAATAACGAAGGAACCCTTTATCATCCGGGAGGAAGGTTCGGGGACGCGCCAGATCATCGAGAAGTACCTTGCATCCCACAGCATCAAGATCAGCGACATGCGCGTATCCCTGGTCCTCGGAGGTACTGAGTCCATAAAAGAGGCGGTGGAAAGCGGTATGGGCATCTCCATCGTCTCACGCTGGGCGGCGCGAAAGGAGCTCAGGTACGGCACGCTGAGAATGATCACCCCGAAGGAAGAGAAAATCCTCCGGGATTTCTCCCTGATCATGCCCAAGAACGCCGTCATCTCCCATGCGGTGGATGAATTCCTTTCCTATCTGAAAGCATATCATTATGACACGCTGCTGTCGGAAAGCAAGGCATTGTAATCCCCGGGCCACGAGAGCCAGGGAAAAATACCGTCCCGCTCTTCCAGTTCCCCGACACCCCTTTCGTCCACCCTCTCCTCCATGATCATGGAGTACAGGAGATTGAACCGCTGCAGGTGCCCCTTCACCCTGCTTTCCGCATACTCCGATGCCCTGTCCTTTTCCATCAGAAAAACCCAGTCGCTGGACTGCGCGAGGAGCATTTCCCGCATCGCCTGATGCAGGGCCCTCTGCACCACCGTCTTTTTTGTTCTCTTTCCCTGCATCGTCCGCACCGCCAGGGACTTCATCCTGTCCGCCATCGTGTGCAGGTGCCGGTAGAGGTAATGGTTCCTTTCTCCGATCCATATTTCTCCGTGTCCTCCCTCGCCCCAGGTGGACGGAGCTATTTTCGTGCAATCTTCTTGCACAACGGGATGGCGAAGAAGGTACGAGGAGGGGGTGGTGACCCGATAGGCTCTCCCCTTTTCCCCTCCGCCCCGAAGCACCAGGTCCAGCCACTCCACCCCCTCGAACCACCAATGTCCGAAGAGCTCGGCATCGAAGGCGGAGAGGATGACCGGGGGAAAGCCGTACGGCAGGAGCTTTCGGAAATCGGCCTCCTTCTCCCCCGCAAAATGGGCCGCATGCTCCGAAACCTTTTGCAGCGCCGCGGCTCTGTCATAGGGGCGCTTGTCGCCCGTCCTGCCGGTCACGCGGTAGTATTTCATCCCGGTAAAAGTCCTTATTCCCCTGAAACGGGTGAATCTGCCCGTGTACGCCAGGGGAAGGTCGAACCCGATGTCCCGGTAGAAGTCCCGGTACCACGGGTCTCCGGGGTATCCCCGGAAGGCGCACCACACCTGGCGCGCAGAGGCGAAATCCCTCCCGAAGACCGAAAGCCCTGCCGGGGAGAGCACGGGCCGGTACACACTGTAACGGGGTCTCGGTCTTCCCTCGAGCACCCCGTGCGCTTCCACGGAGAAATAACGGATCCCCGCATCCTTCAAGAAGGAATCGAGCCCGGGGTAATAGCCGCACTCAGGCAGCCAGAATCCCCGGGGCTGCTTTCCGAAGACCCGCCGGTAACTCTTCACCCCGAGCTCTATCTGGCTCCGCACCGTTTCGGGACAGGGTGCAAAGGCAGGCAGAAAAGCATGGGTCGCGGCGGTGGCCGTCACCTCGATATGCCCTTCCTCCTGGAGCTGCCGGAAAGCGGAGAGAAGATCCCGGCGGTAGCGCTCGGTGTATAAGCGCAGGGCTCTCCTGAAAGCGGAGCGGTAAAAAAGCGCGATGGGGGCAAAGGGGGAGCGGGCGGTCCGCTTTACTTCCTGCTCTGAAAGCTCAATAAGGTTTTCCAGGGAGCGGATAAAGCGGTTCCGCAACAGATCATCGCTCAGCATTTCCATCAACGGAGGGCTGAACGAAAGGGTAAGGCGGGGACTCACCCCATCATGGACCATCTGTTCCAGGGTATCAAGCAGGGGGAGGTATGTCTCCCGCATGGCTTCAAACAGCCAGTTCTCCTCGAGGGAGTATTCGTATTCGGGATGTTTTACATAGGGGAGGTGCGCATGGAGGAAGAGGACGAGGGAACCGCTCACCGCACGACGATCTTTCCGGTCCCTTTTACCACTCTGCCGATAGCGGAAAAAAAGAGGGGGGATTCCCTGAAGAGGGCAAGTCTCTCCTCCTTCATGGTGAGGAGGAGACCTCCCGAGGTCTGGGGGTCGGAAAGCAGCAGCTTCTCCTCCTCGCTCAGCCCGGGCGGGAAATCGACCTTGCCCGCAAGAAAAGAGAGATTCTGGTATGCGCCTCCGGGGATCATTCCCGCATCGACCATTTCCCTCACCCTCCCGAGGACGGGCACAGCGCTATATTCAATAATAAAATCGACCTCCGATCCCCGTACCATAGTATGGGCATGCCCCAGCAGCCCGAAACCGGTAACATCCGTGCAGGAGGTGGCACCGGCCCGCAGAGCCAACGAAGACGCCGCATCGTTCAATGTCAGCATCCATTCCACCGCAGGCTTAATTTCCTCATCCGTAAGCTTGCCCCCCTTCAGGGCGGTGGTCAGGATGCCGAGCCCGACGGGCTTTGTAATGACGATCACATCTCCCTCTTCCGCCCCGGAGACTCTGAGTATCCTGTTTCTGTCGATGACACCGGTCACGGAGAGCCCGAACTTCAGCTCCGGATCGTCGAAACTGTGTCCGCCGATAAGGACCGCCCCCGCCCGCTGGAGCGAATGCACCGCACCCTTCACGATGTCCCGGAATACGGCAGGTCCGTAGTCACAGGAAGGAAAACCCGCGACGGCAAGGGCGGCAATGGGCCTGCCCCCCATGGCGTAGATATCGCTCAGCGAGTTATTGGCACTGATGGCGCCGAAGAGAAAAGGATCGTTGACCACCGGGGTGATGACATCCACCGTCTCCACCACCGCAGTATCGTCGACCAGGTACACCCCGGCATCGTCCCCCGGGCCCACGAGCACGGCGGGGTTTTCCTCGAAGCGGAGGGTACCGATGATTTCTTCCAGGTCCGCCGGACCCATTTTCGCAGCTCAGCCGGCAGCCTTCACCTTTTCCGTCAGCTTGTACTCCATTCGTTTATTATACTTCAAACCCCGGGGGAGGTAAAGAAAAACACCGCCTCCACTGTCCCGGGGGAACTCTCCGGAGGCATATATTGACAAAGCCTGCAACATCTTGTATCCTAATAGAGGGATTTCGCCCTTTTCGTTTCGGGCTCCTCGCTTCGTTTCTTCTAAATCCGAGAGCTACGTCTGATGAGGAAGGGTCTTCAAAAAGTAATCTACCTTATCTCTCCTTTCCAGGGATAAGCCATAAGAATACGAATAAATAAGTCAAACAACTTCAAAAAAATGAATCCACTTGCACCATGATGCAGTGATCGTGGATATTCGACCATGAGAACCCAGAGAGGTAAAAAGGATATGGAAAATTATATTTCGATCTCGGAATTGAAAGAGAAGAGCATCGACGAGCTCACCCAGTACGCCAAGGAGCTCAATGTGGAGGGTGCGACGGGGATGAGGAAACAGGACGTCATTTTCGCCATTCTCCAGGCCCAGGCGGAAAAGGCAGGAAATGTGTACGGATCGGGAGTTCTGGAAATCCTGCCTGACGGGTTCGGGTTCCTCCGCTCCCCTGACTACAGCTATCTTCCGAGCCCTGATGACATATATGTTTCCCCATCCCAGATCAGGAGGTTCACCCTGCGGACCGGGGACTACGTGTCGGGTCAGATCAGGCCCCCCAAGGAAAACGAGCGGTACTTCGCCCTCCTGAAAGTCGAAAACATCAATAACGAGTCACCCGAAACCAACGTCAACCGTCCCTTCTTCGATAATCTTACCCCCTACTATCCCACGGAAAAGATCCAGCTCGAGTCTGATGCAAGCGATTTCAACATGAGGGTCATGGATCTGATCACCCCTATCGGAAAGGGGCAGCGCGGGCTCGTTGTGGCGGCGCCGAGGACGGGAAAGACCATGCTCCTCCAGTCTATTGCCCGTTCCATAAAGAAAAACCATAAGGAGATCCATCTGATCATTCTCCTGATCGATGAGAGGCCCGAGGAAGTCACCGATTGGAAACGGCAGGTAAGCACGGCGGAGATCATCAGCTCCACCTTTGATGAGCCCCCCCAGAGGCATTGCCAGGTTTCCGAGATGGTCATCGAGAGGGCGAAGCGCCAGATAGAAGCGAAAAAGGATGTCGTCATCCTCCTGGACAGTATTACGAGGCTGGCACGGGCATACAACACCATCACCCCCACCAGCGGAAAGGTGCTGTCCGGCGGTCTTGACGCGAACGCCCTGCAAAAACCCAAGAGGTTTTTCGGAACAGCGCGGAAGATCGAAGAGGGGGGCAGCCTCACCATTCTCGCAACGGCCCTCATCGATACCGGAAGCAGAATGGACGATGTCATCTTTGAAGAGTTCAAGGGGACCGGTAACATGGAAATCCACCTCGACCGCAAGCTGGTGGACAAGAGGATATTCCCGAGTATCGACATCAACGCTTCCGGGACAAGAAAGGAAGAGCTCCTCGTTGACAAGGACGTGCTGAACAAGATGTGGATACTGAGAAAAGTCCTGAACCCGCTGAGCACGGTGGAAAGCATGGAATTCCTCCTCAGCAAACTGAAAGGGGCGAAGAACAACCGGGAGTTCCTGGAGATGATGAACAAATAAGGCGGCGTTCACCTCGTAGCCCGTCGCGCACCGGCGAGGAGAGCCTCCTTCGCCCTCCCCGGGCTATCCGCTGCACGCCCCACTCCCCGGATCTACGGCACAAGCCTATGGCCGGAGCCTATAACCAAATTATGGTATGAACAGCAAACCGGAAGCGGACAGGTATTGCTTTGTGTGCGGCACGGAGAACCCCTTCGGGCTGAAACTGACTTTCTCCCGGTCCGAAGGGAAAGTCACCTCGGAATTCGTCCCCTCCCCCCCATACCAGGGATACAGGAACAGAGTGCATGGCGGCATCATCGCTTCCGTCCTCGATGAAGCGATGATACAGGCGGCCGCAACGGAAGGGATACCCTCCGTCACCGCGGAAATCAGGGTGCGTTTCAAGAGACCGCTGATGATCGATGAAGAAACGAAAATTGAAGCGGAGATTACCCGAAAGAGCGTCAGGCTCCTCGAAGCCTCTGCACGGATGATTCACCGCCGCAGCGGTACCATTGTGGCGGAGGCATCTGCCAAACTCCTGCCGGTTCCATGAGGGGCTATTTCCTCATAATCGGCACTTTGGTCGTTGTCGTTTCGGGGCTCATCACCCTGAACATCTTCTTTCAGCAGTCCCTCCAGATGGATATGGCGGAGCAGTTCAACAACCAGCAACTGCTGCTCTCGCAGTCCATTGCCGACACTATCCGGGCCCATATACAATTCATGAGGGAGGAAGCAGTCTCCCTCTCCCATATCCTCACAAGGCTGGACCTGGGAGACAGTGGAGACTATCGCTGGCTTGCCGAAAGGGTGCTGACACACCGGGATTCCCTGAAAGCAAATGTGGGCGTGGTCTCCCACCGGGGAGAAATTCTTTTCTATGAGGGGGACAAGGATGTCCTGCGCACAGTCGTTCCGGACCTGGTCCATGCAGCGAAGGAAACCGGTGGCGGGAGAACGAGAATCCTGGAAACTCCTTCGACGATCTATATCGTCGCCTCCTCCATGCAGAAAGCCTCCCGGGAAATCGCCTTCATCTCGATGGAAATACAGACCATCGCCAATACATTTCTGAGCACTATCAAAACGGGAAGCAGGGGATACAGCTGGATGATGGACAAGAACGGGAACCTGCTGTATCATCCCACCCAGCCGGGGATGGTAGGGAGAAACCTGTATAAGACGGATCCCACCTGTTTTAAGTGCCATATCAGCTTCGATCTCGAAAAGAGGATCATTGAAGGAAAGGCGAACAATTTCGGGCGTTACATCGCCCCTTCCGGGGAAGACAAGATCATCGCCTTCTCGACGATGGGCATCGGCGACCTCTCCTGGATTATTGCCGTGTCCGCCCCCTTTTCCGAAGTGACCCATGCAACAAGGCAGAGCATGAAGCTCTACTCGCTGCTGATCCTCTCCATATTCCTCACTACCAGTCTCGTATCCACCCTGCTCATCGTGTTCAACAGAAAGCGGATCAAGGCCGAAGAGGTCGCGCACCGGAAACAGGAACTGGAGAAGTACGCCCTGGCACTGGAGAACAAGGTCGCGGAGCGGACCATCGAACTGGCGGAGGAAAAGGAAAAACTCGATACCATCGTCAGCGCCATCGGGAGCGGGATCGTGCTCGTCGACCGGAGCGGAATCATACAGTGGACCAACCAGGTGATGAAAGAAATGGCGGGGATGGATATCACCGGGAAGTACTGCGAGGAGGTCTGCGCCGATTGCACCATATCGGGAGCGTTCGTCGAAAACAACATCGAGACGGCGCTCATCAGCAATCTCTTCGGGAAGAAGGATAAATACTACCAGGTGACGACCGCCCCGATCAGGGGTACGGACGGCACATCGCATGGGTACATCAGGCTGGTACAGGATGTGACGGAGATGAAAAAGATGGAGGAGCAAATCATCAACTCTGAAAAGCTCGCCTCCATCGGAAGGCTCGCTGCCGGCATCGCCCACGAAATCGGGAATCCCATGACCTCCATCTTCTCCTTTGTGCAGATACTCCGGGAGATGGAGGACGATGAATTCAAAAAAGAGAGCCTGGAGACCATTTACTTTCACATCAACCGGATTTCCAAAATCCTGAAGCAGCTCTCCGGCTTCTCGAAAATGCCCGTGGGAGAGGAGAAGAGCTGCCGGATCAATGAGATCATCGAAGCCTCCCTGAACCTGATTCAGTACGATAAGAAAGCGAAAGACGTCGTCATCATAAAGGAACTG
Organism: Nitrospira sp.; assembly: GCA_002634385.1. Lineage (GTDB taxonomy): Bacteria > Nitrospirota > Thermodesulfovibrionia > Thermodesulfovibrionales > Dissulfurispiraceae > Nitrobium > Nitrobium versatile. The sequence goes on from NSJL01000032.1 coordinate 42,729, forward strand.
GATTCTTCCCTGCCCGAAATCACCGTCGACGGCAATCAACTCTCCCAGGTTTTCGTCAACCTCATCCTGAATGCCATGGATGCGATGCAGGAGGGGGGAACCCTCACGGTGCGGAGTATGGCAAAAGACGGGGACCTTGTCATCCAGTTCGAAGATACGGGCACGGGCATCCCCGCAGAAGACCTTTCAAAGATCTTCGATCCTTTTTTTACCACGAAGGAGAAGGGGACCGGCCTGGGACTTGCGGTAAGTTATAATATAATCAAGAAGATGAACGGAACCCTGTCCGTCGAGAGCGAACCGGGCGGGGGGACCACTTTCACCATAGTGTTGAAGCCGTTGCGCAGCGCATAACGTACGGCGTACCGCTCGAGGCGCATACCGTGTCAGCCGGGTTTCCGGAGGGCATGCGCAGAGAACGAAGTCGTATACGCAACCAGGAGAGAGATGAGACCGAAAGTGTTGATTGTCGATGACGAGAAAGATATCTGCAAGGCACTGGAGTTCCTGCTCAAGAGGGAGGAGTACGAGGTGGCCTCGGTATACAACGGTGAAGAAGCCATCGAGAGGCTCAAGAAGGAGAGCTTTGATGCCGTTGTCACCGACCTCAAGATGGCGAAAGTCGATGGGATGCAGGTCCTGGAAAAGGCGAGGGAAATGGACCCGGACACCGCCGTCATCGTGATGACCGCCTTCGCTTCCGTGGAGTCCGCAGTAGAGGCGATGAAAAAGGGCGCCACCGACTATATCGTCAAACCCTTCCTCAATGAGGAGATCAAGCTTACTCTGCGGAAAGCGCTGGAGCAGAAGAGGATCCTCAGGGAAAACCTCGCCCTGAAGCAGCAGATAAGCCAGAAAAGGACAGGCTGCAAGGATGTGGTTACCGTTTCCGATGTCATGCTCGATATTTTCGATACCCTTGAAAAGGTCATCCCTACCAAAAGCAACATTCTCATCCTGGGGGAAAGCGGAACGGGCAAAGGCCTTATCGCCGAGCTCATCCATTGCAACAGCCCGCGCAGGGACAAGCCTTTTATTTCCATCAACTGTTCCGCCATCCCCGAAGGCCTCCTGGAGTCGGAGCTTTTCGGGTACCGTAAGGGGGCCTTCACCGGTGCCGCTGCCGACAAACTGGGACTCATTCCCCTGGCCCACCAGGGCACCCTCTTCCTTGATGAGATAGGCGACATGCCGGTGAACCTCCAGGCAAAGCTCCTGAAGGTGCTGGAATCGGGAGAGGTGTACCCGCTGGGGGACACAAAACCGAAGATAGTGGATGTACGGATTCTTTCCGCCACCAACGCGGATATAGAGAACAGGATCAGGGAGGGGAAATTCCGGGAGGACCTTTATTGGCGGCTCAATGTCATCGAGATACGTCTCCCCTCCCTGAAGGAGAGGAGGGAAGACATCGAGATCCTTGCAAAGCACTTTATCGGGAAGTTCGCGATGGAACACCGGAAGAATGTCGTGGGAATTGACGGGCAGGCCCTTTCCGCCCTGTTGGACTACTCCTGGCCGGGCAACGTTCGGGAACTGAGCAATGTTATCGAGAGGGCGGTGGTGCTCTCGGAGGAGGGCAGGATTACCCTCGATGTGCTGCCTGCAAAACTGAGGAAGAGCCGCCAGGAATCCGATAGGGAAGCGTCGTCGCTGAAAAATTACCTGAACGACTATGAGAAGAACCTGCTGCTGAAGATCTATCAGGCACATGGCAGGAATAAGGAAGAAACGTCCCGGGCGCTGGGCATCGACCTGGCAACCCTGTATCGGAAATTCAAGAAATACGGAATCGAGGACGCATGAAGAAGGCCTTTTACATAGGGGTGATCGCCGGAGGAATTCTCGGCATTGTCGTTTCATTGAGTATGGACCTGCTCCTTGGAAAGACCCTCGGCGGAGGGTGGAGCGAGGCGGTTGCCCATGACCTGAATAAGCTCTTCAACGCCAATCTGGCTCCCACCAACTTTATCGTCCTGTCCGGCGTTGTCATCGTCATCGGCATCATTGCCGCCTTCGGGGCCTTTATCGGGGGCATCTTCAGCATGATGATCGCCCGTCTTTTCTCCCTGCTCACCAGGGAAAAATAACGGCTTTCCGCCGGAAAAAGGATAGATCTATGAAATAACTCCCCCTCACTCCCTCTTAAATAAGAGGGGGAATCTGCTCCTCCCCTTACCCGAAGGGGAGGGCGGGAG
>NSJL01000058.1 GCA_002634385.1 Nitrospira sp.
CTCCCGGCTCCACTGCATTGTCGGCCTCTCCTTCCAGAGCGTATCCCCTGCTTATCATACCTTTTTGTCCCTCCGGTGACCAGTTTCTTTTAGAAAGAATCCCTGCTGCCCCGGGGATCAGGGGCTCGCAAGGACACTTCTGGAGTCTTTCAGCATCCTGCTTAGGGGGCCTGCTTCTGCCGGCCTCTTCTGCCGGTCCGCATGCAGCCGGGAAGAATGCTTGGCGTATTACCTTCTCGGGTTTACAGCAGAAGACCATGCCTGCAAATACGTTGATTCCGCAGCCACGGGAGAGGGGGTATCCGTTACCGTGTGCTGAAAATGCTCGCCCTGTACGTCGAGAGCATAGCTTTTCCCTCCGCACGGATCGCCAATATTGAACGCCCAGTCGATCAGCGCGTCAAGAGGTTTACGAATGGCGAGGCGGTCCAAGTCGTTGACCTCCCGGTCTGACGGCACCGTATGATCCGCCGGTCCGACAGTTCCCGGCACGACGTTATAGTATGCTTTTTCCGTCATCGGGATGGAAGTCGTACTGTTGAAAATATCGATCGCCATCCTGTGATCGTTTATCGTGTCTTCTTCATATACCTGAACGATCATCTTCATATAGGCGGGAAAAGAGGACATCTGTGCGTCGGTCATATCATAGACATACCAGGGCGCCATGGGGAACATGAAGGCCCCCTGTTTCCCCCAGCCTTTTTCGAGGGCTCTCCGTGCCATGGCAGGTACGGCACCGGCGCCGTACGAGTGGCCCAGGAAGCCGACTTTCTGCAGGTCCATCCGGGAAGCGTATTTCTGAGTGGCCATCTCAAACCCGTTCCACATGGTGTCGTAATTGTCGAGGGGGGTGCCGTACGAGTTTGGATACGGAGAAAACACGACAAGAAACCCCTTGCTGACTAGATGGGTAATCAGCGTCCTGTAGCCGGTCCAGTTATAACCGCCCAAGCCATGGGAGAAAAACATGACCGGTGCCGGATCGGTCCGTTCCTGCGGAAAGAAAACAGTTACCGGCTTCCCTCCGGACCATAAAGGATTTTCAAACTGCTCGTAGACCGTTGTGTAGGATCCGTCTTCCCCATAATCCGCTGAAATGGTAACCGGCTCGTCGGCAAAGCGGAAACATTTCGGGGCATTCGGTGAGCTGCCCGCAGCATACGCGGTACACGTCCCCAGCACTAAAAAAACCGCAATCAGGCCGGCGAAAACGGCAGCAAAATGCTTCATAAAAGCCTCCTTTTCCCTTTCTCGCATTGTCATGGCCGGACACCTTCCAAAGCTACTGCTTTTTCCGTGTGTCGTATCCTCAATAATAAATGATCTCTGATCGTAGACTCAGTGATGCAAATCACATATGTACAAATGGATACCACAGACCGGGGAGCTGTAGGTGCTCACCCTGCTACACTGCCCCCCGGAAGGGGACGGATGCATGAGGGGGGAAACAGACTGCTGTACACCCGGCCGGATCGGGCAGGGGAAAAAGAAACCGCTGGAAGAATTGCCGGGAGTGGTACGCTACACGTTGAGCTCCTGCATCCTCTCCCGCAGCCATCGGACAAGGTTGTCGTAGGGCGGAGGGGTAACCAGGAAGACCTCGATCTCGGAGGGGAACTGGAGCTTCATCCTGTCTTCATCGCGCATGATGAGCAGCCCCGCCTCCCCTTCCGCAAGATTGTCGAGAATCACCTGCATGATGTGCTCGAACCGTCTGTTTTCGTATTCCGTGTAGAACCCGCGGACCTGATCGAAGACCTCCTGGGTTGCGACGACGCCGAGGCATCTGCCCCAGTCCAGGTAGGGGCCGAAGATCTCCTCCTTCTCCAGCGGGAAGAAAACCGCGCCCTCTTCCATTCGCTTCCTCACGATCCGTGCCGCCGGGGGGTTGGTTTCGTCGAGGAGTTGCAGTGCCTCCTCCCCCTGGATATAGATACTCTCGTAAAAGATCTTTCGTGTCTTTCCCGCGATTTCGAGCTTTTCCAGTTGCTGGGTCACCTCTTCCCAGTACCTGTCCACGAGATCCCGGTATTCTTCCGGGGAATCCGGCGTGGAGAAGACATTCCGGATGCAGTAGAGCTTCTTTTTCCCGGCAAAGGCTGCTACTTCGGGCTTGCCCACTCGTCCCAGTTCGACCATATCCTCACCTCCCCGCCTTAGTACTCCGTCGACTTTGAAAGTGCGGAATGCCCCCTCACTCCACCCCTTATAGTATTATTCATATTGTACCCCTTTGACGCGCAAAAGAAAACCGTAGGAGTAGGGTGGCAGATACGTACCGGAGTATTTGAAAAAACCGGATTTCCGCCTTGAGAACTGCGGGGCAACGACGATACTTCCGATAAATTTCCATGAATCCGTCACCCCGGCGAAAGCCGGGGTCCAGAGTCTTTAGGAAAAGGACTGGATCCCGGGATGACGACAGTACCAGGGGCCACCACCCCCTCCCTCTTTCCCTTATTGAGGGGTGGGGGCCACTTGCTGCAAATGGCGGGCAAAGTCTGCCAGGTGAGGGGCGGTGTCTTCCGTCCCGATCCATACCGCCTCGAAAGAAAGAGTCACCGGGTCCCCCGATTTCTCGACAAGGGGAAAAGCCGACCTGTTCTTTCGTGAGATCTTCGACTTGGGGAGAATCGCAGCGCCGACACCCATCAGGGCCCACTCTTCGAGCACCTGATAGCTCAACGCCTCACCGGGATACTCGTTGAGCTTCAACCGGTGGCTGCGAAAGAGGGAGCGTGTCGCCCGCGCCAGTCCGCACGCGTCCGGCACCATGACAAACGTCTCACCGGCGATGTCTTTCAGCAGCACGGTCTTCATCCGCTGCCGGGATGCGGCACCTGCTTTACTGGGCAGGAACAGGAGCGGTTCCCGGTAAAGGAACGCTGTTTTCCACTGCCCCTTGTGCGTGCCGGAAACGCCGAAGATGAAATCGAGCTGCCCCTCTTCGAGCAAACGATACAGGTCCGCCATGTTCATCTCGCGCAGAATCACCTCCACCTCTGGGTTTTGGCGTCGGAAGGGATCGATGATCAATCCGAGGAGACGGGGACTGATGAGGGGTGACGTGCCGACCCGGATGAGCCGTCTTTCCGGGTACAGGAACTCCCGGGTCTTCCTGAGGAGGGCATCATGAGAGCTCAGCACTTCGAGGATTCCGGGAAGGAGGTGCCGGCCGAAGTCGGTCAGTGCCACTTTACGGGTCGTCCGCACGAACAGGCGCTCGCCGAGCTCCTCTTCCAGCTGCGCGATCGCGTTCGAAAGCGTAGGCTGGGTGACACAGCAGAGGTCTGCGGCCCTGCTGAAAGAGGCGGTTTCGGCGACTGCGGTAACGAAGCGGAGCTGACTCAGATTCATTCTTTATTTATAACATATAACTATAAATGAAATGTTAAAAAACAATTTCTCTATGAAAGAGGGGCTTTGGTATCCTCAAATAAGCCGGTCGTTGTACCGGCAAACCTGTACCGAAAAGGAGAAAGAAAAGATGGTGAACCTTCAGATTACCATGAGAATCGCCGCCGGTGACCGTACCGCAGCCGCGGCCGTTTACAACAAGTACAAGCAGCGCTTTCTGCAGGAAGTCCCGGGCGCCGCGTCGAAGGACCTGCTCGTGCGTGAGGAGGACGTCCAGGTAGCGCACGGTTTTGACACTGTGGAGCATGCAAAGGGCTATCTCGGTTCCGACTTGTTCACCAAAGAAGTAGTGGGCGCGTTGAAGCCGCTTCTGCAGGATGCTCCGGATATCCGTATCTACGAAACGGTCTAGTGGTTAGTCACAGTTGAAATAGGGAAAAGAGAATTCCTCTGTGACTGACCACTAGTTCTTTGTCACAGGCGAAAATGGGGAAAGCTGTCAGGTTAACTCCCCCTCACCCCCTCTTACTCTAAGAGGGGGATTTCAGTCTCCTCCCCTTAGGGTAAGGGGAGGGTGGGAGGGGTTAGTCAGATAAGGGGTAAATCCGCAAGCTCACGTGTGACAGTCTCTGGTGAATGTAATTGTAATTGATCCCCTGTGAAACAAGGGGAAAGGAGGATACGAATGCAGGTATTGGTGCTTTACTACTCAAAAGGCGGGAATACGAAAAAACTCGCAGAAGCGGTGGCCCAAGGGGTGGAGTCAACTGGTGCGAAGGCTGTGCTGAAGAGCACACAAGAGGTTGCCAAGGAGGATTTTACCGATTCCGCTGGTGTTATTGCCGGCTCACCGGTCTATTTCGGTGTCATGGCTGCCGATCTCAAGCGGGTCTTCGATGAGTTCGTGAGCGTGCGCAGGCAGATGGAGAACAAGGTAGGAGCGGCTTTTGCAACGAGCAAATTTCCTGCGGGAGGCAAGGAGACGACCATCTTCTCCATCCTTCAGTGCATGCTCATCTACGGGATGATGGTTGTCGGTGATCCCCTCACCGGAGCCACCGGTCACTACGGTGTTGCCTGTGTGGATGCGCCCGATGAAGAGACGGCGGATCATGCATTCAAGCTGGGGGCGAGGGTTGCGGAGCTGTGCAGGAAGGTCAGGAGTTAAGGAGAAGAGATGTCTGACATATCCCGGGGATCAAGCAAATTGGATCACCTTACCGACCTCATCGGAAGTATGGAGAGCGTTGTTGTTGCGTTTTCAGGAGGGGTGGACAGCACTTTTCTGCTGAAGGCCGCCCTGTTATCGAAAGCAAAGTGTATCGCCGTAATCGCTGTATCGCCCACTATGCCGAAGCATGATCAGATCAATGCCATGGAAATGGTAAAAACGCTGGGAGCCGATCATGTCCTTATCGAGAGATCTGAGCTCGAAAGCCCTGATTTCGTAAAGAATCCAGTTGACCGGTGCTTTTATTGCAAGGATCAGCTGTTTGGAAAGTTGAAGGAAATTGCCCTTTCTGCCGGGTACCGCTTTGTTCTCGACGGCAGCAATCTTGATGACCTTGACGATTGGAGGCCCGGGAGGAAAGCTGCTCTCAAGCATGGCGTGCGGAGTCCGCTCATCGAGGCCGGGCTCGGAAAGGAGGACGTACGACGGCTCTCAGAGGAGCTGAAACTTCCTACATGGAATAAGCCCTCTTCTCCGTGCCTTTCATCGAGATTTCCCTACGGGACTGCGATAACTCTTGAAGGGTTGCGCCAGGTCGATGCCGCAGAGAGTTTTTTGAGGACAATGGGGTTTGCCGAACTGCGGGTCCGCTACCACGAGGAGAGCGCCCGGATAGAGCTCGGGGAAGCGGAGATCCCCCGGATGCTTGATGACTCGATAAGGACAGAAGTGAATACGTATATGAAGTCAATCGGGTTCAAATACATCTCCCTCGACCTGGAGGGTTTCAGAAGCGGCAGGTTGAACAATCAGGACATTCTGATTAAAGGAGAGCTTCTCTCTCTATGAGAAATGATTGTTTGAGAGATCTCATGACGCAGGTTGCGGCTGGTGAAGTGGATGTCGATAGTGCATTGCAAAGACTGAAAACCCTGCCTTACGAGGATATCGATTTTGCCAAGATTGATCACCACCGGTCCCTCAGGCAGGGGATCCCCGAGATCATTTACGGAGCCGGCAAAACTACGGAACAGATTATCCGGATCATCGATGTTCTGGATAAGGGCGGTACTGATGCAATTGTTACGAGAACTGACAAAAAAGTATTTGCGTCAGTAAGAAAACGCTACAAGGAGGCTTTCTTCAATGAGCAGGCCAGGATGATAATTCTGGAAAGAGGGAAAAGGAAGAAAAGCAATAATAGCGGTTTTATTCTTGTGATCTCGGCAGGAACGTCCGATATACCCGTGGCGGAGGAGGCTGCAATCATGGCCGAAATCATGGGGAACAAGGTAGAGCGGCTTTACGATGTCGGCGTGGCAGGTATCCATAGATTGTTCGATAAGGTAAACCTTTTGATGTCGGCCACCGTGCTGATAGTTGTTGCGGGAATGGAAGGCGCTCTCCCCAGTGTAGTGGGAGGCCTTGTGGATAAGCCGGTGATCGCCGTTCCCACAAGCGTGGGGTATGGAGCAAACTTTCACGGGCTGTCAGCGCTGCTGGGTATGTTGAACTCATGCTCTCCCGGTGTCGCAGTAGTGAACATCGATAACGGGTTCGGCGCCGGGTGTATTGCCAGCCTGATTAACAGAGCCCGGCAGCCGGAAAACCCGAAGAAAACAACCAGATAAAAACAACAGGAGGCCGTAGGGAGGCGGCGTTTACTCTATGAATCCGAGAGAGATAATTCTGAAGGTACTGAAGGGGGAGCGCCCGGACAGGATACCCGTGGCTTTGGTGGGCGGCGGGATGTGGAGCGTCCACCACCACGGTATTTCCTTTGAGGAGATGGCGAAGGATGCCTCAAAGATGTCCGGGATGCTGGTGGCGATGGCTGAAACACTGGGCAGCGACATCGTGT
>NSJL01000059.1 GCA_002634385.1 Nitrospira sp.
GACGCTTGAGGATGAATACCTTCTCCTCGGGTGTGTAGTTGTGTCGTTTCTTTCTCATAGACTTCCCTCCGTTTGAGATAGTTTATCTCATCTCGGCTAAAAGTCCATTTCACGCTGAACCAATACACTTTCAGCACTTCTCTATCAAGTCCGGCGTGTACTGCTTGTAGGGCCTGTGGCTCCAAGGGGTCCAATCCTTTTTGTATTCCTCAATCTCTGCACGGCTAAACTTTCTGTCAAATATCTGCACTTTGCCCTTTAAAAACTTCGGCGACATCACCTTTTCAAGTTTTTCAGCAATACTTTTTGACACCGTGTCGCAATCATTATGGGCGCTCTCTTTCGGCATCGGTATCGCCGCGCTGCAATTAGGACAATATCTCTCTGCCTGCTCCCTGAACTGTTCGGGGGTCTTATTCCACCAGCCTTTTTCTATAGGGTAGCCTCCGGTGCCGCTATATAAATGATCCTGAGCTGCAGCAACTTCACAGAAAAAAGCGCCTTTAGGAGTTATTGAGGCAGACCATCTTTCTTGTATCCAGCAATCATTAATAAGCTCCCACATTAACGATTCGTCATCAAGTATATCTTTTGCGGCTACCATTAAAGGTTGATGCCATCCAACCACTGGGTTTTTATGATCGTTATAAACTATATTTTTCGGCTCAAATGTCTCATATATAAGTTTTTCATATTTCTTCCAACCATAGCCATTTGTCCAGAATTGCCTCTTATGCTTATCAGCAATCAGCTCCTGATATGTTTTACATATTTCTGCAAACTGGGGATGAACTGTTGGCTCGCCTCCCATAAGACCGATGCCGTTTTTAAACCCTTCCAGGGACTTGATCGCCGTTCTCACCTCATCAAGCGACATAAAAAATGGTTTTTGATGATGACCGACAAATCTTGTACAATTTGCACAGGTCAAATTGCATGCATTTGTAACCTCAATTTGAATGGTCTTTACTTCATAAATTGGTATCATGTCAAACCTCCTTAGTTGTACTACTATGGCTTTCTTATGCTCCTAAACTTTGAAGCACCTCAAACTCTTCCGGATCCCACTTCGCAAGGTCAAGCCTGTTACTGATCATTTCGCTTCGTGCCAATGGCAAACCATTCCCTACAAAATTGAACAGGTTTGCTGTTGCAACGGCATCAACGCCCTTAGTCTGTAATCCCTCAATCAAGTGCCTAACATTACCCGCTCCGCCCGAAATAATTAGGGGAACTTCCACGCTGCATTCGATAGAATCAACGGCACGCAGATCATACCCATTCCCCGTGCCATCCTTTTCAATAGAGTTGATCATTATTTCCCCCGACCCTGAATCTACAGCTTTCCTGACCGCCTCCTTGAGTGAAATATCTGCAGCTTCCTGTCCTTTGTTATAATAGATAACGCACTCGCCACCGTTAGGCCTTTTGAAATCTATAGAGGTAACTATACACTGGTTTCCAAATGTCTTCGAAAGCTCATTTATAACAGTGCTGTCTGTATGCAGGATGGAATTGATTACCAGTTTGTCTGCACCCGACTGCAATAAGAGTGCTGCTGACTCTACGGAATGAATCCCCCCTCCGGCACCAATAGGAACAAAAACGTGGTTCACAAGCTTTTTCAGCATCTCCGCAAATATGACAATATTGCGATTTTTTCTTGTCACATCAAGCACGATGAGCTCATCTATTGAGTGCGATATGTTCTTGAAATTATAATGCCTGGTCAGCCAGTTTATATCGCCGACCCTCTGAAGCCTGAAATTCCGGCTCAGCATGAAATGGCCTGAGTCGTACAGCAGTATGAATACCAGTCTTTTATGCGGCATGGGTCTTGCTATGCAGAAAGTTTTTTAAAAGCCGAAGGCCGTTTGCCTGACTGAGCTCAGGATGGAACTGCGCACCATATACAGTGTATTTTGCAACTGCAGCCACGAAATCACCTCCGTTATCGGCTGTTGCTATCACATAGTCCGGTGGGCACAGCATTCTGTAGCTATGCGTATAGTAATAGTCAGCCTCCCCTTTAACTTCCCCGAAGAGCGGGGAACTCCTGACAATTCTCGTGGTCGCAAAGCCGACATGCGGGATTTTCATTTCCTTTTCCGAACGCTGAAACCGTTCCACACTGCCTTCAATAAATCCCAAGCCTTCGGAGTGACCGTCCTCCGTGCCGTACCGGGCCAAAAGCTGCATACCCAGACAAATACCCAGCAGCGGTATTTCTTTTTCGTAGACGGCCGTTTGCAGAATCTGTTTAAGCCCTTTTTGGTTGATCCGCTGCATGGCACGATTGAATGAACCGACACCCGGCAGTATCAAAAAATTAGCATTTACGATAGCGTCCTTCTCTGAAGAGATCTCTGCCTGAAAGCCGAGAAATTCAACGGCTGAGGCAACAGAATGGATGTTGCCCATGCCGTAATCAACTATCACAACCGGTTTCAAAATCTTCTCCTACCTCAAATGTCGGCTGCCATATGCCATCTCTCTTCTTGAACAAAGCCCTGTTGACCCATTTATCCAATACAGCATCAAACTCTTCTTTTGACATACCGTAATAATTCAGATAGGTAGCGATGAAATGCTCCGGGTACTGATTGTCGTACATCCTGACAAGATTAATCGCCTGATCTCTTGTCATTGCACCGCGACGGATTTCAATGCCAGCATCCTGCGTTGCACGACCGAAACCGAACTTCAGATACATCATATATGTATGCAAGGCATATAATGCCTGATCATTCTGGGCAAAATTTGTAAATGTCCCGGAATTTGAGTCTTCATTTTCAAGCAGACCGCAATGTTCTTTCGCAACAAGATAATTACGGTAAGAATCCCAATTCTCAAAGTAAGACCAGTGAGTAAGATAAAGCTCTTTGCCTTTTAGTTCTTCGTCTTCGGGAAAAAGCCAGAAGTATAATTGCTGCTCTGTAAATTTATCTTTTATTACTTTATCGTATCCTCCCTCCAGATATATTCTTTTCATATATTCTATGCTGAACAAACTTCTATTTTTGGTCTCTGTGGAGCCGCCATATTCGACCTCGCCATCTTCGCCGTAAAAGATAAGAGGGATGTTGAAGTTTAACGCCACCCGTATAACAGATGTCATTATCGAAGTTAGCCAACCGAAATATGGGAAGCCTTTTTCAATAAAACCATATTTGTTCAACGCACGCATTACATCCGGATCCGGACTGACATGGATATGGTTATAACCGGAATTGATAAAATTAAGAAGATTCCTTTCTCCAATCTCAAGACTTAACGCCGGACGGACAGTAACCGTTAACGGATTCATTCCGTATTTATGTTTTAGCTGATACGTCACATATGAGCCGTCTTTTCCGCCGCTTACCGGAACTATACAGTCAAAGGCCTTGTTGAAGCCTCTGAAACGACTTAAAAGTTCTTTAAGCTCTTCTATCCGTGGTGTCCAATCCATTTCTTTTTTCTCTTCCATCCATTGACAGGCATTACACCACCCCATGTAGTCAAAGATTATTCTCGGCCTCGTAGACATATTAAGACAGTTCTTGCACCAATATATTTTTTTCTTCATAAAAATTAAGCTCCTCCCTGACGATTCATCCAAAGGAATTCGGCAATCCTAAAATCCAGATCATCATCAATGTCTACTGATCTCTCCTTTGGCATGACATAAATATGGCTTTTCTTGAGGAATATCGTTCTCTCGTTCTTTAATACATTTTTCCACCAAACATATATAGATGCATTCATGTCATATACCTTTGGTGCACTCTGACGCGTCGCATAATCTCCTTTTTTTACAAGAGTTACTATTCCGTCATCTCCTATTTCAACCATGTTGAAGTAGGGATTGCGGTGGGCTTCCGTTACAGAAAAAACATTATCAGCTTTTGTTTCAATAAGGATTTCAATACAGGCATCAATATCTGTTATGCTTCTTAACGGTGTCGTAGCGTGAAGAAGAACAAGTATATCAAAGTCGTACTTTTCATGTTCCTCCAACCAAAAAATCGCATGCAGCAAAACATCTATAGTTGCAACATGATCACCACCTAGATCATCAGGTCTTATAAAAGGCACCTCAGCCCCATATCGCTGTGACACATCGACAATTTCTTTGTCATCTGTAGAAACAATAGTTCTGTCAATATATTGAGATTGCAACGCCTGCTCTATTGTGTATGCAATTAAAGGCTTTCCGCCTAAAATTTTAATATTCTTCCTCAGCACTCCTTTTGATCCACCCCTCGCCGGTATAATGCATACAATGCGGTTATTCTTATACATTTTTATCCTCTAATAGTTTCAAAACTGAAATGCCGTCATTTAAAGAAATTAAGGGGGGGGTGTCGCTTTTTACAGCATCTATAAAATGTCGGAGTTCATCTATATATGTACGACCGGTATCAAAGAAGGTCTCATCGGTCAGATATTGTATTTCTCTACCGTTAACTATCTCCATATATTTACCGGCTATATCCAATGTAATCGTTCCATTACTTCCAATAATCCTCAATGTCCGTTTCTTTATTCTTTGCAAATAATCCATATGAACATTGCATAGAAAACCGTTTTCAAATTGATACATTCCCTCAAAAATATCTTCCGAGTTTATTTCAAGAGCGCTTACTTTTGCTTTAAAGACTTTCCATGACGATGGCATTCCAAACAGATGATACATATAATCCACCTCATGAGATAGGTCAAGACCGGCTCCTCCACCTCTCAGGCCATCAGCGCTGTACAACTTTCTATAATCACTATTAGGTCTCCAGTCAGGAAGATATTGCCCGACTTCGATTTTAGCGAAATAAGGCTGCCCAATAGCCCCCTTTTTCAGTTCCTGCTTTGCTTTCCGAATGGCTCCCAAGAATCTAAGATTATAGGCAATAAAAACTTTCAACTTCTTAGCATCTATAATTTCTCTTAATGTCTCAACTCTGTCAAGATTATTAGAAAGGGGCTTCTCTATAAAAAGAGGTATTCCCTTTTCCGCAAGTGTAATGGCTGTATCAATATGCTTGTATGTCTCGTTGGCAACAATAGCGAAATCAAATCTTTCATGTTCCAAAATATCGTCAAGAGAATAAAGTGAAGAATCAATCAATTGAATTCTTCCGTCAAGAGGAATCTCTTCTTTTATACCTGTAAATATAGATATTTTAGCTATATTGTTAAACTTGAGCAGACTGCAAACATGCCGCTTGCCAATAGATCCATAACCTACAACTATTACCCTCATAAAGCTATCCCCTCATTACCATGCGGTCCAACCTCCATCAATCATAAGGTTCTGACCGGTAACATAGGAAGAGGCTTCAGAAGCAAGAAATATTACCGCACCTGTGATTTCATTTGGCAGGCCCATCCTGCCGAGCGGAGTTTTTCTAGAATAGTTTTCTACAAATATAGTGTGCTGATTATCCAAGATACCACCGGGCGATATGGCATTTGCCCTGACATTATATTTTCCATAGTATGTTGCGAGATATTTTGTAACTGCTATTATACCGCCTTTTATCGCTGAATATGCCGCAGGCATAGTCATCTGAGTCCCTTCATATATGGAAAAATCAGGACCTACAACGCCATAAATTGACGCCAGATTAATTATAGAGCCGCTGCCCTGTAATTTCATTTGTTCAGCCACAGTCTGACAGCACATAAAATAGCCTCCCAAATGGTCGTTAAGATTTCTTTTCAGAGATTCAAACTGTATCTGTTCAAATTTCAGGCCCCAGTCAGCCGTACGGGGGTATGCGCTATTGACAAAAACATCTATCCTTCCGTGTGTCTGCACTATGTTATCAATTGCTTCTTTGATAGAGCTTTCATAGGCAACGTCCAGATAAACATAACCGATACCGTCGGATGCTATAATGTCTTTCGCTTTATCTTTGTCTATATCGGCAGCATATACTACTGCTCCAAAATCAGACAAACCCTTTACTATCTCTCTTCCAAGCAGACCACTACCGCCGGTTACCACTGCAATCTTCTCGTGGCATGAAAATAATGCTTTGTACATTATTCCATATCTCCAATCAGTAGTGTCCGACAGATTTCATAATAGATTCAGTTGGTTGCTGTTGCTGCCAGTATTTTGGTCTGAAGCTGTATCTGAAAGCAGCTGAAGTAACGATGTTTTTTCGAATGGAGTCACGCTCAGAAT
>NSJL01000060.1 GCA_002634385.1 Nitrospira sp.
GATACGTCCGGAAAGCCTGCCTGAAAATCGTTGGCTCGTTCAAGTCGTTAACAGTGATAAAAGTCATAAACTCCGCTCCAGTGCTGGGTTTGCAGCTAATAGTCCTAAAATCTGTCGGACACTACTGATCTCCAATTATTTTCAGACTTCTCTTGTATTCTTCCCACTGCCCTATATCGAGCCAGCCGCTATAAATAGGAAATACGCTGACATTCATATCTTTTTTGGCAATTTCTATCAGTTCGTTCATATCCATATATTGCCCTTCAGCAATATATGAGATAACTCCAGGTTCCATCACATAAGCACCAGTATTAATGATGATATCATGGACAGGTTTTTCAAGTATTTTCCCCAATCCTCCATTAGACAATTCAAGCACACCAAACGGTATCTTTACCTCGTTATGAGAACCGATTATCGTTATAGCTGCTTTTTGTTCTTTATGCCAAGTTAAAACCTCTTCGAAATCTATTTCCAACAATGTATCGCAATTTGAGATAAAAAAAGTATCTGTAATTTTTTCTTTAAGTAGAGACAGTCCTCCGGCTGTTCCCAAAAAATCAGGCTCTTCAATCCAGTCAATATGGTATGGGAAATTATTTTCCTTAAGAAACAATTTTATATATTCTTTTTTATAATTCAGGCTGTAAATAAACTTATTAAAACCCGATCGATAAAATCTATCCATTATTATTTCTATTATAGGCTTATTCCCAATGGGGATTAGAGGCTTAGGGAGTATCTTCGTGAACGGATCGAGGCGCGTCCCCTTGCCTCCGGCCATAATGACAACATGATTATCAAAAAGCTGTTCGGATCTGCCTCTCCTACTATCTTCAAGAAAATCTGACCAGAAGAAAGCTTCTACAATAACACCTTTATCATCTAATACAGGTATTTGCTCTATTTCCATTTCACTCATTAATCGTTTGGCGTATTCTCTTGGATTTTGATCGTACCGTGTAACAGCAATAAATTTTTTCTGCATAATATTGCCGATCCTATCATTAAATCCTGAACCATTAATAATCCCCCTGCGTATATCGCCATCTGTGACTGTCCCAAGAAGTTTATCGGATTCATCCACCACAAACAAAATTTTTCTTGAGGTCTCATTAAGTTTTTGCATAGCGGTCTTGATAGTCGTTTCAGGAGCTATTAGAAGCGGTTTTACTTTATCCATTAGACATGCCTCATTTCAAGTCATTCATTTGTCTGACTAATACGCCGGAACACCCATAACCTTTGCTCCATCAGGAATATCTCTGATAACAAGAGAACCTGCACCAATAACACAATTGCTTCCTATATTCACACCCTGAATTATTGTTGTGCCAGCTCCAACATGAGCCCCTGTACCAATACGCACGCCCCCAGAAACTGTCACTCCAGGCGCTATATGGACGTGATTGTCTATCAAACAGTCATGATCAATTGACACCTTTGTATTTATAATTGCGTTTTTCCCGATCCGGCATCCCGGCTGAATGACAGCTCCAGCCATAATCTGTATCCCCTCGGAAATCTCTGCATCAGAAGCAATCACAGCAGAGGGATGTATTACTTTAGCGAATGCAAATCCGGCTTCCTTAAACTTATCAAACACAACTCTTCGTTTGCTTGGCAGATTCACCGACCCTATACCATTAACAAGCTCTATATTCCCGGGTTCGTATATTAAGATCGCATCATCGCCACCAATAATGGGTGTGTTTAACAATGTCTTACCCCTTTTTTCCGGATCGGCTTCTACAATACCTAGTACTTCTATGCCATTAAGATACAATGTATCTAACAGCACTTTGGCATGACCGCCACCACCTATGATAATGACGGGTAGTATCATATGTTTATTAACTCATCTTGGAGGTAGTCTTTATTAGAAACCTTACCCATCAAGTCCCAATAGTGCATTGGAGGGATACCGCTTCCAGGTCTCTTGGTTGTAAGATTATCCTCAGCAAAAAATTCACCAATTTTTATAGTTTTTGCCGCAGTCAGGCTTTTCCGCGCAACGATCATATTCTTCATCTCGCTTTTTGCAGGTATCTTAAACCCTGTCCCGAGTGATGCCGCTACTTGCCTGATGGATTGAACCATCAGATTCAACTCATGAGGCTCCAATGAAGCTTTGTGATCAGGCCCCGGAAGATTTCTATCAATAGTAAAATGTTTCTCAATGACAACTGCTCCTCTTGCTGCTGCAGCAACAGCTATTGCTATGCCGGGCGTATGATCGGAAAAACCTACCGGCAGACCGAACGCTGCTCTCATAGTGTCCATCGCCCTTAAATTTACATCTTCAAACGGAGCAGGATATTCTGTTGTACAATGCAAAAGAGTTACTTTTTCCTTTAATGCCTGTTGCCCGATTTCAGAGCGGTAGGCATTATTAAACGCCCTTATCGAAGGTTTTTCAGAGAGATTCGTAAAGCCAAATGCCAATACCCCCAAAGCCGACTCAATCTCTCCAAGAGTACTCATTCCAGTTGAAAGAATAATCGGCCTGCCGGTTTGCGCAGCTTTCAATAGCAACGGGGCATTGGTGATCTCTCCTGATGGCAGCTTTATAAGGGGCACACTAAAAACTTTAACCAACAGATCAATGCTTTCTGAGTCAAAAGGTGTAGAGAGAAACTGTATACCTCTATAGCAACAATGCTCAATTAACTGCTTATGACCTTCTTTATCCAATTCCAGCTTTTTAATCATTTCAAATTGGGACTCTAATGAGTCTGTGGTCTTAGTCTGGTATTCAGCCTTAGGGGCCGAATGGCTGACCAGCCTTTCTGCTTTGAATGTCTGGAATTTTACAGCATCGGCACCAGCCTCTGCAGCCGCATCAATAAGCTGCTTTGCTATAGCTAAAGAGCCGTTATGGTTCACACCAGCCTCAGCTATAATGTATGGTCTATCCATTTATTTGATTTCTTTCAGTAGCATAAAGGCTTCTGCCGCATTACATCCTGCTATTGCACCACGAAACAAAGCCAATGATCTAATTGCTTCAGGACTTCGCGGGAACGGAAATTGTCCCAGTTCATTCTTATATACCTTCATTATATCTATCTTCTTATCTAAGTAAAGAGTAATATCAACAAACACATTTGGACGAAAACCGCGGGATTCAGGATTGATTTCGAAATCTGTTTCTGAAAGGGTTTCATATGCAAGTATTTGTTTTACCGAACCGTACCTGAACCATTTTGTGCAAGAGACCGCCGCATCGAACACAACCTTATGGTCTGTGTGAATATCACCACGATAGGGCAAATAAATAACTTCCGGTTGTATCTGCCTGAAAACGGAGCTCATCTTTTCAATTAAATCTGTTATGGGCAAACTTTCAAGCCTTGTTGTCGGCAATTCGAGGTTATAAACCGAATTGAAACTGTATAGCTCTGCAATAGTTTCAATCTCCTTCTTCCTAAACGACACCGCTTCGGATGTGAAACCAAATTCTTCTAATATACAGGTTACCAAGAGCCAGTAAATTTCGTCTCCTTCGACTTTGTGACGGAGTATAGTGCCTCCGCAGCCTAAAGTTTCATCATCGGGGTGAGGTGCGATAAAAAGAATTTTTTTCATAAATAACTTCCTTCTTTAGGAAATGTTTTGAATTCATGATCTATAATCCTCAGAGCACCGTCACCGCTTTTGACGACAATATTCAGACCATCTACCTGTAAAACCTTTCCTGGCTCCTGATTATCAAAATCCTTAGTTTGAGGATCAACCACTTCAGTTTTCCATATTTTTATTTCTTCAGAGCCAAAGATACAGTGAGCGCCAACATAAGGCCGAGTCAAGGCACGAACTAAATTGTAAATACCTCTGGAACATATCCGCCAATCAATTTGTCCGTCTATTTTCGCTCTTTTCCGCCAATAGTTTGCTTTTGAATGGTCCTGCGTAATTCTAGGAAAATCATTATTCTTCAGGTGAAGAGTGAACTCACTTATTTGCTCGATAGCAACTGCTGAGAGCTTGCTATAAAGAGTTAATGCATCATCCCCTTCATCAATTGGAAGAGTTTTCTGACTGAGAATATCCCCAGAATCGGCTTCCTCATCCATAAAGAAGAAGGTTGATGCCGTTTCCTTTAAACCTAACGCCAATGCCCATATAATAGGATGACGTCCTCTGTTTTTAGGTAAAGCGGCTGGGTGATAACCTATTACTCCTAAACGGGGCATCTTTAATATCTTCTCTTTCAACAAATAGGACCATCCGAAACAGTAGATAACATCAGGTTTAAGTTCCGAAAGCCAGGTCGCTATTTCGTCCTGATTGTTCCCGTTTGCAATAAAATAAGGTATCTTCTTCTCTATGGCCAAAGGCTCTAAAGAACGGAAGTCAGCATTAAATACAGACTTCCTACATGTAATTATCCCGACTACGTTTATATCCTTTAAAGTCAGTAGATGTTTAAAGGAAGTATAACTAAATTCTACGCATCCAATTAGAACAATATTCATATTTTATAGCCCATATCGAAAAATTTTTTCTGTAAAACATCTTTTAAATCTACACTTTTTAAATAATTTTTTATGCGCACAGACGCATTCCCTTCTCCATAGGGCGAAACCACGGTTGAAATCGATAACATAAAGTCCATAGATAATGCTTTTTGAATAGCAGCGATGATTGCCTCTGCATTTTCATAGCAATCTATTACCGAATCTGCTTTTAAGCGGCCCTTTTGACGATCCCCCAAGTTGATTGTCGGTTTTTTTAATGCCGGAGCTTCAATCAATCCGCTTGAAGAGTTGCCTATAACGATGTCAACATGCCTGATAGCGCTCAAGTATCTTAATTGTCCAAGGGAAACAGTTGCGATTGCCCTATCAGGTTGTCTTGCAACGTAATCATCTATCATCTGACAAATGACTCGTCCGTCGGTATCGGCATTTGGTTTGGTAAAGATTATTTTTACATTTTTGAAATAATCCAATGCTTTGAAAAGCTCTTGTATTGGATGTTTCGGACCTTGATCGTCCAAAGTAACAGGATGATAAGTAATAAGGAAATTCGTCTCTCCAAGGCGAAAATTGATGGAATCCTCAAAATTTTTCTTGCTCATCAAACGGAGTCTCCTTATATTATCTAAACCGGGAGCCCCATAGTTTAATACCTTCTCAGGATTTTCTCCTAATTGAACAACTCTCTGCCTGTAGAGTTCCGCAGCAACGAAATGAAAGTGTGACATCTTTGTGACCGCATGCCTGATAGCTTCATCGATCAGCCCTTCTGTTGCCTCGCCCCCATGTATATGTGCAATCGGGATCCTTGCCACCATTGCAGCCTGTGCTGCTGCAAGTATTTCGAAGCGATCGCCAAGAAGTACAAGTATATCCGGTCTCAACCTATCTAATGCATCTGCGAATCCGATAACGCCTAAACCTATGGATTTTGCAATACCAACAGGTGTGTCGCTTGATAGCAGCATCTCTACTTTTGCATCTATATGAAACCCGTCTTCTTTTATAATTTTGTAAGTCAATCCGAATTCAGGGGACAAGTGCATCCCCGTAGCAATAATTTGGAGCACTAATTCGTAGTCGTCTTGAATCTCCTTCATTACCCAGTAAAGAAGTCCGTATTCCGCGCGTGTCCCCGTAACCACACAAATCTTACGTTTAGACATTTTGTTTTGCCTCAGGCGTAAATGGATTTTCATGCCGCATGAGTTAAGGAAGAGCAATGCTCTCCTGAGCTTTGGTGTTCCTGCCGCCTTTTGACTCTGCGCTGCTCTCTGGCGGCTTCCAGTTTTTGATCCCGCTCTTTGAAAATCTCCTGTTCTCTGCCGTTGAGCTTGTCGGCAGGAGCAATATAGCCGATGGCGCTATGG
>NSJL01000007.1 GCA_002634385.1 Nitrospira sp.
AGAGGGGAGTCCTTGACAAGAATAAACCAGGGGACAGGGGGTGAGTGCTCCCTCTCTCAGAGAGGGGAGGAGGGGAGTTCTGAGCGGACCTTAGCTCTTGTTCGTCTCCTCTCTTCGTGAAACGGAGTGGCCACCACAGTGCATGCCAGAACGATGGAGGAAAAGAGGGGTCCCCGAAACAGTCGTAAGACTTTTCGGGGCGGAGAAGGCGAGTTTGCGCTGTGGTAACGGAGTGAGCGGTAGAGAGGCAGAACAAGAGGTCGGGGAGTGAAGGACTCCTTGACTCCCCTGACACAGAACAGAGGGAATACGGTGATCCTGTCGCATTGCAAGGACATCGAATCCCCCTGCCCCGACCCCTCCCAAAGGAGAGCGCATTATCAGAGAGGCACAGAAACCTCTCGTGCGAACGATGACTCTTTGCTGACTCCCCTACCATAGGTATATGTAATCACTTTTGATTACGCCCCGTGGATTACTGGAGCTGGAAGTCCCGCAATTTTTTGTAAAAGGCCTTTCGCGAGATTCCGAGCATCCGTGCCGCCTTCGATTTATTCCCGTTGCACCTGCTGAGGGTCTCCCGGACCGCATGGACCTCCAGCTGCTTCAGGGTACGGGGGGGGGAAAAGAACTCCCGGTTTCTCCGGGTGCGAAATTCGTCGGGAAGCTCCCGGGGAGTGATTTTATTCCCTTTGACCAGGACGACAGCCCTTTCGATCACGTT
Source organism: Nitrospira sp. (assembly GCA_002634385.1). Taxonomy (GTDB): domain Bacteria; phylum Nitrospirota; class Thermodesulfovibrionia; order Thermodesulfovibrionales; family Dissulfurispiraceae; genus Nitrobium; species Nitrobium versatile. The sequence goes on from NSJL01000007.1 coordinate 725, forward strand.
CTTCAGCTGCCGTATATTTCCCGGCCACGGGTATTCCAGGAATATTCTCATCACCTCATCCGCAACGCTGATCACCTTCTTTTCCCGGATACAGAACTCGTTGAGAAACTCCGCCACCAGGAGCGGAATGTCGTCCTTTCTTTCCCGGAGAGGGGGGACGTTGATATGCACTACATTGATGCGGTAAAAGAGATCTTCCCTGAAGGTGCCTTCCGCGACCTCTTTCCGCAGATCCCGGTTGGTGGAGGAAATGAGCCTGAAATCGACCTTCATTTTCCTGTTGCTCCCCAGCCGTTCGATCTCCTTCTCCTGGAGAGCGCGGAGGAGCTTCGCCTGCAGGGAGAGCTCGAGCTCCCCTATTTCATCGAGAAAGACCGAACCGTCCGCGGCCTCCTCAAATCTCCCGATCCTCCGCGTCACCGCCCCGGTAAACGCCCCCCTCTCATACCCGAAAAGCTCGGATTCGATCAGCTCTTTGGGAATGGCGGCGCAGTTCACCGCGATGAAGGGGCTGTCTCCCCGCGTACTGCTGTAATGAAGGGAGCGGGCGATGAGCTCCTTGCCCGTTCCCGTTTCCCCGGTGATGAGCACGCTGCTCGAGGAGTCCCTTACCGCCTCTATCGTTTCGATAATGCTTATCATGGCAGGGGTATTGCTGATAATGCGGAGGGGAGAGCTTTCCGACGAAAGTTTCCGCCTCAGGTTCTCCAGCTCCCTCTTCAGCCGCCTTTGCTCCACTGCGCGGGAAAGAATGCTCTTCAGCTTCACATAATCGGGGGGCTTGATGAAGTAGTAAAAAGCGCCGTGGGTGATAGTGGTCACTGCGGATTCCACGGTGCCGTATGCAGTCAGGAAAATCACGGGAATATCCGGATGCGTATCGGAAATGTAGTTAAAGAGCTGCATTCCGTCTCTCCCCGGCATTTTCAGATCCGTGATGACCGTATCGACATCCTCGGCGGTAATGACGGAGACCGCCTCGTCCACCTCCTTCGCTTCGAAAACCCGGTATCCGCTATCCGAGAGTATCGCCGACAGGACCCTGCGTGCATTGGGGTCATCATCGATGATCAGGACACGCCCGTTGCCAGTATCGTTCATTGTCTCTCCTTGTGGTGCTTTCTACGCGGAACGTTTCGTACCGGTACGCTTTCAGGAAGCGATCCCGTCCTGCAGGAGGTGCGGATACAAAACCGGAGGGGGAAAGGGCTGTGCCTTTTCCCGGGCGAAGTGCCGGGGGCTCCGGAGGAGATGACGACGCGGCATGCTGACATATTCCCTGTGCATTAGGGTGTGTATGCAAACTGTGTTCGTTGCGAGACCGGGCGAACCGTGCAGGGGCAAGGCAGCCCAAGGACCCCGGAAAAAGAATCGGGGTCCCCGAAGAATCGAAGATTCTTTGGGGCAGCAAAAACGCCCGGAGGCGTAGCAGAAGCTACATTGAGGACGTTTTTCCCGGGAAAACGATGTCCCTGTACGGTGCAGCCGGTCGCAGCAGAAGATAGTTTGCATACACACCCTAGGAGCAGTACTCCGTATTCTGTGTCCTGTCCCTGTCCTGTGCCGGAAAGTACAGGCGCACCACCGTGCCGGCATCCTTTTTGCTTTTGATTTCCATATGCCCCTTGTAGAACTGGATGATTTCACGGGTAATAAAGAGTCCGAATCCCCTTCCCTTGGCGCCGGAAAGGGAATCGGAGAGGGCGGGAGAGCCTGCTTCCCTGTTTTCGGAGATGCCCGGACCCGTATCCGCAATCTCCACAAGGACGAAGTCGGTATCGAAGCGTCTTTCGTACGAAGTCCTTATGGTGAGGCGTCCCCCCGGGCCCATGGCCTCGATGGCGTTATTGATCACGTTCAGCACAGCCTGTTCGAACTGGAAGGCATCGATGCTCACCGGAGGAATGTCCCCGTATTCGTACACCGCCTCGATGTTGCCCGCATAGGCCTGCATGGAGGTAAACACCTCGATCCTCTTCAACAGCGAATTGATATCCGACTCGGTCAGCTCGGCATCGGGAACAGAAGCGCTGAGAAAGCGCGAAATGAAATTGTCGAGGCGCGATATCTCATCCTCCATGATCCGGGTGAACTCGATGAGGGTCTGCTCGTTGGCGTATTTTTCACGGAGATGGACCACCGCTCCCTTGATGGCATTCAAGGGGTTTCTGACGCCGTGGGCGAGGGTCGAAGCCGTCTTGCCGATGTCGATGATCCGCTGCAGGTTCTGGAGCTTGATCGCCATGAGGCAGGTGGAATAGGGGAAAAAAGAGACCAGAAGGCTCCTCACCTTGCCGTTCACGTCGCACACCGGCTCGACAGAGACATCGGCGTCGATCTGCCCATGCAGGCAATTGAAGGAATACCGCTTGAAGGTCAATGTCTTATTCCTCTTTACGGCAAGGGAAAGGGCATCCCTGTCGTCCAGAATGATGCGCGGAAGCACCTCAAAATACTTTTTGCCCATCGCGGTCGGGAGAGGCCGGCCGGTCAACTCGGCAATCCGTTCGTCCCAGACACTGATACGGAGCCTGCTGTCCGTACAAAAAGTGTATGATTGCCCTGCCCTGCCGCCTTTATGAACCGAACACTGTGCCGTTGAGGATACCATCAATCCGTGCTGGAGCACTTCACAACCCCGTTTTCGCTGTATTTTACCGCCTGTTCCGCACCGGATACGGAGCACACAGGGCCTCAACGAGGGGATACTTCCCCCTCTGGTAAACAGTACAAACCATATATATCAACTTTAGCCGAAAATGGGAAAAAGTCAAGAATATAAATTTGCTTTTCCCCGCAGCGCAGGAGCGCAGAGGCATCCGTTCCCGGGTACCTGATCCCTCCCACGAATGGAACGGTTTTTGCTTGCAAGAAAAGGGGTGGACGTCCCTATCCGGGAGCGCTGAAAGGGAGGAGCGCCCTCTCACGCCACCCTGTGGCAATCAATACGGCAGTCATGAAAAGGAGGCCTTATGTGTGGTATTGTCGGGTATGTCGGGAAGAGGATTTCATTGCCGGTACTGATCGACGGACTCAAGCGGCTGGAATACAGGGGATACGACTCGGCGGGTATCGCCTACCAGAACGGCAAGGGACTGGAGATACGGAAAACGAGCGGCAGGATACGGGACCTGGAGATGCTCCTCCCCGATCCCGTCCCCGATGCCCGGGCCGGACTCGGGCATACGCGGTGGGCGACCCACGGCGCCCCCTCCTCTGCCAACGCGCACCCGCACAGCGCCGGAGGGGTTGCGGTGGTGCATAACGGCATCATCGAGAACTACCGGGAATTGAAGGAGGCGCTCATGGCGGAGGGGCACCGGTTCGCCTCCGAAACCGACACGGAAGTCATTCCGCAATTGATTGCAAAATACCTGAAGGAGGGTCTTTCCCTTCCCGAAGCCCTCAGGAAGAGCGTCGGTCATCTCCGCGGTTCCTATGCCATCGGGGTGATGAGCGAACAGCACCCCGCCACCCTCTTTGCCGTGAGGAACGGGAGCCCCCTCATCATCGGGATCGGGAAAGGGGAGCTCCTGTTCGCTTCCGATATCCCGGCAATGCTGCCCTACACAAACCGTTTCATCCTGATGGAGGACGGGCAACTCTGCATTCTGAACGAGAGCGGGATCACCCTCGAGCAGATCGAACGGCGGGAGGCGGTACCCCTCGAAGGGAGGATCATGGAGGTGGACTGGACCGCCTCCATGGTGGAAAAGAACGAATTCGAGTGCTATATGCTCAAGGAAATCCATGAGCAGCCCGTGACCGTAGCGGAAACGCTGGGCGAACGGATCGATCCCGCCGGCACGTTCTCTTTGAAGTCCGGTCCCGTTTCCTCCATGGCGGAGGGCCTCAGGAGGTTGCAGATCGTCGCGTGCGGCACCTCCTATCATGCGGGGCTGGTGGGCCGTTACCTTATCGAGAGCCTGGCGCACCTGCCGGTGGAGGTGGAAATCGCTTCGGAATACCGCTACCGGAAACCCCTCATCGAGGAAGGCACTCTCTTCATCTCCATCACCCAATCGGGAGAGACGGCGGATACCCTCGCCGCCCAGAGGGAAGCAAAACGCAGGGGCGCCAGGACCCTGACCCTATGCAACGTGAAGGGGAGCACCGCCGCCCGGGAGGCGGACTATGTCCTGTACACGAAGGCGGGTCCCGAGATCGGGGTCGCCTCGACCAAGGCATTTACCGCGCAGATGGCGGTGCTCTACCTCCTGGCGGTGGACCTCGGGGTGCACCGCGGCGTGCTGGACCGGGAGGAGGCGAACACCCTGATTGCGCACCTTTCCGGCATCCCCGCCCTGATACAGGCGGTCCTGGGACAGGGAAGCGCCATCGAGAGCCTTGCCCGCACCATCGTAAACGCGAAGGATCTCCTCTATCTCGGACGGGGGCTCAACTACCCCATTGCCCTCGAGGGCGCCCTGAAGCTCAAAGAGATATCGTACCTCCATGCCGAAGGGTACGCCGCAGGAGAGATGAAGCATGGCCCCATCGCCCTTATCGAGAAGGGAGTTCCCGTGATCGTGGTCGCTCCCGATGACGATCTCTTCGAGAAGGTGCTCTCCAATATCGAGGAAGCGAAGGCGCGGGGAGGAAGGGTCCTCGCGGTCACCGATGCTCCCGGAGTCCTCCTTTCCAAAGCGGATGCCGTGATCGAGATACCCTCCGTGCCGCCGCTGCTTTCCCCTTTTCTTACCGTCATTCCCCTGCAGCTTCTGGCGTACCACGTGGCGCGGCTGAGGGGGTGTGATGTGGACCAGCCGAGGAATCTCGCGAAGAGCGTAACCGTTGAGTAAAGCGGTTGCCCTCTCCTCCGCGGCGAGGGGCGCCGCCACCCCACGGGTGGTGCCCTTCGCCCTCTTCCTCTCCTGCGTCGGCATCGAGGAGGCGCTCCGGTTCCTCAAAGACCGGGAGTGGATTGCGTTGGGTGAGCAGGACATCCTGCTGCTGTACCCGGCACGGGCGCTGCTCACCGGGGCCGCCCTGTTTCTCTTCAGGCAGCGCTATGCCGAGATATCCTTCCGGGACGGGGCGGAGAGGGGTCTCCTCCTCGGCATTCTCGCAGGCCTCCTTGTTTTCATTCTCTGGATACAGATGGAGTGGACTATGGCGTATGCCGGAAAGCCCGCAGGATACAATCCCGGACTTCTCGGGGAAGGTTCTCTCTCCGGAGGCCTGATCACCGGCATCCGGTTTGCCGGGGCCGTGCTCATCGTGCCCGTAATGGAAGAGCTCTTCTGGAGGTCCTTTCTCCTGCGGCGCCTCATACGGGCGGATTTCCGGGAGGTCCCGGTGGGACAGTTCACCTGGCCCTCCTTCCTGGCGACCACTCTCCTCTTCGGGATGGAGCACCACTTCTTTTTTGCCGGCATCATGGCGGGAACCGTGTATGCCCTGCTTCTTTACCGTACGAAAAGCATCTTTCTCTGCATTATCGCTCACGCCGTTACGAATGCAGCATTGGGACTGTATGTTCTCCATACCGGGAAATGGCAGTTCTGGTAGAACGACGGAAAAAAATAAAGAAGAGAACCTGAAGCAAAGAGCCGGGAGCGGAAGACATGCAGAATATTTCCGGAGCAAAACGGGCACTCTGCGGCATATGCCCTGCCGGGTGCTGGATCATCGTCACCTATGACAGTGAGGGGAAGATTGCCGCGGTGCAGCCTGACGAGAGCTCGGAGTGGGGGACACTCTGCACGCTCGGAAAGCATTCCGCGGAGATTGTCTACTCCAGGGATCGCCTAATCCATCCCCTGCGCCGGAAAGGGGCAAAGGGCACCTACGCTTTTGAAAGGATCTCCTGGGATGAGGCCTTTGACACCATTGTTGCAAAGCTTTCCTCGATAAAGGCCGGATACGGTCCGGAAGCCTGCGCCATCTATACGGGGAGGGGGAGCTTCGAACGCTCCCTGTGCGACGTTTTCCAGCCCCGGGGGGTAGCGGTATCGTCCGCCTCAAGCGTCCTCTTCCCGTTCGGGTCGCCGAACACCATGGGAGTAGGCTCCCTTTGCTATGTCTCTTTCGCCATGATCGCCCCCCATGTGACCATGGGCGGAATGCTCATCAACCTGTTTTCGGATATAGAAAATGCGGAGCTCATTGTAGTCTGGGGCACGAATCCGGCAACGGACAGTCCTCCCCTGGAGTTCCGGCGAATCCTGAAAGCCCACGAAAGGGGTGCGCAGGTGATCGTCATCGATCCACGCAGGACCGCCCTCGCAGAGCTCGACGGCGCGGAATGGATCCCTGTCCGTCCGGGCACGGACGGCGCCCTCGCCCTCGGGATGTGCAATGTCCTCATTCAGGAAAAGCGGTACGACGAGCCGTTCGTACGGACATGGACCCACGGGTTCGACGAGTTCTCCGCGTATGTGCGCGGCTTCAGCCCCGAAGCCGCGGAAAGGATAACCGGCGTACCCTCCGACCGGATCCAGCATCTCGCCCGGCGCATTGCCGCTGCCCGCGGCGCAGCGCCCGTCATGTACACCGGCCTCGAATACAGCGACGGCGGAGTGCAGGCAATACGTGCTTCCCTGGTCCTCTGGGCCCTTGCCGGACAGCTTGATGTGCCGGGCGGCCGTTGTTTCTCCATGAGAGGCAACCGGTTCCCAATAAACCGGGAGGGGCATATCGCCAACCCGGCTCCGCACAGGGCACTGGGGAGCGAGCGGTTTCCCCTCTACTCCCTGTACCGGAAAGAGGCCCATCCCATTGCCCTTCCGGATGCCGTCCTGCACGGCAAGCCGTATCCGGTGCGCGCGCTCCTTATCCTCGGCTCCTCCCTCATCACTTCATGGCCCCGCCCGGAACTATGGAAAAGAACGCTGGATGCCCTCGACTTCCTCGTCTGCATCGATCGCCATCTCACCGCCGATGCCGCCTATGCGGACATCGTCCTCCCCGCCACAACAATGTACGAGGTAGAGTCGTACATGACCTACGGTCCCGTGTTCCGCATACGGGAGAGAGTCATCGATCCTCCGGGAGAGGCGCGGAACGATTTCTTCATCCTGGCGGAGCTCGCCCGCAGACTCGGATACGGACATGCATATCCTCAGACCGCGGAAGAGCTTCTCCGGCATGTCCTGCACGGGTCCGGATACACCCTCGAGGAGGTCCGGAGCGCCGGGGGAACCGTGCGCATCCCCACCGAAACAATGCGCTACAGGAAATGGGAGGAGGGCCTCCTGCGTGCCGACGGGAAACCCGGTTTCGACACGCCCACGGGAAAGTTCGAGATCGCCTCGACCGTGCTCGGCGCCCACGGATACCCTGCCCTCCCCGTCTACACAGAACCGGGAGAAGGGCCGCTGGCACAGCCGGAGCATGCTCGCGCCTTCCCGCTGGTTTTCACCTCGGGCTCCCGCGTTGCCACCGATTTCCGCTCCCAGCACCACGGCATACCCGCCCTCCTGAAGGAGCGCCCGGAGCCGATGGTGACCCTCCATCCCCACGATGCCGCGGCACGGGGCATCAGTGACGGAGAGCGCGTTTCCGTCAGCACGGTGCGGGGAAAGGTAACCATGACGGCGTCGGTGACCGACGCCATTCTGCAGGGGACGATCGACGCCGACATGGGGGGAGGCGGGCCGGTGGGTCCCCGGGCCTGGCAGGATTGCAACATCAATGCACTGACCGATCCGGAGCGATACGATCCCCTTTCCGGCTTCCCCGTCTATAAGGCCCTCCTCGGTGAAGTGCGGAAGGAGAACTCCTGAATGAAAGGAAAAACAATTTTGGAGCGCCTGAGAATACTCGATTGCCTGCAGGACACCTATCGCGATACCCTGAAGGAAGATGCACGGAGGGGGCTTACCGCCCCCCGCAAGTTCCTGCCGAGCAAGTATTTTTACGACGACCGCGGCTCCCGCCTCTTCCGGGAGATATGTCGGCTGCCTGAATACTATCTCACCAGGACAGAGCTCTTACTCCTGCGGCGCAGCGCCCGGAGCATTATGGGGGGTATGCAGGCAGGGGACATCATCGAGCTGGGGTCCGGGGAGAACCGGAAGATCAGGATGCTGCTGGATGCCGTGCACGCATCCTGCCTTCCCTCCCTGCGCTATGTCCCGATTGATGTAAGCGCGGGGACCCTGCTCGGTGCGGCAAGGGAACTGCTGCATGCATACCCCGGCCTTAGGGTATGCGGCGTCGTAGCGGATTTCACCCGGGATCTGGCCCGGCATCTGGAGAGAATATCCTTCGAGGACCGTATGCTCCTCACCTTTTTCGGGAGCACCCTCGGGAATTTCACCGAAGAGGAGAGCCTTTCCCTTCTGCAGAATGTGGCACGGATTCTGCAGAAGGGGGACCTCTTTCTCCTGGGCGTCGACAGGGTAAAGCGCAGGGATGTCCTGGAGTCCGCGTACAACGATCGCCGGGGTATTACTTCAGCGTTCAACAAGAATATCCTCCATGTCCTCAACAGGGAACTGCATGCGCACTTCCCCGTGGAGAGTTTCGATCACCTGGCCTTCTATAACGAAGAGGAGGAGCGCGTGGAGATGCATCTCCGGGCTGTCCGGCGTCTCTCTGTGGCAATAGAAGACCTCGAAGAGGTAGTGGAAATAGAAGAGGGTGAGACAATCCTCACGGAAATCTGCCGGAAGTTCAGCAGGGAGAAAGTGGAGAGGATGTGCTCCGCAACGGGGCTGTCCGTTCTCCGGTGGCATTCCGACGCGAGGGAGTGGTTCTCCCTTGTCGAATTGGCCCCCTGCAGTGCTGAAGGGAGCCTCATGCTCCCGTAAGAAAGACGCCCCTTTCGGACAAAGCAAAGCTCTTCAGTGAGAAAGAGCCATCCCCTATTTTCCTCTTGCAAACCGCCCGCTCCATCCATAAAATAGTGTCCTTACGATTTGGAATTGTCTGTTGCATTCGAGATATCTGTTTTGCATTTTTGCAACAGTACTCAGCAGTCCGCCGGTATTGTTTCTGTACCATAATAGAGGAGAACAGGATATGCCCGAGAAAAAACCCGAGATTACTTTTATCTCTCCATATGAGGATATTACCGCCTACAGCGTACGGCTCCTCTCTTCCGTCCTGCGGGAGAAAGGATATCCTACCCGGATCGTTTTTGCTCCCTCCGTTCTCGAAGAAGGGGGCTCCGGGCAGGAGTCCCTGGAGAAGCTTGCCGCAGAGATCCGGCGGGTAGCCGCCGGCTCCTCCCTTATCGGTTTCTCTTTTTTTTCGTGTCATCTGCCCTTTGTGGCCGCACTGAGCAGGGAAGTGAAGAAGAGGATGAGCACCCCCGTGATCTGGGGGGGCAAACATATTACTGCCCAGCCGGAAGATGCGGCAGGATACGCAGACCTGGTCTGCATCGGGGAGGGGGAGATCTCCCTGACAGCGCTCCTGCTGGCCATCGAGAAGGGCGAAGAGGCCGCTTCCGTCGCGGGTATCTGGCCGGTCCGCGGGGAGGGTGTCACAAAAGGCACCCCCTCTCCCCTTGTTCAGGACCTCGATTCTCTTCCCCTCCCCGATTTCTCGATGGAGGGTCATTACGTATGGGATTCCCGTACCCTGGTCGAGTTGGATACGGCCCTCATGGAGGAGCAGATCCGGAAGAGCTGCAGAGACAAAGCCCTCTATTATCAAACCATGGCATCACGGGGATGTTCATACAGTTGCTCGTATTGCTATCACTTCAAGGACTTGTATGCAGGGCAGCGCTATCTGAGAAACCGGGGCCATGCGAAAGTAATAGGAGAGATCCGTTCGATGCTGGAGAAGTTTCCCTTCTTCGAGGAGGTATGTCTCTCGGACGATAATTTCTTCTCCCTCGGGGAGGAGCAGATCCGCGAGTTCGCCGCCCTGTACCGGAAGGAGATCGGAAAGCCCCTCCGCTGCCTGGCCTATCCCCACGAGATCAGCAGGAGGAAGCTCGAAATTCTGACAGAGGCAGGACTGAGGGAGATCCAGGTAGGTATCCAGACGGGAAGCAAGAGAACCCTGAAGCTCTACCGGAGAGGCCCCTCGCCGGAGAGAGTGCTGGAGGCGGTTACCATCCTCAATGAATTCAAAGACACCCTGATGCCCTACTATGACTTCATCATCGATAATCCGTATGAAGAGAGGGAGGACGTCCTGGAGACCCTGCGCCTGATCACCCGTTTTCCCCGTCCCTATCGTCTCAACGTATTCTCTCTCACTTTCTTCCCGGGCACGGAACTCCACGGCAAGGCACTCCGGGACGGCCGCATCACCGACAGTACCAAAACCTGGCAGTTCAGCGGGAAAAGCTACGTGAACTTTCTCTTCCTGTATATCTTCACCCGTCCTTTTCCCACGTGGCTTACCGGACTGCTCCTTTCGAGGCCCGCTGTCGCCCTTCTTGACAACAAGCCTGCGGTATCCCTCCTCTACTCGCTCAAGGGGCTCCTCAAAACAGTGGTCCGCCGGAAATGACCTCCCCTTCCCGGCACTTTTGTAAAAATTTCCGTCACGTGTAAAGGAAACCGTCGCCTTTTCATCGGAAACTTTTACAGAATGGCCTCCCGCCGCAGAGCAGGGAGAGGGAATTCCTTTCCATATCAAGCTCCTGATAACCTGGCATATGTATTGCTTAAATTGCTGGTAGATTGCTTCTGAATTGCTGTTGGCGGTGAGAGCCGGAGCCGGCCGTGGCGCAGCGAACGGATTCCCCCAACTATCGTTTTTCCTTCCCCATCCGCATTGAAGACCATCGCCGGGAGAGAAAATACCGGAGAAAACGGATCACGGTGCAGCTGCCCCTTTTCAAGGGGAGACCATTCATGTGCGAAAGGAGGTGAAAAACATGAGAAAAAAAGCATCTGTTGCAGGTGCGGTCTTCCTTCTGGTGTTATTGTTCCCCGCAACGGCACCGTATGCACTTGCTGCGCCCGTGCTCGGCATTGATCCGACGGGCACCGGCAGCTACAGTGTGCGTACCGACATTCTGACCCATATGACCGACACCGGATTTCTCACATCCGGGGCACAGGGTACGATGGACTTCATCTACCAGGGGCGAATCGGGACCATGCAGCTTACGGGAACAGCGGTAACCCCACCGGCACTGAACACTTCCTATGAGATCACTCTCCAGACACGCCTGCCCCAATCCATCACCAACCAACTCTCCCTTACGGATTCGAGGGAGGTGAGCCACCAGACCCTCTTCCTGGGGAACGCGCAGAACGATGCAGCCCTGGTGGAGATGTTCTTCGACTCCTCTCCCGATGCGAATCCGGCAAACGGCTCCGGCTATGGTGACGGGGTAAGGATCCTTACCGGACGCCTGCAAAGCCTTGATGCTATCCTCGACACCGCTACCACGAGTCAGGGGGCACGGACATCCAACGGTTCCTTCACTACCCATTTCACCATCGATACTGTCAACGGCGGATATCTCGACATCGACAGCGCAGGCATCGTAGGCCTTACCATGACGGGAACCATGAACGAACCGTCCTTCTTCACCCCCACCGCCTTGTGGGACGGCACTTCGCCGGCGGGAGGGACCCTGGTCAAGGTGGATGCATCCACATCCTTTGTCGTTCCCGAGCCCTCCACACTCCTGCTCCTCGGGGCAGGAATGCTGGGTTTGTTCGGGGCCTCACGCCTGAGGAGAAAAACGTAAAGCGCACCCACCCGGGACGGCGCCGTTGCCGGCGTCGTCCCCCTTTTCCCAGTTCCTCCCGTCATGTGCCACTCAGGGAAATGATAAGGACACGCACCGGAAAAATGCCGGAAAAGCCCCATTTGACAGGAAACGCCCGCTACTGCTTTAATATAGCCTATGATCAACAAAACGGATAAAATATGGATGAACGGGAAACTGGTCGATTGGGACAATGCCACCGTCCATGTAATGACCCATACCCTCCATTACGGGCTGGGTGCTTTCGAGGGGATACGCTGCTACAAGACCCCGAAAGGGCCCGCCATCTTCAAGCTTGATGAGCATGTCAGAAGGCTTTTTCATTCCGCCCGCATCTTCCTCCTGGAGATTCCCTATTCCGAGGAGGAGATCAGGAAGGCGATCATCCAAACGGTGAAGGCGAACAAGCTGGAGGAATGCTACCTGCGTCCCCTTGTGTATATCGGATACGGGGCTATGGGCCTCTATCCCAAAGGGAACCCCATTCAGGTCGCCGTTGCCGCATGGCCCTGGGGAGCGTATCTGGGGGAGGACGGACTCGAAAAGGGCATCAGGGTGAAGGTATCGTCCTTCATCCGGAACCATGTGAATTCCCAGATGTCACGCGGTAAAATATGCGGCTATTATGTCAATTCCCAGATCGCGAAGAAGGAGGCCATCTCCTGCGGGTACGACGAAGCGCTGCTCCTCGATACGGAGGGATACGTGGCGGAGGGCAGCGGGGAAAATATTTTCATCGTGCGGAACGGGATATTGAAAACCACTCCCCTCACTTCGGTCCTGGAGGGCATTACCCGCGGCAGCATCCTGACCCTTGCGAAGGATGCGGGGATAGAGGTGAGGGAGGAGCGGTTCACCCGTGATGAAGTCTATATCTGTGACGAAGCCTTCTTTACCGGCACCGCTGCGGAGGTCACCCCCATCAGGGAACTGGACGGCAGGATCATCGGAGAGGGCAGGACGGGCAAAATCACGAAGAAACTGCAGACACTCTTCTTCAATGCAGTAAAGGGAAAGAACAAGAAGTACGACTCCTGGCTCACTTATGTGAAATAGCCGGGCAGTGGGCAACAGGCAAAAAAAAGGGCGGCCATCCGGTCGCCCTTTTTTTCTGCTCTTCTGCCACCTTATTTCTTGTGGCATTTCGCACAGTTTTCCTTATCAGTAGTGTTGAAGGCCTTCGTGCCGTTATGACATGCGCCGCAATTCTTGCCTTCCTTCATCTCCGCCATCGTCAGCTTGGCGCCCTTCTTCATCTGGAAGAGCTTGGTGTGACAGTCATTGCACTTCAGGCCCTTGTCGGCATGCGTCTTGCCGTCAAATACGACCTTTCCTGCCCCGCCGCCGGCGTATTCCACGGTCTTGCCCGGAGGAACGGCCATGGCGCTGCCGATGAACACCACTGCGATCAAAACGGTTAAAATTGCTGCAAAAATTCTCATGTACTCACCCCCTTTCCCTTTTGGAATAGATTAGCAACAAACATGCCACCCGCATTCCCCTTAATTCTACTATAATTCTCACGGGTGCAAAAGCATTTTTTTCCCCTTTTGAGGATATTTCTCTCCGAAAGGGAAGCTCTTACCGCTCCTTGTGCCCACCCGGAGCCCCTTTCTCCTCCGGCATGGCAGGCAGAGAGACGACGATACCGGGAGCGTTATTTCACGCAGGCCGGGGAATACCGCGCACCGGGTCAGCGCAGCCTCTTTTTCAGGAGCTCGTTCAGCAACTGAGGGTTCGCTTTGCCCTTCATCGCCTTCATCACCTGTCCGACAAAAAAGCCCATCAGCTTTTCCTCCCCGGCGCGGAACCTCTCCGCTTCCGCCGGGTTTTTTGCAATGATTTCGTCGATGGCGGCCTCGATGGCCCCCTCATCGCTTATCTGCACCAACCCCTTCTCCTTTACCACCGTCCCGGCATCCTTGCCCGTGCGGTACATCTCTTCGAATACCGTTTTCGCGATCTTTCCGCTGATGGTCCCGTTATCGATGAGCTGCAGCATGCCCGCAAGCTGTGCGGGCCTGACCGGGCATTCCTCGATGGATCTTCCGTCCTCGTTGAGCAGCCGCATCAACTCCCCCATCATCCAGTTCGATACGGTCTTGGGCTGGCCTCCCGCCTTAACCGCCTCTTCATACCATTCGGCGATGGATCTCTCGGAAGTGAGCAGATCGGCATCGTACTCGGGAAGGCCGTAGGCGGATACAAAGCGTCCGCGCTTGGCATCGGGTAGCTCGGGAAGGGAGGAGTCGATCGCCTCGATGATTTCCCGTCCCGTCACCATGGGAACCAGGTCGGGCTCGGGGAAATAGCGGTAGTCGTGCGCTTCCTCCTTCGACCTCATGGATTGTGTCACTCCCGCGACGGAATCCCAGAGCCTCGTCTCCTGGACGATCTTTCCCCCCTCCTTCAGTACCTGTATCTGGCGCTTTATTTCGTACTCCAGCGCCTTCTCCACAAACCGGAACGAGTTCATGTTCTTCAGTTCCGCCTTCACCCCGAACTCCTTCTGTCCCACCGGCCGCACGGACACATTCGCATCGCACCGGAGGGAGCCCTGCTCCATGTTCCCGTCGCACACGCCGAGGTACCGGAGGATGCTTCTCAGCTTCCGCATGTATTCAGCCGCCTCGCGGGGGCTCCTGATATCGGGTTCCGATACGATCTCCATGAGAGGGACGCCGGCGCGGTTCAGATCCACGAGGCTGTAATGTCCCGCACCCTCATGTATGTTCTTCCCTGCATCGTCCTCCATATGGATCCGGGTGATACCGATCCTTTTCACTACGCCGTCCACCACTATCTCCACGTACCCCCCCTCGCAGATCGGCAGCTCGTACTGGCTTATCTGGTAGCCCTTGGGGAGGTCGGGATAGAAGTAGTTTTTCCGGGCGAACCTGCTGTACGGCGAGATCCTGCAGTGGGTAGCCAGACCCGTTTTGACAGCGAATTCCACCGCCTTCCTGTTCAGCACGGGGAGCACTCCCGGCATGCCGGTGCAGACAGGGCAGGTCTGGGTATTGGGCTCCGCGCCGAACTTCGTGGAGCACCCGCAAAAGAGCTTCGTCTCCGTAAGCATCTGGGCGTGGACTTCTAGCCCGATAACTGCTTCGTAGGTATCAGAAACTGCCATTGTTTCCGTTCTCATAGAGAGGGTCTCCTCGCGTGCCATTCCGTGCTCTGCTCATAAGCGTGGGCAACTTTCAGAATAGCTTCTTCGTCAAAATGCTTTCCGATGATCTGGAGTCCGACGGGGAGGCCCCCTGTCGTAAACCCGCACGGGACCGAAATACCGGGTACACCGGCAAGGTTGACGGATATAGTGAAGATGTCCGAAAGGTACATCTGGAGCGGATCCGTCGTCTTCTCCCCGATCCTGAAAGCCGCGCTCGGGGAGGTAGGGGTGACGATCACGTCCACCTCCCCGAAAGCCTTTTCGAAATCCTGCTTTATCAGCGTCCTCACCTGCTGGCCTTTCTTGTAGTAGGCCTCGTAGTAGCCGGCGGAGAGAGCATAGGTGCCGAGCATGATCCTCCTCTTCACCTCCGTGCCGAACCCCTGTGCACGGGTATTCATGTACATGTCCATGAGGTCTTTCCCCTCCGCCCTGAAGCCGTACTTCACCCCGTCATAGCGCGCCAGGTTCGAGGAGGCTTCGGAGGTGGCGAGGATATAGTAGGTGGCGACGGCGTATCCGGTATGGGGGAGGGAGACCTCCACCGGCATCGCTCCCAGGGATTCCAGTTTCCGTATGGCGGTACGCACTGCGTCCTCCACCTCCCTGTCCATTCCCTCGATAAAGTATTCCTTCGGGACACCGATGCGCATCCCCTTTATCTCCTGTCCCAAAACACGCGCGAAATCGGGCACCTCCACCGGAGCGGAGGTGGAGTCGAAGCGATCATGCCCCGCAATGGCGTTCAGCATGATGGCGGAATCCTCCACTGTCCTGGTGAGGGGGCCGATTTGGTCAAGGGACGAGGCGTACGCCACAAGTCCGTACCGTGAAACCCGCCCGTAGGTCGGCTTCAGACCGACCACTCCGCAAAGGGAAGCGGGCTGCCGGATGGAACCTCCCGTATCGGAACCGAGGGCGGCGATACACTCGCCGGAGGCCACCGCAGCCGCCGAACCACCGCTGCTGCCCCCGGGCACACGCTCCACATCCCATGGGTTCCGTGTCGTGTGGAACCGCGAGTTCTCGGTGGAGGAGCCCATGGCAAATTCATCGAGATTGGTCTTGCCGACCAGCAGGTATTTCTGCTCTTTCAGCCTCCCCGTCACGGTGCTTTCGTACGGGGGGACAAAATTATGGAGTATCTTCGATGCACAGGTAGTGAGCACCCCTTTGGTACACATGTTGTCCTTGACGCCGACGGGTATCCCGGTCAGAAGAGACGCCGTGTTGCCGAGGATGGCATGCTCCGCATCCTCAGCCATCGCATAGGCATTCTCACGGGTGACGGTGATGTAGGCCTTGATTCTTTCCTCTACCTCGTCAATCCGTCCGTATACGTCATCGAGGACCTCCCGGGGCCTGACCTCCCTGTTGTCGAGGAGCCTGCGCACCTCCGCTATGGTCAACTCATTGAGCTTCAAAGTAATGCCTCCTTCTTCGGTTCAAAAGACACGTCCCGGGAACACTGCACGCTTCCGGATACAGCGAAGGGCCGTGAAATGCAACTAATTGATAATTCTATCACTCTGGTATACTATTTGGCAAGGATATGAAGAAAGGAAAAGCAGATATTTCCTCGCCGTCCGAAGGAGAAGCCCCCCCTGTTCCCGGAAGCCGCATCCCGGTGGAACCGCAGGATATCTCCAAGAGGCTCGATATCTTCGCCGCCGAAAAAACAGGGATCACCCGGTCACAGGTGCAGCGGCTGCTACGGGACGGCCATATCCTGGTGAACGGCAAACCCGGGAGCCCTAACCATACAGTACGGGAGCACGACCATATCGAAATAGTGAGGCCGGAGCCGGGGGTCTTCTCCCGCGGGGACACGCTCATTCCCGAGAACATCCCCGTCACGATCCTCTATCACGATGATGCTGTCGCGGTGGTGGATAAACCTGCGGGGCTGGTGGTGTATCCCTCGGCAGGCCATGAGCGGGGGACCCTGCTCAATGCCCTCGCGTTCCATTGCAAGAAGCTGGCTTCCATAGGAGGCCCCCTGCGCCCCGGCGTGGTGCACCGGCTGGACAAGGACACATCGGGAGTAATGGTGGTCGCCCTCGACGACAGCGCATACTACCATCTCGTGGAACAGTTCAGGAACAGGACCATCAACCGGAACTACCTCACCCTCCTGTACGGCACCCTGAAAGAGGATTCCGGAGAGATCGCGCTGCAAATAGGCCGCTCGGAAACGGACCGCAAGAAAATGTCCACCCGCACCAGGAGGGGAAAAGAGGCGGTGACCCGTTGGAAAGTCCTCAGGAGGTTCGGCGTCGCCACCCTTATCGAGGCAAAGCTGGGCACGGGGCGAACCCACCAGATCAGGGTCCACTTCGCCGCAATCGGACATCCCGTGCTCGGCGATGTAACGTACGGGAAGAAAACTTTTGTAGAGGCCGGAAGAAAGCGCGTTTCCTTCCCCCGCCAGATGCTCCATGCCGCAACGCTGGGGTTTATCCATCCCGTAACCGGAGCGTACCTGGAGTTTACCAGCCCGATCCCGGCAGATATGCAGGAATGTATCGAACAACTGGAGGCCCTTTGCAGATAGGAACTCCTTCCTGCAGGGGCGTCGCGTCATTGCTTTCAGGAGCAGCTTTACTTACCGTATTCGATAGTGAAGTTGATAAAACCCTTCCGCACCTGATACAATTAGGTTCGTGCGCCCATAGCTCAGCTGGATAGAGCGTCAGACTACGAATCTGCAGGCCGGGGGTTCGAATCCCTCTGGGCGCGCTTAGAAAATCGACGACGAAAAGGCCGACTGCATTACTTCAATCCTCCGGATTGTATGGTTTTTGTATAGTTGGCCTTTTCGTTTAAAGTCCAGGAGTATCTTTTCACCCTGCTGTCCCCTGCGCCTCTCCCGCCTCCGGGAGCTTCTTTGTACCACTGCTTTCGCTTGCACCATACACCATACGGATTGTGAAAATATACAGTCTGCTGAAAGTTTGGTACGATTGAGATAGAAGGAATTGCACGACCTTTATCGTACTCAGCCCCAAGGAGTGCCTGCCGCGCAGAAAGGGAAGAAACTGAAGTGCACCGCACATTCAACGGAGAGAGATTCGGCAAACGAAGTTTCCTGCTCATCATGACGAAAAAATGACGCCGCTCCGGAAACAAATGACACTATGATGTCCCTGCTCATTCACAATGAAGAAAGGAGGAAATGATAGTGAAGATAAAAGCAAGATCACAACGCGGAAAGCGCGAAGGGAGGCGTCCTTTGCCGGAGCAGGCAGAGCTGCCGAAGAGCAGGACAGGGATACAGGGTCTTGACCAGATCACCGGAGGGGGATTGCCGAAAGGCAGGCCGAGCCTTATCTGCGGCGGAGCAGGGGCAGGCAAGACCCTCTTTGCCATGGAGTATCTCGTCAAAGGAGCAACGCAATTCAACGAAAACGGAGTCTATGTTGCCTTCGAAGAAACGCCGGAGGAGCTCATTCAGAATACGACATCGCTGGGGTTTCACCTGGAAAGGCTGGCTGCGGGAAAAAAGATCGCTCTTACCCATATCCGCATCGAGCGCACCGAAATCGAGATAACCGGAGAGTACGATCTCGAAGGGCTCTTCGTACGAATCGGATATCTGATCGATTCCATCGGCGCGAAGCGGGTGGTCCTCGACACCCTGGAAGCCCTCTTCGCGAGCCTGCCGAACGAGGCGATCCTCCGTGCCGAGCTGAGGCGGCTCTTCAGATGGCTCAAGGACAAGGGAGTAACCGCGGTCATCACCGCAGAGAGGGGGAAAGAGGGGACCCTCACCCGCCACGGGATCGAGGAGTATGTCTCGGACTGCGTCATTCTGCTCAGCCACCGGATGATAGAGCAGATATCCACACGGCGCCTGCGTATCATCAAATACCGCGGTACTCTGCACGGGACCAACGAATACCCTTTCCTGATCGAACGGGACGGCATTTCGATCCTGCCCATCACCTCGATCGAGCTGTCGTACAAGGTATCGGCAGAGAGGGTATCCTCCGGCATCGAGCGCCTGGATACCATGCTGGGAGGCAAGGGGTACTATGCGGGGAGCAGCATTCTCGCCTCGGGCACGGCAGGCACCGGCAAGACGAGCCTTTCTGTGTCTTTTGCCGAGGCTTCCTGCCGGAGCGGGAGGAAATGTCTGTATGTGGCGTTCGAAGAGTCGCCTGCCCAGATCTTGAGGAATATGAAATCCATTAGCGTGGACCTCGAACCATGGGTGAATAAAGGAGTGCTCCGGTTTCATGCGGTCCGCCCCACTTTCTATGGTCTTGAAATGCACCTGGTGAAGATACATGACGTGGTAAACGATTTCAAGCCTGATGCCGTGGTGGTGGACCCCATTTCGGGTCTCACCGCAATAGGAAGCCAGCTTGAGGTCAACCTGATGCTGAGCCGGCTCATCGATTTCCTCAAAGGGAGGGGCATTACCGCGCTGCTCACCAATCTCGCGCATCCCGAAACAACGGAGCAGACCGAGATGGCGATCTCCTCTTTGATCGACACCTGGCTCCTCCTGCGGACCGTGGAGATCAACGGGGAGCGCAACCGCACCCTCTACGTACTGAAATCCCGGGGCATGACGCACTCGAACCAGGTAAGGGAATTCCTGATCACGGAGAAGGGAATCCGGATCTCCGATGTATATGTCGGGGCCGGACAGGTATTCACCGGCTCCTCGAGAATGGTGCAGGAGGCGAAAGACAAGGCCGATGCCCTGATCCGGGAGCAGGACAGGGAGAGGAGGAGGCGCGATTTCGAGCGCAGGAAAAAGGTGCTCGAAGCGCAGATGATAGCCCTCCGGGCCGAAATGGAGACAACGGAAGAGGAGTTCAGGATACACGCCGCCCAGGAGGAAGCGCGTGAGTACGTCCTCGCATTGGACCGCAAAAAGCTGGCCGAAACGCGTAAGACAGATGTCGAGGACGAGCATGTCCTCAAAGGAGACGGCAAGAGGCAGGGAAGGCATCCAAAATGATAGGGACAAAAAAGCAGACCGAAAAACAGAAGAGCATGCGAAAAGCCGCTCCCGGGGAGAAGGCGCGCACGAAAAAGCCGGGGCGGGCACACCCGATGTCGGAGAAAATATATGATCTGCGCCTGTATGTAGCGGGTCAGACGCCGAAATCCCTCGCTGCGGTAGAGAACCTGAAGAAGATCTGCGAGGAACACCTTAAAGGCCAGTATCGCGTTGAAGTGATTGATATCATCAAAAACCCGAGGCTTGCCGAGGGGGATCAGATCATCGCCATTCCCACCCTGGTGCGGAAGCTGCCCCCTCCGTTGAAGAAAGTCCTGGGGGACCTTTCGGATAAGGAGAAGGTATTCATCGGACTCGACATCCGTCCCCACGGCTAAGAAGAGGGAGGATTCCATGCCAAAACAAAAAAAGGAGAACACCCTGAAGGAATTTGAGGAGGCGATTGACAAAGAAAAGCACAAACAGTACATCCTCCAGCTCTATATCACCGGCGCCACCAGGAAATCATCACGGGCGATCGAGAATTTAAGGGAATTCTGCGAGGAGCACCTGAAAGGCCGCTACCGGCTGGAAGTTATCGATATCTACCAGCACCCGGAACTGGCCGAAAGCGAACAGGTGATTGTTGCCCCTACTTTGATAAAGAAGCTGCCTCTTCCCCTTCGGAAATTTATCGGCGATCTTTCGGAAACGGAAAAGATCCTTAAAGGATTCAACATCAAAGTGGTGGAGAAAGGGACGGATGGCAGAAAGAGCAAGAGCGGCACAGGAAGAATGGCGCGAAGAAAAGAGTAAGCTCGTCGCAAGAATAGAGGAGCTTTCCGTTCGACTGCGCGAGGCTGAGGAGGCCCTGGAGGCTATCGGGACCGGGGCAATAGACGCCATTGCCGTCAGAGGCCCGGGAGGGCCAAGAGTATTCTCCCTCCGGGGAGTGGAAACTCCCTACCGCACTATCGTGGAATCCATCAGCGAGGGGGCGGCTACGCTCAACAGGGAAGGGGTCGTCCTTTATGGGAATACACGTCTCTCGATGATGTTGAGAGTTCCTCTTGAAAAGATACTGGGCTCTTCCTTTTCCGATTTCGTGGTACAGGGCGACAAGGAAACCTTTGCGGAGCTCCTGCACAGGGGGGTTCGGCAAGGAGCAAGGGGGGAACTCTCCGTGATCACCGGTAACTCCTCAGTTATACCCGCTTATTTCTCACTGAGTCCCCTGCGCATCGACAATCAACGACGCTTGTGCATGGTAATTACCGACCTGACCGAGATCAGGCAAGCCCAGGAGGAACTGCGCACGGCATACAATGAAATGGAAAGAAGGGTCAGGGAGCGGACTGCTGACCTGGAGCAGCTTACCTCTTCGCTGAGAAAGGAAATTGCCGAGCGCAAGCGTCTGGAAGAGGAGATGCGGCATATGGCGCACCACGACACCCTGACGGGCTTGCCGAACCGGCGTCTCTTCAGGGACATTGTCACCCTCGAAATGGCGCAGTCCCGTCGCAATCAGAAGAAGTTTGCGGTGGTCTTCCTCGACCTGGACCGGTTCAAGGAGGTCAACGACACGCTGGGGCATGAGACCGGAGATGAGCTGCTCAAAGAGGTGGCACACCGGCTCAGGGCGAGCATCAGGGAGTCCGACACCGTAGCCCGGATCGGGGGGGACGAGTTCAACCTCCTCCTTGCCGACCTCTCCCATGCAGAGGACAGTGCCGATGTGGCCCGGAAGATCATCGCCTCCTTCCGTGAGCCCTTCCTGCTTGCCGGCCAGGAGCTGCACGTCACCTCCAGCATCGGCATCAGCCTCTACCCTGACGACAGTAGTGAGATAGACACCCTCTTCCGGTATGCCGATATCGCGATGTACCATGCCAAGGAGAAGGGGAAGAACACTTTCCAATTCTACAACCCTGCCATCAATGTCCGCTCTCTTGAACGCATACAGATGGCGGGACAGCTCCGTCAGGCGATCGGGCGGGGAGAGCTCTCCGTGCACTATCAGCCGCAGGTGGACCTCAGGACACGGAGGATCGTCTGTGCCGAAGCCCTGGTCCGGTGGCAGCACCCCGAAAGGGGCCTGCTTGCACCAGGGCACTTCATCCCCTTGGCCGAGGAGAGCGGCTTCATCACTGCCATCGATGAGTGGGTGTTGCGAGCTGTCGGCCATCAGGTCAGATCGTGGCGGGAGGCAGGGCTGTCCGCTCCCTGTGTTACCGTGAACCTCTCTGCCCGTCAGTTCCAGAGCCCCGGGCTGGTCGGCACGATCGTGCGCATTCTTGAGGAGACCGGCATGCCTCCGGACTGCCTTGCCCTTGAGATCACGGAGAGCATTGCCATGAGCGACGTGGAGCGAACGGCGGAACGCCTGGGAGAATTGTCAAAGAGGGGGATACCTATCAGCCTTGACGATTTCGGGACCGGCTGTTCCTCCCTGCGCTCCCTGAAGCGGCTCCCCATTTCGAAACTGAAGATCGACCGTACCTTCGTTCAGGACATTGCCCTTGATCCTGACGACCAGGCGATCATCACTGCGGTGATTGCAATGGCGCACAGTATGCAGATGAGAGTCGTCGCCGGGGGAGTGGAGACGGAGGAGCAGCTGTCGTTTCTGCATGAGACTGCCTGTGATGAAGTGCAGGGGTACTATTTCAGCGAGCCTCTTCCTTCCGAAAAGTTCAAAGAATTCATCGTCGCCGGTACATAATCAGAGTACATTCCGCCCCCCTCACAATAAGGACTGCCGTTTTCTTCTCTACAAAACAAGCCCGAACAGCACTCCGATCCCGATCAACCCGAGGCTGTCAATCAGCTTTTTGAGAAGATCCGGTTTCTTTTCCTGCAGCGCATGCTCGTAGGATTTCCTCTGATAGTCGATCAACTCCTGGTACTGCTTCACCGCATCCCTGCTCAGCAGAAGCTGTTCCTTCTGAAGCGCAACCACCTCTTTCAGATACCCCACCTGCCTCTCGAGCTCACTGTTCGCCTGCCGGTACAGCTCGATCTGTTCCTGGTAATTTCTGCCCCTTTCCAGATCCACAACAAGCCGTTGCGCATCCTGGTCGGTAAAGCAGATATCGCCGGCATAGGCGACAGGAGAGCTAATCAACAGGCCGATAACCAAGACTTTCCAGGCGTGCCCTGATCTCACTCTTCCCCTCCGGTTTCTTTATGGTAGCGGCCTCTTTCTCCCTGCTCCGGATTCTTCCGGCAATGCTCCTGTACCGTTCCTCGGAAAGACGCAGTCTTTCCCCGATCTCCGCGATACGGCGATCCCTCTCCTTCACATCCGCCTCGTAGCGGGTCCGGATTCCCTCCTCGGCCCGCCTGATGGCCCGGTCGATCTCTTCCGTACCCGCACGTCTGCCCGCAAAGAATCCCCCTGCCAGCAAAACGACGGCTGCTGCAATCAGAGCCGCCCTTCCTGCTCCGGCGCGCAACGGTATGCGTTCTTCTTCCTTTTCCCCCATGCCCCCCTATTATACTGAAAGATTCCCTCTTTGCAAGGGGTTTCTTTAGAGACTCCGGCAGGAGGCTTTACCCGGAATCCCTTTGAAAGGACGTACTTTCTCATCGATGCGGGAGACCAGGGGGAGCAAGAGCGGCTTTATCGTTCAAGGTGGGGAAAAAGAGAAAAGGGATACGCAACAACGAGAGGCGGCTGCCCCGCGGGAGCAGCTGCCCGCTCAAAAGAATGAAGGTTTATTCGTCGATAAAGAAGTTCCCCAGGAACAGGGATACTGTCATCAGCAGGAGCATCAGGAGGTACAGGAACTTATTCATGATATCATTCGCTACATCGATAAAGTGCAGAAACATCTCACTACCCATCTACAACATTCTCCTCTCTTTACGGCACCAGGGTCTTCCGACCCTGCATACTCTTCTACTGTGTGGCGTGTGTGGCGGGTCCCGAACGTCTTCATAACGGGTCGTCACCCCATGAACAATAGCCCATCAGGGTCATTTTTTGCAAGTTATAGGAAATATTTTCTTATATTTCAAAATATTACATATAAAATTCGCCAAAAGGGAGGGGCTCCCTTCAAGACAGTGTGTCCGGGACAACGGAAAGGCTCCCCGAAAACCAGAGATTTAAGGGTGGAACGAGGCACCGGGACTACCAAAGAGCGGGCAGCCGGGCGCAACAGAAGCCGCTGCTACAGGAGAAAATAGTCCGCCTGCACACACCCCCAGTGATTACAGTCTCCCTTCCCTGGGTGGACAGCTACGTGCCGCTACGGCAGCCTCTTCCGGATGGAACTGATAGGAGCCCAGCCGTCCCTCCCCCTGCAGTCCCCGTCCAGTATCTTTACCTGCATGAAATCGCCCATGAAGGTGGTGCGTCTCCTCGACTCCTCATCGATTTCCACCAGCGTTCCATCCAGCGCCTCGCATATCTTGGCGGTATTGATATTACCCCGGGACACACCCGCCTCTATCTCTTCCACACTCTCGAACACCGGGACCACCCCTCCACCGGGCGCACTCAGATAGCCCAGGGAAACGGCCGGTGCACTCTGCAGCAAGGGCATGAGCAGCAATGCTACCGGTGCCAGAAAACGTATTGCTTTCATATTCCCTCCTCTTTCCGGTATTCCCTATTCTAATCGTATCACAGAACTCCCTTCCGTTCACCCGCGGACCGGCGTTCCACGCCCTCCCGCCGGACAGCACGGCAAGGGCATTCTCCTGGCACCTGAATTGCAACAGTACTCACGGGGAACTTCCGCATACCGGAGCACAGGGGGTAATGCCGATGAGAAAGCGACTGGGAGAGATACTGCTGGAATCCAACCTTATTACCGAAAAGCAACTGCACCTCGCACTTCTTTACAAAAAAGCGAAAAAGCAGAAACTGGGAACAACGCTTGTACGAATGGGCTTTGTCACCGATACCCAGGTTGCCGGAGCCCTTTCCGCAAAGCTGCACCTCCCCCTGATCGAGTGCGGCAAAAGGGCGATCGACAGCAAGCTCAAAAGCATCATTCCAAAGGCACTGGCGCAGCAGGAGGGCATCTTCCCCCTGGAGATACGGAATGGCACCCTTCTCCTCGCCATGGCGGACCCCCTGAACTACCGCGTACTGGACGACATTTCCTTCAGAACCAATTTACGGGTGCAGCCCGCGGTATCCGATGAGTACGATATTCACACCGCTATCGAAAGGAACTATTAAGGTTCTCATCATTGACGAAGTTGCCTCCATGAGGAAATTCGCAAAGTTCGGACTCGAAAAAAGCTTTCCCCTCATTGTTGTCGAAGAGGCTGCCAGCGGCAAAGAGGCCCAGATGAAACTGGAGCATTCGGAGTATGATCTTATCCCTTTGCGACTGGGAAGTGCCCGATATTACCGGCGATGAGGTACTGCACTGGGTACGGAGACATCCGAACCTCAGCGCCACTCCCTTCATTATGGTCACCTCGCGGAACGACAGGCCCAGCGTCCTCAGGGCCATCGAATCGGGAGCCAATGCCTACGTAGTCAAACCGTATACCGCGGAACTCCTGGCGCAGAAAATCACCGCAGTCATCGACAAATTCGACAGAAGACAGTATGAAAGATATACGGCAACCGGTGCAATCACGGTACACTTTCACGAGCTCGTCGCGCGGGGAAAGCTTATCGACATGAGCAGAGGAGGGCTCTTCAGCAGCTTCAGCAGGAAGAATCCCCTTCCCTCCATTTTCGAAAGGGTACTGATCGATATCAAGCTGGAAGACGTTCAAAAGACAAGAGGAGGAGATCAACCTCCTTCTCAACTCACTGAAAAAACAGAGTCTCTCCTCCTGACTTTCAAAAAGCCCGGCAGGACAACGCCTCCGTCCCCGCCCGTACCCGGTATGGCCTGAATTGTTGAAAGCACCTGGTATGTATCTTGAAGTATTCCTACGAGCATCTCCTGCAGAGGGGGGGAATACACCGGACGGAGCGATTTACCCCCAAAACAGGGTGATTTCACTCCACCAGGTACCCGTCCGGGGGGAGAATCACCTGCAAGCGCTGTGAGAATACTATGCATATGCGGATTATCTATTACAATGAAAAATATGACTATATCAGAGATACACTCCTCGACGAATTCCTCCGTTCGAAAAAGGTGAAAAAATTTTTCCGCCCCTCGCAGGGGTGGGCCACGGTAGGGACTGATCCCCTCCGTGGTACGGGTGGAACCTACTCCGGCCCTGAACGAAGGAGGAAGAAAGCATGATAGTGGCATGCTAATTGCTATTTCACCATCCTGTGTCTAACAACCTGAAAGGGAGGTAATGATATGGTGACGAGAAATATCATGTACTTGATCAGGTGTGGCTCTCTCTTCCTGCGCGGCAGGCATCTCCGTACGGCCTTTCCGGCACTACGTTCCCTTATCTCAAGGATCGGTGCCGTTCTTGTCAGAGGCGCTCTCACCCCCCTTTTCGACAGGCTCTGCCTTACCCTTGGAACAATTCTTTTCCTTGTGACACTGTTCGTCAGTACGACAGATTGGAGGGGAAAAAGGATACTCCTTCCCCCCGACAGGGGACAAAAAGAAACCGCAGGAGCGATGGGAGAGGCCGGAGAAAAAACACTCGGCGAGCGGATCGAGGAGTATATGTTCGACAGGATAGGTGAATTCACCGCGTATAATCCCGTTCCCGCCCAGACCGGCCCCCTTCCCTTTCTGATGGCATCCGGTAAATACGTTTACGAGAAGGCTCTTGCCTGCCCGGAAAGGTACACCTTCGGCACAAAGATCCATATCGACGGCCTGGGTATCTATACCTGCGAGGACAGGATGGCCCGGCGTTTCCGGCGAAAGGAAAATTTCGATATACTGATGTTTTCCGTCGAAGAAGCAAAGAATTTCGGGAGGCGGCTGCTGAAATTCAGGATCGTCCCGGATCCCCCTGCTGCCCGGTAAAGGAGAACGCCGTATGGTGAGAATACGCTTACAGGTATCTCCTATCCGCACCTTGTGTGAATGCGTGGCCTGCGGCTGCAAATTCACTCCCGACGGGGTCATTGCATCCCTGTGGGAGGAGGACAGGAACAACAGATCAATAGGATACGTCTGCGAGTGGTGTGTGCTCAGGGGAGCTGAGGACCTGCCCGCACTGTTGCGCACCCACGCACATGCATTGAGGGAAAAAGCAAAGCGCCTCCTGAAACTGTCGAAGCAGCCCTTTAGCTGCCCCCCGCTGAAAGAATACCGGAGGCTGGAAGAGGAGGCGGGCAAGGACTCCACCCGGAGGAGGAGACACCTGCTCCGGAAGGACGAGACGGGAGAGGAGCTGCTCCGCAACTAGGGTGTATTTGCACACTGGGTTCGTTGCGAGGCCGGGCGAAGGATCTCCGGATGTCCTGGGGGGCAAGGACAGGGTCCCCGAAAAGTCGAAGACTTTTTGGGGCAGAAGGCAGCACGGGTACAGCGCCCGCCAATAAGATGATACCGAGCAGCGTTCCGTTGAGGACGCTGTGCCCGGGACACGAGGCCCCGGTGACTCTGCAGCCGGTCACAGCAGAAGAGAGTGTGCAAACACACCATAGAGTGCGCACACGTCCTGCCATCAGGGCCATCAGGGGTAGTGGCGGGCGATCTCCTGCTTCCGTCCGGTCCATTCCCTGATCTTTTCCTGTATTCCTTCGCTTTCCTCCTTCAGGCTATCGGCTTTGTCCGCAACCACATTAATAAGGGCCTGAAGGAATATCCCCGCGTCCCCGCTCAGCGAGCGCAGCAGTCCGCCCCCCCCGCTTGCAAGCGCAAAGATGATAAAAAGCACCCATACAACCAGGAATTTCTTGGCAATCCATCCCATATCCTCTCCCCCTGAAAGTTCGCCTTGGGTAATTTTACCCTGCAGCCGGGGAGAGAGTGCGTGATGCAGATCACAGTACGGCATCTTTTCGCGCTGCACACCGAGTACAATGGAGAGCAGGCACTTCCGATGGAAAGAAAACGCCCGCGGAGAAGGGGAAGAGGGGGGATGCCGTCGGGGAGAACGCCTGTTACGATACGAAAGAGGGTTTCAGGAGGATACTCCTGTTTTCCAGG
Organism: Nitrospira sp.; assembly: GCA_002634385.1. Classification (GTDB taxonomy): domain Bacteria; phylum Nitrospirota; class Thermodesulfovibrionia; order Thermodesulfovibrionales; family Dissulfurispiraceae; genus Nitrobium; species Nitrobium versatile. The sequence continues at coordinate 28,537 of NSJL01000007.1, forward strand.
ATCTCGATCTCCCCCTCTCTGATAAGCCTGTTCAAAATGCGTGTCACTGTCTCCCGTGAAACCGAGGCGTATCCGGCAATATCCTGGTGGGTAAGCTTTACAGTGATGATGGTTCCTCTCGAGTCCTGCGCGCCATGGTGCAGACTCACCATTCTGAGCACCGCCCTCACCCTCTGCGCCGCCTCGGGCAGGCTCAGCACTTTGAGCACCATCCATGACTCCCTGAGGCGGGCACAAAGCAGGAAGATCAGCTGCTCACAGACTTTTCTGCTCTGCAGAAGATGCCCCTGGAAGTCGCTCCCCGAGATGAGTACAATCTCGGAATCCTCCATGGCCACCACCGAAGCGGGGGAGGTTTTTCCGTCGAGGAGCGCCATCTCCCCGAAAAAGTCCCCCCGTTTATGTATCGCCAGGATGTGTTCCTTGCCGTCAGGGCTGAAGTGGACCGCCTTCACTTTTCCGGAAAGGACGATGTACATGTAGTGGTAGGTATCCTCTTCGGACAGGATCACCTTGCCTTTCGGAAAGTGTCGCTCATGGCATATATGTCGCAGAGCCCCGAATTCCTCGTCGGAGAGGCAGTCGAAGAGGGGGGTTGTCCTTACCAGCCTCTCATTACGCGCCTCCCTGCTCCGGGACAGGGGACGTTTCCCGGAAGGGGTGGAGCGGGCAGAGGGAACGCGTATCAGCCTGCGGTCATCAGCATTGTGCATCATACCCCTCCCCTCAGGACAACCACGGTCCTCCCACAGACACCCCATCGTGGCAGTACGCCTGACATCTTTCCCCGGTCCTTCCCAATGCAAAAACAGTGCCCTCACCAACCGGAAAGGTATATCTCCCGTTCCCGGGACAGCCGTACCGATAGTGAATGCATTATATCACATTTCAGTACAAGGGGAGAAAAACAGCATGGTGAGAAGAGGGGGCGGTCAGGTTCCAGGTAGAGGCAGAGACCTGACCGCTGCCGGAGAGGTGTAGTGAACATAGGATAAACAGTTTCTTCCGGACAGGAAAAGGGAAAATTCACCTCACGGTACGTTTCGAGGGAATACGAATTTATTTACCAGGTCTGGGAGTGCGCCATTTTCCGGTACTTCTCGATCACCGGCCAGTCGGCCTCGGCCCAGTCGAGGGTATGCAGTTCCTCCGGGGGCAGCCACGCAAGGGATTTGTGCTCATGGAGGATAATCTCGCCGGAGAGTAGGGTACAAAGAAAAGGGTAGAGCGTCACGGTAAACTCCGGATACTGATGGGTCGCCGGGTACTGATAGGTTGTAGGAGTGAGGGCTCTGCCGACAACCACGTCTATGCCCAGTTCTTCGTACAGCTCACGTTTCAGGCATTCCACGGGACTCTCCCCCTCATCGATCTTGCCGCCCGGAAACTCCCATTTCAACGGCAGGCTCATGGACTCGCTTCGCTGTGTGGAGAGAACCTTCCCCCCGCTTTCGATAATTGCACATGCGACCCGTATATGCTTCATAAAAGACCCTCGCACTCCAATAACATCAGCATCAAGAAGCCATAATTTTAATCGGGTTACCTTCCAGTTCCATTAATCCGGTCTCTTCAATGAAGTCATCAATCTCGCTTCTGTCTATATCAACCATCTCTGCGAATTTTGAGAAGATCGATCTCAGGGTGATTCCACCGAACAATTAGGTAATGGAGGCTCTTAATTAGGTAATAACTACCATATTATTACCTAATTAAATTTTGTTACCTATTTCACCTTCCTCCATCGAGCAGAGCGCCCCTGCCCCAGGGAGATAACCTTTCCCTCTTTCTTCAGCTTCTTCAGGACGTGCCGGATCATATCAATACTTACGTCGGGGCATGCCCTCTGCAGGTCAGCAACGGTGAAATCACCGATGATGCTATCTATGGCGTTCAGTACAATATCTGTCTTGCTCCCCCGTCCTGAAGATATACGTGTGAAGCGGGCCTCGAATTCCTTATATGCAGCAAGGACTGTCGAGAGCGCGTATTCCACCCAGGGGAGTGCATCATGCTTGCCCTCATGCCATCCCTGAGATGATGTAAAGAGTGTCTCATAGTAGGACTCCTTCGTCTGCTCTATGACCCTTTCCAGGCTTATGTACCTGCCGACCTCGTAGCCGTAACGATACAGAAGAAGCACGGTGATGAGCCTTGCCATTCTGCCGTTGCCGTCCAGGAATGGATGAATGCAGAGAAAGTCGAGGACATAAAGAGCTGTGAGAATAAGGGGATCAATGTTTCCTTCCTTTTCGAGACTGTCATAGAGTTCATGGAGAGCCTGCATGTAATCAGCCGTGAGATACGGCGCGACAGGGACAAAACGGATTCTCTTCGTTCCGTCCGGAAGAACTTCGGTAATCTCGTTTGAAGCGGACTTCCACCGGCCTCCTTCCTTGCCGGCATACTTCATCAGGTCACGGTGAAACTGAAGGATGACGGATTTGTTGAACGGAATATGTTCGTAGTTCGAATGGATCGTATTCAATACATCCCTGTATCCTGCTATTTCCGCTTCCGGCCGGTTGGCCGGCTTTGTCTTATCTTCAACAATCTCCTTGATGCGCTGAATATCAGCGGTGATGCCCTCCAGACGGTTGGAGGATTCGGTGCTCTGGATGATCGCGACATGCCGGAGGTTTTCAAGCATCTCAGGGGCCTGCTTTTTGTAGAGGTCCTGTTTCCCCTTGTATTCACCGATCTGGCGGATGATGGTGATGAGATGATGAGGAATTGCAAGCTCTGCAAGATATTTCTTCTCAAATGATTTCATTTACTATGACCTCAAAGTTCATGAAAGAGGTGTTCCGGTTAGCTTCTCAGCAAATCGGGCAAATGTCGTGCATCGACCAAGTCTGTTGAGATCAGGCATTGCCGTTGCTATTTGTATGGCATGCACAATGTCATTGTAGGTACCGCGCCGGTGCTGGCTAAATATCCGGTTCAGTCTCTTCTTGGGATTGCTTATAGTCTCGGGACATCTTACATCAGCAACCCTAACAGGATGTGCTGGCCTTGACAACACGGATGAAATTGCACGGCCGTCAGATAAGAGCCATGCCTCCAATTCCTCTTCGATGCAGACAAGATGAACATTAGATCTAACTCCAGCTGATCGCATTGAGTCTAATATCAAAGTCCGATCTTCTGCCCTGCAGGGGTTCTGTCCCTTTTCCCTCCAGGCTGGGTACAGATCCCAAATGATAATAACGCGGCGACAACCTTGCTTGAAAAGTTTGTCGGCAACAATACCACATTCAGCAATCATCTTTGGTTTATTGTCGAGGGTAACGCTAATTATTTCGATGCTGGGCAGCAGTTGCTTTGCCAGATGCTCACAAACCTTTTTATCAGCACCGCTCGGACCACATTCGAAGATCATTCCAATCTTCATCTATAGCCCTTGCCCAGCCTGTCCATAGTGTAAAGCTTCCCCGGCGTAAAGGTTTTTGCCCATTCCTTAAGCTCCTCCTGGTCGGAAGGTCGTGAGAACACAGGGTGATTCTTTTCATCGCGCTCGACAAGAACAATCTGGGATAGCGGGAGGAGATCAAGGAGATAGGGGGAATGCGTTGTTATAATAACCTGTGTCCTACCTGACTGAACGGCATTCCTTATCTCTTCCACCAGCAGGTTTATCGTTCGAGGATCAAGGCCATTCTCTATCTCTTCGATAACAATTAACGGCGGCGGCTCAGGATTTCGCAGGAGCACTATAATAGCCACAAAACGAAGGGTACCTGTGGAAAGCAGCCACCCTGGAAGTTTGAAATCACCTTCCACCATTTGCAGATAAACATTTCTTTCCAATTCTGAAGTTATCGAAGGCTGTAAGTCACCCGCATAAGGTAAGACATACTGCAACGTTTCAAGGATACCATTGAAGGCAGCGATATCCTTCTTCTTTATATGCAACAGATATTCAGCAAGATTAGAGCCGTCTTTTTCAAGCCTAATTTCCGTTACTGCCCGACGCTGGGGCCTCGGCGACACCATGAATTGAGGGACAAGCGTCAAGAATTGCCATGAAGATATTTTCTTATACTCCATGAAACCTATCATGGTATCGTCCGGCCCGAACTCTCTCACAGTTCGTTTCAAGGGCGCAGTTCCTTTCTCATACTTAACCTTGCCGGCCTTGTCCCGGATTGCCTCTACTCCCTGCGAATAGTATTCTTCGTGTTCAATAAAGATTTCATTGAATCCTTCCCCGGCATTAATCTTCAACCTTGCTTTATAATCACTGGCACTCAGATAAAAATACAGCGGACTTGAAAGACGAAGAGGGCGACCTGATGAATCGCCTGTCTTCATGGCTTCTTTATGCACAATATACTCCATGCCCTTCCATGGCTCCATTGCGCCATCCAAGCCTTGAATAACTATTGACTGAAATGTCTCTAATCCCTCGATAATACTGCTTTTACCTGATCCGTTATTTCCAATGAACACAGTTAAGGGAGTAAACTTTATAGTTTTACTATCTCGTACTGCCTTAAAATTCTTGATTCTGAATGCCCTTAAAGCAAGATTTTTCATTTTATCAGCCCCCTTTCGACATCCCTGTAGGCGTTGAGAGCAGAGACTTTTATTGGGTCAGGGACAAGCGGGAATGTAGTAAGAATATATGCAAATTCTTCTTCGGTCAATCCATAGAGATGGGCCACAAGACCGTCCAGTTCTGCACGAAGACGCGCCCGTTCAACCTCGTTCATTACGCCTTTCTTATGGCTGCCGAGGCCGACTTCTCTTGCAAGGTCATCAAATTCAGGCGTCGTGCATATCAGCCGAGCTGCCCGCTCGACTATCGGACTGAAGGCATGGTCCTTTTCGGTAAAGCGGGGAATACGCATAGCATAGACAAAATGCATATCAACATGTGTTGTAATCCGCAACCTAAGTTCCCAATCCACAACAAATGAATTAAAGACAGCAACCAAGAATATAAGTGGTTTAGGTGGAATAGTTTCCCGTGTTGTTTGAGCTGTATCAGCACAAAATCGCTTTGGTGGAAGAACACAACTAATTGCAGCGCGCTCATCAGTGCTACGAGCAATTCTTCGATGAGCAAAACGGTACGCCTGATATATCATTGTCTGTCCATCATCCAGGGAGCGTCCGAGTATAGCTTTACGTCCTTCTTCTGCTTCAATCCAAAACTTCGGTTCACTATATGATGCATTAAATTGATGAATCATACCGCCTTGAACAAGTGGATATCTGCTCGCCTTGAAATCTTTTTTGAATAGCTTACTATCCGCTGTCATATTTAACTCCTGAGCCAGAATAACTTTCCAAGCTCCGGGAACAGTCTCATCGAGCCGAGGAAATCGCAAAAACTTACGCATGATCTGTACGTCTCGCTCACTCTTAAACTCAGTTATGGCAAGCAAATCAGGAGAAAACTCTCGAATAAGCTTTGCATTGAGTTCAATAGCCCCTTCAGATGGAAAGCGCTCCAATTCAGCAACTTCCTTCCGCATAAAAGCTGCGGGAAAATTGTTTGTGGAACGCCCTTTTTCGAAAGTTAGCACTGCTATTTTGAATCGGCTATCGACTCCCTCGAAAATTTCCTTCCGATTTTCAAGGCAGAAGAGACCTGTAATCTCTGTTTTGTCAAACAATAAACGCCTCAATTGCGTGCAGCCGCGCGCATTATAGACCCCATCGGGGATTACCATACCACACTGTCCGCCATTTTTCAGGAGGCGAAAAGATTGCTCCAGAAACAACTTGTAGAGGTTATTCTTAGATGCAGCCGTTTTACCATTAATCATAGAAAGCTGATTGACATATTGGGGTGCCTTTTTAAAGTAATCAGAGAGATAAGGGTAGTGACTCAAGTATTCGAGCCATGCTTTTAAAATGGTATCATTTTTCAGCAACCTTGCGCGCTCCTTCTCAAATTCCTGCAGACTCATTTTGTTCTTAGTCACGATATCGGAGTATTCTTCAAAAAATTCCTTTGCGCTGGGCTCGAATACTTCCCATGGCGGATTCGTGATTATCGCGTCAAAACCTCCGCGCCTATTGATAATCTCATCAAACTCATAGCCCCAGTGAAACGGTGTAAGGGCCTCGATGTCCTTTATCATAAGTTTGCGTTTCTTTGGCTTGCCCTCTTTGTTTTTTGCAGCGTCCCAAGTTGCTTCTTCATACTTAATTCCGAGGTGCTCGAATTCCGCAAGCAGTATTTCATCAAGGGTCGTCCTTGCCTCTGCTTTTATCTTATCTATGTTGTCCCTCAAGTTTCGGAGATCAGAAGCATAAGAGGCCGTGTGCCGGTAATTGTCGATCAGCCGGTTCTTCTCAGCAAGAAGCTCACGATAACTCTTTCTAAAAAGGCTGCTTGTCCGGTTCTCAAAGTCCTTGTCATCAACATGCATAAGACCGATGAGGGAATTACCTACAAGGATGTTGAAATCAATATTCGGCAGGGGCTCCAATTCGTCCACATTTCGGGCGGATGCGACAAGGGCAAGAAAAAGGCGAAGCTTCGCAATCTCCGATGCCTCCTCCATGATATCCACGCCGAAGAGATTGTCTGTGATAATGGTCTTCTTTATGAAGTACGAAATCGATTTGTGTTCCGCTTTTGCCTTCTTCAGCCAGTCGGTCAGGTTTCGATCATTTACAAACTCGATCTTTCCGATAATTGCAGAATAAAGATTAATCAAGGTCTTCATCGCAGCAACCAGAAACGCACCAGAACCGCAGGCCGGATCAAGTAGGCTCAGAGATGGCAGAATGTCCAAGAGCAGTTCCCGGCAGAGCGCGGCATCAAGATTAAGAAGAAGGTCTGCTACTGAATCGAATTTGCGTGCCTGCATTACACCAGGGATGCCGTCAGTATTGACCTTGTCCAAAATCAGCTTGTAGATCGTATGTTCGCAGAGATACTCCGTGATTTCAGGCCGCGTGTAGTAAGCGCCGAATGCCTTCTGGTTGATATATTTCTCGAAGATATAACCGAGGACATCAGGGTTTATCTCATCATCTTGTCCGCCAGGGATGTCATTGAGGTTCCATGAGTAACGGCTAAATAGTTGGAAGATGTTCTCAAAGGCCTTATCAGGAATCTTTATGTTAGGGTAATCATTTTCTATCCTGTGAGGTAGGAAGAGCCCGCCGTTTAGATATTTGATTTCACCCAACAGCATTCTTGCGTCGGCGCTACGTTCCTTTTCGGGCTTTGCGAAACCGTCAAAGAAGAGGGCTTTCAAAAAGACCGAATAATATTTGTTGTTCCCCTGCTTCTGTTTAGTATCAGTCAGCTTGTTTTGAAGATAATTGATATTCCCATTGTCGAGGAAATACTTTTGCTGGAGAAAATAAATAAACATGAGCCGGTTAAGGAGGATAGAGGCATACCAGCGCCGGTCATGGTCATCGTCGATGGCTTCAATAAGCTCTGTAAAATTGACCCGTTCGTCTGCATATTCACGGTAGAACTTCTTTGTAACACGCTCGATATCCAGGGCTTCTCTCAGACGGCTTGCGACCTCAGTGATCGGGATATTGCCGGTTTCGTCAAGCTCGCCTATATCAACAACCATGGCTCCCAGTTTGCTCAGGAACAGGTCTCCCGGTTGCCCCTTTACGTACAGATGGTTACGATGAAAGGTCTTTTTGTTTTCGCGCTTTACCCAATACCAGAGGCTCTGCGTGCGCACACCGTCGAGGAAGATTAAGAGGTTCTCATGATAGTGTTTTGCTATCTCCTTATGAATGGCAGCTCTTTTCTTGGCATCAGGAATTCTGCCGTCTTTTGTCTTGATCTCGAAAACAACAACGCCGGAGAGTTGAGCCGTCTGCCGAATTTCATACTCAATACTGTCGACGACAAGGGCGCTTGTCTTTGATTGCGCAGGCTGTGACCAGCCCAGCTCTTCTATGAAGATTGATTTGAAATCAAATTCCTGGAGAAAATTGCGGACCCGGCTGATATCAAGCTTCATTTCGTCCTCAGTTTCCAAATAGATTCAGATATGCTTTAAAGGCAAAAAGTCTGTTCCGTTTAAATCCGGTTATTTCTTGTAAGATGCCCACTTTCTGGAAGTCTTTTAAAAGTTGGTTTGCGGCAGGGTGGGTAATATTCAGCAGTTGACCTACAATCCTGGCAGTTATAATTGGACGTGAATAAAGCATTTTCAGTAACTGTTGTCCTGTTTTGGCCCGTTTGCCGAGGGTAAGAATTTCTGTTTCACACTTATGTCTCAGAGCTATAATTCCTTCAAATGTCGCCTTGCTTTTTTTCGCAGTTTCGGCTATTCCGACAAGAAAAAATTTGATCCATTGTTCAATATTGCTTGTTGCTCGCACCATTGTTAAAGAATCATAATAAGCGCCTTTGTTGCGTTCAAAAAAATCGGACACATAAAGAGTAGGCCTGGTCAGAATTCTCTTTTCGATGAGATAGAGCGTTATAAGCAATCGCCCGATACGCCCGTTGCCATCTTGAAATGGATGGATAGTCTCAAATTGATAATGGCTTATGGCATTTTTTACAAGATGAGGTATTTTGAGATCTTCGTTATGCCAGAACTTTTCAAGATCGCTCAACAGATCAGGCAACTCGCTCTGGTGAGGTGGAATAAAAAAGGCGTCTTTGAGTGTCGCCCCGCCTATCCAGTTTTGGCTTATCCTTACTTCGCCAGGACTTTTGTTCTCACCCCTCGCCCCTTCAAGCAAGGTTCTATGGGCTTCTTTAAGCAGTCGCATTGAAAGTGGCAACTTTTCCAAGTTTGCTATAGCAAGATTCATTGCCTTTGTGTAATTCTGCACCTCTGTCCAATCATTTTTACGCTCCGGTTTTATCTCTTCTTCAGGCATGACCGCCTCATCAATGCCCGTCTGAGTTCCCTCTATCCTACTTGAGATAGCAGCTTCTTTTATTACATGCATGTGAATGAAAAAATCCACATCCGGAACAAGCGTGGAATACGCGCTTAATTCGCCAAGCAATCTCGTTGCGTTTTCCAGAAGCATGTCTATCTCTCTGTCATTCCAGACAAATGGAACATTTATAAAGCTTGGAGAAAAGCTTTTATATTCGTATTGTTGCTTATAACCGCCTGATTTAAAAACTTGTTTCTGCATTTGTTATTTTCTTTTACATATAGGTTTTTATATGTAAAGTTTATCCATTTTCGTTACATATGTCAATTTATACGTAACTTTCATCCCTTTTCTTTTATCAGGCCCAGAGAACATATTATCCTCGGCTCCTGAACCTGCTCTTCCTCATGGATAATACAGAGTCTTCCCTCTTCCCTGAGGGCAATGACCATCTGAGCGAGGGTTTCGTCTGAAATACCGCTCCTGAGCTGGCGATTGAGCGTATCAATAGCAGTTTGGCGAAGAGGATAACGATATATTTCATCAATAGCCTTCAACAGTTCTTTGGATTCAAACAGTGTACCCTTAATGTCGTCTACATAACGCTTAAGTCTCTCATATGTTCGGAACCGGGCGCCTGATGGTCTGCCAAGCTGTCCGCCAACCGACTTTTCCTCCTCAATGATCAGTTCAACCCCTTTCTGGACCATCTCATGATGTTTATCATCACGCGGGACTGCTGGGGTGGCAGGATCACACTCTGCAGTCTTCAGGATGGTGAACTGAGATTCAGTAACGCTTTTACCGTCGCGATCTATCCATGCAAGAGCATCGTTACCTTCAGCAGTTTTGAGGTAGACCAAAACACCTTGAGGTTCCTTTTCTGAGGCCCTGAATTCACGGGCTGAGTAAATTACAGGCTGTAACGATGGGATAATCTTCTGCAATTCGGGATCAGCTGTTATAGCATTCTTCCATATCTGGTAAGCATAAGACGCAAGGTCAACCTCTCCGTCTACGTCTCCATCAAGAATGCCTGATTTTTCATTATAGAGGTCGAGAATAGCCTGATCATTGCGGTCGTCCTCGAAGAACGACTCATCAGTTCCTACAACTTCGGCGTTTTCCTTTAGCCTCAACCGAACGCGGGCACGCAGTTTTATAATGCGATCTACACCATCAGCCGGGAGGAACGAATAGCATACAATCTCTTCTGCCTTTTGGCCTATCCTGTCAACACGGCCTGCACGCTGAATCAACCGGATGATCGCCCAGGGGAGATCAAAGTTCACGATTACTGCGCAGTCCTGAAGGTTCTGGCCTTCACTGAGAACATCGGTTGCGATAAGGACCTGCAGTTCTTCTACCGGACTGACCTTTTCTCTTTTCTCATTGCTCTCCGGGCTGAAAAGCCATGCTATTTCCGTTGGATCTTCTGAATCTCCTGTGACACCCGCTATCTTTTGTACACCTCGTTTCTTCAACTCTGCTTCAAGATAGCGAACAGTGTCAGCAAACTGGCTGAATATAATGACCTTTTGTTCGGAATGCTTTTTGGTTATCAGGTTATGAAGAGCATCAAGCTTTGTATCCTTCGCGGGATTCCAATTTACACACTTACGAAGGATCTTCAATAAAGAATTTATATCCTCCTCAAGGTCGACAGCCAGGTCCTTTAGGAAGAGAATTGAGCGTAACCACCGGAATTGTTTCTTATGCTGAGTTTCATACTCCTTATAGATTTCAGCAGCCCGCTTCTGGAATTCAGCTTCTGAATGCAGTTCTTGTATATTATTGATCTTTTCAGGTTTTTCATCTTCAAATAAATCGATCGCTGACCTTATATCTTCAGTATCCTCGTCATAGATACGGGAATCGAGCATTTCGGGGTCCTGCGTCCCTATCGGTATGGGCTTGCCATTTTCGATTGCGTGAAGATAAATATAGTTGCGCAGGATATGCCGTTCAATGGACTGAATGAAAGCGTGTCCACTACTCTCAAGACGCTTAAACAGGTTCGTACGACAGAATCCCATGAGTCTTTTACCGGCGCGCGAAAGGTCCTGCAATATTCTGGCTTCATTCTGAGTTGGCGGTTCATGGGGCTTTTCAATTACGTAATTTCCGAGACCGTATCGTGGAAGATTTAGACAGTTCACGACGTCAACCACATCCGAGGCATATAGCCGCGCATATTGATCATCAGCATCCTTACCGCTGATTTTGAATTTGACAGTCTTTGGTTTGCGGACAGGGAAATAGGAGCGTGTTCCATCTGCAAAGGTGAGATATTTGCGTCCATTAGTGGAATCTGTGTCCGCATAGTTATCCTGTATAAAGCTCCTTGTACGCCTCACCATATAGAGCCTCATAAGATCGCGCCAGTCATCAGCATAGCCGCTCTTTTCGAATGCTGCTAAAGAACGGACTGGACACTGATGCCTCCGAATGAACTCTGTCTCCCCTAATTCACGGAGAAACTGCTCAGGGCGAATTCCCAAGTCCTTTTCTTCCAGGACAAAAAGTCGAAGCTGATTAGAGAGGTCGCGATAGTTCTTGTTATACGGTGTTGCCGATAAAAGAATGCATTTGCTTTCATTTTTCTGAATATATTCATGTATAGCGTGATACCGCTTCCCTTCGCGGTTTCTGAGGTTATGACTTTCATCTATGATAATCAGGCGATATCTGCGCAACTCGGGCAACTCGCTAATGGCCTGGGTAACAGAAAGAACCTTCGCTCTCATTCGATATTGGTGTGCGTAGTCTTCCCACATCTTCACCAGGTTCTTAGGACATAAGATTAGTGTTTCAAGCCCAAAGTCATCTTCGAAGATGCGGGCAAGCGCTGTTGCCATGAGCGTCTTTCCGAGACCTACTACATCACCGAGCATTACCCCGCCGCGCTTATTCAAATGATGCGCAGCTATCTTTACGGCAGCAGACTGAAATTCAAAAAGCCTCTTCCCGAGATCGTGAGGTATACGAAACTCTGACAGACCTGCCCTGGCCTCTTGCGCAAGATGATAGGCCATTTTGATATATATATGGTAAGGAGGAACCGGCTCTTCTCTTGCCCAGCTATCTTCAATGATGCTGACCAACTCCTCTGATATGTCAAGGCACCATCTGTCATTCCAGCGATCTTCGAACCACTTTGCGAGTTTATTACAGGCATCATGGTCAAGAACATCGACATTTAACTCTCCTTGCTGGGAAAGTCCGGCAAAGGTAAGATTGCTGCTTCCAAGATATCCGACGGTCGGATTGATTGGATCAGGGCGGAACAAGAGATAGAGCTTCGCGTGAAGCTGGTGTCGGAGAAACAACTTTACGATAACTTTCTTGGCTTTGATCTGTGCTGCCAACCTGCGAAGACCAGCTTCATCTTCATTGGTCGGGATGCCGTATGTCAGTTGCTCGCGGAATTCCTCTGCAAGTTTCTTTTTTAGACGCAGAGCTGTTTGTTGATCAATTCCCTTATCCGACTTGACAAGGCTTAATGCAGAGACCAACTCCTCCTGCGGCAGCCGCTGCATGCCAACAAGTAGGCGACAACAATTGTCTTTCCCCCCAGACCACTTTTCTATGTAGGTATCAAGCTGCTTCCACCCCCGGAGATTAAAATATCCAACACAGAAATCTGCACGTTCAGAGACGTTAAGAGTCTCTTGGAGAGCAGTAAGAAGCTGCTGTTCTATGTTGTCAAAAATGCGTGGCACTTTATCCCATATATAGCTTTATGCAGATGTTTTCTTGAAACCTCTTTTTCTTCTTAACAACTTTCTTCACAATATGATGTTCAGTGCCCTTCTTCACCTCTATGTCCTCTTACTTGACATTGAAGGGATGCAGGAAGAACATGTCTCTGTATTCCTCTGTGTTTGAAGGTTGCCTCTTCTATGTCTTTCTTACTATGACATAGTCGCCGGGCTTTTAATCCGCATGTGGATTAACAATGATTATATCACCGCTCCGGAACTCAGGCTCCATGCTGTCGCCCGAACAGAAAAGCAACTCAGATTGTTGACTATTTTAGCACAGGCGGTAATCGGTCTGTAATGAAAAATCTCAAAAAGGAGGGGGAAAGAAAGAGTGGAGCTGAACGGGATCGAACCGTCGACCTCTTGAATGCCATTCAAGCGCTCTCCCAACTGAGCTACAGCCCCGTATGAATTAAAAGAATATCATCTCAGCCCCGGAATTGTCAAGGAAAAAGCCTTCTTTTTTCGCCGTCAGCCGCCTCTCCGGCTGCTCCCTACGGCTTCGGGCTCCCGGGAGGAAGAGCCCCTTTTCAGACGGCACACCACAATAAGAAAGGGCAGCGATCGCTGCCCTTCTGAAATGGAATAAAATAAGTGGAAAGTAAAGGTTAGAAGAAAATTTTCTGGTTTATAAGAAGACCCAGCGAAACCAGCAACGCATAAATCGCCAACGATTCGATCATCGCAAGACCGATAATAAGTGTTGTGGTAACTTTACCGGATGCCCCGGGGTTCCTTGCCACGCCTTCGCACGCCTTTCCCAGACCGATACCCTGACCGATACCGGCACCGAGAGCGGCAATACCGATCGCCAGAGCGGCGCCGAGAGCGGCGGTAGCCCTGACATCGGAGCCTGTCCCCGCTGCCGCGGGAGCTGCAGCTTCCTCGGCGAGAGCGAGGGGGGCCAGCACGCCGACAAAGGCAAGCACCAGCAGTATAACAGAGATATTCCTCTTCATCGCTTTTTCCTCCTTTCCTCGAGAATTTTTATTTAATGCCCTTCCTCGACGGCACCGGCAAGGTACAGCGTCGTCAGAAGGACAAAGACGTAAGCCTGGATAAGACTGACAAGAGTGCCGAGGCCAAGTATCAGGGTCGGCACAAGAAACGGCGCCAGGGTAGCGAGAACGAGGAGAATGATATGCTTCGCGATCATGTTCCCGAAAAGCCTGACGGAGAGGGTGACCGGCCGTACCAGATGACCGATGAGCTCGATGAAGAACATCATGATCATGAGGGGAAGTGCATAGATGGACCTGATGGGGCCGAGAAAATGATTAAAATACTTGATTCCATGAACCTTTATCCCGTAATAATGTGTGGCCAGAAAGACCGGAATGGCCATGGAGGCCGTCATGTTGATATTGCTGGTGGGAGATTCGAAACCGGGAATAAGCCCGAAAAAGTTCGATACCAGGATATAGAGGCCGAGGGTGCCGATAAGGGGAAAGAACCTCTCTCCCCAGTGGTGGCCGATACTGTTATTGGCAAGGCCGAGGAAAAAATCCGAGAGGGTCTCCATAAAATTCTGGAGTCCCGAAGGAACGAGGCTCAGATTTCTTCGCATAACGAGGGCGGGAACGATCAGGAGCGCCATCGCCAGCCAGGAATACGACACGTACGGCGGCACGTTCGGAAGGAGCGCATGCAAAAAAGTGGGTGATTCCACAGAGGTCCTCCTTTATTGGTACATCGGCGTATCGATGAAAAGCGTCTGCCTCAGGATATCCGTATTCTACCGGATTTTCTGCATTATCATGAGGTTACACAGCTATCTGGTATCTTAATTTTTCGCTCCGGCAAATGTCAAGGTTCTCACTGTTATATTTTCTTATCGGCGCATAAGCTTCCATAATCCCGTTATGGGAGCCTCTCCCGCAAGGCCTCCCCTCCGCGCGCCAGGAGCATGGATCCCTTTGCAACTCCCAGGTCCTTCGACAGCACATCGCATTTGGATTGCAGAAGGAAGAAAATCTCCTTTCCCGGATAGCGCTCCCGCTCCGGAAAGAAGAGGGTCTCAAAGTTGCCCTGCCCCTTGCTCACCACAAAGCCGGAGTTCCGGAACTCCCGGTTGAATTCCGGGGAGGTGAATTCGAGAATCGTGCCGATGCAGTCGGAACCGTTGTCCATTATCGTGCACTTCCCGTCGAGTCCGACCTCCGCGGCATCTTCGGCAGTGGCGTCGTTCAGAACCGGGGCTCCCTTCACCACTGCCCGGACCCGTTTGCCCATCCCGGAGAGCACCTCCACCAGGAGCATATCGAAAACGATTTCCCCCGCATTGTCCAGCAGGTAGAGGACCTCGTCATGGTGCGACAGCTCCTCGCGGAAGGTGTCGTATCTGTCCACCGAGAGGGGGGTATGCAGCGCCCGCTCGATGGTTCCGACAATATCGACGGACGTAAAGATGCCGAAGTCGATGACGTTCCCCGCAATGGCCAGCCGTGAGGCGGTCCACAGGGGGTCTTCGCTCTGCTCCACCCTCCTCTTCAGCTCGGGGTACAGCTTCAAAGCGATTTGATTGTACTCCGATTTGATCTCGGTAAAGGGATCCTTCCCCAGCATGCTGCGAATCCTCCGGTGCAGAAAGGTGGTGGAATGGGCGGGGGTCTTCGACATATCGGTGGCCCTGATTTCCTCGGTTACCCCCTTCAGCACCTCCGCCTGGAGGGTCTCGTCCCTGGTCCCGAGCCGCACGGCAATGATCGTCTGCCTGAAAAAGCAGGGAAAACAATCCAGATGCACCTTCATCGCTCTCTCTTCTCCCGGGGGAAACACCCGATGCGCCTCCTCGATTTCTCCATTATCTTTTCAAGGCCTTGTCCGCAATGTCCTTCCGGTAGTGCATCCCTTCGAAGCAGATCTTTCCCACCGCCTCATACGCCCTTTCCTTTGCGGCCCCGATGTCCTTCCCCCAGCCGGTCACTCCCAGCACCCTTCCTCCATTCGTTACGACGTCGCCGTTGTTGAAAGAGGTGCCCGCATGGAAGACAACGGCATCCCCGACCTCCTTCGCGGTATCGAGACCGGCTATCACCTTTCCTTTTTCATAGGGACCGGGGTATCCCTTCGAGGCAAGGACAACGCAGACAGCCGCATCCTCCTTCCAGGCGATCTCCACCTCCGCAAGCTTTTCATCCGCTATCGCCATGAAGATGTCCATCAGGTCGGAATCCAGCCTCGCAAGGACAGGCTGCGTCTCCGGATCCCCCAGCCTGCAGTTGAATTCCAGGACCGACGGGACGCCGTCCTTGATCATAAGGCCCGCATAGAGAATTCCCTTGTACTTTATCCCCTCCGCCCTGAGGCCGTTCACCGTGGGCAGCATGATCTTCTCCATGACCAGATCCTGCAGTTCCGGAGTAACGACCGGCGCGGGACTGTAGGCACCCATCCCCCCGGTGTTCGGCCCTTCATCGTTGTCGAAAACCCTTTTATGGTCCTGGGAGCTCACCATGGGGACGATGGTCTTTCCGTCAGTAAAGGCCATGAACGAGGCCTCCTCCCCCTGCAGGCATTCTTCCACGATCACCCTGTTTCCGGCATCCCCGAACTCCTTGTCCTTCATTATGCGCTTGATCGCCTCTATGGCTTCGTCCACCGTGGCGGCCACAATGACCCCCTTCCCCGCTGCAAGACCGTCCGCCTTGATGACGATGGGAGCGCCTTTCATCCTCACGTAATCCTCCGCATGGAGATACGAGGTAAACACCTTGTACTCGGCAGACGGGATGCGGTGCCGCTTCATGAAGTCCTTGGAAAAGACCTTGCTCGCCTCGAGCCGGGCCGCGGCCTTCGTGGGACCTACGACTCTCCGCCCCTCCTTTTCGAAGGCATCCACAATACCCCGGGAAAGCGGCTCTTCGGGCCCGACAACGGTGAGGTCGATCCACTCATACCGCACCAGGTTTACCAGTTCATCGAAATTGCCGGTGCCGACATCGAGACACTCCGCCATTTCGGCGATACCCGCATTCCCCGGTACGCAATAGATTTTGTCCACATGCCGCGACTGTGACAGCTTCCAGACAAGGGCATGCTCCCGTCCTCCGCCGCCAATGACAAGTACTTTCATATAGCCTCCGCAAAGCGTTCTCTACAGCAGTAATCGGGGGCCACGATACTCATGCCCCCGTGCATATCCGTACAATGGGCCGTTTTTCCTTATGCGTCCTCCGCAATTACCCTCTTCAGGTAGTCTGCAATAAGTGTATCATACCGGCCGGTATGGGCAAACACCTTCCGGGCAAGCACGAGCCTCGTCTTCCTGCTCACTTCCCCGTTTGATGTTCTCAGCTCTTCGAGCACCTTCCCGTAATCATCGGGATCGACCACCACTACCACATCCTGGAAATTCTTGGAAGCGGCTCTGAGCATTGCCGGTCCCCCGATATCAATGTTCTCGATGGCGTCTTCAAAGGTCACTCCCGGCTTTGCAATGGTCGCTTCGAAGGGATAGAGGTTCACTACCACCATATCGATGGGCTCGATCCCCTGTTTCCCGATATCCTCCATGTCCTTCGGATTGCTCCGCCGTGCGAGCAGTCCTCCATGGATCTTCGGATGGAGGGTCTTCACTCTTCCATCCATCATTTCGGGAAAGCCGGTGTGATCGGAAACCTCCTTCACGGGAACCCCCGCTTCGCGGAGGACCTTCGCCGTTCCCCCTGTAGAGAGAATCTCCACTCCCCTTTCCGACAAAGCACGGGCGAAGTCCACAACCCCCTTTTTATCAGAGACACTTATCAGCGCCCTTTTCATCATACTCTTCTCCTCCCTATCCGTTCGTCGCTCAAGCAAAAGACCCTGCTACACGATTCCTTTCTCCTTCAGGCTCACATATCTCCCGTCGCCGATGATCACATGGTCGAGCACGGGAATTCCCATGATCTCTCCGGCATTCTTCAGCCTTTCGGTGACGGCCAGATCATCCCTGCTCGGTGCAGGATCTCCGCTGGGATGGTTGTGCACGAAAATGACCGAAGCAGCCGATTCTTTTACCGCCTCCTTGAATGCCTCCCGCGGATGGATCAGGGAGTTGGTGAGGGTGCCCTCCGAAATTTTGCACTCCCGAAGAAGCCTGTTCTTCGCATCCAGAAGAACACCGATGAAATATTCCTTTTTGAGATTTTTGAAGCGCGGGGCAAAATAGGTGTACAGGGCATGGCTGGAAGAGAAGGAGGGTTTGCCCTCCGAAGATTCACTCATCAGCCGTTTCCCCAATTCGAAAGCAGCCTTGAGTTGGGCTATCTTGGCGGTCCCCAGCCCCTTCAGCACGCTCAATTCGGCAAGGGAGGCGGTATCGATGCTCCTCAGTGTGTGAAATCTCTCCAGAAGGGACAAGGCCAGGCTCAGAACGCCCCCTTCCCCGCTGCCGGTCCTGAGAATGATGGCGAGGAGGTGCGCATCGGAGAGGTTCTCCGCCCCGTGCCTGAGAAGCCTCTCCCGCGGCCTCTCGCTCTCGGGCCAATTCTTTATCCTGTGTTTCCCCGAATCTTCCGTCACTTTCCGCCCGCCGATCTCTCTGTTGCTTTCAGATGAAAGTCTATATCATAGCACTTTTCCCTTTTGCGGTGTAAAGAAGGAAAGGGATTGCTTCAGGATACGACCCTTCGCAATGACAAAGATCAGGGAGAGGTAAAGGTAGAAGTAGAGAAGAAGACAGAAGTGAAAGAGGATTCCCCTTCTCAAAGAGAGTGACAGGGGGCAGGGGGTATCCTCTTCTCTGCAGCGAGCGTCGGGAACGGCAGCGATGGCCGGACGCCGGGGAATCGCGTCCTGCCAGCATTCCGCTACTTGACCCTTGCCCCCGGTTTCACTTCCCTGTCGAGGGCTAGAATAGAGAGGGTCCCCTCATCGTCCGTCGCCGCAAGGAGCATTCCCTGGGACTCCACCCCCATCAGCTTCGCGGGCTTCAGGTTCGCCACCACGACAATCCGCTTTCCGACCAGGTACTCAGGGTCGTACGATTTTCCGATCCCCGCCACAATCTGCCGCTCCTCACCGGTATCCACCCTCAGCTTGATCAGCTTCTCCGACTTCTCCACCCGCTCGGCGCTGATCACCCTGCCCACTTTCAACTCCACCTTCGCAAAATCCTCTATGCCGATCAGCTCTTGCACACCCTGTTCCATCTTCGCTGGTCTCTCCTTTTTCTTTTCGGCCTTTTGGGTCTTCTCCTCTTTCTTCCCGGCCGTCTCGATACGGGGGAAAAGCTGTTCCCCCCTGGCAACCGTAACAGGATAGTCCGGCGTCCACCCGCCCCATTGAAACAGGGAGTTCCCGTCCTCGGGACTCTGCCCATGAAGACCCTGCCGCACCTCATCGGTAAGGGAACGGAGCCCGATCTGTTTCCATATTCTCTCCGCCGTCCCGGGCATGAAGGGATACAGGGCCAGTGCGGCAAGCCTCAGGGACTCCCAGAGGTTGTACATGACCGTCACGAGCCTGTCCGGGTCGCTCTTGGCAAGCTTCCAGGGCTCCTCACGGGCGATATAATTGTTGCCGGCCCCGATCATATCCCAAATGCTTTCAAGGATGAGGTTAAAGTGCAGCCGTGACCAATATTCTTCCCGATAGGCTCCCGAAAGCGCATTGATGCACTCAGCACCAAACTCATTTTCAAACCGTACCATTGAGTATGACACCGGGCGCTTGATAGCGCCGCCGAAATATTTCTCCGCCATGGTGAGAAACCTGCTCAGGAGATTGCCGAGATCGTTGGCGAGATCGGTGTTGATACGCCGGATCAGGGCATTCTCAGAAAAATCCCCGTCGAGGCCGAAGGTCACCTCCCGGAAGAGGAAGTACCGGAAAGCGTCCACCCCGTACCTGTCTGCCACGGCATTGGGATCCACCACATTCCCGACAGACTTCGACATCTTCTGTCCGCCGACAGTCCACCAGCCGTGGGCGAAGAGGGTGCGCGGCAGGGGAAGTCCCAGCGCCATGAGCATGGTGGACCAGTACACCGCATGGGTGGTGAGGATATCCTTGCCGATGAGATGGCAATCGGCAGGCCACCACTTCCCCTCAGTGCCGTTTGCCGGCGCAAGGTACTTCGTCGCGGAGTAGTAGTTGACCAGGGCGTCGCACCAGACATAGGTCGTATACTCCCCGTCAAAGGGGAGGGGGATGCCCCAGGCAAGCCGCTGCTTCGGACGGGATATGCAGAGATCTCCCAGGGGCTGGCTCCTGAGGAAGCCCAGGACCTCGTTCTTCCTCGTCTCGGGCAGGATATACAGGGAATTCTTCTCGATGTGCTCTATCAGGGCATCCCGGTACCGGGACATCAGGAAGAAATAATTGCTCTCCTCGATAGACTCTACCAGCCTCCCGCAATCGGGACACCTGCCCTCCACCAGGTCCTTCGCGGTCCAGAACCGTTCGCACGGAGTGCAGTACATGCCGGAGTAAGTGCGCCTCTCTATCTCCCCCTTCTCCCACAACTGCTGCAACAGCTCCTGCACAATCTTTATATGCTCTTCGTCGGTGGTCCTGATGAAGGCGTCATTACTGATATGCAGCTTTTGCCAGAGCGCCTTGAAGTTCCCCACCATGCTGTCCGCATGCTCTTTGGGCAATTTTCCCCTTTCCCTCGCCGCCTTTTCCACCTTCTGTCCGTGCTCGTCCGTTCCGGTGAGGAAAAAGACATCGTCACCCCTCAACCGGTGATACCGGGCAAGGATATCCGCCGCTACGGTGGTATAGGCATGGCCGATATGGGGGACATCGTTTACATAATAAATAGGGGTCGTTACATAGAAGCCCTTTGTATCTGTGGTCATTTTTTGAAGCGTCTCCTCCTCCTGTAGTGCTCGTGCTTCTTATCCTGCTTCTGCTGTTCCGCAGGGGCCTCTTTCCCCGGCGAGGCGGCGGGGGTAGCGGGAGATGCAGGAGCCGAAGAGGCGGGGACAGGGGCGACAGAGGGTGCGGAAGTCCGGGGGGGTGCATTCTTTTCCCTGCTTCTGCCTTTCTCCCTGTCCCGTTCCCGGAGGCGCTCAGCGCCTTTCCCCGGCAGGGCATGCCTCCGCGGGCACTCGGGTTTTGCCAGAATAGTGGATATCTTTTTCTCCACCACCTCCAGGGGAGCATCTTCGGCTCCCATGGGGATCTCATCATCCGAGGCAATGCTCTCCAGGTCCCCGTCATACTCGTAGCGGAGGCAGCACATAAGCCTGCTGCAGAGCCCCGAGAGCTTGCCCACATTGAGGACCAGCTCCTGCCTCTTCGCCATCTTGATCGAGACGGGATCGAAGGACGTAAGAAAGGTGGTGCAGCACAGCTCCCTTCCGCAGATTCCGAAGCCGCCGAGGAGTTTTGCCTCATCCCTCACCCCGATCTGCCTCATCTCGATCCGGGTTCTGAACCGCGCGGCCAGGTCCTTCACCAATTCTCTGAAGTCGATCCTGCCGTCCGCGGTGAAATAAAAGATGATGCGTTTTCTGTCGAGGGTCGCTTCCGCTCCGACCAGTTTCATGGGCAGGCCCCGCGCCATGATCCTTTCGAGGCAGAAAGCCCGGGCGTCCTTCTCGAGCTTCTTGTTTTCCTCCCGTGCCCTCAGGTCCTCTTCGGTCACCAGCCGCAAAACCTTCTTCAGCTCTCTTTCCGGGGCATCGATGGAGCGTCTCTCCCGCACCGCCGTTCCGATGCTGAGTCCGAAATCGGACTCCACCACTACGGAATCCCCTTCCTTTACCTCTATGCCGTCCACGTCAAAATCGTAGATTTTTCCGCACGGCTTGAAACGTATTCCGACAACATCCGGCATGTATCTCCTCCGCATTCGCCCATAGCCTAGTAGCTATGTACCATCAGTGATCTCATTATCTGCGCGACATAATTCCATGATATGGACTTATTGAGATTAAAATCAAGGAGACTGCGAAGAGAGAGCAATTCCCGGTAGGCCTCGAAAGCCGCCCCCAGGACCCGGTCCGGCTGCTCCCCGGCGGAGGACCCTTCGCCCCCTCCAGCGTTACGGGATGCCCCCCGGATATGCCGCCCGGGGTCCGCCCCGTACAAGAGGTCGGACTCGTTTCCGGTAACGGCAAAAACCACCCTGTCCCGCAAGAAGAGGGTTGCAAGATCGAGCCATGATTTCATGGCGTTCTTGTCCTCCCACACCTCCCGCGCATCGCCCTGCTCCATGCTGCGGAGAAGTTTCAGAAACCACTCTCTCTCCCCCGCAAGATCCCTTGAGAGCGCGATCCCGGGCCTTCCCATGGAGAGCTTGAGAACAGCATCCAGCGCACCGTCCTCCACTGCCCCGGAAAGCACCTTCCTGCACCCCTCCCCGGAGAGAGGATACAGCCGTATGGTGATGCACCGGGAGCGGATGGTATCCGGAAGGCCGTCAGGATTGGAAGCAATGAGGAGGATAAGGCTGTCGGAGGGAGGCTCCTCGAGAGTTTTGAGAAAGGCATTGGCCGCATTGAGGTTCATGGCATCCGCATCATCGATAATGACCACTTTCCTCCTGCCCTCGAAGGGCCTCAGGGAGAGAACCTCTTCCAGCCTGCGGATAGCGTCGATCTTGATTTCCCCTTCTTCGGGGAGCAGCAGGATGACATCGGGGTGCACCCCGGCATCCGTCTTCCTGCACGACGGGCAGTGATCACAGCAGTCATCCTCCACCGGGCTCAGGCAGTTGACAGCCTTCGCATAGTTGACCGCAGTGCGCATTTTCCCGATTCCCGTGTCGCCGGACAGAAGCACCGCGGAAGGAACCCGGTTCCTCCTGAGGGTCCCGAAAAGGATCCGCAACGCCCTCTCCTGTCCGATTATCTCCCTGAGAGCCATTTGCCCGAAAGCCTCCTATCCCGTATGCGCATTGCCCCCGCATCCATTCTCTTCACGGTATTCATGGTCACCCCGCCGCACATCCGGTACGGTCCCGTATCTCCGCCGCAACGATCTCCCATACCCGGGCACTCACTTCCCCGGCGGGCAGCGACGCATCCACCATCCTGACGCGCCGTGGCTCCGTCTCGGCGATGCGGAGATACCCGTCCCGCACCTTCCGGTGAAACTCGATATCCTCGAGCTCGAAACGGTCGACCTTGCGCGCCCCGCGGTTTCTTCGCAACCCCGTCTCGACATCGAGATCGAAAAGGAGGGTGAGGTCGGGCCGGAGTCCCCCCGTTGCCAATGCATCCAGGGAGGCGATAAGGCCCGGATCGATTCCCCGCGCATAACTCTGGTAGGCGATGGTGGAGTCAGTGAAGCGGTCGGTGATCACCACTTTCCCCGCCCGCACCGAAGGAAGAATTTTTTCAGTCAGATGCTGCACCCGCGCGGCATTGTACAAAAGGAGCTCCGTCATGGGGGACATTTCCCGGTGGTCGGGCATGAGGAGGATCTCCCGTATCCTGTCGCTGATGACCGTCCCCCCCGGCTCGCGGGTCAGCACTACCTCATACCCCTCGCCGCCGAGGCGCTCCGCAAGGATCCGAGCCTGTGTCGTCTTGCCCGTTCCCTCTATGCCTTCCAATGAAATAAAAAATCCCTTTTTCCGTATCATTCTGTACCTTTAGGGCTGTACCTTCATGGCTTGATCTCGCGACAAAATACCGTGTGCACACGACCTGGCCGGGAAGTGCGGCAGGGAAAAGAACCGCCAGCTACCCCACTGCCTCTTTCAGCCGCAGCAGCACCTGGAAGATCTTCGTGGTCTCCTCGATGCTCCGGGAGCCGGTGCCGCAGGACGGGGTCAGGAGGATGCGCGACCGTACCAGGTCGGAGGGTACCGGTCCGCTCAGCTTGCCGAGGTTTCTCTGAAGCAGCGCGGCAACCTGACGGTCGTCCACCGAGCCGATGATATCGGAGGTCGGGACGATGCCCCAGGCAAGATACCCCCCGTCCCGGAGAAACTGCGTAACCTCTTCGTGGTAGAGGGCAAGGGATCCAAAATATTCGAAGGCGTCGAAATTGACAATCTGCACGCCGCTCTTCATCACCAGCGGCCAATCCGCCCTGCCGCAGCAGTGGATCCCCGGGATGCCTCCGGCCTCCCTGACAGCAGACGCCATATCCTGCAGGAGACGCAGCGCCTCCTCCGTATCCACTCCCAGATAGGCGGAACTCCCCAGCGCCGAAAGGATGGGCTCGTCGATAAAAATAATGACCGTATCCGCATGCTGCCGCAGCATGTCGATCTGCCAGCGCACCTTGGCCTTGAGCAGCATGGAGGAAATCTCCCTCAACTCCTCATCGAAGAAAACAAACCGTCCGTAGTTGTCTTTCAGCCCCAGCGTAAAGGTCAGGGGCCCGGTCACATGCCCCTTGAGAGCGGGGAACCTCCGCCCCTTTATCTTCCTCAGAAAGGTATGGAGCCCTGCGGCATAATCCTGGGAGATGGCGATCCGCGCCGTATCCGTGCAGGCCTCGTAGAAACGGTCCAGCTCATCGCTGGCATCCCGCATGAGCCACACCACCTCGTCCGCTTCGTTCACCCGGAGGAAGGGCATCCCCTCGGAGTACTGGAGAAGCATGGACTCTTTGAAAGAGACCTTCGGCAACTGCGGCCAGAAGGGGATATCAACGGACCGGAGCACCAGATCACAGGCGTCCTCGGCGTGTGTGTGGGGAAGGCTCCCGATCCCCGTAGTGGAAAAGGGCTTGATCTCGGTCATATCGGACATAGATTATTATAGCAAATGAGAAAACGAAAAATGTAAAATACGGAGGTTTGTAGAAGGTGATCACCACATTCCTGAAAACGAAGGGCGGAAACCATGCGGTACGGAAGGGGAGCGGAAAGCATACTGGCGAGGATTGTCCTGCTTTTGCTCCTGTTTGCCGCGGTACCCGCCTCCGGCCTCACCTTGGAAGAAATCAACGCCCTCCAATCAGAGGTGAGGGACAGACCCCTGGGGGAGAGGATCGCCCTGTTTGCGGAAAAGTTCGTCGGAACCCCCTACGACCCCGACCCGAGGGGAGCCTATGTTACCGGGGAGACGATTGTGGCGGACGGCGAGGTGGACTGCATGTACCTGGTCTTCAGGGCGGTGGAACTGGCGCTGAGCAGCACCCCGGAAGAGGCGGTCCGGGCGGCGCTGGACAAACGCTTCGTTACCGCGGGTGTCCTCGTGGAGGGACGGGTAAGCAACTACGAGGACCGCTTCGCGTACGGCGAGGACATGATCAAGAGCGGTAAATGGGGACGGGATATCACCGCGGAGATTGGCAAGACAGTCCGCGTCAGGAAAGTGCGGGACGGTGACTACGCAGACATCCTCCCCCCCCGGGAGCTCCTCGGCGGGATGGAGAAGCTACGGAGCGGAGATATCATCTTTTTCACCAAGACCCCGGGGAAAGAGGTGGCGGGGGAGCTTGTGGGACACCTCGGCATCGTCATAACGGAAAAGCTCCCTCACCCCGGGATCTATGTGATACACGCGAGCGGAAAAAAAGGCAAAGGAGGCGCGGTAAAGAAAGTCTCACTGAAAGAGTATCTCAAGAAAATGCCCTTTGCAGGGGCGAAGATAACACGCTTCTGACCGCCTCACATCTTTGCGAGGATTTCCGGGAATTGGATCTTGAAATCGGGGTGCATCCTCCCCAGGAAGATCTTCAACGCCTTCAGCTCCAGCTTCAGATCGTCCATTTCCTTCAACGACGTCTCCAGCTTTATCACTTTATCGGCAAGAGTCTTCAGTTCCTGCTCTACGAGGCCTAAACGGTCCTGCAAAAGAATAATATCTTTCATAGGCGGCTCCCCTTATTTTCTCCGCTGAGATCTTGTCTGTTTGCGAAGTTTCTTGTGTTTGTGCTTGCGCATCTTTTTCTTGCGCCACTTGACGACGTTCCCCACACCATCACCTCCTTTATAAAAAATCAAGTAAGAAGCTCTTTTTACGTCCCACTTCTCACTTCCGACTTCTCACTTATTTATTTGTCACCGTCTCCATGAACGCTTCCAGCTGCAGCATGGTGGCGGGCGATTCCGTCCCGTCATACGGGATGCTGATACAGGGGACGCTGTACTCCCTGCTGACCCTTTTCAGCAGCGCGGTCACGATGGTTCCCGGCATGCACCCGAAGGGCATTGCGTTGATGATACCCGCGGCTCCCTTCCCGATGAGATCCACCGCCTTCCCGATGCTCAGCACCGTCTCCCCCTCAAAGGAATCGGCCACATAGGGCGAGGCTTTTTCGAGGATCCCCCCCGTGGAAGGCTCATGCAGTGTCTTGAGGAAGCCCTTGAAATGCTTTCCATATTTATGCTCGACCCTTCTCTGCAAGAGCCTCTTCACAAAGATATTCATCATATCAGACCTGCGTTTTTTTATCAAGGCCTTCCTCAAGGCCATCGTATTCACATAATATACCCATTCCTCGATGGGTGCAAGCCATACTTCCCCGCCGAAGGATTCGATCTTTTTCACCAGGTCCTCATTGGAGAACCGGTGGGACCGCACGAAGATCTCACCGATGACCCCCACCAGCGGACGCCTCTCCTCCCGCCGGGAGAGGGAGCCGAAATCCTCCCGCATCCGCTTCAGGACAGGCGCCATGGTCCCGTTTCCCTCCCGCAGGGCGCGGCCTATCCTCTCATGGTATTCCTGATACAGCAACTCCGCATCCCCCGTGTTCCTCTCATAGGGTCTCGTCTCATGGAGGCACTTCGTCAGCAGCTCGTAGGCGATAATGCCCTTCCATGCCGTCATGGAAAATTCGCTCCC
Organism: Nitrospira sp.; assembly: GCA_002634385.1. Lineage (GTDB taxonomy): Bacteria > Nitrospirota > Thermodesulfovibrionia > Thermodesulfovibrionales > Dissulfurispiraceae > Nitrobium > Nitrobium versatile. The sequence continues at coordinate 54,824 of NSJL01000007.1, forward strand.
CGCAATACCGAGGTCTCGGTAGAACTCCACATCCTGATTGGGGGCAAAAATGGGCACTTCCTCCAGTCCGATCTTCTTGAGGACCAGCCGGTGGGAGACGTTATACTGTCCGAACCGGCACGGACCGCTGCCCGAAGGCATGAAGAAGGCCGACTTCCCGGGATCGAAATCCGGGGAGAAGACCTTCTTGAGCATATCGCCGGTGGTGACCAGGTAGGGATAGCATTCCTTTCCCGAAACATGCCTCCTGCCCCTATCCACGGAATCCCTGTCCGAAGGGGGCAGCACCTCCGCGGCAATACCACAGCGCTCAAAGGCCGCCCCGAGGGCGAAGGCATGGTCCGCCATCCGGGGGATATACACAGTCCTTCCCTTTAACGGGGAGCTCCCGTTCCCCCGAAAAACCGAAACGGAGATGAGCGGACCCTGCTTCTCCTCCTTTTCCCCACTCCCGGTCTCCGGTGCTTTTGCACTCCCGCGCTGCTGCCCGATACTGTCGAGGAACGCCTCGCACCGCGTAATGGCCCCCGCATCCGCGCTGTGCTCATCGATCTCGATATGCAGGAAGGGCTTTCCCCGCATCTCCTCGTTAAAAAATTTGAGGATGAAGGAATCGGGACCGCACGAGAAATTGCCGATATAGATCGCGTACAGCTCCGGTGCGTCCCTGACAATCCTTGCGGCCTTCAGAATCCGCTGGCCCGATCTCCAGTACATGTTGGGCCATTCATCGTGCACGTCCCTCTCCTCCAGGGGCAGCATATCCATGGGGAGGGAGAACACATTGATAGTGGCAAGCTTGCGGGGGATTTCGAGGTTCATGCTGGAATCGAAGGCATTATAGGACCTCCCCACGATTACCACCGCCGGAGAGTGCTGCCGTACCGCCTCTTCCAGCGCTTCCCGTCCCTTCTCCCGGATAGCCCGGAAGAAGCTGTCCTGGGCCGCCTGCGCTTTCTCCATCGCCCGGTTAATGTCGCGGCCCCTGACTCCATAGCAACGAAAGGCCTCCCGCAGTTCCGCCGCGAGGTGCTCAGTTCCCCGGCTCAGATCCACCACGGGGGTGATTGCCCGCACTCCCCTGATCGCAGCCATCGCAACATACGGAATGGTCTGCGTGTAGGGGCAGGCGAGCCCCTTCACGCCGTTCCCGCCGCTGTCCCCGGTCCCGGTGTTGACAAAGCTGGGGAGGAATACCGCCTCGACGCCCGCCTCGACGAGATACTTTACGTGGCCATGGGCGACCTTCACCGGGAAGCAGGCCTCGGAGAGGACATTCTCCACCCCGAGGGTGATGATCTGCCGGTTCGTCTTCGGCGAAACCTCCACGGCAAAGCCCAGCTCCCAGAGAAGCGTTGCCCAGTAGGGGAGATAATCATGAAAAAAGAAAACATACGGGATCCCGATGGGAATACGCGAAGGAGGGGTGACGGAGGACGGGGAGAGCCTGTTCCGGTACTCCAGATGCTCCTTCCAGAGCATCTCCTCCCGGAAGGCAAAGAGGTCGGGCGGCGCCGTTTCCCGGGAACGCCGGACGTCATACTTCTCGCAGCGTCCCCCGTAGAAGAGGTATCCCTCCTCGCCCTCCAGCTTCACCCTGTTGATTTCGCATACGTTCGGACAGCCCTTGCATTCGAAGGAGCTTATCGTATAGGGCCTCTTCGATACCCCGAACCCCTTGAAGGCAGTGGCGCGCAACGGGGGTGCCGGGGGTTCCGTTGCAGGTTCCGCCGCGGCCATGGCCCCCTTGCCGGGGACCGGCAGCAGGGCGTGTCCGGTCATATGCCGCATCGCGATGAGGGCCATCCCGATGGCGCCCGTGACATCGTGGTGGGGTGGAACGGTGATCTTCCGGTCCAGGTATTCTTCGAAGGCGGCCACCACCGCCTTGTTGAAGGCCACGCCCCCCTGGAAAAAGATACGCCGGCCGATGGGCTTCGCCGCCACCACCCTGTTGATATAGTTCTGTACAATGGAGTAGGCAAGACCCGCAAGGAGATTATCCTTTTCGACGCCCTTCTGGAGATTCGCCATCAGGGAATTTTCCATGAAGACCGTGCAGCGTTCGCCCAGCCTGCAGGGCCGGGAGGCGCGGAAAGCGCACCGGGCAAACTCCCCTTTTACGGAGATATCGAGCTTTTCCGCCTGCTCTTCGATAAAGGAGCCGGTCCCCGCGGCACAGGCCTTGTTCATTTCGAAATCGACGATGACCCCGTTACGGAGGGAAATATATTTAGAGTCCTGCCCCCCGATCTCGAAGATGGTGTCCACGTCGGGATCGATGAAGATGGCGGCAGTGGCCTGGGCGGTGATTTCGTTCTTTACGATATCGGCCCCCACGTAATCCGCAATCATATACCTGCCCGATCCGGTGGTCCCCACTCCCGCGATCTCCACCCCGTCTCCCGCTTCCGTGTGGATCTCCTCGAGGCCGCGCCGTACCGCATCGATGGGCCGTCCCGCCGTCATGAGATAGCGCTTGGCAAGAAGTTTCCCCTTGCTGTCAATCAGCACGAGGTTGGTGCTGATGGAGCCGATATCGATGCCGAGATACGCCGGCATCCGCGAGGGGGGCGGAGATGCCGGTACAGACACCGTGCAGGCTGCGTCCTTTTTCGTCCCTGCCGTTTCAGGCAGGGGACTGTCGCCGCCGCCATGTCGTGCAAAGAAGTCATTCCTGCCCCGGGCAAGGGTGCCATACCCCTCCTCCTCCGGACACAGGGAGGAGCAATACTGCTCCAGGGCCGCCGGATCGAAGGGGACGGCCAGCCCTTCGTCCCTTCCTTTGAGGGCCGCCCCCAGCGCTCCCATCAGGGCGAAGTCATCGGGAATGAACAGCTCGTCGAGCTCGAAGACCTCCCGGAACGCCCGGGCCATTCCCTTATTGGCCGCCACCCCTCCCTGAAAGGAGACCGGGAGTTTCAGCTCCCGCCCCCGGGCGATGGTGCCCTTGAAATTCCTTGCCACGGCAAAGCAGAGCCCGGCGACAATATCCTCTACCGGGGTGGCGATCTGCTGGAGATGGATCATGTCCGACTTGGCGAAAACACTGCACCTTCCCGCTATCTTGGAAGGTCTCCGCGAGCGCACCGCCATATCGCCGAATTCCTCAATGCTGATCCGGAGGCGCTCCGCCTGCTGCTCCAGGAAGGACCCGGTTCCCGCAGCACAGACGGAGTTCATGGAGAAATCCTTCACCTTCCCCTCTTCCAGGAGGATCAGCTTCGAATCTTCGCCTCCGAGCTCGATGATCGTCCTGACCAGAGGATACAGCTTCTTAACGGAATACGATTGGGCCACCACTTCGCTGACCGGCCTGACTCCCAGGGCGGCGGCAATCATCCGTGCGGCGGAGCCGGTAAGGGTTAGGCCGCTTTCCGGATAGCATTCCTTTATTTCTTTGAGGAGCTCAAGGGAAACCCGGACAGGATGACCGTAATGTCTCCGGTACTGCCCCTCTTTCTTGGTGCCGTCTTCATCGAGAACCACTATCTTTACCGCTACCGACCCTGCATCCACCCCAACGAAACGCATACGATCCTCCCCAGGATTCGATGAACTTGTATCGATCTATTCCTTTCTCCTTCTGTCTCAATCCGCATAACCCCTCAGGGGAACAGGCAGGCACCATCATACCGGACGGCACAGGAGGAAGGATTCAGTCTGAGAAGCCATTCCGATGCTTTTCCTGAAGAGCATCAGGCATCAAGGTCCTTCCACTGCGGCGGTCTTTGCGGTAAAGGAAGGCAGAAAGAAAGCAGGCCTATCCGGCATGCCGGAAACAGTGACCGGCTCCTCTCCGCTGCAGGCTTTCCCTATGCACCCTAAAGTAAAGATGGTTCAAATATAACAATAAATGCCCGCCGAGTCAATCGCCCACCGGAGCGGAGATACCATAAAAACAGAGCCCGGGCGGAGCTCCCTTCATGAGACAGGGTGCTCATCCCCGGGCCTCCTGCCCTGCGTCCCCCCTACTGATCATCTCCCAGCAGGCTCTTCACGACCCGGGGCAACTGCCGCGTATCGATGGGTTTTGAGAGGTAGTCGTCGAACTTCGATTCGATCACCTTCTCCCTGTCCCCTTTCATGGCAAACGAGGTCACCGCAATTATCTTTATATCGGCGGTTTCCGGGGTGTCCTTTAAGACCTTCGCCGCGGCGAAACCGTCCACAACAGGGAGCTGCAGGTCCATAAGAATCAGGTCGGGATGATTCTCCCGCGCCTTTTGTATTCCCTCTTCCCCGTTTTCCGCCTCGATCACCTCATACCCGTGATACATCAGGAGATCCCGCAATAAGACCCTGTTCTTCTGGTTGTCCTCCACTACAAGTATCCGTTTCGTCATCCTCTTACTCCTCCCTGGCTCCCAAGCGGCAACACGAAGGTGAAGACACTCCCTAGGATTCATGTAGATGATCCTGTAAGAACCAAGGTCTCGCCCTCTCCGTCCCCTTCAGCAGGTACACTCCTGAGCCCCCGCACCCTCTGAAGGACAGGACGGTCCTTCCGCCAGCTCATTATAGCACCGGTCCTCACCGAGTATCCATATTATAAATAAGATGCTACCCGGGTTGCTGTCGCGGTCCGCCGACCGCTCCTTCCCGACCGGCTCATTTCCCTTTTTTCCCCTGGCCGGGGTAATATAACAGCCATTATCTTATGCGCAAGAGGAGGGAAACGCTCCGGACGGCATTTCCGGAAGACGGGAAGGAAATATATGACACCATCGGCACAGAAGATCTTTATTTTCGATACAAGTGTTTTTATCCATGACCCCCATGCCCTGAAGAGATTCCAGGACAATCACCTGGTGATCCCCATCGCCGTTATCGAGGAACTGGATAAGTTGAAGAAGGAAAACTACACGGCGCGGGAGACCCTGCGCCAGATCGATCACTTCTGCGAGCAGGGTGATATCCACAAGGGGGTCCCCCTGCCCGAAGGGGGCACCATCCGTATCGATGTGCGGTTCAAGGACTCGCTGTCCAACAGGCTTTCCGCGGACGACCGGATCATCGAGACGGCACTGAAGATACGGCGGGAGGCGGGAGAGGGGCACCCGGTGATCATCGTCTCGAAGGACACTTCGGTGAGGATCAAAGCGGAGGCGCAGGAGGTAAAGGCGCAGGACTACCGGAGCGACAAGACGACCCTCTACCACGATTTCGGAAAACTCCTTGCCTGTGACGGAGACTGTAAGGACAGCATCGAATCGGTGCGCTACCTGGTCGAGGGGGATGCCATCACCCGGGTTACCGGGAAGGATACCCGCACCCCTGTGGCAAGGAGGGAGAAGATCTACGGCCTGTCCTTCAAGAACATCGAGCAGGAGTGCGCCACCGATGCCCTCCTCACCGATACTGTTTCGGTGGTCGCACTGACCGGCACCGCGGGAGCGGGAAAGACGCTCCTCGCCCTGGCGGCAGGCCTCCACCTTTACGAAAAAAAAAGGTTCGAGCAGGTCATCGTGGCGCGGCCCATCATTCCGATGGGAAAGGACCTTGGATTCCTTCCCGGAGATGTGGAAGAGAAGCTGCACCCCTGGATGCAGCCCATCTTCGACAACCTGGAAGTGCTGGTCTATACGCCGCGGGAAGAAAAAGACAGCAGAAAAGTCAAATACAACAATGTAAAGTACCTTATCGACTCAGGGGCCGTCCATATAGAACCCCTTACGTACATACGGGGACGGAGCCTGCCCCGGCGCTATATCATTATCGACGAGGCGCAGAACCTGCGGCCCATCGATACCCTCACCATAGCGACACGTGCGGGAGAAGGGACGAAGCTGATCTTTACCGGGGACCTTACGCAGATCGACTCTCCCTACCTGGATGCCGAAAGCAACGGGCTCGCCTTCCTCATCAGCAGGTTCATCAACGAACCCGACTTCTGCTACCTGCATCTTTCGAGGAGCGCCCGCTCGCACCTGGCGGAAAGGGCATCGGAACTGCTGAAACTGCGCTAGCGCTACAAAAAAACGGGGACCCGCTCACCCGGGCTTCAGCCCGGGTGAGCGGGTCCCCTGTCTCAACTCTCCTTTATCTCCCCTTGTATCCGGGACAGGCCTCAAAGCCGCTGCAGCCCTTCTCCTTCTTCAGCTTGCACTCTTTATTAAAGCAGGCGGAGGAATACTTCTCCGCGGCCGGCGTGTTTCGTTTGGCCTTTTGCTTCCTGTTCTCTTTCATACGTGCTCCTGCCTTCAAAAGCGTAATTTCTGTTGCCTCTATAGTATAGCAGGGAGGCAGGGCACCTCTCCCCTTCTATTTTCCCTGTCTTCTGTATTCGGCGATGACGTTCCTGATCTCCTCCGCATCTTTCGATACGGTCCGCGCCCGTCCGCCCCGCATATACTCCCCTTCGTACACGTCCCAGTTCCCGTGCTGATTCGCCACGTACTTCACGCCGTTGCAGTCGTAGCATGTGACAAGAAGACCGTTGTAGAAAGACCTCACGTGTGACAGCGTAATCATGATTCTCCTCAACTCCTTTCCCGCCCCGAAGATGTCAGTTTTTACCCCATGTTGCGATAAACTCATTATACGTGATTGAAAAAGCCTCTGCAAAAGCTTTATTTATGTCGTGCCCCTTTGCATAGGAGAAGAGAAAATCCTTCATCCGGTACGCCCGGTGCGTATCCATGAGGTACGCCACCGCAGAATAACTTTCAAGATAGGCGATGTCCGCCCTTTCATTCAACCAGGCAAAGGAACGATCGAGGGAAGTGAGGGGAACGACCTGCCCTATTTTCCTTCCGTGGCGGGCAGAATAATACTCGGCAAGGCCCTCGTTGATCCAGAGGGGAAGACTCCGGACGTTTCCCCCGACAATGGAATGGACCATCGCATGCACATATTCGTGGAAGAGCACCCTCCTCACCTCCTCCTCTTTCCCTTCGATTCCCTTCACCGGCACCTTGATCCTGCCGTCATAAAAGCCCCCTGCCCACTCAGGCGCCTGGGTGATGTCATGGAAATCCCTGTTGGTATAGAGGACAACCGTCACCAGCTCATCCGGGTAGTGGTTGAGATCATGCCCCACCTGCCGGTACGCATCCTCGAGGATGCCGAGGATCTTTCTGCTGACTCCTCCATGCTCATGCCCGTCAAAAACGATCTTGAAATGCAGAGTGCTTTCGTCAACGAAGCCCCGGTGAACGCTCTGCTCTTTCCTGATCCTGTCGTAGAGGGTCTGGAGCTCGGGGTCCCCCCGGAGAGAAAGCCCCCTTTCCGCATGGAACAGGCTCTTCTCGATATTGCCTTTCCGGTAGTAGGCGACGGCAAGCCCCTTCTGCGCCAGGAAATCGTTTCCGTTATGGTTATGGTGCATGGCATCTTCGAGATACCTGATAGCCATATCATCGTTTTCCAGGAGGAGGTGGAGAAAGCCGATATCCGAAAGGAGGCCCGGGGCCTTGTCCGCAACTCCCCGCAGCAGCCGGAGTGCCGTTTCATACTCTCCCGCCCTTATCTTTTCCTCGGCTTTCGCACGTATCTCGCGGATTTCATCTCCCGCCGGTGCGGCGCTGCGTCCGACCTCCCCGGCAACGGGGTCGACCAGGGATTTGATGTTCTCTTCCGCCACTTTTGAAAGGGGATTCTCTTCGCTGTCGGACCGGGAATCTCCCCGGAAGGGACTTTCCGGCCCGGCGACACGCGGCGGGAGAAGGGATCCCCCCTTGCTCCTCACCGCTTCCGGGGAACGGAAATAAAAATAGAGGGTCATCAGGAAGGCAAACATCAGAGTAGCGGATGCGATGACTCTAAAAATGGCATACCTCCCATGGTGGTGTTTCAAAAGGTCTCACTCTTTGTCATTGCGAGCGCAGCGCGGCACTCTCTGCGCCTCAACAACGGGATTGCTTCAGGGTACGGCTCTTCGCAATGACGGACGTATTGCAGCTATTTGTGAAAACCACCCTAGCTCCCCTCGCACCACACCCGGGCATTCTGGAACATCCTCAGCCAGGGGGAGGCCTTGAGATCCCTCTTCATCTCCCCGGGCATCCACGCCCATTGCCATTTCAGAAAGGCCCTTTCCGGATGGGGCATTATGGCGAGATGCCGTCCGTCAGGGGTACAGAGTGCCGCAATGCCCCGGGGTGAGCCGTTGGGATTCAGAGGATACTTCCCGGTGAACTTCCCCCGGTCATCCACATACCGGACAGGGGCCAGACCCTTCGCGAGCACCTCATCGAGGATCTTCCCGTCGGGGAAATAGGCCTGCCCCTCACCATGGGCAACCCAGATCCCGAGTACGGCCCCCTCCATGCCCTTCAGCATCACCGCGGGGCTCTCCAGGATCCTGACAGTGGAAAAGCGTGATTCGAACCTCCCCGATTTGTTATGGATGAACCGGGGCTGGCGGGCATCTTCGATCCCCTCCCAGGGCACCCAGCCGAGGAGCGCCGCCAGCTGGCACCCGTTGCATACGCCGAGGCTGAACGTGTCAGGCCTCCGGTAGAAACCGCGGAACTGCTCAGAGAGCGTCTTGCTGAACCGGATAGTCCCCGCCCAGCCCTTCGCCGAGTCGAGGACATCCGCATAGCTGAAGCCCCCGACGAAAACGACCCCTTTGAACCGGGAAAGGCCGATCCGGTCGTGCAGCAGATCGGTCATGGTCACATCCCAGGGCTCGAATCCCGCATGAAAGAACGCCGCAGCCATTTCCCTGTCGCCATTGCTCCCCTCTTCCCGGACAATCGCCACCGCGGGTTTTGCCTGCCTTTTCAGGATGATCTCGGGCGTCGGTTCAGGGCTGAAGGGAACGACAAAGGACGGTCCCGGCCTGTCATAGCTCACCTCCCGCTCTTCCCGGGCGCATTCGGGATTCACCTGGAGCAGTTCCAGTTGATGGCTGGTCTCTTCCCACATATCCCGCAGCACCACCATCTCTTCATCCAGAACCGTTTCGTCGTTATAATAAATACGTATCCGCTTCTCGGACAGGCTGGCTCCGATGATCACCCCGGGTACCCCCTGCTCCCTGAGCACCTCCAGCACCTCCTCTTCCCTCTCGGGAAGATACTCCATCACCAATCCCAGTTCCTCGGAGAAGAGGGCGGGGATCATCCCCTCATGGCCCGTCAGCCGCACCTCCATGCCGCAGTTTCCTGCGAAGGCCATTTCGAGAAGGGTAGTGGCGAGCCCGCCGTCGCTCCTGTCGTGGCCCGCTGTCACCAGTTCCCTTTCCACGAGGGTCTGGACAGCATTGAAGGCGTCTTTCAGCAAGTGGGTGCTCTCCACATCAGGGGATTCATGTCCGACCTGCTTGTAGCACTGGGCGAGGGCGGACCCTCCCATTCTGCTCTTCCCGTTTCCGAGATCGATATAGAGCAGCCTGCCTTTTCCGGGGGCCTTCAGATCGGGGGTGACCACCTTGGTGATATCGGGGCAGGTGGCATAGGCGGATATGACCAGGGTGCCGGGGGATTTTACCGTCTCGCTTTCGCCGCTGGGAAGGGGTACCCGGGCGGCCATGGAAAGACTGTCCTTCCCTCCGTCCACCGCGATACCCAGCTCCAGCATGATGTCCCGCATAGCGAGGGCGGCATCATAGAGATGGGCGCCTTCCCCCGGGAGCTTGGGCGCCCACATCCAGTTGGCCGAGCACCGTATGTCGCGGAGGGAGCTTATCTTCGCCCATACCATGTTGGTCAGGGCCTCCCCCACGCTCATCCGCGCCATGGCGGAAGGATTGATGAGTCCCTTGATGGGCTGCTCCCCGATGGAAAGGGCCGCCCCGGTCATCCCGGAATAGCTCTGGGCGATGACGGCCACATCGGAGACGGTCAGGTGAAGGGGTCCCGCACATTGCTGCCGCGCGATCAGGCCGGTGACCGACCTGTCCACCTTGTTGGTGAGGAATCTCTTGGACCCTACCGACACGAGCCGGAGCACCCGGTCAAGGGCGTCCGCCACGCTCAGATCGTCCGGGAGGTGGAGGGACTGGGTGCAGGTGGAAACGCGCTCAAGATAATAGGTCTTCTGCGGCATGTCGCCGAGGACCTTGTCCAGGCTGAGGTTCTCCACGACGGACTTCCCGAAGTCGGCAACCGCCCCGTCATATACGACAATGTACCCATCCCCCGTGATCTCGCCGATCACCGCTACGGGAACCTTCTCCCTCCCGCAGAGCCGGCGGAACCGGTCGACATCCTCCGCCCGGATGAGAAGTGCGTCCTGCTCCTGGTATTCGGCCCCCCAGATCTCAAGGACGGAGAGGGTATTGTCTCCCACGATGACCTTCCTGATATCGATTCTCGCCCCGGCGGGATGAATGATCTCCTTCACCACGTTGCAGTTCCCGCCCGCTCCCTGGTCATGGATGCTCACGATGGGATTTCCGTCCCCCAGTTCAACACAGGCCCGTATCACCCGGTTCAGCTTCTGCTCCATCTCCGCATCCCCGCGCTGGACAGCGTTGAAATCGAGCTCCGCCACATTCTCCCCCTGGATCATGCTCGACGCAGCACCGCCCCCCATGCCAATCCGGTACGCGGGTCCCCCTGCCTTCACCACCGCCATACCCTTTTCCGGCTCTTCTTTTTCCGTATGGCGCGCATCGATCTGGCCGGCGCCGCCCGTAAACATGATCGGCTTTATCCACTCCCTCCGCTCCCCGTCGGGAAGGCGCAGGCCGAAGGAGCGGGTGAACCCCTGGATCAGCGGCTCACCGAACTTGTTCCCGTAATCAGAAGCGCCGTTGCTCGCCTCGATCTCTATCTGGAGCGGAGAGGCGAGATTGCCCGGGTAGAGGAAAGATCCGTGCTCCCAGGGGAGGGGGTACCCCGGTATCTGGAGATTGCCTACGCAGTATGCCGCGGTCCCCGCAACAAAAAGGCTCCCCCTGCCGGTGGCATGGACGTCCCGCAGCCTGCCCCCCGTCCCGGTCTCGGCCCCCGGAAAGGGAGCGACTCCCGATGGGAAGTTATGGGTCTCGGCGGTAAAGATTATATGATAATCGACCGTCTTTTCCCGAAAAGGAGAGGGGCTCCCCGCCCCTTCCGGCAGCAGGGCGGCGATGCGATATCCCCGTATGGCGCTGGAATTATCTTTGAAAGCGATGATGCTGTTGTTCGGGTTTCTCCGGTAGGGCTCCTTGACGATCTGCATCAGGGTTTCGGGGATCTCCCTGCCGTCGACAACAAGCTTTCCCCTGAAGAACCAATGGCGCGAATGTTCGCTGTTGGACTGGCTCAGGTCGAAGCATTCCACATTGGTGGGGTTCCTCCCGAGGTCCTTTATGAATAGCTGATAGTAATAGTCGATGTCCCACTCGTCGAGGCCCAGTCCCATCTTCCGGTTGATCCGCACAAGGGCATCCTTCCCCTCCTCAAGGAGGGGAACCACGATGACCGGCTCGGGCTCCACCCCTGTCTCGAAGGTGGTGAGGGGCCCGGGGTACAGGCACTCGGTCATCCGGTCATGGATGAGCTGGAGAAACTCCGGCAGGTCTCCCTCGCCGATTACCGGATTCCGGCTGCCGGATATCCGGTATCTCCGTGAGCGCTCGATACGCCTGATTTTGGAAAGACCGCAGGCATGGCAGATGGAAACCGCGTTGGTGGACCACGCGGTGGTGAAGGTCATCCGCGGGCCCACCTCGAAAATCCGGCAGGTCCCGGAAAGCGGGGTGCGTGCCAGGAAGCTCTCCGCCGAAAAATTCTCCGGTTCGAAGGTCTCGGCAAGGAGCCATCCGAGGGTTACGTACTCCGCGTCCGTGAGGGGCTCCGCGGCAGCTATCGTAAAGCAATATTCCGTATCGATATCTTCGACAACGGGACCGATCTTCTCCCGCACCGCCTGAAGAAGAACCTTTTTCCTGTAGGGGGAAAGGGCGGGATACCGGTATCTATGGACAAGTTTTTCTGAAGGCATTCTCTTCTCCTTACGTGATAACTAGGTCGTGCAGGCAAACGGTCCTCTCCTGCGACCGGCCGCACACCCTGAGGTGCATGGACATTTTACCATAAAAGGAGGGAGGACCGTGCGCGGTACAAAGGGGAACGTTCCTTGTATTCCAATGCCTTTCCGTCCCGGAAGCAGGGCGGTGGCCCCTGCCCTGCCGGGAAAAAATAAGTAGAAATACTGCACCTCCTGACGTATAATTAAGCGGGTAGCTTTAAAGGGGTCTGCAGAGGGGAGAGAGGCGGACAGGAGGGAGAGAAATGTATACTTCCGATAAGGAGACCCTATCACAGTCTCTTGATATACTCGCGGCGCACAATCATCTCTGCCTGATCTACACAACCCGTGAGGAGCAGTTCTCGTCAGTCGTTCCCTTCATACGGGCAGGGTTGGAGAGGGGGGAAAAATGCCTGTATGTGGCCGAGGAAACGACGGCCCCCGAAATTCTCGACGCGCTGCGGAGGGGAGGGATCGATACGGAGTACGCCCTCGCATCAGGGGCGCTGACAGTGACGGACAAAGAACACACCTACCTGGGGCAGGGACTCTCCGATCCGGACAGGGCACTCCGTCTCCTGGAAGATGCCGTAAAAGCGACGAAAGCCGAAGGTTTTTCCGCCCTGCGGGCCGCGGCGGAAATGTCCTGGGTGCTGGGAGGAGAGCCCGGAACCGAAAGGCTGATGGAATACGAGGCAAAGATCAACTCTTTTTTCCCCCGGCATGATGTACTGGCTCTCTGCCAGTATAACCGCCTCCGCTTCTCCCCGGAAATCATCAGGGATGTTGTGTATACCCACCCCTGGGTGATCTACGGGAGCAAGACGCTGCAGAACTTTCATTATATTCCCCCGGAGGAGTTTCTGAGGCCTGATCCGGCGCAGGAAATGGAGCGTCTCCTGGGTACCCTTACCCGTCACAAACAGATGGAGGAGACGCTCACCGCGGAAATCTCGCGACACCGGCAGACGGAAAGCGCTCTCCTCGAATCAAGGAAACAACTCACCATGATCTTCCGGGAAACCCCGGCCCTGGTGACCATTTCCACCATCGACGAGGGACGGTTCCTGATGGTGAATACTATCTTCGAACGCATCTCCGGGTATAGCTCGGAAGAGGCGGTAGGCCGCACCTCCCTTGAGCTGGGCATCTTCGCCGATCCGGCAGACCGCGAGAGGATCCTCCGCCTGGTTGAGGAGAACGACGAGATCCGCGCCCTGGAGGTCGTTTTCCGCACCAAGAGGGGAGAGCTGATCACCGGCCTCCTCTCTTCCATACGGATCGAGTACGAAGGGAACGCCTGTCTTCTCTCGGTAGTCGACGATATCACCGCACAGAAGAGGGCACGGGAGGAGATCCTCTCCCTCAAGAATTTTTACGAGAGCATCCTGGAAAATATCTATGAGGGGGTATGGGTAACGGACAGGGACGATGCCGTCTCGTATGCGAATAAAGGGATGGAGATCAACGCCGGGGTCCCACTGAGGGATCTCCTGGGGAAGAATGTCCTGCATGGCTTTCCGGAAGAGACCCTCCGCTTTTTCGCTCCCCTGTACCTCGAGACGAAGAGGACGCTCCAGCCCTGCTCCTACGGCCCCATCCCGGTGGTGACCCCCGGGGGCAGGATGAGCTACCAGTCGGGCTGGCTGGTCCCGCTCCTGAAGGACGGGGCCTTCGGCAATATGATTTGTACTGCCGCCGATGTCACCGCCCGCGTGGAGGCGGAGAAATCCCTCGTACGCGCCAAGGAGGAGTGGGAGAGGACTTTCGATACCATCCCCGATATGATCATGCTGCTGGACACACGCCACCGGATCATACGGGTGAACAAAGCCATGGCCTCCCTGCTGCAGACCTCCCCGGACGAGGTATCAGGCCTCACCTGCTATAAGGTATGCCACCGTCAGAAAATGCCGGTGGAAGGATGCCCCCATTCCCGGCTGCTGGCGGATGGAAAAGAGCATACGGCAGAAGTATTCGATCCGTCGACAGGCAGGTATTTCCTGGTCAGCGTCTCTCCCATTATCGGTACCGGCGGCATCATACTGGGGTCCGTCCATATCGCCCGCGATATCACGGAGCGCAAACAGGCGGAGCGGCAGCTCGAAGAGCTGAACAGAACCCTGGAAGAGAGGGTGGTTGAAGAGGTAGCCCTCAACCGGGAGAAGGACCACATCATGCTCCTGCAGAGCCGCCAGGCGGCCATGGGGGAGATGATCGGCAATATCGCCCACCAATGGAGACAGCCCCTGAACGCAGTGGGGTTGATCATACAGGCCCTGCTGGACGCCCACGAATACGGGGAGCTGGACAGGCAGCATCTCGCCGGGAGCGTCGAACAGGCCATGGAGATCATCCGCCACATGTCCCAGACCATCGATGATTTCAGGAATTTTTTCAAGCCGGACAAGGAGAAACATGAGTTCAGCCTGTCCGGGGTGATCAGGAAAGTGGTTTCCTTCATCGAGGCGAGCTTCAGGAATAATACCATCCGCATCGAGCTGGATCTCCAGGAAGAAGTATGCGTCAACGGCTACCCCAACGAATACTCGCAGGTTCTCCTGAACATCCTTGATAATGCCAAGGATGCCGCCCTCGAGCGGCACATACGGGATCCGCTGGTGAGGATACGGCTTCGCCGGGAGGGCGGCAGATCGGTGGTGACCGTCGGAGATACGATGGGGGGGATACCGGCTTCCGTCATGGACAGGATTTTCGAACCCTATTTCACCACCAAGGAGCCGGGGAAAGGGACCGGCATAGGCCTCTACATGTCCAAGAACATTATCGAGAAAAACATGGGAGGACGGCTTACGGCCCGGAACAGGGATAACGGTGCGGAGTTCATCATCGAGGTATGACATGGGAATCGCCAAATTGGATATAGCGGTGCTATACGTGGAGGACGAGCAGATCACCCGGGAAATCGTGGCGGAGATGCTGAAGAGAAAGGTCCGGATACTCCATGTGGCAGCGGACGGAGAGGAGGGGATCAAAGCCTACCGCCGTCATCAGCCCGATATCGTGATCACGGATATACGGATGCCGGTGCGCGACGGACTCAGCATGACGCGGGAAATCAAGGAGGAAGACAGGGAGACCCCGGTCATTGTGACCAGTGCCCATAGCGACTCCGGCTACCTCATGGAGTCTATCGATGTGGGGGTCGACCGCTATGTGCTGAAGCCCATCGATATGGGCAAGCTCTTCTCCGCCCTCGACCGGTGCGCGGGGCTTGTAATGCTAAGGAGACACGTGCGGCAACAGAACGAAGAGAGGGAGAACCTTATCCGTGAGCTCCGGGAAGCCCTCGCCCGAGTAAAAAAATTGAGCGGCCTGATACCCATCTGCTCTTCCTGCAAGAAGATACGCGATGACAGCGGGTACTGGAACCAGATCGAGGCCTTTATCAGGGAGCATTCCGATGCCGAATTCACTCATGGGCTCTGCCCTGAATGCGCCAAAAGGCTTTACCCGAACTACTACAAAGACAAATGAGAGGGCGAAGGAAAAGGTGGGAGAATATGACAGTGCCGCCGGAAGACAGGGAAAAGAGAATCATTGTCAGGGTGGACCCGGAAATTGGGGACCTTGTTCCCGGTTTCCTCGAAAACAGGAACAGGGACGTGGAGCTCCTGCGCAACGCCCTCGCGCAGGGTGACTATGAGACCGTACAAATCACCGGACACAGCATGAAAGGGTCCGGGAGGGCATATGGATTTGACGCCATCACCGATATCGGGCGGAACATTGAAGAGGCGGCGAAAAACAAAGACTCGGAAGAGGTGGAGCGATGGATCGGCGCACTTAAGGAGTACCTGGGACGGGTGGAAGTCGTTTACGAATGAACCCGGAGCGCCTTACCGGCGCTTCCCTCCTTTTTCATGTCTGCCTCCTGAGCTGGAAATCCCTTTACTTCAATTATAACTATGGTTCCGTTCCCCTCTCACCAGAGAGCTACCGATGCAGGCAATTGCGACAAGGGGAAAATGGTATGGTACAATAAGCTCTTATCACAACCTAGGGTATCGGGGCGATTGAGTCCCCCGTATCTGCCCATTGCGAGGAGCGCATCCATGAACATACGTCTGACATCCGATGAGATCATTCCTCTCCGGGAGGGCGAGGACCTTTATTCGGCCCTGAAGAGGGCGGGTATCTATCTCGTAGCATCCTGCGGCGGCAAGGGCACCTGCGGCAAATGCAAAGTGAAGGTCCTGGAGGGAAAGCATGAGGCTCTCTCCCACGGAAAGCTTACGGTAAAGGAGAGGGAAGCGGGGCTTGTCCTCGCCTGCCGGACCGTGCCGCGGGAGGACGTCCTCGTCGATATCCCCAAGGAGTCACGCCTCGTGGTGGGCGACAAGATCGCCCTTGCCAGGACGAAAAACCTCGTGGAGTATCTCTCCTCGTACGGAGTTTCGATTAACCCGCCGGTCAAGAGGGTTTTCCTGGAGCTGCCCCCCCCTACCATAAGCGACAACATCAGCGACCTCGAGAGGCTGAAGAGGGCACTGGAAGAGAGGGGACTGGGGAATATACGTTTTTCCCACGGCTTTGTAGCCGGCATGGCGAAGACCCTGCGGGAAGCGGGCTGGAAGGTGGAGCTCACGTATGTGCCCGGCAGCGATCTCTGCGGCGAAGCGATCTTCCTCACCTCCCCGGAACTCTGCCACAGGCGTTACGGGGTCTGTGTGGACATCGGTACCACCACGGTCGTGATATACCTCGTGAACCTGCTCACCGGGGAGATCGTGGATGTCGGGTCCACCTATAATTCCCAGATGCGGTATGGAGACGACGTCATTACCCGGATCGTCCATGCCACGGAGGGAGGGGGCCTGCACGAGCTGCGGGATGCCGTGGTAACCGATATCAACACCATCGTCCAATCCCTGATGGACCGGCACGATATCATCTCCTGCGAGGTCGATTCCGCCACCGTCGCAGGAAATACGACGATGTCCCATATCTTCTGGGATATGGACCCCGGCTCCATCCGGGAGGAGCCCTACATCCCGACGCTGAACGTCTTTCCCCTCTGGAAGGGAGGAACGGCCCGGTTGAGCATCAACCCCCAGGCGCCGGTCTACACCGTCCCCTGTATTGCAAGCTATGTGGGGGGGGACATCGTGGCGGGAGTCCTGGCCTCGAAGATGCACCGCGACCCTGAAATCGCCCTTTTCATGGACATCGGAACCAACGGCGAAATCGCCATCGGAAACAACGAGTGGCTCATGACCGCCGCCTGCTCCGCCGGGCCGTGTTTCGAGGGAAGCGGCATACGGAACGGGATGCGGGCGACCGCCGGGGCCATAGAGGCAGTAAAGATAGACCCGGCCACCTGCGAGCCCGATATCAAGGTCATCGGGGAGGGGGTACCCATGGGCATCTGCGGCTCGGGCATGATCGACGCGGTATCGGAGATGTTCCTCACGGGCGTCATCGACCTCAAGGGCAAATTCGTCGCCGGGAAGACGGAGAGGGTGCGGACAGGCGAGGATGGCCCGGAATTCGTCTTCTACCAGGGAGACGGGCACCTCCACAAGGATGTCGTGCTGACCGAGGTGGATATCGAGAACCTCCTCAGGGCGAAGGCCGCCATCTATGCGGGAGTGACCACCCTGCTCGGGGAGGTAGGGTTTACCCTCGATGCTGTCGAGAAGGTGTATATCGCAGGCGGCTTCGGCAATTACATCAACGTGGAGAGGGCCATTACCCTCGGCATGCTGCCGGACATTTCCAAAGAGAGGTTCATCTTCATGGGGAACACCTCCATCACCGGCGCGTACCTCTGCCTTCTGTCCGAGGAGCTGAGGAGAGAGGCGGAAGAGATCGCGGCGAAGATGACCTACATCGAGCTGTCCGTATCGAGAAATTTCATGGACGACTATATGTCCGCCCTCTTCCTGCCGCATACGGACCTGAACCAGTTCCCCACCGTTGCGGAGCTGATGAAAAAGACGCGGTAAGGAGAGGCTCGGACAGGGCTCTTTTCGAATAGGTATCCTTATGGAGTGGGCAAGGAGGCACCCTCTGCCCCCCCTATGCCCCTCCGTTTCGGAATCCGTCACCCCGGCGAAAGCCGGGGTCCAGAGTCTTTCGGAAAGGGACTGGATCCCGGCTCAGAGGATCTGCCGGGATGACGACAGTACCAAGCCCTTTCTCTTCAAGGAGTGCGTGTGGAGTGAGTCTGCAGAAAGGAGAGGAACAAAGGGTTCCATGACTCCCTTTTTCTTCTGCCGTTTCTCTCTACCTCTGCCTGCCTTTGCCGTTGCCCCCGGTCGACCCATCAAAAGCGGCGCTCTTTCAATAACTTCATTTATCCACTCTCCATGAATTATAATTTATAGATGGGTTTCCTGCAGGAGATAAAGAGGGATTGGCGCGCGGTCTTCGAGAGAGACCCGGCGGCGCGGAACGCCCTTGAAGTCCTCATCACCTACCCCGGACTGCATGCCATCTTCATGCACCGCATCAGCCATGCCCTGTGGAAGAGGAGAATTCCCTTTATCCCACGCCTTTTTTCCCATATCACCCGCTTCTTCACCGGCATCGAGATCCACCCCGGTGCAGAGATAGGGCCCGGGTTCTTTATTGACCACGGAATGGGTGTCGTCATCGGCGAGACCACGGAGATCGGCGAAGACTGCCTCCTATATCAGGGAGTCACCCTGGGCGGCACCGGAAAGGACGTCGGCAAAAGGCATCCGACCCTGGGGAACAATGTAGTGGTAGGGACGGGAGCAAAGATCCTGGGGCCGATACGCATCGGCGATTATGTTAAGATAGGGGCTAATTCCGTCGTTCTGAAACCCGCGCCCGACTATTCCATCGTGGTAGGCATCCCGGGAAGGATCATCAAGAAGAAAATCGTGCGGATCGAGGAGCGGGGACCGGTGGAGTCCCTGAATCACGTCAGGCTGCCCGACCCCGTCGAGGAGAGACTTGATGAGATCATGGAGTACATCGCGCGCCTCGAGACGAAGATAGAAAAGCTGGAGGGAAAAGGAGGAATCATGAAAGTATTCAACACGATGTCCGGCAGGAAGGAGGATTTCTCCCCCCTCGTCCGGGGCAGGGTGGGGATCTATGCCTGCGGTGTTACGGTATACGATTACTGCCACATCGGACATGCACGGAGCGCCATTGTGTTTGATGTAATAAAAAGATATCTGCGTTATAAGGGTTTCGATGTCACCTATGTCAGGAACTTCACGGATATCGACGACAAGATCATCAGGCGCGCCCACGAGGAACAGACCACATGGGACGCCGTGGCACGCAAGTACATAGAAGAATACTATACCGATATGGACAGACTCGGTGTCGCGCGGGCGGATGTGGAGCCCAAGGCGACGGAGCACATCCGGGAGATGATCGAGGTGATCAGGGCGCTCATCGAAAAGGGGTACGCCTATGAGTCCGCCGAGAACGGGAACAAAAGCGTGTACTTTTCCGTGGAGTCCTTCCCCGAGTATGGGAAACTCTCCAGGAAAGAGCAGAAGGACCTCCTCGCCGGCGCCCGCGTGGATGTGGAGGAGAAGAAAAAGAACCCTTCCGACTTCGCCCTCTGGAAGGCGTCAAAGGAAGGGGAACCCTGGTGGGAAAGCCCCTGGGGAAAGGGAAGACCGGGATGGCATATCGAATGCACGGCGATGGCGATTAAGCATCTGGGGCAGTCCATCGACATCCACGGGGGCGGGGCCGACCTTATCTTTCCGCATCACGAGAACGAGATCGCCCAGTCGGAGGCATACACCGGGAAGATGTTCGCAAAGTACTGGATCCATAACGGGTTCATTACCATCGATAAGGAGAAGATGTCCAAGTCGCTGGGGAACTTCTTCACCATCCGGGAAATCCTCGATACGTACGACCCCGAAGTGGTGCGTCTCTTCATCCTTTCGAGCCACTACCGCAGCCCCATCGAGTTCTCCCATGAGCAGCTGAGGGATGCCGAGGCATCCCTGGACAGGTACTACAGCACGCGGGCGCGGATCGACGAATGTCTTTCCAGCATCACCTGCTCCCCTCCGAAGGCGCCGAAGAGCACCGTTCCGGCGGCGGAACTGGAGGCGGTACTCACCGCCTTCGAAGAGCGCTTTGACGAGGCCATGGATGACGATTTCAACACCGCCCTCGCCGTCGGCCACCTCTTCGAGCTTATCAGGGAGACCAACAAGTTTCTCGATACGAAGCCCTTCGGGGAGGCGGCGCAGATGCTGGTGGAGAGGGCGCAGGACGCCCTGCACAGCGCAGGAGATGTACTGAACCTCTTCCACAGGACCCCCGCCCAATGGAATATCGATCTTCTGAAGAACAAGAAGATCTCCCTGACCGAGACGGAGATAGAACAGAAGATCCATGAAAGGAAGACCGCGCGCCAGGCAAAGGACTGGGCACTGGCCGACTCCATCAGGAAGGAATTGGAAGAAAAGGGAATCCTCCTCGAAGACAGGAAGGATGGAATCACTTCCTGGAAGGTAAAGATCGCCTGACCCGCTATAACGCAAGGGAAAGGAACCCATGAAAGAGCCATCAATGAGACACGATACCCATACTGCCGAAAAGGACCTCTGGATTTACGGAATCAACCCGGTGGGCGAAGCGCTCCGGTCGGGACGCCGGATCATTACGCTCTATACCCTCGCGCAGAAAGGTCATGCGAAGGACATCGTCGAAGCGGCGAGGGCAAAGGGAATCCCGGTAAAGAGCATGGACAGGAAATTCTTCGACGACCGGTTCCACAAGGGGCATCAGGGTATCGCCGCAATCGTGGAGCGGAAGAAGACGATCGGCATCGAGGAACTCATGGAAATACCCGGACGGAAGGGGGAGACGCCGTTCTTCCTGATCCTCGATCTCATAGAGGACCCGCGCAATTTCGGGGCGATCCTGCGGGTGGCTGATGCCGCCGGCATGCACGGAGTGGTCTTCCAGTCCCACCGTTCCGCAGGGATCACGCCGGTGGTCTCAAAGTCGTCCGCGGGCGCATTGGAACACGTAAACCTGGTAGAAATGCCGAATATAAAACATGCCATGGAAAAAATGAAGAGGGCGGATATCACCCTTATCGGAGCGGAAGCGGGAGCGGACCGGGCTCTGTGGGACATCGATATGCGTGTCCCTCTCGCCCTGGTGGTGGGCTCAGAGGGGGAAGGGCTCAGGCGCACCGTACGGGAAATGTGCGACCACCTGGTGACCCTGCCCCTGCATGGAGCGGTCAACTCCCTCAACGTCTCCGTGGCAACGGGAATTCTCGCCTATGAGGTGCTGCGACAGCGGAGGGTGTGATCCCCTGCTCTGAGGACAGCCTGGGGTGCACTTCAAAGTAAGGGCACAAAGAAGAGGTACAGGGGAGGGGGAGGCAGCAGGGGGGAAGAGCGATAGAAAGAGTGAGTCTGAACAGGGATCCTCTGTTTCGGAATCCGTCACCCCGGCGAAAGCCGGGGTCCAGAGTCTTTAGGAAAAGGACTGGATCCCGGCTCAGAGGATCTGCCGGGATGACGACAGAAGAAAAGACACCCTCCCCTGAAAGAGAACGCATTATGAGTAGACGCAGAAATCTCTCGTGAGAGCGATCACTCTTTGCTGACTACCACATCACAAGGTGCTTGCCACCACCTTGAAGTGCACCCGACAGCCTGCGGAAAAGCGACGTATCCCCTCTGATATGCTACAATTTTTATAGACGCGGTGTACCTCTGCCCGCACACGGCGTCCGCTTCATTGCCGCAGGGGAACCTCCGTGCAGCACCGTACAGACCCTCAGCGTACCGTAAGGAAGCCCCATGGACAAACACCGGCTCCGGACCGCAGCAGCAGTGCTGGGGATCCTCCTCAGCACCCTTGTCGTCCTCTCCTATTTCATCGACGAGCCCCTCCGCACGTACATAGAAGGGCAGATGAACAGCAAGCTCAAAGGATACACCGTCAGTATCGGGGCACTGGACTTCCATCCCCTCGGCTTCTCCATGGACTTGAGGGACCTGGTGATCGTACAGAACGAAAACCCCGATCCTCCGGTGGCGCGTATTCCGGAACTGAGCGCCGGCGTGCACTGGAGGGATCTTCTTACCGCCCACCTCGTAGCGGATTTCAGGATACAGAGCCCAAAAATCTACCTTAATCTGAAAAACATCAGGAGCGAGGCGAAGGACAAGGTGCCGGTGCAGGAACGAGGCTGGCAGGATGCACTCCAAAGCATTTACCCCTTAAAAATCAACGTCTTATCCGTAAGCAATGCGGAGGTGACCTATCTGGACGAGGGGCCGTACAAACCGCTGCGCCTCAGCAGTCTCTCTTTCGAGGCCCGCAATATCCGGAACATCCGCGCCCCGGAACGGACCTATCCTTCAGAGCTGCGCCTGAGCGGCATCGTTTTCGATGCGGGAAGAATCATGCTCGACGGGAACGCCAACTTCCTGGCGAAACCCCATCCGGGGCTCAAGGTGACCCTTACCCTGGAAGGGATGGATCTGAGCTACTTCGAGCCGGTCCTCCGGCGCGCCCACCTTTCCGCAAAAAAAGGGACCCTTTCGACTCACGGGCTTCTGGAGTATGCACCGGCCGGGACGATCCTGAATCTCACCTATCTGACCCTCCAGGGTGCGGCCCTGGACTATATCCATAGCGCCCGCACCGCGGAAGAGGAAAAAGCAAAGGCGGAGAAAGCGGGAGAGAAGGCGAAAGAGCTGAGTAACAAGCCCGCTACCCTGCTCAAGATCAATCAGCTGAATATCGCAAAAAGCAGTTTCGGCTTTGTAAACAGGGCGACCGGCCCGGGTTACCGTGTCTTCATCGATGATCTCGAAATGAGCCTGAAAAACTTCAGCAATCATTTCAGCGAGGGGCCGGCTTCCCTGCTCCTGTCGGGGAAATTCATGGGAAGCGGGGCAACGCGCGTCAGCGGCACCTTCCGCCCCGAGAAGAAAGGACCCGACTTCTCTCTCACCATCGCCATAAAGGACACCGAGATGAAGGCCATGAACAACATCTTCAGGGCATACGGCAAATTCGATGTAGTTGCCGGCCTCTTCTCCTTCTATTCGGAACTGAACGTGCAGAACAGAACTGTCAGGGGGTACCTCAAGCCCCTGTTCAGGGATATGAAAGTGTACGACAGGAGACAGGACAAGGAGAAAAACCTCTTTCGCAAGCTCTATGAGATGCTGGTGGGAGGGGTCGCCAATCTCCTCGAAAACGAGCCCCGGGAGGAGGTGGCGACAAAGGCCGATATAGCGGGGCGTATCGAAGACCCGGAAACCGATACCCTGGAAGTAATCATACGCCTTATTCAGAACGCCTTCTTCCGCGCCATCCTGCCCGGATTCGAGAGGGAGATACGGTAGGAGGGAGAGGGTCCACGCCCCTCCCCCCCTGCTTCCGCCCTCTACCGGGAAGCCGGCGACATCTGCTCCTTTTTCATATCGGCCATGCGTCTGCCGATCTCGTTCGCCCGGTTTTCGTCGATAATCTCCTGCGCCTCTTCAAACAGCTCGCCTTCCTCTTCTTCGACATGGTGCTCCACGCTCTCCCGCAGCACCGCAAGCTTCGCCATCCATTGCTCATCCTTCGGCATGGACGCCATCTCGTTGAGGAGAAGCTTGGCCACGTGATGCTCCTCATAGGACTCGAGGATCGTGGAGCGGGTAGTCTCCTCCTCCTTCAGCACGGAATAGAGGAGCTCCTCCTCGCCCATCATATGGATTTCCAGTTCCTGCTTCAACTTATTAAATACGGAGTCCGCCTTGCTGCCCTGTATCCGGCCGGACTCCCCCTGCATCCCTTCCAACTCGTCAAACAGGTTCAACGCCTTCTCATGATCGTTCTTCAAAAGCTCGAAAATATTCATGCTTCCTCCTTGAAGACAGAGTAAGACAGGGAGAGGTAAAGGTAAAACAAAAAAGAAAAAGAATTGTTTTTTTCTTTTCTCTGCCTCTCCCTTTACCTCTCCCTGTCTTTTCATCCGTTTATTACTTCGCCGCCGTTGGGATGCAGCACCTGCCCCGTCATGTACGAGGAGTCCTCCGACGCCAGGAAAACATAACAGGGTGCCACCTCTTCGGGCTGTCCGACACGCCCCAACGGAACATCCCCCCCGAATTTCGCAACCCTCTCAGCCGGGAAGCTCGCGGGGATAAGGGGAGTCCAGATAGGACCGGGAGCCACCGCATTCACACGGATCCCCTTTCGTGCCAGGGACTTTGCAAGGGAGCGGGTAAAAGCCACAATCGCCCCCTTGGAAGAGGAGTAGTCAAGCAGAAAGGGGTTACCCTTGTATGCCGTGACCGACGTCGTATTGACGATGGTGCTTCCTTCTGTCAAGTGCCTCATCGCCGCCTTGGTCATAAAGAAGAAAGAGAAGATATTGGTACGGAAAGTGCGCTCCAACTGCCCGGCGCTTATATTTTCGATACTCTCCTGAACGTGCTGTTCTCCCGCATTATTGACCAGGATATCCAGTCTCCCGAACTCCGCAACGGTTTTTTCCACGGCCTCCCGGCAGAAGGACTCGTCCCCCACATCCCCCGGAATAGCGAGGCAGCGCCTCCCCTCCTCCGCCACGAGGCGCTTTGTCTCTTCCGCATCCTTGTGCTCGTTCAGGTACACGATACTCACATCAGCCCCTTCCCGCGCGAAAAGGATTGCCGCAGCCCGCCCGATGCCGCTGTCCCCCCCGGTGATCAGCGCCACCCTGTCGCGGAGTTTCCCGCTGCCGCGGTAATCGGCCCTTTTCACCGCGGGCCGGGGGATCATCTCCGACTCGATGCCGGGCTGGCGCTCCTGGTGCTGGGGGGGCTGCTTCTGCTTCGGCTCTTCCTGCGCCATTTCTCCCTCCTTACTTGCTGAACGGTTCTTGATGGAGGCCCACGGGGGACTCCTGATCCCACCATCCGAACGGCACAGGGTAATACGCGCCCGACGGCAGCGGGGCGTACTTCCCCGTGCCGTTTTCCCTGCGGGGTGTAGTCACGAAGAGCGAGTATCAGGGGGAGTATATGCTTTGCAGCACCGTATCTTTAGTTTAATTGGACCACAAAAAAAGACAAAAGGCAAGGAGGAGAGACAGAGAAGCGCTCTCCATAACACTCGCCTGATCGATGGTCTTCCTCACCTTTGCCCTTCGGTTTCCCAGATGGACATATCTGTGATTCCTGGACCGCTTAGTACGCGCCTTTGCCTCAGGAGCGGCACCCCCCGCATGCTCTGGCATTTTCCATTTCTGCAACATGCCCGATCATGTTCAGGACGCTGTCGGGATTGAGCGATACGGAATCGATACCTACCTCGACCAGGAATTCTGCAAACTCGGGATAGTCGCTCGGTGCCTGGCCGCAGAGGCCTGCCTTCGTGCCACTCTCATGAGCGGTCTCGATGAGGCTGCGGACCATTCTCTTGACCGCCTCGTTTCGCTCATCGAAAAGTCCTTTCAGCTCCGCCGAATCGCGGTCCACACCGAGTACCAGTTGTGTCAGATCGTTTGATGCAATAGAAAAGCCGTCGAACCGCTCTGCAAATTGCTCCGCAAGAAGCACATTGGAGGGTATCTCAGCCATTACGTACACCAGGAGGCCCTTTTCGCCGCGCCTGAGACCGTAGCCTTCAGTGAGTGCTTCGATCTCTTTTCGTGCGCCTGTATCCTCCACCTGATCGAAATGGGCGAGGGCCATGGGGTGAATTTTTATGATACTGTTGATAATAAATTCCATCCTCGCTAATCCCACTCCCCTCACCGGAAGGCGCCACCACCGGAATGCCGCTGCAGGGCTGGACATGTTTATCATGATCTGTGTCTTCACGTCGGGAACGTCCTCGAGGTGCATCTCAGACTCCTTGAAGTCAAGAATGCCTTTATAGACACCCTGATCGCCTTCGGCGCAGGAGAGCGTTATTTCCTGACCGCGATGTCCACATCCTCTGCCTTGTAGCGCCTGCAGATCTCACGGTAGGCATTCAGGATAGCTTCGGCGACGTGCTTCGGTATCTGCGAATCCTGGAAAAGGCGGCGTATCGATGCCCCGATCCTGTCCAGCTGTACCCTCTTCTCTTTCCATTCGGTCAGGTACGACCCTATCTTGTCCCTTATACCATTGGCATCGATAAATTCCCAGTAGACTCCGGCGGTCGTGGCGAAGCCGTCAGGCACGCGGATTCCTTCATCTTTAAGTGAGCGGATCATCTCCCCCGGAGAGGCGTTCTTCCCTCCCGCTGACAGCACGTCCTGAGAGCTCAGGTTCTCAAACCACCGGATGTATGTATTGTCCATTGTCAGAGTACCTCCTTAGACCGCTTATGAATTATCTTCCGCAGGGTTAGGATACCTGCGCTGCATCTTCCCGTTCCGCTCCCACGACGACATTCCGCGGATTTCCCTGCGCAAAGGACTCTATGTTGTCCACCGTCGTATCCAGCAGTCGCTGGACAGCTTCCCGGGTATAAAAAGCGCTATGAGGAGTGATATAGACATTACGGAGGCGGAGCAGGAGGTGGTCGGCCAGGAGTGTCTGGAGATTATTTTTCTTCTGATAGACCATCCGCAGCAGCTCTGCTTCATCCTGAATCACCGGCTCTTCGGGAAGCACATCGAGGCCTGCTGCCGCCACCTTCCCTTCAGCAAGGGCTTTCAGCAGTGCATTCGTATCGATGATGCTCCCCCGGGCGGTGTTAATAATGACTACGCCCGTCTTCATCACATCGAATTGCTCATATGAGATCAGGTTTTCCGTTGCCCTGATGGCGGGAACATGCAGGGTAATGATATCGGATGAGGACAGGAGGGCTTCCATCGGAACGTACCGGAACCCCAGCCTCGATTCCAGATCTCTCTTCGGCTTTACATCGTAAGCCATGATATCCATTCCAAAGCCCTTTGCGATCCCGATCACCTGCAGGCCTATGGCGCCGGTACCGACCACACCTATTGTCTTACCCCGCAGATCGAATCCCTGGAGACCTTGCAGTGAGAAATCACCCCTGCCCGTACGCTCGACGGCGTGTGCAATGTTGTGACTGATCGTAAGCAGAAGGCCGAAGACATGCTCGGCGACGGTGCTCGATGCGTATTCCGGCACGTTGGCAATTATGATGCCCCTTGATCTGCAATAGTCGGTGGCGATATGATCGTAACCGGTCGAGCGGGTGGCGATCATCTTCAGGTACATGAAATGATCGAGCGTAGAAGTACTGAGATCCGAGTAGATGAAGGGAGAGATGATGTCTGCATCCGCGTAGGTATCGACATTCTCCGCAGTCAGGGGATTTTCGGTCATGCGGATGTCATACCTGTCGCCGATCTCTCAAAGCTCCCGCGCTCCCATTGATCGACTTCGAAAACAACAATTTTCATCTTCTCACCTCCTTATCCACTTCCGGTTTATGCGCTCCCGGCGCGCCATTTTTCCTTCCCGGTCATACGGACAGCTTCCCGGACCATTTGGCACGGGAAGCCCCGTTCATTGTCGTACCAGCTCATGATTTTGACCAAATCTCCTCCCACCACCCGGGTCATCTCCAGGTCGACAATAGAGGCGCGCGGGTCCGTTATGATTATGATGTCGGACGAAACAACGGGATCTTCAGCGACGCCGAGAATCCGCCGGCAGTGATAGCGCTCACTCTCCGCTTCCGGCGTATCGAGTTATGATCTTGAAGGTTACCCTCCCGATCCTTCCCATGCCATTGATTGCTACTTTCGCCATAGGTTGCCTCCTCTAAGCTTTATCTATAGAAAGACCTCTACTCATCTCTTAGCACCGTTCCTGTGTACAGTCAATTCCTCTCATCCGGCTGTCAAGGCAAAATAGAAATGTCCGATTGCGGCAAGTATCTCTGATCAAATGAGCACAGCACAGGGGAACCACTCAGATGAGGAACGTGCGCGATCCGTTCATTTACGCTCCGCAGATGCCGAAGACTGCTTTCCATGCACCCCCAGAAGCTTGAAAATTTCGTCGGCGATCAGGACAGTGCTTGCCACTGGCACGATCACCAGCCAGTCAGCTGCGGCGAGCGGATGTGTTTTGAATATCGTATGCCCTAACCCCGAGTAAATAACCCCCAATTGAAGGATAATTGCTATACTGACGCCAAGCAGGAGCCACTGATTGCTGGTAATGCCGATTGCGAAGATCGAAAGGAATTGAGAACGGGAGTTGAATGCCTGGAACCACTGGAACGCGGCGAGGGTAGTGAATGCCACCGTCTGCGCGTGCGCAATGTTTCCTTTCTCCAACGAATAGGTAAAGAGCCCCAGCGTTCCTGCGGCGACAACAGAGGAGAGCAGTAGTACACGTCGTATCAACGGCCAATCGAATATTCCTGCCTCTGGAGGTCGGGGCGGTCGCTTGAGCACATCTCTGTGCTTCGGCTCAACCCCCAATGATACATCAGACGGTCCATCAGTAACAAGATTGATCCATAAAATCATCACCGCTGTAAGCGGCAAGGGAAGTCCGATCAGCAGGGCGCCGCCAAGGGCAACGATCTCGGCGGCGCTGGTAGCGACCAGGTAGAAAACCACTCGACGTAGATTGCCGAAGATGATCCTACCCTCCTCGATGGCATTGACAATTGAAGCAAAATTATCGTCAGCCAGAATCATATCGGCGGCCTCGCGTGCCACTTCAGTCCCCGTTTGTCCCATAGCTATACCGATATCAGCGCCTTTCAGCGCCGGCGCGTCATTGATGCCGTCGCCTGTCATAGCGACGATCTGATTGTTTTCTTTGAGCACCTCCATAATCGTCATTTTGTGAGATGGAGAAACGCGTGCAAAGACACCCGCTTTCATTACTTTGTCAGCCAGTTCCTCTTTCGACATCTCCTCGACCTGCTTTCCTGTCATCGCTTCGTCGTCGTCTTCGGCGATGCCTACCTTTTTCGCAATCGTGGCGGCAGTTACAGCATTATCACCGGTAAGCATCACTACGCGAATGCCCGCTTCTTTTGCTGTCTTTATGGCCTCTATAGCCTCTGGACGCGGCGGATCAACCATCCCCCATAACCCTGCAAAGGTTAGGTCACGCTCAACTTCAGACGGTTCGATCTTCTCCTGCCCGACAGGCATATCACGGCTGGCGCCGGCCAGCACGCGCAACCCTAGCTTCGCAAAGGCCTGGTTGATCTCACCGATAGTCTTTTTCTTTTCCTCATCCAGCATCGTCTTCCGGTCGTCTTCAATGATACGTGAACAAAACTCCATGATGCGCTCCGGTGCTCCTTTCACACAGAGGACTGTCTTTACGTTATCAGGACTTGTGTGTAGGGTTGCCATATACTTCAGCTCGCTCGAAAAGGGGATTTCGTCCCGTTTGGGGTAGCTCTCCTTGAGCTGCACACAATCGAGCCCGACCTTGCGCGCTACAACGAGGAGCGCTCCTTCAGTCGGCTCTCCCTCAACGATCCACTTTTCTTTATCCTCTTGCACCAAACGGGAACTGTTGGTTAGCATCCCGATGCGCAAAAGCGTCTTCAGTGCTTCGGGAAGACTCTCTTGCGAAATCTTCTGTTTCTCTCCATCCTGCCCAGCCTCCGGACTGATGTCTCCCTCAGGCTCATAGCCTTGCCCGGTAACAGAGTAAGTTCTCCCTCCTGCCAAGAGCCTGGTTACCGTCATTTCATTCTTGGTGATGGTTCCGGTCTTATCGGTACAAATGACGGTGGCTGAACCGAGCGTTTCGACGGCGGGCAGTCGCCGGATGATCGCATTGCGTTTTGCCATACGCTGTATGCCGAGCGCCAAAGTGATGCTGATAACCGCCGGCAAGCCCTCAGGTATGGCGGAAACAGCTACAGCTACGGAGAAAAGAAGCATTGTTGGGAGGTCGTATCCTCTCAAGACACCGATACCGAACACGCCTGCAGCGAGGATAACTCCCGCTATCCCGATGTACATGCCCAACCTGCCGATGCGGTGTTGTAACGGAGTCGCCTCGCGCTCAGCGCTCTGCACCTGCTCGGCAATGCTGCCCATTTCAGTGCCCATTCCGGTGGCAACAACGACAGCCAGACCGCTTCCTGAAGTAACTGTTGTAGACATCCAGAGCATGTTGGTTCTTTCAGAGAGCATTTTTGACTTTTCGAGCTGTTCCGCTTTCTTCACGACGGGATCGGATTCACCAGTAAGCGCTGACTCATCCAGCTTCAGGTCGTCACTTTCAAGGAGACGCGCATCAGCTGCAACACGGTCCCCCTTTATTAATAGTAGGATATCTCCCGGCACGACTGCCTTAGCCTCTATGTCCTGCTCCTTGCCGCCCCTTACAACCCTGGCCCTAGGTGCAGCCATTTTATGGAGGGTCTCAAGCGCCCGTTCTGCACGCCACTCTTGTACAACTCCCAAAATAGTATTGATAATGACGACGCCGAAAATGAAACCGGCATCAATGTAATGTTCCATTATGAGAGAAACCGCTGCGGCTGCCGCGAGCAGATAAATGAGAGGGCTCCGAAGCTGCTTAAGAACCAGCTGAGCCGGACCGGCGCCTTCTTCACGTTCGAGAGTATTTTCGCCGTAGCGCTCCCGGCGTCTGCGAGCCTCTTCATCTGTTTGACCGTCCAGCTTTGCTTCGATCTTCTTCAGTACCTCCTCGACCGTAAGGGAATGCCAGGGGACTCCCTGCCAGCCATTGTTACCTGCCACGGTGCAAGCCTCCCCTCCGATTAATGGAAATAGGCATTGAGCACATACTCCTGCATCATGCGATGCACGTTGAAGAAGGATCCGTTAATGGCGATGCAGTGGCGCATTACCGAAATGAAGCGCTCCCGGTCATTGTAGAAAAGAGGAATGATGTCGTTGCTCAGTTTATCATAGAGCGATTGCGCTTCTTCGGCTTCGGTAACTTCCTCTCCACGTTTGCGCCCTTGCGGCCCGATCGCCCATCCGGTTATCCCTTCGAGGTGTCCTTCAATCCACCAGCCGTCCAGAACGCTCAGACTCGGCACGCCATTGAATGCAGCCTTCATCCCACTGGTGCCGGATGCCTCAAGGGGCGGCTTGGGAGTGTTAAGCCATACATCGCATCCGGCAATCACCAGCTTTGCAAGATCCATCGTATAGTTCTCCAGGTACGCAATCTTTATCACATTTCCGAGCTTTTCCCTGTAATACAGTATTCTTTTAATGAGCTCCTTGCCCTCTTCGTCCTGTGGGTGTGCCTTCCCGGCAAAAACGAGTTGAACGGGTCCCGCCTCCCGCGCTATTTGCCTGAGGCGTTCCATATCAAGAAAGACGAGATTCGCACGCTTATATACCGTAGCGCGGCGTGCGAAGCCGATGGTGAGGATATGTTCATCCATTCCGCTGCCTGTCGATTGATTTACGTAACGGATAAGACTTTTTTTCGCTTCTGCATGAGCAAGCCAGATATCCTGTTGCGGGATGCTCAACGCATAACGCAAGGCAAAATTGTTTTGTCGCCATTCCGGGATATACTGATCGTACAGTTCCTGAAAGGGCTCCGATACCCAAGTTGTGGCATGGACGCCATTGGTTATCGCCTCGATATCGTAACCGCTGAACATCATTCGGGAGACTTCACCGTGGCTCTTGGCGACGCCATTGATATAACGGCTCAGATTGAGCGCAAGATAAGTCATGTTGAGGACGCCTTCGTAATGGAAGATATATTTTATTTCTTTGAAGGCCTGATTATCTCCTAGCACCTGCTCAACAAGATCCATAGGATACTTATCATGTCCTGCAGGGACCGGGGTATGGGTAGTAAATATGCATCGATCCCTCACCAGCTCTATGGTATCCTGATCTATCGATGTACGTTCAGATGTCCTCATTTCCTCATTTAGAAGCTCCACGGTAATGAAACTTGCATGCCCTTCGTTCATATGAAAAAGCTTGATGTCGTTATAACCGAGCTCACGGAGCATTCTTACCCCACCGAAACCCAAGATGATCTCCTGACAGAGTCGGTAGCGCTGATCTCCTCCGTAAAGGCAATCGGTCAACACCCTGTCATTGTTAGAATTCTCCGGAAGATCGGCGTCCAGAAAATAGACCGGCACGGAGAAACCGCCGACCCCGCTGACATCGTATCTCCAAGAGCGAAAATAGACCTCACGCCCTTCTATGATCACCGAGGCTCGCTGCGGCATCCCGGTGAGAAATTCGTCGACCTCCCAGCGCACCGGATGCTCCTGCTGCCTGCCGTGCTCATCGATCTTCTGCTGGAAATGCCCTTTGCGGTACAAGAGTGTCATTGCAACCATCGGCACATTGAGATCGGCCGCCGCGCGTATCGTGTCTCCGGCAAGCACGCCGAGTCCGCCGCTGTAGGTTGGTATTTTCGTGGAAAGCCCGATTTCCATTGAAAAATACGCTATAGTACTTTTGACATTCATTTTCGGCTGACTCCCTGCGTATGGTCTCTATTGGCATCCGATTGTGCTATGTTCTCTCCTTTGCGGTACAGGCAGCCTGCGAACCATCTGCTTAGCATATGTCCATTCGTTGTCCTACCAGCTCATGATCTTGGCAAGCTCTCCGCCGTTGCAACGGACGCACCGGTCGATGTGGGAATCTGGTTTGCAGTGCCTGTCCTTCTTCTTCTGATTTTTTTTGAAGGACCAACGCAAGTCATTCCCATCACAACCCTATGAACCCTCTGAAATTCAGATGCGTTTGCCCCCGGCTAACCGCCGGTTTCCCCTAGTCTCCCGAACTCACGGTACGAAACAGCCCTGCCGCCCTTGCAGAAGAACCCGGCAGGACCGCCTGGGGCCAGATCGTACTCCTCGTTGAGGATCGGGCAGGTGCCGCACATGCAGGGATTTCTGTAATCAAGGCCACCGCAGCCGGCCAGGCCGCTGGAGCAGTACAGGCCGGGGACTTCCCGGGGCAGTACCGTTTCCCTTTCAAGGACATTCTGCAGCTCCGCAATCAACTGCTGCGCACAGCGGCTGTTGCCCTGTACCGGGCACCTCGGGCACTGGCACTTCATCACATTAGCCTTGATAAACGGAACCTTGCTTTCGACCGCCATTGCCATAGGGGACCTCCTTGTTCATATCCGTCTGCACTGATTTTTGGAAGGCTTCCCAAACCGCCTGAACGATGACGGAAATAGATCCGTATACTCCCAGTGTATCGGAAATCCTGTGTGCCCTCAAGCCTGAACCTACGCTTTGCGGAAAACCCTTAACCGGTGCCCTGCTTGCGGAAAAGACAGGTGTGCAGGCGCAAATGAATCCCTTGATGGAAGCCATGATCACTATCGATGAGGCAACAGTGGCGCCCGTAAGGAAATACCTGCACCCCCGCACGGGCGCTGCATCCGACTATGATCCGCTGATGCAGAGAATCGGCAATGCCCGTTTTGTGCTCCCCGGCGAGGCATCGCATGGCACGCGGGAATTCTACAGGATGAGAGCCGAAGTTACCAGGCGCCTCATTATGGAAAAGGGATTCAATGCGGTAATGGCGGAGGCAGACTGGCCCGATGCCTTGAGCGTGAATCACTATATCCGGGGTGCCGATGCCGATCTATCGGGGATGGAGGCGCTTGCCGCGTTCAATCGCTTTCCCGTATGGATGTGGCGCAACATTGAAGTGCTCCACTTCATAGAATGACTGAGGGATTATAACAGCGGGCTTCCGGACGAAAGAACAAAGGCCGGCTTCTATGGGCTTGATCTCTACAGTTTCCGCCGCTCCGCCGAAGCGGTCATCGACTACCTCGAAAAGGTCGCTCCCGCTGCAGCGCGGCGGGCCCGCTCCCACCCTGGCGATGCCAGGGCAACAGAAATGTCCGAAGCCGGGGAACTGAATGTCGGCCAGCTTGTACGTCAGCGCTATGGCAGTGACGCGGTTTCACTGAGCGGCAGCGACTCGGTTCCTGCCGTTTTTCTTGGCCAGATACAAGGCATCATCCGCCCTCTTGATGCAGTGGTCAATGGTTTCGCCCGGACTGTAGGATGCAACCCCCAGGCTGGCGGTGATATACACTTTCTCCCCGTGTAGGGGCACCGTTATGGAGGCGATCAGGCCGCGCAGCTTCTCTGCAGTATGGGTCCCGTTGGAGAGTTCTGTTTCCGGCAGCAGTATCAGAAATTCCTCCCCGCCCCACCGGGCGCATGAATCCTCTTTCCGGAGATTGCTCCGCATGAGACCGGCTACCGCGACCAGGAACTGATCTCCCGCAAGGTGTCCGTAGGTATCATTGACCTGTTTGAAATAATCGAGATCGACCATGACAAGGGAGAAAGTCTTCTGGTACCGAACCGCCCGGCTTTGCTCCGCTGCGAGCTTTTCAAACATGTCAGCCCTGTTGCAAAGCTTCGTCAGAGGGTCGGTACGTGAAGAGATATCCAGAACCGCCATCAGTTCGCGCAGCTGAGACTGGTATTTGTCGCTTATCCTGACAATACGATTCTGTCTCTTCAATAAGCGGATATAGCTGAGGAAAATATCTTTGAAGTCGCCGTAGAGGGGATTGGAGGCCAGGGCCTCGTTATTGACCGTCGGCAGGAATCTCCTTATGACGGCGTCCTCCACATCCAGCTCAGGTGTCTTTGGTGAGCCCCCCTCATGCTCCGGCCTCTCTTCAGGGGCGGGGAGCAACAGATCGCTGTAAAGCTTACGGGCGCATTCAGAGCAGACGGAATGGGTAAATACGGCGCCGGAGTGTTTCATCAGGTAGTGTTCAACCTGCTGCCAGTAGCCCTCGTCATCGCGAATCTTCTTGCAGGAGGCACAGATGGGAAGGCACCCGCTGAGAGTCTTTATCTCTGCGGCCGCCGTTTGGAGCTTCACGAGCAGTTCCTTGATAGCCGCTTGATAGGAGTCGCTGATTCTCGATATCTTGACAAGCCTTTTATAGAGGCTGCAGTACGCCGCATAGAGCTCCTGCTCCTCCTCGAAGCACAGGACGGGGCTCCGGGAATGCTCTGTAAAGAGGGCCTCATACTTCTTCATGATCAACTCATCCTTTCCGAAAGGATACCCGTGGTCAATCATGGCCTATACGCTCTCTTCAAAAGGAATGATAGTGTATTCCATGGTGACTTCCTTCTTGAACTCCCCGGCGGTATCAAAGGCCCTTTCATTCTCCCGGTCATAGTACCAGTTTACCATGGCACGCTTGCCGCTGCCGCGGACGTTTTCGTCTTCCGGTAAATATCGGAGAGCACATCGTCTCTCATACAGGGCTTCTTTCGCGTTCGAACCGGTCGAAACCGTGATAGCGCCCCCCCCGCAGCATATCGAGGAAGTTGTCATAGGTGACTTCCGCAAAAAATTCCGTATAGCAACTGCCGACCTCGCCGACGGAATGGGAGTCGCTCCCTCCCGTAGCGGGCAACTGCAGGGAGCGCGCGGCCTCCAGTGCCTTCCCGTTCTCCGTGCGGTTGTTGTGCCCGTTGTATGCCTCGATGGCACAAATGCCGTTCAGGCTCCTGAGGTCCGCCCGCAGCAGGGACCACTCCCGGAAGGGATGGGGCACAATCACCACACCGCCCCGCTCTTTCACGACGCGGATAATTTCCCGGGCGGGAGTGTACAGGTCGACAATATCGGTGATGTCATCCCGTATCCCGAAGACGAGAATATGCCCTTCTTCTGCGTTGTATTCCGCACCGCGGAAGATCCTGATCGCCCCCCGGTATTTTTCTTTCAGGGCTTCCACCGGTTCGGAGGCCCTGAAGGAATTATGCTCGGTAAAGGCGATACCGTGCAGTCCCAGCTCAATAGCGCGCTGTACCGCCTCTTCCGGGTCTGACGAGCTGTCTTCACTGTAAAAGGAATGATTATGGAGATCTATTTTAAACATAGGAAGTTCTATTATACCAGCTTCGCTCCCCTATTTGATGAGTTCCTCTATCCCCTGCACACCTCTCAGGATCTCTTCTTTCAGGCGAGCCGCATAGTACAGGACCAGTGATGCGAATTTCACTCCATCCGGCGACGCGGCCAGTTCCTTGGCGGCAAACGTCGCATACCCCAGCCGGTATGCAAGATAGGAAACCCGGTAAAAAGGCAGCCTCCCCCTGATGCCCCGGTCACCGGAAAGGGACTGGTACCTGCAGAGGAGATACTCCTCTTCCAGGGAAGCAAATCCGAACTCGACGCTGCTGCCCGCAATGTCCCACGCAATATCCTGACTGCAGGGAAAGAACTGGTCGGCATGATGGTCGACGGCATCGGCTTTCCGGTACCCGTCAGGGGTACGCAGCCATTCATGCGGCAGCATCCGTCCGTCCACGGCCACGGTGACACAGTCGTCCACCACGGGGCGAAACCTTTCGAATGCATCGAGCTTTTCCACCCATTCCCTGCCGAGCCCCAGCAGGGTATTCCTCTTCACCATGGTATACACATCGTCGAACAGCATATTCCGCTCCGTCGGGAACGTATTCCTGAGAAAGGAAAGGTAGTGCGCCATGGTATCCAGAAGGGACTGGTCCGTCTCCCCCTGCGTCACCGGTGTGCCGGGAATAAAGTCGGTAATAAGGAAACCGTTGGTGAACCCGCGCACTGACTGACAAAATCCGGCTTCCGCTAGGGTCAGCGCGCGAGTATGCTTAGCCCGTCCGTAGCGCCCGAGTCCGGCAAACCGGAGGAGGAGAGGGATATTTCCCGTACTCTGCGCCCGGGTTACCGGCAGCACAGGGCCGTCGCCCCCCTCTTCGGCACGGGGAGGGCCGTCCAGGCAGAGGAATTTCCTCTTCTCATGGTGGGGATGCACAGCCGGGGAGAGGGCCTCGCTCCGGTAAAAGAGCGGGCGCCACTTCCCGGCGGCAATATCCAGGAGCTGCGGGGAGGGGAGCGACCGGGCCAGGCGGCCCGTTCCGATCCAGAGGTTCTCGAAACTGTCGGAGAACTTCCGGTGTTTGCCCCAGCGTGTGCGGGAGGCTTCCGAGAAGAAGCCCGATCCGTCCGGCTCCCAGCTGGGCAAAAGGACGATCCTTTCGTCGGCAATGCCGAGCTCCGACAGTTTTTCCGCAGCGCAGCAGAGGGAGGTGCCGCTCATTCCCGGCCCTTCGTCCACCACGAGGTAGAGAGAGCACGGCAGGGAGCGCAGGTGCTCCCCGAATTCGGGGGAAAGCATGATACGGCGATGGAAAGGATGTCCCCGGGGGCGGATGGTATACGGGAACACGACGCACCCCTTTTCTTCCAGGGCAGCGGAAACGATGGAGGAGAGACCGGTTCCGATACTGCGCAGCCCGATACAGGCGACCCTTTCCGGGTGCATTTCCCGGAAAAGCGTTCGCGCCGCCGCAAGGTATGTTTCAGGATAAAGGCCGTAATGGGCATACCCTTCAGGTTCCCGGAGGGTTATCGTCTCGGGCAGCGCAAAGGAGGAAAGACCGGCAAGCGCCCCGTACAGCCTGCCTGCCCACTGCAGGAGAGCGGGGGTCATCCCTTTCCATGAAAGGCAGAACATATGGCCTGCAAAAAGGCCGGCATGCCGGAGGGCCCGGGAGAGCCTGCTTTCCCCATCCCTTTCGGGGCAGAGGGCATCCGTAAGAGCCGACTCGAACTCCCCCCACTCGATCAGAACCTCTACCACCCTTTCATGCTCGGCGGCGGCCCCCTTCTCCAACTCCTCCAGCATGATACGGATGCGCCTGATACACTGTACCGGCGTTATTGTCTGTTCCTGCTTTCGGTAGACGATCATGAAATGGGTCTCCTCCCTTATCCTCTCCGGAGGGGAATCCCCTCCGTATGGTTCACGCAGAGCAGCACAGGACCGTATGCGTCTATGGCGATACTGCTTACGGAAGCGGGGCCTATTTCGATCCGGCGCATGAGATCGAGGGGGATTCCCACATAGTAGGCGATGGCTGCCTTGATCACATCTCCATGGCTTACCACCGCCACCATTCCGTCGGGATGAAGCCCCTGTATTCTCTCCATTTCCGCAACCATGCGCGCCTGCACCTCACCGATTATCTCTCCACCGGGAATGCGCGTGCCGCTGCGAAACTCGTTGAAACGCTTCCATACGGAGGAGGCATTCAGCGAGGGGAAATCCATCCCGGTCCACTCTCCGAACCGTATCTCCCCCACCCCCTCGCAGACCTGTACCGGAAGGCCCTTGCGGGAGGCAAGGGGGGCGGCTGTCTCGAGTGCCCGGTCGAGGGGACTGCAGTAGAGGGCGGCAAGGGAGAGCGGGGCAAGACGTTCCGCCAGCTCTGCCGCCTCCCTCTTTCCTTTCTCGTTCAGATGGACTCCCGGCATCCACCCGGCAAGGATCCTGCCCAGCATATCGGTGGTTCCATGCCGTATCAGCAGGAAGATGGTCATGAATCCCTCCCCCCCTCCCCTCCTCCCGGACTGCCGCAGCAAAGCAGCGCCCCGGGGGTGATCCCATGCTCCACGATTCTCCCGTACACCTCCAGGTAGTTTCGCAGCATCCTCTCCGAAGAGAACCGCTCCCGTGCCGTATCCCTGCAGACGGCAGGAGAAAGGGAGGATACCGCGCCGATGGCCTCCGCCATCTCCTCTTCGTTCCGTACCAGGAAACCGGTCCTCCCGTGCTCCACAATGTCCCCGAGGGCACCCGAAGGAAAGGCGATCACCGGGGTTCCGCACGCCAGCGCCTCCATGGCGACGAGGGAACTCGTCTCCGGCGCAAGGCTCGGTACGAGGAGACAGCGTGCAGCGGTCAGGAACCTCCTCTTCCGTATGAAACCTATGGGTCCGATAAAACGGTACCGGCTCCCATCCAGCCGCGGCGCTATTTTGTACCTGAAATACTGTTCGTGCTCCCTGTATCCGAAAACCCGGCCCGCAAGCACGAGGGATTTCCCTGCCCGGCGCGCCGCATCGAGGGCGAGGTGAAAACCCTTCTCAGGGCATATCCTTCCCATGGCCAGTGCAAAGTCCCTTTTGCTTACACTGCTTGCGAGCCTGTCCACCGGCACTCCGTTTTCGATATCCGGAAGAAGGCGTACCCCATCGGGGCACTCCCGGCGCTGTGCGGAGGAAACGCAATGGAGATAGGTTCCCGGGCGCTCCGGAAAGAGGGCGGAAAGGTCATACCAGGAGAGGGGGAGATGCAGGGTTACCAGGACCGGCACTCCGGGTCGCGGCAGGTATGCGGGGAAATCGAGTCCGTGCATGTGCACGAGATCCGCATCGAACCGCCGGAGCGCATCCTCGAGGGAGATCCTCATCAGATCCTGGGCCAGCTTCCATTTCTCTGCGCTTATTTTGCCGCGGACTGCCGGGATCGTCACAAGGGCTCCCGCAGTGGAGGACCCTTCGCAGGCGACCACCACAGACCGGTGCCCCCCGCGCACCAGTGCCCCGTCAAGAAGGGAAAGGACATGCTCCGCCCCTCCGGGGGTATCCTGCCGTACCGGTGCCAGGGGATAGGCAACGTTTATAACGGTCAGTCCCACTTTTCCCCTCCCTCACCCCCGGCTCTTCCTGCCGGGACTCCCCGGAGGATCCCGAGCTCCTCCAGCGCCTCTCCGGCAAGGTCGCGCCACTGCTCTCCGTACACTCCCCAATCAAAATTTTCGTAATAAAGGGTCCCCTCGTGGGGTGGCCGGGTAAAAACATACTGCGGAGCCGGGCGGAATTTTTCCACGGATACGGGAAACGCGCCGAGCACTCTTTTCTGTGTAGGAAAGCAGCGGAGCATCCCCCGTTTCAGGGCACTCTCCTCCCTGTTCAGTGCAACCGTCATCTCCCCGCATCCGGCGTGCGGCAGGAACTCGAACACCGCCATCTTCCCCCCCTGCGTGCGATCGGCACGGTACAGGGCATATTCGACGAGAGGAGGAGGGACAATCCCTTCCTGCTCCAACATCCTGCATGCCGCATGCACCCCGAAGGCAGCGGCATCATGATCGGGATGTCCGCCCTCGTAGGAATGGGTAAGCACTATCCCGGGCATTGTCCTCTTCAGCAGATCCCGCACCGCGCGGGCAACGAGGGGAAGGGCAAAAGAGGCCTCCTGGTCGGCAATCCCCAGCCCGATGCATTGTGCCGGGGAGACGGACACAAGCCGGAGGGCCTCATGCAACTCCCGGCGCCGGGCCTGCCCGTACTCCTCCCTCGTGGAGAAACCGGCGGCGAGGGCGTCATGCATTGCCCGCGGGGCGCCATCCGTGACATGGACGAAGACAGGATCCCGGAAATAGCGGAACCTGCTTCCGGCGCCCACGGTTTCGTCATCGGGGTGGGCGGCCACGATAACAGTACGCGGACCGCGCCCCTCCCGCGAGCAGACGATCCGGACGGCATCAGCTCCGGAATATGCCCTCATACCCCTCCCTTCCGCACCACGGTCCTCAGTGAGCATACCTCCGCACCATTCGTGCGCAAAACTCGGCGAATGCACCGGTATCCTTCGGAGGGCTGGTATGGTGGGGCTGTATCCCGCAGGATTCGGGAGTAAAACAGAAGGTGACCGTAACATCGAACTCCTCCAGGGCCTTCATTTGACGGTCGAACCACCGCTCCGCATGGGGGCGGAGACTGTCCGCCCAGCTCAGCCCGGTGCGCAGGTGCCGTACCCCCAGGGTGCGCAGCCAGCGCACCGCATCGTCCAGACGGTGGTCCTCGAAATGGAACCACTGGCAGATGCCGAGGGCGGGGGAGTACTCCGCAAAGTGGGAGAGGGCCCGTTTGGGAGTGCCGTCTTCGCGGAGAAGTCCCATATAGAAGTGCCGGTAATAGGAGGATCCCTCCGCTTCGCGGTGGCGCGTGGTGGCGGGCCAGGCACGGGGAAGATCGTACAGGCTGTACCAGTGAATACGACGGGCGCGCCCGATGAGCAGCTCGGCGGTGCGCCGGAGCCCGAACTCCTGGACCTCCTCCGCACCAAAGGTGGAGACCCCCACCTCTGAAACCCAGACCGGCAGGGGAGTGACCTCCTGGATCTCCGCGAGCTTCCCCGGCCATTCATGGATGGTCCAGTGGTTCCAGTCAAGCGGAAAGCCGTGCACCGCCACCACATCGAGGCGGTCGAGCACACCTTTACCCTGCATATTGATGACGAAATTCGGATCGATGGGCGAAATTCCCCCGAGCACACGCGTAAGGCATGAATCTTCCGCGGCGACGGCATCCGCAGCAGCCTTGACCATGGCGGCGTACTTCTCCCATTCGGGGTCGATATGAAAGTCCCAGTGGGACAGGTTATTCGGCTCATTCCAGAACATTACGGCCTCAATCACGGTGTGCACCTCCTCACCCTTTTTCTCTTTCCACTCTTCGGCACAGGTATACTTCCTCCTCGGGATGCTCCAGAATCTCGAAACCGGAGCTGCGGAGCATCGCTTCGACACAGGAGCGATTCGGCAGCCACCAGTTGGTGGGGTCCCCCGAGTAGTTCTTCTCGATAAAATACAGGTGCGGGAACCCGGGATGCCGGAAGATCCCCTCCTCTTCGAAGGGATAATCATCTTTCAGCTGCGCCACCTTGCTGCTTCCGCGGAGCATGGACTGGAAGACAAGGATATCCCCCACCACATGCTCATGGAGAAGATCCAGGGCGAGAAGGGGATGGCGCAGATGATACAGGACACCCATGAAGAGGACAATATCGAAACGTTCTCCCAGTTGCCCCACCTCGTAGACGGAGAGCTGCCGCAGCTCGATATCCACACCGCACACCTCCGCGGCGAAACGGGCCTGGGCAAGATAATCCGGGTCGAAATCGATTCCCACGACCCTTTCAGCTCCCCTTCTCTTCATCTCAATGGAGTAATAGCCGGCGTTGCAGCCCACGTCAAGCACCGTTTTCCCCCTGAGGTCGGAGGGAATGCTGTGGGCGAAACGTCTCCACTTTATCTCGGGATAGTTTCCGAGAAAATGATCCGGAGCAGTGGATATGCCCTGCAGATCGATGTTATGAAACCACTCTCCCAATTCCAGGATGCGCTGCCTGATCCGCTCAGGGGTCAGCGCAGACTGCGGAAATGATGTGACATACTTCATTGTTTTTGATCTCCTTTCACCCTGCCTCTCTCACCGAGAAGTCGTATCGCTTCCCGGTATCCATGTATCGTCCCCACATCGACGTATGCCTGTCCCGCTTTCACTCCCCGTGCTCTCCCTCCCTGAGCGAGGTAGGCATTCACCAGTGTCCCTATGTATTCGTCGCTCCGCTCCCGCTCCTCCCAGAGATGAAAGAGCGCGCGAAGCACCGCTCCGGGCATACGGAAAGCGCCCCATATCCATGAGGAAGAAGCATCGGTTTTTTTTACCTGTATTTCGAGAACGTGCCCTTCGCCGTCCAGCACCACCGCGTCGAAAAACTCCGGGCGTTCCACCGGAAAAAGGAGGAGGGAGAGAATATCCGTATCCAGGGCGCGGAGCCCGTCCTCCGGAAACCAGATGGTATCGGGCAGGCCGATGAGCACTGATTCGTCGGGGTGGATAAGGGGCAGGACGCGGAAAATGGAATCGCAGAGCCCCGCGGGACGCGGCTGCACCACGT
This sequence comes from Nitrospira sp., assembly GCA_002634385.1. GTDB lineage: Bacteria > Nitrospirota > Thermodesulfovibrionia > Thermodesulfovibrionales > Dissulfurispiraceae > Nitrobium > Nitrobium versatile. Next base: position 97,150 of record NSJL01000007.1, read on the forward strand.
AGCAGATATGCACGGGTCCGATGCTCCCGCCATAGTACTCCATGATGTCCGATTTTCCCGGCGAGATGATGAAACATATCTTCGTGGCTCCCCCGAGGATCATCCGCTCCACCAGGTATTCGCTCACCGCCCGCGGCCTCTCCATATCCCCGTCGAAGCGGCTGCCCACCGGGAGCAGCTCCTTCGAAAAAGCCAGCGGCTGTATCCTGCTTCCGGCACCCGCCGCAGGAATCACTCCCCACATACTTCCTCCTTTCTGCTCGTTTTCGTGCCTGGTTATTTCCCTTCACCCCGCCGCCCCTGCTCCCCAAAGGGAAATAGCGCGACTTTTATCAGGAGCGGACCGGAAACGGGTCTGCTTTTTGCTATCTGTGCGTAATATTTATGCGCTTCCCTCCGGGGGGAGGAGCAGGGGGATTCCTTCCCTTGCAATGCGACAGAGTTATTGTATTCCCTCGCGGAAGGAGAGGAGAGACTCTCTCCTTTTTGCCGACTCATGGCCTGTGTCCCTGGGTGAAATACTTCAGGGTGTCGCAGGCAAGGAGCACTCACCCCTGACCCCTCCCTCCCTGCTCATCCTGCATACTTCTTTCACACGCATTCCTTTTGGAAGAGAAATAAAGAGAGGGTCCCTCTCCCCTTGGGGGAGAGGGAGCAGGGTGCAGGACACCCTCCCCTTTCTCCCCTCCCCTCAAGGGAGAGGAATCGTATGCTGCCCGGTGAGGATTCATAAGGAGAGGCACACAGGGGGACCCTGGGGGGAATACCTTGGAAGCGGCTTCGCCAGCCCAAAGCGGAACCAGGGACGGTGGAGCGGGCTGTCGTAGCCTCGCAGACCGGCTGGATGCCGGCCGAGAATGAGCGGAAAGGTGTTTCCCCCAAAGGGGACCCACACCAGAGGATACCCCTTCATCAGGAAGGATTTCGCTCGCAAAGAAAGAGGGTACTCCCTTGCCCCATACCGGAGGATACCTATTCATGAGGCCCCACATCCAATGATGCCTATTTATCCTTTTCGATCTACCCTGAGAGGGAACCGTACGAATCATGCTATCTCAAACTCCCTGACGTTACTCACAATCTCCTCAAGCTCCACGGCCCGGTGCTCCGCAGTATGCTCGGAGAGCGTCCTCTCCCGTGCTGCGGCAGCGATCCTCTCTCTCTGCTCCTCCGGCATAGTGAGGGCCTCCACCACCTCACCGGCGGTATGTACGACAACGATCTCCGTCCCCGGGGCAAAGAACCTGTCCAGCCCCTCCCACTCGTCGCTCAGGAGGGGAGTACCGCAGGCAGCGGCTTCGAACAGGCGGCCTGACGGACAGTATCCCATGTCCGCCATGGCGCGCCGGGTTACGTTCAGGGTGAATACGGACGAACAGTAGAACGCCGGGTGTTCGGGCGGAGGGACATGCCGGATATAGTGGATATTCTGTGTCCAGGGGAACGTGTCGGGGTACAGCGACCCCCCGATGAGGAAGCGCTGGCCGGGCAGACGCTTCGACGCCCCGATGAACAGACAATTCAACGAGTCCTGCCGGTCCTCGGCATAGGTACCGAGATACGACAGGTCCGCCCGGTATGCCGCTTCTGCAGGTACCGGCCTGTGGGTAGCGGGGTCGACGCTCCCGTAGAGCGGGGCCACCCTCCGCGCCCCGAGCCACGTACGGAGCGCGTCCAGTGCCACCCCCCCTGTATAGCTCAGCACCAGATCGAAGTCCCCGAGCCCCGCCGGACCGATATACGCAACCGGTTTTCCCTCTGCAAGGGATCTGAGGGTGACCGGCGTATCGAGATCGTAGAAAGTACGCAAAGGCACACGGGATGAGAGCACGAGCTCCGTCGAGGCAATACCGTCGGGACAATAGGAGGTAACCATTCCGACATCGGCATCCGACAGGTGCTTCCGGGCGAAGGGCAGGACCTCATCCCACTCACGGTAAAGGACGAGCTCGATGCCGGGAATCCCGGTGAGGTCCCGATGGGAGGCGTAGTACGGGACGTCCCTCTCAAAAAATACGACGCGGTGTCCCCGGCGGGCCAGAGCCCTGCAGAGGCCGCGCCAGATGGTTGCATGTCCGTTGCCCCATGAGGAACTGATGGTGAGCCCGAAGATGACCAGTTTCATGTCTCCCCGCTTTTTTCACGAAGCGATAGGGGAAGAGAAATCTCGCCGGAGACACCCCTTCCCGGTATCTTTTTCAGGCGGTAGCGCCCCTTATCCCCGCTGTCCCAATGGAGCTCGCCTTTCCTTCTACAGCTCGGAACCCTCCTTCCCCCGGGTAACGGGTTTCACGCTCTCAGCATAGTCCGGCTTTGCCTCTCCGGCGCTCGAGATATCCTCCGCCCCGGTCTGTTCCAGGATCTTCTTGGCGTTCTTGGTCCAGTCATCGTTGTCCGAGTGAACGGAGAGCAGGACGCCCCCTTTCCTTATACGACCGGCATACCTTTTCGCCTCGTATTCCGGGATGCCGATCCCGATCAGAGCCCCTGCCAGTTCCCCGATAGCCCCCCCGAGCCCGATCCCTGCCAGCAGGGAAACAATGGGCCCTGCCGCAACAAAGGGGCCCACACCCGGAATTGCCAGGGCCCCTATGCCGGCAAGCCATCCCAGTGCACCCCCGATCACCGCCCCGGAAACGGCACCGGCAGCGGCGCCCTCGGGGGCCTTCGTGTGCTTTTCGAGGGCCAGATCCTTCGACCCCTCGTTCTCCGCGAAGAGAATTGATACATCCGTATTCCTGAAACCGGCCCTCCTCAGGGCATCCACTGCCTCTTCCGCACTGGCGCGGTCAGGATAGATCCCGAATACCGAAGTGTTTTTTCCCGTCATGATATATCTCCTTGTATCGCTCTCTTGCCGTTCCTGTTTTTTCTCCGACGAGAGGGATCCGCTGCCGCAGCCCCCTTTCGGCCCCTGTGCGAACGCCCCCTAAATCCTGCCCAGCAGGAGCAAAATGAGCAGTACGATCAGGATGATCCCCACCAGGCCGCTGGGATAGTATCCCCACCCCCTGCTGTACGGCCATGAGGGCAGCGCACCGATAAGCAGAATAATCAGTAGTATGAGAAGAATGGTTGTCATGAGCGACTCCTCCTTTTGTGACGGGTTTTCCGATCAGGGTTTGAGCACCACTTTGATGCAGCCGTCTTCCTTGTCCTTGAAAAGTTCGTACCCGTAGGGTGCATCGTCCAGATCCATACGATGGGTACGGGGCGCGTCCGGGGGCACCTCGTTTTTCCCCTCCCAGCAGACAGTCTTCATCATGATGTCTCTCCCAGCTTTCCCCCGTTCCCGGCAGGCTGCGCCGCACTGGTCGCCACTTCGCCCGTCTCGATGATCTGTTTGAAGGTGCGCAGATCCTGGGCGATAGTACGGTCGGTGATTACGTTGAACAGCTTTCCCATGGCCTCTCCGGCCGCGCCCCCGGGAGGGAAGTAGGTGATCTTCAGCTTTATTTCCGTTCCGCGGTTTCCGGGTGCCCTCCTGAACTGCACCTCCCCCTCATTCTGCACTTCCGACCCCGGGAGGGAGCGCCATCCGATCAGTTCGTTCTCGATCTCCCGGGTCGTCTCCGCATCCCACTCCACCGTACCGCCCACCGGGGTTTTCGCCACCCAATGGGAGCGTCCGCCGGACACCCTGACCGATTCGAGGTGGTCCATGAAATTCGGCAGGTTCTCGAGGTTGCGCCAGTACTGGTACACCACTTCAGGCGGACGATTGACCGTGATGCTCCTCTCCACCCGCACTCCACGCTTCCTTTCCGCCGCAGTGCTGATTCCCATGGCCTCATACAGATTGCAGTGACCCGTCTTTCCGCGGTACATGAGATAACTGCCCGCCAGGGCCAGGGCCTTCCCGGGCAGGGACTTGCGCCGTATGCCCCTGAGGGTGAGGAGCCCCCCTCCGAGCAGGGAGAGCCATCGTTCCATACGCCCTACATTCACTGTTTTACGGCCCCGGATTTCCTCTCTCCCCTGCCTTTGCAGTGCTGTTGTCCTTTCCATTTTCTCCCTCCTTATTCCCGGTTCCGCGGAGATGCCCGCGGGGGTGTCCCGCGGTCCGGATTCGCTTATGGTTTCGCTGGCGTCCCGTTGACAAGGCTTTCCAATTCCCGGGCCCGGTGTGCCGCAGTGTGTCCGGCGAGGACACGGGCCCGGGCCCGTTCACCTATTGCACGGAGCTCTTCCTCTTCCATTTCCCGCAGATAGCGCACCGTATCCGCTGCACAGGAAGAGATAAGGATCTCCGTGCCCGGAGTGAAAAACGTATCCAGCCCCTCCCAGTAATCGCTGATTACCGGGGTGGCGCACGCAGACGCTTCGAAAAGACGCACACTGGGAGAGTATCCGGCACGGACCATATCGGTCCGCGTAATGTTGAGAGTAAACTTCAGGGAGTTATAGAAAGCGCCGTGGTGCGCAGGGGACAGGTGGCCTATTTTCTGCACATTGGGGGGCCACCCGATGGTATCCGGGTACAGGGAACCGGCCACGACAAAACGCTCCGTTGCGAGGGAGCGCGCCGGCTGGAGCATCAGGCTTTCGAGGAGGGGCTGCCGGTCGCCACTGTACGTTCCGAGATACCCGAGATCCCATTTCCTATCACACGCAAAGGGGAAATAACAGGAGGTGTCCACCGAACAGTAGAGGGGCCGCGCCATAGGTGACCCGTACTTCCGTTCGAGGTGATCCAGGAGAGGCCCCCCCGTGAAGGAGAGATAGAGCGCATAGCGTGGAATGAGGCCGGGGGAGAGGTACTCCGTATCGCCCCGCTCCAGCTTGGCGAGGGTCACGGGCGTATCGATATCGTAAAAAGCAGTGATACCCCGTGCGGTGGAAGTCACCCACTCCCCCACCGAAACCCCCTCCGGCACGTAGGAGCCGACCATGACACAATCCGCCGTGCTCACTTCCTCTGTAAAGCGGTTCTTCAGTTCTCCGAGACTGGAATACAATTCCATTTTCCCGTACGGGGGACGGAGGAGATCCCGGTTTTCCGCATACCAGGGTACATCCCGTTCCAGGAAAAGTACATGGTGCCCCCTGTTGACAAGCTCGCGCACCAGTCCCCGGTAGGTGGTGGCATGACCGTTCCCCCAGGAAGAGGTGATGGACAATCCAAGGATCACTATCCTGAGCGGCCGGAAGCTCATGGGGCTCCCCTCGTCATTCCGGCCCTCATTATTCCGGATACCGCTTGCCATCAGAGGACCCCTTCCAGTACTTTTTCGAGCTGCACGGCACGGTGCGCATAGGTATGCTCCGCACGGATACGCCGGTACGCCGCCCGTCCGATGGAGTGCGCCCTCTCCGGAGTGAGCGCACGGAGATGCTCCGCAACCTCATGCCCGCCACGGGCCACCAGGACTTCCCTTCCCGGATCGAGGAACATCTCTATCCCCTCCCAGTGGTCCGTAATAAGACACGCGGCCGCTCCGGCAGCCTCGAACACCCGCGTCGGCGGGGAGAACCCGTACCGGGCCATGCTCTCCCGGTTGATATTCAAAACTGCACGGGGAGTACTGTTGAAGGCGTTGTGGTCACGGGTATAGACATGCCCCACATAGGCGATATTGGGAGTTTCCGGAACATCCCACCCGTTCCCCCCGAGCAGGAAACGGTGGCAGGGCAGCGAAGCAGCAGCACGGAAGAAAAATTCTTTCACCCGGGATTCCCTGTCGGGCAGACGGTTTCCGATGAAGCCGAGGTCTCCGCTGAACCGGGGGTCCGGCGGCACCGGATAATGGGTATCGGGATCAAGGGCGTTGTACACCGGAACGCACCGCCGGGCGCCGAGTGCCCCGTAGGCATTGACCACCGGATCTCCTCCGCCATAGGTGAAGATGAAATCATACCGGGGGATGAGGGAACGGAAAGGGTCGTCCGGACTCTCCCGGACGCGGTCGAGAGTCGCCGGGGCGTCCACGTCCCAGAAGACGGCCAGGGCACCGGGTCTCTTCACCTCCAGGACCGCTGCTTCCAGCATCTCATCGAACACACCGACCCCGCTGGCCTTCACCAGCACGTCCGCGCTCCGCGCGCTCTCCAGCGCGCGGGATACTCCCTCCTTCCCCTCTCCGGGGTATACCACCACTCTTGCCCAGGGCGGATCGGGAATGTCGCGGTGCTGCTGCCTTCCGTAGGCATCAGGCTCATAAAACGTGACCGTATGCCCGAGCTCGTGGAGGGAGCGGATAATCCCGCGGTAGTAGGTCGCCGCCCCGTTCCAATAGGCCGATAGAAGACTCGATCCGAAAAAAGCAATGGTACGTCCCTGTTTCATAGAGGTCCCGTCCTCTCACTGTAGGAGAGGGGAAATGCCTTCTTCTCCCCTTTTTCACCTTCCTCGCTCTCTCTGCGGTCTCTTTCGTCCGGCTGCGGAGTGCCCCGGGACGGCAGTGCACCGCGGTGCTCCCCCCCGAGTGCCTCAACGATAGCGAACAGCTCATCGACGCGGTGGCCGCAGGTATGACGCCGGAGTATGGTCTGTCTGCCGTGCTCCGCAAGCTCCCTTCGCATCTCTGCGTCCTGCAGCAGCGCCCCCAGGTGCCGCTCCATTTCCCTGCCGTTCCGGGCCACAAGGAAATCCTCCCCGGGATTAAAAAGCCCCTCCGCGTCATCCCATGGGGAGCAGACAAGGGGAATGCCGCACGCGAGGGCCTCGAAGGGCCGTATGGTGGGAATGCCCGGAAGTGCCTCCACATAGGGGCGCCGCGGCACATGGACCGTTACGTTGAACCGGGCAAACACCTGCGGTACCGCATGGTTGGGCAACCATCCCGCGCAGTCTATCCCTGTTTGATGCAGCATTGCCGCCGCCTCTTCAGGGTACCGCACCCCGTACATCCGCGCCCGCAGTCCTAGGGCCCGGGCGGGCTCCAGGATAAATTCATATAATTCGGAAGTACGCTCCCCGTCTCCCCAGTTTCCGATCCAGACCAGGTCCCCCTCCTGCACCGGTGCCGGCACCGGGCGGAAAAGCCTCGTATCGGCCGCCTCGTGCCATGTCCAGGCCCGTGCCGTCCAGCAGCGTGACAGGTACAGATTCCGGATCACTTCTCCAAACGCCAGGACGCCGTCATAGTGGGAGAGGTCGTAGGCGGCCATACTCTCCGGCTCGGAAACGGAACGGTGGTGCGTATCGTGGAAGAGCAGCATGAACCCTCCGGCTCGGGCCCGGTATTCCCCGATGCGCCGCACCAGTGCATGGTCATTCCATTCATGCACGATCACCAGGTCGGCACCGTCCAGAGCCCGGTCGATGTCAAGGGTCGCCAGGTCGTAGCGGGTACTCCGCAACCAGGGATATACCCGGAGCACTTCACGCAGGGGAGCGGACCCGCAGGAAGACAGGAGGTTGGTCAGGCTCCAGGAATCCCGGGGCTCATAGACCCTCACCTCATGGCCGCGCGCCAGGAGCTCCCCCGCAACTCCGCGGAGGAAATGCGCGTTCCCGTGATTCCAGTCCGAGAGAATCGATTGATAAAAGAGTACAATGCGCACCAAAACCTCCTAAAGGCAGAATAAGACAGGTAAAGGTAGAGGTAAAGTAAAAACACAAACAACTATTTTCTCTTTCTTCTCTTTTCTGCTGTTACTTTACCTTTACCTCTACCTTTACCTGTCTTTTTCCCCATAACTTCTCCGTACACGGCGCCGTATCCCTCCGCCATACGCAGGGGAGAGAACTCCTCCGCCCGTGCCCGCGCGCTTGCCGCTCTGCGCTTCCGTTCTCCCGGGTTGCGAATAAGGCTCTCTATAGCCCCTTTCAGGGCCTCCTCATCCCGGGGCTGCACGAACAGGGCAACCCCGTCCCATATCTCGCGGAGGCTCGGGATATCTCCGAGGACGAGGGCGCATCCCGAAAGACCCGCCTCCAGGACAGAGAGCCCGAAGGGCTCGTAGTAGGCAGGCAAGGCATAGATCGAGGCACGGGCCATCCAGGAAGCGAGCTCCCTTGTGGTGAGTCTGCCCAGGCGCTGCACGGCGGTGCCGCCGGGAAAAGTCCCGCCCGCGGGGTGACTCTCCTCCCCCGCAACATATACCGCCCAGGAAAGGGAAGGGGCAATGCGGTGGAGGGCCGCCGCATTCTTGGCCTCATCCCACAGCCTTCCCACGGTGAGAACCATCTCTTCCTTTCTCTCCGGAGCAAAGAGGCCGGCGGTGCGCCCATTGGGCACCACCCGCCCCGAAAGGGGTACGGGGTAGTGGCGGAAAAGCTCGGTGAGCATGGCCTCCGACGGTGCCACCACGCAGTCCGCAGCGGAAAGACCCCGCGCCACTTCCCCCCGGTATCGTTCCCATACCGGGGGGACCTCTCCTCCCCTGACCGCGCACCACCACGACAGGACGCACGAGTGCGCCACCATCACCGCCGGAGCGCGCCAGGGCAGTCCCCCGTGGGCATACCCGTTCAGATGCACAATGTCGGGTCGCACCGCCTCTTCGAGGCCGAGCAGCCATTCCCCCGCCTCCCGCACGTCATCCCAGGGGTCCTCCATCCACTCGAGGCGGTAGGAGCTCTCGAAGACCTTCATTCCCGGCACACGGGAGGACTCCTCCCGCTGGGCCGGAGTGAGAGGGGCCCCCATGGTTGCCAGGAACACCTCTGTTCCATAAGAGCCGAGCACGCATGCCAGCTCCAGGGAATAGGTCCAGACCCCCCCCACCGTGTCCGCAGTCATCAGAATCCTTTCCGGCATCCGTTTTTCTGCGCCGTTCATTCCGCCACCCCGCTTTCGAGATGCTTCAGGGGGAGCAACCGGCTTTCCTGGATATCGCTGAAGGACCTGTACCTTTCGAGATAGTAGGCATGAGCCCTCTCCCACGCCCGCTCATCGGGGGCTCCCCACCTTTTCTCGTACTCCAGGGATCCGGGATAGGGGAACACCGGTACCGGCTTGTTGGCCCATATCCCGAAGCTCTGGAGGTACCGTCGCCACTGTTCTATCTCTTCGGGAGCATCCACCTGTGCATCGAGCAGGGTGGCCTGCACGAAAGGGACACTCTTCCGCGCACGGATGAGGAGATCGAGAAGCGCTTCCGTAGAGAGGGAACAGCGTTTTTCCAGGAGGGCGCGGCCCCTCTCGCTGATGCTCTCCACTCCCGCCTCAATGGAGACGCATCCTGCACTTCCCAGGAGATCGAGCATCCCGGGACTCCATAGGTCGATGCGGGTCTGGATGCCGAACTTCACTTTCCGTTCCCGGAGGGCCAGAAGCAGGGAATGGTCGGGAAGAAATATTTCATCGATAAAATAGAGATATCCGACCCCCTGGACAAGGAGGCCGTCCATCTCCTCCAGCACTACGGGAAGGGGGCGTTTCCGGTACCGGTCCCGGAAGGCTCCCTTTGCGCAGAAAGAGCAGCGGTAGGGACACCCCCGCGATGTTTCCATCTCGGCACCCGGAGAGGAAGGGGATGCGTCAAAGCGGTGATGGTGGTGATGGTATCCCCTGATCATCGTGTCGGGCCAGCGCAGGGCGGGGAGGGCGGACAGATCGCACGCATGCGGTCCTCCCTGTACCCGTATCTCCCCGTTCTCCCGGTAGCACACGGAAGGCACCTCTCCCCATTCCCCCCTCTTCCGTCCGGCAAGGAGGGGCATGATCTCCTCTCCCTCTCCCATGATAACCACATCGACTTCGAGTTTCTTCAGCACAGAAGAGGGAGTGGCGGAGCCGTGGGGTCCCATGGCCGCCAGGGTTCCGGATACCCCCCGGAGAGCCCGGACCGTCTCCTTGGGCACCCGCAGTTCGGGGGGGGCGCATCGCCAGAAGAGATAGCTGGGAGCCGTGGTGACCACCGTGAGATCGGGACGGAAGCCGGCGACACGGTCCCGTATTTCCCCGGGGGAAAGGGCCTCTCTCTGGCCGTCCACCAGGAAGACCTCATGCCCTCCGTCTTCCAGCAGGGCCTTTGCATACCCGTATTCGAGGGGAAGGTGGGGCTCACGGCAGCCGAAGTAGACGCTGCCGCGGAATGTCCAGTTGGGATTAATCAGCGCACACTTCATGGGGTTCTTTGTCGGGCTCCTGCAGCGGCATGGGTATTCCGCGCGTCATACGCAGCCACTCGTACAGTTTCCTGACTCCCTGCTCGACACCCACCCAGGGCTCCCATCCGGTGGCAGTCCGGAACTTCTCCGAATCGGATACATAGTACTTCTGATCCCCGGCACGCCATGCATCGAAAAAGATCGGCGGCGTCTCCCGGTGCAGTCCGGCAATGAGGGAGATGAGCTCCAGCAGGCTGAGAGTGTTCTTCGATCCTCCCCCGATATTGAAGGCATGCCCCGCAATGCGCCCCATGCTCTCCTGGGCGATGAGGAAAGCGTTGACGAGATCGTCGATAAAGAGCACATCGCGCACCTGCATTCCGTCTCCGAAAATGGTAAGGGGCTTCCTCTCCAGGGCGCGGATGAGGAAGTAGGCGACCCACCCCTGATCTTCCGTGCCGTACTGGTGCGGCCCGTAGATGCAGCTCATACGGAATACCGCGGCAGGCAGACCGAAAGTTCGGGCATAATCAATTACATACTGGTCGGCAGCCCCTTTGGAGCAGCCGTAGGGACTGTGAAAATCGAGGGGGTACTCCTCTCCGATGCCGGACAGCCGGATCGAGGGGCTCTTCGGCACATAGCGGTTCCCCTGGACAACAAGCTCCATTCCCCCCAACCCCCCGTACACCTTGTTGGTGGAAGTGAAGAGAAGCGGAGGAGGAGTGTCAAGTGCACGCAGCTCCTCCAGCAGGGTAATGGTACCGCAGGTGTTTACGGTAAAATCGTGCAAGGGCTTCACCAGGCTCGTGGTAACCGCCACCTGGGCGGCAAAATGGAAAACCTGGTCCGCGCAGCGCACGGCGGAGCGGAGCGTACGCTTGTCACACACATCCGCGATCTCCACCTGCACGCGGTTTCCATGCACTTCGCGCAGCCAGCGGAGGTTCCTCTCGACTCCGGGCCGGGAGAGATTATCGTACACCAATACCGGTTTGCCCGATTGGAGCAGGCGATGGGCGAGATTCGTCCCGATAAATCCAGCCCCCCCGATGATAAGCGAGGGTTTTTGGCTGAAATTCTGTTTTCGCAGGGGATGGGAGTTCATGTTCAGAATCTCCCGCGCCGCTTCGATTCCCCCGCTTTCCCATAGGCGGTAGAGGAGCTTGGGGGTGCCATCCGCCTTCCTGAGGCCGAAGAACCTTTTTCGCTCGTCCCCGGACACCTCTTCCGCAGGGGAGAACGTGTCAGCCATGTCGTGTACCGCGTTCCAGTAGATACGCTCCACCGGGGCCTCTGCTGCCTTGATGAACTCACGGATCTGTCCCAGTTCGTCAAGCCTCCAGGTGGAGTATCCCGCACCGGTAATCCAGAGTCCCCTCTTGAGGTAGTGCCGTTTCAGCACCCCCCTGAGGTCGGAGAGCACCGAGGACCATTCGTTCCCGTCGAACTCCCCCATCCCGGGAAAACCGCGCACGCCCACCACATCGATATGTGCCAGGAGCCCCTGTTCGCACATGATACGGAGCCAGTTGGGGTCGGCGGGCCACATCCCCGCCAGCACCGTTCTTTTACCCCGCCGGCGCGCCAGGGAGGCGGCGCATTGCAGCATCTCGCAGAAAATCCGCCACTCCGGGTCGAGTCTCCGGTCCCAGCAGGCCAGGTTGTTCGGTTCGCTCCAGAGCTCCACGTAGTGGAAATGCTCTCCCCACCGGTCGATAGCCGTTCCGAGAAAGTCGGCATACACGCCGGGCTCGCGGGGAGGGGCGGATGTCTTCGGCGTCAATCCGAGAGAGGAGGGCGTGGCAAGGAAGCAGGGCAGAAGAGAGACCTCCTGCGCCAGGCGGGGAATGAGCCAGTCGTACCATTCCTCCCCCGCGGAAGTGGAGCACTCCGCCCAGGACACCTCGGTGCGGAGCTCGCGCACCCCCAGGGCACGCAGATCGGCAAGGACCTGCTCCGCACGGTCGTATTCGCCGGGCCGGAAGCACTCCGCAAGCCCGATAACGGGAGGGGCATGCCTGAGAGGCACCGGGGAGTTCCTCGACTTCAGAAGTGCGCTTTCCTTATGGGGAGGCTTACCGGGTGCCTTTCCATTACCGTCTATCCGCTGTAGTCCGCTCATACGGTAAGCCCCCGTCCGGCGAGCTCCGCGCTCGCCTCTTCGATACGGTCATACGCCACCTTGCCCTTCAGCCATTCGCTCAACTCGACCAGGCCCTCTTCAAGGCCGATGCGGGGATCGAACTTCAGCAGCTGCCGGGCAAGGGTGATATCGGCGAAGCAGTGCCGGATATCTCCCATGCGGTACTTTCCGGTCACTTCCGGGCGTATGTGCCTTTTGCCGAATACTTCGGCCATGCGCTCGGCAACCTCCAGAATGGTATATTGAGAGCCGCTTCCTATGTTAAACACTTTGCCCGCGGCCTCCGGCGCCTCGAGGGCAAGCCGGCAGGCCAGCGCCACATCGTATACACTGATAAAGTCTCTCTGTTGATACCCGTCCTCATAGATCAGGGGAGATTTGTCGTTGAGAAGACGTGACGCGAAAATGGCAAGCACTCCGGTGTAGGGATTGGAAAATGCCTGGCGGATGCCGAAGACATTGAAGAAGCGGAGGGCGACGGTGGAAATGCCATAGGCACGCCCTATCATAAGGCATGCCCGCTCCTGATCGTATTTCGAAAGGGCGTAAACCGAGGTAAGGACAGGGGACTTTCTCTCGGGTGTCGAGATGGGGATCAATACCTCTCCGTCCTCGTTGCACACCTCCCAATCTCCGCGCTTCAACTGTTCGAGGTCACGCTTCGCCTCAGCATACACTTTCCCGTCAGGTGAGTAGTAGAGCCCCTCCCCGTAAATGCTCATGCTCGAGGCCACCACGAGCCTCTCCACCGGTTTCTTGATCAGGGCTTCAAGGAGGACGGCAGTTCCCCGCGTGTTCACATCCAGGTACTTTTCCACTTCATACATACTCTGCCCTACCCCGACCGCAGCGGCAAAATGGTAGACCGCATCGATGCCGTCCAGTGCGCGCTCCACGGCCACGGGATCCCTCACGTCCCCGACATGCAGTTCCACGTCGGAATTCAGGTAATCGGGTCTCTTCCGCTCAGGGCCGTGCACCTGCTCCGAAAGGTTATCGAGGGCACGGACCCGGTATCCCCGTCCGAGCAATTCGTCTGCGAGATGCGAACCGATGAAGCCTGCTCCGCCGGTAATTAAGATGTGCTTGCCCAATGGTGGCCTCCTGTAAGATGGTCTGCATTTCCCTCACCACTCCCCGCACGGCGCAGGGCTGCGGCGGCTTCCGCCGCATTCCTTAACGGAATGTCCCGGTAAAAGGGTCCCGTGGGGAGAGGTCTTTCGCTTGATACCGTGCGTGCCGGGAAATCCAGTGCTGCAGGTTAATACAGTTTCCTTGTTGTGTGGTCCGGAAGTTTGTTGCTACTCTGTTTGATGTACGAAAGGTTTCGGATCATGCACCCTGCTGCATTCTGTGCAAAGGGGTTTCTCCATCCCATTTCCTCACAGAGGATGAAAAGAAATGCGCCGGCAGGGAGAGTTTTACCGGACTTCATCTAAGTACCCCTTCTCAATAAACTTATAGCAGACAAAAAAGGGCTTGTCAACAAAGGGCACTCTCTTTCGCAGGGGCCGTCCTTTTCTGCTCCCCCTTTCTTATCAGGGTCTTTTCCTCTGCATTGTGCCCACGATCGTGGAGTACAACAAAAGTGGCGGCCGGTGCTGTTGCAGCAGAAATACCCTGCAGGAGTGCGGTATAATACTCCCCGGCGGCCTTTTTGCCGCACACCTTCAATAACGAGGAGTGAAGTATGCATACGATACAACGCATCTTTTTTTGTGCCGTGCTGGTCCTCCTGTACTGCACCACTGCGGCGGCAGCGGACCCGCAGGCCCTTTTCAACAGTGCCAGTACTTCCTTCAATGAGGGACGGTATGACCGCGCCATAAAGGAATTCAGCAGCCTTCTTTCCCTGGTTCCCGACGTGGCGGACGCCTATTACTACCGGGGAATTTCCTACTACCGGACCGGGAAATACGATGAGGCAATTGAAGACTACTCGAAGGCGGCATCCCTGTATCCCCAGCCCCATGATGCCGAACTGTACCATAACCGGGGACTTGCCTACTTTAAAAAAGGCGACTACACGAGGGCCATCGAAGACAATACCCGCGCCCTTGCCCTGAAGCCCGATTACGTCGAGGCCTTCCATAACCGCGGGGTGGCCCATTCCCGGAAAGGAAACTACGATGCAGCCATTGAAGATTACAACAGGGCGATCGCCCTCAGGCCGTCCCATGCAGACGCCTACTTCTCCCGGGGGTTCGCCTATGTACAAAAGGCTGCTGCCGATTTCAAGAAGGTATGCGATATGGGCAACCAGAAGGCATGCGATAACCTGAAGCAGCTCTCACAATAAAGACAGGGTGAAACAGGGAGAGGCAGAGAACTGCTGTTTTTCTCTCTTCTGTCTTACTCTGCTTTACTCTGTCTTTCTCTTTCTTTTCCAGAGGATCGGCCCAAGGAGGAGAAGTGTCATCACTACCAGGGCGAGCACGAATCCGGGAGAAAAGATATCCTCCAGGGAAGTGACGGTCCGGAGTTGCTGGCCCGCGAAGCTGTAGACGACGGAGCCGGGGAGCATGCCGGCAAAAGTCGTCCAGAGAAAGGTCCAGTACGATGTCCTGGTGAGCCCCGCCAGAAAGTTTACCAGGAAAAAAGGAACAACCGGGATAACGCGGAGGCTTATCAGGTAGACGGGGCCGTTCCTCCGGATCTCCTCGTTGAGCCACAATAAATGAAAGCGGTACCTTTCCTGCACCCAATTTCCGGCAAGATACCGTGAAGTAAGGAATGCCAGCGAGGCGCCCGTGAGAGCCCCGAGGGTCGCGTAAAGGGTCCCCGGGAGCACTCCGAACAGAAAACCCCCGGTAATAGTGAGCATCAGGGTCCCGGGGACGAAGAATGCGGTGGAGATATACAAGACGATGAAAATCAGCACCGCCCTGAAATAGTGGGCCTCCACGTACCTCCACAGGATGCCGCTGTTTTCTTTCACTTTCTCGAAGGTGATGTATTCGCCGAATACGGTGAATCGGAGCAGGAGCACCACTGCGATCAGGAGAGCAAACAGAGCGATCTTTCCCAGGCCTTTCTTCATGATTTTTCCCTGACGGCGAGTCCCGATGGGGGACCCCAATACCGTGTGAGGATGAAAAGAGTGATTGTCACCTGCTCCGGCACCCCTCTCCGGTGCGTTTCCCTTGCAGATCTCTCTTTCCAATAGTAGCACTTTTGCCGCACCACTCAAAGGCTGCGCGAGTACCAGGCGGGTACAACCACTCCGGGACCTCTCACCGCTGGCTCCCCCTCTGCCACAAAACATATACCCTCACTTCTGATTGCACCCCTGCACTGCACGTCATCGGATTGACATTTTTCAGGGCATAGAGTATTCTACTTAAACAGTAAAGGGGAGTAGCTGAAGCAGCGGATATCGTCAATACGCCTGATACCGGAACCAGTATCCGGCCGGTACCGCCCCGTTAGAGGTGTCTAATAAGCAAGACCTTTACCACAAATGCCCCTCGTTTGCGGTAAGGGTCTTTTTATTGTGGGCGTTAAACGTCACGTTAATCGTCGATGGAAAAGCTCTACAAGGGAATCCATACATTTCAGAACTCTTTCTTCAAGAAGGAGGAGGACTTCTTCCGGCGGCTTTCGGAGAGGCAGACGCCAGAGGTCCTCTTCATCACCTGCGCCGATTCACGGGTGGATCCCAATCTCGTAACGCAGAGCAGGCCGGGAGAGCTCTTCATCGTGAGGAATGTCGGCAATATAGTGCCCCCTCATAATGCCATTAACGACAAGAACAGCGTTGCGGCCGCCATGGAGTTTGCCGTCATGGGCCTGAAGGTAACCGATATCATTGTATGCGGACACTCGAATTGCGGGGCGATGCAGGCGCTTTTCATGGAGGAGAAGGAGTTCGAAGGAATGCACCATCTGAAGGAATGGATGAAACTGGCCTCTCCCGTACGACACATCGTCAACCGGTTTTATCCCGCCACGCACGCATCCGAAGAATTCCGGCGGAGAATTGCCGAAGAGGAGAACATTCTCGTGCAGCTGAGCAATATCCAGACGTATCCTTTTGTCCTGCAAGCCCTTGAAGAGGGCACGCTGCATCTCCACGGCTGGTACTATGACATAAGGACCGGAGACATTTTCTCCTTCAATCCCTCTACCGATAAATTCGAAAAAATACAAAGGCGAAGCCTTTGACGACGAGGAGACAGGATGCGGACCATGCAGGGAGAGAGTAAGCCCGCAAGGATGTTGCCGGGAAGAAAGGGGAAATGAGCAGGTACTTTTTCAGGAAAGTAAAAAGAGTGGTCATTGCCGTTGCCGGGTTCTCGGTGCTGGCCGTCGGACTCCTCATGATCGTCTTGCCGGGCCCGGCTTTTATTGTCATCCCCATAGGACTGGGAATTCTTGCCACCGAGTTTTCCTGGGCGGGAACACTGCTGGAGAAGACAAAAGAGGTAATCCGGAGGAAAAGCGCGAAGTGGCGCGGAAACAAAGAGGCACCGTAACAGGATATCCCGTGATGCAGCATGGGGAGGGTTCCTGTACGCCCGGGAGGATCGGGCGTTACCGTTCGTCCAAACACAAGGAGGTTTTCTATGAAATGTCCTGTTTGCAGTATTGATCTCATGATGTCGGAAAGGCAGGGAATCGAGATCGATTATTGTCCGCAGTGCCGCGGAGTGTGGCTTGACCGCGGTGAGCTCGACAAGATCATCGAGAGGTCGACCGCAGCCCCTGTCGAAGGACACAGGGAAAAACAGGAGCGTCCCGTCAAGCATGAGGGCGAATACAGGGGCGAGTATTACGGTCATAAGAAGCACAGAAAAAAGTCCTTCCTGGAGGAATTGTTCGACTAGGGGGTGATTCAAAGAGGGCAAGTACCCTCTGGTGCAGGGGAGGCAGCAGGGGGGAGGAGCGATATCGGGAGGATTTCGTTGCGTCTCTCGGCGAAACGGAGTGTCCACTGCAGCAACTGCCTGAGCGGAGCGAGTTTTGCTGCGATCGGGGTCCCCGGAAAGTCGCAGACTTTCTGGGGTGAGAGGAACGGAGTGAGCCCTAGAGACGCAGAAATCTCTCGTGAGAGCGATGACTCTTTGCTGCCTAACCATAATACAAGGTATATGCCCTCACTTTGAATCACCCCCGAACATCCCGGACGGGATACGAAGGAAACGATAGTTGTGGTATACTAATAGTGAAATACGCTTCGCAGTGTAATCGCCTTTCGTAATCCCGTGGAATTCACCTTTCGACTCAGTCGCTGTGTGTGCCCTGTTCTCAGACGCGAAGCACGCATCAAACCATCTGTATTGTATCAATGAGCAGTACATCGTTACGTATAATGACATACAACGTGCATAGCTGCATCGGACGGGACAGCAGGGTTGCTCCTTTACGGATCGCCAATATCATCGCCCAGTACGAGCCCGACGTGGTGGCCCTTCAGGAGCTGGACGCAGGCAGAAAACGTACCGACAAGGTACACCAGGCGGAGAGAATAGCGGAGCACCTGAATATGGACTTCCATTTCCATCCTTCCTTTCAGATAGGAGAGGAGCAGTTCGGCAATGCGATCCTGAGCCGGCTTCCCATGAGAATGGTAAAAGCAGGCCCCCTGCCGGGCTTTCCACACCGGCGGCACGAGAAGCGGGGGGCTCTGTGGGCCTCCATCAGTATCGGCGACAAGGAACTGCAATTCCTCACGACCCATCTGGGACTCCACCGGAAGGAGCGTCATCTGCAGGCCGGCGCGCTTCTCGGGCCGGAGTGGGCGGCGCATTCGTGCTGCGCCTCGCCCCTTGTCGTCTGCGGCGATCTCAATGCCCTGCCCCTTTCGGCCGTATATCGGCGGTTCCGCAGTATATTCCGGGACGTACAGCTTTCACACTCCCTCGCAAAGCCGCGGAACACCTATCCGAGTATCTATCCCCTGGTGCGTATCGACCATATTTTCTCGAGTAATGGAGTCATGGTGAGGGATATCCAGGTGCCCCGGACCAGAATGACGAGCACTGCATCCGACCACCTCCCGCTCATCGTCGAGGTAAGCATCTGAAAGTGTCGTCCTCCCTGCGGAAAAGGCGGGGGAGGGGATGAAGAGGAAGAGCTTCGGGGGAGCGCTCTCTGCCGGGGAGAGGCGCCGGCCTTCCGGTGCTCCCCATAAGAGGGCAGGCCAGCATGAAGCGAATACTCAGGAAAGGACGCAATTACTGGCACACGGGCAAAGTCGACGAGACGGGGATCCTGGTGGACGGACGCGACTATTACCGCCTTTTCTACCATGCCGCACTGAATGCCCGGGAGTATATCCTTATTTCCGGCTGGCAGTTCGACAGTGAGACGACCCTCCTTCGCGGAGAAGATGAGAAAGAGGCCCGGGGTGAGGTCCGCTTCCTTGCCTTCCTCAACAGTCTCTGCGAGGCGAAACCCTCCCTCCGGATCTATATCCTCGCATGGGACTTCAGTATCATCTTCCTCCTGGAACGTGAATGGCTCCAGGAATGGATATTCAACTGGATGACCAATGAGCGTCTCTTCTTCCGCTTCGACAGCAGTCATGCACTCGGCGCGAGCCAGCACCAGAAGTTCGTGGTGATCGACGGCGCGGTGGCCTTCGCAGGAGGCATGGATATCTGCGCCGGCAGGTGGGACGACCGCAGGCATCTGGCATACAATCCCTCACGGATCAACCCGGACGGCAGGGGGTATCAACCCTATCACGAAGTACAGTCCTACCTTTCCGGACCTCTTGCGGAGCGCCTGAGCGAGCTATTCGTCATGCGCTGGAAGAATGCCTCGGGGGAGGACCTGGTGCTGCCCCCCGCCCGGAAAGAGCTGTATCTTCCGGAGCAGGGAGCGGGAATACCCCTCGCCGCCCGCAGGGCATACCTGAGCCGCACCCAGGCAGCGACCCTCACCGGGCTGGCCCGTTCCGTAAGGGAAATCCGCTTCCTTTACCTCGACGCACTCCATGCAGCACAGAAGCTCATTTACCTGGAGAACCAGTACTTCAGCTCCTGTGCCGTCTATCAGGCGCTTCTGGACAGGATGCGTGACCCTGAGAGGCCGAAGCTCCAGATCGTCATCATACTGCCCAGAATGCCGCAGGCACTCGTTGAAGAAATCGCGGTGGGCATTTCACAGGCGGAGATGCTCCGCTCCCTGCGGGATACGGCCGCCGCGACGGGGCACTCCCTCGGCATCTATTACACGGCAGCGACAGGAGAGAACGGCAGTGAAATACCCGTCTATATCCATTCAAAGCTCCTGCTGGTGGATGACCGTTTCCTGACTGTCGGATCGGCGAACACCACCAACAGGAGCATGGGACTGGATACGGAACTGAACATCTCCTGGGAAGCCACATACCGTTGGCAGCAGCGCCTTATCCGTTCCCTGCGCAGTCTCCGTGCCGATCTCCTTGCGGAGCATACCGGCATGGAATCCGGTGGGAGAGATGGCGTATTCAGCCGGATGGACGGCCTGGTGAAGCTCCTCGACTCCCTCGCCGACCGCCCGTCCAGCCGCCTTCACCGGCATACCATGGAGGGCAACTCCGCTTACATGGAATGGTTGAGCTCCCTGAAGTTTGACAACTATATATTCGATCCGGAGAAGACCCTGATAGAGGAGGATCTGTACGAGTTGATTTCCTCTGACAAAAACTCGGTATTCGCGGGGGGGATCACCCTCCTGAAAAAGTTGCTTTTCAACAGAAACGGGGCCCTGCACACTTAGGGTGTGTTTGCACACTCTCTTCTGCTGTGGCCGGATGCAGAGCCCCCGGAGCTTCGTTCTCCCGGGCACAACGTCCTCACCGTAGCGCTGCTCGGTTATTATCTCATCGGCGGGCGTTTTCGCTGCCCCAAAGAATCTTCGATTCTTCGGGGACCCCTGTTATTTTTCCGGGGTCTTGGGACACCTTGCCCAGGAACCTCTTCGCCCGGTCTCGCTACGAACACAGTGTGCAGACACACCCTGATATTGCCTCTTTCCCGGCTACGGCCACAGGCCGCGCAACTCATCCGGCAGGATGCTTTTAATATCTTCCACCTCTCCTTCAGAGATCTTCCGGGAGAGGAAGCGGAAAATAGCCCGCGCCACCTCCTCGGGATCGATATCGGGGTCCGCGCTGAAGCTCTCATCGATTTTTGACAGGAACTCCTCCTTGTCGCGCTTTTTCTCCCCCTTTACCCCGGGCTTCCACCCCTCAAAGTAGAGGCCGCGGATCACCAGGGGAAGCTGTGCCCCGAGGTGCACCGCCTCTTCGGTGGTAAGGCGGTCCCGCAGAGTATGCAGTGTCGCGCGCAAGGCAAGGTACGCCTTGTGCTTATCCTCCCAGTGCAACTCCTCCATGATCTCCTTGAGCCACCGGTTCGCCTTCTGCACCGCAGTATCAAAAACATCAACTGTTGCAACGCTCATCGTCGTTCCTCCTTCTTATGAAAGGTCGTATACGCAGAGTCCTTCTCGTGACGAAACACTCTTCGTGCACGGCCTAAATACGAACGATCATCACCAATGTGGATGATTTCACCCCGGGGGACTCTCCCCTTCCGATTACACAAGCGCTTTTATATACCTCACTATGATAGTGATGCCGAGGGCAACAAGCAGGATCCAGAAAAAGAGACCGAATATCTCGGCGGTGTTCGACTGTTTCGCCACGCTCCTCGCCGCCATTTCACGGGTATCGGGCGGACAGATGGGGGCTGCCGCCGCCAGGATGAAGGCGGTAACCAGGGCTACTACCACGAATGGCAGCCAATAGACGCCCCACAGAGAAGGGCCTGCGGGGGTGATCCACACTCCCCCCGCCCATGTCGTCAGGAAGACGATGAAAAAGAATGAGAGAAGGCTCGCCCAGGTGCTTATCCTGCGGAACAGCATCGAGAAGAGTACCGTGACAATCATTGCGATCAAGAAGGCGAACAGCAGATCCATGAGGAGCATTTTTCCCTCCTTTCGGCGGTAAGGCGGAAACCGTCCCGGTACAGGGAATGGACCATCGGCAGCAGGAGAAGGGAGCAGGAGAGCGGATATTTCCCCTTTTTCTAAAGGGTATCGCATTTTCCGCACCCTGTCAAACACCCCGGAGAGCATGCTCCGGAAGGAGCAAGGTCTTTCCGGATGGCGTGAGAGCGGCTATCCCAGAAGATCCCGCAGACGGGTGAACTCGCTGAGGGAGCGCGATACGCAGTCCTCTATGGCAAGCCCCAGAAAATAGTTGCCGGTGAGGAGCAGACGCTTTCCCGCAAGCCTGCTGTCCACCGCCTCCACCAGCCGCTGCTGGCCTACGGCAAGGGAGGGCAACGCGCTCCGGCGGAAGACACACTTCTCCAGGTGCTCCGGTTCCGTCTTCACCACCTCCGCAATACGCCGGCGCTTCGCTGCCTCGTCCAGCAATTCCGGCTTGAAGTGGAAGCTCAAACCCCGGTAGCGGGGATGGGGAACAGTGTCGCGGGAGACCGCAGAGAAGAAGGAATCGTCCACCGCAATCAGCCCGGCCATGGGGGGGTAGGAGACCTTTTTCGTATCGAACACCACTCCCACTGTCTCGATGGTTTTTAATGCAATCCCCGAAAGGAGGTCCGCGACGTCGGGAAAGGAGACGCGCAGGAGGCCGGCGGCAACGGGCGCCGGAGTGGCAAGCGCCAGGGAAGCGGCGCTGAAAGAGGTCCCGTCCCCCGTAACGACGGAGAACCGGTCCTGCCCATAGGCGACAGTCCGCACCGCCCTGCCGGTGAGAACGGAAATCCCCTTCCGCGCGGAGAGGGAGTCCGTAATCACCTGGAGACCTCCTTCGAGGGTGAAGCTCTTCAGGATGTCCTTGCGACGAGCACGTTTCCTAAACAGCATGTCGGCCGGAAAGCCGCCCGCATCCTGGGACACCACCGCATTGAACGCGGGGGAGAACACCTTTTTGAAGTTCCTCCTGCCCACGAGGGGGGCATAGTACTCCTCCACGCTCTTTCCACCCTTCTTTGCGGTAAAAAAACGGGGTGCCGAAAGGAGGAGCTCCAGGAGATCGAGCTGTGAGGGGATGGAGCAGATCCTGTCGTCCGCCAGCATTCTGAAGGGGACCTTTTCGCGCTTCCGCACCCGGTCGAGGATCCCGCAGCCCTCCATGATCCTGATAAGGGTGGTGTATGAGTTATAGCAGGTATGAGCGCCCAATTCGAGCCAGAAATCTCCGGCATCCTTCCCGAAACGGTTGGAATGAAAGCAGCCCCCCGTTCTTTCGCTCTCTTCCAGAACCAGCACCTCCATCCCCGCTTCCGCACAAAAGTAAGCGAGCCCGAGTCCACTGATTCCCGCACCTGCGATGATGATGTCATACTTCTCCATGCAAGGGATGCCTCCTTTTCCGGCGATGCTCTATTCTAAACAATGGGAGGCCCTTTCGGGAACCGCCCCTGAGTTACCCCACCTCCGAAGCCATCCAGAAGGAGGAAAGGGGAAGAACCCACCTCCTGACGAAGGCGCCCTTCGTATCGTATTCCTTCAGGATAAGGAAATCTTCAAGCACTTCGGAGATCTCGGTCGTACCGCGGCCCTCCCTGCTCCTTCCCACCCAGAACACGCCCGACTCGGTAATTCCCCTCGCACCAATGAAACCTTCCAGGTATTCCTTATACGTCATCATATCCTCCCTGCTTTTCAAATGGTTTTCTCCCCTCTCTCCCCTTTCCCGGCTGTATCAAACCACCTGCTGTCGGCCAGCACCACCGACGTCGCGACCTGGCGTTCGGGGATCCTCCAGTATTTACGCAACAGGAGATCCTTTTCCTCCGGGGCGACACGACGGTAGCCATGCTTCTCGTAAAAGCGGATCGCCCACTCCGCGTCGGCCCAGGTACCCATAAGAACAGGACGGTCCGTGAGAGCGCGGAGATGCGCAAGCAGTCTTCCCCCTATTCCCTGTTTTCTCCAGGCGGTGCGCACATAGGCATGCCGGATGAGGGTCACGTCCTGTACCTCCTGAATGCCCATTATCCCCACAAGCTCCCCCTGCTCCTCATAGCCCCAGAACACGATTCCGTCCCGGATTCCTTCCTCCAGTTCCTCCCGAGACATGTACGGCTCGCGCCAGCGGTCGTCGGGGATCACTCCCCTGTATGCCTGTGCAGCAT
Organism: Nitrospira sp.; assembly: GCA_002634385.1. Classification (GTDB taxonomy): domain Bacteria; phylum Nitrospirota; class Thermodesulfovibrionia; order Thermodesulfovibrionales; family Dissulfurispiraceae; genus Nitrobium; species Nitrobium versatile. The sequence goes on from NSJL01000007.1 coordinate 120,398, forward strand.
CATTGATGATAGCGCAGAGGGTATCAAAGTCGCTACCGGTACATTGCCTGATCATAGCACCTCCCTTTTCAGCAATACGATGAGCAGGTTCCTGTGCCACCTTCCGCCGGTCATGTCCTCCCTTCCTGCACTGCCCGCGCACGCGCCGGCTTCTGCCCGAGAGCCACCAGCATGACCCCGGCGAGGATGATCATCATGGAGACAATACTGCTCCCGCTGATGCTTTCGCCGGCAAGCCAGATCCCGAGCAGCACCGCGACAACGGGGTTCACGTAGGCGTAACTGGTTGCAAGGGCCGGGCGCACGGTGCACAAAAGATACACGTAGGAACTGAACCCCACCAGGGAGCCGAAGAGAATCAGATAGACCAATGCTCCCGCAGGGCGCCAGCCGGGAAGCGCCGGGAGCCGCTCCCCGTTCAGAACGCCCACGGCGATGAGGACGGTGCTTCCGGCTATCATTTCCATTGCAGCCTCCATCAATCCCCCCGGAAGGCGCAGATGACGGCTCCAGGCGGAGCCGAAAGCCCAGAGCAGGGCTCCCGTCAGCAGTGCGACTGCTCCTTCAGGGTGCGCCCGCACGTCCCCTGTCCGATACAGCAGGGCCACACCGGCCAGGCCGACGAGGAGCCCTACCCATTCGAAACGTGTGGGCCACCTCCCCCATATGCCCGCAAAAAGGACGGTCCAGAGCGGTATCGTCGCCATTACGAGCGCGGATACGCCCGATGCAATCCATTGTTGCCCGAAGACGACCCCGCCGTTGCCGCAGATGAGAAAGGTGCCGATCAGGGCGGTGTTCTTCCAGTGGGAAAGGGGGGGAGCCGGAGCGCCTTTCACCCGGAGGAAGAGATAGAGGCAGAGGCCTGCGCAGAGATAGCGGATCCCCGACAGGAAAAAGGGAGGAAAGCCCTCCAGGGCAATCCGCTGGGCCAGGAAATTCGATCCCCATATGAAATAGACGGCAAGGAGCGCCAGTACGACCCTGCCCCTGTTCACCTCTCCCGCCGACTGCATTCCCTTCATCTTTCCTTTACGGCACCCCGATATCGCTTTTCCTGCTCCTCCGCCTCAAGCTGCTTCCGTATGGCCGGCGACCTGTTGAGGGCGCTCAGGATCGCCTTGAAGGAAGCAATATCGATATTGGTGTCGACGCCCGCCCCGAAGTAGGTATCGCGGGCGCTGTCCTCTATTCCGATATACGCCACCGCCTTCGAATCAGAGCCCTGCTCAAGGGCATGCTCATGATAGGAAAGCAGCATGAAGGAAAGCCCCAACTCCTCCCGGAGGGCATTGCTGAAGGCGTCGATGGGCCCGTTTCCCTTCCCCTCGATTTCCCTGTCCCGGCCGGCCACACGAACCGATGCTTTGATTTTCGCGCGGGAAGAGGCCTCTTCATGCTCCTTTTCCGGCTTTTCCTTGATGCGGCAATGGCCGAAGCCCAACGGAGCGGTGCTCCCCAGGTATTCCTTTTCGAAAGCCTCCCGTATCATGCCGGGGAGCACCTCCTTGCCGGTGGCGTCGGAGATCCCCTGAATGATACGTCCGAACTCGGGGTGCATCTCCTTGGGAAGCAGAAAGCCATATTCCCTCTCCATTACATAGGCCACCCCTCCCTTTCCCGACTGGCTGTTGATGCGGATAACAGATTCGAAGGTCCTCCCCACATCCGCGGGATCAATGGGCAGATACGGAACCTCCCAGAATTCGGGCCTCTCCTCCTGGTACGCACGGACACCCTTATTGACGGCATCCTGATGGGAGCCCGAGAAAGCGGTATACACCAGCTCTCCCGCGTAAGGGTGCCGGATATGCACCGGCACCTTTGTACACCGCTCATACACCCCGATCACCCTGTCGATGTCATGAAAGTCGAGGTGCGGGTCCACCCCCTGCGAGAACATGTTCAACGCCAGCGTGACGACATCCACGTTACCGGTGCGTTCCCCGTTTCCGAAGAGCGTCCCCTCCACCCGCTCGGCCCCCGCCATAAGGGCCAGCTCCGTGGCTGCGACTGCGGTACCTCTGTCATTATGGGCATGGGCACTGATGACCACAGCCTCACGGTTCCCGATATGGCGGCAAAACCACTCGATCTGGTCGGCATACACATTGGGAGTTGCCATCTCCACCGTAGCGGGGAGGTTCAGGATCACTCTCCTCTCCGCAGTAGGCTCCCACACCTCCATGACCGCCCTGCAGATTTCCACGGCAAAACCGGGCTCCGTCCCGGTGAAGCTCTCGGGGGAATACTCGTAGGTTATTTCCGTCCCCGGCAGCTTCTCCGCCTCCCGGCGGATGATCTCCGCCCCCTTTACCGCCAGATCCATGATTTCCCTTTTCTCCATACGGAATACCACCCGCCGCTGCAATACGGAAGTGGAGTTATAGAGGTGCACTATGGCCCGCCTCGCCCCCTGCAGCGCCTCGAAGGTTTTCCTGATCAAGTGCTCCCGTGCCTGGGTGAGCACCTGGATGGTCACCTCTTCGGGTATCAGGTTTTCGTCAATCAGCCTGCGCATGAAATCATACTCCGTTTTTGAAGCGGACGGGAAGCCCACTTCGATTTCCTTGAACCCGATCTCCACCAGCAGGAAGAACATCTCCCGTTTCTCTTCGACGCTCATGGGGATAATCAGCGCCTGATTGCCGTCCCGCAGGTCCACGCTGCACCAGCGAGGTGCAGAGACGATGGTCTTCGCAGGCCATGACCGATCCGGCAGGTCCATGGTCGGATAGGCTCTGTATTTATGTACCGGCATTCGTTTCATTTATTTCCCTCCTTCACGACAAATAAAAAGGCCACGGAATGTATGCCGTGGCCTTCGAGTTCTTCTTTTTGCTCCGCTGTCAGCTCATGGAGTCCCCGCCAGCCACGACGCCCGGTGCGTCGTGCATAAGGAGTCCGGGGGTTGCCGGCAGATTCATCGCAAACATGTTTGAAGTATAGGGAATTTCAACGTTTCTGTCAAGAACAATCTATGAATACGGCAAAAGTCATCGCCCTCACGAGAGATTGCTGCCGAAAAGCTTTACAGAGAGAATCGGAATATCTTACAGCGGCAGGTCTTATTTTTTGCATCTCTTTGAATTAATTGAGAGAGATATCTGGCATACTGTTTGCTTAAAGCAAAATAGGATCTTTGTACTCCCCCTCATAACGGAAACGTCTGCAGCCGGTAGCGCCTCCACTACGCATTCTCTTCCTGCACCTGTATATAGGCTGCACATAGGAATGAGGGGAAAGACATTCTCTCCCGTAGGAGAATTCAAGGGGGCGTTATGAAAAGAATCTATCAGCACACGGCAGCTTGTGCCTTTCTTTTGCAGGCAATGCCCGCCCTTGCCCTTCCCTTTTCCACTCCACCGCCATACCCGGCAGAAACGATAACGCCTGCTTTTGTCACTGCCCTCTCCCCCATACCCGAGCCCTCCATACTTCTGTTCCTGGGTGCCGGTCTCCTCCTCATCGGGTTAAAAGGACAGAGAAAAACAGGTAGAGGTAAAGGTAGAGAATAAGAAAAAATAGAAAGATAGTTTTCTTTGTCTTCCTCTTTACCTCTACCTTTACCTGTCTCATTCTGTCTTTCTCTGCCTCATTGTTTTACAGTACAATAAGCTTTCGGCGGAAATTCCGGAATCATAATGAGGGTGGAGTGTCATCCACGATAACGAAAGCATACCTTGAACTCACTTTTGCCATGGTCATTGTCGGCAGTTCCATCGTCGCCGGTAAAATCGTCATCAGCAGCTTTCCCGTCTTTCTGGCCTCCGGCTTGCGGTTCGCCCTGGCCTCCGCCCTGCTCGTGCCCTTTCTGTACTACCGTGAAAAGGGCTTCCCCCCGCTGGCCCGCCAGGACCTCTGCATCCTCTTCCTGCAGTCCTTCGCCGGCGCCTTTCTTTTCAACGTATTTCTGCTCTACGGGCTGCGTTTCACCACCGCTACGGAAAGCGGGATCATTACGGCCACCACGCCCGCGGTAATCGGGGTGCTCTCCCATCTTCTCCTCGGAGAGAGGCTGGCAGGGAACAAATACGCGGGGATCATTCTTGCCGGTCTGGGAATACTGGCGGTGAGCAGGGGCAGCATGTTTCCCCTGCCGGGAGGCGATACGAATCCCCTTCTCGGCAACGCCCTGGTATTCGGTGCGGTGATCGGAGAAGCGCTCTTTACCGTGCTGGGTAAGGCGGAGTCGCAGAAGGTCTCTCCCCTGGCCATGTCCGCCATCATGAGCCTGATCGCCTTCGCTCTCTTTCTCCCCTTTTCTCTCTATGAGGCGATCCATTTTGATTTTTCCCGCGTCCCCCTTCAGGGCTGGATGCTCATTGCCTATTACGCCGTGGTGGTAACCGCCGTCTCCTTCCCCCTCTGGTACGGGGGAGTAGCGAAGGTACCCGCCAGCACCTCCGGCGTCTTCACCGGTGTACTGCCCGTAAGCGCCGCTCTCTTTTCCTACGCGGTGCTGAACGAGCCCTTCCGGTGGCCCCACCTCGCGGGAATCCTCTGCGTCCTGGCCGGAATCGCTTTCATCGCGCGGGAGAGGGAAACCTGATCGGTTACAATAGAAGTATGGATGAAAAGATCAGGCTGGGAATCAGCGCATGTCTCCTGGGAGAAAAGGTCCGCTACGATGCAGGACACAAACTGGACCGCTATCTGCGTGATACCATCGGCAGGTACGTGGAATGGGTTCCCGTCTGTCCCGAAGTGGAATACGGGCTCCCCGTGCCCCGGGAGCCCCTGCATCTCGTGGGGGACCCTGCAGCTCCGCGCCTCGTAACCCTTTCCACCGGGATAGACCATACGGAGGGCATGCGTGAGTGGGCGCAGCGGAAGCTCGAATTTCTGGAGGGAATGGAGCTCTGCGGATTCGTGTTCAAAAGCAAGTCCCCCAGCTCGGGCATGCGGGGGGTAAAGGTCTGTTCTCCTTCGGGAGTTCGCAGGGGAGCCGGTGTCTTTGCAGGGGCTTTCATGAAACGTTTCCCTTTGCTCCCCGTGGAGGATGAAGAGCGGCTCCATGACCCCGCCTTCAGGGAAAATTTCATTGAAAGGGTCTTCGTCTTCAAGCGATGGAAGGAGTTGGTGAAAAATACGCCCTCTGCCGGACGTCTTGTGGATTTCCATACCGGCCACAAGCTCCTCATCCTCTCCCACAGCACAGGACAGTATACCGCGCTGGGGAGGCTCGTGGCCGACGCGAAAAAATACCGTCCCGAGAGGCTTTACGGGGAATATGGCAGCACGCTCATGGAAGGACTGAAACTTCTTGCAACGCCACGGAAAAACACCAACGTGCTCCAGCATATTATGGGCTATTTCAAGCGGCAGCTGACAGCCGATGAGAGAAAAGAACTGCAGGAGATGATCGCCCGCTACCATGCGGGGCTGCTCCCGCTCGTTGTCCCGGTTGTCCTGCTCGGGCATTACGCAAGGGAATTCAACGAGCCCTACCTGAAAAGGCAGCTCTATCTGAATCCCCATCCGCTGGAACTGATGCTGCGGAATCACGTATAGGCCGCACAAGGCGATGGAAACAGCGTCCCTGCCTCATTTGTCCTCCAGCGGGTATTCCGCCTTCCTCCAGGCTCCATAGCCCCCCTTCAGCGCAAAGACCCTGGTAAAGCCGTGCTCCCTCAGTATACCCGCCACACGGGCGCTGGTATGCTCCTCCCTTCACGTTCAGTACGTAACGATCTCCGTATTTCTGTCCAGGTTTTTCACATAGTTCAGAATGGCCTTTTCATCATTGGGGTCAACATAGACGGCTCCCCTTATTTTGCGCGGACTTGAAGCGTACGCAGCCGGCTGGCGCACATCGAGGAGGATGATCGGCTCCCCCGCATCCATTTTCGCCTTCAAATCACTGACTTCCATACGCGGAATTTCCATATTCCCCTTCTCCTTTCCGGGTACATGCAGGTAGTTACTATTGATAGTAGGAGGTTACCGGCCGCTTGTCAACAGGAACACTCCGGAAAGCCGTACTCTTCTCCCCTTGCAAAGCGGAAGCAACCGGTATACCATACAAGCAAGGCCTGTTGCAGAACAATGCAGCAAAAGCAAACAGCATTCTCCCCTTAGGAGGGCACGAATATGGATGAGAAGCTCCAGAACGAAGTGGTTTCCTTTTTAAAGAAGCAACTCTATGCGAACCTGGCGACCGTCAGCGCCGATAATCCGGACCAGCCCCATGTCGCCACTGTCGCCTATGTCAATGACGGGTTGGACCTCTATTTTGTCACAAAGAAGCAGACGAGGAAGTTCGTCAACCTGGAAAAGAACTCCCGGGTATCCCTTACCATCGATACAGACGAGCCTGACTGGATGAGGATCAAAGGTATCCAGATGGAAGGCGAAGCAGAAGAGGTGCAAAAGGAGAACATGCCTTTTGTTTTCGGCATCTACGCCGAAAAGTACCCCCTCATCAAGAACCTCCCGCCGGACCCCGATTACCGGTTCGTCCACATCAAGCCGAAGAGGATCTGGTTCCTTGATTATCAGAAGTGCTTCGGGCACCGGGAGTACCTGGAGGTATAAGGGAGGCTCCGTCCGGCTAGGGTGTGTAGGCAGACTGCGTTCGTAGCGAGACCGAGCGAAGAGATCTCCGGATGTCCTGGGGGCAAGGCGTCCCAAGACCCCGGAAAAAGAACAGGGGTCCCCGAAGAATCGAAGATTCTTTGGGGTGGAGTCCGGGGGCTCTGCAGCCGGTCGCAGTAGAAGCCGCTGCCGCAGGAGATAATAGTTTGCCTACACACCCTATAGTGCCACCAACTCCCTGAAAGCAGCGATGAGACGTCCGGTAACGGGGCCGGGTTTTCCGTCGCCGATTATCCTGCTGTCGATCCGGATAATGGGGATCACCTCGGCTCCTGTTCCCGTTATAAAGCATTCGTCCGCCGTATACAGGTCATACCGGGTAAGGGCCGCTTCCCGGGCCTCCATCCCGAGGGAGGATGCCAGGTCCAGTATCGTCCTCATGGTGATACCGTCGAGGGCACCGAAGCGGGGTTCGGGGGTCAGCAACTCTCCGTTCCGCACGATAAAGATGTTGTCCGCCGTACATTCGGCGACATATCCCTCCCGGTTCAGCATTACCGCTTCAAGGCACCCCGCCTGGCGCGCCTCGATCTTCGCCATGATGTTATTCAGATAATTCAGCGACTTCACCCGGGGATCGAGGGTGTCGGAAGGCACACGCCTCGTGGCGGCGGTGATTACCTCGATACCTTTCTCATAAAACTCTGCGGGATAAAGCTGGATATCGCCCGCAATGATGATGACGGACGCCTTCGGGCAGGAGGACGGATCGATTCCCAGCGACCCCACTCCCCGCGTGACGATGAGACGGATATACCCGTTCTCTTTCCCATTGACCCGCACCGTATCCAGCGTCGCCCTCTCCATCTCCTCTTCACTCAGGGGGATATCCAGGAAGAGGGTCCTGGCGCTCCGGTACAGACGGACAATATGCTCCCTGAGTTTGAAAACCTTGCCGTGGTAGACGCGGATCCCCTCGAACACCCCATCCCCGTAAAGCAGGCCGTGGTCGAAAACGGAAATCTTCGCGTCCTCCCTGTTGTAGTACTCGCCGTCGATATAGATCCTCATGACTCCTCCTCGTTCCTGAATATATCCCTCAGTTTTGCATATTTTTCGCCGAAACGCCTGATGAGATCGCTGTCGAAACGCTGGACGATCTTCATGATATAGATATCGTGTTTTATATAATCCTCGGCAAGGGCCACAAAGCCCCTGTTCATGCTCCAGGCCCCCTCCACCCTCTCGTCCTCGAAGAGGGTTCCCATCAGCACCTCCTTCGAATCGACCACCAGTACCAGCCCCCTGCCTCCCTTTTCCGCATAGAGAGTATCCTCGATGGGGTGCTGGAACACCTGGCCGGTCCCTATCACCGGAGCTCCGAAATGCACGGAAGCAATGGGCACCCTCTTCCGCGCCGCCGTCTTCAGGGAGGGTTCGAGAGCCGCCGCTTCTTCAGGCCACACCGAAAGCAGGATGGTCTTCCGGGCCTCCCGGATCATTCTCCCTGCCTTGTCCATCAGGTACGTATAGTCGCTGATATTCCAGATATACGATACCTCCGCCTCTTTCCCGACTGCGGCAAACTCCTGCTTGAGGCTCTTCAGCGTCGCCTCCGTCCTGCTCCGGTGGCCCTCGATATATTCCTCCGGATCCATGGGGATATACCTCTTCGTCCCTTCCTCCCCGAGTGAGGACACCACTCCCCGCTCCAGGAGTTTTGTCAGGACCTGGTAAATTTTGGAAGAGGGGATACCGGAAGCACGGGCAAGCTCGTAGGCAGTGGCAGGATTGTGCATCAGGAGCGCCACGTACGTCCGGGCCTCGTACTCGGAAAACCCGATCTCCATGAGGTGCGGAATGACTTTATTGACTACCACGGTAGATACTATACCCTCCCGGGGGTACTCCTGTCAACGGTGGTAAGATCGCAGGCTCATCTCCCACAATGGGCTGCCTCCCATACGGGTCAGGAGATGGGATTCTCTCTGCCGGAAGCATCTCATTCTTCTCGAATCGTGAGGTGGCCCCCAATAGGTTCCGACTTGATAGACGAAGCCGCACCCTTTGACACCACGCGACTAAGGAGGTAGGGGGAAGGGACTGGTCTTGGGCTAAGCATTGCATACAACATTATCAAGAAGCATAATGGGCGGATCACGGTGGAAAGTGAGATGGGCAAGGGGATACTCCCTGACCGGGCATTTTGATGCATTTGCCCTGATCATATCCCCAGCAATTCTCATTATGAGAAGAAAGATTCCCGACAAGCGGGAATGACGTCCCCTGGAGCCTGTCATTGCGGCTTTTGCGGACCGATCCCGGACCGGGCCGGGATCGGTCCGCAATCCTTCCCCTGCCCTTTGATCCTCATATAAACCACCACAGACTTACGTCCATGGTTTTTTAACGGATTACACCGCTGCGCGGTATCTGCCTTCGGCAGAGCCCGATCCACCGCCCGGACTCACGTCCGCGGATCTGCTGCGGTAGATCGAGAATTGCTGTCGTATCCCTTTTGCTTATTGACAAGGAGCATATTCCATGCTACTTTGTGGGTATACCACCCTGGAGAGGATTTCCCGTCCTCCGTACTAACCCTTCAGATGACGATTCCGTCCGAAAGGAGGCCGAAGATGAAGCAGCTCATTCTGATATCCCTCATGTTCGTTCTCGCAGCGACCGCCGGATGCAGCAGCAGAGCGGGAAGCGCCGGGGCCGGTGCTCTGGGAGGAGCGGCAGTAGGGGCAGGAGCGTACGAGTACAAGGCGCACCGGGAGCTGGAAAAGCTGGAAGAGGACTATAAAGCAGGGAGAATCGACAAAAAGGAATACGAGATCCGTAAAGACCAGATACAGAAAGGATCCATCCTGAAGTAACGTGACAGCCCGGCAGCGACAGTACGCGTCAGCACAGCCGCTGCCGGGCCGTCTGCGGACCCTCCGGAGGACGAGGTGACCCGCAGCCGTGATTTACGAGCCGGCCTCTGTGTTTTTCTGCTTTCTCCTCACCGTACCGCAAAAGGGACAGACTTTCCATTCCTCCTCTAGGGGCATCTTGCAGGCATGGCAGATATCATGCCGGAAGGAGCCGCAGTGCGGGCAAAAGAGGAATTTTATATCAATCATGTTCCCGCAGCTTTCGCACTGTCTCTCATACCGGGTGGGAGGACCCAGTACCCGTAGCAGTTCCTCGGGGGTGGTAACGCCCGCCTTCACCTTTTCCAGCCCGTCCTCGATCAAGGTCCGCATACCGCCCGCCCGGGCGAGATTCATGATCTCCGACTCCTTGTAATCGGTGCTGATGAGCTGCCGGAACTCATCATTCATGGCGAAGAGCTCGAAGATCCCCGTCCTGCCAAGATACCCGGTCTGGTTGCACCTGCCGCATCCCTTTCCGGTAGCCACTTCCCCGAAGGCGGTATCGGGCACCTTGAGGAGGTGCAGCACTTCCGGATCGGGTGAAGCGGTCGTCTTGCAATGCGGGCATATCTTCCGCAGGAGCCTCTGCGCGATGATTCCCTCCACTGCGGAGGCGATGAGATAGGGCTTGACCCCGATATCGGTGAGGCGGGTGATGGAGGCGACGGTATTGTTCGTATGGAGGCTGGTCAGGACCATATGGCCCGTCAGGGCGGCCTTGAAGGCGACATCAGCGGTTTCATAATCGCGGATCTCGCCCACCAGCAGGACGTCGGGGTCCTGCCGCAGCGTCGCCCGCAGCACGGAGGCGAAGGAGAGCCCTATCCGCTCCCTGACATACACCTGGTTGGCATCCTCGAGGAAATACTCCACCGGGTCCTCTATGGTCTCGAAGTTTTTGGTCGGCTTGAGCATTTCATAGAGGATGGAATACAGCATTGTCGTCTTCCCGCTGCCGGTGGGCCCCGTGGAAATCAGAATGCCCTGGGGCTTCCTGATGATCACCTCCAGCCTCTGCAGGTCGTAGGGGAGCATGCCGAGCTCCGATATCTTCTTGATGGACGCGCCCTTGTCGAGCATCCGCATCACCACTTTTTCACCGCTGATGGTGGGCATGGTGGAAACCCGGAGGTCCACGATGCGCGTACCCGTCTTGATGGTGATTCTTCCGTCCTGCGGTTTGCGGCGTTCCGAGATATCCATTTTCGCCAGGATCTTGATTCTCGATACAACAGCCGCATGGAGAGTGGAGGGGACTTTGATCTTCGTATGGAGCATCCCGTCGATCCGGTACCGGATGACGGTATACTTCGTCTTCGGCTCGATATGAATGTCGCTTGCCTGATAGCGCATCGCCTCCAGCACGATGGCGTTGACGATCCGCACAATGGGGGGGACTCCGGAGGAGCTTACGAGCTCCTGGACGTTGGCCTCCGCCTCCTCTTCCTCTATAACGATATCGATATCCTCTATGGGATCGAGCTCCTCCGCATTGATCTCCGGCTCCCCGGTGGCTTCCCCTTCGCTCCGTTCCCCGTATAGCCTCCTGAGCTGCTGCACGATCTCGGAAGAGCGGGCGATCAGGGGGACCACTTTGAACCCCGTCAGCAGGGAGATGTTATCCGTCTTGACCACATCCGAGGGGTCCGCCATGGCGATGAAGAGATGCTTGCCCTCCATCTTCACGGGAATGAGGCGGTTCTTTTCGCAGAGATCGCGGGGCAGAAACCGCGCGATGTTCGGGTTGATATGCATCTCCCCGAGATCGATGGCATCGATCCCCTGGTTCTTCTGGAGCACCTTGACGATCGTCGCTTCGCTCACATGCCCGAGGCGGACGAGGGTATCGCCGATCTGCTCGTCCGGCATCTTCTCCTTGCTCGCCTTACCGAGCTGCTCCGGGGAGATGATTCCCGCCTTGAGGAGGATCGAGCTCAGGATCCCCCTGTATTCGTCGAAGAGGGCGGAATAGTTCCGCAGCTTTTGTTGTTGCTGCTTTGCCACCTCCTTGAGCTTCTTATTCTCCTGGATCAGGGAATACTGCTGCAGCGCGAGGCTTACCGTGATCCGGAGGTCGTCGTCGTTCCAGGGTTTGGTGATGAACTTGTATACGGCCCCTTCGTTGATTGCCCCCATGATCGCATTGACGTCCGCATGCCCGGTGAGCATGATCCGGATGGTCTCGGGCCACCTCTCCTTGATTTCCCGGAGCAGCTCGGACCCGGTCATCCCGGGCATCTTGTAGTCGGAGATCACCAGGTGCACCGCGTTCTCCTGCATCAGGGAGAGGACCTTTTCGGCGGACGGTGCGGTCAGGATACGGTAGTTCTCCTCGAGGAAGATGCGCCTGAGGGCGTTCAGTACATCCTCCTCGTCATCGACAAAGAGCAGCGTAAAGCGCGACCCGTCGCTGTCGGGAAAGCCCCTCGGCGCAAAATCTCCCGGGGAGGCCTCCCCGGGCGCCGTTTTTTCGGACATCGTGTCCTGCATTCTGTCAGTGCCCCTGCCCGGCCCTTTGAAAAGATCGGAATATTTCGGCATCGTCTTACTCCCCTCCCCCGGTGCGGGAGCGGTGGAAGACCTCGAACTCTTCGGCGGGCACTTTCATGTTCAGGCTGTGCGCCATGGCAATGATCGCCCGCATGGCGGCATCGATGCCGGCGTATCCGGTGAGCATGATCCGTATGATGTGGGGATGATCGCGCCGTATCGCCGCAAGGAACTCGGAGCCGCTCATCCCCGGCATCCTCTCGTCGGACACCACCACTTTTACGGGGTTTTGCTGCACGATTTCCAACCCTTCATGGGCACTCATCACGCCATAGACGCCGTACGGCTCATCAATGAGCACCCGCCTGATAGCGGCGATGACATTCGGCTCATCGTCTACAATAGGAATATGGTTGCCGGTCATGCCTCTCTCCTCGTGTTTTTCACGCTTCGCCCGTACGCCGGGCTCCCCGGGACGGGAGGGTGATCGTGAAGCGCGAACCTTTTCCGGGCTCGCTTTTTACTTCGATGGTCCCGCCCCACGATGTCACGACATCATACGCCACTGCAAGCCCCATTCCCGTCCCCTTGCCCACCTCTTTCGTGGTGAAAAAAGGCTCGAAAATACGGCCCTGGATTTCTGCTGGCATCCCCTGCCCGTTGTCCTCAACGGAGACTACGATGTTCCCCCCGCTGTGCTCCGTCCCGATGTCCAGGGAGACCTCTTTTTCTTTTGATTGGAGGGCATTCAGGATAATGTTGAAAAGAGCCTGCCCCAGTATGCCCGGGTTCCCGAACACCGGGGGAAGGTCGCCGTAGCTCCGGGAGATGTCCGCCTGCCTCTCCCTGATCTCATGGGAAAGGACATTGAGAACGGTATCCAGCTCCTCATTGACCTGTATTGCCCTCTCCCCCATCTCGTCGACATGCGAGAACCCCTTCAAATGGGCGACTATCTGCCGTATCCGCTCGGCACCCTCGCGGCTCTGCCGGATCAGGGCATCCGTATCCTCAAGGATGAAATCGATTTTCAGTTTCCGGTACAACTCTTCCGCCTCACCATCCGTCCCGGCGTTCTTCCGGTAGTGGAGAAGCATCTCCCTCAGGTTCCTGATATATTTACCGAAAGTGTTCAGGTTGCTGTAGACAAACCCGATCGGATTGTTGATTTCGTGGGCGATTCCGGCTGCCAGTTGTCCCACGGACGCCATTTTCTCCTGTTGCAGCAGCCTTGTATGCGCCCTTTTCAGCTCGGCAGTCCTCTCTTCCACCTGCCTTTCGAGGTCTCCGGAGAGTTCCCGGTACTTCCGCTCCGATGCAGACAGCGCCTTGTTGATTTCGAGGAGCTCTTCGTACGACCGCTTTACCACCGTGGAGTGCAGCTCGGTGGTGAAAACCCTCTTTACAATGTTCTTTATGAGGAGATCAAGGCAGACGGATGCGGTTTCCAGAAGACCGGAGAGGGCGGCAGACTCCTCTTCCCGGGACGCAGCCAGGCAGAGAAAACCGACCGGCTCCCCCTCGTGACGGATCTCCCTCCGGAGGAACCGCTCCATGGCCTTTTCCGTACCGGGAGCCCCGCAGTGCAGGGCCGCCTCCTCCCCCTCCTTCCACAGGACGTTCCCTCTTTCGTCGATAATGGCTGCGTACGCAGCACCCGACTTCACCAGCGACTTCAAGAGCGGAAGGACGTCAGGCCCCCTCAGGATATCGCGGAGACACAGATCGGCGCCCAGGGAGAAATCGATCCGTTCGCGGGAGGCCTCATGCTCCATGGGGCATCTCCTCCTCTCCGGACGGCACTCGCACCAGTTTTTCGATAAACAGATCCCTGGGCATCCCATACCTCTCCCCCAGGGCATACCGCCTGTCCAGGGAATCATAGGTGAGCTCCGCCAAGCTCCTGAAGGTTTCCAGCACACCCCACCCGTTGAGCGCCGAGGCCATAAAGACCGGAACCCCTGTCGGCCCCCATACGCTCCGGATCTCGTCTTCAGGCATGATGCAGGGCAGATCCCTTTTATTGAACTGCACGACCAGGGGCAGCCGCTCGATATCGATACCGACAAAGGCGAGGTTTCTTTCGAGGTTTTCGAAACTGGAGGCGTTATTGGTCATCTCCGAAAGTTGCGAGTCCGCAATGAAGGCGACACTGTCCGCGCGGGAAAGGACCGCCTTCCGTGTCGCATCGTGGCGCACCTGTCCCGGAACGGTATATACCTTCACCTTGATCTTGAGTCCCCCGGGGGCGACAAGGAAAAAGGGGAGGAGATCGAAGAAGATCGTGCGGTCATCCTTCGTATCCAGCATCATCAGATCCCCCCTGCCTTCCGTGGAGAGAAGATCGTGAAGCCGCAGGAGATTGGTGGTCTTCCCCGATAAGGCGGGGCCGTAGTATACCAGCTTCAGGATCATCCTCTGTTCTGTCTCATCGAATTCTATCATTTCTTCTCTTCCCGAAGGGTACGCCGGCATCCGCGCGGTTATTTCCTGCTCGGCCTCACATAAATCCCCGTCTTCGAAGGATCGATATGAAAGCTCCTCTTCAGCGCACTGATGTTCTGCTCGTTCAGAACGGTCCCCTTGCTCAGCAGCAGCACCCCTGTTCCGCTCGAAATATCCCTGGCGATCACCATGCCCGGAAGCAACTCCAGGAGAGGGAGCTCCGCCTCTATACCGGCAGCCGTCTCCATCCCGGCCAGGCCGTGAGAAGAGTACCTCTCCGTAGCCGTCTCCACAAGGAGCGGAAACAGCTCGGGATCGAAGCGGGTGCCGAGAAGCGCCCGCATCGCCTCAAGGACGTTTTTTACGGAATGGGTCGTATACCCGTGCATCATGCGGTCGAACTGGTCAGCCAGGGCGATGATCCGGGAACCCTCCGGGATCCCCTTCTCCCGGAGCCTGTCGGGGAAGCCCTTCCCGTTGAACCATTCATGGTGGTGCCTGATCAGGACCCCCGCCTCGCGCAGGTCTTCAAGGGAGTCCACCGCCGACTGTCCCCGCACGGAATGCGTCCGGTATTCAGCGTTCTCTTCCGGCGTCATATGGGCCGGATTCTTCAAAAGGACGATATCAGAGATGCCTATCTTCCCGATATCGTGCAACTGGGCGGCGATCGTTATGGTATCGATATCCGCATCAGCAAGCCCCCTCCGCCGCGCCATTTCGGCCGAAAGGACCGCCACATTGCCGGAATGGCTGCTCACCGATTTGTCCCTCAGCTCGATAAGGTTGGCAAAAGCGGAAATGAAATCCCTGAGATTCCCCTTCAGGCACTCGTTCAGCTCTTTCAGCTCCGCATTCTGTTTTTTCAGGTCGAGGGCCTGCTTTTGCACATACTTTTCGAGCTTGGCGCTCCATTGCTTCAGCTCCTCGTTCTGCTGCCGCGTCAGAGCGGTGAGGCGCTTGTTCTCCTTCACCAGGGAGTACCGCTCGATGGAGTTCAGGATCGTGATAACGAATTCGTTGTCATTCCACGGCTTCGTGAGATACCGGTACACCCCCCCCTTGTTGATGGCGCTGATCGCAGCGCTGACATCGGCATACCCGGTAAGCACGATCCGCACGGCGTCGGGAGCGATCCGCATCGATTTCTCGAGAAATTCGAAGCCGCTCATTTCCGGCATTCTCTGGTCGGAAACGATGACGGCGACTTCGTTCTCTTTCAGCAGGGCGAGTCCCTCTCTCCCCGAGACGGCGGTCAGTATCTCGATATCCTCGTCGACGAACATCCGCCGCAGGGAACGGAGGACATTCTCCTCGTCGTCCACGAAAAGCACTTTGTTCCGATCGTCTGCCATTCTTACCCCTTCTGAAAAACCTCTACCGTCAAAAAACGTCTCCTCCACCGGGTGCAATCAAACGTGAGGACGCAAAGAAGCTCTCACAGGAACGGGAGGCGGCGGGGGGTCCAGAGGGAATGCTCTTTCTTTGCGAGCGAATTCCTCCCTGGTCTCAGGGGATCTCCTCATTCCCCTCCCTCGAGGGGAGGGGAGAAAGGGGAGGGTGTCCTGCCCCCTCTGCTCTTCCAGACACTCGCTGCAGAGAAGAGGATACCCCCTGCCCCCCTGTGTCTGTCTGTTTTGGAATCCGTCACCCCGGCGAAAGCCGGGGTCCAGAGTCTTTCGGAAAGGGACTGGATCCCGGCTCAGAGGATCCGCCGGGATGACGACAGAAACACACGACTCCTTCCCTCGTCCTCTCCCAAATAAAGGAATGCGTGGGGAAGGAGTCTGAGAGGTGAGGGGCAAGAGAGGAGGGGAGTTCTGAGCGGACCTTAGCTCTTGTTCGTCTCCTCTCTTCGTGAAACGGAGTGGCCACTGCAGCAACTGCCAGAACGATGGAAGAGGAGCCCCCGAAACAGTCGTAAGACTTTTCGGGGCAGAGAAGGCGAGTTTTGCTGCAGTAACGGAGTGAGCGGTAGAGAGGCAGAACAAGAGGTCGGGGAGTGAGGGACTCCTTGACTCCCTGACGCAGGAGACGCAGAAATCTCTCGTGAGAGCGATGACTCTATGCTGTCTTCCCTGCCACAAGGTATACCCTCCCACTTTGATTGTACCCTCCCTTACCTTCCGAGAAGCGTTTCGATGCGCTGTGCCAGCTCACCGGGCTCCACCGGCTTGGCGATGTAATTCCTTCCCCCGATGACCCCGTCGCTCGCCTCCACCTCCGCCTTCTGGGCAAGCGCGGTCAGAAAAACGATGGGAATGTCCCGCGTGGCCGGGGATTCCCTCAGTTGCTCCGCTACTTCCGTCCCGTCCATGTCGGGCATGAGCAGATCGAGAAGAATCAGATCCGGCTTTATCGTGCGCGCTGTCCTGGCCCCCTCGGCGCCCCGGGATACGGTCTCCACGGAGAACCTGCCGGTCCTTTCCAGGTTCAACTTTACAAAATACGCAAAATCCTCCTCATCGTCGATAAGAAGAATGGTGGTCTTTTCAGCCATAGCGCCGCTACCTCCTTTTCCCTTTTCATTCGGGACAGGGCAGAGCGATGGTGACGCGCGTGCCCTCTCCCCGGCGGCTCTCCATTTCAATGGTGCCGTTGTGCCTTTCTATGATGCCGTGGGAGACCGAAAGTCCCAAACCGGTGCCCCCTGTATCCCGCTTCGTGGTAAAAAAAGGGTCGAAAACCCTTTTGAGATCCTCTTCCGCAACTCCCAACCCGGTGTCGGCAAAGGATATCTCCACGACAGACCTTCCTCCACGGGAGTTCCTGTGCGTCCCGATCACCACCGTTCCCCCCCGTGGCATGGCATCGGCGGCATTCAGAAGGATGTTGATGAATACCTGCTTCATCTGGTTCCCGTCCATCTTCACCGGCGGGATATCCGGAGCGAACTGCCTGCCGACTTTTACCCTCTTGAGATGCAACTGATGCTCCACGAGGGTCAAGGTCTCCTCAATGACGGGAACGACCGCGAGATCCTCAAACGAGAGAGGGGACTGGCGGGAGAAGCTGAGGAGGTCCCGCACGATCCTGTCCGCCCGCAACGCCGCCTTTTTCACCCTGTCGGCGGCATCAAGCAGAAGGGCGTCGGAAAGGGAGGACTTGAGAAAATCCACCCCCTGCAGGATTATTGCCAGGGGATTCTTCACCTCATGGGCGATTCCCGCGGAGAGCACCCCCAGCGAGGACATCTTTTCGGACTGTAGCAACTGCTGTTGTACCCTCTTCAGCTCGGCAGTCCTCTCCTCCACCAGCCTCTCCAGCCCCTCATTCAGTTCCCTGAGCACCGCGTTCTTCTCCTTCAGTTCCCCGGCGAGCTGTGCGTTTCTCTGCTGGAGGAAATACCTTTCGAGGGCGTTTGCCACGGTGATCCTGAGCTCGTCGTCGTTCCAGGGCTTCGGGATGAACTTGTAGATCTGCCCCTCGTTGATGGCGGTCACCACCGCAGAGGTATCGGCATACCCGGAGAGGACGACCCTGACAGTATCGGGCCACTCCCGGCAGACCTCCTTGAGAAACTCCACCCCGTTCATGCCGGGCATCCGGTAGTCGGAAATGACGAGAGGGACAGGCATTTCGTCCCTGAGCACGCGGAGCCCCTCCTCCCCGGAAGGGGCGGTCAGAATCGTATAGTCATCGTCAAGGAAAAGTCTCCTGATCGACTTCAATACATTCCCGTCATCGTCGACGCAGAGAATTTTTACCCGTTCCCTCACGCCCCCTCCCCCTCATCTCACCAGAGATCGTCTTCACGAATAAAGAGAAGAGTAACCCCTTTCTGAACGTCATCCTGGAGAAGGGATCCCATGAAGATACCCCTGACCCCCCGTATCTCGAAGCGCATGATCGCTTTGCTGTCTCTCTTCACCCCTTCGATCAGCGCGACGATCTCATCGGGCATGACCCCGTTGATGCTCTGCCCCAGAAGACACCATTCAGCACCCGCAATCTCCCTCCATGCGGAATTGCACAGCACCAGCACATTTTCGAAATCGACCCCCATGATCCCGACCGGCAGGGAGTCGAAGATCTTCTGGTGTGCGATCAGCACCCTGCTCCTGAACTCGAGGCTTGCCGATTTCTCCTGCAGCAGCTTCACGAGTTTGTCATTCTTCTGCGCGAGCTCGAAGGTGAGCTCGCGGTTCTTCCGGTACAGGAAATAGCGCTCCAGGGCGTTCGAGACAGTCACCTTCAGCTCGTCGTCGTTCCAGGGTTTCGGGATGAACTTATAGATCTGCCCCTCGTTGATGGCCGAGACGATGGAGGCGGTATCGGCATACCCCGACAGCACGATTCGTACGGTATCGGGCCACTCCCGGCAGACCTCCTTGAGAAACTCCACCCCGTTCATGCCGGGCATCCGGTAGTCGGAAATGACGAGATGCACCGGCTCTCTTTCGAGCAGGCCGAGACCCTCCTGTCCCGATGCTGCGGTAAGAATGGTGTAGTCATCGTCAAGGAAAAGACGTCTCAGCGAGTTCAGTACATTCGGCTCATCATCCACACAGAGTATCCTGATCTCCTCGGTCATTACTCGTCCTCCGCACCGGGTATCCGTATTGTAAAGGTGCTTCCCTCTCCCACCCTGCTTTCCACCCGGATCTCTCCGTTGTTTTTCTTGACAATGTCATAGGCGATGCTCAACCCCAGTCCCGTCCCCCTGCCCACCTCCTTCGTGGTGAAAAACGGCTCGAAGATCCTGTTCAGGTGCTCCGGCGGGATCCCGCATCCCGTATCGGAGAAGGAGACGTATACGGAGTCCCCCTCCTGCCATGTCCTTACCGTGATCTCCCCCTGCTTTTCGATGGCATGGGCCGCGTTCACCAGTATGTTCATGAACACCTGGTTGAGCTGCCCGATATTGCACCGCACCAGGGGGATCTCCCCGTACTCCTTCTTCAGGACCGCCTTGTACTTCAGCTCGTTCCAGACAATATTGACCGTGCTCTCGATCCCGGCGTTGATGTCGGAGGGGACGTGCCTCTCCTCGCCCACCCGGGAGAAGCTCTTGAGGTCCTGGACAATCTGCTTCATCCGGGCGGCGCCGTCAAAAGACTCCCTGATGAGATTCTCCATATCGCCCATGATATAGTCTATCTTGAGAGACTTTCTCTGCTCCCGCACCCTTTCAAGCAGCAGCCCGCTCTCTTCCTTCCGCTCCGCCATTTTCTCGAGGGAATCGGTCTGGCTTTTTATGAAATCTTTCAGGCGCGTGGCAAACTTCTGCAGGGTATTCAGGTTGCTCATGATGAATCCGACGGGATTGTTGATCTCGTGGGCGATGCCTGCCGCGAGCTGTCCGATGGAGGCCATTTTTTCCTGCTGCAGGATCTGCGACTGGGCCGACTTCAGATCGCAGTATGCCCTCTCCAGTTCCCTGTTCTTCTCTTCGAGGATCTTCTTGCTGTCCGTCAGGATCTCGTTCCGCAGCTTGACTTCCTCGTATTCCTGCAGTTTCAGGAAATTATTGACCTTTATGGCCAACTCCATCGGATTCACGGGTTTTTCGAGAAAGTCGCTGGCGCCCGCTTCAAGGCATCTGATCTTCACCCTGGTATCTCCCAGACCGGTAAGCATAATTATGGGGATATGCTGAAGCGCCGGGTCAGTCCTGATCTTCTGTGTCACCTCGATACCATTCATCTCCGGCATGAAGATATCCATGAGTATCAACGAGGGAGTGAAAGCCCGGGCCTTCTCCACGGCATCTTTCCCGTTGGAGGCGGTCTCGAAGGCATATCCGTACCGGGACAAGAGGGCCAATAAAAGATCCAGATGGCTCGGCTCGTCATCTACAATGAGAATTTTCGCGTTCGCTCTCCCTTCTTTCATCGGCAGTTCCCTTATTACCTCAGGCTCTTTTCAAAACATGCGTTCTATATTACCCCAAAGGGACCCAAGAATAAAATAAGGAAGTGCGGAGGGGTACGGCAGGACGGGCTCCCTGCAGCGCAGGACCATGGCACTGTAAAAGGGAAGGGAAGAAATCCCCGCTCACCGCTCCCTGCACATGGCTTTCTTCACTCCGGCGATGAATCTCTCCCGGGTAAGCCCTCCCTTCTCCTCGATGGAGAGGACCTGCCCATTCAGTCTTTCCCTGTCTTTACCGGCGAGCTGCAGGGAGGTAAGGACAACCACCGGGGTTGACGCGGTCTGCGGAGCCGCGCGCAACTCCTTTAGCACTTCGAACCCGTTCATCCCCGTCATGAGCAGATCGAGCACGATGAGGCCCGGGACCTCCCGTGCGGCTATCGCAAGCCCCTCCCTGCCCCCCAGAGCACTGATCACCCGGAATCCTTCGGCCCTCAGCGCACTCTCCATTATTTCGTGCACCTTCGGGTCGTCATCGATAATCAAAACGGTCTCTCCCGGGACCGGGCATCCCGCATGGTCCCCTTCGGGCGCTGCACTTCCCGTGTACTGCCCTTGACGTACCGGCAGGGTAAAGGTAAACCGGCTCCCCTTTCCCGGTTCGCTTTCCACCCCTATCTTTCCTCCATGCAGCTCCACCAACCTCCTGGTGAGGGCAAGCCCGAGACCCGTCCCCTCGTACTTTTTTGCATAGGGCGATTCAAGCTGAGAGAACTCCTTGAAAAGTTTAGGAAGATCCTCCTGCCTGATTCCTATGCCGGAGTCCTCCACCGCGATCTCGACAAAGGGCGCCGGGGACCCTGACCGGAAGAAATCCCCCTTCTCCCCCCGCACTTCTCCCCTGCCGGGCAGCAGCCGCGCACGCAGCCGGACAGTGCCCCCGTCGGGGGTGAACTTTACCGCATTGCTCAGGAGGTTGAAAAGGATCTGCTTCACCTTCCTCTGGTCCGCCTCGATCTCCCGGTCCGCTTCAGGGGCCAGCTCCACCCCCAGGGAGATGCCATGCCGCAGCGCCTTCTCCCTGAGCATGACCACCGAGTCATGGAGAAGAGCCTTCAGGGAAAAGATGTCCGTTTCGAGCTCCAGCTTCCCCGACTCCACCTTCGCCAGGTCGAGAATATCGTTGATGAGTCCCAAAAGGTGCCTTCCGCTCCCGTAGATGTTTTGTACGTATTCCTGCTGTTTTCCGTTCAGCTCCCCGAAGAGCCCGTCCTGGAGCACCTCGGAGAAGCCGATGATGGAGTTGAGGGGAGTCCTCAATTCATGGCTCATATTCGCCAGGAAGTCCGATTTCGTTCTCGATACCTCCTCCAGCCTCCTGTTCGCCTCCGAAAGCTCCTCCTGCTGGCCCTGCAATTCTTCGTTCATCGTCTGCAGCTCTTCGTTCAGTACCTGCAGTTCCTCATTGGAGGCGAAAAGCTTCTCGGAGAGTCTTCTGAGCGCAGCCTGGCTCCGGTGCGTACTGATTCCAATGGCGAGCGGGGACGTGCAACGCTGGATCAGCCGCACATCTCTTTCCGGAAAGCCGTGTACGCAGGCAACCTCGAGCACGCCTTCCACCTTGTCCTTGTACAGCAGCGGTACGGCGATTACCTCCTTCGGAAAAACAACGGCAACCCCCGCCTCCACCTTCAGGCGGATGTCCTGCGGGATATCGCGGATTCTCAAGGTCCTCCTTTGCCGGAGACAGTCGGACGGGAAACTCCCCGCTGCCGGGGGCATCTGCACGGCAAGGGTCGAGGAGGGGACGAGCCCCCCCTCCTCGCAGATATACAAGACTCCCGATTCAATGCTGGTCTGCTCGTTCAGTTTGTTCAGGAACGCGCCGCACATCTCCTGCACGCCGGACCACTGCATGTTCAGCAGGGTAAGAAATTCGTTGTAGGTCTTTTCGTACAGCTCTTCTTCCCTGCGCTCCCGGGCAAGGCGGTGGGTCGAGACAAGCAGATCGGCCCACCGGTAGGAAAAGACCCCGACGGCCAGGAGCATACCGCACGTAAATACTGAGAGCCAGAGGGTGATTTCCCTTACCGGTGCATAGACATTCCTCGCCGTCCTCTCGATGACGACACCCCAGCCCCACTCGTCGACGGGATGATACGCGACGAGGAGCTTGTCGTCCCTCATGGGATCGAGCATCTCTTCGACTCCCTCGAGCCCTTGTCTTACCTTTTGTACTGCGGGAATGAGGGAGAAATCCACGATCCTGTCGAGGGTATACCGGGGATGGTAGATGAGATGGCCCCTTTTGTCGACAACGTAAGCGAAACCGTCTTTTAATTTGATATCGTCGACACTATTCTTTATGTAATCCTCTTGCGGCTGGAGAACAAGGATCCCTGCCATTTCTTTCCCTTCCATCTCAACAGGGAGGGCGATAGCGAAGATATACTGCTGTGGCCGTGAGGCCCGCAGATAGAATTCGGAAACATAGGGCTTCCTGTCACGCAAGATTCCTTTATACCAGTCCCGGTAGGATAAATCCATGCCAATGGTGGCTGAATCCTCGGGATAGGAAGCGAGGACAACACCCGCCCGAGACGCGATCGCCGCCCTTTCGATGCCGGTACTGTTTTCCACAAAACTCCTGAGATGCCTGTCGATCTCCTCTTTATCCTTTCGCAACAACCCCTCCACAAGCCGTTGCCGTGTCACCAGGACCCTGCCGGCAGCAATAGTGCTGTTCAGCCATTTGGAAATCCCGTGCGCTCCAAGCGTAGCATAGATAGTGTTTTCCTCTATTACCCTTTGAGTGAGCACCCCGATCACCGAAAAATGAACGAAGAGGGCGAGGGCGAGCACGGGCACGGCCATCGCCAGCACCCCTGCCAGGATCGTCCGCCATTTCTTTTCCAGAAGCCAGGCCTTCATTTCCGCCCCCTCTTTCTGAATATATTTACCGGAAATGTCTCCCTCCGAAGAGACTTCGCACTATCAAAGGCCGGCGTTTCCGCCTTCCCGAGGATCAGGTACCCCCCTTCGGCGAGGGACTCCATGAAGCACTTCATTACCCTTTCTTGGGCGGGACTCTCCAGGTATATGAGGACATTCCTGCACAGAATGAGATGATAGTCGGAAAAGACGCCCTCCTTTGGAGGGAAGCCCGTCATCACGTCATGATAACTGAAGGTCACCATGGATCTGATCTCCTCCCTCAGGCGGTGAAAGCCGTTCCCTGCGCTGAAATACCTGTCGAGATGCCCTTTTCGTACATTTGTCAGCGCCTCATCCCGGTATACGGCGGTCCGTGCAGCATCCAGCGACTCCGTATCGATATCGGTGGCGATGATGAAGGTATCCGGCCACTCCCCTTCCTTTTCGCTCATCTCCCTGAGGAGGAGGGCGACGGAGTACGGCTCCTCGCCCCGGGCGCAACCGGCGCTCCAGATCCGAAGAGAGTCTCCTCCAAAGGTATGGAGCAACTCGGGGAAGACCGTCTCCCGCAGGACCTCGAAAACGAGGGGGTCCCTGAAAAAACGGCTCACTTTGATGGTCAGGGCCTCTATGAGTGCGTTCATCTCGCCGGGCTCCCCCCGGAGGTACTCATAGTAGGAAGGGTAATCGGTCATCCCGGTGGCATACAACCGGGTTTCGAGCCTCCTCCGGATGGTGCCCGTCCGGTAGGAACTGAAGTCCACTCCCCGCGTTTTTCGGGCATGCTCCAGGATCTCCTGAAGGGGATCGCTCATGGGATATCTCCTTTCTGCGGCAATACAACCGGCAGGGTAAAGGTGAAGACGCTGCCCCTCCCGGGCTCACTTTCCACTGCTATTTCACCTCCGTGCAACTTTACCAGTTTTTTTACCAGCGCCAGACCAAGCCCCGTCCCCTCACAGGCGTTGGCATGGGGGCTCCCGATCTGCGAGAAGGGTTTGAAAAGCCTCTCCCTGTCTTCCGGCCTGATCCCGATACCGGTATCGGCAACGGAGATCTCGATCATCTCTCCGGAAGGGACAGGGGTGTCCACGGGAGGATCGGAGTACGGGTTCCGGGAGGAGCCGCGTTGGGAAGGACGTGCGGTTACCCGCACGGCTCCCCCGTCGGGAGTGAACTTCACCGCATTGCTCAGGAGGTTGAAAAGGATTTGTTTCACTTTCCTTTCGTCACCTTCGATACTGATATCCGCCCCGGGCTCGATCCCGGAGCCCAGGGCGATTGAATGTTTCAGCGCCTTCTCTCTCAGCATCACCAGTGAGGAAGCGAGCACATCGCGCACCGCAAACCGGCCCACCTCCAGCTCCAGTTTGCCCGATTCCACTTTTGCCAGGTCGAGAATATCGTTGATGAGGCTCAGCAAGTGCCTGCCGCTTGCCACCATATATCCCAGGTATTCCTGCTGCTTTCCGTTCAGCTCCCCGAAGAGCCCGTCCTGGAGCACCTCGGAGAAGCCGATGATAGAGCTGAGGGGAGTCCTCAATTCATGGCTCATATTTGCAAGAAAGTTGCTTTTCGCCCTGTTCGCAGCCTCGATCTCCAGGGTCCTCTGCCGTACCTTCTCTTCGAGGCCCTCAATGAGGATCCTGTTCTCGATGGCGGTCGCCGTCTGGTTTGCAACGATCTCGAAGAGTTTGATCCTTTCCCCCCTGAAGAAACCGGGTTCGCTGCTGTACAGGGTGAGGACCCCGAGCATCTTCCCTTCGGCGGACGGAAGGGGGAGCGCCATAGACGACCGGTAGCCCTGTGCCCGGACAGCCTCCCCCCAGGGCTCATATCCGGGGGCTTCCTCCCCTTCGTCCATCACATGGGGCTTCCCCGTATTCACCACCCTGCCCGTCGGACCCCACCCCGTGGGCATATCGGCCCACGGCACCTCTCTGTCCACTCCGTAGTCCCTTCCGTTATCCGCCCGGGCAACGGGCAGCACGGCATGCTCCCCTTCGATCACCAAGCCGATCCAGGCCATGGATATCCTGAAATTTTTTACGAGGAGAGTGCAGACAGACTCGTATACGTTCTCCGTCGGGGGAATTGCATTGAGGAGAAGTGATACCGTGGCGAGGGTCAGCAACTCCTGGTTATACCCGATAAGTCGCTCCTCTGACTCTTTCCGCTGCGTGCTCTCGCTCTCCAGCCGCTGCACCAGCTCCTTCAGGCTCTTCCGCATCCGTTCGAAGGTTTCCGCCAGTTCGCCGATCTCGTCTTTCCGCGTATTCCCGATATGTACATCCAGGTCTCCCTGCGCAAGCGCAAGGGCGGCATTCCTCAGCATCGCCACCGGTCTGGAAACCGTTCTGAAGAGAAGGGATCCGAGCCCCACCGAAAGGAGAATGGCAAAAAAACCGACGGCGACCGTGGCGTTGCGGGCAGCCCGTATGGTTTTGATCGCCTTTCCGTGGGCCTCCTCCACATCTTTCTTCTCGTTCCGGACAAGCCTGTCCATCGCGGAACTGAGCGAAGCGACAGCGCTTTCATATTCCTCATACCTTTCCCGGCTTACCCTTCCCCTTGCTCCATATTCCGCGAACAGGACTTCGGCCCTGCTCTCCAGGAGGGCGCGCTTCTCCTCTATCTTCTCCAGCAACGCACGTTCCTCCTGCTCCTTTTCCGGCTCGTTCAGGAGATTCATCTTCCGGAACTCCGCTATCTTCCTGCCGAACCTCAGCAGGGATTCATAAAAACCCTCCTGCCTTTCCCCATCTCCGGAAACGATATAGGCGAAACTCTCCTGCACTGCCTCATGCATATCCCTGTCCATGTCCTGGCTCAGATAGAGGGCAGGAGTCTGGAAGTCCCCCAGTTTACTCTCCCTGTCCTCGACTCCATAGACAAAAAAGATGCCCGACAGGGTGATGCTTACCGCTATCGCCGCAAGGGCACCGATCAATTTGGTCCTGACTTTCATCCCCCGTTCCTTCCTGTCTGCAATGGATGCACACCGGGCATGTCCGAACATATCCGTCAAAGACGGAAAGCAAACAGAGTGCCAGTACATATAGAGAATATTTTTATTGAATTACAAATGGTTGGAAGGGATCTACCCCTCAGGGGAGGAGAATACTATGCTGAAAAAGTAATACCTGTGCGGAAAACGTTCAATGAATGCCGTAGCGTTTTATTTTCTCGAGAAGCACCCGGTAGCTTATTCTCAGCGACCGTGCCGCCTCGGCCTTGTTGTTGCCGGTCTGACGCAATGTCTTCATGATCGTCTCCCTTTCGGCCTCCCGCGCGGCCCCTTTCAGAGACAGGGGAAGGCGCATCGATGCGGTGCCGTCGCCCTTTCGCACAATATCGATGTCCTTCGGACATACCACCCCGTCCCCGGAAAGGAGAACAGCCCTCCGCATAACATTCTTCAGCTCCCGTATGTTGCCCGGCCAGGAGTGCTTCATCAGGAGGGCGATTGCGTCATCGGTAATCCCCTGCATCTGCTTCTTCAGTTCCAGAGAGGCCTCGGCAAGGAACTTCCGTGCAAAGAGGGGGATATCCTCACTCCTGTCCCGTAAGGGCGGGAGAGTAATGACAAATTCGCCGAGGCGGAAAAACAGGTCATCCCTGAAAGTATTCTTTTCCACGCTCTGCATGATGTTTCTGTTGCTTGCGGCAATGATGCGGACGTCAACGGCCACCGGCTCCGTACTGCCCAGGGGGATTATCCTCTTGCTCTCGAGGACACTGAGGAGCTTTCCCTGCACATGCGCCGTCATATTCTCCACTTCGTCAATGAGAAGGGTCCCTCCCCGGGCGGTCTCGAAGTAGCCGGGCTTGTCCCTTTCCGCACCGGTGAAAGCGCCCTTTCTGTAGCCGAAGAGCTCGCTTTCCACAAGGGTATCCGGCATCAGGCCGATATCCACCCGGACAAAAGGCGCTTCAGCCCGCTTGCTTATGGTATGGATGATCCCGGCAAGATAGCTCTTTCCGGTGCCGGTTTCCCCCTGGAGGATGAGCGAAAAATCGGTCCGGGCGACCTGGAGTATCTGGCGGGCCACGGGCCGGACTTCCTCACTTCTCCCGAGGAGGTGCTCGAGAGACAGCTCCAGGGTCTCATTGGACTTCCTGATCTCCCTTTCCAGGGTCCCCCTCTCGATTGCCCTTCTGATGGTAATGAGGAGCTTGTTGAAATCCGGCGGCTTGGTAATGAAGTCGTACGCCCCGCGCTTGATGGCCTCCACCGCCGTCTCCACGTCACCGTGTCCGGTCAGGATGACAACAGGCAGATGGGGTGCTCTTCTCCGGAGCTCCTCCAGCACCGCAAAACCATCCAGGGAGGGCATTTTCAGGTCGAGAAGCACCGCGTCCGGCTGCCCCGCTTCCAGCATGCCGAGCACTTCCAGTCCGTCCTCCGCCTCCAGGGGAACAAGGCCTTCTCTCTCTACTATCGCTTTTACAACGGCCCTTACCTCGCTGTCATCGTCCGCGATCAACACTCTCGGCATTTTTCAGTGCCCCGGCTCTTTCCACGGCAGCCGTATTGTAAAGGTGCTTCCCTCTCCCACCCTGCTTTCCACCCGGATCTCTCCGTTGTTTTTCTTGACAATGTCATAGGCGATGCTCAACCCCAGTCCCGTCCCCCTGCCCACCTCCTTCGTGGTGAAAAACGGCTCGAAGATCCTGTTCAGGTGCTCCGGCGGGATCCCGCATCCCGTATCGGAGAAGGAGACGTATACGGAGTCCCCCTCCTGCCATGTCCTTACCGTGATCTCCCCCTGCTTTTCGATGGCATGGGCCGCGTTCACCAGTATGTTCATGAACACCTGGTTGAGCTGCCCGATATTGCACCGCACCAGGGGGATCTCCCCGTACTCCTTCTTCAGGACCGCCTTGTACTTCAGCTCGTTCCAGACGATATTGACCGTGCTCTCGATCCCGGCGTTGATATCCGCCGTCTTGTACTCCGTTTCGTCCGCCCGGGAGAAGCTCTTGAGGTCCCGGACAATGCTCTTCACCCTCTCGGCCCCCTCGAGGGATTCCCTGATGAGGTTTCCCGTATCCTCCAGGATATAGTCGATCTTGAGAGAGCGCCTGGTCTCCTGCAGCCTGTCCAGGAAGGCGCCGGCCCCGCCGCCTGCAGCTCCGGAGGATGCAGCCGCTCCTTCCCCTCCCGTCCCGCGGTCCGCCGCCAGCGCCTCCAGGGTCCCTTGCTGCACCTTCATGAACTCCGCAAGCCTTTCCATGTATTTCTGGAGGGAGCCGAGATTGCTCATGATGAATCCCATCGGATTGTTGATCTCGTGGGCGACTCCCGCCGCGAGCTGTCCGATGGAGGCCATCTTTTCCTGCTGCAGGATCTGCGACTGGGCCGACTTCAGATCGCGGTACGCCTCAGCAAGTTCCCTGTTCTTTCTCTCCAGGAGCTCCTTCTCTTTGCTCTGCATCGCACGGATTTCCTCCTCAAGCTTCTTTCTCTCCATAACGGAACCAAGTTGGGCAGTAACTGCGGAGATAAGCGTGACAAAGCGCTCGTCCTCATCCCGGGATACAACCGCATAAAAGGCGATGACGGCCACCACCTCGCTTCCCGCCAGGACCGGCATCCCCACTCCTACCCGGAGCCCGATCTCGGCCGCCGCAGCGGAACGGGGGAATTTCTCGTCATAGGTGACGTCCCGCATCCAGAGCGGCTGCTTCGACTCCCATACGCGCCCCGGAAGTCCGACTCCGGGAGCGAAAGTAAAGGTGCGGCTGTATTCCCGGAACCCCCCGGCATTCTCCAGGTCGCTGTACCAGGCGGAATTGTTTTCGAGGAGCATTCCGTTGGAACTCGGCACCCACGCCTCCCCGAGGTTCCATGAGGTCATCTGGCATACCTTGCGGAGGGTGATGTCCAGGGCGGCTGCGAAATCCTCGGCTCCGCCGATGGCTTCGGTCAGTATCTGCAGGAGCTTGATCTCCTCCTCGGATCTCTTGCGCTCGGTAATGTCATAGCACGAGCCGATATATCCGGAGAAAGCACCGTCGAGATCGTAGAAGGGACGCCCGTGATCGATAATCCACCGGTATTCCCCGCTGTGATGGCGCAGGCGATATTCCATGACAAAAGAGTCGCGCCTGCCGAAGGCATCGAGGTAGATTTCCAGGCACCGGTCCAGGTCTTCGGGGTGTACCCCCTCCGCCCAGCCGTCCCCCAGCTCCTCCTCCATGGTCCTTCCGGTAAACGCAAGCCAGGTTGCATTGAAGTAGTTGCACTTTGCGTCCACCCCGGCCCGCCAGATAAGGGTGGGGAATTTCTCGAAGAGCGTGAGATAGAAGCCGCGCGACGAAGCAAGGGCCTGCTCGGTCCTTTTGCGCTGTATGATTCCCGCAATGGTGTTCGCCGCTGCGGTGAGGAAGTCCTCTTCGATCTGCCTTCTGAAATGCCCCCTTCTCACATAGATATTGATAACTCCCAGTATCCTGTCTCCGTACAGAATGGGCACACAGTAGTGCCCATGCGGGGAGATTCCCTCATAAGTAATCTCATGTTGCTCGACAAGATCGTTCACAAACTGCAGGGTACGCTCCGATGCGGCCCTCCCGCAGAGGCATTTCCCGAAGGGGACGCACGCACATTTTTCCAGTAACGGCGCTGCGAGCCCCCTCTGCACCTTCATTTCCAGGACGTCGGGCTCGCTCCCCGCAAGAAAGATGCTCCCTTTCGCCTCGAAGGAAAGCCAGGGGAGGGAGAGGATGCGATCGAGGGCGTATTCCAGGAAAGCATCGAGGGAGCAGTCCTCCAGGGAGGAGGTGAGCAGAGCGTTAATGATCCCCTGGAGCTCGTAGTTATGCTGGAGCTCCGTTTCGATTTTCCTCAGGGAGATGTAACGGGACAGCATCTCGCTGACAACGCGCAGCAGACGGGCATCATCGTCGGACCATTCCCGGCATCCCCCGGTATCATCGAAGCCCATAAACCCCAGCAACACCCCCTCATTCGAGTGAAGGGGGACCGCAAGGAGGGAGCGGACGTTCCGGGCACGGAGGAGATCCCTCTCAGCGGCGGCCTCAGCGGGAAGAGCTTCCACATCGTGTACCACGATGTTCCCCCCCCTCTCCAGTTGTCGCATCCACCAGGGCATCCGGGAGGAGTCGGAGAAACGCATCCGGTCAATCATCGGTTCCGTTCCCTCTCCGCACCACTCATGCGTGTTTTCCATCTTTTTCCCGTTTTCCCTCATCTTGAACAGGTATGCCCTGTCAGCACCCACCACTTCCCCAAGGATTCGGAGCAGGGAAGTAAGGTCCGGAGCAACCGGCGACACGAACAAGCGTGATACTTTCGCCAGGGATTCCTCGATAGCAAACCGGTGCCTGATCTGCGCTGCAGCGGCTTTGCGCTCGCGCTTCAGGCGTCTGTCCCGCAGGGTCTCTCCGACGGCAGGGCCTATCCCGGCAAGACGGTCCATGGGCACATAGTCCACGGCGCCCTCTTTCAGACAGGCGACAGCAGTTTCCACGCAGGGGGAATCCGTAACGATAATGACCGGAACATCGGAATCGCATTCCCGCATCAGCCGGAGTGCGGAAATCCCGTCGAAATGCGGAAGCAGGCACTCGGAAAGAACAAGATCGGGGGAGAAAGATTGCAGCTCCCGAAGAAAGCCCTCCCGGTTCTGCACGCACCGGGAGACATGCTCGATTCCCGCCTTCCGGAGCTCACGGACAATCAGCGCGGCATTCTCAGGAATATGCTCAAGTATCAGTATGCGCAGCTCTTCTGCGTCCCTCTCTCCCGACGACCGATTCAGAGAAGCCCCCTCCTGCCCGATACGAAACGCGGGCTCATTTCTTTCCGTACCGGATGATCCCGATACCGGGTGCAATTTTCTTTCACGGGAATTGTAATGTTTCGTAGAGCCGATCGTCAATAAACCGCCCCGGGAAAATATACCCGGAAGGTGCGGTGAGGTGGTGCAGAGCCATGCCGCGGCATGGCTCTGCGGAAGGAGGAGGAGAGAGGGAAGGAAACGGCCCTCCCTGTTATGACGCCCGGTGTTCTTTCACCGGGTACTTCTGGTTACGCGGTATCCATCCCGGCCCTGTTGCCTTACCAGGAAAAAACCCTGTCAAAGGAGAAAATATCCGCAACAAGCTCCTCATAGGAAATATCCGGGGAGGACAGATCAACCACTTTCACTTCATTATTCACATCCTTCGCATGAATCGTAATTATCAGGGAAACCTTTTCATCCGCAGACGCTTTCAGCACATGAAGAATTTTCACTCCGCTCTCCTTGCCTATCTCCGATTGTTTTTTATGATGCCTAATACCGGAGGACGGTATCGTATTCCAGAAGCCTGGCGGACAGCTCTTCCGGAGGGATTTCCTCACAGGAGTGGACAGTCACCCCCATTTCCCGTATCTCCTCGGGAGAAACAGCGCTGTCACTCCCCTCCTTCCCCGCTTCAAAAGCGAAAACGTCGATCGTATCCTCCAGGACGGTAAGCCCCATGCACATGCGGAATGCTTCTCCCCGCCTCTCCTTGACAATAACCGCTATTTTCTTGTTTCCCGCCACAGGCACCTCATTCACAGGACAATGACCCTGTCCGCATCGTGGTTCATTACTGCATTATTGTATTGGCTGCCGCACAGGATACCCGCGGGGATACTCTCTGTGGAGACACGGGCAACATGGGCGCTGTAGTCGCAAAAGCTCAGGGAAACTCTTTGGGACAGATGCAACTCTCTGAAAGCGGGCTCATGCAGCAGCCTGACCCCGTCGTCCATTGCGAAAAGCATGACCTCATGCCCGTTTTTCACCGCAGCGTTGGTAATTCCGATAATATGCTTCAGGTTCTTGTCGGTATTCACCAGAATTCCCAGTCTCATGTTCCACCGCAGGTGAGGTTACTTCTTCTTTATAAGGAAGGAAAATTCGCCTCCCTCTTCCCTGAGCTCCAGCAGCTCATGCCCGAGCCTGCCCAGCAGGGCCGGGATGTCGGCTTTCGAAGCCGGATCGGTGGCAATCACCTGGAGCACCTGCTCGGTCCCCAGGGAGTCGATCGCCTTTTTGGTCCGCAAAACAGGCATGGGGCAATGGAGCCCCTTGACGTCCAGAACAATGCTTGCCTCACTCTTGTGCATGATCTACTCCTTATTTGTAGCGTTTTCATTATTTCATGCAAGATTCAGACCATGCAATTTCATTTGCGCTATTCGAAATGCTACAATAGAACATGAACGAAAATCCGTCCTCATCCGAAAGAGCAGACAGGAACAGCATGAAGTTCTCCATTCTCTACGAAATCGCCCTCACGGTAGGGAAGTCCCTCGATCTAAAGACTATTCTCGACGATGTCCTCAGCAAAGTAATGCGTTTCATGGAAGTGGACGCGGGCGTCATCTATGTGGTGAATGAGAAGACCCTCGAACTGGTCCCTGTTTCCTTTCAGAATCTCTCGAACAAGGTGGTCAAGGATCTTTCCGAAAACAAGGTAAAAGTCGGGGAATGCATGTGCGGCACCATTGCGCAATGCAATAAAGAGGTGATCATTTTTAAAAACGCCTCTGACGACCCGCGGTTCACCAGGGGGGTTCTGAAAGGAGAGGGAATGGATTTTTACGCGGGGTTGCCCCTGAAGGCGAAAGGGAAAGTAGTAGGTGTCCTCTGCGTTATTACTCACACTCCCTACACGCCGGACCCGGAAATGCTGGATATCCTGCGGGCGGCAACCCTCCCCATCGGGCTCGCCATTGAAAATGCACTCCTTTTTGAAAATACACGGAAAGAAGCGGACGCCACGATGCGTTATTTCAACTTCGAGGGAATCGTCACCAGCAGCCCCTCCATGCTCTCCATCCTCGACCTCGTGAAGAAAATAGCCGACGTCTCTTCCAGTATCCTGATCTATGGAGAAAGCGGTACCGGCAAGGAGCTCATCGCCCGCTCGATCCATTTCAACAGCACCCGGCGGGAAAAGCCCTTTGTCACCATCAATTGTGCCGCGCTGCCCGAAAGTCTGCTCGAATCAGAGCTGTTCGGGTATCTGAGAGGGGCCTTTACCGGCGCACTCACCGATAAGAAGGGGCTTTTTGAGGCGGCAGACGGCGGCACCCTCTTCCTTGACGAAGTGGAAGCGATGACAAAGAACCTTCAGGTGAAGCTCTTGCGGGTGCTGCAGGACGGGACCTTTTTAAAAGTAGGGGGTACGCAGCCCGTGACCGTTGACGTACGGATCATCGCGGCCACCAATGAAAAGCTCGTGGACGCGGTAAAAGAGAAGATGTTCAGAGAGGATCTCTATTACCGGTTGAACGTAATCAGGATCGAGCTTCCCCCCCTCAGGGAGAGGACTGAAGACATCCCCCTGCTGGCCTGGTATTTTATCAATAAGTTCAACAGGAAAGTGGGGAAGAACCTCCGGAAGATTTCCGACAGCGCCATGGAGGCTTTGATGCTCTACCCGTGGCCGGGAAACATCCGGGAGCTGGAAAATACCATCGAGAGGGCGGTGGTCGTGGCCGGGACAAACGAGATCTGCCGCGAAGACCTGCCGGTGGAGGTATCCAGTGCGCGTTTTGACTACACGAAGGACTGGACCCTGGAAAAGATGGAAAAAGAGCATATCATGAAAGTCCTGCTGATTACCGGGGGCAACAAGACGAAAACGGCGAAACTCCTGGGACTGGACACCTCTACCTTGTGGAGAAAGCTGAAGAGTTATACGAGTGAAGCATAATTGATTTTTACAATCCTGGCCGTTTCCCTGTATTCCTTTGTTTTATTTGACATTCAGCCGATTTTCCTCTCTGTTGCCCTCCCCTTTCCCCCGTGCATTTTGCAATGATTTCCACTCCGGAAGAGACATTATTCATGGTACCGTGAAATTTTTTTCAGCAAAAGAAAAATATATCGAGATCAAACCATTGAAATATAATCATATTCCAAGGCAAACCGGAGAGGCCTTCTTTGTGGCAGGAAAATTGCTTATTTTCCTTTACAAAAAAAACGGGAGGGTACGAACATGTCAGTCATCAACGGCCTTGAGACGGAGAAACTTCTGCACGTAGTCGACACGGTGAAAAAGAACTGGGAGATCGGCAAAACGGTATGGAAAGCTTCCACCAAGTGGAAGGGGGGCTTTAAGGTGGAAACCTGCTCCCGTGAGTTCACCCTTCTTGCCGACGAGCCCGAAATGCTCTGCGGTACGAACACCGCCGCCAACCCTGTTGAAATGGTCCTGCAGGCCTATGGCGCATGCCTTACCATAGGATATGCCATGAATGCCGCCGTACGGGGCATCAAGATAGACGACGTCAAGATCGACCT
Source organism: Nitrospira sp. (assembly GCA_002634385.1). Lineage (GTDB taxonomy): Bacteria > Nitrospirota > Thermodesulfovibrionia > Thermodesulfovibrionales > Dissulfurispiraceae > Nitrobium > Nitrobium versatile. The sequence continues at coordinate 154,851 of NSJL01000007.1, forward strand.
CGAGGGGGAGATCGACCTTCCGGGATTCCTCGGTCTCGAGCCCCCGGAATCGCTCCATATGGACAAACTGCCCGGATTCAAGACGATCACCGCCACCGTGAAAATCAAGGCGGACGCCGACGAAAGTGCGCTCAGGGGTCTTCATGAACACGTTTTCAGCACCTCTCCTGTGGGGCTCACTCTTTCGAGACCGGTAAAGATGGAGAGCAAGCTGGAGGTTTGCTAGGCCATGATCGGCGTACTGGATCAGTCTGTTTTGCACGATACGAAACCCGACACGGAAGACGTCTTCATCGTTCTGTGCGCATCGGGTTTCGACAATCCCGACAGGGTCCGTTCTGCTTTGATGTTCGCCATGCTGGCGGCTTCCGCCAATTACCGGACAGTGCTCTATTGCATCCAGGGTGCTGTCGAGGTGATGGTGCAAGGAGCAATAGAACAAAATGAAGTCGTCAGGCCGGACACCCCCACCATCGCCCAGAGGCTCGGCGAAGCGCTGGAAATGGGGGTTGAGATCCAGTGCTGCACGCAGACCATGGCGAACAAGAAAATCACCGAGGCAGACCTGATTCCCGGCGTTGTGGCCGCAGGGGCGATGAACCTCATTGCCCTGACTTCCACCGCAAAGGGGTCCCTCTGCTTTTAACCGTCTCCCGCTGTCTCCCTGGCAAGGCGGACGATAGCATGTGACATTGCTATCGTCCGCCTTTTTTTTCTCCTTGAAATAATAATTACTACGTTACACTCTGAGGTCCTGAAAAGCCGTTCGACAGACGCGCCCCCGGGGGCGGCATAAGCAGAACAGGCTGATACCCTTTCCTCTTTTCCTGAAGCAAGGCCTCCGGCACCCGCGCTACTCCCGAAACCTACATTATTGTTTTGACAAAAATGTCGCAGCTACGTTTTTGTAGCAACAGGAAGACTCTATTTTGTTTTTAATTCAATAGCTTAAACTTTGGCACGGTTTTCGCTATTCCGGTGAACAGGAGAGAGAGCATGGGCACGCTGAAAGACAAAGTGGAGGAGATGGAGAGGGAAGAAATCCTCACTGCCCTCCGGGAAAACCGGTGGATCATGGCGCAAGCGGCACGGAAGCTGGGCATCACCGAGAGGATGATCGGGTACAAAATCAAAAAGTACGGAATCAGAATGGCGAGAAGGAAGGGTGATGAGGCGGAGGGGAGCGAAAGCAGAGCTGATGAATAGAAAGTGAGTGAGAAGGCACGGCGGGCAGGAGCCCGCAAAAAAATTCCCTGGAGGAAGAGATGAGAATCAGGAAAGCAGTGACAGTATTCTGTGCAGCAGCCCTGGCAGCGGTGATGGGAGCGGGGACCCCGCATGCGGAGGAGAAACCCGCCGTCACCGCTCCGGAAGTGGCGCCGGCCGCACCGGTACCGGCCCCTCCCGCAGAGGACAGGGTGACCGGCAGTGCTACCGTTGGCGTTTTCAACAGGTACATTTTCAGGGGGTATGAGATCGGCACGAAGAGCGTCGTCATTCAGCCCGCCCTCACCGTTGCCTTCAAGGGCTTTGCGGCGAGTTTCTGGGGCACTATCGACAGCGATGAGCACCCCACCCAGTCTTTTGTTCCCGACAGGGAGGGCAGAAAAAGCTTCAACGAGACAGATTTTACTTTGAGCTATACCTATGATATCGGCAAGCTTTCCCTGACCGGAGGCTACATCTACTATGCAACAAAATACGTTTCCGAAACGGAAGAGCTGTTCGTAACGGCTGCCTATGACACCCTGTTGAAGCCTACCCTTTCGGTATACCGGGACATCTCCTCCTTCCCGGGCACCTATGTGAACCTCGCCATAGCTCACTCCTTCGGCATCATGAAAGATATTACTCTGGATCTGGGCGCCTCCGCGGGATACTTCTCCGGAGATGACGACGCCTTCAGGTCGGAAGGGGGCACCGGAAAGAAATACGAGGCCTTCCATGACGGGATGGTAAAGGCAGGGCTTACCGTTCCGGTTGCAAAGAACATGGCATTGCAGCCGGTGGTGCAGTATTGGTTTCCCCTTTCCGACAAGGCGGAAAGGCACGGCTATAACCCCAATGGGCACCTCGATGATACCCTGGTAACAGGGCTCAACGTGGTCCTGAGCTTTTAAAAGAGAGAAAAGGAGAAACAGACATGAAACGGCTCATCAGCATCATACTCTTACTCATAGGACTCCTGAGTTGCACCGGGCTTGTGTTTGCAGAAGAGAAAGCACTGCCTACCCCTCCTGCCTCCCCGGCAGCGGCTGAGCAGGCATCCCCTGCTCAGCCTGCATCCCCCTCGACGGTGCCAGCGTCTGCGGATGCCGCCGCTCCTGCGCCGCTGAAGATCGATACCGGCGACACCGCATGGATGATCGTTGCCACCGCCCTCGTCATGCTGATGACGATCCCGGGTCTGGCGCTCTTCTACGGGGGACTTTCCAAGAAGAAGGACTCCCTTAACACCATCGCCATGTCTTTCGTTACCTTCTGCATTGTGAGCACATTATGGGTTATTTACGGATACACCTTCGCCTTCGGGGAAGATCTTTCCGGAATTATCGGGAAGCCGGCCAAGCTGCTTCTCGCCGGGGTGGGAGTGAACAGCATCTCCGATCTTGCGAAGACCATTCCCGAGTACATCTTCATTGTCTATCAGCTTACCTTCGCCGCCATTACCGTTGCCCTGGCGAGTGGCGCCTATATCGAGAGGATGAAGTTCTCCGCATGGGTGCTCTTCTCCATCCTTTGGATGACCGTGGTCTATCTGCCCGTGGCCCATTGGGTATGGGGCGGCGGATTTCTCGCAAAACTGGGGGCCCTCGATTTCGCGGGGGGCACCGTGGTCCATATCAATGCCGGTGCCGCCGCCCTCGTGGGCGCGCTGGTCCTCGGCAAGAGGCGAGAGACAACGCTGATTCCCAGCAATCTTACTCTCGTGGTGACCGGAGCAGGCCTCCTCTGGTTCGGATGGTTCGGCTTCAATGCCGGCTCCGCCCTGGCGGCGAACGGGCTTGCGGGAGCGGCCTTCATCAACACCAATACGGCCACGGCGGTGGCCGCCGTGGCCTGGATGCTGGCGGAGTGGATACACGCGAAAAAGCCCACGGTTCTCGGTCTCGCCTCGGGCGCCGTGGCGGGTCTCGTTGCCATCACCCCTGCGGCCGGCTTCGTGAATATCAGCGGCTCCCTCATCATCGGCGCCGCGGCGGGGATCGTCTCCTTCTTCTCCGTGGCGGTGCTGAAGCCGAAACTCGGCTATGACGATACCCTGGATGCCTTCGGGATCCATGGAGTCGCGGGGACCCTTGGGGCCATTCTCACCGGTATCTTTGCCGACCCCTCCATCAACGAGCTGGGCAAAGGGCTCCTGTACGGAAATCCGGGACAGCTCATGACGCAGATCATCGCCGCCGTCGTCACCATGATCTACAGCGGAGGAGCGACGTATGTCATCTTCATGATCATCAAGGCCCTCGTGGGAGTGAGGGTTGATACGGAGGAGGAAATCACGGGTCTCGACGAGAGCCAGCACGGTGAAAAGGCGTACAACCTGTAGCTGAACGACAGGGGACGGACGACCCGTCCGTCCCCGCCGATACTACGAAAACTATGGAGATACCATGAAAAAGATCGAGGCAATTATCAAACCCTTCAAGCTGGACGAGGTAAAGGACGCGCTGAATGCCATCGGCATACAGGGAATGACCGTAACGGAGGTCAAGGGATTCGGAAGACAGAAGGGCCATGTGGAGCTCTACCGCGGGGCCGAGTACGATATTGCCTTCATTCCCAAGGTAAAGATCGAAGTCGTCGTTGCCGACGGCATGGCGGACAAGGTGGTATCCACCATCGCGGAGAAAGCGAAGACAAGAAAAATAGGAGATGGGAAGATCTTCATCTCCACCCTTGAAGAGATTATCAGGATACGCACCGGAGAGAAGGGGGAGTCAGCGATATAGGACACTCAGGGGACTCCTCCCTGCCTCTGCACCGAACGCCACTCCCCAAGGAATCCTACATTATTGTCGCTCAGACAATAATGTAGGATTCTACTATCTCCCTGTTTACAAAGCAGCAACCGTTCCCCCCTTATCTTTTCCTACATTATTGTATCTTCCCCCGGGACAACTCTCTCCGCAATCTCCCGGTATTTCAAAGGGATGGGAACTGGCATGCTTTTCGCAGAGGTACCTGCCCGGAAGTCTATTTCGAGGAGGAACCGACCATGAAACACAAGGCGACATTGCTCGCAGTGCTGACAGGCATGCTTTTCGTGCCCGGCTATGGACATGCACAGACAGCCGGGAAGGTGGACGCGGGAGACACTGCATTTGTCCTCGTATCCGCCGCCCTCGTCATGCTCATGACCCCGGGGCTCGCGCTCTTCTACGGGGGGATGGTCAGGACAAAGAATGTCCTTGGCACGCTCATGCAGAGCTTTTTCGCCCTTGCCCTCGTCAGCGTACAATGGATACTGTACGGCTACAGTCTCTCTTTCGGACCCGATCTCGGCGGAGTCATCGGGAGCCTCGACTGGGCGGGTCTGCGGGGGGTGGGCATGGAGCCGAATTCCGATTATGCGCCCACGATACCCCATATCGCTTTCATGATCTACCAGGCCATGTTCGCGGCGATAACACCGGCCCTGATTACCGGGGCGGTTGCGGAGAGGATGAAGTTTGCGGCATTCCTTCTCTTCACTCTGCTGTGGTCCACTCTCGTCTATGATCCTGTGGCGCACTGGATATGGGGTGCCGGGGGATGGCTCAAGGAATGGGGAGCCCTGGACTTTGCGGGGGGCATTGTCGTGCATGTCACTTCAGGTATTTCCGCTCTGGCCGCAGCCATAGTGATCGGCAAAAGGAAGGGATACCTGCAGGAAGCAATCTACCCCCATAATCTTCCCATGACCGTTCTCGGCGCCGGCCTCCTCTGGTTCGGGTGGTTCGGCTTCAATGCGGGGAGCGCCCTCTCCTCCGGGGCGCTGAGCGCCATGGCCTTTGTGGTCACCCATATTTCGGCGGTGGGAGCCACGGTGATATGGGTAATTATCGAGTGGCTCCACCGGGGGAAACCCACCATGTTCGGCGCTGCCACCGGGTCTATTGCCGGGCTGGCCACCATTACTCCCGCAGCGGGCTTTGTCGGACCGATGCCCGCGTTGGCGGTGGGCCTGATGGCGGGTGCAGCGTGTTATATCTCGCTGAACATGAAGAACCGTTTCGGATATGATGATTCCCTGGACGCCTTCGGGGTGCATGGAATCGGCGGGATCATCGGGACGCTCTGCGTCGGGCTCTTTGCGCAGAAGGCGATCAACCCGGGAGGGGATAATGGGATGTTTTTCGGTAATCCGAAGCTGCTTCTGACGCAAGCCCTCGCCATCGCAGTAGTGGCCCTCTACTCTTTCCTCGTCACCATAGTCCTCCTGAAGCTCATCGGCAGCCTGGTGGGGCTGAGGGTCGATCCTGAGGAGGAACTGATGGGCCTTGATATCACCCAGCACGGCGAAAGCGGGTATTCGTCGTAATACCACAGCATAATAAAGACATCATCCTCCTTTTTATGCATTCTCTTTCGGGAGAGGAGGGGACAGGGGGATTCGATGTCCTTGCAATGCGACAGGATCACCGTATTCCCTCGCGGATAGTTGATTCTGATGCTCGTATCCTCCGGGGAGCGTCACCCCTGACCTCTCCTCTCCGTGTCAGGGGAGTCGTGAAGTCCTTCACTCCCCGGCCTCTTGTTCTGCCTCTCTACCGCTCACTCCGTTACCACAGCGCAAACTCGCTTCCGCTCAAACATGCACTGTGGTGGCCACTCCGTTTCACGAAGAGAGGAGACGAACAAGAGCTAAGGTCCGCTCAGAACTCCCCTCCTCCCCTCTCCTTCATCCCTCAGACTCCTTCCCCACGCATTCCTTTCGGGAGAGGACGAGGGAAGGAGTCGTGTGTTTCTGTCGTCATCCCGGCGGATCCTCTGAGCCGGGATCCAGTCCCTTTCCGAAAGACTCTGGTTCAAAGACTCTGGACCCCGGCTTTCGCCGGGGTGACGGATTCCAAAACAGACAGACACAGGGGGGCAGGGGGTATCCTCTTCTCTGCAGCGAGTGTCTGGAATAGCAGAGGGGGCAGGACACCCTCCCCTCGAGGGAGGGGAATGAGGAGATCCCCTGAGAACAGGGAGGAATTCACTCGCAAAGAAAGAGGGTACCCCCTTGCCCCTCACCCGAGGAGGACACTTCCTCTCGCCCTTTATAATCATACAGTGAAATCAATCCTCTATCCTTTTCCTCCCTTTGCATCCAGCGCTTCAACAACAGTCTTGAGCAGAAAGAAGAGATAGAGCGCCTCCTCGTCGGACAGCTCCAGGGGGTCTTCGGTATCCGGGGCGTCGAGAATCATCTCCACCACGCAGCGCATGACATGCAATTGCGTGGGGATTTCCACCTTCCCGACCGTTTCGGCAAAACTGCCCCCCCCTCCCGCAAGATCCTCCATAAGGGCAACATTACTGTTGTGGAGCTCTATCAGCTCTTCGGCCGTTACCTTCTCAAAATCCCCGCCCTGCTGAAACATCTTATAAACGACAAAAGCCATAAAAACAGCAAGTTCAGCGACAGCGGGATCGATATCGTCCGTTGCATGGACCAGAAATGCGAGAAGATCGGGCTGGCTCTTGCTCAGGGCGACCATCTCCCGGTTCCCCTGGGCAGGGTCCATCACCGCCACTTCCTTCCAGACTTTTTCCACCATCTCTTCGGATATACTTTCCATGGAACCTTCCTTTTTAGGGTGTGTTTGCACACTGGGTTCGTAGCGAGACCGAGCGAAGAGTCCTTGGGAAGACGTCACGGGGAAAAAGCCCGGAGGCGTAGCAGAGCTACGTTGAGGACGTTTTTCCCGGGACAACGCAGTCCGGGGGCTCTGCAGCCGGTCGCAGCAGAAAGCAGTGTGCAAACACACCCTAGTGCTCTTTTGCTTCATAGTAGCATATTTCCCCCGGCAAAGGAGAGGTAGGCTGTGCATGCCCGTTTTTTGAGCACCCCCTGCCTTATTTTTGTGCACAACCTCCCCACTGTTCATTTAATTATCCCTGTTTATCAATAAAACGCCCCTGGCATATCTATTGCATTAGTTTTTTGTATGGCAGTGCTTATCTGTAAAAACATAAGCAACGAGGGTGCCGGAACCATCGGGGATTTCCTCACCACTGAGGGGATTCCCTTTGCCGTCGTTGACCTTTCGAAGGGGGAGTCTCTTCCCGATATACAGGATTTCGATACCCTCCTGATGATGGGGGGCCCCATGAGCGTCAATGAGGACGACCTCTTTCCCTATATAAAGGAAGAGGAGGCGCTTGTCCGGACCTTCATCGAAGGGGACAAGAGGATTCTTGGGGTCTGCCTTGGAGCACAGATAATGGCAAAAGCCCTGGGAGCCCGGGTTTATAAAGGGAAGGAGAAGGAAATCGGATGGTATGACGTCGAGCTGACCGAGCACGGACTGCGGGACCCGCTGATGCGTGCGCTTGCAGTTCACCCCCATGCGGGCGACCTGTGGAGGCGCTTCAAGGTCTTCCACTGGCACGGCGAAACCTTCGATATACCGGAGGGTGCAGTGCACCTCGCCTCCTCATCCCTCTTTCCCCATCAGGCGTTCCGGTACGGCAGGGACGCCTATGCCTTTCAGTTCCATATCGAGGTCGGAAAAGAGATGATACACGAATGGCTGCGGAACGAAGCCGTCGACCTGGAGGGGATCGGGCGGGATACAGAGAGACTGTATGATGTGTACTACGCACGGGCTATGGCATTTTACCGGCAGTTCTTCACCTCTCCCCGGCAGCGGTGATAGGGGTGGTGCCGTGGGATACCGGAAGAGGAAAGCTAGGGTGTGTATGCAAACTGTGTTCGTTGCGAGACCGGGCGAACCGTGCAGGGGCAAGGCAGCACGGGGAAAACGCCCGGAGGCGTAGCAGAGCTACGTTGAGGACGTTTTTCCCGGGAGAACGAAGTCCCTGTACGGTGCAGCCGGTCGCAGCAGAAGATAGTTTGCATACACACCCTAATACCAAGGAGGTGAGATATGAAGAAAATAGAGGCGATCATCAAGCCTTTCAAGCTTGATGAGGTCAAGGATGCCCTGAACGAGATCGGCATCCAGGGAATGACCGTGACAGAGGTAAAGGGATTTGGAAGGCAGAAGGGGCACACCGAGCTCTACCGCGGCGCAGAGTACGTGGTGGACTTCATCCCGAAGATCAAAGTAGAGATCGTGACTTCCGACACCCTCGCCCCGAAGGTGGTGGAGACCATCGAGAAGTCGGCCAAGACAGGGAAGATCGGAGACGGAAAAATCTTCGTCTACACCATCGAGGAGGTCATCAGGATCAGGACCGGTGAGCACGGAGAGTCGGCAGTGTAGGTAAATGTACCATTAATAAAGGAGGAAGTATGACACCGAAAGACGTAATCAAGATGGCACAGGAAAACAAGGCTGTCATGGCCAACTTTAAATTCCTTGATTTTCCTGGAATCTGGCAGCATTTTGCCGTACCGATCGCCGAATTATCGGAGGCGGTATTCGAGGAGGGGCTCGGCTTCGATGGATCCTCCATCAGGGGGTGGCAGGCGATCAACACCTCCGACATGCTGATCATCCCCGATCCGACGACGGCGTTCATGGATCCTTTCATGGAATACCCGACCCTCAGCCTGATCTGCAATATCGTCGATCCTATCACGAAGGAATACTACACGAGGGACCCCCGGTATATCGCACAAAAGGCTGAAGCATACCTCAAATCCACCGGGATCGGCGACACCGCCTATTTCGGCCCCGAGGCGGAGTTCTTCATTTTCGATGATATCATGTTCGACCAGAACTCCCACAGCGGATACTATTTCATCGATTCCGTCGAGGGCATCTGGAATTCGGGCCGCGACGAGAAGCCGAACCTCGGCTACAAGCCGAGGCACAAGGAGGGGTACTTCCCCGTACCGCCCACCGACAGCCAGGTGAACCTCAGGACCGAGATGGTCATGGAGATGCTGAAGGTCGGTATCTACGTGGAAAGGGAGCACCATGAAGTGGCCACCGCGGGCCAGGCGGAGATCGACATGCGCTTCGACTCCCTGGTCAAGATGGCCGACAAGAACATGCTCTTCAAATACATCATCAAGAACGTGGCCAGGAGGCACGGCAAGACGGTTACTTTCATGCCCAAGCCCATCTTCGGCGACAACGGCTCCGGCATGCACGTTCACCAGAGCATCTGGAAGAACGGCAAGCCCCTCTTCGCGGGCAACGGGTATGCAGGCCTGAGCGAGATGGCCCTGTACTATATCGGGGGCGTTTTGAAGCATGCGAAATCCCTTGCAGCCCTTACCAACCCCACCACCAACTCCTATAAGAGACTGACCCCCGGTTTCGAAGCGCCCGTCAACCTCGCCTACTCGGCCAGGAACAGGTCCGCATCCATCAGGATCCCGACCTACTCCGCCAGCCCGAAGGCAAAGAGGATCGAGGTCCGGTTCCCCGACCCGTCCTGCAATACGTACCTCGCCTTTGCCGCAATGATGATGGCGGGGCTGGACGGCATCGAGAACAAGATCCATCCGGGCGAACCCCTCGACAAGGACATCTATGAGCTCGGTCCCGAGGAACTGGCATCGGTCCCCACCATGCCGGGAAGCCTCGACGAGGCCATCAGCCACCTCGAGGAGGACCACGAGTATCTCCTGAAGGGGAACGTTTTTACCCAGGACGCCATCGATACCTGGATCAACTACAAGAGGACCAGGGAGATCGACCAGTTGAGGCTGAGGCCCCACCCATACGAGTTCTTCCTCTATTTCGATATTTAAAAAACGTATCGCTGCCGAAGCCGGAAAAAGAGCACGGGAACATTCTCCCGTGCTCTTTTTCATTTCCCTTCTGGACCGGCTACTGCCACATCATCCCCGGTGGGAGCGCTGATCCTGTTCTTTCCCTTCGCCTTCGACTCGTACGCCATATTGTCGGCCAGGAGGAAGAGGTCTTTGGTCGTAATCCGCCACCTCTTCCGCAGCTTCGGTCATGGATTTCGAGGTCTGCTCCGATTCTGTCTGCACCGTCTCCTGTGTTTTACCCCTCTATCGCCCTTGTCGTGGCTTCGATCATGGCAGTTTCATCGGACTTGCCCAGGAGTCTGTCCATATCGAGAAGAATGATCAGACGCTCCTCCAGCTTTGCGATCCCCTTGATAAACTCCGTGCTGATGTTCGAAGCCATGGGCGGGGTGGGCTCCACGGTGCTCATCGGAATCCTGAGCACTTCGGATACCGAATCCACCACCAGCCCCATGGTGATACCCTGGATATCCATAATCATGATACGTGATTGCTCGTCACTCTCCTTTTCCATGAGGCCGAATCTCGTCCTCAGGCTTACCACGGGGATCACCTTGCCCCTGAGATTGATCACCCCCTCCACGTATCCGGGGGAGTTGGGCACCCGGGTAATCTCCTTCATCCTGTTTATCTCCTGCACCTTCAGAATATCCACCGCATATTCCTCGTTCCCGAGATTGAAGGTCACCAACTGCAGGATATCGCTTCCCACCACTGCCGTCTTCATCCCCACAGAGGGGCTTGCCGCTACGAGTGCATTCATTAAACACCTCCGGAATAATGGGCTCTACCCGGGAAACGGAAAACAAGAAGCGCCGCTCCCCGCCAAAGGAGGGACACCCCCCGATGCCCCTGTTTTTCCCCTGCCTGAATACCTCCCGGCATCAGGCACCCGCACACCTGGATAAGGCGGAGATATTTTACAACTTTACCGCTCTTTTTGCATATAAGTTGATAGAAAGGGGGTGCTGAAAAACGAGGGCATTGAGAAGCTCACCGGAAGGGGAGGCGGCAGGGGGAAAGAGCGATTCTGAAAGGGGTCCTCGGTGTAGGGCTAAGGGCGCAGGGAGTTCCAGAAAACGCTCACCCGCTCTTTGCTCTCCTGCAGAAGATCAAGGAAGACGGCGGCACTTATTCCCCTGCTGCCAGCGAGGGTCTGCAGGGCATTTCCCCTCTCGCTCAGCACGCTTTCATTTCGCAGGCGAAGGACTGTTTCGATGGTCCGGTAAAAGAGATAGGTCTCCCGGAGCATCGCCGCCCCCGCAGCCTCCAGGACCCCTTTCTTCATGAGTCGCCCCAGGGCGTCGAGGGTGCCCTGTACGAGGAACTCCGGCCGGGAACGGCACTGCCGGAGCTGAAGGTACTGCACAGCAAACTCCAGCTCTTCCAGCCCCCCCGCCCCCAGTTTGATATCGAATTCCCTCCCGCTCCTGCCCTCTTTCGACAGCTCCCGCTGAATCCTGTCCCGCATTTTTTGCACTTCAGCCAGCGTCACCTCTTCTCCCCTTTCTCTCAGCACCTTGTTCCGCATCGACAGAAACAGAGTGGCGGTACAAGCCGCTCCGGCCACGGGACGGGCCTTCAGCAACGCCTGGATCTCCCAGGGCTGCGCATTGTCCCGGTAGTAGGCGCCGAGCCCCTTGAGAGAGCTTACCAGGGGCCCCTTGTTCCCTTCAGGCCGCAACCGTGTGTCCACCCTATAGGCAATCCCGTCCTTCGTATAGGACATGAAGGCCTTCAGGAGGCGTTCCGCAGCCTTCACCTCATCCTCCGAGGGCTCATCTTTCGTGACGAAGATGATATCGAGATCGGAATTGAAGGTAATCTCCCTTCCCCCCAGTTTTCCGAACCCGACCACCGCAAGAGAGGAGGGGGAAGAGGGCCGTACCATACGCGTAAGTACCGCCTCCGCCACTTTGCTCAGCACCTTCACCAGGCGCGCAATCTCCATTCTTCCATCGAGGAACCGGACACCGAGACGTATCTCCTCCATCCTTCTGAAAAGCCTGATAGCGGTGGCTTCCCCTCTTTTTTCCACAAGAAAGCCAAGCTCCTCTCGAAGGGTCCGCAAGGACTTCTTCCCCCTCTCTCCCTCCACCAGAGACTCTATGTACTCGGGATTGCTCATAAGGATTTTCGAAAGGTACTCACTTTGGGAAAGAATGAAGGTCAGGAGAGAGACAATCTCCCTGCGCCGGGAAATCGCGTCGAGGTAGTACTCTTTTGCGGCGAGTATCCCCGAGAAATCCACCAGATGGAGCAGGGAGAGGTCGGGATTGGGCCCCTTCAGCGCCTCTTCCACGAACCCGGGCATCACTTCTTCGAGGAGCCGCCTGCCCCTGATGGTCTGGAAGGAGTGCATATTGTTCCGGATCTTCATAAGGCAGTACACCGCTTTGTGCGTATCGTTGACGCCCGCCTTTGCAAGCTCCTCCACAAGGAGATTCTCCGCAGGGGTATCCATATCCCAGTACTCGTTCCCCAGAAGGCGGGATCCGCCCATCTCCCCCTTGCCCTCCCGGATGAAAAGGAGCGAGTCGTAGATGTCCCTGACCCTCCGTCTCCGGGCATCCAGCTCCGCCAGGAAGTCCTCTCTCCCCGCGAACCCCATCTTCTTCCCGAGGATATCGAGCTCCCTTTCCCCGGAGGGGAGAGAATGAACCTGGAGGTCATTCACCTGCTGCAGCCGGTGCTCGAGGGTCCGCAGGAAGAGGTAGTTGTCCGCCAGGTGACGGAGGTCCTCATGCCCGATAAACCCCTTTTGAACGAGGCGGTGGAGGGCTTTAAAGGTGCTCCGTTCCCGTAACGCCGGATCTTTTCCCCCATAGATCAACTGGAATACCTGGATGAAAAACTCTATCTCCCGTATCCCCCCGTATCCCCTTTTTATATCCCTGCTCTGCGTACCCGGTTTTATCTGCTCCACCTGCCCCTTCATCCGCCGTATCTCTTCGATGGCCTGAAAATCGAGGTACTTCCGGTATACGAAGGGACGTATGCTGTCCAGGAAGTCCTTCCCCAGCTTTGCGTCTCCCGCCACGGGACGGGCACGGAGCGCGGCTGCCCTCTCCCACAACTGCCCCCACGATTCATAGTATTCCTCATAGCCGGCGAGGGACAGTGCCATACTCCCCCGCTGTCCCTGGGGCCGCAGCCGCAGATCCACCCGGTAGGCGAAACCGTCTTCGGTGGGGACGGAAAGAAAGCGGGTGAGCTCCTCCGCAAGTTTCACATAAAATTCGAAGGCGGAGATCCTGTTCCGCACCACCCCCGGAAGGGTGGAAATCCCCGAAGTCTCGCCCTCTTCCCGGTAGACATACACGATGTCCACATCGGAGCTGTAATTCAGCTCCTCCGCCCCCAATTTGCCCATGGCGATAACGGCAAAGACATTCTCCGCCGGGGTCCCGTACCGCTGCACGAGAAATCCCTCCACAAAGGACAGCGATTCATCGAGAACCACGTCGGCCAGGGCACTCAGCCCGAGGAGAATTTCCTGGAACTCCGCCTTCCGGAGGATGTCGCGAAGGGTACTGTGCAACATCTTGTTCTTCCTGAACATGCGAACCGCCTTCATCCCTTCGGCTATTGTGCCGCAGTGCGCAAGGAGGTCCCGCAGCTCCTCCCTTAAGGTATCCGCTTCGGGGACGGTATGCAGGGTCTCCAGTGCCCCGAAGAGCGCGTCCGGATTCCGCACGGAATGGTTCGCAAGGAACTGGCTGTGGGAGAAGAGCATTGCTATGGCACCGCGGTGCTCTTCCAGCCGTACGGCGTCCCCGGGGTTTTCGGCAAGAAACGTCTCTATGTTGTTGGAAGCCCTTTCAGGGTCGGGAATACTATAGCCCATCGCCGCCAGTTTGCCTACACACCCTAGGGTGTGTCTGCAGACTGTCTTCGTAGCGAGGGCGAGCGAACCGTTCCCGGGCAAGGCGGCGCGAGTGAAACGCCCGGAGGCGTAGCAGAGCTACGTTGAGGACGTTTTGCTCGGGACAACGCAGTCCGGGGACAGTGCAGCCGGTCGCAGCAGAAGATAGTTTGCAGATACACCCTATTCCCTCCAGAGCCGCGGATCGAGGGCGTCCCGCAGGCCCTCCCCCACGAGATTATAGCTCAGCACGGTGATGAGGATGGCGATGCCGGGAAACAGGGACAACCACCAGGCCACGGTGATGTTGTCCTTTCCGGAAGTGAGGATATTGCCCCAGCTCGGCTCCGGGGGCTGGACTCCCAGTCCGAGAAAAGAGAGGCCCGATTCGGTAAGGATGGCGCCCGCAATCCCGAAGGTGGCAGCAACAAAGACGGGAGAGAGGGCGTTGGGAATGATATGTCTGAAAATAAGCCGGAAATCACTCGCGCCGATGGCCCGGGCCGCCGCAATGAAATCGCGCTCTTTAAGGGTCAGGAACTCCGCGCGCACCAGCCGCGACACATCCATCCACCCGGTAATCCCGATCACGATCATGATGGTGGAGATGCTCGGCTCCACAATGGCGATCACGGCGAGAATCAGGAAAAACGTGGGAAAGGCAAGCATGATGTCGACGAACCGCATGAGCACCGCATCGGTCTTGCCGCCGTAATAGCCGGCGAAGGCGCCCAGGACCGTTCCGATGGTGATGGCGATCCCCACCGCGATAAAGCCCACTTTGAGAGAGACACGGCTCCCCCATATCATCCGGGACAACACATCCCTTCCCAGTTCATCGGTGCCGAAGGGATGGGCGGCAGAGGGGGCGGAAAGGACGTTGTAGACATCAATTCGCGTGGGCTCATAGGGAGCGATAAAAGGCGCAAGCAGGGCCAGGAAGGCAAGGGAGAGAATGATCACCATGCCCGCCACCGAAAGGGGGTTCTTTCTGAACCGGTTCCAGATAATCCGTATCATCCGACCACTCCAACGACAGAGAAAGACAGGTAGAGGTAAAGGTAGAGAAAAAAGCAAAAAACAACTATATTTCTCTTTTTTCCTCTCTTTTCTGTCTTGCTCTTTACCTTTACCTGTCTCATTCTCTACCTGTCTTTACTTTATCGTTTTTTCAGCCTTTTCTGTTTTATTCTTTTCTTTACTTCCTTTACCTTTACCTCTACCTTTACCTGTCTTTTACTTTACCCTGATCCTCGGGTCCACGAGGGCGTAGGAGATATCGGCGATAAGGTTTCCGATAAGGGTCAGCACCGCACCGATGACCAGGATTCCCATGATGGTGGGATAATCACGGGACATGGTGGAGGCATAAAAGAGCTGTCCCATTCCCGGTATGGCAAAGATGGTCTCGAAAATGACCGCGCCCCCGATAAGGCCGGGCACGGCAAGGCCGAGGATGGTCACGATGGGCATCAAGGCATTGCGCAGGGCATGGGTGAGGATTACCGTGGATTCCCTGAGCCCTTTCGCCCGGGCGGTTCTTATATAGTCCTGCCTGATGACCTCGAGCATGCTCGAACGGCTGTACCGGCTGAAGCCGGCGATCCCGCCGAAGGCGCTCAGCCCGATGGGGAGGACCAGGTGTTTTGCCCAGTCGGCCACCCTGTCCAGCGGTCCCATGCCCGAAACATCAATGCTCTGGATTCCCGAAATGGGGAGCAGCCCGAGAGTGACCCCAAAGAGGATCATCAGGATCAAAGCGAGCCAGAAGGTGGGGGTGGAAAAGCCCACGAAAACAAAAATTGTCGTCAGCTTATCGAAAAGGGAATACTGCCGGACGGCGGAAAGCACCCCGATGGGAATGGCGATGAGCATGATGAGCAGGAGGGAGAGGATATTGATCGTCAGGGTAACGGGAATCCGCTCCTTGATCTTGTCGATCACCTTCTTGCCGTCCACGAAGGATTTGCCGAAATCCAGGCGCACAAACCGCCCAAGCCAGTCGAGATACTGGATATGCAGGGGTTTGTCAAGGCCGTAGAGCTTCTTCAGGTTCTCCCGGGCCTGGGCGGAGGTCTTCAGCGACATCTCGGTTTCCACCTCCACCGGCCCCCCCGGGGCAAGGTGAATCACCACAAAGGTAATAAGGGTAATCCCGAAGACAAGGGGGATCATCAGCAGCAAGCGCTTAAGGATATATAATGCCATATAAATAAATTAATTGTATTGTTTCCCGAATGTCAAATGCGGCAAAAAAAACCTGCCGGCTCAATCGTACTGAGAAATAGAGCCGACAGAGGGCTCTGCGGAGAAGAGGCAGAAAAAGACCGGCTATGCTACATTGAGAGCCACTGGGGGGGGATACTGCACGGCCGATAACCCTGTCAGAGGGGCGCATGGCTCTATGACGGTCCCGTTCATGTTGCCGAAGACAAGCTCACCGTTCTCTGTTACCTCTACGGTGCACCGTTGCCCTTTCAGGCAAGAGATCATAGTCTCCATCTGCTGCAGATCAGCGGAGCTGATCGACGCGGAGAAGGCCGCTTCGTGCAGCATCACCAGCTTCCTGGCAATAAAAAAAGTGGAACTCCCTGGGATCGACATAAATACCTCCTGACCGGGTACTGAAAAACTCTTTCTATAGTTTCCATAACAGACGATGAGCAATGCAGCACAGTCTGCTTAGAGTGCCTATCAGGGCAAATAGAAGCGGGAAATCTCCTCTCCCCGGAGCCTGTCACCGCAGGGGGAGGTATCCGCCGGGCACTCCCTTTTTGGAGAGGACTATCTGCCAGACCTGCAGGTCCCGCGCCCGGAACGCCCCCGCACAGCTCAGCAGATAGTACTTCCACAT
>NSJL01000033.1 GCA_002634385.1 Nitrospira sp.
ATTCTGAGCGTGACTCCATTCGAAAAAACATCGTTACTTCAGCTGCTTTCAGATACAGCTTCAGACCAAAATACTGGCAGCAACAGCAACCAACTGAATCTATTATGAAATCTGTCGGACACTACTGACCGCACACCCCTCATTATTTGGCATTTTTACGAGCTTGTCCGCTGTAAGCGTCGTGCTTGCCCATGACCAGGGTGCAGCCGCATCCCCGTCTGCGCTGGAACCGCAACCGGAGGGGGAAACGCAGGGATTATAGTAATACGTGCCCTTCTGGTCGATGGCGGTTGGAGGGCGGTCAAAACTTGCCGTACATGCCCGTGGAGCTGGTGAAGTTCTGTACCTTGTAGAAGCTCCTCTGGGCATTTGCGTTGTTCGAGTTCCAGCTTACGTTTCTCCCCTGCTGGAAGTGGTAGCCTGCGGATACCCCGTGTTGGGGATACGGATCGCTCTGCGGGAGCGGTATGAAACAAACGACAGCACTATTGAAAGCTATCAGAGTTATGCTCTCTGCTATCGATGCCACAACAGGACCAGCATACTGAGCGACGATAGTTTCAAAAGGAGTCCGGTGAGTGGCAAGGGAGGCCATAGCGGGCATCTCGGGAATAACGCACCCTGTTCCCGCCTGCCACGATCCGCAGGGCGTCAGGATGGACGGCATAACCGGCGACCACACCCATCTCATCAACTTCGACACGAGGATCGTGCGCCCGGCTCCGGGTGCCGCCTACCCCACCTTTACCGACAGGGGAAGCCGCTCAGGGAGCTGCACCCTCATCTGTCATAATGTGGTGCATTCGAGCAGCTCTATTGAGGATCAGAACAATTCTCTCTTTTACTTTCCCGGGGTCTCTATCCCCAGCTTTTTAAGCCGGTACCGCAGGGTGTCCCTGGTAACGTCGAGGAGCTTGGCCGCTTTCCGCTGATTGCCGTCGGAAAGCTTCAGGGCCGTCTTGATGAACTCCTCCTCCATGGCCCTGAGGGACAGGCCGGAATAGCTGCCGATGTTGACCGGTTCCTCCGCGTGGCTCTCCTCCCGTTTCTCCACCTGGCTCTCAAGGGTTTTTGGGGACAATACGGACGAGGGGATATCGTCCACATCGATTTCATCGTCCTTGGCCAGAATGACAAACCGCTGCACGATGTTCTTCAGTTCCCGTACGTTTCCCGGCCAGGGATATCGCTGCAGTATCTCCATGGCCTGCGGGGTGATCCCCTTGGGAGTGCTGCGGTACTTTTCTCCATAGTACTTCATGAAGTGGCCGATGATAAGGGGAATATCATCCTTGCGCTCACGCAGCGGGGGCATTTCTATAGTCGCGACATTAAGCCGATAGAAAAGGTCCAGCCTGAATTTCTTCGCCTGCACGAGATCGTGGAGATTGACGTTCGTGGCGGCAAAAATACGCACATCGGCGTTGAGGTACTGGAGGCCGCCGATCCTCCGGAATCGCCTTTCTTCGATCAGGTCGAGGATTTTCGACTGCATCTGATAGGGCATATCACCGATCTCGTCCAGGAATACGGTCCCCCCCTGCGCCATTTCGATGAGACCCTTCTTATCGATCTTCGCATCGGTAAAAGCACCTTTTTTGTATCCGAAAAGCTCGCTCTCGATGAGGTGTTCGGGGATATTGGAGCACCCGATTTCAACGAAAGGCTTGCCACGGCGGGAGCTCAAATCATGCATCTTCTTGCAAAGGGAGCTCTTGCCCGTTCCGCTTTCCCCCAGGACCAGAACCGTGACATCGCTCTTCACGGCAAGCCGCTCCATGATCCGGACGACCTCTTTCATTTTGTCGCTGACAAACACGAAATCGTCCATATCGGACGCTTTTACATAGGTGGAGTTATTCGCCTTTATGGAGTTCAGGATCTTCCTCAGGGTTTCGAGATCCAGGGGCTTGATGAGGTAGTCGAAGGCCCCCACCTTCATCGCCTCCACCGCCCCGCGTATATCGGCATGTCCGGTAATGAGGATTGTCGCGATATCCGGATTGATTTCCTTGACGGTCTTTAACAGCTCCAACCCGTTGGAATCGGGGAGCTGGATATCGAGGATGATGATATCCGGGCTCTCCTCTTCGACGATTTTGAGGGCCTTGATCCCGGAGCTCACGGAGACGGCATTATACCCCTCCTCCTCACAGAAGCTCTTCAGAGAGCATCTGATTACGGATTCGTCGTCGACAATCAGCACTTTTTTGGAACTCTTCGCGGAAAACTGCTCTGCCGGGCTGCTTACCTCTGAACTGCTGCGTATCATAGGCTTTTCCCCCTAACAGCACTACTCGAATTTGATGGAAAGACTACTTTCGCTGCAAAGGTGCGTCAGTCAGATGGGATATTATTGTTCCTTTATATTTTACTCGATCCCTCCTTTCATTATCAATTAAATAACAATTCAACCGCTCACTTGGTAAACCGGAAACCGACACTGCCCGGGGTCGATGTCCGGGGAACACCCGGAGTCTGCGGCTGCGTAACGGTGCGCGCGGGCCGTTCGATCCGCGTGGAGGCGGCAGGAGCGGAAGACGGGGCCTCCTCCATACGCCCCGCATGAGACGGAGCGGGAGACGGAGATGATGCGGCAGTCCCCGTCTCCGTCCTGTCCTTTTTATTGGCCGGTGAAACGACTTTCACCTCGATCCGGTCCTCGCCCCGCACCATAACCACCTTCTCGTGGGTGATTTCGTGCACCATATACCCGCTCAGAGAGTCCCCGATTTTGAGGGCAGTCTGTCTCTTGCCCCTCCCCGGGGTCGAACGGGGTGCTTTCCTGTCTTCCATATACGCAAGGCTCACCGCATCGGTCACCAGGGTTCCGTACAGGGAGAACTCGGGTTGCGGCAAGGGTTTTTCATCTTTCTTCTCCACGGGGATCTTCCTCTCCGGGTGAAATACATTCTGCTCCGCGATGACCGTATATTCCATTGCGGAGGGAGCCTGCCTCTGCTCTTCCGCTGCCGGGACATCCTTTTCCTCGGAGGAGATCTTTTTCAACGACAGGGGCTTGAAGGCTGTGCTTGCCAAAAAAAGCGGCGCGAGCAGGTAGTAGGCGAAGAACAGGGCAGCTGCCAGCAGCAGTATATTAAGGAGATTGATATGTCGTAAAAGCGCTCTCATCCGCACCTATTTCCCTCCATACAAACCGGAAACGTCCAGTTTGACCATGAGATCCTTGGGCATCTTGAAGTTCTTCACCCGCGCGTCCAGTTCCTTGATGAGCAGAAAGGGCGTTCTCGTCTCGAGGGAATACAGGATATCGCTCAGGGCAGCCGGATCGGGTACGCTGGCGTCGATGCTGATGCTGACGACCTTAAACCTGCTCAGGGGGTCGGGCTTTACGCCCTTCCCTCTCGCAGAGGCTGCGGTCCCCTTCCCCGTGTTCATTCCGGAAGCTCCACCTGCACCACCTGCGCCGCTTACACCGGAAGAAGCGGTGGCGCCCCCCGCACCGGCAGGCGCCTTGACCGCATCCTCCGGCTTCCCGATCCTCTCGCTCGAGAGGGTGCCTCCCCTCCCCGAAACGATGCCTTTTACCGTCTCCTGAAGGTTTGCAGAGGCGAGAGAGACAGGCTCGCCTTCGATAAGCTTCGCGTTGTTCGCCTTCGCCCTCTCCGTCAGGGCGGCCAGCTCTTTCTCCAGTTCCTGTTTTTCAGAGATAATGGCGATATACTTCTGGAGCGTTGCGGCTTTTGTCGCCTGCTGTTCCTTTATGGACGACAGCTCCGCCCGGATGCCCAGATAGACGTATTGGTATAGTACCAGCCCGAGGAGGACAAGGAGAGCGGGAATCGCCAGGATCAGGGTCTTATTTCCTTTCATTCTTCATTCCCTCCAGTTCCATTTTGATCTGAAATCTATCCATATTCTGCCGGGCATCCCTGAAGGTAGGAGAAGAAAACTCCACTCTCCTGAAATAACGGGATGCCTCCAGCTTGGGGATAAGAATCGTTGCGGAAGGAGCATATCCCTCCAGGTTCACCTGCCCTTCGGCAATCCTGACCCGGGTGAGCCATGCGGTGGGGGGCATCACTGTAGTAAGCTCCTTGAGAACATTCAACGAGAGGGGTTGATCATTCTTGAAACTGTCCACAAGGGCTATCTCGCGCCGCAGCGCACTGATCTGCTTCTTCAGGTCCTCCACCGCCATTACTTCTTTCTTGCGTGACGCAATCTGTTTTTCGATTTCACGGAGACGCTCGTTTTCTATCTTGATCGGCATCAGCAGGTACACTCCGATAAGGGCAGTAATTGCCAGCACGAGAAGGGCGGTCAGGGCAAACGGGGTCCTTTCCCGCCGGGCGACCCCCTTCCGGAGCAGGTCAAAACCCCTCGAACCCGGCAGGAGCGCATCCATCGCCCCCCCTGCTGCAGCGGAAGACACCTCCTTGAAGCCCTCAAAGCCCCTAATACGCTTTTCCATCTCATCGATGACCCGGACAGTATTCCCTCCCTGCTGCTTCACTCTCTCCCGCAGGGCGGCAGTCCTTCCCCGGAACGAAAGGAACCTTTTCGGCGGGGAAACATCTTCCCTGAGCCCTGACGCGAGGGAAGCCAGCTCCTCCTCCACCGCCGCTGCACGGAGAGCATCCTCCGGGAGGGAGAAGCCGGCCGAGACGCTCTTCGCCAGGATGCCCTTCACCACGGCGCCTCCCCGGAAGCCCTCGTCGTCCACTTCCATGAATACAAAAGTGTCCTCTCCGGCGATATGCCGGTACAGCGCGGACATCCCGGACAGATCGAAGGAGACCCTCGCCACCCGCAGCCCTGTCTCCTTCAAGGCGGAAAGATATCCGTTCAGCGGAGCCGCTTTTGTGACAACGATAAGGAGGGATATCTTCTCCTCCCCCTCCTCCACTACCCGGTAATCGTACAGTGCCTCATCGGCGCTGAAAGGAGTAAAGCGGTCGAGCTCGTAGGAGACCACCGCCGGAAGATTTTCGGACGCGGACACCGGCAGCTCCGCCGCCTTCACCACTACCCACTGCTTGGGAAGAGAGAGCACGATATCGGCCTTTCCCGCCCGCATCTCCCTCACCGCATGGGCAGCGGATGATGCCACCTCTTCAGGTTTCGGATAGCTCCCTTCCGTAAAACCGTATTTCCGGTACCCCCGTATCTGATACCGCGAGAGAAAGCGCGAAACATGGGTAAACACAACGCTTCCCCTCTCGATGCCGATACACAGACAGGAGCCGGGAGCAACGGTTTCATCCGCGGGACTGAAAGTCAGGACTTTCCAGAGCGGTGCCGCTGTCTTGCGCAATCGCGCCGTCATTGTGGAGGCTGACTCCACCATTCTGTCCACTACTATTGAACGTGCCATTGTCGTATTTCCTCTGGGTTTTTGTAATAAATGAATTTGTAGGTATCCCCTTCCAGCACCACTACCGCCTTTACGGCATGCCCCGCTTTCCTTCCCTCCTTCAGGCCCTCCGCTTCGACGGTATACGCGTTCCCCTCTCCCGTGTTCAGGTAGGGGCTCATGGCGTTGTACTGTTCTCCCAGCAGGTCCTTTATCTCCTGCACAGACTTTATTTCCTTCGACGCCCGGTACTCCAGCACCGCATCCGCCATTTCGGCGGTCATCCCGGGAACGGCCAGAAGCACCTCCCGCGGCGCCGCATTTATATTGATGGCGGAGCTTCCGGAATTGAGGGTAATGAACTGCAGCAGCCCCTTCCGGTCCCCGTTTCCGTAAAGGAGGTCAGGGGTCACCCCTTTTACGAGCATCATCTCTTCGAGGCTTTCAAAATTGGCATTCTTCGCCTTATACGGACCCGGCAGGGACAGGTAATATTCATCTTCAGCACCGTAGAGGCGATGGAGGTTGTCGTTATCCTTCCAGTCCATCAGGGAGTCGACCACGGTATCCAGCTCTTCCCCCTGGGTCCCCAGGGCAGCGATGAGCCCCCGGATTAAAAGCTCGTGGGCGGAATTGATATCCACCTTGCCGGATTCATTCAGGATCCGCACCCGGAACGAGCCCTCTTTCATCTCGGCGGTGTAGACGGTCCCGTCGATTTTCCAGGCAGTGGCATCCTTTTCCTCCTGGGCGATACTCCCGCTCTTCCGGTACAGGATCTCCACAATCCCCCTCTCGATCCCCGCCTCGGCCAGGAACTTCTGCTCCATGCCCTCCTTGAAGGAGAGAGTGGCATGCGCCTCCGTACGCAGCATGTACGAGAAAGAAAGCACGACAACCATGAGCACCGTAAGGACCCACATGACCATGATCAGGACAATTCCCCTTTCCCCGTTTCCGCCCATGCTGTGCTACTCTCCCGTCTGTCCGTCTGTCTGTTCGCCTGTCTGGCCGGTATTCACCACTGTCTTCGCCGCCGCTCCGCGTCCCCGTACCGGAATAATAAGGGACAGGCTCACGGAATCCCTTGCGAGCTTCACCCGTATCTTCTCGGGGATGCTTTCGGTATCCGTCCATTGCTCCACCCAGGACCCCTCCTCCTCAGCGGCCTCCTTGAAAAAATACTCGAAGGAAATCTCACGGGCTCGATCCAGGAGCATCACTTCCCGTATCCTGTCCGTTCCGATGACGTTTTCCGTCAGATGGAGAGCTTTCCCCCCTTTTTCGTCCGGCAGGACCCGGTACGTTACCATGACGTACCCCAGCGGCCCGCTCCAGAGTGAATAGTTCGAGGGAAACTGGAGCAGGGAATGCTCTCCTGCAAACCGGAATCTCGGGCTCCCCACCTCCACATTCTCCCCGGTTTCGGCGAGAGCAAAGGCGGACTGGATCTGAGCATCGAGCAATCCGAAAGAGGTGCGCATCCTTTCCAGCGACTCGACCTTCCTCTCCCCTGATTCCACGGAGCGGAAGCCCAGCCGCATCGCCCCGGCAATGATGACGACCACGATGCCGAGAATGGCGACCGAAAGCAGGAGCTCCAGCAGGGTAAAGCCGCGCTGATTGCCGATATTTCTTTTTTTCACACCTTCCTCGCCACTGTCTTCAGCGTGGTAAGGACAAAGGAGCGCTCCCTTGTTCCCCTCTTCCAGCGCACCGTGAGTGAGATATCGAGCAGTTGGACCGGAAGAGCCGCTATCCTGTCTTCTTCCTGTTTCTGTATCTCGACGTCCACCTGATATCCGTCATCGGTGCTGAAGCTCCACGACTTTTCGGCAAGATCCTCGTCGTCCAGGACCTCTCTCATGATCCCTTCCGCCCGCACCACCGCCGCACTATACTCCTCGGAAGCGGAGAGAGAGCGCATATTGGCGGAAAACAGCTGTATGATCACCAGCAGGGCAATGCCGAGCACCGCCAGGGCTACCAGCACTTCCAGAAGGGTGAACCCTCTTTGTCGGTGAAGTCTCTTCGTTCTCATGGAGTATTTCCTTTTCCTTACTTCAGCCGCACCGCGCCCACTACCGGGTCCATCTCGATCCGGACCGTCCGTTTGCTGTTGGACACGACAATGACTCCCGCCTCGGCACCCCCCATGGGCCTGAATACGATCCGGTACGTACCGCTCTGGATCTCTCCGGAAAGGGGGTCCACTATTCGTACGGCGATATCCTCAGGAATGGCGCGAAAGGCCTTTCCTTCGATCCCGTACCGTTTTGCGTCCATATCGAGGGAGAGCACCTGCTCCTCTCCCTGTATCAGCGCCAGAGACCGCGCGTGTTTGAGGGTGGAAGCGATATCCCTTGCCGTTGCGTTCACCTTCGAGGAGGGAAGGGAATTCGTCAGGGATACGGCGGCAATGCCGAGAAGGAGCATTATGAGAAACAGGACGACCAGGAGCTCCAGAAGGGTAAAGCCATTCTCCGTTCTCATTGCATGCTCTCCTGTCCCGTGAATCGTTCCCGGGGGAACGGCGGAAGCCGCAGGGTCTCTTTCCCGGAGAAAGGCCCCCGTCCTCCCCTTCTCCTGCAGCCGGCTCCCCGCTTCCCGCACCGCGAAGCACTCCTCTGACCTCTGCACTGCTCTCCCGTCAGAACGGAATCTCGGTAATGCTGAATATCGCCATCAGCATGGAGAGCACGATAAAACCGATGACCACCCCCATGCCGAGAATCATGGCAGGCTCGATGAATCCCACAAACCTCTTTATGGCCACCTTGAGGCTTTTTTCATACGTGGAGGCTACCTTTATCAGCATGGTATCCAACTGCCCGGTCTCCTCACCCACCTTGATCATGGACAGGGCAAGGGGAGGGAAAACTCCGGCGTTGGACAGGGGAACCGCAATCCCTTTGCCCTCCTTGACCCCCTTCGAGACGCTGTCGACGGCAGAGGCGATGATCCGGTTGCTGATGACATCACGGGAATTATTCAATGCCTGGAGAAGGGGGACCCCGCTCTTCAGAAGAGTGCCCAGCGTCCTGCAGAAACGTGCGGTCTCAAGCTTTACGATTACGCTCCCCAGCAGCTTCAGTTTCAGGGAATCCCAGCGCTTGCGTCCCTCATCGGTGCGGATAGAGCTCCTCAGGACAAGATAGCTCCCGATTATGAGCAGCAGGGCGCCCCACCAGTAGGTTTTCAGGGCAGTGCTGACGGTAAGCAGTACCTGCGTGGGGACGGGAAGCGAAGTTCCCAGCTCGGAAAAAATGACAGAAAACTTGGGGAGCACATAGGTCAAGAGGACAAGTATGGAGAGTCCCCCGGTGGTCACCAGGATCGCCGGATAGATCATCGCGGAAAACACATGCTCCTTGAGCTCTTTTGTGGTCTCGAGAAACTCGTTGAGCTTGTCCAGCACGACGTCCAGCACGCCCCCCGCCTCCCCGGCGCGGATCATGTTTACATACAACCGCGGAAATGTTTCGGGGTGCTTTTGCAGGGCCTCGGAAAAGGCGCTCCCCTCCCTGATGGACTTCAGAATGGACTGGACAATACCCTTCATTTCACTGCTTTCCGATATTTCGGAGAGGATATTGAGACTCCTGTCCAGGGGAAGTCCCGCGCTCAGAAGTGCGGAGAGCTCCGTGGTGAAAGTGAGGAGGTCCCCGCGGGAAAAACGGACGGAAAATCTCCTTCTTACGCCTTTCTTCGGGGCGGTAACGGAGAGGGGAATAATGCCGGTAGCCCGCAGCCTCTCGACAGCCGTCCTTTCATCCAGCGCCTCGATGACCCCTTCCACCACAGCGCCTTCCCGGGTGGTCGCCCTGTAGGAGAAGATAGTCATCAGACCTCCTGGGTCACCCTCAGCACCTCGCTCAGGGTAGTCATTTCCGTCTTGATCCTCTCCACTCCGTACTCGAGGAGCGTCCTCATTCCGCGCTTCCGCGCCGCCTCCCGTATCCTGTTCGCATCGGCGTTTTTCAGTATCAGCGAGCGCACCTCATCGTCCACCAGCAGCAACTCGTACAAGCCGGTCCTTCCGTAATAGCCGGTGTAGGAGCATCTCTCACACCCCTTGCCCCGATAGAGGGGAATACCGTTCCCCAGCCCGAAGGCATCGAGGTTCGCCTTGCTCCCCACCGGCGCGTCCTCCTCCTTGCAGTCGGGACAGATGACCCTGACAAGTCTCTGGGCAAGGATCCCCCGGATGGTGGAAGCGAGGAGGAACCTCTCGATACCCATATCGAGGAGCCGCGTCAGTGCAGTGGGGGCGTCGTTCGTATGAAGAGTGGAAAAGACCAGGTGTCCGGTCAACGCCGACTGGATAGCGATCTCGGCCGTCTCCATATCCCTTACTTCACCTATCATGATGATATCGGGGTCCTGCCTGACGATATGCCGCAGGGTATTGGCGAAATTCAGGCCGATCTGGGGCTTCACCTGAATCTGGTTCACCCCCTTCAGCTGGTATTCCACGGGATCTTCCACCGTGATGATCTTCTTGTCGGGGGAATTGATCTTGTCCAGTGCGCCGTAAAGAGTGGTGGTTTTTCCGCTGCCCGTCGGGCCGGTAACAAGAATGATCCCGTTCGGCCTCTCGATAAGCGTATTGAATTCGGAAAGGGTCTGCGGATCGAAACCGAGCTTTTCCAGGTCGATAACGATCCCTTCCTTGCGGAGGATTCTCATTACGATACATTCTCCGTACAGCACCGGAATGGTGGAGACCCTCAGGTCCAGTTCCTTGTCACCCACTTTCAGTTTGATGCGGCCGTCCTGGGGGAGCCTCTTCTCCGCGATATTGAGCTTGGCCATAATTTTCAGACGGGAAACAATAGCGGCCTGCAATTTTTTGGGAACGGACTCCACATCCTGCAGAACACCGTCGATACGGTATCTGACCTTCAGCTCGTCTTCAAAAGGCTCCACATGGATGTCGCTCGCCCTGCTCTCCACCGCCCTGGTAATAAGCATGTTCACCAGCTTGATGATGGGCGCCTCGGAAGCCAGATCCTTCAGGTGCCCGATATCCTCTTCCTCCTCCCGGAGGAATTCGACACCCTTTTCCCCGATATCCTCGATGATCCGGTTTATATTCTGTGCCTCCTGCTCGTAAAAACTCCTGATATACTCTTCAATGGTTCCGACATCCGCCGCATAGGTCATGATCGTGGCGGACAGTGCGACACGCAGGGCATCGAGGGCATCGCCGTCTCCAGGGTTTGCCATGGCGACTTTCAGGACGTTGTTCTTGAATTCGAGGGGGACGATCCGGTGCTCCTGGATGAAACGGGATGAAATTCCGTCGAGGACGAGGGGAACCTTCGGAAACTCTTCTGCATGCAAAAACGGAGGCTTATTAAGGGAAGAAGCTTTCTCAGACATAGGTAACACCATTTTACGTGGGTTAGCGCTCTGTACAAAAATTATTCATTTCGACAGCAACCCAAATGAAATCAGACTTTAAGCAAGACGTTACTGAAAGAAGGAGTACAACATACTGCACTGTATGCAACCTTTCACGTCTACCACAATTTATTCATTATAAGCCATTGCCGGTGAAAATTGCCATACAGTAACAAGCATCGCACACTTCGTGTCACGAGTCAAGGGGGGTAAGTGGACACCGTTAAAGGGCAAAAAATCTATTGTGCTTTCCGGTAGCCGGTGTTCGGGCTGCTGTAATCGTTTTCCACTCCTGTTCCGTTAATCGCGATGACAAAATAGGAATAGCTCTTCCGGGAAATGCCGGAGGTATCGTTAAAGCTCGCACTATTGTCCCCACTTTTGATTTCTTGCCGTCCGCTTTCTCCGCCCGGTATACGGCATAGGATGCGGCAGAGGATATGGAACTCCAGGACAGTGCCACTTTATCCGTGTACGTACTGTCGCTGCCCCCTTGCTGCCTCCCCTCCAAAAATGAAAAAAAACTTTTCTCTTGACAAAGATACGATTTACCGGTACTATCTTGTCATTACAAGTTAAGGAGTCTTTTGCATGTCTTTCGAAAATATCGCATCAAATGTGTCCGAGGCGCAGGGCGCAATCAATAAGAGGTCGCCTATCCCAGCCTACAATCAACTCATTGAAATCATTTATCAACAAATAAAGAACAGGGATTTTCAGCCGAACGAGATGCTGCCGTCCGAAACTGAGCTCTGCAAGCGGTACGGTATCAGCAGGACCACGGTCCGGGAGGCCTTGCGGAGATTAACACTGGATGGGGTGCTCTATACCATTAAAGGGAAAGGCACTTTTGTCGCCGAACCAAAGCTGGACCAGATAATGATAAAAATACCCGATTTTTATGAAGATATGGCGGAACGGGGGCTTAAACCCGACGTCAAGGTCCTCGAGGTGAAGGTCGTCAGTGCCACCAGCCTGGTCTCGAAAAAACTGATGGTGCCCCTCGACGAGAAAGTGTTTCGTATCAAGCGTCTCTTCCTTGCCGACAAGAAACCCTATGTTCTTGAAAGAAAATTCATTGTCTGTAAAGATTGCAAAATTCTCAACTCCTTTCCTGATGAAGATATCCTGTCGGTCAAGGACCAGGCTGTCTTCGATGTGCTGGCCGGGAGGTGTCATATCTGCAGCGAGTATGCGCAGGTAACCATCGAGGCCACCACCGTCCGGCCTGATGAAGCAGGGTACCTTGAGGTCCCTTCAGGGTCGCTCGCTTTCTACGTTGATCTTGTCGCATACAAGAAAGATGATGTGCCGTGCGGATGGATCGCATCGATCTATAGAGGCGACCTTTACCGTTTCAAAACAAAAATTAACAATTATTCCCTAAGCGAATAATTTTTTTGCTTTTTATCATGTCATTACAAGTTATTACTTATTATTAGCAGTCAAGAAAGGAGGTGATTGCGATGCGATAAGCAGGAAGAGGGCGTTCTATGCAGGGAGGTACATCTTTTCTGAAAGGGAGGCGCACAATGAGGCTAACGGATGAAATGAAAGACACTCTCAAAATCATAGGAAAAGGAGGTGTTGTAGTTCACCTGACAACCTGCAGTGCAGAAGGAAAATGCAACACGGTGGGAGAGAGGTTTATCTCGGTAGTCAAAGACGAGTATATCCTCATTGCGGATATGTTTGCACAAAAGACGAAAGTGAACCTTCAGGAAAACCCTGTTGCGGTCATTACAGTGGCACATCCGGTAAAGAACAGGACCTGGGCGTTCCGCGGGCCTATGACCTGTCTCATTCCAGGACTTCCTCCTGATTACGAGTTCCATGGACTCAATGCCAAAGAGGTCCTCGATGAATGGAGCAATTGGGGCGAAAAGGAGCCCCCCGATGAGGTTCCTCCCGACATCAGACCCCCGGTATGCATGCAGCGGGGTGTTATTGCAATGAAAGTCGAGGAATGCTACAGCTTCAAACCTGACGAATCAGGAAAAAGAATCTTGTAGGGAGGAGGATGCGATGGCGCACTTGACAACCCGCATGGTGAATTGGCTCGAAGCTCTCGGAGCGCACATAGGGACCGCGACAAAAAACGGTTTTCCTACGGCAATTGTCGTGGAAAAAGCCAAGGTGGAGGGGAGCAGCACCGTGATTTTTCCCCTGACTGCCGCTCAAATAAGCCATATCAAAAGCAATATTACGGAAAACCCGTATGTTTCGGTTGGTCCGGGAGGCCTCGGTTGTGTCCGGGCGCCCTACCAGTTAAAAGGAAATGCCCGGATAGAGGGAGAGAAGCTTATGGTCGAGGTAAAAGAGATTTACTGTACGAAACCGGGACCTGAGGCGGGCAAAAGGCTGGATGTGCTTTCCCCCACTGAAATCGAAGAGTTCGATCAGAGTCGCTGGAAGGATTTGACACCGCCGGG
Source organism: Nitrospira sp. (assembly GCA_002634385.1). GTDB lineage: Bacteria > Nitrospirota > Thermodesulfovibrionia > Thermodesulfovibrionales > Dissulfurispiraceae > Nitrobium > Nitrobium versatile. The sequence continues at coordinate 13,156 of NSJL01000033.1, forward strand.
AGAGTGAGAGTTCGTGGAGAGTAGTCCCGCGGAGGAACGGGGAACTGCACAGCGTATCATGCTCCGCGGCGAATACCATTTTTATGCATCCGTCCCCCTGAGGAGAGTGGATTCCCCTCCTCACCGTTTCCCTCTCCTCAAGGGGGAGAAACATTCCGCGCTATTTATAACTCTTTGTACAGGGGAGGCTCCATGGGTATGGAAACAAAAGAGAGGGAGGAAACACTCCTTGCACAAAAAGCCCTGCCGTGGGTTATTCCGGCCCAGTGCGAGGGCTGTGCCGAGTGCGTCAATGCGTGTCCTGTCCACGGACTCGATATGTGGGAGACGGAGAACGAAGGAATCTTTATTCCGTGGCTGTCAAATCCCGATGCCTGTATCGGCTGCGGCAAATGCGAGCGCGCCTGCACGTGGGGCGCCGTCAGTCTCACTTCCTATGTCGAGGACGCGCGGGTGAGGTTTCTCACGAAGAGGCCGCATGGGTTGCTCATGGCCGATGAGAGGAAAAAATTCAATCTCAGGGAGGTCGCATCCCGGAAAATCGCCATCATGCTCTGCATGGACTGCAGATTGAACATCGAGGAGATTCTTCAGCAGAACAGGGATAATGCATATATACTGCGGAATGCAGGGCTTCTTATCGACAATTCCGAACTGCGTTCCCTTGCGTTCTCCTCAGAGCTTTTCAAAGTGAGAGAAATACTCCTTGTGGGTCACCGGGACTGCAGGATCCGGGAGGCAAATATACGGGTAATGGCGGATGAGCTCGAAAAAAAGCTGTGCCATGCGGACGGCAGCACTGACCGGAAAAGCCTTAAGGCACTCCTTAAGAGCTTCAGGGACCCCGAAGCAAACGTACGAAAACAGGCGGAGGTGATCCGGCGATCAGGCCTTTTTCCTGAAGACCTACCAATATCCGGGGTTATGTATGAAGAGTTTACCGGGAACATATTCAAGCTCTTCTGAATACTCTTGCCCGAAAGAGAGAAACGGATCCCTCGTGTCTGTCCGGGCGGGAAGTCATCTATTTCAAGAGGAGGACTCATGAAAACAACCATAGAGGCTCTGGAAAAAGTGGAAGCGGTAGTGACTATCCTTGTGGATAACACCATAATGGAGCTCATTCCGGGAAGCAAAATGATCAGCCGTCTCTCCAGGCCGAGCTCGAGCTTCATCGCCGAGCACGGCTTCTCGGCGTTGATAGAGACAGAGGGCAAAAGAATCCTTGTCGATACGGGAGCGACGGGGATTGCCCTGGACCATAACCTCCGCCTGGTAGGCCTGGCTGTCAACGATATCGACGTCGTCTTCCTCTCCCATGGCCACAATGACCATACGGGAGGGCTCCACAAAGTGAAAGGGAGAATCATAGCGCATCCTGATTCATTCTTTCAGCGCTACCTCGTGCCCAGGGAGGGGGTAAGCTACGAGCTGACGAGCCCGGACCTCGATCCCGAAAAACACGCGGCGGAGTTTCACAAGGAGCCGGTCAAATTATCGGCGGGCGTTGTCACGACGGGGGAGGTCCCGCGGATCCACGAATGGGAGGAGTTGAACATCTTCAGAATAAGAAAGGAGGGTGAAATGCTCTCCGACAGAGTCCTCGACGATCAGGGGGTGGTCATCAACACACAGAAAGGACTTGTCATTATTGCGGGATGCAGCCATGCCGGGATCATCAATACAATTGAGCAGGCAATAAAGGTGACCGGCGTAGACGACATCCACTGCGTCATCGGAGGATTCCATCTGATAGGTCCGGGAGAGAGCAAGATCGAAAGGACGATAGACGAATTGAAGCGGCTCCAGGTGCAGAAGATAGTCCCCATTCACTGCACCGGTTTTGAAGCGATCAAAAGGATATCGATGGCGATGCCGGATGAATTTGAATACGGTACCGCAGGGTGCAGGATGGCTTTCTGAGCCGGAAACAGAAGGGGGGGCCGGACTCCTGCAGTACACAAGTCCGGCCCCCCCCTTTTTTCCGTAGGGAGAAAAAATCTTTCTTATTCCCAGCTATTCACATCTTTATCCTCTCCATCACCCCCCGGCTGACCATCCCTTCCGAAGGAATACAAGTCGTAGTCTCCGTGGGTACCGGGATTCTGATAAACGTACGGTCTTCCCCAGGGGTCGACAGGAACCGCATTCTTTTTCAGATACGGCCCCTCCCATTTCTCCTCGCCGGGGTTTGTCACCAGGGCAGCGAGCCCCTGCTCGGTAGAAGGATAGACACCGGCGTCGAGCCGGTACTGGTCAAGGGCCTGCCCCAACAACTCTATCTGTGCCTTCGCTGCAGAGATCTTGCCCTTCCCCAGCTTGGGAAACAGACGGGGGGCCACCAAAGCGGCGAGAAGCCCGATGATGACCATTACCACGAGCAGCTCCACAAGGGTGAATCCTTTTACATTCGAGAGCATTTTCTTTTTTGCATCCATAAATCTCCTCCTGATTTGTACGAACCTACACTACTAAAAGTAACAGATCCGGGTGAAGAATTCAACAAAGAGAGCTCCGGTTTTCATCATTTCTCATATTGCTTTTTCCGTTTTTTTTGTTATTATTAAAACTAGGGCGAAACGTTTGTTCCTTTTGAGGAGGCTCCTTGCGCAGATCCATCGGAATCCAGGTACTGTTCGTCACCGTCGCCTTTCTGTCGGTCTCCCTCGTTCCTTTTTTCATAATGCGAGCATACGCGCAGATCGAAGCCCCTCCGGCGCAACCGGGGCCTCAGCCCGCACCGCAGGAACCGTCACCCGCCCCGGGACAGCCGGTGCCCCCTCCTGCTCCTTCGCCGGAAGCTCCGCAGCCGCCTGCCGCACCCCCGGCACCGCAGGCGCCCCCCTCTGTCCAGCCACCGGCCCCGAGGCCCCAGGCGGTGCAGCCGCAGCCCAGGACGGCTCCTCCGGGCCAAGCCAGGCATTCCCTGGTAAACGGGAAGAAGGAAGAGGTCACTTTCTTTTTCGACGACGCCGATATTTTCGAGGTGGCGCAGACCGTCTTCGGTGAGGTGCTCAAGGTCAACTACATAATCGATCCCAAGGTCAAAGGGAGAGTCAACTTCCGGACAACCTCCCCCATCCCCCGCGACCGGATCCTCTCCGTGATGGAAATCATCTTCAGGTTGAACGGCATCGCCATCATCGAGGAGGGGGGCATCTACCGCATCATTCCCATCGGGGATATCGTAAAAGAACCTGCACCCATTTTCTTCGGGAGCTCGCCGGAATCGGTGGAACTGAAAGGGACCGCCATTGTTCAGGTCGTGCCCCTGCAGTATATAAGCTCCACCGAAATGGTCAAGGTACTGACCCCCCTTCTGACCCAGGGAGGGTCACTCCTCGATATCCCGAAAAAGAATTTCATCATCATCGCGGACACGGATGCGAATGTGAAAAGGCTCCTTCAGCTCGTCGCCATGTTCGATGAAGACACGTATAAGGATGTCAGCCAGCCGAAGATCTACGTGTACCCCCTTCAGTACGGCAAGGCCGAACATGTTTCAAGAATACTCCAGCAGGTATTTCTGGGTACTTCCGCAGCAGCAGCGCAGACGAGGAGGACGACGACCACCACTACCGCACCCACTGCGACCACTACCACCGTAGCGAGGACGCCTCAGCCGGCTCCCCAACCGGCACAGCCATTTCCCGCATCGCCCGAAGAGCCGATCGTTTCTCCGGGCACCAAGATATTCCCCGACGAGGTTACGAATTCCGTCGTTATTTATGCGTCTCCGGTGGATTACCTTCTTATCCAGGGGACGATCCGGCAGATCGATATAATACCCCGTCAGGTTATGATAGAGGCTCTTGTCGCTTCGGTTACCCTCACGGACAACCTGCGGTTCGGAATCCAGTGGTCCCTTGATACTGATATCAACATCACCAATATCAAGCCCTTCAAGAACGATATCAATATCGGGGGCACCCTGCAGTTCCAGTCCCTCATCAGCAGCCCGACTTTCCAATATACCGCGAGCGACCCCTCCGGCAAAGTGAGGCTTCTCCTCCAGTCCCTTGCCGAAGACAATAAAGCCAAGGTGCTGTCCTCGCCCCACATCCTCGTATCCGATAACCGGGAAGCGAGGATTCAGGTGGGAGATCAGGTCCCCATTGCAACATCGCAGACCACCAACACCGAAACAACACCGGCGCAGACAACGACGACCATCCAGTATAAGGACACCGGAACCATCCTGAAGGTCAAACCGCAAATCAATGACAGCGGCCTCATCACCCTCGAGGTCTCCCAGGAGGTCTCCACCGTTTCCACACAGACGGTTCTGGGGACGGAGCAGTTCGTCATCAGCAAGCGCGAAGTCGCCACCAACCTTGTGCTCCAGGACGGGCAGACCATCGTCATCGGGGGCCTTATCAGCGAGAACGCTTCGAAGGGGAGATCGGGCATTCCCCTGCTCAACAAGATACCGGTACTCGGGCATCTCTTCGGCAGCTCCACCAATGACAATTCAAGGACGGAGCTCATCATCCTGCTCACCCCCCGCGTGGTAAGGAACCAGTCGGATGCCGCGAATGTCACTTCGCAGTACATGCAGTTATTCAAGGATATCAGTAAAGAGCTGCGTCTGGACGAGCGCACCCGGAAGATAAAAATGGAGTAGAATGCGGATGCCGGGAGGAGAATGGCCCTTTGAGGTCCTCCACTGAAGACAGGGGCATCTGCCCGGGAAGGAGCCGCCACTCCCAATTCCCTTCCCCCGAAGCGGGTTTGTTCATTCTCGCCGGCAGGTATCTCCCAGTACGCGACAAATCCCCTGAAGTGATCGAGCCGCATCCTGTCATACAGCTTCAGGGAATGCTTCATACGCCGTACCCACCAGCCGTACCCGTCGCGCTGTAAAGCATCCCGCCGGTATACGGGGCTTTCGAGGAGCTGACCCTTCTCACTGAAAAAATCGGGGGGGCTCCCCCCCCCTTCCCGAGAGGAGCCAGATCCTCATCCACCTTGAAAATTCCGGGATGCGCACAGACATCGGAACTGGTGCAGTTGACGTACAGGGGGATATCACCGATGATCTGAACCCCTCCCGCGTTACTGTATTCTTTCAAAGCAAACCATTGCCGGTGGAAAAGGTATTGGAGAAACCTCTCCCTTTCACACTCCTCTCTCAAGGTATCCTGTGCGTCCCGTACGGCGTCCGGCCTCCTCCGCCGTATCTCCACCGACCACTCACTGAGCTGTTTCCGGGCGAACCGGCGGTACAGCGCCCCAAAAAACATAGTCATCGAGCCACCACCGGTTCTCTTCTATGAAACGGCAGTATGCGTCTTTCCCGCTCATTTTTTTTGAAATTCTCGTAGGCGATGGATAAGACACGGTTTTTGTATTCCTCCACTTCATGGTAGCTCACCCTGTCCTGAGGAGAGGGAGGAGAGCATTCACCCTCGGCGGGAGAGAGCAGCTTTTTCCGTGCCAGCAGCTCGGGACTGATCAGGAGCGGGTTGCCCCCAAAGGCGGAGATGCCGCTATACGGCGAATTCACCTGCGCCGTGGTGACCGGAGTCAGCGGCAGAATCTGCCAGTAGCTCTGTCCGCTCCTCCTCACCGCCTCCTCCCGGAAAGGCCGCGTTTTGCTTCAAAGAGGGAGTATTCCTTTAACAGCCGGCTCGCATCGCGGTCGGCCAGGATCAGGAGAGAGCCCCCTTCCGGTTTCACCAGCGCCGCAGGCATCGAGGGGAGCTCGTCTTCCACGACAGTGCGCAGTATCTCCGCTTTTGAGATACCGTTCACCAGGAAGACGATATTCTTTGCACTGTTGATGACGGGGAGGGTAAGGGTGATTCGTTCATGACCTCCCCTGGGGGGAGATGCCGCACAGGCCAGGAGCCTCTTGTTGTTCACCGCAGGCGACCCCGGAAAAAGAGAGGCCGTGTGTCCGTCCGTGCCCATACCCAACATGACGAGATCGAAGTGGGGCAATTCCCCCCGTGATAGTCTGAAGAAAGTTATCAGTTCGCCCTCGTAGCGCCGGGCAGCGCCCTGCGGATCGGGCTCGTCCGTGGCGATCGCATGGATATTCCGCGCAGGGAGGGAGATCCCTTCCAGAAGGGTCTCCCGTATCAGGCGGAAATTGCTGTCGGGAGAGGTGACGGGCACAAAGCGCTCGTCGGAAAGAAACACGTGCGTTTTCTCCCACGGGATTCCCTTTCGCTGCACGGAAAGCTTGCGGTAGAAGGGAACGGGAGTTTCTCCCCCCGAAAGGGCGACCGCAAAATAGCCCCTCTCCTCAACGGAAGCCATGGCGAGGGAGCGCCATTTCTCCACCATGAAATCCGCCATTTCCTCCTTATCTTCAAAAGCGACGACCTGCCGAGCGCTGTCCATGGAGAGCTCCGTTCTTGCTGGTGCCAAAGCATTGTCTCTGATCGGATACTGCCCGGTACAGCGTTTCCCCGCGCCTGTCGCTCTCCCCGCTCTCAGCTCTACCGGAAACAGTTTTCCCCTCTTCTATTCCGTCAGCCAGCGCCGGTTCTCCCTCTCCAGAAGGTGTTGCGCCGCCGGCGGTCCCCATTCGCCCGCCTTATAATTGGGAAAGCCGTCAGGAGGCTCACTTTCCCATACGGAGATAATCGGATCGACAATGGACCACATCTCCTCCACCGCGTCCTCCCTGACAAAAAGGGTCTGGTCGCCCTTCATGCAGTCCATCAGCAGCCGCTCATAGGGCGGATGGATCTTGGTCTTGAAGACCTCCTTGTAACTGAAGACCATGCTCACCGGATAGAGCTGGTTTTCGGAATACGGGAATTTCACGCCGAACCGCAGGGCTATCTTCTCGTCGGGCTGTATCGTGAGGATAAGGATATTCGGCTCGGCCACATCGCAGGTGCGGCCGAAAAGCCGGAGGGGGAGCTGTTTGAACTGGAGGCATATCTCGGTGACCCGCCGGGCCATGCGTTTTCCGGTACGGATGTAGAAGGGAACACCTGCCCAGCGCAGGTTATCGACATAAAATTTGCCGGCGAAAAAAGTAGCGGTATTCGAGAGCGGAAAGACTCTCTCCTCTTCACGGTATCCGGGCACCCGCTCTCCCCGTATCCAGCCCTGGGCATATTGCCCCCGTACCGTAAACTCTCTTACGTACTCCTCGCTCATGGACCGTATGGAGCGAAAAACCTTCAGCCTTTCCTCCCAGATGAAAGACGCTTTGAAGGCAATGGGTGCCTCCATGGCGACAAGTCCGAAAAGCTGCATGATATGGTTCTGTACGATATCCCTTATTACCCCGGCACTTTCGTAGAAGGCTCCCCTGTTATCGATACCGATCTCTTCGGCAACCGTTATCTGCACGTTATCGATATAGCGCCTGTTCCATATTTCCTCGAAAATCGTATTCGAAAAGCGGAAAAAGATGATATTCTGTACGGGGTCCTTGCCGAGGTAGTGGTCGATACGGTAGATCTGGTCCTCATCGAAGGCGTCATCCAGTATCCTGTTCAGCTCCTGTGCGGACTGCAGGTCATGGCCGAAAGGCTTTTCCACGATAATCCTGGCCCGGTAGGTCCCCCGGCAGAGATTGAACTTTTTGAGCTTCCCGACGATGACCGGGGCTTCCCGGGGGGGAACCGCCAGGTAATAGATGACATTTTTCGCCCCTCCGGTGAAAGTATCCGCAATCCGGTCTATTTTTTCCTGCAGGTCCCGGTAATTCCCCTCCTTCTCGAAAACACCGGAAAGATAGAAGAGGTGCTTCCCGAACTCCTCCCATTCCGCCTCGTCGTACGCTTCAGTATCGAAAGCCCGGAGAGACTGTCGCATTATCTCACGGTATTGACCGTCTTCAGCGGACGGCTTTCCGAAGCCGAGCACTGCAAAGTCAGGCATCTCCCTTTCCTTGAAGAGATGATAGATGGCGGGCACGAGTTTTCTTCTGCTCAGATCGCCCCCGCCTCCGAAGATCACCATAATGAACGGCTCCAGCCTGAACTCGTCCGCCTGGATATCGCACGTCTGCAGAAACCGGCTGTCGATGACCCCCGTTTCATCCCAACTTTTCATTGAGAACCCCGCAGCACTCCCTTTCGATCTTCCCAACCTTTTCCAGCCTCCGCAGATGTCTTTCCGCACCGGTAAACCTGGCCGCAAGAAAGAGACCGACGAGCTCCTTCGCCAACTCGGCCCCCACAACCCTGGCCCCGATGCTGACGACATTCATGTTGTCGTCCTCCACCCCCTGATGGGCGGAAAAGGAATCATGGCAGACAGCGGAGCGGATGCCCGGGAACTTGTTCGCCGCCACCGATGCCCCCACTCCGCTGCCGCAGATAAGGATCCCCCGCTCCGCCTCGCCACGGAGCACCGTCTCCGCCACCGCCCGCGCGAAGTCGGGATAGTCGGACGGTTCCGGGCCGTATGCGCCGCAATCGATCGGTTCATGCCCCCTCTCCCTCAGAAAGTCAATTATAATCCCCTTGAGAGGGTATCCCCCGTGGTCCGTTCCAATGGCTACCCTCATGGCACTACCTTTGCGCTACTGCGGGGCGCCCTATCATGGCGTTCCAGTCCTGCGAGAACTTCTCCATTCCCTTCACCGTCAGGTCGTGGCGCAGATCGTACTCCTGCCAGTTTTTCGTAAGGTCGATATCTTTATAGGGGATGCCTCTCAGTCCCTTCGTCTCGTACCGGTAGTGCTCGTCGGGAAGGGGAAGCCCCCGTTCGCCCCATTCTTTGAGTATTTCGTAGGGTGCGGTAATGATGTCCGACCCCAGCTTCAGGGCGTACAGCAAGTGGTCCGGATTTCTGACGCTGGCGGTCAGCACCTCCACGTGACCGTCCCCCTTCCGGTACATGGCGAGGACATGTTCGATAAGGTCCATACCGTTTTCTCCCCTGTCATCGAGCCTCCCGATGAAAGGGGACACGAAAACATCCCCCCGTTTCGCCCCCCGGGTCGCTGCATAGACCGCTGCCGCCTGCTCCTGGGAGAAACAGAGGGTCATATTGACCCGCATTTCCTCACGCACCGCCTGCTCTGCGGCTTTCAGCCCCTCATGCGAAGCGGGAAATTTCACATGGGCATTGGGAATCCAGGAGAACATCTTTCTCCCCATGGACAGCATCTCCTCCGCCTTGGTAGAAGGGTCTGCATACACTTCCACCGACACGGTCCCCCGGGGGATCATGGATGCTATCCTCGTCACCACCTCGCGATAGAACTCCATGATCTCCTCTTCCGTAAACGTGCCGCCGTGCTCGAGATGCTCCTTCGCCCGGGGATTTTTCGAAATCAGGGTGGGATTGGTGGTCTGACCGTCGAGGAACCCGAGAAGACGGATAATCTCCTTCGTCTCATCAGGATTGCCCCCGTCCAAAAAAATTTTCGATTTAAGGGTGTCCGGCTTCATATGACCTCCCGCACTTTCTTCATGATTGCGTCTTTCGCTATTTCCTCATACCCGAGAAGCTCTTCCGGCGTTCCGCTCTTCGGTATCTTGCGTACCGCCAGGGAGTAAACCGGAATCCTCTCCCCCGCAAGAGCGCTCCTTACCGCCTCGCCGAGCCCTCCCTCGGGGTGATGGTCCTCCACGGTAATGACGGCATGTATCTTTCCCAGGGACTCCTTGAGAAGCTCCTTTCCGATGGGCTTGATGCAATACAGGTCGATCACCCGGATGGGTATCCCCTCCTTTTCCAGCTCCCCGTATGCGGCCAGGGCCTCGAAGAGGGTAATACCCGCGGTCACTACGGCGACCCTGTCCTCTCCGCTCTGCCGCAGCATCTTGCTCCCCCCGATAGGGAACTCCTCACTGCTGTCATAGAGAACGGGCGTCTTCTCCCTCGTTGTCCGTATATACACCATTCCCCGGTGGCGGGCGGCCTCCTCGACCATCCTCTCCGTTGCCATCGCATCGGAGGGGTAGAATACGACGCATTCCTGTATCGACCTGAATAGTGCGATATCTTCCAGCCCCATCTGGGAGGGTCCGTCCTGGCCGATGGAAACCCCCGCATGGGACCCGACGCACTTTACATTCGCCCGTGAATACCGGCTCATCCTGATCTGGTCAAAGGCCCGCGTAAAAAAAGCTGCAAAGGTCGAGAGAAAGGGGACCTTTCCCCTGCAGGAAAGCCCGAGGGCAACTCCCGCCATATTCTGCTCCGCAATGTACATTTCAAAGAACCTTTCGGGATAGGCCTCTTTGAAAATATCGGCATAGGTGGAATTGCCCACCTCCGCATCGAGGACCACCATATCGGGGAACTCGGGAAAGAGTCTCTTCAGGGCTTTGCCATATGCCATCCGCGTCGCAACCCCTTTTCCGGGATCATAGGAGATCTCCTCTGTCTTCTGCGGTCCCCTCCGCTCGGGATGAAGCTCTTCCGGCCTCGCAATTGTCCCCCTGATTTCCCTCTTTACCTCCCCCAATTCCCTCAATGCACGGTCAAGCTGCTCCCTGTCGAGGGCCTTGCCGTGCCAGCCGCCTTTGCCTTCGAGGAAGGACACTCCCTTGCCCTTTACCGTCTTTGCAATGATCATCACCGGCTTTTCGGAGCTCATGGCCGCGCGCCCGTACGCATCCAGGATCTCCTCGATGTCATGGCCGTCGATAACAAGGGTATCCCACCCGAAGGCACCGATACGCTCCTCGTACGCTCCCACCTCGTGCCCATACATCGTCTCCCCCCGCTGTCCGAGACCGTTCACATCGATGATGCCGATGAGGTTATTCAGTCCGTAATGGGCGGCCAGCTGTATGGCCTCCCACTGGGACCCCTCCGACATCTCGCTGTCCCCAAGGAGGACGTAGGTACGGTAGGGGAGCTTGTCGAGGTACTTCGCATTCAGCGCCATACCCACTCCGATGGAGAGGCCCTGCCCGAGGGAGCCGGTGGCCGCCTCCGCGTACCTGAATTCAGGCGTGGGATGCCCTTCCAGGAGGCTCCCCATGGTGCGCAGCTTCATCAGGTCTCTCTCCGGCACCTTTCCGGCAGCGGCCCAGAGTGAGTACAGGAGAGGCGAGGCATGTCCCTTCGAGAAAATCAGTCGATCGTTGTTGGGGAAGTCGGGCTTGTCTGCGTCATACCGGAATGTCCCGCCGAAGAGGAGGGCCGTCATCAGGTCTGCTGCGGAGAGGGACGAGGTGGGATGCCCGGAGCCCGCTTCAGTCGTGGACACAAGGACAAAATAACGAATCAGCCGGGCAAGCTGCTCTATCTCTTCCTTGCCCGCAACCGCCGCGCCGTACCCCCTCTCCCCAAGCCCTGCTCCCCTCTCTGTTATTTTCATGGCGCCACTCCACTATTATGTTTTTTGCGGTTTATACAGAATCGGGCAGGAGGGAATTCGAACAGGTACACTATCCTCTGAGCGTGCAGGCACACCCTGATTTACTTAACACCCTAATTTACTTAAATTGTAGCAGTCCCCCCGCTGTTGTCAATCCGCTGGCGCTTTCAGCCTTTGTTGACAGGACCGGGCGGGAATGATATTTTGTAGACAGCACTATTTCCCGAACGCTTTCCGGATACCAGTTACAATGATAAACGAGGAATAGGAATATACCATGAAAGGGGAGGAATCATGAAAGCGATCCGCGTCCACGCCTTCGGCGCTCCCGGGGCAATGCGCCTGGAAGACATCTCCGATCCCGTACCGCAGGCCGGACAGGTGGTGGTACGGGTGTATGCCGCAGGGATCAACCCGGTGGACACCTATATCCGCTCCGGACTCTATTCTCCCCTTCCGCCTTTGCCGTACACCCCCGGGCTCGACGCAGCAGGAGTCGTCGAGGCCGTCGGGGAGGGGGTCCGCCGTGTATCCGTGGGCGACAGAGTCTATATGGGCGGATCCCTCAGCGGAACGTATGCGGAAAAAGCCCTGTGCCCCGAATCCCAGGTCCACCCGCTGCCCCCTTCCCTCTCCTTCCCCCAGGGGGCGGGAATCAATGTCCCCTACGGCGCAGCGTACCATGCCCTCTTCCATCGCGCCCATGCAGTACCCGGAGAAACGGTCCTGGTGCACGGCGCGAGCGGTGGGGTGGGTATCGCGACTGTCCAGTGGGCCCGCACTACGGGAATGCGCGTGATAGGAACCGGCGGAACGGAAAAGGGACGTCAGCTTGTAGTGGCGCAGGGTGCGCATTTCGTGCTCGATCACCATGCGCCTGGCCATATGGAAAGGGTCCTTGCCCTGACCGACGGAAAAGGAGCGGACGTCATCCTGGAAATGCTCGCCAATGTCAATCTCGGGCGGGATCTCGGCGTCCTTGCGGAGGGCGGCCGCATTGTGGTGGTCGGAAGCCGTGGTACCGTCTCCATCGACCCCCGCGATATCATGCGGCGCAATGCTTCCATTACCGGCATGCTCCTGCTGAGCGCTTCGGCACGGGAAATGCTCAGCATCCATGCCGCTATCGCTGCCGGGCTCGAAAACGGCATCCTCCGTCCCTTTGTGGGAAGGGAAATGCCGCTCTCCGAAGCCGCCCGCGCCCATCATGAGATCATGGAATCAAGCGCGTACGGAAAGATCGTCCTGATCCCCTGAATCGTCCGCCGGAAGGCGCATCCTGCATGTCGTCGATTGCCGGAAAATAACGCTTGTCAGGAAGCTGTTAAAAAGATGTTAAAAATATCTTGACAAACAATTCTGCACGTTTTAGAGTACATCTATACCATCGATAAGGGCAAACTATCCGAAAGGATAGGACGCAAAGACTCTGGTCTAAAGCCGGCAAGGTCATGACAGCAGGTCTGCCGAAGAGAGAGTGCTTGGAGAGCCCGTGCCCTTGTCGGCATGGGTTTTTTTATCTGATAAGAACAGCACGAAAGGAGAAAAGGAGCCTGTGCCGAAAGCCGCAGATTCCGTGCACCACCATGATACTTCCCCCCGTTGCCTGCAGGAACATTCTCCCTCCCTCGCGCGGACAGAGGGCTGGCCGCTCTTGCATGCCGTCTCTCCGGTAATGCCTTTTCTTGAAGAAGGGGCCTCCCCGGACAAACTCCCTTTTCGTTCCATGGTGGAGAGATTTGAGGGGCTGATCTATCTCTGCTCTTCCGATTTCCGCATTGAATTCATGAACGATCAGCTTATCAGGAAGATCGGCAGAGATGCCACCGGGGAGCTCTGCTACCAGGCCCTCCACAAGAGGGAAACCGTTTGTCCCGGGTGCGCCGGCGCAAAAGTGTTCAAGGGGGAATCGGTACGGTGGGAGGTCAGGGACCCGAAGAGCAACCGCTGGTATTCGGTAGTGAGCACGCCGGTTCCGCGCCCGGGGGGGACTACCTCACAACAGACCATTATCGAGGATATCACCGAGAGAAAGGTCCTCGAGGAGCGGATTACCCACCAGGCATACCACGATATCCTCACCGGCCTGCCCAACAGGATGCTCTTCATGGAGCATCTCAACCGCGCCCTCCTGCAAGCCCGCCGGGAAGAGAGCAGGCTGGCCCTCCTTTTCCTGGACCTGGACCACTTCAAATATGTGAACGATACCTTGGGCCATACTGCAGGCGATCTTCTTCTGAAAGAAACCGCCGGACGGCTGAAGGCATGCATCCGTGAGTATGATACTGTCGCGCGCATCGGCGGTGATGAGTTCGTCATCCTTTTGTCGCGCATCTCCCACGGGGAGGATGCATCGAGGATTGCCGAAAAGATCCTCTCCCTGTTCCGGAAGCCCCCCATGATCGACGGAAGGGAGTTTCCCGTGACCGCCAGCATCGGAATCAGCGTTTTCCCCGATGACAGCGAATACGGTGAGACCTTGATGAAGAACGCCGATATCGCCATGTATCATGCGAAAGAGAGGGGGAGAAACAACTTCCAGTTTTTCGATCCCGGGATGAACATCAGGTCCATCGAGAGGATGATACTCGAAAACAGTCTCCGCCGGACACTTGAACGGGGCGACCTGGTGGTGTACTACCAGCCGCAGCTGGATACCGTCACCCGCCGTATTATCGGCTCCGAGGCCCTGGTACGCTGGCGGCACCCGGAGGCCGGGCTCCTGGACCCTCTGCATTTCATCCCCCTGGCAGTGGAAACCGGCCTTATCATCCCCATCGACGAATGGGTGCTCCGCACCGCCTGCGCACAAAACAAGGCCTGGCAGGAGGCGGGCTATGAACCGGTATGCATCACGGTGAACCTCTCGGAGCGCCAGTTCCGCCAGCCGGATTTTCCGGAAATAGTTGCCCATGTCCTCCGTGACACCGGTCTCGATGCCGAATTCCTCGAAATCGAAATATCCGAGACCACCGCCATGGACAACGTGGAGAATACCCTTTCCCTTTTGCAGAAGCTGACCGATCTCGGGATCAGGTGCTCCCTCGACGATTTCGGCACCGCCAGTTCCTCGGTGCGCTTCCTGAAGAGGTCACCCTTCAATTCCCTTAAAATCGATCAATCCATTATCAAGGGGCTTACCACGAACCCCGACGATCAGGCCGTTGCCAGCGCAATCATCGCCATGGCCCACAACCTGGAGCTTACAGTGGTGGCCGAGGGGGTGGAGACGGAGGAACACCTTTCCTTCCTCCTGTTCAGCCGCTGTGATGCCGTACAGGGATACCTCTTCAGCAAGCCGCTTCCTGCTGAGAAATTTCAGAACCTCCTTTCACCGATGAGGCGGAGCTGATCCTCCTTACTGCCGTACCCGGGGTGTCTCCCGCGCGTTTCTCCCTTTTTCTCTTCTTTTGCATTGCCTTTTCTTTTGAGCTATTCTATAGTGAAGAAGATCATTTTCTTATTTCCGGAGGTCCTTATGGCGGAAAAAGCTCTATTGGTTGCCGATATGCTCAACGATTTCGTAAGAGAGGGTGCGCCCCTCCGGGTCCCCGACACGAAGAGGGCCATACCGACAATAAAAAGGGAGATCCAGAGGGCCCGGAAAGATGGTATTCCTGTCATTTATCTCTGTGATGCCCATGATCCCGATGACAAGGAGTTTTCACGCTACGGATGGCCCGCCCACGCGGTGAAAGGAACGGAAGGCGCCCAGGTGATCAAGGAATTGAAGCCCGAAGCAGGGGACATCATCGTCGAAAAGAAAACCTACTCGGGATTCTACCGCACCAGCCTCGACAAGATACTGAAGGAACTGGGGGTGAACACCGTCCGGCTCACCGGATGTGTCACCCACATCTGCGTTCTCTTTACTGCGTCGGAAGCGGCCTTGCGGGGGTATTCCGTCGAAGTGGTCACCGGGGGGGTCGCGGGGCTGGCGAAACAGGACCATACCGCCGCCCTCCGGATCATGAAAAATGTCCTTGGGGCAAAGCTGGTATAAGAATGTAGGCAGACGGCCATCTACTGCGGCAGGAGGCGGGATGTTCCACACGGCTGATGCGAAAGATATCATCGAGGGCAAAATCACCGACGTCTACTTCGACCGCACCATGAAGGTGCTCCGGGCTGAGGGTATCAATAAGACAGTGAGGGTCGAGTTCATCGCGAAAAGCTTACCCGAAAAGTGGCCCTGGGGTGTCCTGGCAGGCCTTGAGGAAGCGTTGCACCTGCTGCAGCAACTCCCTCTCCGGGTGAGGGCCATGCAAGAGGGGTCCTTATTCTATCCCTATGAGCCCGTTATGGAACTGGAGGGGAAGTACCAGGATATGTGCGTCTATGAAACCGCCCTCCTCGGCCTCCTGTGCCAGGCTTCTGGCATTGCCACAAAGGCGGCACGCTTCAAAAGCCTGGCCGGAGACCGCCCGGTGATCAGCTTCGGAGCCCGGAGAATGCATCCCGTCCTCGCTCCCATGATCGAGCGGAACGCCTTCATTGGCGGGTGTGACGGGGTATCCGTCATAAAATCGGGAGAGATAATCGGAGAGGATCCCATGGGGACGATGCCCCATGCACTGGTCATCTGCTTCGGCTCCACGGTCGAAGCGCTAAGAGCCTACGACAGGACTCTCGATCCAAAGGTAAAGAGGGTCGCCCTCATCGATACCTTTCTCGATGAGAAGTTCGAATGCCTGAACGTAGCCGAAGCCCTGGGAGAGAGGCTCCATGCGGTACGCTTCGATACTCCCTCTTCGCGCCGGGGGAACTTTTACCGCATCCTCGAAGAGGCCCGCTGGGAGCTTGATATGCGGGGGTACGGCCATGTCAAATTCTATGTGAGCGGCGGAATCAAGGAGGAGGATGTCACGGTGCTGAACCCCCTCGTGGACGGATACGGAATCGGGACGTCCATCAGCAACGCCCCGGTGATCGACTTTGCCATGGACATCATGGAAGTGGACGGAAAACCCCTTGCAAAAAGAGGGAAGTGGTCCGGCGCCAAGAGGGTCCTCGCCTGCCCGCAATGCGGGACGAGAAAAATCATCCCTTCCTCTGTGGCGCCACCACCCTGCCCCTGCGGGGGCATCTTCAACGATGTGCTCATCCCCGTCATGGATCACGGCAAACAGCTCATCGGGAGCCGCTCTCCTGCGGAACTGAGGAAGAGCATCCTTGCCGCAATAGAGGGCCTGCCCCTGGCGTAACCTGCAACCAGGAACCCTTTGACTCTTCCATCTTCACCCGCTTATTATTTTCAGAACCACCTTTCTTTGTGATACTTCAATGCCCTCTTTTCTCCATGAATCCAGAACTTGCGTGTAAGGCGATTGTTTGATAGCATTTAAACAATATACAACTAAGAGGAAAGCGCCATCGGGACAGGAAGCCTGCACCATCAGCACTCCTTACTATGAAACTCAAATAGCATCAGCCACAGAGTGCTCTCCATCGCTATCCCCACTACTGATCTGATCAGAGCCATGCATGATCAAAGATACGGCTATCACCTCATCGTAGTTTACGAACAGTCCTGCCCGCCATAATGAGAAACAGGGCATGCAGAGCCGCCGTGATCCAAGCTAGGGCGCACTGCTATTTGTAAACGACAGTACAAAGCACATGAAAGGAGGTACTCCATGGCAAAGGAACGTCAAGGAAGACAGGAGGGCAAAATACGTGTCGACGGCGAGGCGGTCGATACGAGCCAACTCGAAGGAGAAAAATCGAAAGAGTACGAAAAGGAGCTCACACAGAAGAAATTCAAGGAGGAGTTGCAGCGGGCCCACATGTTCGGACTGGACCCGGCGGAATCCATCGAAGACAAAGAGCTCGCCTCGACCTTCGCCCGAGGCGAAATGCCCCATTTCGCCGGTATCAACACATTCCTTAAGACTCCCTACCTGGAAGACATTCGCAAGATCAGCGATCATGAGGTAGCGATTATTGGCTGTCCCCTGGACACCGGCACAACATACCGGCCGGGGCCTCGGTTCGGGCCCGAGGGCATGCGACGTATCTCGGGACTGTACACACCATTTTACTATGAATTAGGCATCGACCTCAGGGAACAGCTTGATATTGTCGATGTAGGTGACATATTCATCACACCGGCAAACATCGAAAAGGCCTTCGATCAGATCACCAAAGCGGTGGAATATGTGCGCGTTCAGGGTACCTTTCCCGTGATTCTGGGTGGTGATCACTCTATCGGATTTCCAACCTCTCGTGGCATCATGAATGCCTTCGGTAAGAAAATCGGCGTTATCCATTTCGATCGGCACATCGATACCCAGGCTAAGGACCTTGATGAGCGCATGCATACGACACCGTGGTACTGGGCATCCCACGAGAAACATTTTGATATGGGAAACTTAGTACAGATCGGGATC
Organism: Nitrospira sp.; assembly: GCA_002634385.1. GTDB lineage: Bacteria > Nitrospirota > Thermodesulfovibrionia > Thermodesulfovibrionales > Dissulfurispiraceae > Nitrobium > Nitrobium versatile. The sequence goes on from NSJL01000033.1 coordinate 30,796, forward strand.
GGTGGCTGGCAGGTGCCTCGCCCCGGTGTCGAGGAGGGACGAAAAGGCAATTCACTGGTGCTGACCGTCGGCGATGTGGAGCGCCTGGGAATCGACAAGGCGGTAGAGATGGCCCTCGAAGTCGCATGGAGCGGCGGCGTGGAAGGAATCTATCTGTCCTTCGACATAGATTCCATCGATCCGGCTTTCGCTCCCGCAACAGGTTGGCCCGAACCGGGAGGTTTTACTTCCCGCGAGGCGCTTGCACTGGTAAGGGGCATCAGCAGGGAGGGACTCCTCGGTATGGAGATTGTCGAAGTATCGCCTCCATTCGACATTTCTGACATCACTTCACTTATGGGGGTTCGCCTTATTTGCGATGTCCTTGCTGAACATGTGCGGCTCGGTCATCTAGGCAAGACACGCAAAGGAGAGCCTCAGACTGAACGTGCCAGAAAGGCAGAGGAAAAAAGCGCCGCCAAGTCGCAGATGGCGCCGAGCGGCGGCGGATAGACTTTAGGCATATAATCCAAGTATCGAGAAACGGTTGTTAATGGTGCTTACGGGCGAGCGGCTGAGTGCTGCTCGCCTGTCAATCATTCTCAACGTATAATCCGTGTGCGTCTCCATCTCTAAAAGGAGGGAGCCCATGCTTGAGTCGATCATCGCCGCTGTAGGGATGTGCGCCGATGGTGTCTCGGAAGGCCTCTACGCAGTCCGCCACCGCTTCAGTGCTCGCGCTGCTGGCATCGGCTACGCAATCGGTGCTCTTATCGCATGGCTCTATAAATCGGTTACCCCTATCACCTTTACTGTCGAAAGCATCACGGTAGCAACCCACTCAGCAAAAAAACCACCCCAGATCCTTTACATCGTGGCACTTTCAGCCATTCCCAGCATTGTGCTAGGCGCCTTCGGACTCTATTCGAAACTGGTCAGTATGCTCGACCGTGCTGTTATCGGCGGAGTGATAGCGGGCGTCGGCATTATTCTGACCCGGGTGGGATTCAACTATGTGCGGGAGCGCAAGTGGGTGGCAGGCACTTCAACGCTTGCCGGCCTGGTCGCCTATGCCGTTACCGATGATCTCGTCGTTGTCATCGTTGCCTCTGTTCTAAGCGGTACAGCGGTTGACTGGATCGCCTTTCGTCGCGGACAGGACGAAGGAGGAGAGCAGGAGGAAAAAAAGAGCAGTAATGAAGATGAAAAAGATGAGGAGAAAGAACAGAGCAAATTTGGACTGATTCCGCCCAAGTGGAAAGAGATGTTTTCCTGGCCGGTCATCATTGGGGCATTTTCGGTATTCTCCTTGCGCACCGGTGCCATTGTTTCATATGCAACCGTTAATGCCCAGATCGCAGGAGGCAGGGACCCAAGGCTCGATGGAGCAACACTGATGGCAGGGCTAGGAACGCTGGCCAGTGGACTTTTTGGAGGGCCTCCGATCGAAACAACTCCGGCACCGATGGCCGCAGCGCCGCAACCGGTATTTTCAACCGTTCTTTTTATGGCGCTCATGGCAGCAATCACACTGCTGGGACTAGTAAAGCGTGTGGGGCGATATATTCCCCTTCAAGCAATTGCAGGATTTCTCATTGTACTGGGCATTCCGGTTATTATGCCCGAGCAGATGCCGAGCGCGGCACAATCTCCGCTTGCGGGGGGCACGGCCTTGGCGGTTACAGCTCTTACCAATCCCTTCTATGGCCTGCTGGCAGGAGAGGCGGTCGTGCTGATTCAGGGCTTTCTGCGGTGAGTGCCTGAGCCTGTCCATACGCAGTCAGCAGGCCGAAGTTTCCGTACTTTTTAGGTGCGTTTTTCTGCTACCTGGCGTGTCAGAAAAGGCAACTCAAAAAGGGGGACATAATACTATTTTCTTGACTGATCCATATGTTTCTCTTATCATAACGTCATGGCAAGGATATCAAGAATTGTCGCATGCGGCTATCCACACCACATCACTCAGCGCGGAGTCCGTTCAATGACGGTATTCCGCTCAGACAGAGACCGTAATGATTACCTACGCTTTATTCGCAAAGAGACCGCACGCTTCGGCGTAGAGGTCCTCGCATGGTGTCTTATGACCAACCACGTCCACTTCATCGCTGTTCCCTCTCAGCAGACCGCCCTGGCACGCGCCTTCGGAGAGGCACACCGGCGCTTCACCTATGCCAGAAACAGGGAAGAGAATACGCGCGGATATCTCTTCCAGGGCCGTTTCGGATCATGTATACTTGATGAAGATCATCTGCTTGCTGCAGTGCGGTATGTGGAGCTGAATCCTGTCAGGGCAGGTATGGTGGAGAAAGCGTGGGAGTACCCCTGGTCGAGCGCTCGCTTCCATGTGGGACTGCATGAAACCGATCTGCTGGTGAAAAGTCGTTCTCTTATGGGATTATCGATTGATTGGCGGGGATTCCTGCTCACGGAGGATCCTGCTATGCGAGAGAAAGTGCGTAAGGCAACACAGACAGGCCGTCCTGCAGGTGACGATACATTTATGGAGAGTATAGAACAGGTAACCTGCCGTAATCTCCGGTACGGAAAACGAGGAAGACCGCGCAAAGAGCCAGAAAATTAGTATTATGTCCCCTTTTTTCATGATGGATATCCGGATAAAACGGGTGTATGAGCCTCCTGATTCTCAAGACGGCTTTCGCGTTCTTGTAGATCGGGTGTGGCCGCGTGGCATGACGAAAGAGCGAGCACAAGCCGATCTATGGTTGAAGGATGCGGCGCCGAGCACGGCCTTGCGTAAGTGGTTCGGTCACGATCGTGCGAAATGGGAAGCTTTCAAGAGCCGTTATTTTTCGGAGCTTGATGCTCAACCAGAGGCGGTAACAAAGCTCCTTGATCAGGCTGCGCAAGGAAGACTGACGCTCTTATTTTCAGCTCACGATACTGAATACAACCAGGCAGCCGCACTGAGAGAATATCTCCTCTTGCGCTCCAAGAAATCAAGCCTCTCAAAAAGGGGGACATAATACTATTTTATTTCTGAAAAAATAGTATTATGTCCCCCTTTTTGCCCTTTTATAGATGTATCAGGGGAAAAGACGCGCGACGGTCGCCTGCAGGATCCGGATAAGGGGACCTGGGTACACGCCGAGCCAGAGCAATACAAAAACGAGCGCCGTAAGGAGAACGCCGCCCGTTATGCCCAGTGCCCTCCCGGGAAAAGCCGCAGCCGCCCTGCCCTCCCCCTCCGGAATGCGCCCGTACAGAACTGCCACGATACGCAGATAGTAGTACAGTCCGATAGTGCTCCCTGCGGCAAGGGCGATCAACGGAACCCATAGGGCGGCTCCGGCTCCTGCGGCGATTACATAGAACTTTCCGATGAATCCCGCGGTGAGGGGAATTCCCGCCAGGGAAAGGAGCATTGCGACGAATACCCCTGTCGTCCAGGGACGGCTCCAGGCCATCCCCCGGTAGGACTCCAAGTCCTCCGCATCCCTTCTTTCTTCCGACAGAAAGGTGATCACCCCGAAGGCGCCGAGCACCGTCACGAAATAGGCGGTGAGATAGTATCCCGCCGCTGTTGCCGCCATGGCCCCTCCCGCGAGGAAAGCCACCAGCAGGTATCCCATATGGGAGATGGAGGAGTATGCCAGAATGCGCTTGAGGTTGTTCTGCCGCAGCGCCAGCAGGTTACCGACCAGCATGGAGGCGACGGCGATGCCGGCGAAGCCATACCACACCGCCGCGAACCGCTGCAGGTCCATAAGGGAAAAATACCGCATCAGCAGGGCGAAGAGGGCACCTTTGGAAGAGGTGGCGATAAAGGCCGCCACAGGAGCGGGAGCGCCTTCGTAGACATCGGGGGTCCAGAGGTGAAAGGGCACTGCGGCGAGCTTGAATCCCACCCCGATCGTGATAAGGAGGAGAGCGGCGCTGAGTACTACCGTCATATCAGGTACCCGTCCCCTCTCCGCGAGTTGGAAGAAGTCCATGCTCCCCGTCTGCGCATACACCAGCGCCATCCCGAAGAGGAGAAACGAGGAGGATACGGCGGCCAGGATAAGGTATTTCAACCCCGCCTCGTTTCCGCGGTCGTCGTCCCGCCGGTAGGTGATCAGCGTGTAGAGGGAGACACTGAGGATTTCAAGGCCGACAAAAAACGACGCAAAATGAGAACTGGCCGCCAGCACCGATGCGCCGAGGGTAGCCAGGAGCAGGAGGACATAGTACTCGCCCCGCTCTTTCATGCGCTCCCCGAGGTAGCGGTAGGAGAGGAGCGTTACCACAACACCCGCAGCGACGAGGAGTCCGATAAAGAAGAGGGAGTAGGCGTCGATGACAAGGAGCGGCGTCACCCTGCGCGGGGTTACCCTCCCCGCAACCGGCAGCAGAAAGAGGGAGAGCACGAGGCTTCCCAGCGTCAACAGAAGATAAGAAAGGTGAGAGCGGCGAAGGGTGATGAGGAGCAGAAGCGCCACCGATGCCAGGGCCGGAACGATTAAGGGGAGGAGCGCGATAAAGTCAGCGGAGTTCACGGGTTCCCTCCGCATATTTCAGAAATTTTCTCCTCTCCGCAGATCTCTTCTCCGGATCCCGCCCACTGACCGGCAGGGGAAAGAGAAAACGCCCCCTTTCCTTCCTTCGCTTCCGCCGCCCCTGCCGTCCTTTCCTGCAGGGTGAGCAGGGATTTCCGGGCAGTGCCGAGCACCGGCTGGGGATACAACCCCAGCCAAAGGAGAACCGCTATCATCGCCCCCATCACCGCAAGCTCGCGTCCTCCGAAATCGGGGAGCCTCCACCGTTGGGTGTTTTCACCGTGAAAGACCCTCTGGATAATCCAGAGGGAATAGACCGCAGCGGTCACCAGTCCCGCTGCCGCCAGCGCTGTCACGAGGGGACTGACCCGGAAGGCGCCGAGAAGGACAAGGATCTCCCCGACGAAATTGCCCAGTCCCGGAAGGCCGAGTGAGGCGAGCGCGAAGAAGAGGGAAATGGCGCCCATACGGGGAACCGTTTCCCACAAGCCTCCCATGCGCGCCATGTCCCGGGTATGAATACGCTCCTGAAGCGCCCCTACAATGATGAAGAGCGCTCCGGTGGCGACGCCGTGGCAGATCATCTCCATGAGGGCACCCTGAAGGGCGAGGGTGTTCCACGAGAAGATCCCGAGGAGCACGAAGCCCATATGACTGACGCTGGTATACGCCACCAGCCGTTTCAGGTCCGTCTGGGCAAAGGCAACCACCGCGCCGTAAAGGATGCCGCCGACCGCCAGGGCGAGGGCCGCCGGAGTCAGATCGAGGGCAGCCTGGGGAAACAGCGGGACCGCAAAGCGCAGCAACCCGTAGCCGCCGGTCTTCAGCATCAGGCCCGCAAGGATGACGCTCCCCGCGGTGGGCGCCTCGGTATGGGCATCCGGCAGCCAGGTGTGTACCAGCACCGCGGGCATTTTCACGGCAAAGGCCGCGAAGAAGCCGAGCAGCAGCCAGAGGGCGGTGGACCTCTCCAGCGGAGTGCCCAGAAGGTCCAGGTAGCCGAAGGTGTATACCCCGGTGATACGGGCATGTTCCACATAGAGGCCGAGGATCGCGATCAGCATGAGGAGGCCGCTTATCTGTGTAAACAGGAAAAATTTGAAAGCGGCGTAATGGCGGTTCTCGTGCCCCCAGATGGAGATCAGGAAATACATGGGCACCAGCATGAGCTCCCAGAAAAAGTAGAAGATGAAGAGATCCATGGCAAGGAATACCCCGGTTATCCCCGCAAGTATCCAGAGGAGGTTCAGGTGAAAAAAACCTTCCCTTTCCCGTATCTCGGTCCAGGAAGCGAGCACCGAGGCCACCCCCAGGAAAATCGTGAGGAGAACCAGGAGAAGGCTGAGACCGTCCATGGCAAGGTGAAACCTGATGCCCAGGGCAGGTACCCACTCCTTTTTCACTTCGTCGAGCCAGAGGGCGGAACTGTTCAGTCCGCTCGCGCCGCCCGCATCACCCGCATCATTGAAATAGAGGATCCCCGCGGCGCCCGGGTATTGGGTCCAGAGACCCAGGGCGAGGGCCATCATCATGGTAAGGACGATAAGGGCTACCCAGCGCGGTAGCGTGGAACTCACCTTTCCGGCATACCAGGAAACGACACCCCCGACCACGGGAAGGATCAGTAACCAGACGAGTATCATAGGATCACCACGATTCCGAGGAGCACCAGGGCGCCGAGGCCGATGCCCGCCGCATACCACCGCACCTTTCCTGATTGCGTGCGGGAGAGGAGCCCGTTCGTCCTCCGCCCCGCCCAGATCATCCCGACATAGGGCAGGTCCACCGCATCATCCCTGTTCACCCGGGCGCCCCACACGAACGGCTTAACGAAAAGGGTCGAGTAGAGCCAATCGAATCCCCACCCCGCCCGCCACAGGCGGCGCAACGCTTCCCCCCACCGGGTCCGCACGACGGTTCCTGCGATTCCCGGTTTGTACAGGAACAATACATATGCAAGGAAAATGCCCCCCAGCTGGGCGGTTTCGATAATGATTTCCCGTCCTATCTCGACGGAAAGAGATATATGAGCCGCCGTGATCCCGGGCAGCACCGTCTGCAGGAACCGGGTAAAGAGGTGCACATCCAGCCCCGCGGAGGCGAAAAGAAAGGGCATTTCGACAAGACCGGCGACCAGGGAGAAGAAAGCGAGCACTACGAGGGGGAGTTCCATGAGCAACCCCGGCTTCCCGCTCGCTTTTCCCCTGGCTTCGCCGAAGAAAGTGAGGAATACCATACGGAAAGAGTACAGGGAAGTAAGAAAGGTCCCCAGGACCCCCGCTCCCCATAACCAGAGGCCGCCGCTTTCGGAAGTTCCCACACTGTGAAGGATAAGGTCTTTACTATAGAACCCCGCGGTCAGCACCGGGAGGGCGGACAGCGAAGAGGCGCCGATGAGGAAGGTCCAGAAGGTGAGGGGCAGCTGCGTGCGTAGCCCCCCCATCTTCCCCATGTCGTGCTCATGGTGGAGGCTCAGGATAACGGCCCCTGCCCCGAGGAAAAGGAGCGCCTTGAAAAAGGCATGGGTCATGAAATGGAAGAGAGCCGCAGACCACGCCCCCACTCCGAGGGCCAGGAACATATAGCCGATCTGGCTGATGGTGGAGTAGGCGAGCACCCGTTTGATATCCCATTGGGTCAGGGCGCTGAAGCCCGCCAGCAGGAGGGTCACCGCCCCGATCACTGCCACGGCAAGCATCACCGGGGGAGCCAATGCAAAAAGGACATGGGTCCGGGCGATAAGATAGATCCCTGCCGTGACCATGGTGGCGGCATGGATAAGAGCGCTCACCGGTGTCGGACCCGCCATGGCGTCGGGAAGCCAGACCTGCAGGGGCAGTTGCGCCGATTTGCCCACCGCACCCCCCAGCAGCAGCGCGGCCGCTGCAATCGCCATCCCCGAACCAGCACCCCACGTCTGTCCCGCCCTCCGCATCGCCTCCTGGATGTCGAGGGTGCCCAGTTGGGTAAAAATGAGGAAGAGACCGATGGCGAAGGCGGTATCCCCGACACGGGTTACTACAAACGCCTTCCGCGCCGCGTACCCGTTCGCCGGGTTCCGGTACCAGAAGCCGATGAGGAGATAGCTGCAGAGCCCCACCCCCTCCCACCCGAGAT
>NSJL01000034.1 GCA_002634385.1 Nitrospira sp.
GGGCTCCGAAGGCGATCACCGCCACGGCGCATAAACTGGCGCGCATCTTTTACACTCTCTGGACAACCAAACAGCTCTATAGGGATAGCGGAGCAGAGTATTATGAACAGCAATATAAAGAGAGGGTCATACGAAACCTCAAAAGAAAGGCTCAGGAGCTGGGGTATACCCTTACCCTGCAGGAGACCCCTGTCCCAGGAGTTTCTTAGGAGCGAAGCGAAGCAATCTCAAGGGGATACTCACTGCCCGGGCATTTTGATGCGTTTGCCTTGAGTGGAATTTTGACCGGAGAATTTGATACACTTGAAATCTATTCCCCATGGAGGGGTGGCCGAGCGGTTTAAGGCGACGGTCTTGAAAATCGTTGTAGGGTTATACCCTACCGTGAGTTCGAATCTCACCCCCTCCGCCATATTTACTCATATAAATCAACAGCATGACTCAAAATGGCGGCAAAGGCGTCGGGGAAAAGCCTGAATCAGTGGGCTGCGGAGGTTCTTGATAAGGCTGCTCACATGAATTGATCTGCTCCTGTAGTGCGCGTTCCCGGTGGCGTGGTGCCCAACGAGAATTGTTTTTGGTGTTCTGTCCGCGCCCTGCCCGGAGAGAGCGCAATCCTTCTATTCATATTCGCGATAGAGGTTTTCCCTAAGAGTAAACAGCAAACAGGCAAAGTAAGCGACTTGGCGCATCCTTTTCGAACAGGGATAATTCAGAAGAGGATTCTGCAGGACGGACGCACGGTCCGTCAGTTCGGGCCTCACATGCTCGAGTAGACATGAGAGAAGAACTCATCGTCCTGCGACGGTGTCTTGTCACCGCTCTCGATGCAGTGGTCCTGCGCGGATGCGTTGCCCTTCTCTTTTTCCGTGAGAGTCTTCTTTTCAGGCTCTTTCATGGGGTCTCCTTTAATGCTGTCGACGTAATCTTAATTTTATATCCCTGCACGACCATTAATCCAGAAAGAAGAACAGGTAAAGGTAAAGGTAGAGAAAAGACAAAATAACTTATGTTTCTCTTCTTCCTCTTATGTTTCTCTTTTTACTTTACCTGTCTCATTCTCTACCTTTTTTTCAAATGTACTGGGACAAATTGACCTGGATAGGACAAAGTGTCCTCTATAGATTAGGACAAAATGTCCTGCTTTGATGGGTGCGCTATATGCCCTGGATAAGACAAGCCTTTGAAATAAAATATAATTAAATTTTGGCATGCAATTTGATTATTTAATAATACAAAGGGAAGAGCGCAAGTGAAACCGAATAAAGAGGAGGAATAAAATGGGCAAGGCAATAGGGATCGATCTCGGGACGACCAACTCGGTCGTTGCGGTAGTGATGGGCGGCGAGCCGGTGGTGATCCCCAACCAGGAGGGCAACAGGACTACCCCGTCCGTGGTTGCCGTTACGGAGAAGGGGGAGAGGCTGGTAGGCCAGATCGCCAAAAGGCAGGCCATCACCAACCCGGAAAATACCATCTTCTCGGTGAAGAGGCTTATCGGGAAAAAGTACCATTCAAAGGATGTGGAGCATGCCAGGAAGAGCCTGCCTTATAAGATTGTGGAAGCGGCAAACGGGGACGCGCATGTGGAGATCAGGGGAAAGGTCTACTCTTCGCCCGAGATCTCGGCCATGGTCCTGCAGAAGCTGAAACAGGCGGCTGAGGATTACCTGGGGGAACCGGTGACGGATGCGGTCATCACCGTACCGGCGTACTTTGACGACAGCCAGAGGCAGGCCACGAAGGATGCAGGGAAGATCGCCGGACTCAATGTCCTCCGTATCATCAACGAGCCCACGGCCGCGGCCCTGGCCTATGGACTGGACAAGAAGAAAGAGGAGAAGGTGGCGGTCTACGACCTTGGCGGCGGGACCTTCGATATTTCTGTCCTCGAGATCGGAGAGGGCGTTATCGAGGTGAAGTCCACCAATGGTGATACCTACCTTGGCGGCGATGACTTCGATGCGGTGATCATCGCTTTCCTTGCGGACGAATTCAAAAAGGAAAGCGGTACGGATCTCAGGAACGACAAGATGGCGCTCCAGAGGTTGAAAGAGGCGGCGGAGAAGGCGAAGATCGAGCTTTCCACCGCGGCGGAGACAGAGATCAATCTGCCCTTCATCACTGCGGATGCCTCGGGGCCGAAGCACCTGCTGATGAAGCTCTCCAGGGCAAAATTCGAACAGATGTCTGATGACCTCATCAGGAGAAGCATCGAGCCATGCAGGAAGGCCCTTTCCGATGCAGGGTTGTCTGCCTCCGGCCTGGATGAGGTGCTCCTCGTGGGCGGCCAGACGAGGATGCCGAGGGTCCAGGAAGAGGTGAAGAAATTCTTCGGCAAAGAGCCGAACCGGTCAGTGAACCCGGATGAGGTGGTGGCAGTGGGCGCGGCGATCCAGGCAGCGGTGCTGAAGGGTGAAGTGAAGGATGTCCTGCTTCTTGACGTTACTCCGCTCTCTCTCGGCATCGAGACGCTGGGAGGTGTCTTCACCAAGATCATCGAGCGGAACACCACGATTCCCACGAAGAAGTCCCAGATCTTCTCGACCGCTACTGACAACCAGCCCGCGGTAACCATCAAGATCCACCAGGGCGAAAGGGAGATGGCCAACGACAACAAGCTCCTGGGTGTTTTCGAGCTGGTGGGCATTCCCCCTGCACCCCGCGGCATTCCGCAGATCGAGGTCACTTTCGATATCGACGCGAACGGGATCCTGCATGTCTCCGCAAAGGACATGGGCACCGGCAAGGAGCAGTCCATACGGATCACTGCTTCAAGCGGTTTGTCCGAAGAGGAAGTGAAAAAGATGATGCGGGATGCGGAGTCCCATGCCGAAGAAGACAAAAAGAAAAGGGATCTGATCGAGGCGAAGAACCAGGCCGAAGCCCAGGTATACTCCCTTGAGAAGTCGCTGCGGGAATACGGCGATAAGATCGGCGCCTCCGAAAGGCAGGAGATAGAGTCCGCCATTGAAAAGTGCAGAAAAGTGAAGGATGGCAACGATGCGCAGGCCATCAAATCCGCGGTGGAAGAGATGCTGCAGAAGTCCCACAAGATTGCCGAGCATATCTACGGGGCGCAGCAGGCGGGCGCCGGGGCGCCGCCGGGAGGCTGCAGAGGCGGAAGCTGCGGCGGCAACGGGAACGGCAATGGGAACAACAATGGTGCAAAGCGCCATGAAGAGGATGTCTACGAAGCAGAGTTCGAGGAAAAGACCGCATAAGCGGGACGGTACTTGCATGCAGAGGGCAGTGCCCTCCGCATATCAAAAGGAGGTGCGTACTATGTTATGGTCAGATTTTGAGAGATTCGGCAGGATGCCCGACCCGTGGCGCGAATTCGAAAGAATAAACCGTGGGTTCAGCAGGGTGGCAGCATCAACGTCCACCGCCGATTTTCCGGCAGTGGACGTCTGGATGGGGACCGACAATGCAGTGGTAACGACCGAGATCCCGGGCATCGACCCCAGGGAGATCGAGATCTCCGTGGTCGGCAAATCCGTCACCCTGCGCGGGGCGCGCAAGCCTGAGGAGCTGAAGGAGGGCGAAGTATACCACCGCAGGGAGCGGTGGAGCGGGCAGTTCAGCAAGACCTTCGAGCTTCCTTTTGCCATCGATGCCGACAAGGTCGGCGCAAAGTATGTGAAGGGCGTGTTGTACGTCGCACTGCCCAGGGCCGAGGCGGACAAGCCGCGCAGGATCTCCGTGAAATCCGAGTAGGAGGTGACTACCATGGCAGAGACGAAAGAGATGCAAAAGAAAGAGGCGCAGGCGCCGGAAGGGGTTGAGACCACCAGGGCGACAAGGGTCTATGTCCCCAATGTCGATATTATCGAGAAGAAGGACCACCTTCTCCTGCTTGCGGATATGCCCGGCGTGGACGAGGGCTCCGTCGACATCACGCTCGAGAAGAATGTCCTGACGATCTATGGCAAGGTGGAACCTGAAGCACACGAGAACCATCGCCTCGTCTACTCGGAGTACGGAGTGGGCGATTACCGCCGGGCTTTTACCCTCTCGGACGAGATCAACAAGGAAAAGATCGAGGCATCGGTGAAGAACGGCGTGCTGAAGCTGGTGCTACCGAAGGCCGAAACGGCGAGGATGAAGAGAATCCCTATCAGGGCTGAAGAATAGTCTTCCTGGAGGGGCAGCCGGGAGTGATGCTGACTTCCTTGGAAAAGTACTGATCAGGAGGTGGTTTCGATGACGCTCAAAAATCTTGTTCCGTGGAATTTCGGGAAGAAAGAGGTCCCGGTACGCCGTGAGGACGAGAATCCTTTCCTCTCCTTGCGGAAAGAAATGGATGCGCTCTTCGACGACTTCTTCCGGGGTTTCGACAGGGAGTCATTCAAAGGCACCTTCGGATCTTTCAGCCCGAAGGTGGATGTCGTCGAGAACGACAAGGATATTAAAGTCACTGCCGAGCTTCCCGGTCTGGATGAAAAGGACATCGATGTCTCTCTGCACAAGGATGTCCTGACCATCAGCGGCGAGAAGAGGGAGGAGAGGGAGGACAAAGAAAAGGACTACTACCGCATGGAGCGGTCCTTCGGCTCCTTCAGCAGGTCCATCCCTCTTCCGGTCGAGGTGCAGACCGACAAAGTGGAGGCGCAGTTCAGGAAGGGCGTGCTTACCATCACGCTCCCGAAGACGGCGAAAGCCATAAAGGAAACGAAGAAAATAGCCGTTACGTAGCAGAGCTGCAGTGCACAAAAGCCGATGGAGACGGGAGATATCCGGAACCTCCATCGGCTTCCCTTCTGCCTTTTCCTGTATGACAAGAAGGTGTCGAGCATGAAGGACCTCCTCCCCATCCTGGAGCAGGTAGCCAAGATGGGCAAGCCCCTTCTGATCATAGCCGAGGATGTGGAGGGCGAGGCCCTTGCCACCCTGGTGGTGAACAAGCTGAGGGGCACCCTTCAGATCGCGGCGGTGAAGGCGCCGGGCTTCGGAGACCGGAGGAAGGCGATGCTGGAGGATATTTCCATTCTCACCGGCGGGACCGTCATCTCCGACTGTTCAAAGCCGTAGAACAGGGGGGCGCCTTTCTTACTTCCGGGAAGAGGGGCGGGGAGAAGGGCCGGCGGTACGCGCCTCCACCAGCACTGTCTCTTCCTGAAGAGTTTCCCGAGCCTCCCTGAAGCCGGCCCCGACAAGCCATTTTTTCATCTCGGACGGGGCATAGCATCTCCCCCCTTCCGTGTTTACCAGCATATTAACGGAAAAGAGTGCGCTCTGGGAAGGCGACGTCCTGTTCGACGCCAGGTAGAATTCCTGGATAACGATCCTGCCCCCCGGGTTCAGTGCGCCCCTGCATTTCCGGAGAAGCTGTAGATTCTCTTCGGCGGAGAACGCATGGAGTACCTGGCTTACGAAGATGAGATCGTATCCGCTCCCGAGCCTGTCCACCATGAAATCGCCCTTGAGGAACTCGATACCCTTCACCCCTGCCTTCCTGATGATGGTCTTCGCAATCCTGATGGTATCGGGCAGGTCGAACAGGGTGACCGCAATGCTTTTTTTCGCCATTTCCATGGAGTAGGTCCCGGGCCCTCCGCCGAGGTCGAGAGCCTTACGGACACCCTTCAGGCCGATGGCCCGCATCACCTCTCCCGCTTTCAACGAAGCGAGATTGTGCATTCCACGGATGAAGGCATCATGGTTATGGGGAGCAGTCCGGTTGGGCTTTCCTGTCCTGACTGTCTCGTCCAGTCCTGACCAGCTCTGCCACAGGGCATCGGCGTGCCGGAGGATATCGCCCTGGTAAAGGGGGCTGCCGCTGACGAGGAAGGCAGAGGCAAGCGACGTATTCCTGTATTTGCCCGCAGACTTTTTCAGAAGCCCGAGCCCGGTAACCGCATCGAGGAGGATTTCCGTTGCCCGGAGGTCCGTTTTCATTCTCTTGGCCATTTCCTCAACGGTGCGCGGGACAGCAAGAAAATCGAAAATGCGGTAATTATTGGCCGTGAGCAGCACCCGCGAAGACCAGAACCCTCCCCATAGTTTCCTCAGCTCCTTCGCTTCCTTTATCCCCGGCATTGCACTATTTCTCCTCGATCCTGACTTTCATCTCGATCCTCTCCTTGGGGTTGTCCCGTGCATCCCGGGCCTGGTTGACGATCATATCCGCCACCTCCATTCCCGATACGACCTCCCCGAACACGGTGTATTGCCTGTCGAGGAAGGAGGCATCCGCCACGCAGATGAAGAACTGGGAGCCCGCACTGTCGGGGTGGGCCGCCCGTGCCATGGAAAGGGTCCCCCGTTTATGGGATTTTTCGTTGAACTCCGCTTTTATGGTATATCCGGGCCCGCCCATGCCATGCTTCGACGTATCGGGGTCTTTTGAGTTGGGATCTCCTCCCTGGATCATGAATCCGGGGATAACGCGGTGAAAGGTGGTTCCGTCATAGAACCCTTTCTTTGCAAGCGTGATGAAGTTATTTACGTGCCCCGGCGCGACATCGGGGAAGAATCTGAGCTCGATATTTCCGAATTTTGTCTCGATTACCGCTCTTGTTTCTGCCATTTTCCTGGTCTCCTCTTTCGTGAATTGTTTGGGTGCCTGTTTGCCCCGGGTTCCGGCGTGCACGGCAAGGGCACACAGCAGCACAACGGTGATAAGAAGTCCTGTTCTGAATGCTTTCATGTCCCCTCCGGGAAGCAGGTATTCCGCTTGATAGTATTGCATATTTCTCGCTCTTTCACAAGGCGGAGAAAGACAGGGACTCGGAAATACAGCGCCGGCTGAGGTACAATAAGAGAATGGGTCTCATTGTTTGCAGCAAGCAGGTGAAATCGGTCCTCTCTCCCACGGGCATTCCCGGTTATGATTATTGTCTCAACCCCTACACGGGGTGCTCCCATGCGTGCCGCTATTGCTACGCCACCTTCATGGGAAGGTATTCGGGGCACTCCGAGCCGTGGGGCAGCTTCGTGGATATAAAGAGCAACGCCCCCGAAGTGCTGAAGAGGCAACTCGTACGGGCGAGGGAAGGCAGCATCTTCATCAGCTCCGTCACCGACCCCTACCAGTACATCGAAGCCGATTACAAAATTACACGGCGCTGTCTCGAGCTTCTCGCGGCGCACCGTTTTCCGGTGGGCATTCTTACCAAGTCTCCCCTGGTGCTCCGGGACCTCGACCTCATTGGGAGGATGGAGAACATCGGGGTGGGGATTACTATTACTACGGACGATGACGGCATACGGGAAGCTTTCGAACCGGGAGCCCCTCCGATACAGGAGAGGGTGAAAGCCCTCAAGAGACTCCACCGGAGCGGTATCAGGACCTATGCCTTTATCGGACCGGTGCTCCCCCTGCATCCGGACGAGCTCCTGAGGAGCATACGCCCCTATGTTCATCACGTCTTCATCGACAGGATGAACTATGCCTCGAAGACAACGGCTCTCTACCGGCAAATGGGTCTTGAGCAGTGGTTGAGCGGGGACTTCCTGGAAGAAACCCTGCGGAGCCTGCGGGAGGGGTTTTCCCCTGAGCAGGTCACAGTTCTTGCCGGCACCTGGTAATTACTCTCTCCTCTGCGTGTCGTTCGCCATTGCGGCAGTCCCTTTGAGCAGTCCCAGTTTCCTGAGCTTTTCCTCGATAATCTGCCGGGTGAAGGGCTTCACGATGTAATCGTCGCACCCCGCCTTTACGCTGCCCAGGAGGTTGTCCTTGTCCACATGGGCGGTGGCCATGACGACTTTCGCCCTCTTCCCCGCAGGAAGGTGCCTCTCCCTTTCCCGGATGATTCTGACGATCTCCTTTCCGTCCATGTCGGGCATGGTGATATCGAGGGTGATCAGAGAAAAGGGCTCCCCTCTCTGGAGGGCGTCGGTAAAGGCGATGACAGCGTCCCATCCTCCTTCGACGGTGCAGCACTCGCCATAGTCCTGGAGAATTTTTCTCAGTTTCTCCCTGCTGGCAATCTCATCCTCAACGATCAGTATCCTCATTGCTCCTCCCCTGGTGCAGTGAAATGCTCATTTCTCTGAAATACTCCTCAAGTTCCCTGAGTTCGTGCATCAATGTTCTCAGGGCATCGAGACCCTGGTCCAGCCTGCCGGATGCCCCGGCGGTTTCGAGCTTCTGTGCGGCGGAAGCGAGCCCCAGTGCGGTAAGATTGGCGGCTCCCCCTTTGATGGAGTGAGCTTTCATGACGAGGGTGCCGGAGTCGGCCCCGAGCAGTGCCCTGGTAATGACGGGAATCTGCTCCCGGGTAAGGAAGAGGAACCTGCCGAGGAGAGAGAGGATGAAGTCCCTGTCTCCTTCGAACTCCTCCACCGCCCGCCGGAAGTCCATGGGAGGCATATCGTTGTCTTCTCTTTCCCCGGTGCCGTCCCCCGGGAGGCCCCCGCTGTCCTCCTGTCCGCCTCTCTCCGGTGCACTCCCTTTTGTCCAGGTATTCACCAGGGAGAGGAGGGACGCTTTGCGCAAAGGCTTTGTAATGTAATCATCCATTCCCTCCGTGATGCACTTTTCACGGTAATCGGCAAAGGCGTGGGCGGTCATGGCGATGATGGGGACGGAAGAGCCCGACCGTTCCTCCTGCGCGCGTATTTCCTTTGTGGCCATAAAACCGTCCATGAGGGGCATCTGGATATCCATCAGGATGAGGTCATAGCGGTTCTTCCTGAAAAGCTCCACGGCCTCGATGCCGTTTTCCGCAACATCGACTTTGTATCCCGCCCTTACCAGATAACGCAGTGCCACCCTCTGATTGGTAGGATAGTCCTCAGCGAGCAGAATATGCAGTCCGGAACAGGGCCTTTCCTCCGTTGCCGCCCCCGGAATCTTTTCAAAACGGGGCGCATCCGGTGTCCCGGTCCCCTTGACGCCGGGCGGAAAGTTCCCGGGAAGCGCTGTCTCCCTTCCGAAAGAAACGGTAAAATGAAACGTGCTTCCCTTTCCGTACTCGCTCTCCACCCCGATCGTCCCGCCCATCAGGAGCACCAGCTGTTTGCAGATGGCAAGTCCCAGCCCTGTGCCGCCGTAGATGCGCGTGGTGGACGGATCAACCTGTGTGAAGCTCGAGAAGATGTCGGCCTGCTTCTCTTTCGGTATTCCTATCCCCGTATCCCTTACTTCGAAGCGGAGGCGCACAGCAGTATCGGATCTCTCCTCCACCGCCACAGAGACGCCGATGATCCCCTTTGAGGTGAATTTGGCGGCGTTGCTGATGAGGTTGACAATGACCTGCCGCAGGCGTGCGGCATCGCCGGAGAGGTTTCCGGGAACGGCGCGGTCCACGGAGAGGAGGAAGTCGAGTCCTTTCTGGTGCACTTTCATTTTCTCGCTCTTCTCGATGGAGGCAAGAAGGGCATGGAGGTCGAAGGGGCTCTCCTCCAGGTCGATCTTCCCCGCCTCGATCTTGGAGAAGTCAAGAATACCGCTGATAAGACCCAGCAACGCGTTGGCCTCTACTTCGATGGACTCGAAGAACTCTCTCTGCTCATCGGTCAGGGGAGTATCCGAAAAAAGCTCCAGCATCCCGATAATGCCGTTGAGGGGAGTACGTACCTCATGAGAGATATTGGCGAGGAAAGCGGATTTCTCCTTGCTGGCGGACTCTGCTTCCTCCTTGGCAAGGCGCAGTTTCTCTTCCGTCAGCTTACGCTCCCTGATCTCCCTCTGGAACTCCCCGTTGGTCTGCTCGAGCGTAGCGGTGCGTTCCCGTACCCGTGCTTCGAGGGTGTCGTGCGTTTTCCTGAGGGACTCTTCGGCGAGGGTGCGCTCGGCAATTTCCCGCTGCAGGTGTCTGTTGGCCTCGCTCAGTTGGGCGGTACGTGCTTCCACCAGCTTCTCGAGGCGGACCCGGTAGACATCCAGTTCCTCCTCCCTCTGCTTGAGGTCGCGGAAAAGGAGCCGGTAGGGTCTTACGAGCCCGGTTTCAATAATAGCCTTATAGAGAAAATAGAAAGAAAAGAGCTTGAGATAGTGGCCCGCCATATTGGAAAGGTCGTACACGCTTACATAGGAGGTGAAGGCGATTTCCGCAGCGATGCCCCCGCCGATGGACAGGAGCAGCCGCCGCAGCACCTGCCGGTCGAAGGCGGCACGGTGTTTCAGCAGCAGGAGCGCGGAGGCGGTAAAGAGAGCCACGATCACGTACTCGCCGGTTATCTTGAAGGAGGTGAGGCCTTTCCCTTCGATATAGCAGGAGGGAAAGTTTCTCCAGTAAAAGACAGAGAGGAGCAGAAGGACGCATACGGAAAAATAACTGAAAAGGACGACGCTCATCCGGTAGGGACGTTTGAGGGTGAGGGGGGAGAGGAGCAGGGAGAAACCCAGGAGGAAGCGGCTGATCATCCACAACTGGGTGGGGAGGTCGGCATCGTATCCCCTGAAGATATTCATTCCCTTATAGGCGAGCAGATGGAACAGGTCCAGTATCCCCACGAAAAGGTGGACGATCCCCAGGAAGAGGAGATACCTGTTGTCCATGAAGGTGCGTGAATTCCAGGCTAATATGAAGATACCGAAGGCTACCCCTCCGCAGAATATTTCGATGAGGGTATGGAAGAGAAGATAGCTGTACAGGCTGGAGGCGTAGAGGCCGCCCAGGAGGCCGGTCCATGCCAGGCCGGTGACGACAGTCCCGGAAGAGAAAGAGTATCTTGCAATCATCGGCGCCTCCTTCTTTCTTTCCCGCGATACCGAAGTTTTCTGCCTGTTCTGCTCAACAACGGCGGCGCGAGAAATAGAACTAAAATAGTCCTGATTGCGAAAGTATAGCAGATTTCAGGGAGTTGCTGCAGAAAAAGTAAATGGCCTTGCTATCCGGGAGAGTACCGGTACCGCTCTGCCGGATCTTCCCGGCGGATACCTCTCTTCTTGTCCGGGGATAAACGCATTATCATGCCCGGTGAGTGTGCATCCCTTGCGATTGCTTCGCTTCGCTTGCAATGACAGAGGGAAAAGAACTCGCAATGGCAGGGAAGTGATCCCTTTCTTCTGTCTCTCTTCTGTCTTTCTCTCTCCCTTTACCTCACCCTGTCTTTTGCGGAGCGGTTCGGCAGGAAAGGAGCCGGGTATGATACAATAGGCCATTTTCCGCTCCGGCGCCTTCCGGGGCGCAGGGGGTTATGATGATATCCCGTAAAGACGCAGAAAGTATAAGCCCGAAGATCCGGGAGGATATGCGTCCCGGCAGAGAGGCTTCCGGAAAGAGTCGGACATCCCCCGGCGGGAGCCTTTTCGAGCAGCTCCTGACAGCCTCCTCCGGGAAAGTCCAGGGAGAGGGCAACGGTTTCGTAAGGGGCTTGCTTTCCGCTCCCTTCCCCGTTCCCCCTCATCCGTCAGCTGAAGGAGGCGAGGATACGCGGTTCAGGGAGAGCCTTGCCGTGGTCCTCAAGCACGAGGGGAGCGCCTATGTACGGCGTGACGGCGGGAGAGAGTCTTCCCGGTTCGGAATCCTGCAATCAACGGCAAGGGAATACGGATACCGCGGGGAAGTCAGGCATCTGACCCGGGCGGAAGCGGAATCCATCTACCGGAAGATATGGGACAAGTCAGGGGCCGCATCCCTTCCCCCTCCGTTGAGCATGGTTCACTTCGACACGTATGTAAACAGTCCGGCAGCCGCCCGGAAGCTCCTCGACAGGTCGGGGGGAGATGTAAATGCCTATCTCGGATTGAGGGCGCAACGCTACCGTCGCCTGGCGGAATTGAGGCCCCAAAGGTATGCCCGGTATCTGAAGGGGTGGATGAACAGGATTGCGAGTCTCAGGGACCTGGCCTCCGGCCGCATTCCCGGGCACCCTTCCTCCGGTCAGGCCCCTCCGAAGGGGATTGCGTCGGCCGGCAGCACTCCGGAAGGCACTTTGGGAGAAAACACGGCGTAACCGCCACTCTTTCCCTGGAACGATACAAAGAGCCCGCCTGGTATTTCCCGGTATCCCGCCCTGCCGGTCTGCACGCGGCGTGCATGCCATTTTTGTCCAGAAACCGCTTGTCAGGTTACTGAAACAGTGATATGATTTCATATAAATATCACTGCTGGAGGTATACGATGAATGTACACGAAAAAATCTCGAAGGTCGCCCGGGAGCTCTATGAGAAGAGCGGAAGGATCGAAGGGCGTGACCTCGAGAACTGGCTTGAGGCGGAAAGGATCGTGATGGACGGCGATGGAGGCGAAAGGAGCGGAGAGGAGAGCGGGAACGGGAAGGAAAAGAAGACCGCGGCGAAGAAGAGTACCCGGAAGACCGCGGCGAAAGCGGAGACAAAGAGCAGGGCAAAATCCGGAAAGACCGCTGCTGCAGGCGCAAAGAGGACGACCAGAACGACGAGGACGAAAAAAACGGAATAGCCGGTGAAGGAGGCAAGACTTTACGAGAAACTCGGTGACGGCAGAGTGAAGTGCTTCCTCTGCCCGCAGTATTGTTCCATTTCTCCCGGCAAGAGGGGAATATGTGCGGTACGGGAGAACAGGGAGGGCGTCCTCTACACGCTTGTGTACGGGAAAGTGGCGGCGCGGAACGTCGATCCCATCGAAAAGAAACCCCTCTTCCACTTTTATCCCGGCTCCCGCTCCTATTCCATCGCTACGGTGGGGTGCAATTTCAGGTGCATGCATTGCCAGAATTCCGGCATTTCCCAGTACCCGAAGGAGCACCCCGATATCCCCGGAGAGAATATGACCCCGGAGCAGGTAGTGCAGGAGGCCGAACGCCTCGGGTGTACCAGCATCTCCTACACGTATACGGAGCCCACCATTTTTTTGGAGTTTGCGTATGAATGCGCCCGCCTCGCGCATCAGCGGGGGATCAGGAACGTCTTTGTCAGCAACGGATATACGAGCCCCGATGCCGCCCGGCTCATCGCCCCGTATCTCGATGCGAACAATATCGACCTGAAGGGGAACGATGCCTTTTACCGGAAGATTGTGGGCGCGAAGCTGCAGCCGGTGCTCGATACCATACGCCTTATGAAGGAATTGGGGGTATGGGTCGAGGTCACCACCCTGATCATCCCCGACCATAACGATTCCGACGAGTTCCTCACCTTTGCCGCCGAATTCCTGAAGTCGGTGGATCCCGCCATCCCGTGGCATGTCACCCAGTACTATCCCACATTCAAGCTGATCGACAAACCGCGCACTCCCCTGAGCACCCTGCGGAGGGCCCGGGAGATCGGCGTAAAGACGGGGCTCAAATACGTATATGAAGGGAATGTGCCGGGGGAGGGGGGCGAGAATACCTGGTGTCCCTCCTGCAGGGCGCTGCTGATCGAGCGGAGGGGGGTTCAGCTCACCTCGCTCCGCATGCGGGATGGAAAGTGCCTGCAGTGCGGCGCGCCTATCGACGGACGGGGGATGCCGTAGTCTGCTATAATTCCACTATGCCGGACGAATTCAGGATCGAGCGCGACAGCATCGGGGAGGTACGGGTTCCCGCCGAAGCCTACTGGGGAGCGCAGTCCCAGCGGGCCATCGAGAATTTTTCGGTAAGCGATCTGCGCTTTCCCTCCGTATTCATCCACTCCCTCGCCCTCATCAAATATGCTGCCGCCATCGTCAATGCGGACCTGGGCCTGCTGGAGGCCGGCCTCTCCTCCGCCATTGTCCGGGCATGCAGCGAGATTATGGAGGAAAAGCATGCAAATCAATTTCCCCTCGGCATCTACCAGACCGGCAGCGGCACCTCCACCAATATGAATGTGAACGAAGTGGCAGCCACGAGGGCCAACGAGATCCTGACCGGGAAGAAGAGCACCACGTCCCCTGTTCATCCCAATGATCATGTGAACAAGGGACAGTCCTCCAACGATGTCATCCCCTCCTGTATCCGTATTGCGGCGTACCGTGAAGCGCGGGACCGGCTTCTTCCGTCGCTGCGGCATTTGCATGAGACAGTGGTGCGGAAACAGCATGAATATAAGGAGGTGGTGAAGACCGGGCGGACGCACCTCATGGATGCGGTGCCGGTGACCTTCGGGCAGGAGATGTCGGGATGGGCGACGCAGCTCCTGCTCGGAATCGAGAGGATCGAAGGGGTGCTCCCCCGGCTTGCGAAGCTTCCCCTGGGGGGCACGGCCGTGGGCACGGGAGTGAATACCCACCCCGAGTTCGGCGACAGGGTAATCCGCAGGATCGGCGAAATCACGGGTTTTCCCTTTGTCCGGACCGAAAACCCCTTTGAGGCCCAGGCCTCCATGGATATCGCTGCCGAGCTTTCGGGGCAGCTGAAGACCGTGGCGGTGGGACTGATGAAAATCGCGAACGATATGCGCCTGATGAACAGCGGTCCCTACGCCGGCCTTGCCGAGATACTGCTTCCCGCCCTGCAGCCCGGGTCCTCCATCATGCCGGGAAAGGTCAACCCGGTGATCCCCGAGGCGGTAAGGATGGTCTGCGCCCGGGTCATGGGGAACGATACCACCATCACTGTCTCGTGCCTCTCCGGCGAGCTCGAGCTGAACACCATGCTCCCGGTGATCGGATATTCCCTCCTTGAATCCGTCGAGATCCTTTCCTCTGTCGCCCGGATATTCGCCGATAAGGCGGTTGCGGGCATGCGGGTGAACACGGAGCGTATCCGCGCGCAGCTCGACAGGAACCCCCTTATCGCCACCGCCCTTGCCCCTGTCCTCGGGTATGAGAAGACCGCGGAGATCGTCAAAAAAGCTATTGCGGAGGACAGGAGGATACGCGATGTGGTCCTTGATACGGGCCTTCTTTCCGAAAAGGAGATCGATGCCTTGCTCGATGTAAGGAAAATGGTGTAGCGGGAGAGAGGAAGATAATCACCACGACGTCAGAAGCAGCGGCAGGCGTGTTGATTACTGGCTGAAGGTCCCGCTGCAGACGACCGCTGCAGGCGTAGTGCACCCGCTCCCTACCATCTCGGGGACCAGGGCTTTTATGGCCACGCTTCCGGCTCCCGCGAAATGGACCCTGTCGGTCCTGTCCTGATCGGGAACGAGATCATCGCTCTGGTAATGAAGCCCCCATGAGGCGGTAGCGCTGTCCCAGAAACTGGCGCCCGTATTCAGCGTCGCAGAAGCGGAGGAGGGGGTGACCCCGAGGACGTAGTAGGAAAGGGATACGGGAGTGGTCAGCTCATTGTAGGGTGCCGCTTCGGAGGAGCGGGACCAGTCGGTGGTGCATTCCGCATACCGGCTGGTGACGACCACGAGGCCCGTATCCTCGTCCGTGGAGGACTCCAGGGTTGCGGTGCAGGAGAACATGAGGGTCGGCAGGGTGCATGACGACCCGTTCCCGGTGGTGTCCGCATCCGTGCAGGTGAAATCGCTGACGGCGGGCGTATCGGCTACCAGTTTCAGCTCCTTCAGGTAATCGATCTCTTTGCCGGCGACGATCAGTGTCGATGTGTTTCCGTTCAGATAATTTGCAAGATCCAGGGAACTGATGTCCGATTCGCTAAGGGAGCCCAGATCGTAGACCGCGGAGTCCCCCGATCCCGAGACGGGCGGCACGGACTGGTGGAAGACAGCCTTTATTTTTACTTCCTTCAGGGCATCCCCTCCGGACAGGACTGCAGGGGTGATGGTCATTCCCTCCGTGACCTGGTTCCCGGGGACTGTCCCGACCTCCACCCCGCCGATCAACAGCGAGAGTTCTTCCCCCTCCGCATTGCTCAGGGTGAAATTCCCCTGGCCGCTGCTGACAGTGCAGTTTTCCCCCTGCATCCCTATCGTCTCTTTCACACAGACCTTCACGCCGTTGATCCAGCTTGCCTGCACCTGTCCGCTGACGGTGGACGACGCCCCCGTGTTCCCGGAGCCGCTCCCCTGGCCCCCGCCTCCTCCGCAGCCCGCAAGGACCGATACGAACGCCGCCACGCACAGACCGATAACAATACGGATCACTTTCCCATGCCTCCCGTAATAAGGTGGTACTATAACATCATAGACACGCCGAATTGTCAATGTGAAGGGAACGATGGGGTGTAATCAAAACGGGCAAGAAGAGACTCACAGGAGGGGGAGGCGGCAGGGGGGAAGAGCTATTCTGAACAGGCATCCTCTGGTGAGGGGCCAGGGGGCACCCTCTTTTTTCTTTGCGAGTGAATTCCTCCCTGATCTCAGGGGATCTCCTCATTCCCCTCCCTCGAGGGGAGGGGAGAAAGGGGAGGGTGTCCTGTCCCCTCTGCTATTCCAGACACTCGCGGCAGACAAGAGGATACCCCCTGCCCTCGTCACACTCCCTTTCAGAATCTGTCACTCAGGGAGACAGCCGGAGCCCCTCTACTCCGTCACCCCGGAGAAAGTCAGAATCCTTCAAAGCCGTCACCCCGGCGAAAGCCGGGGTCCAGAGTCTTTGATCCGGAGTCTTTCGGAAAAGGACTGGATCCCGGCTCAGAGGATCCGCCGGGATGACGACAGAAGAAAAGAGAGGGGAGAGGGACCCCCTCTTTCTCTCTCTCCCAAAAGGAATGCATGTTTGATGGGCATGCATGATGAAGGAGAGGGGAGTCCTTGACAAGAATAAACCAGGGGACAGGGGGTGAGTGCTCCCTCTCTCAGAGAGGGGAGGAGGGGAGTTCTGAGCGGACCTTAGCTCTTGTTCGTCTCCTCTCTTCGTGAAACGGAGTGGCCACCACAGTGCATGTTTGAGCGGAAGCGAGTTTGCGCTGTGGTAACGGAGTGAGCGGTAGAGAGGCAGAACAAGAGGTCGGGGAGTGAAGGACTTCACGACTCCCCTGACACGGAGAGTAGGAGTCAGGGGTGCCGCTACCCAGAGGATACGAGAATCAGAATCAACTATCCGCGAGGGAATACGGTGATCCTGTCGCATTGCAAGGGAAGGAATCCCCCTGCCCCTACCCTCGAAAGGGAAGCGCATTATAATGAGACGCAGAAATCTCTCGTGTGAGCGATGACTCCTTGCTGACTACCCCATACCGGAAGGTGCTTGCCCCCATTTTTGATTGCAGCCGGAATGGTGGAAATCAATGCCGCGCAAGCCCCGTCTTTTTCGCCTCCTCCGCAACGGCCTCGGCAACGGCGGGGACCACTTTCCTGTCGAAGATGCTCGGCAGGATGTAGTCCTCATGCAGGTCATCGTCTTTTACCCTGAAGGCGATGGCCCGGGCGGCGGCGAATTTTATCTCCTCGTTCACTCCCCTGGCCCGTATATCCAGAAGCCCCCTGAAAATGCCCGGGTAGCTGAGCATGTTATTGATCTGGTTGGGGTAGTCGGACCTTCCGGTGGCGAGGACCCGCACCAGGGGAAGGGCCTCTTCCGGGGAGATTTCGGGCTCGGGATTGGCCAGGGCGAAGACGATCGGCTCTTTCGCCATGGAGCGGACGTCGTCGGGGGAGATGACGTTGGGCGCCGAGAGACCCAGAAAGGCATCAGCCCCCTTCAGCGCGTCGCCGATGCTCCCCTTCACCTTCCGCGGATTGGTCACTCTTGCAAGGGTTTTCTTGTAGGGGTTCATATTGGTCCGTCTGCCTTTGTACAGGGCGCCTGCCCTGTCGCACACGACGATATCCCTTATCCCGAACGCGGAGAGCATCCGGGCGTTGGCCATGCCCGCGGCTCCGGCCCCCGCAATGACGACTTTGAGCTCCCTTATATCCCGCTTCAACAGCCTCCCCACATTGATGAGGGCCGCGAGTACGACCACCGCCGTCCCGTGCTGGTCATCGTGGATTACCGGGATATCGCACACCTCCCGCAGACGCCTCTCAATTTCGAAACACCGCGGTGCGGAGATATCTTCAAGGTTTACCCCCCCGAAGGGGATGGAGATGTTTTTCACCGTGGCGATGATCTCTTCCGGGTCCCTGGTCCTGAGGGCGATGGGAAAGGCGTCGATCCCGGCGAATTCCTTGAAGATCATCGCCTTGCCCTCCATCACGGGCATGGCTGCTTCGGGACCGATGTCCCCGAGGCCGAGGACCGCTGTCCCGTCCGTAACCACGGCCACGGAATTCCCCTTGATGGTGTAGCGGAAGGCATGTTCGGGGTGTGCATGGATATCCCGGCAGATCCTCGCCACGCCCGGCGTATAGACCTTGGAGAGGTCGTCCCTGTCCCGCAGGGGAATCCTGGCGCGGATTTCAATTTTACCCCCTTCATGGGCGGAAAAGGTGCGGTCCATGACGCTGAGCACTTTGATGCCCTGAACCTTCCTGATCTCCTGGACGATCTTCTTCTCGTGCTCCTCGTCGCGGGCATTGACCGTGACATCCCTGATCACCTTTCCTTTTACGACGCGTACGATATCGATGGAGCCGAGGTCGCCCCCCGCACTACAGATAGCGGTGGCGAGTTGGGCGAGCATCCCGATACGGTTCTCTATTTCCACCCGTATGGTGATGCTGTAGCTGGGACTGGGACCGCATGTCATGATTCCCCCTTGTACCTGGTAATGATGTGATTCTTTCATAAAGAGGGGAGGGCCCCTTCTTCTCTTCCTTTGCCTGTCCCCCATTCCCCTGGTGCAAGAAATCCTGTTTTTTCAGCATTATAGCTCTTCCATAACGTAGCGTCAATATGGATTTTTTCCGGGGAGATATGTAATTATGTAACAATGTAACATTTCGTTTTTTTTGCAGGGAGGTTGAACGGGTATGGTTCACCATTTCGATTCTCTCATTGTCGGCTCTGGTCTTGCGGGGCTGAGGGCCGCCATAGAAGCATCGCGGCATGGCTCGGTGGCCGTGCTTACCAAGCTCTACCCCACACGCTCCCATTCAGGGGCCGCCCAGGGCGGCATCGGCGCCGCCCTCGGCAATGAGGAGCCCGATTCTCCCGAATGGCACTTCTACGATACGGTCAAGGGCAGCGATTTCCTCGGGGACCAGGGCGTCATCGAGGTGATGTGCGAGGATGCCATCCGCACCATCGTGGAACTGGAGCATCTGGGAGTACCCTTTTCCCGGACCCCTGAGGGAAAGATCGCCCAGCGCCGCTTCGGGGGACATACCCGCGATTTCGGCGCCGCCCCGGTGCGCAGGGCATGCTACTCCGCCGACAGGACGGGACATGCCATTCTCTTTGCCCTTTCCGAGCAGAGCGAGCTCCAGGGGGTGAAAATCTTCCCCGAATTCCAGGTTCTCGACATCAGTATCGAGAACGGCAGGTGCAGGGGGGCCGTCGCGGTCAATGTAAGGACCGGCGATCTGCATGTCTTCACCGCGCAGGCGACCCTTGTCGCCGCAGGCGGATACGGCAGGATATTCAGGACCACCTCCAATGCCCTCGCAAGCACCGGAGACTGCCTGAGCATTCTTTTCAATAAGGGGATACCCCTTGAAGATATGGAGTTTTTTCAGTTCCACCCCACCGGACTGCAGGGCCTCGGCATCCTCATCACCGAAGGGGCCCGGGGCGAAGGGGGCGTTCTTATCAACGCCGGGGGAGAGCGCTTCATGGAACGCTATGCCCCCACCATCAAAGACCTCGCCCCCCGCGATATGGTTTCACGGGCCATCATGACGGAAATACGGGAAGGGAGGGGAATTGACGGAAGGGAGTACGTGCTCCTCGACCTTACCCATGTGGACAGGAGGATCATCGACGAGAGATTGCCGGAAATCTCCACCTTCTGCAAGATCTATATGGGTATCGACCCTTCGGAAAAGCCCATTCCCGTACTGCCCACCGCTCATTATGCCATGGGAGGAATTCCCACGGATGTGGACGGAAGGGTGCTCAGGGACGAGAGGGGGGCTGCCGTAGAGGGCCTCTATGCGGCGGGCGAATGCGCCTGCGTCTCGGTGCATGGGGCGAACAGGCTCGGCTGCAATTCTCTCCTCGATACCGTGGTCTTCGGGAGGAGGGCCGGAATGGCGATGGGCCGGTATATAAAGGGAGCGGAGAGGGTGGATGTTCCGAAGAGCGCTCTGGACCGGGTGAGGGGGGAGCTCGATTCCCTTCTGAATGGCCCGGGGGACGAGCAGGCGGGGGCGGTGCGGGACGCGTTCCAGGAAGTGATGATGAGCAGATGTTCGGTATTCAGGAATGAGGAAGACCTTTTCGCTCTCACCGGGGAGTTGCAGGCTTTCAGGGAGAGGGCGGAACGGGTGAAGATCAGGGACAAGGGCAGGATTTTCAATACGGAGCTCATGGAAGCCATAGAGCTCCGGCATCTTATTTCTCTGGGCGAAGCAATCGCCGGTTCCGCTCTCCAGAGGAGGGAGAGCCGGGGCGCCCACTCCCGCGAGGATTACCCGAAGAGGGATGATGAGAACTGGCTTAAGCATACCTTTGCTTTCAGGACAGAGAGGGGGTTGGAGTTCCGGTTCAAGCCGGTCACCATTACCCGGTTTCAACCGGTGGAAAGGAAGTACTGACATGGAAAATTATCTTTATAGGATAAAGAGGTTCGATCCGGAAAAGGATGCCGCGCCGCGATGGGAGGAGTTCTGCATCGCCATGAGCCCCACGGAGAGGATCCTCGACGGCCTTATCCGGATCAAGGACACCCTGGACGGCAGTCTCACCTTCCGCCGTTCCTGCCTCCATGGCATCTGCGGTTCCTGTGCCATGAAAATAAACGGCAGGAACGCCCTCGCCTGCCAGACCCTCGTCAAGGATGTGCCGCTGCTCGCTCCGTCCTCTCCCGCATGCGGGCACCGGGGGGCCGCCGAAAAGGCCGCGGCGGCCGGCAGCAAGGGGATCATCGTTGTGGAGCCCCTTCCGGCCCTGCCGGTCATCAAGGATCTTGTCGTGGACATGGACCCCTTCTTCGGGAAGAACCGGCAGGTGCTTCCGTACCTGATCAACAACGAGCCCGCCCCGGAGCGGGAGAGGCTCCAAAGCCCGGAGGACCAGCAAAAGATCCTCCAATCCATCACCTGTATCATGTGCGGGTGCTGCACCTCTTCCTGTCCCAGCTACTGGGCCGACAAAGAATACCTCGGCCCCGCCGCCCTGCTCAAGGCATACCGCTTCATCGGCGATACGAGGGACAGGGCTGCGGAGGAGAGACTTGATATCGTGGCGCAGATCCATGGTTTATGGCGGTGCCACTCCATTTTTAACTGTGTGGAGGTCTGCCCGAAGGATATCGATGTCACGGCACATATCGCGAAACTGAAGCGTCTTGCAGTAAAAAAGAGGTGGAAGAGGTCATGAGCCGGTGAAGAAAAAAGTGACAAGGAAAGGACGATGAGATACAAACTCCGGACAGGCTCCCTCGCATGGTTGATCCACCGGGTGACGGGGGTGGCCCTGACACTGTATGTTTTTCTCCATCTTTATGTTCTGAGCCATCTCAGGGACCCTGAGGAGTACGAGAAGCTTATGGCAATGATGAAGAACCCCCTGGTCAAGCTCAGCGAGGTGGGCCTGCTCGCCCTGGTGACGGCCCATGCGCTCAACGGGGTGAGGGTGACCCTCCTTGAGTTGGGGCTTTCCACCCGGCTCCAGAAGCCCCTCTTCTGGACGGCGGTGGCGGTGGGCATCGTCATCTGCCTTGCGGGAGCGCGGGTGTTTCTGGGAGGTGGCCATTGAAGGGTGTGGTGGGATGGCTTTTGCAGCGGGTGACCGGCGTGCTGCTGGTGGCGGGCCTGGCAGTCCACTTCCTCGTCATGCATTTCAGCGGCCCCGAGAAGATAACCCATGCAGTAGTGCTCGAGAGGATCTCCACCCCCTGGTGGAAGACCTTCGATGTGGTGTTCCTCACCTCGGTGATCTACCACGGATTTTACGGGATGTGGGGGCTTGCCGAAGAATATATCCGTCCGGAGGGACTGCGCAGAGCGGCGAAGGCGGCCCTGCTTCTCATGGCGGCCGTGCTGTACGCCGTGGGGATTTATATCGTCACTCTTTCCTGAGTGCAGGCCTGCGGTGCGTGTGCCGCTGCTTGCGGAAAGGCTTGCTTCCGGGGCGTCTGATTTTCAAAGCTCCTGTCGCTTTGCCGGATGCCCTGTATCACATTTGCCCGTATCCGTTTCTTTCTTGCTTTTCATCAACGGCTCGACGATCCTTGTGAACAATAGTGAAGCAAGACCGGCTCCTGCAAGAGGTCCCGCGATGTAGACGGCAAGCGATCCGTACCACTCGCCGGAAAAAGCTGCCCTGTGCCATCCCTGAAGCATCGAGAAGAGTCTCGGGGAGAAATCACGCGCCGGGTTGAGGCCGGTCTGGGTAAGGGGTGCCGTAACCGAGACGATCAGGGCAACCGCAATTCCGATAAAAAGCGGGGCTATCATACCGTCGGGCCTTCCCAGATTACAGTCCTCAGTCAAACTAAATATGAAGAAAACGAGGGCAAAAGTGCCGATCCCCTCCGTGAGCATAGCAGTAAGCATACTGACCGATGCTGTCGCACCTGCGCCCGGATTCGGATAGAATTCTCCGAATATCATTGCTGTCCTGACCGATTCAGGCGCTCCCCTGACGATCCCGTGGATCTGTTCGAAGCGGGTAATGGAGTCGCCGAAAATGAGATAGAGCACCGCCGCAGCGGCAAAGGCTCCGGCGAATTGCGCGATGAGGTAGGCCGGCAACCGCACGGCTGACATTCTTCGCCCGATTACCATCGCGATGCTGACGGCAGGGTTCAGGTGCGCACATGACAGATACCGGGTTGCATAGATCGACAGAGTGACGCTTAGGCCCTGGACAGTAGCGATCTGGAACAGTCCGACATGGGCGGAGAACAGCACCGTGACGGCAACAGAACTACAGCAAAAGAAAACCAACAGGAAAGTGCCGATGAATTCTCCTGCAAAGTCATGCCGAGCTATCATAATGTCCCCCCCTGACGAACAAGTCAACAACTCTATCGTATACTCCTCCCCGATGTCAAGAAAGGGAAACGACAGGAAAGGGAAACGGCGGATGTCATTTGTCCAATACCTCTCGCACTTTCCTCGCCAGGTCGTTCGGTGAAAGGGGCTTTGTAATAAAATTCAGGTCGGTATAGTCGATTCCTGCCTTCTCAATCGTTGCACCTGCATAGCCGCTGACGAAAAGGGCTTTTATCTCCCCCCTGATTTTCCTGATCTCGTTGTATACTTCCTTGCCGTTTTTTTTCGGCATTATCACATCGAGCAGCAGGAGGTGAATTGAATCCCTGTTCTGCATGAACCTCTCCACCCCTTCCTCTCCCTCTGCCGCTTCGATGACGGTGTAGCCGAATTTCTCGAGGGCAATTCTCATGAATGTCCTGGCCCCCGGATCGTCCTCTACGATCAGGACCGTCTCAGTCCCTCCTCTTGGAGAAGGAAGAGGATGCTTTTGCTTCATGACGGGCTGCCCTTTCAGGAACGGCAGGTATATTCTGAAGGTGGCCCCTTTCTGCGGCTCGCTGGACACGTCGATATACCCGTTATGCTGTTTGATGATCCCGTAGACAATAGACATCCCCAGCCCTGTTCCCTTCCCTGCCTCCTTGGTGGTGAAGAAGGGCTCGAATATCTTTTCCCGTACCTTCTCCTCCATACCGGTGCCCGTATCGGAGACCGAGAGAAGCGCATACGTGCCCTGCACTCCGTAGCCATGAGAATGGATAAACGCATCGTCCATCTCCGCAACCTCGGTTTCTATTGCCAGTTGCCCCCCTGCAGGCATTGCATCCCTGGCATTTGCCGCAAGGTTGACCAGGACCTGCTCGATTTGTCCTGCATCGGCCATCACCGGCAGGCTTCCGCTTTTCAGGATGATCCTCATAGCTATTTTCTCCCCGAGAAGGTGAGCGAGGATACCTCTGAGGTTTATAATGATCTCATCGAGGTTGACCGGCTCGGGGTGCATGATCTGCTGCCTGCTGAAAGCGAGCATCCCCCGGGCGAGATGGGCAGCCCTCTCCGCTGCCGACAGGATCTGGTCCAGGTATGTCCGGGCCCGGCTCCCCGAAGCGGCATCCATTTGGAGGATGCCTCCAAAGCCCAGGATGGCTGTGAGCAAGTTATTGAAATCATGAGATATCCTCCCTGTGAGCTGTCCCACCGCCTCCATCCTTTGGGCCTGCAGCAGTTGTGATTTGAGAGTATGGCGCTCCGTTACATCCCGTACGACCTCGATCCCGGCGATGATTTCTCCCGAAGAATCCCTGAGAGGCGAAGCGGTTATTTCGATATAGGAGGGAACCCCGTCGAAGAGCACGCATCTTTCGGCGGTATGAATTCTCCCGTCGAGGAACGACATCGCCAAAGGGCACCCTTCACAGACAGCGCTGTTATGCTCGTAGGCATGATAGCAGTGCTCGCCGATGTGGTCCCCCATGAAATCCTTGTGGATCTGGTTCTGATACAGGATCTTGAGATCCGTATTCTGGATGCTTATTCCGTCACCGATCGCCGCGATAATCGACTCTGTCCTGGCCCTTTCGTCGTTGGCCTTGGCAACTGCCTGTTCCAGCTCCTTGATGACAAGTACGTTCTCATTGATGATCCTCTGCCGCTCCATTTCCGCACCGATCCTCTGCGCCACTATTTTCATGAGGTACCTGTCTTCTTCGGTAAAATGGCGTGGCTGTTCGTCGAGCAGGCAGATGATGCCGATCACATCGCCGTTCCCGTCAAGGGCGGGGAACCCGCAATAGGTATAGGCACTGTGCCGCCTCAGGAAATCGGTTTCAGGAAAAAGTTCGGTGACATTGTGGTAGATGCGAATATCCTTGCACTGCTCTATCGTGGCGCAGGGTGTTTTGGCGAGGAGGCACGAACCGGGATAGGGAAAGACCGCCCCTTTTACATAGCAGCTTAAAAAAAAGAGGGTATCTCCTCTGACCTCCGACAAATTCGCCACGGATACGGAAAGCAGCTCCCCGAGCAGGTGGGCTATGTTCTGGAACACATCGATAGGGTCTCCGGTAAGGGCCAGGCTGATCTCCGAGAGTCGCTTGAAACGTTGTACCTGTTCGGCATGCAGGTCGTCCGGCTTATTCGCCATGGAGCGCACCCCCCCTGGTCCTTTGCGGTGCAGTACCCCTCAAAAAAGATACGCGGAGCATAAATAGAATAATACACTCTTGCTACCCGGGAATTCCACTCGGGTGTGATGAAAAGTGAGGGCACAAAGAAGAGGTGCAGGGGAGGGGGAGGCAGCAGGGGGGAAGAGCGATAGAGGGAGTGTCTGAACAGGTATCCTCTGTTTCAGAATCCGTCACCCCGGAGAAAGCCGGGGTCCAGAGCCTTTCGGAAAAGGACTGGATCCCGGCTCAGAAGATCTGCCGGGATGACGGCACACAGCGAGAAGGCATCCTGAATGGATGCGTGTAGAAATACCTCTGCAGGGAAGAGAGGGAGGGTGCTGGGGGTGAGTGCTCCTTTTTTAATCACACCCTTGTGAAAGTTGCTCTGCCATCCTCCGCTGAATTTTGTTATAATATCCTGGAAAAATAAAGAAGAGAGGTTACTCACATAGAAAGCAAAACGAAGGCACTGGCAGCAGTAAAGGCTTCCCTCGAAAAAAAGGCCCTTGCCCCCCTGATCCTCGAATTGAAAGGTCTCACCGTCATCGCAGATTACTTTGTCATCTGCTCGGGTAGCAGTACCACGCAGGTAAGGGCGATTGCCGACTTTATCGAGGAGGATCTGAAAAAGCGGGGGATCAAACCCGTGGGCATCGAGGGCGCGGAGAACGCCCGTTGGGTCCTCATGGACTATGGAGACGTCATTGTCCATATTTTCGAAGAAGAGACGAGGGCGTACTACGAGCTGGAGAAGTTCTGGCTGGACGCTCCGAGAATCCCTATTGAAGGCGGGAAGTAGGAAGGGAAAGGTCTGTTTCCCGCTCTCCGGGTGAGTGTGCGTTTTCGTATATTGTGGGTGGGCAGGACAAAGGAACGATACCTGAAAGAGGGGATCGACCGGTACCTCATGCTGCTGGGATACATGTCCCCCGTCTCCGTTACCGAGATCAAAGAGGAAAAAGGGAAGAGCAGGGAGGCGTCCCTTCTGACCGAGGGCCGGAGGATACTGAAACAGACACAGTCCTATATCCTTCTCGATGAGAGGGGAAAGGAATTTACCTCTCCGGAGTTTGCCCGCTTTCTGGAGGAACGGGGAACGGTGGATTTTGTTCTCGGAGGGGCGTACGGCGTGTCCGGAGAGGTCAGGGAAAGGGCCGAGGCGGTGGTTGCGCTCTCGAAGATGACCCTCACCCACGAGATGGCGCGGGTCATTCTTCTGGAGCAGCTCTACCGGGCCATGACTATACTTAAAGGGAGGGAGTATCACCACTGATGGGGAAATTATCGATACTGGTATTTCTGCTTTTCCTTGCCGCTCTCGGTTTCTTTTCTTTGGAAAACCAGGAGATGATCACGGTGAAAGTCCCTTTCGGGAGCCTCTACACCATTCCCAAGGTCGTCCTGATACTCCTGTCGACCATTGCGGGGGCCCTTGTGGTCCTGGCGATCTTTTTCATTCGGGACACGAAACGGATTATCGATAACCTCCAGTACCAGAAGAGGCAGAAGAGGGAGGCGAAAATCGACGCCTACTATTCGAAGGCCCTCAACGCCCTCCTGGGCAATAAGCAGGAAGACGCGAAGGAGGCGCTCACCGAGATCCTGAAGGAGGAGCCCGAGCATGTGGATGCCCTCCTCCGGCTGGGGGACATCGCCCTGGACAATGATGAATATGCCGTTGCCCTGGAATATTACAAGAAGGCGAAGGACATCGGCCCCACGAACCTCAGGGCGCTCCTCTCCATGGAGAAGGTAATGGAAAGAATGATGCGGGACGGGGACGCCCTCCGCTATCTTGAGGATATTCTTGATATCGATGCGGAGAACCTCACCGCCCTGTACCGGAAGCGTGCGCTCCTCGAGAAAAAAGAGAAATGGGACGATCTCCTCTCCCTGCAGAAGTCCATTATCAGGCTGGTGAACAACGACAAGGACAGGATGCAGGAGGAAGCCCGTCTTTTGGGATACAAGTACGAATATGCGCGGGCAAGCCTCGAAAGCGGCAACCTGGAAAAGGCGGAGAAGGCCTTCCGGACGCTGCTGAAGATGGACTGTACCTTCCTTCCCGCTTACCTCGGCGTGACGGAAGTGATGATCTCCAACGGAGAGACGGAAGAGGCCATCAACTTCCTGGAGAAGAGCTACGAGCAGCTGAATTCCATGCTCCTCCTCGCACGCCTCGAGGATCTGCTCATCAGTGTGGGAGAGCCGGGAAGGCTGATCCGCTTTTACCGGAACGCCATTGCCCGTACCCCCGAGGACAACCGTTTGAAATTCCTCCTGGGGAAACTGTACTACCGTTTGGAGATGGTGGATGACGCCATCGATACCCTGAACGTCATCGACACCGGTTCCTTTTCCCCCCATGAATTTTATAGCCTGCGGGGCGAGCTCTATATGAAGAGAAGCCAGGTTTCCAAGGCGCTGGAAGAGCTCAGGAAGGCGTGCAGTATCAAGCAGGCATCCCTGCTTCCCTATTGCTGCTCCCAGTGCGGCTACCGTTCCACCGACTGGTCGGGGAGATGCCCCCAGTGCAACGAATGGAATACCTTCCGGCTCGATTTGTACGGGACCTGCGAGGCATAGGGGAAGAGGCGATGAAAGTGACGGGAAACGGGAGCAAGGAGAAGAAGACGGGACAGGGTGCCGTCCAGAAATCCGGCCAGAACTCGGGAGAATCTTTTCTTAAGAAGAGGACCGGCAAGGCGAAGAGGGTGGTCCTGGATACCAGCCTCTTTGTGAACCCGGACGTGAGGACACGTCTGGGAGATACTCCCACCGAAGCACTGGAGACCTTTCTCACCTTCGCGGCCCAGATCCATGTGTTCGAGTTCTACATGCCCCCTTCCATTTTTGAGGAACTCCTTCATTTTGTGGAACGGGACAAGATACCGGGCGAGCTTCTGGTGAATCTCTATCAGAAGCCCCCGAAGAAGCACGAGCTTACCTGCCCCGCGTTCCTGCTCTATGAGCTTATCGAGGATATGCGGGAGAGGGTGAACAAAGGCTTGCGTCTGGCGGAAAGGGCCGTCAGGGGAGCGGAAAGCAAGAAGGCGGAGGAGATGATCCCGGACCTGAGAAAGAAATACCGGGAGGCCTTGCGGGAGGGGATCATCGACAGCAAAGAGGATGTGGATCTTCTGCTTTTGGCCATGGAGCTTGATGCCCTGCTGATCACCGCAGACCAGGGGCTGATCAAATGGGCGGAAAAGCTGGGTATCAAGTGGCTGTTCCCCGAGAAGTTCAGGGATTACCTGCTGGGTGCCATCAAAAGATCGAAGCTCCTTTCCGAGAAGAGAGGAAAGTAAGAGACGGGAGTACCACAGCGCAGTACTCCCGCCGCCCACCCTGTGCCAGGCTCTGCAGAAGATGTCCCCTACTTTCTGAGCCGCGCTTCGATCTTTCTGCCGATGGCCCGTGCAAGCTCCTCACTTCCGCTGCCGACCCTGATGCTCACCGCCGTAGCATCTTCCTGGGCCTTTTTCAGGACCAGATGCACCGGTGTTCCGTCCGGCAGGGTCGCGTCAATGATACCCCCCGTGGCATCCTTCTGCGCGTTTCCGATATTCATGTTGAAGTCCTGCAGTGCCTCCCTTGAGGCATCGAAGGTCTTGAATACGGTATCCGCGTAGGTTACCTGGAGCACCCCGTTGGCAAAGACGGCGGCGTCAGCCCCGTAAGGCGGTGCTGTCCTTGTTATTACACACCCCTGGACCGTGAGGACAGCGGCAAGGAGAAACGGCACAACCCGAAAGAGTATTGTCATACGCAGCACCTCCCCTTTTTTTATCGGAGGCTCCCGGAGGATACTACCGCACCAGAACCCTATGACCGGTGAGATTCAGGATTACGATAATAAGAAGAATGATAACGAGGACGGCGATAACGACGCCGAGGCCGTCTCCTCCGGCCTTGATCTGGTCGAGATTAAGGGCGAGCTCATGGATCTGCTGGTCGCTGAGCCGGCTCAGGCGGGACTGAATCTCTTCCTGGGTAAAGCCCAGCTTCTCGAGCCTGTCCCGTACCATCTTCGTTTCGAGGACGCTCTGGACCTTCTGCAAATCAGAAGCCCTGTCCACCTGGGCCAGGGCAATCTCCCCGGAAGGCGCGAACCCTGCCTCGCTCTTGGGGGCGATGCCGATAAGAAACATGGCCACTACGAGATACCACGCCACATACCTCTTCAGAGCTTTCATTCTTCCTGCCTCCTTTCCGGTGTCGGTTGTTCAGTAACCCATAAGAGAAGGTGCACCGCAATACGATGAGGAAATGCGAAGCGTGCGCCCTGTGCCGCAACTTCGGTATCCTGCCTGCCCTGTACTTACTTAACACTTATCATAGAATCGGGGGCTTGTCAAATAGGGGAATGCCTGAGGTGAGAATAGGGAATAAACCGATTTCCCGGGGTGGAACGAAGCCCCTGTGCTGTGCAGCCGGTTGCAGGAGAAGCCGCTGCCGCAGGGGAAGACAGTACGCCTGCACACCCTAATGTTTTTCGTTGCCCGTTTCGGGACCGGTGGAGCTCCCGGACGGGGAGCGCTCCCCGATGTCCTTCGCGGCCCCTTTGGGCGGGGGAGACCCGTACTGCTGCCTGATCTTTTCGAGGGGCTCTTCAAGATATTTCCGGGAGAGTTCCTCCGTCCCCTCTCCCGATGCCTTCTCCGCCTCTCCCGTGGTTTTGGCGGGTGTTGTTTTCTTTGCCGGGAGTGGTTTCTCTTGCTTCGGTTTTTTGCCCGGAACTGTCTCCTTGTGCGGGACCGCCGGAGGCGCCTCTTCCACCCTCTTTTCCTGCTGCTCTCTCAGTTCCTCGATTGCATGCTCCAGTTCCCCGATTTTTTGCACGATCTTGCGGAGTTCCTCCTCATACCTGTCCACTTCTATATCCGCCCTTTCCCGGAGGGGAACACTGCGGTGGAGCGTTACGGTAAGGGAGGATACATGCATCATCTCATCGGCAGTGTTGCGGTATCCGTTTGCATAGGTGAAATCGATGACATCCCCGGGCTTTATGTCGAATGCGGTGAGGGGATGCGCATCCTTGTCCGTTATCCTGGTATCGCGGGAGAGATGCACTACGTACTTCCCGCCGCCTACCACTATCTTCCTGCTGCTCTCGATGACGTCCACTTCCTGTCCCGTCACGGTATTCAGGTGCTCCACGCTGTCTGGAGCGGGCGACGGCTTCTTCACCTTCAGGTCACGGACAATGGATTTTTCGATATCGGCCACGTCTGCGCCGGAGACCGCCGCCTCCCTCAAATCCCTCCGCGCCAGTTCGAGATACGCCATGTCCAGCGTGGCGCCCCGTGCCGCTTTCAAGTAGTAGGCCCTCCCCCGGTTCCGGTACATTTCGGAGAGCAGCGCTTTATTCCTTGTCCCCTCGATGGCCCTGGTATATGCCTCGATGGCCTGGTCGTATTTCCGCAGCACCACGTAACAGTCCGCCACGGAGAGGAAGTAGGATTCATCGTGCAGAAACTGGCGGAGATCCCTTGCCTTCGCGTAACTCTCAAGAGCCTTTTCACATTCTCCGTTGCTCCGGTACCGGTTTCCCTCGGCTAAGTAGTTGGGGGAGTCTCCCTGAGCGGGATCCTTGGCGCAAACGGCAAGGGGAGAGAGGGACACTACTGCGGCGATGCAAAAGAGGACGAGCATGCCGGCGGAGCGAATCCCTTTGCGTCCTCTTCCCTGTGTGTTGTTCCGTGGAGTCATCGTTTCCTTTCCTGCGCGGCGTGCCGCATTCATTATAGCAATTCCGCCCGTATTATTTACAGGATGAGGAGGAGCTTCCGGGCGTCCAGGGAAAGAAGCTTTGCCCGCAGGGAAAACTGGACCAGGTAGAGGGAAAGGGTAAGGAGACCAAGAAAAAGATGGGCGGTCCGTATGCGTGCTGCCGTCCCCCGTATCCTCCGTGAGATGAGGAACGTGGCACTGACGAGGGGGATAAGGAGCGAGCCGATGAAATAATGGAGTAAAGCGGGAAAGGGGGAATTGTTGAGGGAAAAAAGCAGGACGATCCCGCTGAAAAGACCGGCACCTGCTGCCACGGCAAGAGGAGGACCGTATTTTCGGTGCTTTTTTATTACCGGGAGCAGGGGGGCTCCCTCCTGCCTGCTTTTCCGTATGCGTATGCCAAGCCAGCCCTGGTAAAGGAGGAGGAAGAGAATAATGCCGTTGAAAATGCCGTGACCGATGCGGAAGAGGGATGATATCTGATTTTCTATCATTGGAAATAGTATATATCAGATAGGGAGTGATGAAAAGAGGAGGGAGGGAAAGAGTGCCGAAGGCGGGACTCGAACCCGCACGGCCTTGCGACCACTAGACCCTGAACCTAGCGCGTCTGCCAATTCCGCCACTTCGGCAACCTCACCTCGCATGGCCGATGTCCGGTGCCTCCGCGAAGAGGCCATAACGTCAGCTGCGAATTTTTATTGTACCACAAGTGACCTCCCTATGGACATACCCTCGTTTGCGCCGGGGGAGCGGCAGGCGTCGCGGACGGGCTCAATGTGTTACAATACCTTTTGGGCAAGGGAATCCTATTGCTCCGAGCACAGTAAGAACTGAGGAAACAAGCATGGATACACCGAAAACGGACAAGAATACACCTGAGAAGGGAACCGGGGGAACGAGCGGAACCGGTCCCCTTCCGGCATCCAATTTTATCCGCGCCATCGTTGCGGAGGACAGGGAAACGGGTAAGTACGGAGGCAGGCTCATGACGCGCTTCCCTCCGGAGCCCAACGGCTACCTGCATATCGGACATGCCAAATCCGTCTGCCTCAATTTCGGGCTTGCCGAGGAGTTCGGAGGGGTCTGCAATTTCCGCTTCGATGATACGAACCCGAGCAAGGAGGAGGTGGAATACGTGGAGTCCATCCAGGAGGACGTCCGCTGGCTGGGGTTCGATTGGGGTGACCGGCTCTATTACGCCTCCGACTACTCCGAAAAGCTCTATGAATATGCCGTCGCGCTTATCAAAGCGGGAAAAGCGTATGTCTGCGATCTGAGCTCCGAGCAGATCAGGGAGTACCGCGGCACCCTGACCGCACCAGGAAAGGAAAGCCCCTATCGCACCCGTTCCGTGGAAGAGAACCTCGACCTGTTCGAACGTATGCGGAAGGGTGAATTCGAGGACGGGTCACGTGTCCTCCGGGCGAAGATCGACATGGCCTCCGGGAACATCAACCTGCGTGATCCGGTGATGTACCGCATCAAGAAGGTGCGCCACCACAGGACGGGGGATGCGTGGTGCATCTATCCCATGTACGATTACGCCCACGGTATTTCGGACTCCATCGAGGGGGTTACCCATTCCCTCTGCACCATGGAGTATGAGGACCACCGGCCCCTCTACGACTGGTTCCTCGACGCGCTGCACATCTATCACCCGCAGCAGATCGAATTTGCCCGGCTCAACCTCAGTTACACTGTCCTTAGCAAGCGGAAGCTCCTGAAGCTGGTAAACGAGGGGCATGTAAACGGCTGGAACGATCCGCGCATGCCCACCCTTGCAGGGATGCGGAGGCGCGGGTATACGCCCGAAGCGATACGGAATTTCTGCGAACGCATCGGGGTGGGGAAAAAGGAGAGCCTCGTCGATCTCGCCCTTCTCGAATACTGTGTCCGGGAGGATCTGAACAAGCGTGTCCCCCGGGTCATGGCGGTGCTGAACCCCCTGAAGGTAATCATCGACAATTACCCGCAGGGCCAGGTGGAGTACCTCGATGCAGTCAACAACCCCGAGGATCCCGCTGCAGGAACGCGGAAAGTACCCTTTTCCCGTGAGTTGTACCTTGAGAGGGACGACTTCATGGAGGACCCGCCCAAGCAGTTCTTCCGTCTGGCTCCAGGCCGTGAGGTGCGCCTGCGCTATGCCTATTTTATCAAGTGTGTCGACATGGTGAAGGATGAGAAGGGCGCTATCGTGGAGGTGCACTGCACCTATGATCCCGCGACGCGGGGCGGCGATGCCCCCGACGGCCGGAAGGTCAAGGCGACGCTGCACTGGGTCTCCGCACCGCATGCTGTCGAAGCGGAGGTGCGTCTTTATGATACTCTTTTCCTCAGGGAGAACCCTAATGAGGTGGAGGAGGGGAAGGACTTCACCGGCTCCCTGAATCCGAAGTCGTTGGAAATCCTGTCCTCCTGCCGCTTTGAGCCGGGCCTTGGCGGAGCGAGGCCGGGTGACCGGTTCCAGTTCGAGCGGTTGGGATATTTCTGTGTGGACACGGTGGATTCCGCACCCGGAAAGCCGGTTTTCAACCGTACGGTCACCCTGAAGGACGAATGGGCGAAACTCCAGAAGACGGGAAAGAGGTAGATCGGACCGTCATGCCCCGCTCCTGATGCTCTCGAGAAGCCCGCATATCTCGTTAAGCAGACTCTCCTGCTCCCCAATGAGCCGGTGAGCCTTATAAATAGTTGCCCTACACAGCATTATCTCAGCGACCCCTTCGTAACATTTTATGATGAGGCAACTGGCCCGGAACCCCGGAAAGGAGCCCGGAAGTCTTGACCTGACCTCGGGAAGCCTTTATGCTTCTTGTACAAGGAGCAGAAGGGAGTTTAGCAGCACTCTCCCGTGAGTGCGGAATTGAAAAGATGAAGGAGAGTGGCCTACAATAGCGCAAGGGAGACAGGTGGGATGCGAGGGAAGCACCGTGCAGGACAAAAGAGCTCATGAGAGGAGGTAGGTATGGGTGAGCTTGTTCCTTTCAAACGCGCCGCTGAAAAAAAGATGGGACCGGAAGACGATTTTACGAAGATTCTCAAGGATGTGGTCGAGATCAGGAGGGAATCGCCGGGTGCGGAGGTGAACGGAATCTTCCAGATGAACGGAAGCTTCGAGGATCTGCTGAAGGCGAAAATCGGCTCCTTCATCATCGAGAATAAGCTCATCACTGCGGACCTGTTCCGCTGCAGCCTGTATGTGTCGCATCTCCTGGGGGAAACGCTTTCGAAACGCTTCGACAGCTATTATGCCGTGGACTACCTCATTCGCGGATACGAGGAGGGTCCTGCGGTCCTGCAGCAGGGGGCGGATCTGTGTTGTGTCTTCTGCATCCTCTTCGAAGAGAGGGCCACCTGGAGGATGATGAAACAGGGAGATTACGTGAGGATGGGGATTCAATTGTATTCGCTCTATTATTCCCGGACAAAGAGGGTGATCGGCTGGTGCATGAGCAGGAACTTCGAAAGCATCATCTCTATTGCCAAAAAGTGTATAGAGGATATGGAGAAGGGGGAGTAGGGCCGCCCCCCGGAGGGGCCTTTACTTTTCCTTTTCGTCCGGGGCGACGATTTTTTTCGCTTTAATGCGCTTCACCAGTTCTTCGTATGAGCTGGAGCGTATGATCTGCCCGAACTGGGTCCGGTAGTTGTTCAGCAGGCTTACTCCCTCTATCAGTACGTCGTACGCCTTCCAGTCTCCGTCTTTCTTCAAAAGCCTGTATTCCACGGGTATCTCTTTTCCGTCGTAGGTGATGATCAGGGTCCGTACCGCGGCATAGGGGTCCTCCACCTTTTCGTCCTGGTAGAGCACCTTATCGTCTTCGTGCCTTTCCAACTCGTCTTCATGCTTCTTGATCCTTTTCAGGTAGATATTCTTGAGCAGGTCGGAGTAAAGGGAAATGAACTCTTTTCTCTCTTCCGGCGTCCTCTCCCTCCAGTAACGGGCAAGGGTGCGTTTTGACATTTCCTCATAATCGAACCGCTCATCGACGAGGGCGCGCAGCCTGGCATTCCTTTTTTCCCTGTTCTCCGGCTTCTTGAGCTCCTTGTCTTTGAAAACACTGCGGATCTCCTCTATCGTCTGCCGCACTCTTTCCGTCGGCTCCCCCGCATGTACGGGAGAGGAGAGGGATAAGATAAGAAAGAGGACAAAAAACGCGGGGGCAAACGGGAAAGAGGATCTCCCGGCAGCCCCCTGTTTACCCGGAAAGGAAGAAACAGTGTGACAGAGCCCGGTAAACGGTATCATATCTATTTAATAGCACACCGGAAGAGGGACGGCAAGAAAAATATTTCGCGGCGCACCGGTGCGCCGCGAAAGGCCGGTTCCTACTTGCACTCTCCGATGCGTTTCCCTCTCATCTTTTGCAGGATCTTCATCGACCCCTGTCCGGGAACGTTCGCCGCCATGTCGATAACGCCGTCGAAGATATCACCACCATAGGTAACTTTGCCGGAGCCGTTCATCGAGCTCTCCTTCCCGTGGCACTGCACGGCCCAGGAAACGGTATCGCCGCTGGTCTTTACGTTGATGATTTTACAATCCTTATCCTGCTCGGGCTGGTGGGGGACCGCCTCTTTCTTCGTAATACACTGGGTATATTTTATGGGGGGAATTTGAGCGGGCATGCCCGGCATCTCGGTTTTCACCGTGATCTCCCATTTCCCCTCGCGCATGTTGGGCTCTGCAAAGGCAAGGGATGAGGCCAAAAAGGATACTGCCATGATTCCGGTGAGGGCGATTCGCATTGTCATATTTCCTCCTTATTGATGAATGCTGCTGTTTTCAGTATAGACATTATAACCGCTTTTGAGGTTTCCCGAAAGAGAGCCACCCTAGATCGTGTACGCACAGCATTTCTACTGCGAACGGAGGAGAAGTGACAGCGATGCAGGGATTTCCCTGCGCTTTTTTCCGCTCTATACTGCATGCATAAGGGGGGATTTCACCGTCTCCCGGAAAAAATTGCCGTCCACGATTGCAGGACAAATCATACATACTATGGAGAGGTATCGGGTAACCTCCTGAAATTTCATTCTGCAAAAACAGGCACGGATCTTGCTAATTTCTGCGATAGAGGAGACGCATCAAGAGGAGGCGTCCCCGGGGAGGAGTGCCATGATTACCCGCCATGATTTTCTTAGGTACTGTGAAGCCTCGGCAGCTTCCATTGCCCTCAGCGCCGGGGACCTGCTCGAGCTCCGTGAGGCCCTT
Source organism: Nitrospira sp. (assembly GCA_002634385.1). Taxonomy (GTDB): domain Bacteria; phylum Nitrospirota; class Thermodesulfovibrionia; order Thermodesulfovibrionales; family Dissulfurispiraceae; genus Nitrobium; species Nitrobium versatile. The sequence goes on from NSJL01000034.1 coordinate 35,798, forward strand.
GCCCATCCCGCAACACCGGTGATTATACGACTGCGGGGAGGCAATTGTACCGGCTGTTCCGTATCTCCCCTGACCCGTATCTCTTCGCCGGTGCCCGGGAATGCAGACGATGTGCTCATCGCCTCTCTCAATGTGGACTACCATCCCACTCTCCTTGACCTGGCGGGGAATGCCGGGAGGGAGGCGATACGAAAGGCGTACGCGGAGGAAAGATACCTGCTCATGGTGGAGGGCGGAATCCCCGCCGATTATGGGGGGAGTGGCATCTGGGCATGGTCATATGATGAAAAGGAACCCTATGTGGCGTTCGGTGAGGTGGTGGAGGATCTGTCCCGTCGCGCAGACGCCGTCATATGCAGGGGGACCTGTGCGGCGTGGGGAGGGATTCCCTTCCTGTCATCGATCCCGGCACCCCCGTCCCTGCTGAAGGGGGTCGGGGAAGTGACCGGAAGGAGCACCATCAATATCGGGGGCTGTCCTGTCAGGGAGGAGAGGATTGTATGGACTATTGTCCAGCTCCTCCTCGGCAAAACGGTCTCCCTCGATTCTTTCGGGAGGCCTGCGGCTTTGTATAACAAAAGGACGCGTGAGCTCCCGGCCCGTACGGAAAAGGAGACCGCGGCAAATCTACTTCGATGAATCCGGACTCCACATTTTCTTGAGGAAGTCCTCCCGTCCCGAGCCGCGGAAATAAAGCTTGTAGCGGAGGGGATTCTTCCTGTAGTACTTCTGGTGGTACTCCTCTGCGGGATAAAAGGTTGTGGCGGGCACGATTTCGGTGACAAGGGGAGCGGAGAATTTCCCCGATCTCTCCAGCTTCTTTTTCGACTCCTCGGCGAGTCTCTTTTGTTCCTCGTTATGGTAGAAGATGACTGTCCGGTACTGGGTGCCTGAATCAGCGAACTGCCGGTTCCGCGTGGTCGGGTCGATCTGTTTCCAGAAGACATCCAGCAGTTCCGCATAGGAGACAACAGAGGGGTCGAATACGATCTCGATGGCTTCCGCATGCCCTGTCTTGCCGGAGGAGACCTCCTCATAGGTGGGATTTTTCGTATGGCCTCCGGCATATCCCACCGTGGAGGAAACCACCCCCTTCAGGGTATCAAAGGGGGACTCCATGCACCAGAAGCACCCCCCGGCAAAGGTGGCCTTTTCGGTCCTCTTGACGGGAATACCGGTCTCTTTCCGCTTCCTCTCCGCATCAGCCATGGCGACATTTCCTCCCAGGAGGACACACAGGAAAAAAAGGAAGAACTTTTTCATATTCAATTATAACAGGAAATAAACTGCCCTGAACGGTTTTTGTCCAAACGGTTTCGTTGTTTGATACATGTTTACTTTTACATTGCAGGCGTGTACTATAACCCGGAAAGGAGCGGTCTCGATCCAGGGAGCGATTCAGGGCGGCATTCAGGAACCGGTCAAGATCGTATCGTTCCAGGATGTCACTATTGCCAAGGAGGTCCGGGGTGCCGATATAAAGACTTCGGGGGAGGTGATCATTACCGGCGACATCGTCGATTCTTCCATTGTGGCACAGGACGATATCACGGGTGAGCGGTCAGGTGTCAGATCACAGTTGTATTCCCAGTCGAGGATACGATTGGGGGAGTGCGGCGACGAGCAGAGGGGGCAGTGCCTCCTGGTGGTAAAGCCCCGTGAGTGCCGCGAGATATCACAGGAACTCTTTAAAATTGATGCAAAGATGCTGGAATTGCAGAATGAGATGAATTCCCTTCGCTCCCTGGTGGATACCGTAAAAAAGCTGGGGCGTGGTATCGATCAACTATCCGAAGAGAAGAAACGGGAATTTGCCTGGGGGATCAAGCAGTTCAAGGAAGTGGAGGGTGCCCTCTCTTCCTTTTGCCGGCGCTTTCAGCGTCTGAGAGAGAATTCCCCTTTGCCAGCGGCATTACCGCACGGGAGCGCCCTGTATTTACAAAAGGAAACCCTCCGGAATACAATACTTGTACCAGGGGGTGCAGGCAGACTGTATTCTGCTGCGACCGGCTGCACCGTTCCGGGGTATCGTTGTTCCGAAACGTTTCGCCCGGCCTCGTAGCGGAACACTTTGCATACATGACCTGGAAAGGATTCCCGGCGCGCTGACCGCGCGGGAATGAGAGAAGAAGGACTCACCATACTTGTTAGACGCGCTTAATAAGGTATAGCGTTCCGGCCGTGGGGAGGCGGCAAGTAGCGTATGAATCCGAGAGAGATAATTCTGAAAGTACTGAAGGGGGAGCGCCCGGACAGGATACCCGTGGCCTTGGTGGGCGGCGGGATGTGGAGCGTCCACCACCACGGTATTTCCTTTGAGGAGATGGCGAAGGATGCCTCAAAGATGTCCGGGATGCTGGTGGCGATGGCTGAAACACTGGGCAGCGACATCGTGT
>NSJL01000061.1 GCA_002634385.1 Nitrospira sp.
CCCCTGTTCCCCCGGCCCCCGAAGAGAGGAGACCCTTTGATGAAAGCGTGGTCCAGACACTGGCACTGCTCCAGAAGAAGGGAAGACTCATCGACTTCCTCCGGGAGGACCTGTCCGGGTACGACGATAGTCAGATCGGCAGGGCGGTGAGGGATATTCACAAGGAATGCAGGGCAGCCCTGGACAGCCATATAAGCATCGAACCGGTCATGAAGGAGGCGGAAGGCGAGCAGGTGACGATCTCCGCCGGCTTCGACCCTTCGGCCATTCGCCTGACCGGTACTGTTATCGGCGCCCCACCCTTCAAAGGGATCATCCGGCATAGCGGATGGCGAATCACCCGCACCAGCATGCCCCCCCTTCCGAAAAGTCAGGACCCGGGTATTGTAGAACCTGCTGAAGTGGAAGTGCAGTAAAGGAGCATGGACACTACAACCAGGTAAAGAACCGCACCCTCCCTGTCACCACATCCTTTACTTTCTGGAGAAAAAAATGGAAACATCACGGTATATAGTCGGTATCGATCTCGGCACCACCAATTGCGCCGTATCCTACATTGATACGGAAGAGCACGCCTCCGGATCTCCCGAAGCCCGCACTTTCCGGATCCCCCAGGTAACCGGAGCGGGCATCGTGGAGGAGAGGGATTTCCTTCCCTCCTTTCTCTACCTTCCCTCTGACACGGAACTGCCCGAAAGGAGCCTCTCTCTTCCATGGAATGAGGACATGCAGTATGTAGTCGGGGAGTTCGCCCACCGGAGGGGAGCGGAAGTGCCGCTCCGCCTTGTCTCCTCGGCCAAGTCATGGCTTTGCTATCCTGCGGTGGACAGGACGGCCCCCCTCCTGCCCTGGAATGCCCCGGAAGGTGTTCCGAAGGTGTCTCCCCTCGAAGCATCCGCCCGGGAGCTCGAACATATCAGAATGGCATGGAACCATGGCATGGCCGGCGGCAATCCCGCCTTGTTCCTTGAAAACCAGCAGGTACTCGTTACGGTTCCTGCTTCCTTTGATGCCGTTGCCCGGGATCTCACGGGAAGGGCGGCAGAGAGGGCGGGACTGAAGAGAATCACCCTCATGGAGGAGCCCCAGGCAGCCTTTTATGCCTGGCTCAACAGGAGCGGAGAGGAGTGGAGGCGACAGGTCACCGTCGGCGATACGATTCTCGTGTGCGATATTGGGGGCGGGACGACGGATTTCAGCCTCATCGAGGTTTCGGGAGAGAGGGGGGAATTGGAACTGAAGAGAGTTGCCGTGGGCGAGCACATCCTTCTCGGCGGCGACAATATGGATCTCGCCCTCGCCTTCTCCGTACGCACCCATTTTGTCGAAAAGAAGATCACTCTCGATACCCGCCAGACATTGGGGCTGGTACACCAATGCAGAACAGCAAAGGAAGCCATGCTCAACAACCCCGATCTCTCCGTGCAGCCCGTGGTCATTCTCGGGAAGGGAAAAAGTGTTGTGGGCGGTGCGCTCCGGACCGACCTCCACCGCGAGGAGATGGAGCGGGTGATCGTCGAGGGCTTTTTTCCCAAATGCTCCGCAGGGGACTTCCCCCGGGAAAGGAGGGCGACAGGACTGAAGGAGATCGGCCTCCAGTACGCCGCGGATACCGCGGTAACCCGGCATCTCGCAAAATTCCTCCGCCAGAACGTACGCACAACAGACGGCGCGGACAAGGAGAGTACTTTTGTCCATCCCACCCGGATATTGTTCAACGGAGGGGTGACGAAGTCGTCCGTCCTGCGCGGGAGGATCATCGAAGTACTCAACGGCTGGCTTGCTTCCGAGGGAGGGGAGTCCCTCTCCGTACTCACCGGGAGCGACCCCGACAGGGCGGTGGCGGCAGGGGCTGCCTACTACGGCTTTGCCAAGAGGGGAAAAGGGATACGGATACGGGCAGGGGCTTCACGGACATATTACATCGGGGTCGAGTCCTCCATGCCCGCAGTGCCGGGTATGCCGCCCCCCCTCAAGGCGCTCTGTGTCGTACCCTTCGGAATGGAGGAAGGGACCGACTTCGCGATTCCGGACCAGGTCTTCGGATTGGTGGTGGGGGAGCACGCAACCTTCCGGTTTCTTTCCTCCCTTTCCCGGAAGGAGGATGCCCCCGGCTCCGTGATCGAGGAATGGGCCGAAGGGGAGATTGAAGAACTCTCCCCCCTCGAAGCGGTACTGCCCGCCGAAGGCGTGGAACAGGGCGCAGTGGTGCCGGTGAGACTCCATAGCTATCTTACCGAGACAGGGGCACTCGAAGTATGGTGCGAAGCACTGGACGGAAGCAACCGGTGGAAACTCGAATTCACGGTGCGGGAGGAAGCACGCGGATGAGCGGATCCCGGTACCTCATAGGGATCGATCTCGGTACCACCAATTCCGCCCTGGCGTATATCGACAGGATAGAGAAGGTTCCCGCACGGATCGAAACCTTCCCTATCCCGCAGCTCGTCGACGAGGGGATCGTGCAGAACAGGGAGGTTCTGCCCTCCTTCCTGTACCTGCCCGGGGAGTACGAGCTGCCCGGGGGAAGTATCTCCCTTCCGTGGGATGCGGAGATCTCCTATAGTGTGGGGGAGTTTGCACGGGTCCAGGGGGCGCGGATACCCGGGAATCTCGTCTCTTCCGCAAAATCCTGGCTCAGCCACGCACGGGTGGACCGCAAGGGCCCCATTCTCCCCTGGGGCCGGGAAACCGCGGCAAAGAGGGTCTCCCCGGTGGAGGCATCGGCCCGGTACCTGAAGCACCTGAAGGACGCATGGAATTACGCGGTCTCCGCAGGAGACCCGGAGCAGGTGATGGAAAAGCAGCAGCTCGTCATCACCATTCCCGCCTCCTTTGATGAGACGGCCCGGGAGCTTACCTTCGAAGCGGCGCACCTTGCGGGGCTGGAGGGCTTCACCCTGCTTGAAGAGCCCCAGGCCGCCTTTTATTTCTGGCTCGCCACCCATGGCGACGCCTGGCGCAGCATCATCGAACCGGACCGGCTTATCCTGGTCTTCGATGTGGGGGGCGGGACGACCGACTTCACCCTCATCACCGTGAAGGAGGAGGGGGAAAAGCCCTCCTTCCGCAGGGTAGCCGTGGGCGACCATATCATGCTGGGGGGAGACAACATGGATCTCGCCCTCGCCCGGGAAATGGAAAAAAAGATGATGGGTCCCTCCGGGAAATTCGATTATCACCAGTGGCTGTCCGCGGTGCAGCAATGCCGGGCGGCAAAGGAAGAGCTCCTCGGCGGTACCACGAAGGAGAGCGTGCCGGTCACCCTCCTCGGCACGGGACGCAAGGTGATCGGGGAGACGCTCACGGGGGAGTTGACTGTCGGCACAGTAACGGACACCATTATCGGGGGGTTTTTCCAGAGGGTGGAGGCGCATGAGGAGGTACAGCGGGGACGGACCTCCGGGTTGCAGGAATTGGGGCTCCCCTATGTCTCGGACACCTCCGTCATGAGACACCTGGCTTCCTTCCTGAAAAGGCACGCCTCCAACCGGGAGTTGCCGCACATTGTGGACCCGAAGAGCGATAACGCCATCGTCCGCCCGGACATGCTGCTTTTTAACGGTGGTGTCTTCAAGTCCCCCCTTATCAGGGAGCATGCAGCCTCTGTAATCCGGGAATGGTTCTCCCCGGACGCATCATGGTCCCTGCGCATCCTCGAAAACGGGAAGCTCGATCATGCCGTGGCCCTCGGGGCCGCCTACTACAGTTCCGTACGGGAAGGCAGGGGAGAGAGAATTGCCGGGGGGACAGGACGGGCGTACTACATCGGCGTGGAAAAAGAGGGGGAGAAAGGGGAGCCCTCTCTCATATCCCCCCTTACTTCCGTATGCGTTCTGCCCAGGGGATTCGAAGAGGGAGAAGAGATCCATCTCTCGTATCCCGAGTTCCAGGTGCTGACCAACAGCCCGGTGAGCTTTACCCTCTATTCATCGAGTTACCGGGCGGGAGACAAGCCGGGGGATGTCATCACCGCGGAGAGGGATGAATTCGTTGAATTGCCTCCCATACGGACGGTCCTCCATTTCGGAAAGAGCGCGGGAAGGGTCAGAATACCGGTCTCCCTGGGCATCAGGCTGAACGAGTTCGGGACGCTGGATGTCTGGTGCGAGTCGAAGAAGACGCCCCACCGGTGGAAACTCGCCTTCCAGCTCCGCATGGAGGACGAGCTGCAGACCACGGCTCCTCCCCGGGGCGGAGGAGAGAAACACACGCTTACTGAATCGGTGGTGGCGGAGGCCATCTCGCTGATCGGGAAAGCATTCTCCAGCTCTCCCCGGGTCCCCTCCGAAGTTACCCCGGAAAACCTGATCAAAAAGGTGGAGGAACTGCTCGAACTCGAAAGAAATGACTGGCCCCTCTCCTCCATACGGAAGATGTGGGATGCCCTGATCACCATGAAAGAGAAGAGGAGGACCACCTCCCGCCACGAAGCGCGGTGGCTCAACCTGTCGGGCTTTCTCCTGAGGCCCGGATTCGGGGATGCCCTGGATGACTGGCGCATACGGGAGCTGTGGAAGCTGATCTCGGAGGGACTCGCCTTCCCGGGAGACACCCAGTGCAGTGCGGAATGGTGGGTAATGTGGAGGCGGGTGGCGGGAGGGCTGGACGCCTCGCAACAGGATATCCTCTTCAGAAAGGTTGCCCCCTGGCTCCTCCCTTCAAGGAAAAAGGCAGGAATCCCGAAGCAGCCGGATGCCCTCGTTTCCGAAATGTGGATGCTCGCCGCAAGCCTCGAGAACCTGCCCCCTTCCCTGAAGGAAGAGCTGGGCAACGAGCTGGTACGGAACCCGAAGCGGTGGAAGGGGAGGGCCCTGGGACATTACTTCTGGGCGCTCTCCCGTATCGGGGCACGGGTACCTTTTCACGGCACCATCGACAGGGTAGTCCCGAGGGAGGTAGTGGAGGCCTGGATAGTGTCGCTCCTGGATGCTCCGTGGCCGAATCCGGGGGATGCCGTCTATGCCCTTGCACAGATGGCCCGGAAGACAGGGGACCGGAGCAGGGATATCGACGAGGGGCTCCGCACACGCATTATCGAAAGGATCTCCGTCTATCCCTGGGCAAAGCGCTCCGTCAGGCAGATACAGGAGGCGGTCTCCCTCGAGTGGGAGGACGAGAAGAGCATTTTCGGAGAATCGCTTCCCGAGGGGCTCTCCCTTAAACTGATAGAAAAAGACAGGTAAAGGTAGAGGTAGAGGTAGAGGTAGAGGTAGAGGTAGAGAAAAGACAGAAAAGGGCGTGTCAAGAATTTTGTGTAAGTGCCTTTTTATGATAATCATGCCAAGGGCATTCTTCCTTCAAAGAGTATGGCAAACTGATTCAGGGCCGATTTCCAGTTCTTGATGGGCATCGTCCATTTCTTCGCAATGTTTCTCAGGGCCAGGTACAGCAGCTTGAAGGCT
>NSJL01000035.1 GCA_002634385.1 Nitrospira sp.
ACCGTGGACAAAAAGTCACGGGAGTACCTGCCCCGGATGTACGGGGAGGCCAACTACACGGTCATCGACAACATCGATGCCCTGCCCATCACCCTCCCCCTCATCTATAAAAAGCTTACGACCTGATCATCGAGAGAAGGAGGTACGAGTATGGAAGTATGCTACAAATGTGGAAAGCCGGCCGACTTCATCTGTCCGGACTGCGGGAATAAGATCTGCAGAGCCCATATGGAAAAGCGGTATGCCGGGCCTGACCGCGGCTTCAAGTCCCGCTTCATGTGTCCGTCCTGCTGGAAGAAAAAGCAGGTGAAGCTGAACCAGGATATGATCAACGCGCGTGAGTACAAACCGAAAACCTACATTTACGGAAAGTGATGGAAAAGAAGAAGAGCATCGCCGCACAACTGAAGCAGCTGGAGAAGTTCGCCCTGGAGAAGGGAGCACACCGGGCGAAAGTATTCAATGCACGGGACGTGGTAGTGGATGAGCGGGTGCGGATGAAGTGCCAGATACCGCTCTGTCCCCACTACGGGAGGGCGCTCACCTGTCCGCCCAACGTGCCCACGGTGGAGGAGTTCAGGAAAGCGCTTGCGCACTATTCGAAGGCGCTGCTCATACAAACCGCAAGCCCCATCGCCGGCTCCATGGAGAGCTGCAGCAGGGAAGAGGCAAAGGAGCTCTATGCAAAGCCGGCGAAGGCAGCAAAGAAGAAGGGAGGTGAGAAGCAGGAGGTAATGGAGGATTTCGGGAACATGAAGGCTGCAGCCGTCAAGCTCCACAGGCTGACAAACGAGACGGAGCTCCGGGCGATGTCCCTGGGCTTTCACTACGCGTTGGGGCTGATCGGGGGCGAATGCATGCTCTGCCCCGAGTGCGTGGGAGCCGGTTCCTCCCAGGGGTGCCGCAGGCCCTACGAGGCCAGGCCCTCCATGGAAGGGGTGGGAATCGATGTGGTGCAGACGAGCATCAGGGCCGGACTGCCCTTCGACATACCTCCGAAGAAAGAAATCGTCTGGACGAGTCTCTTGCTGGTTGACTGAAGGGAACGGGTTGAGGTTTCCCGAGAGGGGACCGATACGCCCGGGTGAACAAGGAAAAAACAAACCAGGGAGGTTTTACAATGGCAATGAAAGATGAGATGAATGGTCTTCAGCGGGTCGCGACCGCCTTGCAGCACAAGGAGGCGGACAGGGTGCCGGTAGCACCCCTTGTATGCGGTGCATCACATAGAGTGGCCGGTCTTACCTATGCGGAATGGGCTCAGGGCGGCAATGTGGAAGCCATGGTCCGCGGGCATGTGGATGCAACGAAGCTCCTGGGGCATGACGGCGTGGTCATGCTGATTGACCTCTCCGTCGAGGCGGGAGACTTCGGGTGCGAAGTGCTCTACCCCGAGATGAACACCCCGCATCCCAACTACGAGAAGCCCTTTATTTCGGGCCCCGAGGATTACAAGAAGATCGAGAGGATCAACCCCCGGAAGGGCGGCAGGATGAAGACGGTCATCGATCTGACCGCCGGACTGAGCAAGGAGATCGGGGGCACTCATGCCCTGGTGGGATTCGTCTACGGGTCCATCGGCACCCTGAGCATGATGAGGGGACCGGAGAACTTCTTCATGGACCTGATGGAGTACCCCGATGAGGTGCTGGGAGCCATCGAGGTGCTGGATGAAGTCCTGATCGACTATGCCAAGGCACAGGCGGAGGCAGGAGCCCACGCGGTCTGCGTCGACCATCTCTACTGCTCCCAGAGCATCCTGAGCAAGGACCTGTGGGAGAAGTTCGAAGGGGAGTCCCTCAAGAAGATCTGCGATGCGATCAGGGGAACGGGAGCCATTGTCGCCCTCCACAATTGCGGCAACGGCATCTACTTCGACCTGAGCGAGAAGTGGGCGAACCCGACCACCATTTCCCATGCCTATGTTGCCGACGACGTATCCAGCTGGGAGGAGCAGAAGCAGAAGTGGGGAGGCAAGATCGCCTCGATTGGGTGGGTTCCGCCCGGACCGGTTGCCATGATGGGGACCCCCGAGGAGATAGAGGAAGAGGTGAAGTCCGAAATAGAGATCTTTGGCAAGGGAGGCGGGTTCATCCTCTCCACGGGCTGCGAGTATCCGCCCAACGCACCCCTGTATAATGCAAGGCACATCGTGGAGTGCTCCAAGAAGTACGGAGTCTACAGCTAAACCAACTCAAAACGAACAAGGAGGAAAGAAACACCATGTCAGCAGAAAAAGAGCAGGAAATAATCAAGAGATTGCAGGATGCCGTCATCAACTACAAGGCAGCCGACGCGAAGAAGGCGGCCGAAGAGGCAGTGGCGCTGGGACTGGATGCCTACAAGGTAACCATGGAAGGCCTGGCCGGCGGAATGGAAGTCGTCAGCCAGAAGTTCGATAACCACGAGTACTTCGTGCCGGAGACGCTTCTGTGCGCGAAGGCGCTGTATGCTGCGCTGGACATCCTGAAGCCCCACATCAAGGTACAGCAGGGTGGTCCGCGGGGGCAGGTGGTCCTGGGCGTCATGCAGGGAGACGTGCATGACCTGGGCAAGAACATCATCAAGGCGATCTTCGAGGCATCGGGCTGGACCGTGCACGACCTCGGCCGTGACGTTCCCCTCAAGAAGTTTGTTGAGGAGCAGCTCAAGACGGATTCCGACATCGTGATGCTCTCGGCCATGATGACCACCTCCATGGTGGGTATCAAGAAGCTGATCCCCATGATCAAGGAGAAGAACCCCAAGGTGAAGATCATGATCGGCGGCGCCCCCATCACCGAAAAGACGGTGGAGGAGTACGGTGCCGACGTGACGGCCGACAACGCGCCCAACGCCCTGCGCGAGGCGATGAAGATGCTCGAAACCCTCAGAAAAGGAGAAGCAGCAGCGTAACGGTTAAGCAGCATGCTCCGGGGGAGGCACCGCCTCCCCCGGTCACCACGGGAGAGGAACAACAGAACGGGAAAAACTAAATTCTAAGAGCACATTTCTTCACGAGAAAACGGTCGGTCGCTGAACGAACATCCGGACCGGAGGGGACGAGTGCGGGATACGGAGCTTAGGATTTAGTTTTTTTTGCGGCCTTTCCCGGCAAAACGGAAAATAAGGAAGCACTGGAAATAAAGGCGTATCGTCTTACAAGACTAAGAATAAAGGAAAGAAAATGAAGGAGGCAACACAAATGGAGCACACGATTATTTTTCAGCCCTCCGGCAGGCGCGGACAGGTCCCGGAAGGGACCACCATCCTCGAGGCCTCGCGGAGGCTGGGCGTGGAGATTGAGGCGCCCTGCGGCGAGCAGATGGTGTGCGGCAAATGCCGCGTGAAGGTGATGGAGGGGAATTTCCCGAAGGAGGGGATCACCTCTTCGATGAGCCATCTGAGCCCCCAGGACGAGAAGGAGCTTAAAGTCCTCGAGCGGAAAGAGTCCGAGGAGAATGTCCGGCTCGCCTGCGTGACGAAGGTGTACGGCGACATCCTCATCTTCGTCCCCGAAGGGAGCCGGACCGGCAAGCAGATCGTCAGCAAGGCGGCGCGGAAGATCAAGGTGAAGCTGAAACCCGCCGTCAGGAAGTACTATGTCGAGCTCCCCGAGCCCAACCTGGACGACCCCCTGGGAGACTTCGAGAGACTGGAGGAGGCGCTTGCAAAGGACCATGGTCTCAAGAAGCTCACTATCGATTACCGCGCCCTCCAGAAGCTGCCCGATGTGGCGCGGCAGAGCGACTGGAAGATGACGGCCACCGTCTGGATGGACAGGGAGGTCATCAGGGTGGAGCCCGGGAAAGTGGAGACGAACATCGGGCTGGCGGTCGACATCGGCAGCACCACCTGCGCCAGCTACCTTACCGACCTCAACACCGGCGAGGTTCTTGCGACGGAATCCATGATGAACCCGCAGGTGCGCTACGGGGATGACGTCATGTCCCGTATCACCTACTGCATGCTGAACGAGAACACCGGCCTCAAGGAACTGCAGGGAACCATTATCGAGGGCCTGAACACCATGGTGGCGAATGCCGCGAAGAAAGCGGGCTTCACCACCGAGGACATCAGCGAGATGACCGTAGTGGGCAACACGGCCCAGCACCACCTCCTCCTCGGCATCAATCCGGAATTCATGGGCGTGGCGCCCTTCACCCCGGCCCTCCACGCATCGACGGACATCAAGGCGGAGCGCTTCGGGATCAATATCCTTCCGGGGGGCAACGTCCACGTCCTGCCCATCGAGGCGGGCTTCGTGGGCGCCGACAACGTGGGGTGCCTGCTGGCGGACGAGCCGCAGAAGAGGAAGGAGATCACCCTCCTCATCGACATCGGCACGAACGGCGAGCTGATCCTCGGGAACAAGGACAAGCTCCTCTCCTGCTCCTGCGCCACCGGTCCCGCGCTGGAAGGCGCGCAGATCGAGTTTGGGATGCGTGCGGCGCCGGGCGCCATCGAGAGGATCAAGATCGACGAAAAGACCCTCGAGCCCACCTACCGGGTCATCGGCAACGAGAACTGGAGCGACGGGAAGACCAATATGAAGGCAAAGGGCATCTGCGGGTCCGCCATCATCGACGGCATCGCGGAGATGTTCAGGGCCGGCATTCTCAAGAAGAACGGGAACGTCGACATGGAAGTCAAGTCGGACAGGATCCGGATGGGCGAGAAGGGCGTAGCGGAGTACGTCCTCGCCTGGAAGCACGAGACCTCCATCGACCATGACATCGTCATCAACCAGAAGGACGTGCGCGCCATCCAGCTCGCAAAGGGCGCCCTCTACTCGGGCTGCGTCATCATGATGCGCAAGCTCGGGGTGAAGTCCTTCGACCGGCTCGCCATTGCGGGGGCCTTCGGCAGCCATATTGACAAGGTGGCGGCGATGCTCATCGGCATGTACCCCGATTGTCCCCTGGACAAGGTGGAATACGTCGGGAACGCCGCAGGCGACGGCGCCCGTATCGCTCTCCTGAACATCGACAAGAGAAAGGAAGCGAACGAAGTGGCGCGGCGGGTCGAGTACGTGGAACTGGCGCTTGAAGAGGACTTCAACGACCGTTTCGGCGAGGCCATGCAGTTCCCGCACATGGTTGACGAATTCCCGCACCTGAAGGACATCCTGCCGCCCGTGAAGTAGAAGCAGGATTCCGGGGAAAAGGAAGCAGTGATCCGGGGAGAGGCACGGCCCGCCCAAAAGGGGGGGCCTGCCTCTTTTTCACATTCAGAAAAGAGAACCGGGGAGCCGGGTGCCCGAAGGAAAGGCGCACCGGCATCCCACGGGAAAACAGTGTAACGGCCAAAGCAACGGAGAAGGAAAGAGGAGGAACACAATGAAAGGATTCAAACAAAAGCATCAGGACGCGGCAAGCCATGAAGTGCACCGGGACACCGTCTCCCGGGGCATGAGCACCGTTTTCGAGCGTTTCGAGGCCCAGCAGCCCCAGTGCGGATTCTGCAAGAAGGGGCTGAGCTGTCAGCTCTGCTCCGACGGACCCTGCCGCATCAGCGCAAAGGCGCCGCTGGGCGTATGCGGCGCCTCGGGGGATGTCATCGTGGCCCGCAACCTGCTGCAGCTCGCCATCATGGGCACTGCGGCGAACACCTACCAGTGCAGGAACCTTGCCAACACCCTCAAGGCAATTGGGGAGGGAAAATCATCCCTGAGTCTGAAGGACCCCGTCAAGCTCCAGCGGATGTGCCAGGGACTGGGCATCGATCACACAAAGCCGGTGAACGAGCTGGCGGTCGCTTTCGGTGATTTCGTACTGGGCGAGATCAACAAGCCGACCCACCAGCCCCTTACCCTGATGGACTACTTCTCCCTCGACAGCCGCAAGGAAGCGTGGAAGAGAGAGGGTATTTACACAGGAGGTCCCGCCAATGAGATCATCACCGCGCTCTCGAAGTGCATGACCAACGTGAGCAACGATCCCGTCGACCTCCTGAAGACCGCCCTCCGGCTGGGACTCAGCAACGAGTACGTGGCCCTCTGGGGAATCACCGTCATGCAGGACATCATCATGGGCACCGCTGACCTCGTTCCCGGCGAATCCAACATCGGCTGCCTCGACCCCAAAACGGTCAACATCGTTGCAAACGGGCACCAGCCGGTCTTCGCAAGTCTCCTCATCGAGAAGGCGGGGTCGGAAAAGTTCCAGGCTGCCGCGAAGAAGGCGGGCGCAAAGGGGATCAAGGTATACGGCTCCCTCTGCGAGGGGCAGCAGCTCATGAACGTCTCCAGCCGCGACGAGTACAAGAATGTCTTCGGAGGGCAGCTGGGCAACTGGATCCAGGAGGAGCTCTTCATCGCCACCGGCGTGGTGGACGTGTTCCTGATGGACCTTAACTGTTCCCTGCCCTCCCTGAAGGAGTTTGCGGACACCTACGGCACCAAGCTCATCACCACCGATCCGGTGGTGCGCTTCGCCGGGGTGCAGAACATCGACTTCAACCCCGAAATAGCCGACGAGCAGGCGGAAAGCATCCTCGAGGCTGCCATCAAGACCTTCAAGGCACGCAAGAAGGCGAAGAGGGAGCCCGCCCTGCCCTCCGGCAACGGGAAGAACGCCTGTATCGGCGGGTACACGACGGAAACGGTGCTCAAGAAGTTCGGCTACGATATCAACAACTATATTGAAGAGGTGAAGAAAGGGAATATCAAGGGAGCCGTCGCCGTGGCGGGCTGTACGACGGTGCGCCACGGCCAGGGCGGCAAAGCGATCCATGATCTGACCCTGGAGCTTATCAAGCGCAACATCATGGTCATCGGCGCCGGCTGCTGCTCCTCCACCCACCAGAACAACGCCATGTCCACCATGGAGATGGCGAAGCTGGCCGGACCCGGGCTGCGGTCCGTCTGCGAGGCCTATGATATGCCCCCCGTCATCTCCTACGGCTCCTGCACGGATGTGGGGAAGATACTGGATACCGTCTCGGCGCTGGCCTGGACCCTCGGGTGCGACACGAGCCAGCTTCCGGTGGCCGCCGCCGTTCCCGAGTACATGGAGCAGAAGGCGATCGCCGACATCTTCACCGCCCTGGCCTTCGGCCTGCTCACCCATGTGTCTCCGGAACCCAGGATCGGCGGCAGCCCCCTGGTGGTGGACTACCTGACGAAAGACATGGTCAAGGTGACCGGGGGAAGACTGCTGCTCGAAGACGACCCGGTCAAGGCCGCAGACGCCATCGAAGCCCATATCATGGCCAAGCGGAAAGCGCTCCGTTTCGGGTAGACAACGGAGTTTTGCCTATCAGCGGAGACGGTTTCCGGAAAGGAGCCGTCTCCGCCACCCTATCATTGTCAGGGGGAGCCATGAACAGTACGGAAAAGAAGTCCGTCCTTTTTATCAGTTGCGGGATATTCAAGGATGAGCTGGAGTATCTCCTCAGGGAGAAGAAGCTCGACGGGGAGATCGTCTTCCTCGACGCCGCCCTGCATGTCAATTTCGACAGGCTGAAGGAAAAGCTCGTGGGGGCTTTGGAGGAGTATCGCGGGAGCACGGACAATCTCAAAGTGGTATACGGTTATTGCCATCCCGAGATGCAGGAGATTATGGAAAACTACGAGGCGAAGAAGATCCGGGCAGGCAACTGTCTCGAGGCAATGCTGGGGGCAGAGGAACTGAAGCGCCTCTCGTCGGAGGCCAAGACCTTCTTTCTCTCCGCGGGGTGGATCAACAACTGGGAGAAGCTGTTTGCCCAGGGGAAAAAGGATTTCGACTTTGATTTCGAGAGCATGTTCGATACCTACCAGCGGATCGTCGTGCTCGATACCGGGATCATACCCCTGGACGAAGAGAAGATGAGGCGGTTCAGTGAATTCACCCGCCTTCCTATCGAAAGGAAAGCCATCACCCTGGACTACTTCCTGAAGCTCGTACAGAGCATCTGAAGACGGTCCGATAATATCCGGTCAAACGACAACTGCCTGAATCCGAGCAGGCATCCTTTTGGTGTGGGGCAGGGAGCACCCTCTTTCTTTGCGAGCGAAGGGAGGCCATAACTCCCCCTCACCCCCTCTTAGCTTAAGAGGGGGAAAGACAGGGTGCCCTCTTCACGGAAGAGGGGAGTGCAGACTGCCCTTCCTCCTGAATAGAGGGAAGCATTCGTCCCCTCCCCTTAAGCTAAGGGGAGGCGTGGAGGGGTTATTTTCTCTTCCGTTTCTCTCTTTCCCTTTCCCTGCCTCATTCTCTACCTGTCTTTGTATAGGATACCCCCTGCCCCCCTGTGACCCTCCGTTTCGGAATCCGTCACCCCGGCGAAAGCCGGGGTCCAGTTCCTGCCGCCATTCCGGTGGAAAGAGGACTACAGCAAGCCTTCAGTGATTCTCGGTGATACGCCTTTCCATTATCTCGTACACACTCTTCCTGTGTCTGATGCCTAAAATGAAAACTCTTGATTCTTCGATTAAAAATAAGACCCGATAATCGCCCACGCGCAGTTTCCAATACCCTCTCAAGGTCTTCCTGAGCGGCTCCCCGTACTCGTGCGGTGCTGTAGAGAGACGCGTTTCGATGGCTGTCCTGATGCGTGCCTTCAAATCGGAGTTGATAAGCGGCAGATCGTCGGACCTTACTGCGGGATGGTAAACCAACTCATAAGGCATTATCCCTTCCACACCTCATCATGAGAGAGGAGCTTCGAACGATCCAGTGTCCTCATCCTCTCATCTGCGAGGGCGGAAAGTGCCACATCCTCTTTCAATTCCAAGGCCTCTTTAATGAGATCTCTCACTATCATTGCCATCGACACTCCGCTTTCTTCGGCCAGATCATGTATCGCCGCATAAACGGGACGCTCAACTACAACATTTATTCTTGGGTTCTTTGCAGGCATTTTTCCCTCCTTTTCTTATAGTGTAACACAAGTGATACACCAAGAACAGCAAGAGAGGTCTGCTTCCGGTCCTGGATACGGTCATCCAACCGCAGCTCTTCGATAAATGAAGCGGCCGATTGTTCGTGATATTCGGTCGTGTTTACACTCAGTTTCCGTGCGTAGCTTAAAACCCGACTGACCCAGTACGCATAAAAAGTCACCCGGTTTGCCGGGACAGGCTTGTGATCGAGCAAATACTTTTGAAAGTCTGGCAGAGAAGTTGTGTGCTCTTGCAGTAAAGAATGGATTTTTATTATTGATATAAGCAACACAATATGCTATGTTCATATACAATTTTTTTGAACTGCCAACTTGGCAGATTAAATGTTATGCCGCTGGATGACTACCCCTGAACGAGGAGCCTGAATGTCCGAAAACGAAGCCACAGCCCGAATCAAGATCAACAAGCTGCTCGAGACAGCAGGCTGGCGATTCTTCCCTGAGGGCGACACCCCTGCAAACATCCGGCTCGAGCCGACCGTTGCCATCAAGTCCGCCGACCTCGATTCGCTTGGCGAGAACTTCGAGAAAGCCGAGCGCGGCTTCGTTGATTTCCTTTTGCTCGACGCCCGGGGCTTCCCGTTGATCGTTTTGGAGGCCAAGGCCGAGGACAAGAATCCCCTCGTCGGCAAGGAGCAGGCCCGCAGGTACGCCCGCTCGCAGAACTGCCGGTTCGTCATCCTCTCGAACGGCAACCTGCACTACTTCTGGGACCTGGAGCGCGGCAACCCCTACGTCATCACCTCGTTTCCGACCCCTGACTCGGTCACCGGCTACAAACAGGTCACGCCGAACCCCCAGCGTCTCGTCGAAGAACATGTCGGGGCGGACTACATCGTCCTGACCCAGCGCCCGACCTACCAGTCCGAGGCGGGCTGGAAGAACGAGGCCGAACGTCCGGCATACATCCAGGCCAACAAGCTCCGGTTCCTGCGCCCCTACCAGCTGAAGGCCATCCATCAGTTACAGGCCGCGATGCGGGAAGGGAAGGACCGCTTCCTTTTCGAGATGGCGACGGGCACCGGCAAGACGCTGACGGCCGCCGCCGTGGTGAAGCTCTTTCTGCGTTCCGGCAACGCCCGGCGTGTGCTCTTCCTGGTGGACCGCCTGGAACTGGAGGATCAGGCCAGGAAGGCGTTCGCCGGTTTGCTCTCCGCCGACTTCCAGACGGTCATCTACAAGGAAAACCGCGATGACTGGCGGCGGGCCGAGATCGTTGTCACCACGGTGCAGTCGCTGCTCTTCAACAACAAGTACCAGCGGTTCTTCTCGCCGACCGACTTCGATCTGGTGATCTCGGACGAGGCCCACCGTTCCATCGGCGGCAACGCCCGCGCGGTGTTCGACTACTTCATCGGCTACAAGCTGGGCCTGACCGCCACGCCACGGGACTACCTGCGCCGCTTCGATAAGGACAACCCGGGCACCCGCGACCCGCGCGAGGCCGAACGCCGCCTCCTGCTCGACACCTACCGCACCTTCGGTTGCGAGAGCGGCCAGCCGACCTTCCGCTACTCGCTGCTCGACGGTGTCAGGGACCGCTACCTGGTCAACCCGACCGTGGTGGACGCCCGCACGGAGATCACCACGGAACTGCTCTCGGAAGAGGGCTTCATCATCTCCTTCACCGACGGTACCGGCGAGGACCAGCAGGAAGCCTTCAAGCAGCGCGAGTTCGAGAAGCGGTTCTTCTCCGAGGCTACCAACCAGCTCTTCTGCAAGACCTTCCTCGAGAACGCCCTGCGCGATCCGGTCAGCGGCGAGATCGGCAAGTCCGTCGTCTTTGCGGTCAGCCAGAACCACGCCGCCAAGCTGGCGCAGATCTTCAACCGGATCGCCAACCGCATGTTCCCCGGCAGGTACCAGTCCGACTTCGCGGTGCAGGTCACTTCCTCGGTTCCCGACGCCCAGCAGTTCACCACCAACTTCGCCAACAACAACCTGCTCGGCTCGGGCAACTTCATCCCGGCCTACAAGACCAGCAAGGCGCGCGTCTGTGTAACCGTGGGCATGATGACCACAGGCTACGACTGCACTGACATCCTCAACCTCGGCCTCTTCCGTCCCATCTTCTCGCCCACGGATTTCATCCAGATCAAGGGCCGCGGCACGCGCAAGCACGACTTCCTGGAGCAGCTCTTCGACGACCAGATCCGGGAGGGCGTCGCCCGGCACCAGAAGACCGGCTTCAAGCTCTTCGACTTCTTCGCCAACTGCGAGTACTTCGAGACCGAGTTCAACTACGACGAGGTGCTCAAGCTGCCGCGCCCGACCGGCAGGCCCCGCGACGAAGGCGGTGGAACCGGGCCGGTCGTGTACGAGGGCACCTACGAACACCTCGGCGCCGACATCCTCGCCTCGGTTCGGGAGGAGACGATCGGCTACGAGGGTATGAAGATCGACCGGATGTTCTTCGAGCGGTTCGAAGACGCCGTCCGCGAAGACCCGGTCATCGTCGCCGCTGTCGAAGCAGGCCAGTGGGACCGCGTGATCGACTATGTCAACCGCGAGGTCTTCGACAAGCCCGAGGAGTACTACAGCCTCGACAAGCTGCGGAAGGCTGCCGCCGTGGACCGCCGCATCACCCTGCGCGAGATCCTGGAGAAGATCTTCGGCCTGATCCCGCGCTTTAAGAGCAAGGACGAGCTGCTCGAAGAGGAGTTCGCCAAGTTCGTGGCCGACCACGTGCCCGAGCCGCCTTCGGCGATCCCCGCGATCAAGCACTACTTCAAGGCCTACGTCACCAGCGGGCGGGTCCGCGACATCATCGACCGGCGCCAGTTCACCGATCTCGCCACCAACCCCGTTTTCTCGACCCGAGACTTCAAAGCCGTGCCCGAGAAGTTCCGCACCCTCGTGCCGGAATACATCAAGGACTACGTCTCCTTGAACCAGTTCACATTGTAAGGAGAAGAAGCGTGAGTAAAACCGGTAAAATGACCATAAACATGCTTATTCTAATCCCCTCGAATTCGATGGGTTTAAAATACAGCTTGGGCTCAAACAGGCCATTATGGTACACATGATATGACCGCCGACGAATCCCTGATCTCTAAGCATGGTGGTTACCGGAAACTTAAAAGTTTTCAGGTGGCCCAGTTGGTGTTTGACATAACAGTCCGTTTCTGCAACCGATACATCGAAAAACGAAATCGGACTCACGACCAGATGGTCCAAGCTGCGCGATCGGGTGTACAAAACATTGCCGAAGGAAGTCAGGCCTCGGGGACTTCGAAAAGAACCGAGCTCAAGCTTACAAATGTAGCGAGGGCAAGCCTTGAAGAACTGCGGCTCGATTATGAGGATTATCTTCGCCAGAACGGACTGAATCTCTGGGATCGCAAGGATCCCCGCAGACAGGCCCTGATAGATCGCAGATGTGCCACTGCTGACGAAGTGGCCGCCTGGGTGAAGGAGGTACACAACACTGGACAAAGTGGACAGGGTGGACCCAGTAGACAAGAGAAATCGGCCACCTACTCTGAAATTGTTGCGAACGCAGCACTCGTGCTGCTTGCGGTTGCGTGCAGTCTGCTTGATCGACAGCTTGCCGCTCAAGCCAGATCATTTGAAACCGAAGGCGGTTTCACCGAGCGCCTTTACCGGGTGCGCACGGCAAAACGCTCTTTGTCCACCAAGTCAACTAAGTCCACACCGTCCACAAAGGATTGAAAGTTATGCTCGACACTGATACCAAACGCCGCATCGACACCGCCCGCGACATCCTCGTCGGCAAAGTGCCCGACCCCAAGAGCCAGGTTGAACAGATCACCATCGCGCTGATCTACAAGTTCATGGACGACATGGACGCCGAGGCCGAGGAACTGGGCGGCCGCCGCAAGTTCTTCGCCGGCGAGTACGCCCGCTATGGCTGGGCGAAGCTCATGCGCTCAGGGCTCGGCGGGCACGAGACGCTCAACCTCTATGCCGAGGCCATCGCCAAGATGCCGGAGAACCCCGGCATCCCGCCGCTCTTCCGGGACATCTTCAAGAACGCCTTTCTGCCCTACCGCGATCCGGAGACCCTGCGCGCCTTCCTCAAGATCATCGACGAGTTCGAGTACGACCACTCCGAGCGCCTTGGAGATGCCTTCGAATACCTGCTCTCGGTGCTCGGCAGCCAGGGCGACGCCGGGCAGTTCCGCACCCCGCGCCACATCATCGACTTCATCGTCGCGATCATCGACCCGAAGAAGACCGATACCGTGCTCGACCCGGCTTGCGGCACCGCCGGCTTCCTGATCTCCTCCTTCAAGCACATTCTCCGGGCGAACATGGCAAAGGTTGAAGGCGAAAGGATGAATGATGAAAGCAACGCCAATTCATCCTTCAACATTCATCCTTCATCCTTTTCCACCCTCACTCCCGACGAGCGCGGGCGGCTGGCCGCCAACTTCAAGGGCTATGATATCTCGCCCGACATGGTTCGCCTGTCGCTGGTCAACCTGTACCTGCACGGCTTCACCGACCCGCACATCTTCGAGTACGATACGCTCACCAGCCAGGACCGCTGGAACGATTACGCCGATGTCATCCTCGCCAATCCGCCCTTCATGTCGCCGAAAGGGGGTATCAAGCCGCACAACCGCTTCAGCGTGCAGAGCAAGCGCAGCGAGGTGCTGTTCGTGGACTACATGGCAGAGCACCTGACGCCGAGCGGTCGCGCCGGAATCATCGTGCCCGAGGGCATCATCTTCCAGAGCCAGACTGTCTACACCCAGCTCCGCAAGATGCTGGTGGAGGACTACCTCGTCGCCGTCGTCTCCCTGCCGGCGGGCGTGTTCAACCCGTACTCAGGCGTCAAGACCTCGATCCTGATCCTCGACAAGGCGCTGGCCAAGCAGGCCGGCAGCATCGCCTTTTTCAAGATCGAGAACGACGGCTTTAACCTCGGCGCACAGCGCCGCCCTATCGACAAGGACGACCTGCCCCAGGCCCGCGCCGAGATTGCCGAGTACCTGCGCCGCCTGCGTGCGCGGGAGTCGGTGGACGACTTCCAGCCGACGCTCGGGCTGGTTGTGTCGAAAGAGAAGATCGCGGCGAACGGCGACTACAACCTGAGCGGGGAACGGTACCGGGAGAATGCCGTGTCGCTGTCCGCATTCCCCTTCGTTCAAGTTGAGGACGTGTTTCAGAAGGTGGGCGAGTCAGTCTTGCCCGAAACGTTGCCCGGCCCGGTCACGTACATCGGCCTTGAGAACATCACGCAGAGCACCGGCAAGCTCAACGGCGCTGTCGTAACGGAGACTCCGGCGGACATCAAGAGCCTCAAAAACGTTTTCAGGCCCGGTGATATCCTCTATGGTAAACTCCGCCCGAACCTGAATAAGGTTTGGTTGGCGGACCGACCGGGAATCTGCTCAACGGACATTTTCGTTGTCCGGTCCCTCGATGGTCGCACCCTCGCGCCCCTCTACGCGCATATCTTCCTCAGCACCCGCTTCAACAATGCAGTGATATCAGAGTTGAAAGGCGCGCAGTTGCCGCGCATCGGTTGGACATCATTCGCCGCCCTTGAAATCCCCCTCCCACCGCTGGAGGTGCAGAAGGAGATTGTGGAGGAGATCGAGGGCTACCAGAGGGTCATCGACGGCGCCCGTGCCGTCCTCGACAACTACCGCCCCCATATTCCAACGTCTTGGATACCGCGACATTTGGATGTCGAAGAACGACTAAAGACTGCTCTTGATACATTTATACGACGAGATTCTAAACTGATCGATCTTAATGCTAACGAGCGGTCTATGACGGCAAAAATCGCAGATTACCTTCAGGATGAGTTTCCGGAGTGGGATGTGGATCACGAATATAATCGAGATGAAAACGCTCCAAAACGAGACACCAGCGGAACGCTTACTACACCCGACATCATTATCCACCGTCGTGGCACCAATGAGAACTTCATTGTAATAGAGATTAAGAAGGAGCGCGGAGGAGAAGATCTTAACCGACTGAGAGAAATCGCCACACAGAGGAGCTATCATTACGCCTTTGCAATCACGATTGATCGAAATCGGCCAACAAACGACTGGATCAACCCAATTATATATGCCGATGTTGCCCCCCAGATCTCCATCCACCCCGCCTGGCCGATGGTGGAGTTGGGGGAGGTCATAGAGGACAAGCCGAGGAACGGTTACTCGGGCAGGCCGGTGGACCGCGTCACGGATACAAAGGTCCTAACACTCAGCGCGACCACGTCAGGGAAGCTCGATTTAACGAAGTTCAAATACCTGGACGAAGAAATTCCGATGACCGCCGCATGCCGTTGCCGACGGGGAGACATCTACTTGCAGCGTGGAAACACGGCCGAGTTGGTCGGAACTGCTGCTTTGTTCGACGTGGACGAACCCGGCTTCATCTATCCTGACCTTATGATCCGGGTTCGCGCCGACTCGTCCAAGATCGTCAGCCACTATCTATTAATTGCGCTGCAAAGCCAGCCGGTCCGCGACTTCCTGATGCAAAACGCAGTTGGCGCTGCCGGCAGCATGCCCAAGATCAATCAGAGCATTGTCGAGCGAATTCCAATCCCGCTCCCGCCCATCGATACACAGCGCGCCATCGTCGCCGAGATCGAAGCCGAGCAGGCGTTGGTCAACGCCAACCGCGAGCTGATCGCGCGCATGGAGAAGAAGATCCAAGCCACCCTCGCTCGCGTTTGGGGCGAGAATGAGTAGCCTGTGGGAGAGAAGTGAGAAATGATTGCTGCCTCCGACTTCACAAACGAGCTTGAAGCGAAAGTGGCACAACAGCTCCATTCACAACGGGTTGGCTATCTTCTTGGTGCTGGGTCTTCGTATCTAAATGGGAATGGTTATCCGCTTGCATTCGAACTCTGGGATCTAATCAAGTCCTCAATACCCGATGCTGCGAAGCGCGACGATATCCAAGCCAAGCTCGATGGTGGCGCAAATGGAATTGAGCAGGCGCTTGATCTTCTCGATGATGGCGGTGCCAATGACACTCCATACAGGCATCTAGTTACAGCAGCACTGGCCGACTTGTTCATGTCCAAGAATCCTCCACTAAGCAAGTCCGCAAAAGTTTTTTGACAAATAGTAGGGGCATGATACCCTTGTATGTAGTGGGAGGTGATCATGCCCGACATAAAACTAAAATCTCATCAGAGGCGTCACTTGCAACAGATTTTGCATAGCACACATGATGTTCATCTCTACCGTCGGATTCTCGCCATCGTGGAATCTGATCGAGGGAAATCTGTTGCCTCTGTGGCCCACATGCTAGGCGTGAGTCGCCAGAGCATCTATAACTGGATTGATGCGTACGAAAAAGGGCACACGTCACAGGCTCTTGTTGATGCGTATAGATCAGGCCGACCTCGTCTTTGCTCTGAGGATACAGAGGCGCTGATAAAGGCTCTTCTTTCTTACTCCCCTGAACGGTTCGGCTATGTTTCAAACAATTGGACGGTTCCTTTATTGAAAGAGCAGCTGCATCAGTGCACCGGTCAGCTCCTCTCTGATGAGACACTGCGGCGTGCCCTACGGCATGCAGGGTACGTATGGAAACGTCCGCGCTATGTATTGGCTCCTGATCCCGAGGGGGAGAAAAAAAGAAGAATCATGCAAAAAAATCAAAAGGTTGCCCATACGCAGTGTGCTTCTGGTGGAAGATGAAACCGATCTTCTGTTGTTTCCTCCCCTTCGCTCTGCCTGGTCTCTCAAAGGTCGATCCACTAGGGTTCTCCTGCAGGGAGGAAATGCTCGACGAGTGGTCTTTGGCGCTATGAATGTAAAAACTGGAAAACTGTGGCTTGTGGTTCGTAAGCATCAAAGGAGTGAGGATTTCCAGGAATTCCTGAAGGTTCTTCATCGGGCATACTCCGGCTGGCATATCGCTTTGCTTCTTGATGAGGATACAAGCCATACAGCTTTTGCCTCACAAGACCTAGCAGAAGAGATGAAGATTACCTTGTTGTGGCTGCCCAAGCGGTCTCCCCAGCTAAATCCTTTGGACACGTTGTGGGGACAAGCTAAGGATATCGTCAGCGCCAATAGGCAGTATGCTTCCATTGAGGACCATGTTACCCGATTCACCGATTATCTTCGCTCCCTATCTTCTCGTGAGATATTACATGCTTCTGGGATATTGTCCGGCCATTTCTGGCTGAGACACTGTTTGTCAAAAAACTTTTGCGGACTTGCTTAGATGTGCATTGCGAATTCGTACGCCGTATCGCTCAGCGCGCTGATTCGAATGTGAAAGTGTTCAGCCTCAATTATGATCCTTTCATCGAGAGGGCGGCCGCGAGCGAACGGGTAAGAGTTGTTGATGGGTTTCTTGGTGCTGAACATAGCTACTTCGATGCGTCGGTCTTCGAGGAACGGATAGGAATGATCCGGGGAACGCACAGAGGGCGACAGTTCGACGAGACCGTAAAGCCGATCCATCTTCTTAAGCTGCATGGCTCACTTGGTTGGTACGAATGTCCCACCAACGGCGTGCGGCGCTGCTCGTTCGATCTAAGCCCGCCGCCATCTACGAAGCGACTTATGGTGCCCCCACAACGCCGCAAAGCCAGTGATACTATGTTACCTCCCTATGCTGCATTGTGGTCTGCATTTCGCGGATGCTTGGGGCAAAATGCCACGCCAATCAACCGGCTTGTCTGTATTGGTTACGGCTTCGCAGATGAGCATGTGAATGCAGTTATTGAAGCGGCGCTTGCTCGGACAGATTTCACTCTGCTGATTCTTACCAAAACCGTCAGCGCACCAACGTGGGCGCGCTGGAGTCCGAGATCGAACGTTATTCTCGTCACCGAATCTCAGTGCTCGCTGAAAGGCCAGACAGGTCCTGGCCATTCCGATCTCTGGAGTTTTGAACGACTTGCCAAAGAGGTGTAACTGATGTCCGAATCTCGCAAGACAGTGATAGGCTATGTCGTGGACGTGCAAGGGAATCTTATTACGGCCACGCTGGTTGAGGATGATCAAGGCCGTGTTCCTACCGTGACGATTGGTGACGAGGACATTCTCGTTGGGCAGATAGGCTCGTATGTGGCTATTCAGCAGAATTCCGTACACATTATCGCCATTGTAACCCGTATGACCGAACAGGAAGCGCTGGCCGCGCCGACGATTGAGACACCCGGAGAAGAGCCAGCCCGTCTACCATTCGCGAAGCGAATCGCACGACTCACCCCAATCGGGACTATTCGGGATGACGGCCAGTTTGACCGGGGCGTCACGCAGTATCCGACTACGGGTGCTGAGGTTCACGCGATAGGTTCATCGGACATCGCCAAGATGTTCGGCCGCCATTTCGCCATCCTTGGTCAAACCGGATCGGGTAAGTCGTGGACCGTCGCATCGCTGGTGCAGCGTGCGGTCGCCATCATGCCGCGCACCCACATAATCGTTCTGGACTTACATGGCGAGTATTGCTGGAAGCGGGAGGATGGGAACCGCCACTATGCCTTTACCGACAACATCGTCCGGCACGTGGGCGCTCGAGAGTTGGAGATTCCATATTGGTTGATGACGTACGCGGAGCTCTGCGATTTACTCATCGACCATACAGATCACAGCGCACACAATCAAACTGCGGTCTTCCGCGAAGTGCTTGGTGGGCTAAGACTGGCTGAAGGCAAAAAGCTAGGATTGCCCCGTGCGACGCTTGATACACCAGTGTATTTCGATCTCATGGCTCTGCGAGCAGCAATCGAATTGAAGAATGGGCTTGTGCCAAGCGAGAGCACGGGAAAACTGATCAAGGGGCCGCTCACTGGTGCGTTTGATAATTTCATGATGCGGCTTGATAGCAAGCTGAATGATGTTCGTTACGATTTCTTGCTCAAGCCTAAGATACGTAAAGATTCTGCATCACTGTCATCGCTGCTTCGCGATTTTGTAGGGCTCGGTTCGCAGAAGGCAGCTGTTACCGTAATCGATCTCTCGTCAGTGCCGTTCGACGTGCGCCCTACCGTGGCGGCACAGATTGGTCGCTTGGCATTTGAGTTCAACTACTGGAATCCGGAGTACCGGGAGTTCCCGATCCTCCTCATGTGCGAGGAGGCCCATGCTTACATCCCCCGTGCGAGCGAAAGTCAGTTCGCGGGCTCGCGGAAGTCGATGGAACGTATCGCAAAGGAAGGACGCAAGTACGGTGTCGGGCTGGCGGTGGTCAGCCAACGGCCACACGAAGTATCCGAGACAGTACTTGCGCAATGCGGCACCTTCATTTGCTTGCGAATCACGAATCCAGACGATCAGGGCTATGTCCGGAGCCTCGTACCCGAAAGCGAGGACAACCTGATCAGCGTGTTAGCAGGCTTAGGTCGAGGCGAGGCACTTGTGCTTGGAGAGGCCGTCCCTCTTCCGACCCGGCTCCAATTCGACAGGCCGGACCCGACGCCAAATAGCGATGACATCGACTTCTACGGTAAGTGGAAAGATGGTCCGACTGATTTGGACGTGGACTCCATCGTAAAGCGGTGGCGAAGCCAGGAGCGATGAGCCAACCAATGGAAGACCGCCGAACTGGGTAAACTACCTGCCGCTCTCCTTCAGGAGCCCGAAGGAACAGGAGTACATCGCCTTCCTTGCCCGGGTTTGGGGGGAAAGGATGAATTGGGAAAAGTATGAATGATGAAAGAGTAAGGGAAGAAGCTGAGTTAGGCATTCAACATTCATAATTCATCCTTCACCTTTCACCTTCTTGCCTTATCTACGCCATTGACGTAGAATAAACTATGGTCATTGTCGAGACCCCGATATTCACGAAACGGATTCAGGAATTAATATCTGCTGAAGAATATCGAATTTTCCAGACTCATTTGGTCAACAGACCGGATGCAGGGAAAATAATATCGGGGAGCGGCGGGTTAAGAAAGCTCCGGTGGTCTGCCAGTGGGCATGGCAAGAGCGGTGGAATCAGGGTCATCTATTATTGGCTCATATCCAAAAATGTTATCCTTCTCCTTTATGCTTACCCGAAGAGTGAACAGGGCGACTTGACGACAGACCAACTCAGACAACTGCAAAGGATCATAGAAAAGGAGTACTTATGAAAAAAGAGCTATTTGAAGAGTTACTTGAAAGTGTAAAACAGGGCGCTGCGATTATGAAAGGCAAAATGAAACCTTCGCGTAGCATAGAGTTCCCTGAGTCTGAAGTTAAGAAAATACGTGAGCAATACGGCTTGTCTCAGGATAAATTTGCTGCTCTGATGGGAATAAGTGTTGCCACACTCCGCAATTGGGAGCAAGGGCGACGGAAACCTGAGGGGCCATCTCGTATACTGCTGAGAGTTGCTGCGGAGCACCCGGAAGCCATCCTGGATGTAACAAGGCCCAAAAAAATCAAAAAAAGGGCATAACGAACCGCTCACCGGATCGCGGCAAGCCGCGCCGGTCCCGGTGAGCTTCAGGCGAAGACCCAGAATAATAAGCGCAAGGCGCGCAACAAGACAAGAGAGGAAGATATATGAAGACGGCTAAAAAAGAGGAAATACGTAAAGAGTACAAACGGGAAGACTTAGGCAGAGGGATAAGAGGCAAGTACTTCGAAGACTATAAAAAAGGAACTAACCTTGTTCTTTTGAGTCCTGATGTTGCGGCAGCATTTCCTGATGACGCCTCGGTCAATGAGGCCCTGCGCAGCCTGATGAAAATAGCGCGGCAAACCGCGTGTCTAACGAAGCGCTCTACCGGACGCGGTGAAGCCCGCACCGCTGACCTCAAGCGTAAATAGAAAACGGAAAATCAAAATTGAGGGCATTGTCGTCTATAAGAGGTCAAAGGGGGGTATTGTGCGAAATTTATCGTACGATATCTGCAGAAAAGAGAAATAGCTGTTTTTTCAGGTTGACAAAGGGAAGGCGCAACTTATATAACATAACTAACAGGTGCCGAAAGGCTTAATAGGGAATCCCGCGTAGGTAGTAGGGTGTGTATGTATTCCCTAACACCGAATCGGGAGCGGTCCCGCCGCTGTAACCGGGGACGAACGCCGACTGAGCCACTGGGGAGATAATCCTGGGAAGGCCGGCGAGTAGGATGAACCGGGAGCCAGAAGACCTGCCTGAAACAGCTCATTGCGCAGTGCTCATGGCCGATGGCCCGTAGCCGTCGAATAAGAGGGCGTTCACCGCCATGGACTATGAGCCATTGAGGTAGCATGAAAACCTTTTCGAGGATGGAAGGTACGGGGATGAAGAAAACAGGGTGCAATCCCCAGGGCAGATGCCCTGGGGATTTTTTGTTCCATGCAGCGTAACAAGTTGTCTTTCCTGAACCATGACCCCCAGGGGGACGGTCCGCAGTATCTCGAGGACCTTGCCACGGGATACTGGTTTTCCCAGGCGCTCTTCACCGCGGTGGAGTCGGGGATTTTCCCCCTCCTCGAAACGGGGGGGAAGACCGCCGCTGAAATCGCCTCTGCCCTCGGCTGCATGCCGCAAAGTCTTCCACGGTTCCTGCACGCCCTCTGCGCCCTCGGTCTTCTGCACAACGACGGAGGCCTCTATTTCACCACACGCCTGTCCAGTGAATATCTCATTCCCGGCAAGCAGGACTATCAGGGAGAATCCATTCTCTGGCGGAGAGACCTTATCCCCCACTGGACGGGCCTCGGAAAATGTCTGAAAGAGGGAGGACGGGTCGACTGCAAGCCGGACGGCGAAGACCCCGCAGACCGGGCAGAGAGGATACGGAAATATATCCGCGCCATGGACTGCGTTGCACGGGTAAAGACACGGGAAATCCTTCCCCTTTTCGGGGGAGCGCTCCCCGGCGGAGAGATGCTCGATGTCGGGGCGGGCTCCGGCGCCGTTGCAGCGGGCTTCCTCGAAGGGACCCCTTCCCTCCGCGCCACCCTTATGGACATCCCGGAAGTGCTGGAGTTTACCGGAGAGCTGATGCGTGAGAGAGGATTGGAAGAGAGGGTGACCCTCTGCCCCGCAAACATCCTCGAAGAGTGGCCGGTGGAAAAGGGACGGTTCTCCCTTGTCCTTCTCTCCAATATCATCCACGCGTATTCCGAACAGGAGCTCCCTGCTCTCCTGGCACGCGCCGCGGAATGCCTGGAACCGGAGGGGATCATGGTGATCCATGATCTCTTTTTCGAACACTATCCCGAAAAGGCCGCCCTCTTCGATCTGAATATGTTCATCAATACCTACAACGGAAGGATTTTCTCCCTGAAGGCGGTCGGGGAAGAGTTGGTGCGCCAGGGGCTCTGCCTCCTCGACCCTGTTGCGCTGGGCACCGACACCGCGCTGCTCATCGCGGCGAGGGAAACGGAAAGCCTCGCCCGGGTACGGGTGCGTCCGGAGGACCGCCTCATTGCAAAAGTCAGGGAGCTGGGGTTTCAGGTGCAGCCCCTTTCCGTGGAGAGTATCCCTGTCCCGGGCTGGGCGCACCTGCGCTGCCGTTTCGGGTGCGACCGGTACGGGAGCCCCCACTGTCCTCCCCACAGCCCGACCCCGCAGGAAACACGGGAGCTCCTGGGCGGCTACACCCATGCCCTGCTCCTCGAAGGAGAGCCGCCCACGAAGGACTTTCAGCGGAAGGTCCTGCAGGCGGAAAGGGATGCCTTTGTTGCGGGGTTTCACAAGGCATTCGCCTTGTGGGCGGGTCCGTGCTCCCTCTGCGATACCTGCGCCACCGAAGGGCCGTGCCGCAATACCCGCGACAGCAGACCCTCCATGGAGGGGGCGGGGATCGACGTCTTCGAAACCGTCAGGCGGGCGGGCTTCGCCCTCCGTACGCTGGGGAAGAAGGACGACTTCATCAAATACTATGCATTGCTTTTACTGGAGTAGATAACCATGCGCATTCTTCTCGTACAGACACCCTCCGTGGAGGGGCCTTCCCAGGAACGGGTGTATCCCATAGGAATCGTCACTCTGGCAGGGCGCCTGAGGAACAGGGGACACGACCTGATGCTCCTCGACATGAACGTCGAACAGGACCCCTTCGGCACCCTGAAGGAGAGACTCCTGGAATTCCATCCCGAAGTGGTGGGAGTCTCCCTGCGGAATATCGATCCCCTGGGGAACAAAACCGCATCCCTGGTCCCCTCCTTCTTTGTCGCGGTCCGGATGATCTCTTCTCTCCTGCCCCGGGCGAGCATCATCGCGGGGGGGACCGGCTTTTCCCTCTTCCCCGAACGCCTGATGCGGGAGCTGCCGGAGATCCGTTACGGGTTCGTCGGAGAGGCCGAAATCTCCTTTCCGCTCCTCCTCTCCTCCCTGGACAATCCGCCCCGGCTGAAAGGGCTCTGCTGGAGGAAAGGCGGCACCATCAGGATGGCGCCCCCCTCGCGCGATTTCGATATGAACCTGTATCTTCCCCCCGACAGGAGCCTGCTCGACCCCTCCCGCTATCTTTCCCTCAATTCCTATGTCCCGGCCATCGGGATCGAGACCAAGCGCGGCTGCCCCTTCGGATGCTCCTATTGCGTCTACCCGAAACTGCAGGGGAGAAAGATGCGCTGCCGTCCGGCGGCGGCGGTGGTGAACGAGATGGAGGCCCTGCACAAGGAATACGGGATCGAAAGCTTTCATTTCACCGATCCGGTCCTGAATATTCCCCGGGGACACCTGGAGGAGATCTGCAGGGAAATCCTCCGGAGAAAACTGAAGGTACGGTGGGACGGGTTCATGAGAGAGGACCAGTTGAACGAGCAGAACGTCGCCCTCTACGAGAAGGCGGGGTGCGAGTGCTTCTCCTTCTCCCCCGACGGTCTTTGCAGCGAGGCGCTCAAGACGCTGGGAAAGAAGATGAAAGAGACGGACGTCCTGAAGGCGGCGGAGCTTGTCGCGCGCACCGATGTGCTCAGCGTATATCACTTCATGGTGAACGTGCCGGGGGAGACCACGGAGACCGTGGAGAAGGGGGCGCGCCTCCTGGACCGCATCTACGAGCTGCACAGCGGGAAAAGGAACCTGGGCACGGTGGTGCTGAACAATATCCGCATCCTGCCCGGGACCCCCCTCGAAGCGCAAGCGCGGGAACAGGGAGTGCTCAGGCCCGGGGCCGACCTCCTCTACCCGACCTACTACAACCCGCCGCCCTTCGAGACGCTGCGGTACCGGCTGGAAACGATGCATTTCTGTAAAAATACTTTCATGTGGCAGGAGATTCAATGAAGATACTCTTACTGGAGCACCCCCGGAGCATCAACCCGGAACGCTGTAACGACATCGCCAACACCCCCCTCTCCTCATGCCTCCTGAGCGGCTACGCCGCAGGCATGCTGCGCAGCAGGGGCCATGAGGTGGAGATCGTCGAAGGGTTCCTGGACAGGCTCACCTATCCCGAGATCACGGAGAGGGTCCGTGCATTGCGCCCCTCCCTTCTCGGCGTGCACATGGTTTACCACTGGGAGCGGAATTCCGCCCTCTTCCATTTCCTCGAACAGATGAAGGGAGAGCTCGGCCTCTCCGTCATCGCGTACGGCTTTTATCCCACCATCGCCTTCGAGGAGGTCCTGAAGGAATGTCCTGCCGTCGATGCGGTCATCCTCGGGGAGCCGGAGATGACCTTCGCCGGACTGGCGGAGATCGTTGCGGGCAGGGGGAACCCGCTTGCCCTGAAGGGGACCGCTGCACGGGATGACTCCGGGAACGTCCGCTGGCAGCCGGGAGAGCTCGTGGAGGACCTCGATTCCCTCCCCTTCCCCGTACGCACGGAGGGCTTGTACCGCATCCCCGAAGTGAATATCCAGGGGAGCCGAGGGTGCTATGGGAAATGCACCTTCTGCTATATCAACCCCTTCTACGGAAAGGGCTCCCTCTGGCGGAGCAGAAGCCCCGAGAATATCATCGCCGAGATCGATTCGGTTATCGAAGCAAAGGGAAGAAAGGACTTTTATTTCACCGATCCCAACTTCTTCGGCCCGGGGAAGAGGGGGCAGGAGCGCACGCTCCGCATCGCCTCGCTCCTGAAGGAGCGCCGCCTGCACTTCGGGATAGAGGGCAGGGTCAACGATATTCACGACGAAACCATCGGTGCGCTGGTGGAGGCAGGACTGCGGCATATCCTCATCGGCCTCGAGAGCGGCAAGGACGATTCGCTGATGCGCTTGAACAAAATGACCACAGTGGCGCAGAACGAGAATGCCCTCGCCATCCTCCGCCGGCACGGGATCGAGCCGAACGTGGGATTCATCATGTTCGAGCCCGAATCCACGCTGCACGATATACGCACGAATTTCGAGTTCCTCAGGCGGAACGATCTGTTGAAGAACCTGCCCATCACCGCCAATGTCCTGTACCACCACCAGATTGTGCTGAAGGGAACCCCCGCCTACCGGCACCTCAGGGAGACGGGCAGGCTCAGAACCGAATCGGCGGCGGCATACGAGGGGACGGCGGCCTTCATACACCCGGAAGTAGCGATGCTTGCCGCCATCATGCGGCGCATCACCAATTTCCTGTTCAACCGCATGGCGGACATCTGGAGCGGAAAAGTAATCGAGCCCGTCGGCGCACGGCAGCGGTATGAGAAGGTGAACCGTCTGCTGGTGGAGACCTTCGAGAACATGCTGCTGGTGCTGGAGTCGGGAGTGATGCCGAACGAAGGAGAGGCGGACGTGGTGGTAAAGAATACCGAGAGGGAAATGGACGGCATTCTGAAAGGAAAGGAGGTGCATGCATAGGACGTCCGGCAAACGCCGCTGGAAGCCCGGGAAAGGGGCGGAATATTTTTTTATTGACTTTCCCGGGAGAAATTCGGATACAATAAGCTACCTTAGGTGCCGAAAGGCTTAATAGGGAATCCCGCGCAGGTAGCAGGGTGTGTATACAAACCCCTGGCACCGAATCGGGAGCGGTCCCGCCGCTGTAACCGGGGACGAACGCCGACTGAGCCACTGGGGAGATAATCCTGGGAAGGCCGGCGAGTAGGATGAACCGGAAGCCAGAAGACCTGCCTAAAACAGTTCATCGCTGAGGGCGAGCAGTGCATGGCAAAAAAATAAAATACAGACCATGTGCTGTCAGCCGCAGGTCATGAGCTTAGGAACCTTCTCGCGGATGGAAGGAATGAGGATGAAGTGAACCAGGGTGCAATCCTCAAGGCATTTTGCCTTGGGGATTTTTTATTTTCAAAGGAGGAAGACATGACACAGTTGGAGAGAGCAGCAAAGGGAGAGATTACCGCCGAGATCAGGGCGGTAGCCGAAAGTGAAGGGATTGATCCCGAAATCGTCCGGGATCATGTGGCAAAAGGGAAGGTCGTCATCCCGGCAAACAAGAACAGGACAAAAAAGCTCACCGGTATCGGAAAGGGACTGCGTACCAAGATAAACGCGTCCATCGGGTCGTCCACCGATATCGCCGATATCAAGATGGAAGTGGAGAAGGCCGTCGTCGCGGAGAAGTACGGCGCGGACACCCTGATGGACCTGAGCGTCGGCGGCGACATCTACGGCATCAGGAAAGCGGTTCTGGACGCCATCAGCCTCCCGGTGGGCACGGTGCCCCTCTACGAGGCCTTCGCCCTCGCCATCGAGAAGTACGGCGCCGCGGTCAACATGCCCGCCGAACTCCTTTTCGAGATCACCGAAAAGCAGTGCGCCGAGGGAGTTGGCTTCATGGCGATCCATTGCGGCATCAACAGGAAGACCGTGGAGATGCTCCGGAAGCAGCACTACCGCTACGGGGGGCTCGTTTCCAAGGGCGGCTCCTACATGGTCGCCTGGATGGAGCACAACAACAAGGAGAACCCCCTGTACGAGCACTACGACAGGGTGGTCGAGATCATGAAGAAATACGACGCCGTCCTGAGCCTCGGAAACGGGTTCCGCGCGGGAGCCATCCACGACGCCACCGACCGGGTGCAGATCCAGGAACTGCTGATCAACTGCGAGCTCGCGGAAGTGGGCAGGGAAATGGGATGTCAGACCATGGTGGAAGGCCCCGGGCATGTTCCCATCAATGAGATCGAGGCGAACATCATCATGGAGAAGAAGATGAGCGGCGAGTCCCCGTTCTACATGCTGGGCCCCATCACCACGGATGTCGCCCCCGGCTACGACCATATCACCGCGGCCATCGGCGCTTCCCTCTCCTCTGCCTTCGGCGCGGATTTCATCTGCTATGTGACCCCGTCGGAGCACCTGGGGCTGCCCTTCCCCGAAGACGTCAGGGAGGGGGTCATCGCCTCGAAGATCGCGGCCCATATCGGCGACATGATCAAATACAAGGACAACCAGAAGGACAAACTGATGTCCAAGGCCAGGAGGGACATGCAGTGGCAGCAGCAGTTCGAACTCTGCATCGACCCGGAAAGGGCAAGGGAGATCAAGGCGAAGAGGGGCAACGGCAGCGACCACTCCTGCACCATGTGCGGGAAGTTCTGCGCCAATGACATCCTGAAGGACATGTTCCGGAAGGACATGATCGGGTCCGACAAGGAATAATGGCGGAAAAGAGAGGAAAGATCGTTTTCGTGATCGGGGGGGCAAAGAGCGGCAAGAGCGGCTTTGCCCTCCGGAGCGCTTCTGCATGCGAGGGAAGGAGGGCGTATCTTGCCACCGCCCAGGCCTTCGACCGCGAGATGGAGGAGCGTATTGCGCGGCATAAGGCTGAGAGGTCGGAGGAGTGGGCAGTCCATGAGGAGCCGGTGCGGATCGCCGCACTGCTGAAGGAGATTCATCCCGTGTACGATGTGCTCCTCCTCGACTGCCTCACCCTCTGGATCTCGAACCTCCTGCTCGGCGAAAGGGATATCGAGGCGGAGACCGGGGCTTTTCTGGAAGCGGTCTCCGCCTGCAGTGCCACCCTGTTCATCGTTTCCAACGAGGTGGGATGGGGCATCGTCCCCGACAACGCCCTGTCGCGGAAGTTCAGGGATATCGCTGGCTCGCTAAATCAGAAAATCGCCGCAGTGGCGGATGAGGTGTACCTGGTCACCGCAGGGATCCCGGTGAAGATAAAATAGCCACGACACCGGGAGGTGCTAGTGTGGTGTTTCAGAAATAACAGCAACAAGTCTGTCATTGCGAAGGGCCGTATCCTGAAGCAATCTCGTTGTTAAGAAGAGAGATTGCCGCGCTCCGCTCGCAATGACAAAGAGTGAGAACTTTTGAAACTCCACCCTAGGAGGTATCCATGGAGTTACTGAAAAGCACAGCGGAAAGCATAAAGAGAATCGATGAGGGATTCTATACCGTCGCCCAGAAGCGCCTCGACAACCTCACCAAGCCCCCCGGAAGCCTCGGCAGACTCGAGGAGTTCGCGCGGAAGCTTGTCGCCATAACGGAAAACAAGAGCCCGATGCTGGACAAGAAGGTCGTCTTCACCTTCGCCGGAGACCACGGTATTACCGAAGAGGGGGTATCGGCCTATCCCCGGGAAGTGACGCAGCAGATGGTGCTGAACTTCCTCAGGGGCGGTGCGGGGATCAACGTGCTGGCACGGCATGCAGGGGCCGAAGTGATCGTGGTGGATATCGGTGTCGATCACGATTTCGGGGAACTCGACGGCCTGGTGGTCATGAAAGCCGTGCGGGGAACGAAGAATTTTGCCAAGGGTCCCGCCATGTCGAGGGAAGAGGCGGTCCGCTGCATCGAAGTGGGGATCACCCTTGCCGACGGGTACGCAAAAAAGGGGTATAAGATATTCGGCACCGGGGAAATGGGAATCGGCAACACCACCCCCTCCAGCGCCATCGCCGCTGTTCTCACCGGCATGTCCGTTGCCGAGGTCACCGGCAAAGGCACTGGGATCTCCGATGCGTCGCTGATGAATAAAATAAAGGTGATCGAACAAGGGATTCAATTGAACAGCCCCGATCCGTCCGACGCCCTCGACGTGCTGGCGAAAGTGGGTGGGGCCGAGATCGGGGGCATCGCAGGACTGATCCTGGGCGCCGCCGCACGGAAGCTTCCCGTGATCATCGACGGGTTCATCTCCACGGCAGGGGCGCTCATCGCCTACTGTCTCGAGCCAAAAACAAGGGATTACCTGTTCGCTGCCCACCGGTCGGTGGAAGTGGGCCACAAGGCCATGCTCGATAAGATGGGTCTGCACCCTATCCTCGATCTCAATATGCGACTCGGGGAGGGGACCGGAGCGGCTCTCGCCATACTGCTTATCGAGGCCGGGCTGAAAATTTACCGGGAAATGGCGACCTTCGGCGAAGCCGGGGTATCGGACGAGATCATCAATTAAATGAAACAGATGCTCCTTGCCATACAGTTCCTCACCATCATCCCGGTCAGGGTGAAGGGCACTCTGACCGAACGGGAGCTGGCGGGCGCCACCTCCTTCTTCCCCTTTGCGGGAGCCCTCCAGGGCCTCCTGATGGCGCTGACCGCCGTGGCGGCGACGGAGCTTTTTTCGGTGGAGGTGGCCTGCGGCTTCGTCATCCTCGCCCTCCTCCTCTCCAACGGGGGGTTCGATATGGACGGCCTGATGGACAGCTTCGATGCGCTGGCCGTCAAATCCACCGGCAACCCCGGGCGCGACAGGGAAAAGCGGCTTTCGGTGATGAAGGACAGTACGGTGGGCGCTACCGGGGCGATGGCCCTGGGTATGGCGCTCCTGTTGAAATTCGTCCTGCTCCTCCATCTCTTCCGCACCTTCTCCCTGCCCACAATCCTCTGTATCCTTCTCCTTCTTCCGGTCCTCTCGAAATGGGTGACGGTCCCTGCCATGTACCATGGAACATCGGCGCGCAGGGAGGGACTCGGAAAGATTTTCGTGGAAAACACCCGTGTAAAAGACATCGCTGTTTCGTCTCTCTTTCTGCTCCTTCT
Organism: Nitrospira sp.; assembly: GCA_002634385.1. Classification (GTDB taxonomy): domain Bacteria; phylum Nitrospirota; class Thermodesulfovibrionia; order Thermodesulfovibrionales; family Dissulfurispiraceae; genus Nitrobium; species Nitrobium versatile. Next base: position 29,598 of record NSJL01000035.1, read on the forward strand.
GTATTTGATTATTCTGAAAGTGCATCTTTATAATGAATATAAAATGGGGGGAATCACGCTTTTTTGCTTCCTTTTCCTTTTCGGATACCTGCTCGCGCTCCTCACAGCATGGTTTACCCGTATGAAGTTCGGAGGACTCACCGGAGACAACCTCGGTGCCTTGAGTGAAATCTCGGAAATACTGTTTTTAATGGTCATGCCGCTATGGTTACAACGCTCTACCTGATACGCCACGGGGAGACGGAAGGGAGCGGGACGAAACGCTACAAGGGGAGCATCGATGTGCCCCTGTCGGAGCGGGGCGTCCGGCAGATACGGGAGGCCTCCTCCTTTATCATGGCCCATCTGAAGAACTCGTGCGCCGCTTACTACGAAAGCTATCTGCGGGATGTCCACGCGCCGGCCGGTGAAGCGGCGAAGGAGGGAACGGAAGGATCCGCGGAGACCCGCCCGGTCTTGTCGGCGGTCTACTGCTCCTCCCTCGGAAGGGCCGTGCGGAGCGCCGGGATCATTGCAGAGCCCCATGGGCTTGAGCCCGTCACCATTCCCGACCTGCGGGAGAGGAGCTTCGGCATCTGGGAAGGAATGTCCTTCACCGAGATACGGGAGAAATACCCCGCCGAATTCGAGGCATGGGCGGAAAACCCGGTCTGCCACAGCCCTCTCAACGGGGAGAGCACCCGCGCGGTAAGCGAAAGGGTGCTCCGGGCCTTCGGGGAGATCCTCGAAAGGCACGGGGCAAAGGGGAAAAACGGAGGCCCGGGACGGGAGAATATCGCCATTATCGCCCACGGCGGGGTGAACAGGATCCTCCTCTGCCATATAATGGGCATTCCCCTGGAGAATGTCTTCAGGATAGAGCAGGACCACGCGGCAGTCAATATCATAGAATTCTGGGAGAGATATCCCGTAGTGAAGCTTTTGAATGGAGGTCCCCTTGGCTAAAGCGCTCATGGTACAGGGCACGGGATCGGGTGCGGGAAAGAGCCTCATCGCCGCCGCCCTGTGCAGGATTTTCAGAGACAGAGGAATCAATGTCGCCCCCTTCAAGGCCCAGAATATGGCCCTGAATTCTGCCATCACCATAGAGGGCGGGGAGATAGGGAGGGCCCAGGTGCTCCAGGCCGAAGCAGCGGGGGTGGACCCCACCGTGGACATGAACCCCATCCTGCTCAAGGCTTCGGGCGAAATGGGCTCGCAGGTGGTCATACAGGGGAAAGTTCATTCCTGCATGAAGGCGCAGGAATACTATGCGTTCAAGCAGGAGGCATGGAAAGCGGTAAAAGCGTCCTGGCGCCGGCTTTCGCGGAAACACGACCTCATTGTTATGGAAGGGGCGGGGAGCCCTGCGGAAATCAACCTGATGGACGTGGATATCGTCAATATGGCGGCGGCCCGGCATGCGAAGGCCCCGGTGCTCCTGGTGGGGGACATCGACAAGGGAGGGGTATTCGCCTCCCTCTACGGGACGGTCAAGCTCCTCGGAAGGGACAGTAAACTGATAAAAGGATTTATTATCAATAAGTTCAGAGGAGATCTCGCCATTCTCGCCCCGGGTCTCGATATGATACGGCTCAAGACGGGCACGCCGGTGCTGGGGGTTCTGCCCTATATAAAGGATATCGAACTTCCCGAGGAGGACGGACTGGCGCTCCAGAGGCTCTCCACCGAGTACACGGCGCACCAGGCGGAGATCAGGATCGTGGTGGTGCGGCTGCGCTATATCTCCAACTTCACGGATTTCGATCCCTTCTTCCACGAGCCGGATGTGGAGATCCTCTTCTCCCGGAATCCGGCGGACATCGAGAATGCGGACCTCGTCATCGTGCCCGGCTCGAAAAATACGGTGAAGGACCTGCTCGACCTGAGGGAAAGGGGCCTCGACGGAAGCATACGGCGGGCCTACGCAAAGGGGGCGCAGGTCATCGGTATGTGCGGCGGCTACCAGATGCTCGGGGGGAAGATCCTCGATCCCGAGGGGGTGGAGAGCCCGCACCGGGAAATGAAGGGCATCGGCCTGCTGAACATCGAGACGGTCTTCGGAAAGGAGAAGATCACCTGCCGGTCCGAGGCGAAGGTCGCCCATGCCTCATGGCTCGCAGAGTACGGAGTACCGAGAGAATCCTTCCTGAAGGGGTATGAGATCCATATGGGAGAAAGCAGCGGAGAGCTGGGGCTGTTCCGGGTAAAGAGACATTCCGGCCCCCGGCGGTCCACCCTTGACGGCTCCCGCAACGGCAACTGCTGGGGCACGTACCTGCACGGCATTTTCGATAACGACCCGTTCCGCAGGGGGATTCTCAACGACCTCCGCAGGCGCAAGGGGCTTTCTCCCCTCGATTCCGGGGTGAAGTACCACGAGCTCAAGGAGCAGGCCCTCGACCGCCTTGCCGCCACGGTACGGGACAACCTGGATATGAAGTTCATCGAAGGGTTGATCGGACTATGAGCCCCTACCAGGAAGCTTCCCCCCTGTTCGTCTCGCCTTTTGTGCTCGTCGCGGCACTCCTGCTGGACGGCGTTATGGGGGACCCCCGCTGGATGCCCCATCCGGTACGGTGCATCGGGAACGCCATATGCCGCACGGAAGCCTTTCTGCGCCGTTTTTTCAGGACCCCGTCACAGGAGCTGCGGGCGGGACTGCTCCTGGTGCTCCTTATCGTACCGCCGGTCTTCCTGGTCACGTATTTCATCAATTTCCTGCTTTTAAGGATGGGAGAGGGGGCGGCCGCATGGTACTCTCCCCTCTCCCTCCTCTCCCTGGCCCTCCTCGTTTTTCTCACGGCGACCACCGTGGCGACCCGCGAGCTCATCCGTTCCGCCCATGAGGTGATGCGGCCGCTGCAGGAAGGGGACCTGGAAACAGCACGCCGCAACCTGGGCATGATCGTGGGCAGGGATACTCACGCCCTTACCGAAAGGGAGGTACTGAAGGCCACCATGGAGACTCTTGCGGAAAATCTCTCCGACGGCATTATCGCCCCCGTCTTCTACCTCACCCTCGGCGGGCTCCCCCTGGCCATGGCTTACAAAGCGGTCAACACCCTCGATTCCATGGTGGGATACAAGAACGAGCGGTACCTGCATTTCGGAAGGGCGGCGGCCCGCCTGGACGATGCCGCCAATTTTGTCCCCGCGCGAATAAGCGGTATACTTATTGTCATCGCCTCATGGATTGCATACCGCTCCCTTGCCGCGGCCCGTGATTCATGGGAAACCATGCTCCGCGACGGCGGAAAGCATGCGAGCCCCAACAGCGGGGTGCCGGAAGCGGCCATGGCAGGGGCCATCGGGGTGAGGATGGGGGGACCGTCCACCTACGGGGGCATGCTGGTGGAAAAGCCCTATATCGGTGAAACAAAAATAGGAGACCATGCGGCGGCATTCCTGTCCGCTTCGGAAAGCACAGTGCGCATCGTAAAGATAGCTTCCCTGCTGTCGGGCGCGGCGGCAGCAATCATTCTGGCAGCGAGGAATTCACTATGACACAACAAAACTCTTTCTCCCGGAAACACACGGGGACGCACGGCGGTAATATCTACCGGGTTGCGGAGCAACTGGGCATCGAGGAGAGCGAGATCATCGATTTCAGCGCCTCCATCAACCCCCTCGGCGTCCCGAAGAGCGTCATGTCCGATATGAGGGACGCCATGAAGCAGCTCTGCCACTACCCCGACCCCGATACCAAGCAGCTCCGGCTCTGGCTCGCGAAGCACATGGACCTGAACCCGCACTCCCTCCTCTGCGGCAACGGGAGCACCGAGCTCATCTATCTTATCGTCCGCGCACTGCGGCCCGAAAGGGTGCTTATCCCCGCCCCCTCTTTTTCGGAATACGAGAGGGCGGTCAACGACCCCTCGAAGGTATCCTGGCATATTCTCTGGGAGAAGAACGGGTTTGCGGTCAACCCCGACCGCTTCATCGCCGACATGGCGGGAAAGACGGACGCAACCTCCTATAAATCGGCCCTCGCCACTTCGGTGGACATGGCCTTTCTCTGCAATCCCAACAACCCCACGGGAAAGCTCCTCTCCCGGGAGGATATGCTGAAGATCGCCGAAGCGGCGAAAAAACTGAAATGCTTTCTCGTGGTCGACGAAGCCTTCATCGATTTCGTACCGGAATACTCCATCATCAAGGAAGTCGAGAACAATCCCTATCTTATCGTACTGCGCTCGCTGACGAAGTTCTACGCCCTTTCGGGCATCCGGATCGGCTTCGCGGTCCTTCCCTCCTCCATCATCGATGTGGTCAGGGGCTACAAGGAGCCCTGGACAGTGAATACCCTTGCACAGGTGGCGGGGATCGCCGCCCTGAACGACACCGCCTACCAGGAGGAGACTTTCAGGGTGGTGCGGAACGAGAAGAAGGTGCTGGAGGACGGGTTCAAGCTCCTCGGAATTCAGTACTTCCCCTCCGCGGTAAACTACTACCTGCTCAAACGGGACAACGCCCAGGAGATCGCCGCCGCTCTCCTGAAAAAGGGCATCATGGTGCGGGACTGCTCCAGCTTCATGGGGCTCGACGGAACGTACCTCAGGGTGGCGGTGAAGTCGAACAGGGAAAATATGCGTCTGCTGAAGGAGCTCGCACCGGTATGCATGGCATAGTGATCGCCGGAACACACAGCGGCTGCGGCAAAACGACCGTGACCCTCGGCATACTCGCCGCACTGCGGGAGAAGGGGCTGCAGGTACAGTCCTTCAAGACCGGGCCCGACTTTATCGATGCGGGACTCCACCGGATCATCACCGGGAGGCCCTCGCGGAACCTCGACATCTGGATGTGCGGAGCGGAGGAGGTGGCGAAGTGCTTCTCGCGCCATACGGGGGATGCCGACATCGCAGTGGTGGAAGGCGTCATGGGGATGTACGACGGCGACTTCAGCACCGCATCCCTGGCCTGCCTCCTGGACCTGCCCGTGGTCCTCGTCGTCGACGCCTACGGCATGGCGGAAAGTGCGGCGGCGGTGGTGAAGGGATTCATGACCTACGATTCACCCGCTCCCTTCTTCGCAGGGGTCATCTTCAACCGGGTGGCCTCGGAAAGCCACTTCAAAAGGCTGAAGGAGTGCATCCGCGATGTCCCGGTCCTGGGGTACCTTCCGCGGGATCTGGATTTCGAGATCCCCCACCGGCACCTCGGGCTCGCCACTGCAGAGGAATCCCCCCTCTCCAATGAGAACATAAAGAAGCTCGCAGGGGCCATCCTGAAACATATCGATATCGACACACTGATAAAGAGAGAGGAAGGCACAACAGAGGGGAGCGATTCCCCGGAGCGGCCCCCGGTTGCCCGCCCGGCCGCTTCCTCACGCTTGTCCCTCGCCGTCGCGTACGACAGGGCCTTCTGCTTCTACTACGAAGACAATCTGGATGCGCTGCGGGATGCGGGGATCGATATCGTCACCTTCAGCCCCCTCGCCGATCCCCTTCTGCCGGACCGTGTAGACGGCATTTACATCGGAGGAGGATACCCCGAGCTGTATGCGGAGGCGCTGTCGGGAAACACCTCCCTCCTCTCCGCGCTCCGTGACTGGTCCTGCGAAGGGAAGCCCCTCTATGCCGAATGCGGGGGGTTGATGTACCTCTCGCAGGGTATCTACGATTTCGAAGGGGCCTTCTTTCCCATGACAGGGATCCTGCCCTTTCCCACACAGATGAAAAAAGGGAGGGCACGCCTCGGCTACCGGGAGATCGTATTGGAGGCGGAATGCATCCTGGGCAAAAAGGGCTCCGTCTGCAGGGGACACGAGTTTCATTATTCGGAGATCAGGGAGGACGTGAAAGAGGGAGGGAACAGAGATGCCGGAGACAGGAAATGCCCGGGGCTTCCGGAGGAGAAGGCCCCTGAACCGGCGAGGATTTATTCAGTAAGGGACAGGACCGGACGGATTCTGCCCGGCGAGGGGTACCGCGTCCGCACCACCCTCGCGAGCTACATCCATGTCCATTTCGGCAGCAATGCCGACATTGCAGAGAGCTTCGCACATTTTATACAAGAGAGGTAACGTCTTATGGAGAACATCATATTGATAGGACACGGCAGTCCCAAGAGGGACGCGAACAACATCGAGCTGGTCGGCAAACTTCTGCACAACACCATACATCCCGGGTGCACCGACGGGTGCGTCCGCATCGCGTACATGAAATACGGGGACCCCGACATTCCCGGAGCGATCAGGGCGTCAGTCGAGAGCGGATCGAAGAAGGTGATCGTACATCCCTACTTCCTGAGCTCCGGCCTGCACGTGACGGAGGACATCCCCGAAATGATACGGGAAGCGGAAGCCCTGTACCCCGATGTGGAGTTCGTTTATACTGAGCCACTCGGTACCCATGAGAAACTGATTCATGTGATCATGGAGCGGATCAGCACCGCCGGAGGAGCCCTGCTGCCGGAGGACATCGAGAGAAAAAGCTTCGATATCCTCACCGGGGAGGCGGACTTCACCGGTCTTCCGCCGGAGCAACTCCCCATCATGCAGAGGGTTATTCATTCCACCGCCGACTTCGAGTTCAGGAAAACCCTCACCTTCCACCCCGAAGCGGTCACTGCAGGTCTCGCCGCCATAAAGGCGGGGAAAAATATCCTGACCGACATCGAAATGGTGAGGACCGGGATCAACAAAAGATGGTTGAAGCCGTGGGGCGGAAAGGTTCTCTGCACCATTTCCGATGAGGAGGTGATCCGTGCCTCCAGGGAGACGGGAAAGACCCGTGCGGAGATCGCCATTGAGCAGGGGATCGATGAGAGCGTAGGCATCATCGCCATAGGGAACGCCCCTACCGCCCTGCTGAAGACCATCGAAGTACTGAACGAAAGAAAGATGCAGAACCCTCCCCTCGTCATCGGCGTGCCGGTGGGGTTCGTGAAGGCTTTCGAATCGAAGGCGCTCCTTGCAACGCAGCGGTTTCCCTTCATCACCGCTTTGAGCAGGAAGGGAGGCACCCCGGTGGCGGTTGCCGTAGTGAATGCTTTATTGAAAATGGCGAATGAAGAGGCGGCCAAAGAGGAGGAAGTAGTGAGCGGGAAGGCGAAAGAATGAGAAAAATTATACAATAGAGAAACGACAGTACAATGCACCGGGGAAGAGATCGAGGGAACAGGGATAACCGTGAGATTGTAGGGGGAGGAGGAGACAAATGGAACTTTCAAAGAAAAAGAAGTATGTATCCGTCTCCCTGCTGTTCGGACTCCTGCTGAGCAGCGGGGAAGCGCATGCCATGCACA
>NSJL01000062.1 GCA_002634385.1 Nitrospira sp.
AGCACGGCAGGGAAGCACGGGAGCCCTATATCAACACGGACCAGGGGGACCTCCTCCTCTTCGTCTTTCTGCTTGGGGGCGCGCTCGGCGGTTTTCTTGCCGGGTACTCCTGGAAGAACCTCATGGAACGCAAAACGGACAGCAGTCATGCATGCGGGAAATCCCCGCTGTCCAAACAGGCGGGTAAGTGACGGCATGCCATTGAGGAGGGGATAAATGGAAATCTTTTCCGAACACTTCAAGAAAGACCATCTCTTTGCGCGAATCGATGCGCGGGTGAAGATCCTGGTGGCCGTGGGGCTCCTTGTCATGGTCCTGAGCTACAAGGGCTTTTTCTTCCCATTGCTCATGGCCGCCCTCTGCCTTCTCCTCTGCATCCATGTAAAGATCCCGGTCAAGGTCTTCCTCCTCAGATTTTCGGAACCCCTCTTCATCGTACTCATGGTGACACTGATCAAGTTCTTCTTTTCCGGGCACGATCCCCTCTTCTCCTTCGATCTGCCCGGCTTTACCGTAACGGGGTACCGGGACGGCCTTCTGAGCGGACTACTCATCGGGGCACGGATTATCGGCGCAGTCTCCATCGTCGCCGTACTGGGATTCACCACGGCCTTTACCGACCTGATGGCAGGCCTTTCCTGGTTCAGGGTCCCCAAAGGGTTCATCGAGATCCTGATGCTCGCCTACCGGTATATCTTTGTGATCCTGGAGGACGCCCTGGTGATCTATAACGCGCAGAAGAACCGCCTCGGGTACACCACCATCAAGCGAGGACTGAGCTCCTTCGGAACGCTGACGGGCTCCCTGATCCTCAAGGCCTTCGAGAGCAGCCAGAGCACCACGCTCGCCATGATCCAGAGGGGCTACGACGGCACGATGCCGATGCTGCAGCACAAACCGTTCAATGCTTCCGAAATCCTCTGCTCGGTGCTGTTTCTTCTCTTAATGGGGGTTGTATGGAAGATGTAAAGAGAGAGATGCCCCCGGAGCAGGAGACCCGCCTGTCCCTTGTCGTGGATGCCTTTTCCTATCCCGATGGGACAAAGGCGCTCTCCTCGATTCACATCGAGATCAAGAGGGGGGAATTCATCGGGATACTGGGCTCCAACGGCTCGGGGAAGACGACCCTCCTGAAGGTGATGGACGGCCTGATCAAGGATTTCAAGGGGAAGGTCCTCCTGGATGGGAAGGACATCCGGAAGCTCTCCCCCAAGGAGATCTACCGGAAGATGGGACTGATCTTCCAGAACCCCGACGATCAGCTCTTTGCCCCCACCGTCCTCGAAGATGTCTCTTTCGGACCCCTGAACATGGGGTTTTCCGGGCAGGAAGTCTCCCGCAGGGTCGAGGAGGCCCTCAGGGATGTGGAGATGGAGGGCTATGCAAAGAAATCCATCCACAACCTGAGCTATGGCCAGAAGAAGAGGGTATGCATTGCCGGGCTCCTGGCGATGGGGCATGAGATACTGCTCATGGACGAGCCCACTGCCGGACTGGACCCCATGGGGGAGTACAAGATGATGCGTCTTTTGACGAAACTGAACAGGGAGAGGGGGGTCACCATTGTCATGGCGACCCACAGCGTCGATCTTGTCCCTCTCTTCCTCCACCGGCTTTATATCGTCAGCAAGGGAAGCATTGTGCGGGGCGGCGTACCCGAAGAGGTCTTCACCGCCCCTGACGAGATGTCGCAGGTGAAGCTGAGGCTTCCCCAGATCGCCGAGCTGATTTACCGGCTGAAGCACGAGGACAGGATCAATTTCGAGAAGATTCCCCTCACCATCGGCGAGGCGAGGAGGGAGTTCTGCAAGATCGTACAATGAGAAATGCAGGTCCCGGCCCGGAAAAAGATTCGCTGTGGGCCGGGACCTGCTCTTTTCTGTTTTGAACAAGGGGGACTGAAGCCACTATGGGCAAAGGGTATGTACAGGTCTATACAGGCCATGGAAAGGGAAAAACCACGGCAGCACTGGGACTCGCCGTCCGGGCCGCGGGCGCCGGGCTGCGGGTCTTTATCGCACAGTTCGTCAAGCACGAGAGATGCAGCGAGCATGCGATGATCGAGAGACTCAACCAGTTCATCACGCTGAAGCAGTACGGCATGGGACTTATCCTGAAAAGGAAACCCAACGACAACGACAGGAAGGCCGCCCAGGAGGGGCTCAGGGAGATACGGGATGTCCTCCGGTCGGGCACGTATGATGTCGTGGTCCTCGATGAGGCAAATGTGGCGGCAAAGTACGACCTCATCTCCATCGAGGACATCCTGGAGCTCATCGACCATAAAGCGGAAGGTACAGAGCTCATCATCACCGGACGGTATGCGGACGAAAGGGTGATGCAGAAGGCAGACCTGGTGACGGAGATGAGAGAGATCAAGCACTATAAAGAAAAAGGAGTCAGGGCGCGCATTGGAATCGAAAAGTAGAAAAAAACTCCGGTCGGGGTATACCACCGGAGCCTGCGCCGCAGCGGCAGCGAAAGCGGCAACACTGCTCCTGCTCGGCGCCCCCCGGGAAAAAACCCCCGGGGTTTCCGCACCGTGCCTGCCGGGGACGGTGGAAATCCCTTTCCCCGACGGAACGCGGGTCAGCTTTCCTCTGAAGGAGACAGGGTTCGACGCGGCACGGGACATCACCTGGGCCTCGGTGATAAAGGATGCGGGAGACGATCCCGATGTCACCAACGGGGCGGAGATACGTGCCGAGGCGCGGCTCGTACCGGGGGAGCCGGAGAGGGGAATCGTGCTCCGGGGCGGAAGGGGAGTGGGCATCGTCACCAAGCCGGGTCTGTCCGTTCCCGTGGGAGAGGCGGCGATCAACCCCGGACCGAGGAGGATGATCGGAGATGCGGTGCGGGAGGCGATGAACGGCTCTTTCTCCCTTCCTGCCTCTGTCCTCGAGATAACCATCTCGGTTCCCGCCGGGGAGGAATTGGCGAAGAAGACCCTGAATTACCGTCTCGGTATCGTCGGGGGGATCTCCATCCTCGGGACCACGGGAATCGTACGCCCCATCTCCGCCGAGGCATGGACGGCCTCCATCACCGCTTCCCTGGATGTGGCCAGGGCCATGGCACATGAGACTGTCGTCCTCTCCTCGGGCAGGACGTCCGAGCGGGCGCATATGGAAAGGTTCCATCTCCCTGAGGAGGCCTATGTCATGATGGGGGACTATCTCGAGTTCTCGCTGCGGGATGCAGGCAAACACGGGTTCAGGGAAATCCATCTCTGCGCCCAGTGGGCCAAGATGCTGAAGATCGGGATGGCAACGCCGCAGACGCATGTGCGCCACGGCGCGCTGGACAGCGCCCGGGCCGCGCAGTTCCTGAAGGAGATCGGGATCGGCACCCTGCCGGAAGGGCGCATCTTCAACACGGCACGGGAGATTTTCGATCTGATCACCACGGCCTTCCCCCGGCAGAAAGCCGAATTCCTTGCGAGGGCCTGCTCCGCGGCCAAGGCGTATGCGGAAGGGTTCACCGGGGGCATTCCGGTCACCGCCTATCTCGTATCGTATGAGGGGGAGATCATCGCGCGCAATGAATAAGGTATATGTCATCGGGATCGGGTATAAGCCCCTGGACAGGAAGGCCCATGAGGCGCTCCTGTCGTCGGAGGTCATCCTCGCGTCGAGGAGGCTCTTCGAGGTATTCCGGAGTTACGAGGAGTTCGGGGCCATCAGGGAAAAGGTGAAGACGATCAATTCCATCGAAGAAACCATCGGCTTTATCAGGGATGCCCTCGCCAGTCCGCATCCGGGGAGCCTCACCCTCCTCGCATCGGGAGATCCCTTGTTCTCCGGCATCGGCAGGAGGGCGGTCAACGAATTCGGAAAGGACGCGGTGGAGATTCTCCCCGAGCTGTCGAGCATCCAGGTGGCCTTCGCCCGGGTAAAAGAACCGTGGGACGACGCCTTCCTCATAAGTCTCCACGGAGGTCCCGACCCCGCGAAGAGGCGGAGGCTGCCCTACACCCTTCATGAGATTCCCCTTCTGCTCCAGAGACACCCGCTTCTCGCCGTTCTGACCGACAGGGAAAACAACCCGGCGGAAATCGCGAGGGTCATCGCCGCCTCATCCCTGACCGCGGACAGCCCGCCCGTCATCTATGTGTGCGAACGGCTGGGATACGGGGAGGAGCGGATTACGGAGGGAGGGCCCGACACCATCGCGGGAATGAGTTTCTCCGACCCGAATGTCGTTATTATTAAAAATATCCCCGGCTCTCCCCTCTCCCGGCCCGAAGCTCCCCGGCTCGGCCTGACGGAGGAGGAGATCCGGCACTCCCGCGGGCTCATCACCAAGGACGAAGTCAGGGCGGTTACTCTCCACAAGCTGCGTCTCCCCCTGGAAGGGGTGCTCTGGGACATAGGCGCCGGCTCCGGTTCAGTCTCGGTGGAAGCGGCGCGGTTGTGCAGGGGATTGAAAGTGTTCGCAGTGGAAAAGAACCCGGAACAGGTGGACAACATCCGGTGGAACAAGGTCCGTTTCGATGTCCCGAATATCGGGATCGTGGAGGGCCTTGCCCCCGATGCGCTGCGGGACCTCCCCGCGCCGGACAGGGTCTTCATCGGCGGCAGCAGCGGACGGATGGAGGAGATCCTCTCCCTCGTCAGGGAAAGAATGCCCTCGGGAATCGTCGTGATCAATGCCGCCACTTTCGAAACCCTCGAGGCCGCGCGGGCCGCCCTGGCAAAGACGGGATTCGCGGTGGAGATCGCGCAGATCTCGGTCTCCCGGATGCGGGCCATCGGGGAGGGGAATTACCTGTCTGCCCTGAACCCCCTGTTCATTATCAAAGGCACCACGGGCGGGGACCGGGAGTAAGGGACGCATCAGAAACAGAAAGGCATTGCAAGGGAAAACAGCGGGATTGCTTCAGGATACGACCCTTCGCAATGACGGTCATTGCGAGCCCCTGATCCCCGGGGCAGCAGGGATTCTTTCTAAAAGAAACTGGTCACCGGAGGGACAAAAAGGTATGATAAGCAGGGGATACGCTCTGGAAGGAGAGGCCGACAATGCAGTGGAGCCGGGAG
>NSJL01000036.1 GCA_002634385.1 Nitrospira sp.
ACCGGGAAACCGTCGACGCCATCTCCTGCGTCTCCCCTGCGATCATCGAGCTGCTCTGTGCCGGGGCCTGCTCCATGGATGTGGTAGTCTGCGCCTGCATGGCCGTGGCCCGGGGCATGGATCCCAAGGAGGCCGCGGAGAAGGCCACGGAAGCGGCGAACGTCATTATGGCCCTGCCCTCCCCCAGCCTCAAGAAGGCCGCGCAAATGACGGCGGACATCATGAAGGGCCTGGACTTCTGAAGGGACCTCCATGGAAAAGAAAGCGCACCTGCTGCTTGCGCAGGTGGATCACGCCTCGGGGGAGGTGCTGGGGTATGCCGTGGAGCGGATCATGGCGCGGGGGGCCCGGAATGTCCAGCTCATCCCCACGATCACCAAGAAGAACCGGCCAGGGCACATTCTCCTCATCGATGCCGATACGTCCCGGGAGGAGGCGATCGCGGAGTTTCTGGTAAAGGAGCTCAAGGTGACCGGGTACCACCGGATCGACACGAGCCACGTATTTCAGAGGGTGACCTTCGCGAAGAAGAGGCTTTCCGTCAGCATAAAGGGGAGAATCAGGAGGTTTTCCTGCGAGGTGAAGCTGATCGGGGACCCTGAAAGGCCTCTGTCGGTGGATGTGGAGCACGACTTCCTGGTGAAGGTCCAGAACCTGGTAAAGGAGAGGATGGACTGCCTCATATCGCTCAATGAGCTGAGGACCATGATCGAATCGAAACTGCGCGAAACTGATGAGGTCACCATAGAGATTGCTTCGCTGCGCTCCTAATGATGCGCAGGGTCATTTGAGAAAGAATCCCTGCTGCCCCGCGGATCAGGGGCTTCTAAGAAACTCATGAGGATCGGGTCTCCTGCAAGATAAGCGAATAACCCAACTCCTGTGCCTTTTTTTTTAGATTTCGCATAACCCTCTCTTTCTGTCTCTTTCTATCTTTTTATCTTTCTCTGCTTTCCTCTGCCTCACCTTCTGCCGTATCTGCTGTCGTATCTGCTGCCTCACCCTGTCTTTCTCTGTCTCTCCTCCTGTCTTTGTCATTGCGAAGGGCCGTACCCTGAAGAATCCCGCTGTTTTCCCTTGCATCGCTCTTTTGCTGCGTTTGCCCTGGAGTCTGTCCGCCTCCACGACCCTAGGCTGTGTTCAGCTTCCGGAGTCTCTCCGCAGCGGCTTCCAGGGTCTCCATCTTTTTGCAGAAGGTGAAGCGAACCATCCCCGCGCCGGCGGAGCCCTTTTCGTTGTAGAAACTGCTTCCCGGAACGGCGGCCACTCCGATCTCCCTGGTGAGGTATTTTGCAAAGGCGACATCATCGCTGCATCTCCACGGACTGATATCCGCCATGATGTAGTAGGCGCCCGCAGGCGAGTGGCAGGCAAAACCCGCATTCCGCAGGACACCGAGGAAATAATCTCTGCGGCGTGCATAGAAATCGCCCAGTTCGCGGTAATACTCTCCCCCCGAGGCGATCGCCCGGGCAGCCGCCTCCTGCAAGGGAGCGGCGGTGCCCACGGTCAGAAAATCATGCACCTTGCGCACTGCGCCGGTTATGTCGGGTGGAGCAATGACATATCCCACGCGCCACCCCGTAACACTGAAGGTCTTGGAGATGCCGCTGATTGTGATGGTCCTGTCGCGCATCCCCTCTATGGTTGCCATGGGTGTGTGCCTGAGCCCGTCATAGATAATGTGCTCGTAAATCTCGTCCGTGAGAGCGAGCACGTCGTATTCCCTGCAGTAGTGCGCAATGGTTGCCAGCTCTTCCGCGGAGAAGACCTTGCCCGACGGGTTGTTCGGGGTATTGATGATGATGGCTTTCGTCTTGCTGCTGAATGCCGCCCTCAGCTCCTCCTCATCGAGAGCGAAATCGGGGGGATGCAGCCTGACAAAGCGGGGGACAGCCCCGCAGAGGATGGTATCGGGGCCGTAATTTTCATAGTAGGGCTCGAAGACAATGACTTCATCACCGGGATTCACCACGGCAAGGAGGGCGGAGATCATCCCCTCGGTGGAGCCGCAGCATACCGTAATTTCCCTGTCCGGATCGATATCCAGGTGATACAGTTCCCCCATTTTCCGGGAGAGGGCGTTCCGCAGCGAGGGGGCGCCCCAGGTGATAGCATACTGGTTGAGGTCCTGTTCGATGGCCTCCACCGCGGCCCTCTTGATGAAGTCGGGTGCGGGGAAATCCGGAAATCCCTGCGCAAGATTTATCGCGCCGTGGGCCAGCGCTTCGCGGCTCATCTCCCTGATAACGGATTCGGTGAAGGAAGCCGCCTTGAGAGAGGTCCTCTGTTTTACCGGGTACGGGTACATGTATTCTCCTCCCTGAAAGAGCAATATCTTAAGTTTATAATTCCGGCCGGGGAATAGTCCACACGCACCGCCTGTACCGCGGCTTTTCGTGTCCCGTTGCCCCGGAATGTAGTTGTGGTATAATAAAGCGCCTCGTACGCGGTGTCGTACCCGGATTCAGTGATTGCTCCTGTTGTTGTGCCGGTTCTCTTCTTCCCTCTGACGCTCCTTTTCGACCTGCCTTGTACTATATCTCCAGCGGTGGAGACGTGCCGCGTACGAGAGTTTTATTGCCGAGGTGTTGTTATGATCCAGAGGGGTATGGTAATGGCATGTTTCCTCTTCCTCCTGTCAGGGTGTGCGACAACGGCGCCGGAAGTCTCATCGAGGGAATATAACGACCTGGGGGTTTCCCACCAGAACGGCGGCCGCTATGAGCAGGCGATCTCTTCCTACAACAAGGCAATCGAGCTCGATTCCCGCTATGCCCTCGCCTACTATAACAGGGCGCGCGCGTACCAGGAGAAGGGCGATGACGAGCAGGCCCTGCAGGACTTCGGAAAGGCCCTTGGGTTGGATCCTTCCTTTGCCAGGGCGTACAACAGCAGAGGGATTCTCTATTTCTCAAAGGGACTTCACGAACAGGCGCTTGCGGAATACGGCAGGGCCATCGAGGTGAGCCCCCGTTATGTAACCGTCTATGAGAACCGGGGGTACGCCTATTATGTCCGGGGGCAGTATGAGCGCGCCCTGGCTGATTACAATAGGGTCCTTGAGCTGGACCCTTCGAATGCGAGGGCCCGCTCCCTCCGGGGAGGTATCCACACCGTTCTGGGAAACCATGATCTTGCCCTTCAGGATTACACGAAGGCGCTGGAAGCGAACCCGAAGGATGCCCTTGTTTTCTACAGCAGGGCAATTGTGTATAGCCGGAAAAAACAGTATGTCCTTGCCCTTTCCGACTTCAACAGGGCGCTGGAGCTGCAACCGGACCGTGCGATGGCCTATTACCTGCGGGGCGATATCTTCAACGAGACGGGTGCCTACGAACAGGCCCTTGCAGACTACAGCAGGAATATCGAGCTCGATCCGGGCCGTGCCGAGGCATACAACAACCGTGGGCTTGTCTACTATAAGCGGGGGCAGTACGACCTGGCCCTCTCCGATTACGACCGGGCGCTCCGGATCGATCCGATGAACTACCGGACCCTCTTCAATAAGGCCCTTGCCTGCGAAAAGGCGGGCCTCCTCCGTGATGCCTTTGAAACATACAAGAAAGTACTCTCCCATGCTCCTTTGAACGAGCCCTATGTCGAATATGTCCTGAAGAGGGTGAAAGAGATGGAGAAGAAAGAGGGGATGCAGTCAGCACGGTAGAGAAGCACCGGGCGGAAGGGCGGCACCCCCTCTGCTGTGGTATTCTATAGGGAATGCGGCAGCAGGGCTCAAAACAATTTATTATAAAGGAAACAGTGGCACCCGGGATATCCGGGACCGTCTGCGACTTCCTGGCCGCCCGGTCGGGCCTTTCCAAAAGCAAGGTCAAGGATGCGATGAACAAGGGGGCCGTCTGGGTCCGGAAGAGGAAGGGAGGGCCGAAGCGGCTGCGGAGGGCCACTGCGCCCCTCACCGCCGGGGATCTCCTTGAATTCCATTATGATGAAAAACTCCTCTCCCGGGTGCCCCCCGAGGCGAAATGTCTGAACGATCAGGGGCAGTACAGTGTCTGGTACAAACCGGCAGGACTCATGGCCCAGGGGACCCCGTACGGCGACCATTGCTCTCTCCTCCGCCAGGCGGAACTGCACCTCTCTCCTCCGCGGGAGGTGTTCCTTGTCCATCGGCTTGACCGTGAGGCGTCGGGGCTGATGCTTCTGGCCCACAGCGGGGAGGCTGCGGCACGCCTCTCGGAGCTCTTCCGCCTGAACCGCATTATGAAGAAATACCGTGTCGAAGTCCGCGGATACATCGGTGAAAGGGGAAGGAGGGGTGTTATCGATCAGCCCCTCGACGGGAAACCGTCTCTCACCGAGTACGAAGTGGAAGCGTCCGATCCGGAGAGCGCTACTTCTATTGCCTTGGTGATCATCAGAACGGGACGCCTGCACCAGATACGCCGCCATTTCGACATGATCGGCCATCCCGTGATGGGCGACCCGAAGTACGGCACGGGGAACAAGAACACGAAAGGGATGCAGCTCGTTGCGTTTTCCCTGAGTTTCCGCTGTCCCTTCCGGGACCGGGAGGTGGAGTTTACCCTGCCTCCAGGGCTGTCCGAATGGCCAGGATAAGGGAAGGAAAATAAAAAATGCCGAAGGCGGGACTCGAACCCGCACGGCCTTGCGACCACTAGACCCTGAACCTAGCGCGTCTGCCAATTCCGCCACTTCGGCATCTCGGTTGACGGCCCGGATGCTCTTGGGCGCATCAACGGATTTCTATTGTATCATAAAGTGACCGGCGGCTCATAGCCCGGACTTCCGGGCTACTCTTCGGCTGCCTTGGTCAGTCTCTTCACCGTCTTCTCTTTTCCCACGATCTCCAGGAGCTCGAACATGCCGGGGCTTGCGGTCCCTCCGGTCATGGCGACCCGGGCGGGCTGGGCGACCGTCCCGAGCTTGATCGCATGCTTCTCCGCCAGGGATACGAAAACCTTCTCTATTTCCCCTGCGCTGAAATCCTCGAGTCCGGCCAGCCGGTCCCGCAGCTCCGCAAGAATCTTTTTGTTTTCCGGTTTCAGGAATTTCTCCGCTGCCTTGGGGTCGATTTCGACATAATCCATGAGGTAGTACCGGAGCGACCGGGCAAGCTCCACCAGGGTCCTTGCCCTTTCCTGGAGGGTATGGACCGCCCGTGCGAGCCATTGCATATCCAGGTGCTGCCCTTCGGAGATGACACCCTCCTTCACCAGGAAGGGGAGTACCAGCTCTGTGAGCTCTTCAGGTGCTGCCTTGATCAGGTACTGGCCGTTGAGCCAGAGGAGCTTTTCGGGGTTGAAGACCGCTGCGGACTTCCCCACATTTTCGAGGGAGAAATACTGTATCAGCTCGTCCCGGGTAAAGACTTCCTGGTCGCCGTGCGCCCATCCGAGCCGTACCAGGTAATTCACCAGGGCATCGGGGAGATATCCCATCTCCTTGTAGGCCATGACGGAAGTGGCGCCGTGCCTCTTGCTCAGCCTCGTCTTGTCCGCTCCCAGTATCATGGGCAGGTGGGCGAAAGCGGGAACCTCCCAGCCGAAAGCCTTGTAAATATGGATCTGTTTCGGGGTGTTGTTCACATGATCGTCGCCCCTGATGACATGGGTGATCTTCATATCGATGTCGTCGACAACCACCACGAAATTATAGGTGGGGGTCCCGTCGGAACGCATGATGATCATATCTTCCAACTGGTTGTTCTCGAACACGATGGTCCCCTTGATCAGATCGGTGAAGACCGTCTCCCCCTCCCGGGGCATCTTGAAGCGCACTGCGGCGGCCCTTCCGGGCACCGGCACGGTGAGGAAGCGGCAACGGCTGTCGTATTTGGGGGGCCTCCCCTGTGCAAGTGCCTCCTGTCTCCGCTGTTCCAGCTCTTCGGGAGTGCAATAGCAGTAGTACGCCTTGCCCTCTTCCAGCAGCTTTTCCACGTAGCTTCGGTAGATGTCGAAACGGGAGGTCTGGCGGTGCGGCCCCTCGTCCCAGTCCAGTTTCAGCCATTTCATGCCCTCGATGATCGCGTCGATATATTCCTCGGTGGAACGGGAGGTGTCCGTGTCCTCTATCCGCAGGATAAAAGTGCCCTGGTGTTTCCGCGCCAGAAGCCAGTTGAAGAGGGCGGTTCTCGCTCCTCCGATATGGAGATGCCCTGTGGGACTCGGTGCGAATCTGACCCGTACTGTATCGCTCACGTAAGCCTCCCGTTGCTGAAGTGCCGGGCAGGAGGGGTCTTTTCCCCTTCCCGGCCCGTAGTATCCGGTAAATTCAAATAATACCGCATAGGGAAAGGTTGTTGCAAGAAATGCTCCCTATATCGCTCCTCCCCCTCTTCTTTGTGCCCTCACTTTTAATTGCATCCTATGCAGGGGAAGGGGTATCGCTCAATCGTGAAATCTGTTACTATTAGGTAGAAGTAGCTCAAGTGAATGTGGATACCAGGGTTCCTCTCCGCTGACCTCCACGCGAGAAAAAGACCTTTCCGGTTACCTGTTCCTGTCATTCCGAAAGCCGATGGAAGAGGGGGATGCTCCCTATGTCTTGTGCGGGATCTTTGGCAAGAGAGCTGCCATGAAAGGAGAACAAAGGATGAAAAAAGTAAGTGCGGGGAACAGGGTGAAGGTGCATTATACGGGAAAGCTGAGTGACGGAACGGTTTTCGACTCCTCGGAAGGGCGCGAGCCCCTGGAGTTTACCCTCGGGGAGGGACACCTTATCCAGGGATTTGAAAATGCGGTTGCGGGAATGTCGGCGGGAGAGAAAAAGACCGTCACTATTCCTGCCGAACAGGCCTACGGTCCCCGCAGGGACGACCTGGTGGTTCGTATCGACCGCTCCCAGGTGCCGGGGGATATCGAGCTCGAAGTGGGCATGGGACTCCAGATCAAGCAGAACGGCGGCGCCATACAAGTGGTCGTGACAGAACTTGACGAAAAGAATGTTACCCTTGATGCCAATCATCCCCTCTCGGGACAGGATCTCACTTTCGAGATCGAGCTGGTGGAAATCACATAATCCGCAGTGTTGCAGGAGAAGACTGGAGCGTGGAGGAATCCGCAGCCTTGTGTCTCTCCTGCGGGCCGCCCTCCCTTGTCTCATGACGGATACATCGGGATGCGTGTCCTGTGAAAGAGACATTCGCCAGGGAGAAAACGGAAAACAGGAGGAGGGATGCCCTCGTTCCGTTTATCATTGTTGCCTTCTCCCTGCTCATCACCGGCCTCCACTATGCAACCGTGCCGAAGATCCGGAGTTTGCATGAGCTCTACCGTGAATTCTATTACGTGCCGGTCCTTGCAGGTGCCCTTGCTTTCGGGGTAAAGGGCGCCCTCCTCTCCTATCTTTTCAGCGCTGTTCTCTATCTCTCCTATGTCTTCACCCACTGGACAGGGGAATCCGGTTATGAGGCGTCCCGTTTGCTGCCTTTCCTCTTTACCGGGCTTTTCGGTGTTCTTGCCGGCCTCCTGGTGGACCGGGAGCGGAGACAGCGTGTGCAGGAGGAAAAATATCGCTCTCTTGCGGGCACAGGGCAGGTTGCCGCCGCCGTTATCCATGATCTTAAGAACCCCCTTATCGTCATCCTGGGATTTGCCCGGCGCATTCAGGAGGGAAAGGGAGACGCTGCGGCGTCCGCCCGGGAGATCATCGAGGCTGCCGGTACCATGCAGCGGATGGTCCATGGGATGCTCGACTTTGCCCGTGCAGTGAACCTGGAACTGAAAGAGGAGGATATCAGGAAGGTGATACACAAAGCGTGTGCCTCCTGCAGGGCGAAGGCCGAGGAGGGAGGGGTGGTGCTGTCGACCGTATCTCCCGAAAGGCCGGTGCAGAGTAGCATTGACAGTTTCCAGCTGGAAAGGGCCATGGTCAACATCCTCACCAACGCCATCGAAGCATCGGGCCCCGGGCAACGGGTCAATGTCCGTATACAACCGGGGCGAAACCATTTGCGCATCACGGTCCGGGATGAAGGCAAAGGCATGGATACAGAGACGCTCGACAACCTCTTTGTCCCGTTCTATACCCGCAAAGGCAGCGGCACCGGTCTCGGGATGACCATCGCCAAGCAGGTGGTGGAGGGACACCGGGGCAGGATCCATGTGACGAGCGGAATAGGAAAGGGTACTGAAGTCCGCATCGATTTGCCGTATACTATAAAGGATGAAAAAAAGAGGGACCGGAAATTGTAGGACGCCGGGTGCCGGGAAAGGGAAACCTGCATGAGGGAGCCGATCAGCGTGATCGGGGCGGGGCCGGCCGGCCTGACTGCGGCCATCGTCCTTGCACGGCACGGATACAGGGTCCGTGTTTACGAGAAGGAGCCCGATGTCGGGCACCGTCTGCACGGGGATTTTCAGGGGCTCGAAAACTGGAGCTCCGAGCAGGATGTGGTGGCGCTGCTGAAGGACTGCGGTATCGAAACGAATTTCTTGTGCGTCCCCTACTCCGGGGGAACGGTCTACGCCCCTGCCTTGCCCCCTCTGCAGGTACAGTCTTCCCGTCCCATTTTCTATCTCGTGCAGAGGGGAGCGCTCCGCGGGACTCTTGATGTGGGCCTTAAGGAGCAGGCGCTGTCCACGGGAGTCGAAATCCTCTTCAACAACAGGCCTGACCGGTTCAGCGGGCATACCATTTTCGCCACCGGACCGAGGGGAGTGCATGTGCTGGCGGTGGGGATCACTTTTTTGACGGCAAAGGAGAATAGCGCAGTGGCCCTCTTCGACGACCACCTTGCTCCGAAGGGGTATGCGTACCTTCTGGTTCATGAAGGACGGGGTACCCTGGCCACCGTGCTTTTCAGGGACTATGCAAAGGGAGACGAGTGCCTGGAAAGGGTGACGAAGTTTCTGGAAGGGATTGCGGGGATCGATATAAGGGATCCAAAGCGCTTCTGCAGTTTCGGAAATTTTTTTCTTTCCCCCACACGGAAACACCACCATGTTCTCTATGCCGGTGAATCGGCGGGCTTTCAGGATTTTCTCTGGGGGTTCGGTATGCGGTATGCGATCCGGTCCGGATACCTGGCGGCGAAGAGCTTTATCGAAAATACCGACTACGATGCCCTCTGGAAAGGGGAGTTGAAGCAGTTGCTGGAGACGGCCCTGGTGAACCGTTACCTCTTCGAGAGAATCGGTCATACGGGATATCGCTTTCTGGCCCGGAAATTCGCGCGGGGGAATCCCTGCGGCTTTCTCAGACGTCAGTATGGGTACTCTTTTGCCAAGCAGCTCCTGCTGCCCATCGCACGGATGCGCTTCAAGGAGAATATCGCTTCCCCCGACCTTCTCCACAGAAATTGCCTTTGCGAACAATGCAGGGGTATCGGGGGGGATAGAGTCCCGGTGCAGGGCAATCGCATCAAAATGCCCGGCCAATGAGTATCCCCTTGCGATTGCTCCGCTCCTAATGACACGCAGGGTCATTTTAGAAAGAATCCCTGCTGCCCCGGGGATCAGGGGCTCGCAATGACAGAAAAGGTTTTCGCATACTGTCATTGCGAAGGGTCGTATCCTGAAGCAATCTTGTTGTTTCCCCTTGAATCGCTCTTTTCATGCGTTTGCCCTGAGTCCCGGTGCCCCTGCTCTTCACACCCCCCGGTTTTTGTGCTATGGTTTAGAAAAGGGTTGGCGAGAGCCTGTTCCTTCTCTCAATTTCCCGCGCATTCCCTTCCCCTGCCGTAGTCCCTCTCCCGTCCCTAACCGCAGAAGGCTTATAAAAGGAGGTCCAGCATGGACCAGGGACCTGGAGCAGACCGGTCACCGGAGCAGACACTGTCCCCTGTCGATGCCGTGGCCATCATCATAGGGATAGTTATCGGAGCGGGTATCTTCAAGACCCCCTCCCTTGTCGCCGCTTTTTCGGGGTCGGAGGGCCTTGCGCTGCTGGTATGGCTGGCAGGGGGGGGCCTCTCCCTGATCGGGGCCTTGTGTTATGCGGAGCTCACTGCGGCCTATCCGAACGCGGGGGGCGACTACCACTATATCGGCCGCGCCTTCGGTTCGGGTCCTTCCTTTCTGTTCGCATGGGCACGGATGACCGTCATACAGACCGGCTCCATCGCGATGGTCGCATTTCTGATCGGGGATTACGCGTCCGAGGTTCTCAGGTGGGGAGAGCACTCCCCTTCCTTTTATGCGGCCGGGGTTGTCACTGCCCTCACTGCCGTCAATATCGCAGGGCTTCGTCAGGGGAAGGTCCTCCAGAATCTGCTGACAGCAGGAATCCTCGCCGGTTTGTTTGCGGTCATGTTCTGCGGCGCCCTGCTTTCCCCTCCCGCTCCCCCTGCCGGAGATGCACCGCCTGCTGCTGCGGTCTCTCCAGGCAAGGCAATGGTTTTTGTCCTTCTGACCTACGGAGGATGGAACGAGGCCGCGTATATCTCCGCCGAAGTGCGTGAAGCGCAGCGCACCATGGTCAGAATTCTGGTTTCTGCCATAGGGCTCATCACGGTGGTGTATCTGGCGGTGAACTTCGTTTTTCTCAGGGGACTGGGGCTGGGTGCTACCGCGGCATCGGAAGCGGTTGCGGCGGATTTTATGCGCCGCGCACTGGGAGAGTGGGGAGCACGCTTTATCAGTCTGCTCATCGCCCTTGCCGCCCTGAGCACCGCCAACGCTTCCATTATCACGGGTGCCCGGACCTGTTATGCCCTGGGAAGGGATTTCTCGCTTTTCGGCTTCCTGGGCCGCTGGAGCGGGAGAACAGGGACTCCCTGTACTGCCCTGCTTGTCCAGGGAGGGCTTGCCCTTGTCCTGATCGGGCTGGGGACGATAACCCGCAACG
Source organism: Nitrospira sp. (assembly GCA_002634385.1). Classification (GTDB taxonomy): domain Bacteria; phylum Nitrospirota; class Thermodesulfovibrionia; order Thermodesulfovibrionales; family Dissulfurispiraceae; genus Nitrobium; species Nitrobium versatile. The sequence goes on from NSJL01000036.1 coordinate 10,771, forward strand.
GGTTTGCCACCATGGTTGAGTATACCGCACCGGTGTTCTGGTTTTTTTTCCTGCTGGCGGGGGCCTCCCTGTTTGTCCTGCGCAGAAAGGAGCCCCATGCCGCCCGCCCGTTCCGCGTTCCCCTCTATCCATTGACACCCCTGCTGTTCTGTGCCGTATGCGTCTATATGCTCCATGCCAGCATTGTGTATACGGGCTTCGGAGCGCTGGCAGGGATAGGAGTGATGAGTGCAGGCGTGCCGCTGTTTTTTGCGGCGCACCGGCGTGAAAACCATACGAGGAGAAAGGAGGCGAGTATATGAAAAGGAAACCGTTTCAGCTTCTTTTTGCGGCGGTGCTGTTGACAGCACTGCTCTCTGTGGCCGCTGTCCATCCCCCTGATGACCGGGGGACGATGCGCAACCTGCTCTACACCGACACGAGCGAACGTCCCGCCCTCGACGTGCCGTACGTGCCGACCCCCCACGAAGTGGTGGAGGCGATGCTCGGCATCGCGGAGGTGGGGGAGAGGGATGTGCTGTATGACCTCGGCTGCGGTGACGGACGGATCGTGGTATCCGCTGCGCAGAAGTTCGGGATACGGGGCATCGGAGTGGACCTGGACCCGGAACGGATCAAGGAAAGCAATGAAAACGCGCGCAATGCCAAGGTAACGGGCAGGGTTCAGTTCTTTCAGAGGGACCTCTTCACAATAGACCTCAGCGGAGCCAGTGTCGTTACCCTGTACCTGCTCCCCTCCGTCAATCTGAAGCTGCGGCCGAAGCTGTTCCGGGAGCTGCGGCCGGGTACGCGGGTGGTATCCCATGACTTCGATATGGGAAACTGGCAGCCCGATCGGAAGGTGACCATGGAGAATCACACTATTTATTTCTGGGTCGTTCCCGCCAATGTATCCGGTGTGTGGAGGGGGGATTTCCCGGGGGGAAAGGGCAAAGGGAAATATACACTGCGTATCCATCAGCAGTTCCAGAAGATCAGCGGGACTCTCGCCGTGGGTGAAGCAAAAGTCCCCCTCTCCAATATGGAGTTGAAAGGGAATTCCCTGCGCTTCACCATTGCGCAGGGAATTCCGGGAATGTCCGCCCCTGTGGGTTTCGACGGCTTCGTCGAGGGGAACAGTATCCAGGGCAGGATGGAATCGGGGGACAAAAAGAGGAAATGGACAGCGGTACGGGACGGATCGACAATGGTTCCCCTCGATATTCCCGACGGTCAGATGCAGACAGCGCTCCGCCGGAACGACGGAATAAAAGCGGGCGGCGGGGAGTGATTGCGCTTTCCGTAACTTCCCCGCTATACCCCGTCCTTGCAGAGAGATGCAGAACTACAACCGGGAAGGGCCGGATCCCCGGTCCTCCCCGCCCGGCACGGAAAGGAGGTGTCATGCCGAAAGCGAATACGGGGCAGGGGGCTCGCGAGCACAGGATAGGGAGGGACAGGGAACTGAACCCCCTTGCCCTGGGGGCAAGCCTGGGCAGCATTTGGGGGGCGACTCTTTTCCTCACTACGCTGCTCTCCTCTTTCACCGGATACGGGAGGCTGTTCCTCGAAACCATGGCAGTCTCCCTCTATCCCGGCTACACGATCTCCCCTTTGGGAAGTGTTATCGGGATGCTGTATGGTTTTGCGGATCTTTTCATCGTGGGATCGGTTACGGGATGGCTCTATAACAAACTGGCTCGTTTCTGAGGGCGAGGGAACGGAAGCCCGGACAAAAGGAGGTTCCTCATGTCAATTCATGTGTCGTTACAACCGCTGATCGCGTTGATAGCCGGGATACTGATATTGCTCATACCCCGGCTGCTTAATCTTATCGTTGCCGTGTATCTTATCGTTATTGGAATTCTGGGCTTAGTGAGATAGCACCGGGCTTCCCTGCGCGGAACAACTGTTACGCGAAAAACTGCCGGCCCGGACGGGCCGGCAAAGGGGAAGAGATGAATCGTATCAGGGAGAGGTGCTCTGTCGCATAGGTGCAGGCACTCCGGTACACCGGAATAACGGCGGCACAAGGAATATATAATGTGGAGAACCCTGTTGCCCGGGAGGAGATGGCCGTTTTTCTGGGAAGGGCATAAGAGCGGCTCTTTGTACGGAAGAAGGGTTCCTGTCTGACCGCGACCTCCCTTTCTCTTGACATCGTCGTACTCCTCTGCTACTTTACGTAATGATACAAATCAGGGAGGAGCGCTCATGAAGATAGTCTGTCTGCTCGGAAGTCCCCACCCTGCGGGAAACAGCGCTGCTGTGGCGAAACGCTTCCTCGACACCGCTGCGTCCCTTGGGGCGGAAACGGAGACCTTTGTCCTGAATGCCCTGACGTACCGGGGATGCCAGGGTTGCTACGCCTGTAAGACCCGGTTGGAGCGGTGCGGCCTTACGGACGACCTTTCCGGGGTGTTGGAGGCGGTCAGGGAGGCCGATACGGTGGTCCTGGCGACCCCGACGTATTACGGCGACATCTCGAGCCAGCTCAAGGGGTTCATCGATCGTACCTATTCCTACCTGAAGCCGGATTATCTCACGAACACGAGCCCGAGCAGGCTTGCGGCCGGGAAAAAGCTTGTTTTCATCATCACCCAGGGTCATCCCGATGAGGCGATGTTTTCCGACATCTTCCCCCGTTATAACAATTTCCTGAAGTGGTATGGCTTCCAGAATGGTATTCTTCTTCGTGTCTGCGGGGTTGCCCAGCCGGGCGAGGCGGAGGCCCGCCGGGACGTGATGCTCCTGGCGGAGGAAACGGCGAGAAAGATCGTGGGATAAGGGTGTGCAGGCCGTGCCGTTCAAGAGGGGAATGCAGCATCTCCCCTCCCAAAGACAAACATTCCCATTTGTCGTATACTTTTTTATATGCGCAGCCGCTGCGTGATGCAGAACCACTAAACAGGAGGAATGCATGAGAAAGGGCATGGTTGTTTTTGCGGTTTTACTGGTGTTTGGCGCCTCGGCATGGGCTCAGACGGGAACGGATCAGAAGGTGAATGCCCGGGACCAGATGTCCCAGGACCAGATGTCCCGGGGCCAGCAGATGGATCACGGGAAAATGGGCCACGGCATGATGGGCGGGGGTATGAAATGCGGCATGATGGGCGGCGGCATGAAAGAGGGCATGGGGGGATGCATGATGTGCCCGCAAATGATGCAGCAGATGATGGGTGGCGGCATGGCCATGATGGATATGATGCATATGATGAAAGATATGATGAGGATACAGGAGCGCATGCTTTCCGGTGCATCCGATGCGGAAAAGAAGAAGATGCAGCAGGAGCTTTCCTCCATGATGGGCCGGATGGAGAAGATGATGTCCGGGATGCATGAGATGCATCACGGCGGCATGATGGGCGGCGACATGAAATGCGGCATGATGGGCGCGCCTTCTGCGGATGTCCCGGAGGCCGGTACGAAGCAGAGTACGCCCCAGAAGGAAACCCCCAAAAAAGAAGAGCACAAGCATTAGGGGGAAGAAGCGATTCTCTTCCCCGGCGATAACCGGAAACTCAATGAAAAAGGGGATTTATGCCGATATATGAGGACCTGATTGACGAGTTGTCCGGACTGTGCGGAATCGTCCCGGAATACTGGGACGTGTTCGGCATCCGTCATGTTGCCTCCCAGGAGACCAAGAGGGCTATTCTCCGTGCGATGGGGATGAACATCGATTCTGCGGAGGGGGTAGCGGAAGAGATCAGGAAGGTCCGGGGAAGGCCGTGGAATAATTTCCTGGATCCGGTAAAGGTCATCTCCGTGCATGATCAGCCCTTTTTTCTTTCGGTCTTTATTCCCGTACCGGAGGGGGAGGAGGGAAGGCTGTCCCTCTCCTGGTCCGTGGAGGATGAGCAGGGAAAACGGTTCGAGTACCTGCTCACCGGAGATGCAGTCGTCGTATCGGGACAGAAATGGGTGGACGGTATTCGCTATATCGAGGTGCGCTTGCAGGACACCGGCACGCGGGATATCGGATATTACTTCATCAATGTCCTGTGCCGGCACCCCGATGCGGTATTCCCCGACGGAAAAAACTTCATGCGGAAGGCGTCGCGGGTGATTATTGCCCCTGACAGGTGCTATCTCCCTCCGGATCTGGAGACGGGGAGAACCTGGGGACTTTCCGTCAATCTCTACGCCGTCCGCTCCTCACGGAACTGGGGTGTCGGTGATTTCACTGACCTGAAGGATATCCTCGGCACCATTTCCGGTCTGGGGGGCGGTTTCGTGGGTATCAACCCTCTTCATGCCATACCGAATAAAGCGCCATACGGAATCAGCCCGTACTCCCCCATCAGCAGACTCTATAAGAACTTTATCTACCTCGACATGGACAGCATCCCCGATGTGGCTGAATCGGAAGAAGCGCAGAAAGTGATGCAATCCGAGATCTTCCACCGGCAGATAGAGGAGGTGAGGAGGAGTCCCTGCATCGAGTACAAGAAAATAGCCTTCCTGAAGAAAACGATTCTCCAGTTCGCCTTTGAGCATTTCTGTGATAACCATTACCGGAAGAGCACGGAACGGGGCGAGGATTTCAGAAGGTATGTGCGGGAAGAAAGCGTCACTCTTGAATCGTATGCCCTTTTCGTCGCCCTGTGGGAGTATATGAATGCTACCAGGAAAGTGTACATATGGCAGGACTGGGATAGTGAGTACTTCGATCCGGAGGGCAGTGCGGTCCGGGAGTTCAGGGATTCCCATGAGGAGGACGTGCTTTTCTACAAGTACCTTCAATGGCTCATCGAGGTGCAGCACCGGGAGGCGGCGGAAGGGGCGTCCCGCTCCGGAATGCCCGTCGGGATCTATCATGACCTCGCCATCGGTTCCATAGGCGGCGGGAGCAATGCCTGGAGCTATCAGGGCCTCATCGCCGGGAGCATCGATGTGGGGGCCCCCCCCGATGACTTCAATATCACCGGACAGAACTGGAACTTTCCACCCATGGTGCCCGAAAGGCTGCGGGAGACGGGGTATGAGTTCTTCACCGATATCATCCGGAGAAATATGAAGCACAACGGGGCGCTGCGCATCGACCATGCCCTCGGAATGTTCCGGCTCTTCTGGATCCCCTGCGGGATGCCCGCCGTGGAGGGGGCTTACGTGATCTACCCGGTGGAGGACCTGCTGCGCATCATCGCGCTGGAAAGCGTACGGAACAAGACCATGGTCATTGCCGAGGATCTCGGTACCGTGGGAGAGAATGTCCATGATACTCTCTTCCGTTTCCGGATGCATTCCTACCGGCTGCTCTACTTCGGGAGGAACTATCCCGACCCCTCCTTTACCCGTCCCGAGCACTACCCGGAGACCGCCCTCTGCACCGTCACGACCCATGACCTTCCGACGCTCTACGGGTACTGGATCGGACGGGACCTTGAGTCGAAGAAACTGCTGAGCCTGTTCCGGGACGAGGAACAGTGGCAGAGGTTCGTAAGGGACAGGGAGCGGGATAAGGGGCTTCTGCTGGAAGCGCTGAAGTCAAAGGGCATCCTTCCCCCCGGATATCCGGCGGACCCTTCCCAAATCCCGTCCATGACCGAAGAGCTGTGCCTCGCCATCTACGAGTATCTTGCCCGCACCCCCTGCAAGCTCACCGCGGTGAGCCTGGATGATCTCATCGGTACCCTGGACCAGCAGAACATGCCCGGCACCACCTCCGAGTGCCCCAACTGGGTGCAGAAGACCCCGCTTCTCCTCGATTCCCTTCCGGGGGACAGCCGCTTTGTCTCCATGGCGGAGATGTTCCGGCGAAACGGACGGTGACGGCACCTCTCTCCTTTTGCGACGGGGGAAAATTTACCGAAACGTCACCCTCCTGTCATATTCCTGTAACCTCCGGAAGGGTATCCTACCGGAAAGATCCATTCAGGATACAAAGGAGGCTTTATGAGGTGCGGATACCTGCATCAATTCCGTTTGTCGGGGGCCGGATTCCCGGTGGAGTCGTGTACCGCCTGCCGCAGCCCGTATGTTCCCAGTATTTCCGAACTGCACGACTACTGCAGGGGGAAGGAGTACCGAAAATGCCCCGTTCTTCTGGAGAAGGAGAGGAGCGTTGGCGATGCCGGTCCCGTAGGTGTCCGTGTCCGCCTTGATCCGTAAAGAGGGAAAGCGAATGGATGAGTGCGGCCCTGTTGCCCACTGGAAGGCTGCAATTCTGGAGAAAAAGGGACAAGCGAAAATGAGATTGAAATGGGAAATAGAGAGCGGTGGAGAGGCATTCGTCATGAGCAGGGAGGGACGGGCAGAGAGAACGGCTATCCTGGAGCTGCTGGACAGCAATGCCCTCACCTCCCATTTTCAGCCTGTATTCTCTTCGAAGGACGGCTCGATTTTCGGGTACGAGGCTCTTGCCCGCCTCCTCTTTGCGGAGAACAGCCCTTTCATGAACATAGGGGATCTGTTCCGTAAGGCAAGGGAGCTGGACGTCATTTCGTCCCTGGATGTGCTCTGCAGGGAGCAGGCCATCAAAAACGCCTCTCTCATGGAAATTGCGGAGCGGAACGCCTATCTCTTCATTAATATATGTCCCGAAACCTGCCTGGATCCCGCCCATAGCAGCGGCATCACCGATGGACTGGCGGAAGAGTGGAGAATCCCGAAGGAAAGCATCATCCTGGAGGTAACGGAAGAGAGCGCAATCCATAATTACAACGCTTTCAGGGAAGCGCTGATGTACTATCGTGACAGGGGATACAAGATCGCCATCGATGACTTCGGTGCAGGGTATGGCGGCCTGAAGATGCTTTCCATCATCGAGCCCGACTTTGTGAAGATAGACCGGCACTTCATTTCAAATATCGATAAGGCGAGCATCAAGGCGAACCTGGTGGACTCCATCGTTTCCGCCTGCCACCGGATGGGGATCAAGGTCATTGCGGAAGGAATTGAGACCGGGGAGGAGCTGAAGGTGGTCCAGAATATGGGGATAGAGTTCCTTCAGGGTTTTTACCTGGGAAGGCCTTCCGCAACGCTGCAGCCGGGCGATACGAAAATTCCCCTCTTCCCGGCGCGAAACGGAATGAACAGGCGGGGGGAAGCCATTTTTATCGGCGACATCGCCAGCGCTGTGGATACTGTCCCCCCCTCGGCCTCGGTGAGTTATGTTTTCGACAGGTTTATCAAGAACCCCGAGCTCCGGGGCCTCCCCGTTGTGGACGAGGACAGGATCGTGGGGATGTTCAACCGGATACGTTTCCTGGAGAATCAGGTTCTGGGCCGTTACGGCTACGGGATGCATCTCAACTCCCACAAGAAGATCGATCAGCTCATGGACCGGAGCTTTCTTCTCGTGGAGGCGACCACTCCCCTCGAAGAAGTGGCCCAAAGGATTCATTCCCGGGAATCGGAGTTCCTCTACGACGACATCTGCGTGACCCGAAGCGGGAAATATTTCGGGACCGTGGCGATCAGCAAGCTCCTCGACGCCATTACCGAGAAGAGCCTTGCTCTTGCGCGGGGGGCGAACCCCCTGTCCGGGCTTCCGGGAAACGAGTCCATCCAGAGAGAGATCTCTTCCCGCCTTTCCCAGGGCATGCACTTCGACGTGTGTTATTTCGACATCGACCATTTCAAGCCGTACAACGATCATTACGGGTTCGAGCGCGGAGACATGGTGATCAAGAGCCTTGCGGAGTCCCTTGCTGAGCTGGTCAACGGCGAGAAGGACCCCTTTCATTTCGTGGGACACATCGGCGGGGATGATTTCATCCTCATCACCCGGCCGCAGAGCTCCCTCCTCCTTTCGGAAAGGGCTGTTTCCCGTTTCGAGGCGAAGAGACCGGAGTTCCACGGAGAGGACTACCGGAGGGGCTTTTATGTTTCCGCGAACCGGAAGGGGGAACCCGAGCAGTTCTCTCTCCTCTCGCTCTCCATCGGGATTGTCAGTACCGAGGTGTGCCGGATAGAGTCCTACGCCCAGCTCGCTTCCATCGCCACCGAGGTGAAGAAGGCGGCAAAGAGCCGGAACGGCTCCTCCATTGTCCGGGACCGGAGAATGGAGGGGTAGCGTGGATCGACGGAACGGCCGGTTGCTCTGCACCCTGCTGTTGTAGGTGAACCCCTTGCCATGGTCCGGTAGCCGTCCGCGATGAACCGCTTTCTCTGGGGTGTCGCTACGTCAGCCTTTCAACTCGAGGGCTCCCCCTATGCGGACTGGACATCGTGGGACGATGTCCTGAACGGAAAACCCGACGTCACCAACCATTACGCACTCTATAAACAGGACCTTCTTCTGCTGAAGGACCTCGGGGTCAATGCCTACCGCTTCTCCGTGGAATGGAGCAGAATCCAGCCCCGGGAGAATGCCTGGGACCACAGGGCCATCGACCACTACCGGGAGATTGTCGACATCCTGCTCGAAAACGGGATTGAGCCCATGGTCACCCTTCACCATTTCACCCATCCCCTCTGGTTTGCGAAGCGGTATCCGTGGCATGAGGACGTCTCCGTCGGGAAGTTCCTCCGCTTCGTGGAAAAGGTGGTGCCCGCACTCAAGGGTGTGCGTTACTGGATCACCTTCAACGAACCGTATGTGCTCGTTCTGGCCGGCTACTTCGAGGGGTGCACCCCTCCGGGGATACGCAACTCCTCCCTGGGAATTCGGGCGCTGAGAAATATCCTTGTCAGTCATGCGCATGCCTACTCTCTTATTCACGGGGAGCATCCGGCCGATTCCCGGGTGAGCGTCGCCCACAACATGGCTGCTCTTGCGCCGTGGCACCGCTGGAATCCTTTCGACACGCTCCTCGCCCGTATCGCAAAATACTTTTACAACCACTCCCTCCTCGACGCCTTTCTGACCGGGATCCTGCGCATCACGTTCCCTTTCAAAAAAGAGACGGCGATCGAGGTGCCCATCAGAAATACCCTGGATTACTTCGGGGTAAACTACTATACACGGGTGCACATGCGGTTCAACCCCTTCAGGAAAATGGGGGTCGAAATGCGCCACAGGGATATTGACGGGGGAGGACTCACCGACATGGGATGGGAGGTATACCCGAAAGGTCTCGAAAAGGTGCTGCGGTATGCCTCGAAACTCAATGTCCCCCTGATTATCACCGAAAACGGCATCGCCACACGGGACTGTCAGAAAAAGATACACTATATGAGAAGGCATGTGGATGTGGTGGAGAAATGCATCAGGGACGGCATCGACGTTCGGGGGTATTTCTACTGGTCGCTTATCGACAATTACGAGTGGCTGCAAGGCCTGGACGCCCGTTTCGGCCTGTACCGGGTGGATTTTAAAACACTGGAGCGCATTCCTACCAATGCTGCTGCCTATTATTCCTATCTCATCAAGAGCCGTTCGTCAGGCTTAGCCGAGAATTAATTCTCATTTAATGATGCTATAATGCCGGATTGGAAAAGTATGAGTGATGCTTCGTGTGAATTCCATGTTTGTACGCAAAACCCTTATATGTAGCGGGAGGCAATTATGCCTGACATAAATCTGAAATTTTCTCAGAGGCGTCAATTGCAGCAGGCTTTACATGGGACACAGGCTGTTTGCCTCTATCGTCGGGTTTTCGCCATACGGAGCCATTCCCCATCCCACTACCATGGGAGACTTCTTGCGCAGGTTTGATCTTTGTCACATCAGGCAGCTTGAGAGCGTCAATGCCCAGGCTCTCCGGAAGGTCTACGATGCTTCCCAACACATGCCTGCCATTACCCTGGACATCGACTCCACGCTGGATGAAGTCCAGGGAAGCCAAAGACAGGGAGCCAAGTGGGCCTATACCGGAATCAGAGCACTGCATCCCCTGCTGTGCTTCATCAGAGAAAATGCCGATTGGCTGCACAGCAGATTGAGATCCGGAAATGCCTATACGTCCGACGGAGCGGTGAGTTTCATCCGGGAGTGCTACTATAAGAGTAAAGAGCTTGCCGATTCCATCAATGTCTGCATGGATTCGGGGTTCTACGAAAAAGAGATTGTTGCTGAATGTGAGCGTCTTGGTGTGGGGTTCAGTATCACTCACGGCGGATCAAACGGCCCCTCTGATGAGGGCGGTTCATGCTCTGCCTGAGACGGCATGGGTAAAAATCGATAAATGCGTATGGGTATCCGAGCTCCGATACCAGCCGGTCAACTGGCCTTCTGAGTATCGATTCCTGGTAAGGCCCGAGGAACTCCCCCGGAAAGAGCAGATGTCCCTGCTGGATACAACCGCGTATCGGTACCATGTGATTGTCACCAATTCAATGGTATTCTTTTTGCTTATGAACGGATAACACATCTTCAGTTCGGCTGACGTGCCGCAGGCAGTATCTTTCTTCCGTTTTGTAGGGAGCGGTGCGTTCATTGCGTTTAAATTGCCCTCTTAGTGAGCCAAATGACCTGTTGATGAGAGCCTCCATTGGCCGACACAACCCTGTTTGAGCTTATTTTCCTGCCGCCATCACCTGTTTCGTCTGCATTTCGCCCTTACCCTTCTCTTATCGCTGGATCTGGGTAGTACTAAATTCCTCTGGAATGATAAATATGCCTATGTCAAGGTCAGCTGATGGTACCTTTTCGAAAGAAGATATAAAAAAGATGAGAGGGATATAAATCTCTAGGAGTTTATATCCCTCCCGAAGGGGGATAAGGTGAGGGGAATACGAATTTATGGATGTCCATATCCTCCCAAGCAGGGTTACCTGGAGTTCAGAATTTAAAATTGAAGTCGACCTGCGCCAGGTTTTCCTTCTCCTTTGTCCCTTTGCTATTTTCTGTATGATAGTAGTCGAGGCCAAGCCAGATGTTCTTAGCAAGGCCCAGATTGAAAAGCGCCTCGTGACCTTTTACGCCTGTGTCGCCGCCGTGAAAGTCAGAATCAGGAAAGATATCGAGCCATGCATCTTTTTTGAGATCACGGTACGAATATCCCAGTTGCCAGTCCCAGAGCTTGCCGATTTTTTTATGCCCTATCAGAACACCGGCAATATATCCATTGTTTTCTTCGTCGGGATCAGGATTCTTTATGTACTCACCATAGACCGCAAGATAGGGAAGCATGTCTGCGATCTTTTTGAATGAGAGCTGTGCGCTCGCTCCGTATGAATCATAGTCTGATTGCAATTTTCCTCCCGAGAGCGTATTGGTCCCGCTTGTGTGGTCGAGAGCCAGTCCCTTGAGGCCTGCAAACCCGTAGTAGGAAGCAGCAAGCTTAAGATTTGCAGTATCGGCTATATTCCAGCTCAAACCCGGTTGCAGAGCAAACATCGTTGGGTCACCGCCGCTTCCTCTTTCATCGAGCACAAAGAAGGCTGAATTGAGGAACAGCTCAAATTCCTTGGATGCCCTGTACGGGAATTGAGCTGCAACGCCCTCGGGGGTGATGTCCGAATCCCAGAGAAGATCAGAAGGTCTCCAAAGGGGATTCTGCATTTTTCCTCCGGTAAGCCTGAACCATTCAGTGGGGTGCCACTCCGCGAAAGCATAATCAATTCTCACCGTGGGTTTCTCGAAAGAGTTTGTAAATGTCTGGTTTGTAGATCGAGGGTCACCGCTTCCGGTGGCGAGTCCGAAGCCGACCTTCACTGTGTCGACAATCTTTGATTCAACGCTGAGCCTCAGTCTGTACCTACCCCGCTCCCGCTGCTCCCCTCCTTCACGGTCCTCGTATTGGTAGCGGAGTCTCATATCGCCTTTAAGCTTTGTGTTTTGAACCCACTCAGGTATCTTCGGTTCCTTAGTCTCAGCTTTTGCCTTAGCTGCTTCCTGTCGTGATTCATTGAGGATTGCCTCAGCCTCGGCGCGGGTGAGAACACCCTTTTCGACGAGCTTATCCACTAGATGGGCTTCTCCGGCGAAAGACACAGAAGTGACCAATACCGCTGCCATGCAGATAATTAAAAAGAGTACAACAATCCAGATACTTTTTGCTTCAACTCCTTTTCTTTTCATGAATAACGCCTCCTTTTGTAACTATTGTACCGGCCTTTTTCAAGCAACATGATTGACTTCAAAGCGCAGCTTTTTTCGATCTCTATCTGGGACAAAATTATTTCGATCTTCACCTCTCTTTCTTTCCGGATGCAGTGGTAAGCTCAACCGGAGGAATTGACATATGCCGGAAAAACTTCGACTCTACGCTCTCAATTGTAAACGGAAAATTTTAAACAGGTATTACATGTTTGTTACGTCTTGATTACATTTGGCGGGGAATAGGAATCACATGATTTTAACCAAGGGGCCAGAAAGATCGCAGCGTACGGCGTACCCGGATTGAGGTCACCGGAAGTTGAAAAGTTCTTCTGAAAGCGAAAGCAGTCTTTAGTTCTGAATGCAGGCCAGCCAGCCCCCTTCTTTCCTGGTTCCTCCGGAAATTGAGGAGACAGGGGAAAGTGGGGAGGGGTTGAATAAGGATGGGGATATATAGGAAACTATTCTCCGGACGTGATCTGAGGAAGGAGGATAGCGGATGCAAGAGAGCGAGGTGTATCGGTAACTGCTGGAATTACGGGATCCATTTATAAGATATAAATGTCTGAACGATCTGTAAGAAATGTGGAAAGGATGCCCTGTTTCCGCCATAATTACAACGCTTTCAGAAAAGCGCTGAGGTTCCCCCGATCATCACCGAAAACGGCATCGCCACACGGGACCGCAAAAAAAGATACAAAGATACACTATCCGAAAAGGCATGTGGATGATGTAGAGAAATGCATCAGGGACGGCATCGTACTATGCGTGTCTTATCAGGACAAGAGACGGGATCGGGCGGAAGAGGGGCATGCCGGACCGGGAACGGTGAATACGGAGAGAGGGAGGACGGAATGAGCGACAGGACAAAAGGAGCTTTTGTTGCGGGCGGCGCGGTCAGCCGCAGGGATCTTTTGAAGGCAGCGGGAGGGGCGGCCCTTTGCTCTCTTGTGCCCTCCCTCGCCGTAGGTGCGCAAGCGCCGGACTTCCGGTCCTCCCGGGGCCGCGGGCTCATCTTCGTGGTAGGGGACGGGATGCCCCTCGGGGTGGTCCGTGCCATGCACGAGATCAGTACGGGAGTGTATGGCAATGCGGGGAGTATCCTCTATCGGCGGATGAGGGATGAGCATTCCGTCCTGGGGTATGTGGGGACGCGGAGCTTGTCCAGTATCGTGACGGATTCCGCTCCTGCTTCCGTAGCATGGGCGACGGGGTCGAAGACAATGAACAGGATGCTCTCCTCGCTGCCCGACGGACGCCCTCTGAAGACGATTATGGAACTGGTGAAGGAGGAGGGGTACGCGTGCGGGCTGGTGACCACCGCCCGGGTCACCCATGCGACCCCTGCTGCATGGATTTCACACCGGATGCACCGGGACAGCGAGGAAGAGATCGCCCTCGATTATCTGAAGTTCAGGCCGGATGTCCTCCTCGGGGGGGGGAGCAGTTACTTCAGCGCTGCGAAGAGGAAGGATGGAAGGGATCTCTTCAAGGAATTCGGAGATTCCGGATATGCTGTGGTGCAGGACAGGGGCAGCCTCCTGGAGCAGGGCACTGTTTTGTCAAAGGGACCGCTGATGGGAGCCTTCACTGCATCCCATATCAGCTACTACGTGGACAGGGTGCACGGCGGAGAAGGGGAAAAGGCCCAGCCCTCCCTGGCTGAAATGACTGCAGTAGCCCTGCAGAGGCTTTCCGCACATCCCCGGGGCTTCCTCCTCCAGGTGGAGGCAGGGAGAATCGATCATGCCAACCACTCGAACGATGCATGGGCTTCCATCCTGGAAACCTACGAAATGGATATGACCCTCGGAGTGATCGAGGCGTATCTCAAGGCGAATCCTTCCACCCTTGTCATCGTCATTTCGGATCACGGGAATGCCGGATGGGGGCTGAACGGGACAGGCCCCGAGTATAGTGATTCCGGCGATGCATTGAAGAAATATGCATCGGTGAGAGCGTCCTTCGAGACAATGATAAGGCGGATGCGGGGGAAGAGCGCAGGGGAGATCAGGGATATTTTTGAGGAAAGCACTGCCTGCAGGATCTCGCACGAGGAGGCGTCTATGATGTATGATGCCCTGCAGCCCGGGTACAAGCCGTACCCCGGAGATTATGCGTACCAGCCCGATGCCACGATGGGAAAGATCCTGGCGCACAGCGCATACGGAGCCGATGCCCGGGGGAGGAAGACGGCGCTGGTACGCAGGGGCAACGTGGGATTCACCTCTAGCAACCATACGGGGGAGGATCAGATGGTGCTGGCTTTCGGGCATACGGCACACCAGACCGGTCTCGGCAGATGTGTCGAAAATACGTATCTCTTCACTGTCCTGTGCTCGTATTTCGGCATCAAATACAAGAACCCGTCGCTGTCGTATGACGAGGCAAAGCAGTACCTGAAGACCGTCTCTGCCGGGGAATGGGAGCGGCATCTGCGATTGCATATCGCCTGAGGACCTCTCTTTGGCGTGGGGCATGGGGGGGAACTCTTTCTTTGCGGGCGAATTTCTCCGTGCGAGCCCCCGTACATGCTTCGTTTCAGAATCCGTCACTCATGGAGAAAGCCGGAGCCCCTCTACTCCGTCACCCCGGCGAAAGCCGGGGTCCAGTTCCTTATTCAAAGGACTGGATCCCGGCTCAGAAGATCCGCCGGGATGACGGCAGAAAGAAAGCACCTTCCCTGTCTTTGTCAGCGTGCAAGGGTCAGGGTTCGTTCCTTCTGAAGGGGAGGCTCAGGATAAAGCTGGCGCCAAAGCCCGCCTTGGTCTGCACCTCGATGGTGCCGTGGTGCTCGTGGATGATCCGTTGGGTGATGGCGAGGCCGAGGCCCGTTCCATAGACCTTGGTGGTAAAGAACGGGTTGAAAATATGCGGCAGGTCCTGCTCCCGGATGCCCGGTCCCGTATCGGAGATCACTATCACCGCGCGGGTGTCATAGATACCCGCGTGCAGGGTGATCTTTCCGCTGGAGCCGATGGCCTGAATGGCGTTGGTGATCAGGTTCGTGAGGGCTTCACGCAGGCTCACGGCATCGGCCATGATCCGCAGCGGACGCCTGAAGTCTTCCACTATATCGATATTTTTCTGGCGCAGCTCTTCCCGGTACACCTCCAGCACCTCAGCGAAGAGCGAGGGGATATCGATTTCCCTCTCCTCGAACTTACGCTCCCGCGCGAATCCAAGGATATCTCTCAGTTTATCCTCAAGACGCGCCACCTCTTTGGTGATAATGGTCGCATATTCCTGGGGGGAGCCGGAAAGACGCTTCTCGAGCCTTTTCGCGAAGCCGCCGATAGAGACCAGGGGGTTCCGGATATCGTGGGCGACACGCGCCGCCACTACGCCCAGCGCGGCGAGCCGTTCCGCGGTTTCCGCCTGTTTTCTGTCCGTGATGTCGGTGAAGGTGCCCACATGTCCGGTGATCCCTCCGGCATCGTTATACTCGGGGGCTACCTGGCCCAGCACCCAGGTGGTGCCTCCCCTGGGTTTCAGAAAACGGAACTCCTGCTTGAACAGGGTGCGATTCTCTATGGCCCGCTTCCATGCCGCAGCGACCCTTTCACGGTCGTCGGGATGGATAAGTTGCGTCCATCCGGAGCCGAGCGCCTCTTCCAGGGAGATGCCGGCAATCCGGCGCAGGCGCTCGTTGACATAAATGCAGTTCCCCCCGGTATCCATGTAAAAGATCCCCACCGGCGAAATCTCGGCAAGGGTATGGTACCGGCTTTCGCTTTTCCGCAGTGCCTCCTCCACGCGCCGGCGCTCGGCGATCTCCTGCGTGAGGAGCTCATTGGCTGCGGAGAGCCGGGCAGTGCGCTCCCGTATCAGTTCCTCGAGCTGATTCTGGTACTTCTGCAGCTCCTGTTCCGTCTTTTTTCGCTCGGTAATATCGCGGTCGAAGGCCAGGATGAATTTGTGCCCTTCCACTTCGAGCAGCCCTGCGGTCACCTCCACGGGGAAAATTGTCCCGTCTTTCTTGCGATGGCTGATCTCCATTTTCAGCCGCTGTCCTTCCCGGATCTGCCGTATGCGCTGGATCATCTTTTGTGCGTCCTCCGGCGAGTCCAGGTCCCTGATATTCATGGACAGAAGCTCCTTTATGGCATATCCGTGCATCTCCGATGCAGCCCTGTTGGCCGCAACGATCCTGCCCGGATCATGCTCAAGGTCCATGATGAAGATGGCATCGCCGGCGCTCTCGAAAAGCATGCGGTAACGCTTCTCGCTCTCCATCAGGGCCTCTTCCGCCACCTGGTGCTCTTTTTCGAGGGCTTCCAGGTCTCTGACTCTCTCGCGCAGTTCCCCGATTTCGCGGAGTAGCTCTTCTTTTGACTTTTCGTTATCCATATGCTTCATTGTCGGGAACCCCTGTTACCGCTATTATATCCGAAACAGCGCCCTAAAAAGTAATGAGATGCGTGTATTCCTGGGTCGCGGGCTTCCGGCCATCGTTCATCCGGCTTTCCGTAACAGAAATGTAATGGATGCTTCATCATCCTGTAATCGGCGATCATTTATTGTATCAGTAATGCTTCTATGCGATTTTCATATCCACACCACCTGCTCCGACGGCTCGGTGGAGTTGGGGAGGGTGGTCGACCTTTACGGACAGACAGGGTTCGATGTCATTGCCATTACCGATCATGTGGTAAACGGCGATACCCCCATGGGAAGGCTGGCCCACCGATTCAGGCTTTCCGTACGCGCCGATACCTTCGATGAGTATATGGCAGGGATACAGCGCGAGGCGGAAAGGGCGTGGAACAAATACGGCATGCTGGTGATACCCGGAGTGGAGATAAGCAAGAACTACCTGACATCGGACAAGTCCGCCCATCTTCTGCTCATCGATATTAAGGAATTCATCCCTGCATGCCTGGGCTATGAGGAGATCTTCCTCGCGGCAAAGGCCCAGGATGCCCTGACCGTTGCCTGCCACCCGCACTACATGACTCCCAAAACGGACAGGGACACGCTGTACCTGTGGAACAACCGGGACAGGTATGCCCGGTACATTGATGCGTGGGAGATCGCCAACAGGGACGATGTGTTCAATGTCATCAGTTTGAAGAAATATCCCTATCTTGCCAACAGCGATTTTCATAAAACGCGGCATCTGTATTCATGGAAGACGCTGCTCAATTGCGAAAAGGACATTACGGCGGTGAAACAGTGCATACGGCACAACAGGGGCGTCGCCATCACCCTGTTCAGGAAATGACGTATACAAGGAGGAAAACATGTTTTTATTCTGGATATGCGGAGCCCTTGCTCTTTTCGGGCTCGCCATGCATGCCGTGCAGATAGTTGCGGTACGGAAGAAACTCGGAGGAGAGAGGGAGAGGCCCGACGGGGGGGCGCTTCCCCCCGTTTCCCTCCTTAAGCCGCTCAAGGGGCTCGACGACAATCTCTTCGATAATCTCGAAAGCTTCTGTCTTCTGGAATACCCGGAATACGAAATCATCTTCTCCCTTCAGAACGCCAACGATCCGGCCTGCAAGGTCGCGGCAAAGGTGAGGGACAAGTACCCTGAAAGGGATATCACGATCCATATCGAAAAATGCGACGCGGGACTGAATCCAAAGGTGAACAACCTCATCCCGGCATACAAAATCGCAAAACACGGCCTCGTTCTTATCAGCGACAGCAATGTAATGGTGGGCAGACAGTATCTCAGGGAAATTGTCAGGCATATGGACGACCCGTGTGTGGGACTGGTGAGTAACCTGATCCGGGGGACGGGGGGGAGGAGCCTCGGCTCTCTCTTTGAAATCCTCCATCTGAATTCCTTTGTGGCGGGAAGTGTCTGCTTCCTCGATACGTTCCTGAAAATTCCCTGCGTGATCGGGAAATCCATGCTGATGCGAAAAAAAGACCTGGAGGCGATCGGGGGCCTGGAATCGATGAAGGATATCCTTGCTGAGGATTACATGATCGGTGAAAGAATGCACCGGAGCGGCAAAAAAGTGGTGCTTTCACGCTATCGTATCCGCAATGTGAATCTCTATTGGGGAATGGGCAGGTTTCTCAACAGGCATACCCGGTGGGGAAAGCTCAGGTGGCATATCGGGGGATACCGGTATCTCCTCGAACTGGCGGGCAACCCTGTTTTCATCTCCTGGCTTCCCGTATGGTTCGGGGGACCGTCAGCCGCAGCTCTTTCCCTCGCTCTTTCGGTGAGCCTCATGAAGGCAGCAGGCGATTTGTACCTCGGGAAAATACTCGCCGGAAGCGAACAGGAGGGGGATGAAGGAAAGACGGCATTCTCTCCTTTCTTCTATCTCCTTTCTCCGGTAAAGGATCTGGTGATCGGATGCATTTGGTGCGTGCCCCTTCTGAGCAGGACTGTTACCTGGCGGGGCACTACCTACCGTATCGGCAGGGATTCCCTGCTGTCCCCCTGTCCCTCAGAGGGGAAGGGGATAGGGAAATACAGGTATCGGGTGAGAGATCTCACGCAAAGGGTTTCCTGGGGAGTCTTCCGGTTCCTCCATAGCATCAGGGAGCGTTTTGCCTGACCGGCACGAAGCTCTTTTGACCCTCTTTGCGGAAGCACGTGTTGATAGCGAAATACGATAAACGGGAAAGGAACAGGATCATGATGAGGAGAATTGCGAACCGGGGGATGCTTTTCAGGAAGGTAAAGATTGGACATAGACTTCTGATGCTTGTCGTTTTCATGTCGGTGCTTGCCGCCGGGATCGGAATGCTCGGACTCCAGGGGATGAGGGCCGGCGTCGCCGGAATCGATACGGTGTACAGGAACAATGTCGTCCATCTCCAGGATCTGAAGATTATTGCCGACATGTATTCGGTCAATCTTGTCAACACCGCTCAAAAGATTGTAAATGAAGTAAATTCGTGGGAGGAGGGCCGTCAGCAGTTCGAGGATGCCCTGAAGGTGATCAGGGAGCGGTGGAAGGCATACGCAGAGGCCCCCCATGGAGAGAGGGAAAGGACGCTTATCTCCCAGACCCAGCCCCTTCTGGAGATAGCGAATGATTCCCTCGCGAAAATGAGAGATATACTCCAACGGGAGGACCACCAGGCGCTGAAGGACTATTTTATCGATGAGCTGAGTCCCACGGTGGAGCCGATCGCGCAGAAAATATCCGAGCTGATCGCCTTCCAGTTGGAGGGGGCGAAGAAGGTGTACCGGTCATCAGAGAGCCGTTACCGGACTTTGCGCATGATTGTGGGAGCCGGTGCAGCTGCAGGCATCGGCGTTGCGCTTCTTGTGGCGTACTGGATCGTCCAGGGTATTGTAAAGCCGCTGACCGGCCTTACGGAAAAGGTGGAGAAGATTGCAGGGGGAGACCTGCAGGTTGAGGTGGAATATGCCGGAGAGGATGAAATAGGGCTCCTGGCGCGGGACATACGGAAGATGATAGAGTCGTTCAATACGACGGTGAACGGGATCCTGGGCGCCGCAGGCAATGTGTCTTCCACTATCGGCGTGCTGCGGGTAAGGGCCGAAAAGGCCAGGGAGGGAGCAAGGAGCCAGTCGCTGCAGGCCGCGGGTATCTCCGCGGCCGCAGAGGAGATGAGCAGAACCATTGCGGATATTCGTGAGAGCACCTCCCTGTCCCAGGACTCATCCCGGGATGCGATGGGGAGAGCGGCGGAGGGAAAGGGGATTGCCGGCGGTGCGGTGGAGACAATGAATGGAGTGCATACCTCCACTGCTGAGCTTTCCGTCATGGTGGAGTCGCTCAACCGCAGGGTGGGGGAAATCGGGGACATTGTGACCGTGATCAAGGACATAGCGGACCAGACGAATCTCCTCGCCCTGAATGCCGCCATCGAGGCGGCCCGGGCCGGGGAGCAGGGGAGAGGGTTTGCCGTGGTTGCGGATGAAGTAAGGAAGCTTGCGGAGAGGACCATCAATGCCACCGGCGAAATTTCCGAAAAGATAGGGACGGTGCAGGCAGAATCGGGCCGGACCTATCGCTCTATGAATGATGCTTCGAAGGAAATAACAACGGCAACTGAATATATCCGGCAGTTGGGAGAGAGCCTTTTCCACATCGTGGAGGCGGTGCAGGGGGTGCGGGACCAGATTACCCATATCGCCTCTGCGGTGGATGAGCAAGCGGCCACTTCCAAGGATGTGGCGAGAAATATTGAAAAGTCCGAGGTTGTCGCCCGGGAGATGGAAAAGATGTCCGGGGATATCATGCATGAAGTGGACCGCCTTGTTGAGTTGGAGAAGGATCTGCTCTGCAGCATCGAGGGATTCAGGATATGAGGGAGCGTGCCGGAAATACAATAAGAAAGGAGGTGAAACATGCGAGAAACAATAATAGAATTGTCGGCATCGGAGACACGGTGCCCCTATTACAGCGGTGGGCTGGAAATATGCACCGCCTCCTGCTCGTCGATGGGCATTAACGTGCGGATGAAGCTGAAATATTGCGGAAATGAGGACTATGATGATTGTCCCCTTTTCCTGGCAAAGGGGTTGCTCAGGGGATAACTCCCCGGGTGCCCCGGAATACGGGTCTGCAGAACTGCACCGGAAAAAGGGAACGGAACCGGGGTCTGCGTTTTATTACCGTTTTGTAATATTCCTTTCATACTCCTGTAACAGGACAATTGGTATGCTGAAAGAAAACAGGAGGATAGTATGTATCTGACCGGTTTTCTGAAATGTCCGCATCTGCAGATGTCCAGCCAGGGGGCACTCTGTGAGATAAGAAACAACTATATTAAAAACATGAGCGATGCCGATATCCGGCTTTGCATGAACAGACACTACGAGGCATGTTTTATTTATCTTGAGGGCCTGCAGAACAGTGTTGTAACCCCTCTCCTTTCTCCACCCGTCCCAAGGCAGGAATCGTCAATGTAACAAAACAGTAATCAAGTTGTAATATGTCTGTCATATCAATATGTTTTAATTGAACATGGATATCTGTCACGCAGGTAAAGAGTCTGGAGTCAAGTGTCCCTTCTGCGATTCTGAGGCGGTGTACCGGTATGGACGGGCATGGACGGGAAAACAGAGATTCCTCTGCCTGCTATGCGAAAAGCAGTTTACGGTAGGCTCCGGAAGGGTGATACTCAGGAACAAACCGCCGTGTCCTGCATGCGGCCGGGCAATGCATCTGTACAAGAGGGAGGGAGAGTTCCTGCGCTTAAGATGTGCGGGATATCCCGAATGCAAAACATTTATGAAAATGAGGGCTGGGAGGGAGGATAATGAACTACTACATCCATAATGTGCCGGGAAGAGTACGCGTAAAAAGTCCTGTCGTGAAGAGAAACGCCACTGCGGCGGATGAACTGAAGAAGATGCTGAGTACTCTGCAGGGCATCGCCACCATCGATATCAACCTCACCACCGGCAGTCTCCTTGTAAACTATAATCCCAAAACGGTGGCGTATACTGAAATCGTCAGCCTGCTCCAGAGGAAAGGGTATTTCAACGCCGAAAAGGCTATCACCCACGACCAGTACATACAGAATGCCGTTTCCAGGGCGGGAAAGGCGGCAAGCAAAGCCGTGCTCGGAGCGTTTGCGGAAAAAGCGCTGGAAGGCTCCGGTCTTTCTTTCCTAGCTTTCCTGATTTAGCACTGCTGCCCCTCTTCTTCCGTAAGGAGAAAAGCGTATCCTTCCCGTATGCAGGAGCAGGAGAGGGCGGAAAGGACCTTTCTCCCTTCTGCAGCGGTGAGGGGCGAATGGAAATGAACCCGGACCCCTATTCTCTTATACCCCAGCACGTTCCAGAAATGGGGGAAAAGGGGCATATCCCCGTACCAGGCAACGGTATCCATCTTCTCGGGTGTCAGCGGATTTCTGTCCACATGGGAATACCGGAGGCTCAACGGGAGCACCGGTATGTTCAGTTCCGTGGGGACCTGGAACAGGGTGCTCTTGAAGTCCCTGATGGAGACCCCGTTGTTGGTGGTACCCTCGGGGAAGACAACTACGCTGATACCCTCCCGAAGACGGCTCTTGATCTCTTCCATTGCCGCAACCGAGGCGGCTTTCGATGTCCGGTCTATAAAGACAGTGCCGGCGAGGCGAGCCAGTGGGCCGAGAAGAAACCAGGAGTCCACTTCTCTCTTCGATATGAAAAAAGACGGCAGAAGGCTGCCGATCACGAGGATATCCAGATAACTGCAGTGATTGCTTACGATAAAACAGGTGCCTCCTGCCCGGTTGCCTGAGGGGACAACCCTGATCCCGAGGAGGAAGCAGCAGGATCGGGCCCATCCCCTCATTCCTCCGGTTTTCAATCTCGCGCGCGTTGTGTTGTCGAGGAAGGGCAACAGCCCGATGCCGATTCCGATCAGGAGAAAGAGAAAATTGACGCCAAGCAGAAGCGCTGCTTTGACGATTTTCAGGAGGCCGCGCATGCCGTTTCGCCGGCAGTCCGGAAATAGCGCCTCCTGTAGCGGGCGATGAGTTGATCCGTCTCGAGGAGGAGAAAAAGATCGGTAGTGCCAAAAAACTCATCCCATGCCGGTTCACCACAAAGCTGTGCCCCGATCCTGAGATAGCCCTTAATAAGGGGAGGCATTTTGCCGGAGACTGTCTCCCTGTCGACAAGGGGAAAAAGCTGCAACCCGGGCACCTTCTTAAGAGGTGAGACCGCGTAGCGCTTTTCCGCATGGTGGTGGAGGCTCATATAGGAATATACCATGTTTACCTCCTCCGGGTCATTGGTGTGAAGGCTTGCGCAGCCGAAAAGATGATGGATGTTGTGGTGCTCCACGTACTGTGCGATTCCGGCCCACAGGAGATTGAGCACTCCGGCGCTCCGGTACTCCCTGTGCACGCAGGACCGGCCCAACTCGAGTTTTTCTCCTTCCAGTTTTCTGATTGAGGACAGGTTGAATTCACTTTCCGAATAGTACCCGATATTGTGTTCTGCTACGAAGCCTGGCAGGAGGCGATAGGTGCCTACTACCCTGTTGCATGCGGTGTCGATCACGATCAGGTGATCGCAATAGATGTCGAATTCGTCCCTGTCCATTCCGTAGAAGTAAGAGGTGGCGAGTCCCTTCTTCAGTTCCTTATTGAAGACAGCGAATCTCAGCTTAAACGCGTCTTCCAGTTCATGGTGTTTTTCTGCAATCTTGATAGTGAAGCGCCCATTCCTGATACAAAGGGATTGCTGCTGTGTAGGATACATTTTCTCCTCCCGGTACTGTGCGGGTCCCTCGGAGATCGCGCACTTTTTTTCAAGTTCCATTACTATACCTGTGGGAAGTTACGTAACTTTTACAGCGGAGTGACGTTTGCGTTACGTATGCCCCGCAGCGGGCGGCTGGTTTTTCCCTCCGGAGGAAGGTATTATAAGGGGTACGGAAACTGCAGGAGAGCTCAGGAAGGGGATTCCATGGAATATGCCGTCATTTGTGCCGCCAGTCTGATCGCTTCGGGCTTGACCCTTTTCTCGGGTTTCGGGCTGGGTACCCTCCTGATGCCCGTTTTCGCCCTTTTCTTCCCTGTCAATGTCGCTGTAGCCCTTACCGCCCTTGTTCACTTCCTGAATAATCTCTTCAAGCTTGCGCTTTTAGGGAAGCATGCCGACAGGGCCGCTGTGGTGCGCTTCGGCTTTCCGGCCATCGGGTCCGCCTTTCTCGGGGCCTGGACACTTCTGTGGCTGTCGGCAATGGAGCCGCTTTTCCGGTATGACATGGGGGGGCGCACTTTCTCGGTCGAGCCGGTGAAGCTGGTTGTCTCTTTCCTTATGGTACTTTTTGCCCTGACGGAGGTGATGCCGTGGGGAAAGAAAGTGTCGTTCGAGGCAAAATACCTTCCCCTGGGAGGTCTTTTGAGCGGCTTCTTCGGCGGGCTGACCGGCCATCAGGGGGCGCTGCGCAGCGCCTTTCTCATCAGGTACGGATTGTCGAAAGAGACTTTTATTGCCACAGGTGTCGTGATCGCCTGCCTGGTGGATTTTACCCGGCTTTCCGTATACGGGACTCATTTGGCTTCTTTCGGGAGCGGTAACCGTCCCCTTCTTGCGGCGGCTACCCTCTTCGCCTTTCTCGGAGCTTTTCTCGGTAAGTTCCTCCTCAAAAAGGTGACCCTGCACGGCGTGCAGATGGTAGTGGCGGCGATGCTTTTTGTGATTGCTCTGGCCCTGGGCGCGGGGTTGATCTGAAAAGGGATTTGAGGAAGGGGCTCCCCTTTCCCGGGCTCTGCCTGCTCTGACCCTGTAATACCGGAACAGAAGGCCGCAGGAGAAGGCACGGTAACAACCAGGGTTTGCTCAAATCGAAGAATGACAGTGTGTACAAAGGAGAGAGAATGAGGAAGTTTGTTATTGTAATGGCGATTGCGGCGATTGTCTTCTCTATTTCCGGAGCGGGAGCGGAGGAGATGATCAACGGGGCGGGGGCGACCTTTCCGTATCCGGTGTATTCGGCATGGGCGTACGAGTACCATAAGGCGACCGGGGTAAAGCTGAACTACCAGTCCATCGGGT
>NSJL01000037.1 GCA_002634385.1 Nitrospira sp.
CGATGGGATACACCCCTTCCAAAGGCCTGCTCTGCCAGGCTTTGACGTCCTGCTCCACGGCATCCGTGACCGTGGAGATCAGGGCGGGGGAAACCTCCACGCCATAGATCTCCTGCAAATGACTCTGTATGTCACGGGTCGTCAGTCCCCGGGCGTACAGGGAAATGATCGTATCATCAAAGCCGCTAAAGCGCGTCACTCCTTTGGGCACCAGCACCGGCTCAAAGGTCCCTTGCCGGTCACGGGGTATTTTGACGGGCATTTCCCCCTGCTCCCCGATGACCGTCTTCTCATAGGAGCCGTTGCGGCTGTTGCCGCTGTTTCTGCCTCCAGGGTCGTTCTTCTTATAGCCCAGATGGTGCGTCAGTTCCCCCTGCAAACACCGCTCCAGTACCGCTTTGGTCAGCTGCTTGAGCAGTCCCCCTTCGCCCAGGATGTCTTCAGGTTTCTGGTAGTCTTTTACGAGTTCGTCAATCAGTTCAGATCGTATCTTCATTCGCTTTCCCTCCGGGGTGGTCTGCTATTGTACCCCAGAAGGCTACTTACACAAAATATTTTACAGGCTCACAGAAGGTTGTTTTTTCTTTCTGTTTTTACTCTACCTTTACCTCTACCTGCTTCTTTCTGTCTCTCTCCCTTTACCTGTCTTTCTATTTTGGTATACCAGATAGAGGTAGAAAGAACCAGAAAAGACTTTTTTTCTTTTTGTTTTCACTTTACCTTTACCTCTACCTTTACCTGTCTTTCTATTTGGTATACGATGTAAGAAAGGAGGCGGATATGCCGAAGCAAGCGGATGTTTCCCAGGAGATCCTGACCTATCTCTCCCTCCACCCCGAAGGAGAAACCGGAGAGGAAATCACCGACTGGTGGATGCGCGCAGACAAGGGGCACCATGCGACGGAGGAAGTCCGGCAGGCCCTTGCCCTGCTCCTCGAGAAAGGAGAGATCGAAGAAGTAAGAGGCAAGAAAAGACCGGTACTGTATCGTATCAAGAGATGATGCCTCTCCGGAGCGCTCTGCAGGGAGGCGGGGGGTAGCCATGCAGGACTGGAATGTGGTGTTGAGTGTCAACGAACGCGGGTTCCAGGAGGCGCTGCGCAAACTGCGCATCTTCGGCCCGGTAAGCAAGACGCGCTTCTTCAATGTCCTGGTGATGCGGGTGGATAATGTGCCCTACCTGCTGGAAGCCCTGAGGGCATGGAATG
Source organism: Nitrospira sp. (assembly GCA_002634385.1). GTDB lineage: Bacteria > Nitrospirota > Thermodesulfovibrionia > Thermodesulfovibrionales > Dissulfurispiraceae > Nitrobium > Nitrobium versatile. The sequence continues at coordinate 1,209 of NSJL01000037.1, forward strand.
ATGAGGACCCTCATTTCCTCTCTTTTCTTTCCCGTCTGATCCCCGTAACCCGTACCTTCGTCTTTCAAACCCCCGCGGAGTTCGAGAGCAGGGCCAGGGAGGCGGTGCTGGAGTGGGCCGCCGCCCTGGGCGGACGGAGCTTCCATGTGAGAATGCACCGACGGGGCTTCAGAGGCAGCCTCTCGAGCCCGGACGAAGAGCGCTTTCTGGACAGGGCATTGCTGGAGCGCCTCGAACAGGGCGGCAATCCGGGCCGCATCTCCTTCGACTCTCCGGACATCATCATCGCCCTCGAGACAGTGGAACAACGTGCAGGGCTCTCCCTATGGACCAGGGAGGAACTGCAGCGCTATCCCTTCATCCGGCTCGATTGAGCCTTACCTACCTCTCCCCTGAAAAGGGGAATGTAAGGTTTTCCGACATTCCGATGGATTTTTTCGGATTTTTTTACAAAAAAAGGTACTACAGGCTCTCTATTCCAATAAAGTGTCGCTTTCTTTTACAGTACAGGAGGCTTCCTTAAGTTCCTTTCTGTTTTTTATGCTTTTTTTGTATGGCATTCTTTTTGCAGCTACTTATTTCAACAAAAAAACTTGAAAGGAGGGAGTACGTATGAAAAAACTGCTGGCATTCGTAGTGTGTCTCGGACTGATCTTCTCTGCGGGGACAGCCTCCGCCGCCCTCTACTCTTTCGAAGATGTGATCGACCGATGGGGTGCGCTGAACCTCGATTCCATACGGATCACGGAGAGCAATCCCCTGACGTATACTCACGACGTGACCGATACCGTAAACTTAATGGCCGGAGACACTATCATCGAAGCCAGGCTCGAACTGGACTTCAAGTACGATGTGACCGATGCCTATGGAGAGATTCTTTCCATTCCGTACGACTTCAGGGAATACGTCCGGGTAGGCCTCGACGGGAATTCCCCGGTGGAACTGGGAGAGGTGGATAAAGGCCAATACGATATAGTACTGGATATCGATTGGCTGAACGACCAGGGCCTCCTGGATGTTGTCGTCTCCGTATACAACCCCCTGGGGACCGGCGCCGTCCGGCTCGACGACTCCAGACTGGTCGGAACGGTCGAAACCGTCAGAGTACCGGAGCCGTCCCTCAGTCTGGCTTTGGGGATGGGTCTGGCGGGTCTGACCCTCATGGGGCTCAGGGGGGCTCGCAGCTAGACCGCCGGTATATCACGGGAATCCCGGGAAGCACTCCCGGGCAGGGCCGATTTCCTCTCCTCCCCGTTGTCGGGGGGTTACCCCTCGGCAACGGGGAAGTTACCCCGTTCTATAGGACCTGTCTTCCCGCTCCTTCCGCTTCCTGCCAAAAAGACGACACTCCGCACAGCGGACCCCGGTGCAGACTTTTGAGATTCCCTGATGGCAGAGGGCGAAATCGTACTTCAGGGGGTCCCCAGGATCGAATTGCTTCAGCGCATCCGTTATCTCGACCGCCGTCTTCCAGTCCTGGGACGATCTCTTCGTGAACCCCAGGCACTTTGCGATACGGGCAATATGGGTATCCAGGGGAATGACGAGCTTGTTCTTGGAAACTCCCTTCCAGATGCCGAAATCGATATCCCTGTCCCGCACCATCCAGCGCAGGAAGAGATTCATTCTCTTACAGGCGCTGCCCCGGCCCGGTGAGGGAAAAAACTGGAGAAAACCGTACGGCTTTCTATTCTCGCCGTACACCGGCGATGTATCGATAGACAGCGCCTCCTCTACCAACCCGGTCAGTCCACCCCCGACAGTGGAGTCGCTTTTCGAATAGTGCTTCATGAAAACTGCCTCGAGGCTCCCGTGGCGGGAAAGGAGCCGGTGCAGAACATGAAAAAGGGAGAGGATATCCCCGTTCCTGTTGAAGCGGTACTGCACCCCCGCAAACAGGTCTCTCTGCTTTCCGGCATCGAAGCGCAGCAGAAAATCCCGGGGGCTTTTTTCCTTCCGGCTCATCCGGTCAAAAATGCTTTCCAGCACCGGCTTGAAGAGCTCCACCTTGCCGTAAGCGAGACAGCAGGAGATGAAACCCGTCACTTCGATATCGGCGGGGTCCGTGTACCGGTGGGGAAACTCGATGGGATCGAACAGCATCCGCGCCGCGAAATCGTATTCGGCATACAGCCTGTCGAGAACGGATTTCAGCGTCTTCATCGGGGCCCCGGCTCAGATACCGAGAATAACCTCCTTTTCCTCCATATCCACCCGGTCGATCCTGACCTTTATCTTCTTTCCGATGGTGAACTTCTTCCTCCTGTTGATTCCGTACATGCTCATCTCCTTTTCGTTATACTGGTAGAAATCGTCGGTCATGTACGATACATGGAGCGTTCCCTCCACGTAGTAGTCCTTGAGACGCACCCGCATCCCGTAGGGCATTATGGAAACCACCTTCCCCTCGAACTCCTCGCCCACCTTGTCTTTCATGAACCAGACGCGCATGGCATTAAGCACCGCCCTTTCCGCATCATCCGCCTGCCGTTCCATCCTGGAGGCATTGAAGGCGATATCGGGCAGCACATCGTCCAGCTCCTTCCTCCTTTTATCGCTGAGCTCCTTTCGCGTCAGGACCTCCCGCAGGATGCGATGGACGACAAGGTCCGGATACCTCCTGATGGGGGAGGTGAAATGTGTGTACGATTCCGATGCGAGACCGAAGTGTCCCACGTTGTCTGGGGAATAGCGGGCCTGCTTCAGGCTCCGGAGAATCATGTGGTTGACGATATCCTCCGCTTCCGAACCGCTGATCTGCCGCAGCAATCCGGGGAAGTCCCCCGGTTTCACCGGCTTGCCGTTCCTCATCAGGCCCATGGCACTGACAACCCGTGTCAGATTCTCCAGTTTCAGGGGGTCCGGCTCCTCGTGCACCCGGTACAGGCTGGGCACCTCTCTCTCTTCCAGGAATTCCGCCACCGCCTCATTGGCGGCAATCATGAATTCCTCGATGATCATATGGGCAAAATTCCTCTCCGCTTTGATAATGGCTTCGGGATTCCCCTGTATATCGAGCAATACCTCCGGTTCCGGCAGGTCGAAATCGAGACTGCCTCTCTTGAGGCGGACCGCCTTCAGGATATCGCAGAGCTCGCCCATCGTTTCGAAGAGATCGAGAAGATACGCGTATCTCTGCCTCTCTTCCGGGTCCTTGTCCACGAGTACCTTCCGGACGGAGGTATAGGTCATCCGCTCGTCGCTCCGGATCAGGCTCAGGTAGAAGTGCGCCTCCTGCCTGCGCCCATGCCGGTCGAAATCCATCTCCACGGTGAAGGCAAGCCTCTCCACCTTCGGCCTCAGGCTGCAGAGGTCCTCGGAAAGCTCCTTGGGAAGCATGGGAACGACCCTGTCGGGGAAATAGACGCTGGTGGCCCTTCTCCGCGCTTCGAGATCGAGGGAGGAATCCCACCGCACATAGTAGCCGACGTCGGCGATATGGACCCACAACCGGTACCCGTCTTCGGTTCTCTCGATGGAGACGGCGTCGTCGAAATCCTTCGCCCTCTCCCCGTCGATGGTGACAGTGAGCAACTCCCGGAGGTCCTTCCTTCGCGCCTTCCGGTGCTCCGCCTCCCGCGCCCGCTCGTACAGCTCCTTCGCCTCTCCGGCGATCTCGTGTGAAAAGCGGCGTGGAAGGTTGAATTCATCGATGACCAGCTCCACTTCTTCGGCGGGGACCTCCGGTTTCTTCAGGACCTTGACGACCCGGGCGGAAGGAGGCCGGGAATCGGTGGGATAGCTGAGTATCTCCACGATCACCATGTCCCCGTTCTTCGCCTTTCCCGTATCCTTCGGCGCGATATACAGATCGAAGGGGACCCCCTTTCTTTTGGGCTTCACATAGGACACCCCCCTCCCCGCTTCGAAGGTCCCCATAAGGCGTGTCTGCGCCCTTTCCAGTATCCTGATGATCCGGCCGTCCCTTCGCTGCCTGTTCTCGACCCTCGCCACCACCCTGTCATTGTTCATGGCACCCATGGTCGCCTTTGCAGGGATAAAGATATCGCGCTCCCCCGGTTTCTCGAGGATCACGAATCCGTAACCGTCCCGGTGCGCCTCGAAATAGCCGGTCTCGAGGCTCATTTCCTCTGCGGGGCCGTAGAGGCCCTTGCGCGTCCGTACGATCTCTCCCTCGCCCACCATCTCCCTCAAAAAGCGTTTCAGCTTGCGCCGTTCGGGAGGGGAAAGATTCAGCAGGAACACGATATCGTTGAACTTGACCGGCCTGGTGACCTTCTCCTTGAAAAACGCGCTTATGGATTCCTTTGTCATCATAGGTTCGATCTCTCTCCCGAAAGACACGTCGGATGATTACCTGTTTACCGCTACCGGTAGGCCGTCAGCAATAATAACCAGGGTGATACACCCTGGAACTCATTTCACCCCCTCTCCCTCGAGGGGAGAGGGAAAGGGTGAGGGTGAAAGAGAGGGCTCTGAAACAGCTTCCAAGGTCGGGCGGACTCAGGGGCCGCCGTTGAGATGATTTCGGAGCTTCCTGAACTAAGGGGAGCTCTTCCGGGCGGGAGAGACCGGTGAGGCAGCGCCGGTCGGAAAATGTATACGCACCACCTCTCCTTCCCCGCCCAGATTCTCATACTGCTTCCCGTCGAATTTCATGTGCACTCCCGCAGCGTTTCCTATCAGCACAGAAGCGTTCTCATTGACTTTGTACGTTATCCTTTCACCGGGATTGAGGATGATCTCTTTTTTCTCGGATCCGTCAATGACGATCTGGAGCCAAGCTCTGCCCTTTGCCGCAATATCGAGGCGGTGCGTCGCAGCGGGACGTACCGGTTCAGGGGCGGGGACTCCGGGGGTTTCCGTCCCCTGCACTTTCTGTCCCGGGTCAGTCCTCTGGTCCCCTTTCCCCGGGGCGTCTACCCTGCCCTCCGGCCTTCCGTCGCCTGCAGCCGGAGGAGGAGCAACGGTCCCGGGCAGCGCAGACGGCGCGGCCGGGTTCTCCTGTACCGTCTCCTCCCGGGCGTCTTCCGGAGGAACGGGCGGAACCGGTACGGCTTCCGTTTTCGGGGGAGGCGGAGGAGGCAACGGCGCTTCCGTTACCCCGGACCCGAAGAAATAAAAGCCGGCAAAGCCGGCAATGAGGAGGAGCAGGACAGTCCAGACAATTTTTCCCGGGATTGAAGAGACAGAACGGGTCTCCCCTCCCTGTTCGGTTCCAGGGAAGAGAGAGGGGATAGAGGGGACCTCGGGATATCCCCGCTCCGCGGGAGTCCCGGTCCTCTTTGTCTCAGCCGGATGAAGGGAATTTTTCGGAGAGGTCTCGAGGCCTTTCCGGGAGGAAGCTTCCTTTCCCTTTACCCCTTTCCGTTCTTCAAGGTATTTCTCATAAGGTTCAAAGGCCTGCTCCGCGGGAATTTCGAGGAATTCAGCATATTCCCTGATGTATCCCTTCGTGTATACTTCCACGGGGAGCTTTTCGAAATCGTCCTCCTCGATGGCCCGCAGGTAACTTCTCTTGATTCTGGTGACATCGGCAATTTCATCGATATTCTTGCCCAGTTCTTCCCTGCGCTTTTTCAGTATGTTATTCATACTATAAAATGTAGCATACCTTCCCCCGGAAATAAAAGAGCATACGAGTGAAGCAATCGAAAAGAGATCCTCGTCTACTGGACTGGATGAAAGGTAAACCTGATGTGATATTATAGTTTACGATGAAAAGAGTGGTTATTACGGGAATTGGTGCGGTCACTCCGCTGGCCGGAACCTTTTATGGCTCATGGGAACGTTGTAAAGATGGCGTAACTGGGATCGGCGCGATCACCCGGTTCGATGCCTCGGGCCTTCCTTGGAAGGTAGCTGGAGAAATAAAGGATTTTTCGCCCGGGGCATACCTCTCCCCGAAGGAGGTTTTCCGGCACGATCCCTTTGTGCAGTACGCGGTTGCGGCCTCACTGATGGCGCTGGAGGATGCAGGTTTGTGGAACCGGACTCCGGAAGGCGGGGAGCCCTCCCTGCCGGGAGGATTTCCGGACGGGGCCGGTGTCCTCATCGGTTCGAGCCGTGGAGGAATCAGTACGGTGGAACGAGAGATGGAGAAAGTACGGAACCCCCGTTCCCCCCGTTCTTTTTCCCCGTATCTCATGCCGTCGAGCACCATCAGCATGGCGGCCTCGACCGTTGCGCAAAGAACGGGGCTACGAGGAAACTGTCTCGGCATCTCCAACGCCTGCGCCTCAGGGGCGAATGCCATCGGGGAAGCGTTCAGGCTCATACGCTCGGGCGTCGCTCCGCTTCTGCTCGCCGGGGGAACGGAAGCCCCTGTCTGCCCGCTTTGCGTAAGAGGATACGGGGCCTCGGGCACCCTTTCGAAGATCGAGGGTCCCACTGCCAGCAGGCCCTTCGACCGTACACGGGACGGTTTCGTCATCGCGGAAGGCGCGGCAGTGCTGGTACTTGAGGAGTTATCCTCCGCACTGCAGAGGGGCGCACAGATGTACGGAGAGATTATCGGGTACAGCGCCACCGCCGATGCCTTTCATATGACCAAGCCTGATCCGCAGGGCGAGGCGAGGGCGATTCTCTCCGCCCTGAAAGATGCGGGAATCCCCCCGGAATCGGTGGAGTACATCAATGTGCACGGTACGTCCACCCCTTTGGGCGACCGGGCGGAAGCGGAAGCGATAGGGACCGTCTTCGGCAGGCGGGCGGAGGCAATCCCGGCGAGCGCACTGAAGTCCATGACGGGTCATATGCTCGCCGCATCGGGGGCTTTCGAGGCGGCATGTACGGCAATGACCCTGCAGGAGGGCGTCATCCCCCCCTCCCTGCATCTCCTGGAGAGAGATCCCGGATGCCCTGTCGCTCTTGTTACCGAGAAACAGGAGACTGCGGCCCGGATCGCCGTTACCCAGTCCTTCGGTTTCGGCGGGGTCAACGCAGTGCTCGTCATGAAAAAAGCGTAAGACCGGGTAATTATTCCGGTCAGAAGGCCGGATATCAGGCCTCCTCTGCCCTCTATCCGCGGATCCTCTTCTCGTATATCCGGTACTTCTTGTAGAGCGGGGCGCCGAACATTTCCGTTACGCGTATCACCGGGAGGTTGTCTTCGAGGATCCACGAAAACTCGATCCTCCGGTACTTTCCCTTTCGGAGGATCTGTTTGTGGCCCTCGGAAAAAAGGAGCGCATCCACCCCCCGGTTCCGGTACCCCTCCTTGATCCCGTAGAGCAGGAGTCGCAGGGAATCGATCTTCCTCGAATAGTAGAGTGCCTTCACCAGGGTTGCGGGATTCAGCCTGCCCTTCATGTGGCGGAGGACGGAATTGAAATCGGGGATCAGGCCCAGGAACCCCACCGGCTCCCCGTCCTTTTCCGCGATGAGGGTCAGTTCGGGAACCACCAGCGGCTTCAGTCTTCCTGCACTGTAGGCAAGCTCTTCATCCGTAAGGGGAAGGAACCCCCAGTTTTTCTCCCATGCCGCATTGTAGACCTCCTGGAACACCTTCATATCCGCCATGAAATCTCTCTTCGTGATGGGACGGACCGTTATCCCCTTCTTGGAGGCGAGGGAAGCGACACGCACCACTTTTTCGGGAAGGGTAGTCTCCATGGTATAAAGATAAGCGTGGAGATCCTTCACCTTGACCATCCCGAATCCCTCCATTAAGTCATTATAATAGGAATGATTATAGGGGGTCATCAGCATGGGGGAATGTCCGAACCCCTCGATGAGGAAACCGCATTCCTCGTTGGTGGAGAAACTCATGGGACCGCGCATTATTTCCATTCCGTGGTCTTTCAGCTCCCTGCATACCCTTTCCAGGAGGGCGCCGGCGGTCTCCCGGTCTTCGATACATTCGAAAAAACCGAAAAAACCGGCCCGCTCCCGATGGAAGGCAAGGTGCTGCCGGTTGACGATGGAGGCGATACGCCCCACTGTCCTCCCCCCCCTGCGCGCCAGGAACAGCTTTATTTCCGCATGCGCGAAAAAGGGGTTTTTCGGGCTGAAGTGCGTCCTCAGGTCGCGTGTTAGCTGGGGGCAGAAATGCGGGTCGCCGGAATACAGGGAGTGGGGCACCCCGATAAAGGCATCGAGGTCACACGACGTCCTGACCTCTGCTACTTCAACGGATGGGGAGGAGAGGGCCATAAGGTGCCGGTGGACCGGGATCAGATCAGGCCCAGGGCCTTTCCCACTTTGCCGAAGGCCTCCAATACCGTATCGAGATGCGTATCGGTGTGTGTGGCCATATAGCTCGTCCTGATAAGCGCCTTGCCCGGGGGGACCGCGGGAGAGACGGCGACATTGGCAAAAACGCCCTCTTCCTGGAGCAGCATCGCCATCTTGAATGCGGTCTCGTCGGCCCCGACGATAATAGGGATGATGGGCGTCTCGCTGGGTCCGACGGCAAAGCCGAGCTCCTTGAAGCCCTTCAACATCTTACGGGTATTCTTCCAGAGCATCTCGATTCTCTCGGGCTCGCTCTCGATAATGTCGAGGGCCGCGCTCACCGAAGCCACCGATGCGGGGGTCGGGCTTGCACTGAAGATCAGGGCGCGTCCGAAATGCCTGATGTAATCGATGACGTCCTCGTCTCCCGCTATGAAGCCGCCGATGGAGGCAAGGGATTTGCTGTACGTGCCCATGATCAGGTCCACCTCGGCTTCAAGACCGAAATGTTCGGCGGTACCCCTGCCCCCCTTTCCCAGCACCCCGATTCCGTGGGCGTCATCCACCATGATGCGCGCCCCGTGGTCCTTCGCGATGCGGACCACTTCGGGGAGATTGATGATGTCGCCTTCCATGCTGAAAACACCGTCCACTACGACGAGCTTCCCCCTGCCGTTTTCGGAAAGCACCCTGTCCAGATCCGCCATGTCGTTATGCTTGAACCTCTTCACTTCCCCGTAGGAGAGCCTGCAGCCGTCGACAATGCTTGCGTGGTCCATTTTATCGATGATCACCACATCGTCCTTGCCGACAACGGCGGAAATGACGCCGAGGTTGACCTGGAATCCCGTGGAAAAGACGAGTGCCGCCTCTTTTCGCATGAAACGGGCAAGTTTCCTCTCCAGCTCCACATGAATGTCGAGGGTTCCGTTCAAAAAGCGGGAGCCGGCGCATCCGGTCCCGTATTTCTTCACCGCCTCCACCGCGGCTTCCTTCACCTTGGGATGGTTAGTGAGCCCGAGATAGTTGTTCGAACCCACCATTATCATTTTCCTGCCGTTCAAGATGACCTCGGGGTCCTGGGCGCTCTCGATCACCCTGAAGAAAGGGTAGACGCCCGCCCGCCGGAGGTCATCCGCAGCAGTGAATTTAAAGCATTTTTCAAATATATCAGTCTGTTTCGTCATAACCACTGATGGATCCTGTACCAATCCGCCGTCCATCTTGCTCCTTCCCTTATTTTCACCTTCGGTTCAAAACCCAACCTCTCCGCCGCTTTGCTCGAATCGCACACCCAATGGGAATATTTCATTTCCCGTATCTTATCGCTGTTGATGATATTCGTCCCCCGCATCTTCTCGGACATACGTCCCAGCAGCGGCATGATGGCCCGGGGGACAAGAAGCCGCAGCGGCCTCTTCTGCATCGCTTCGGAGATGGCGTCAACGATATCGTCCGTGGAATGGATGTCCCTGTCGGACAGGAAGAAAGCCTCCCCCACCGCCGCTTCACTCTGAGAAGAAAGTATTATACCATGTACAAGGTCTTCCACATAGATAAAAGAGTAGTAGCATTTGCCCCAATAGGGGACGATCCCCGATTTCACCATCTTGAAGAACACCAGCATATCCCGGTCGCGCGGCCCGTACACGGCAGGGGGCCTGATAACGGTAAGCGGAAGCTCGTTCCGGTACCTGAAGACAATTTCCTCCCCTTCCCGCTTCGTTTTCCCGTACACGGATACGGGGACCGCCTTGCTGTCCTCACGCAGGGGCCTTCCATCGGGGCTCGGTCCCACGGCGGCGAGACTGCTCAGGTAGACCAGGCGCCGCACGCCGGGATTATGGGCGGCCACGGCGCGCATTATATTTTCCGTGCCCTTCACATTGACCGCAAAGAATTCGTCCATCGAACAGGTCTTGGTGATCCCCGCAAGGTGAAAGACATAATCGACCCCTTGCACCGCGGGGGGGAGTGACGCGGCATCCCGGCAATCACCATGAAGGAGGCGCACATTCAGGTCTTCCAGGTACCGGACGCTGGAAGTAGTCCTGACAAGACAGGAAACGTCGAATCCCTGCCGGACCAGGGAGTCGACGAGATGGCTGCCGATGAAGCCCGTTGCACCGGTTACCAGTGCCTTCATGAGAGGCAGCGTTCCCGGAACAGCCTGCAACAGGCGAAAGCGGCACACGCGACATACAATAGTTGGCTGTATTTTATCTCTGCATTCTTCACAAATTTTCTCCCCGTCCTGCACCTGCCGGGCGGAGGCCAGGGGGGATCCCCTTTCTGTGTGCCTTAACTATAAGACAGGCCCGCTACTTTTTTCAAGAAAGGGGGATTCTCTTCACTTTTACCGCGAGTCCCCTGACCTCCGTGACGACAACCCGCTCGTCCTTTTGTATTGTTTCGTCGGAGAAAGCGGACCAGATCTCACCGTGCAGCGCTGCCATCCCCCCCTCGGGGGTGATAGTGCTCTTCGCCTTCCCTTCTAGGCCGATAAGCCCCTCTTCGCCGGTGACGGGCTTTCGCACTGCCGCCCGGTAGGCAAGCCGGAGGGTTACGGCAAAAAAGAGGGCGGTAATCAATGCGGCGGGAAGAACGATGGAGAGGGAGAGTCTGAAAAAAGGCAAGGGGGATTCGAAAAGCATAAGGGAGCCGAGGATAAGGGAAAGGAGGCCCCCGACGGTCAACATGCCGTAGGAAGTGATCTTTACCTCCAGGATAAAGAGGATAATGCCGGTGATAATCAGGAGAAGACCTGCATAGTTGACCGGCAGGGTCTGAAGGGCATAGAAGCCGAGGATAAGGCAGATACTCCCGATCACTCCGGGAAGGACCGCCCCGGGGTTCGCCAGCTCGAAAAAGAGGCCGTAGAAACCGAGAAGCAGGAGAATATACGCTATATTGGGATTGCTTATCAGATCCAGTATCTTTTGACGCAGGCTCATCTCGTGCTCGATCACTTTGGCACGGGAGGTCCTGAGCATCTTCTTTCCCGCGGCAGTGGTCACTTCCTTTCCGTCGAGGGAGGAGAGAAGGGAGGGAACGTCAGGGGCGATCAGGTCGATTACCCTATTCTGCACGGCTTCCGTTTCCGTAATGGAGGCGCTCTTCCGCACCGCCTCTTCCGCCCACCGGGAGTTCCTCCCCCGCTGTTCCGCGATGGATTTGAGGTAGGCAACGGCATCGTTCGTCACCTTTTCGCTCATCACTTTGTCCATTTTTTCGCCCATGGCGACCGGATGCGCTGCCCCGATGTTCGTTCCCGGCGCCATGGCGGCGATGTGGGCCGCCATGGTGATAAAGACCCCCGCCGATGCGGCCCGGGCCCCGCTCGGCGCAACATAGACGATCACGGGGACGGGTGAACCGATAATATCCCGTACAATGTTTCTCATGGAGGTGTCGAGGCCGCCGGGGGTGTCCAGTCTGATAAGCAGCGCTTCCGTCCCCGGGCCCGAGGCCTTTTTCAACGAGGAGCCGATATACTCGGCGGCGACGGGATTGATGATGCCCTCCACCGTGATCGCCAGTACCGTCCCCTGCGTCCCCTGCCCTCTTTGCTCAGTTTCCGCGGAGCAAAGCGGGACGGGGAGAAGGAGCAGCAACAGGAGGAGGGCCGATACGCCTATGGGAATGCGTGTGCCGGTTCTGTGCATACTGCAATTATACCATAGGGCACGTTCGGGCGGTTGCAGCCCTACCCCGTTGAGAAATACGGCAATTCCGTATTGACACCCGGGTTTGTTCCTGCTATATTCTTTTAATGCAGAAATACAGAAAATGCGCTACCATGAACGATGTACTGGCCATCATTCTCGCGGGGGGAAAGGGAGAGCGTCTCTCCCCCCTGACCATTCACCGCGCCAAGCCGGCCGTGCCCTTCGGAGGGAAATACCGGATCATCGATTTCACTCTCAGCAACTGCATCAACTCCAATATCCGGAAGATGGCGGTGATCACCCAGTATAAATCCCTCTCCCTGGACCGGCATCTCGCCCTGGGATGGGAGCACCTCTTCTCCGCAGAACTGGGCGAGTTCGTTATCAATGTTCCTCCCCAGCAGCGGGTGGACGAGAGATGGTATGCGGGGACCGCGGATGCGGTATACCAGAATATCTACCTCATCGAGAAGGAAGCCCCTCCCTACCTCCTCATCCTCTCGGGGGATCACATCTACAAGATGGACTACTCCGATATGTACGCCTTCCACAAGGATACGGGGGCTACGGGGACCATCGCCGCCATCGAGGTGGACAGGAAGCACGCCTCGGCTTTCGGGGTGATAGAAGTGGACAGCCAATGGCGGATCGTCGGCTTCGAAGAAAAACCCGCCGATCCGAAAACCATCCCGGGAACCCCGGACCAGTGTCTGGTCTCCATGGGCGTCTATCTCTTCAATACCGAAATGATGATCGAAGAACTGAAGATAGACGCGGCACGCTCCTCCTCCCATGATTTCGGCAAGAACATCATCCCCGAGATGATGAAGACAGGAAGACTTTTCGCATACAATTTCAGGGATGAAAACAAAAAAGAGGCAAAATACTGGCGGGACGTGGGGACCATCGACTCCTACTGGGAGGCGAACATGGACCTCGTTTCGGTGGATCCCCTGCTCAATCTCTATGACAGGGAATGGCCCATACGGACGCGCCAATACCAGAACCCCCCGGCCAAGTTCGTCTTCGCTCAGGAATACGAAGGGGGCAGACTGGGTATCGCCCTGGATTCCATCGTGTGCGACGGCTGCATCATCAGCGGGGGGAGAGTACAGAACTCCGTCCTGTCGCCCAATGTACGGATCAACAGCTGGGCCACCGTGGAGGAGTCCATTCTTATGGAGAATGTGGAGATCGGGAGGCATGCGAGAATACGGCGTGCCATTATTGACAAGGATGTGTACATTCCCACCGGTACCGTTATCGGGTACGATAGCGAGGAGGACCGAAAGAGGTTCCACGTGAGCCCCGACGGGATCGTGGTGATCCCGAAGTTCGTCAAGAGCTCTCTCCAGGAATAGTCTTTTCCTTCAGGTGTTTCTGCGTCACTCCCCGACGCCGATCCCTGCCGGGGCAGATGCAGCAACATGCCCAGCCAGTTTGTTGAGGCGTGATGTTATGCCGCCGCTAATTCCAATTTTTCTTTTGTGATATTAGGAAGGCGCACAGGAGCAAAAAACTTTTCAGGGTACAAATAATCCTCGCCCGACTCATCAATGACTCGTATCTGGTGGTGTTTTTTGGCTGCCCTGTCAGACAGTACTTCGTATAGTTTTCTTTTTTCTAACGAAGATTCATAGCCGCGATTATCTACGCATATCATAAAGTGTCTTTTCATAGCATCTCCTTACAAATATCTTTTGATTTTGATTTCTTTAGGACCTACGCGTTTGCCTGTTGCAGATAACGTCGGACGGCGTACCTGCCGATCATCGCTTTCTGCTCATACCACGAAATCCCCTGCTGTAATCGAGTCCACTCCATTTTGATGAATGCCGTCAGGGCGGCAAAGATATGCGTCTTCTGTGAAACAGCCTTCGTGCTGTAACATTTCTCTATCCCCGTCGTCTGCTTCAGTCCCCGGTGAAACTCTTCGATCTTCCAGCGCTTCTTCCAGTGCTTCTTCAGCTCTCTATAGCTCACCGACAGGTCGCTGCTCACCAAGTAGGTAATGTCCCCGTCTTTGGAGACTAGCTTACCCACCATCACAGGCCCATATCCCTTCAGCCACACCTGTCTCACCCGTCTTTTGGCGAGTTCCAGATCACTGATCGAAATATCGAACCCTCGAAGCACGCTGACCTGTCGGTTTCCCTTCACGTTACAGATAAACTGCCACTCACATTCCCCGGTGATCACCTTGAGGTTCTCTATACTTGAGTACCAGGCATCCATCAAGACATACAGGGGTGAAAACCCTCTTTTCTTTGCCTTTTTCAGCATCTCCCGGAATAGTTCATTCTTGCTCTTCCCTTCAGCCTCTTTCTGGTATATCCGATAGTCCACCGGAATGAACTCCTCCCCCTTGGTCCACAGCAGATTCACCATTCCTATGCCGTTTACAATCCGGTGTTCATTCCCGCTGTACTGCTTTCGGGCAAGCTCATTGTCTCGGGAGTATTCTTTATTGAGAACCGTATCATCTTCAATCAAGTATCCTGTAGAGGTATCCACCATTACTTTCACTTTGCCCCATAGTTCTGAAGGGTGGTGCCGGTCTCCTGCCAACCAGCGGGAGACCGCATCATGCTCCATCCCTTGTACGGGAGAGACTTTCGATAGCTCTACTCCGCTGTATCGGTTCTGAGTGGCAATCAGAAAATCGCTGTATATTTCCAAAGAGCACTTCTGCTTCTGCATACTTACTACTCACTGCTGTTTCGGTCCTTACGTCTTGTCCTTTCCTCTCTCTATTTTCCCATACCTCCTACCCCAAATGCGTAAGTCCTAAATACATCAAACTCTACTGCCTTTACATTTTCTGATATTTATCATAGACCAAAAAGTCTGGAGGTTTTTTATGGGAATTAGTGCAAGAAACACACAAGCTTCTCTGCCTGACTTTCAAAAGTATTTGCTCGAACACAAGCTTATCCCGGCAAACCGGGTGACCTTTTATGCTTACTGGGTCAGTCGGTTTTTAAGCTACGCTCGGAAACTGAATGTAAACACGACTGAATATCATGAACAAACAGCCTCTTCATTTCTTGAAGAGTTGCGGTTGGATGCAGGGCAATCGCACCAAAATGTCCGGTGAGTGTGTATCCCCTTGAGATTGCTTCGCTCAGCTCGCAATGACTGTCATTGCGAAGGTCGTATCCTGAAGCAATCCCGTTGTTTTCCCTTGAAGTATCTTTTAGATGCGATTGCCCTGCGGTTGGATGGCAATATTAAGGACTGGCAGTCGCAACAGGCCGATGATGCGCTTCGACTCTATTATTTCCACTATCTCGGCAAGTCAAAAACCGGTGCAGGATTAGCAGCCGACATCGGGCCCCGAACACCTGAACACGCAATTACTGAGTCGGTCCGCGACGCTCCGTCTGATCCTTTACCTGTCCACGAGGAGATTATCGATCAGACGGGTGCTCCCCATCTTCACGGCAAGGGCGAGAAGAGTCCGCTTTCCGAATTCGGTCGCCTCCTCCAGTGTCGCCGGATCGTAGACGCCGGCGTACTGCACTTCCGAAATGAGGGACTCCTGCAGGAGCGCGGCATGCATCCGCGCCTTGATCTCCACCGGTGGGGCGGCTTGCGCCTTTACCTCCTGCGATGCGGCAAGGAGCGTCCTGTACAGTACCGGCGCCGCCTTCCTTTCAGCGGGACTCAGATAGGCATTCCGCGAGCTCAGGGCAAGTCCGTCCGGCTCCCGTACTGTGGGGACGACCACTACTTCCACTCCCATATTCAAGTCTTCCACCATTCGCTTGATGATGACCGTCTGCTGGTAATCCTTTTGTCCGAAGTATGCGCTCACCGGCCGCACGATATGAAAAAGCTTGCATACCACCGTCGTCACCCCGGAGAAGTGCCCTGGCCTGAAAGCACCGCACAACCTCTCCGACAGGGCACTGACCGTAACGTGCGTGGAGAACGACTCCGGGTACTGGGCAGCGGCGTCAGGAGCGAAAAGGATATCGGCTCGCGCACGCAGCAGCTTCTCCCTGTCCCCCTCGCTATCCCGGGGGTACCGTTCAAAATCTTCCCCCTGCCCGAACTGAAGAGGGTTCACGAAGATACTCACGACAACAATATCGCATTCGCTCCTCGCCCGCTTGACAAGGCTGAGGTGCCCTTCGTGCAAAGCGCCCATGGTGGGAACAAAACCGATCGATTTTCCTTGATAAAGATGCCTTTTCGCCGTATCCTGCATCACCCGGAGCATGCGTATGGTTTCCATGCTTTTACTCTATATGACAGCCCCCCCGGGGGTCAAGCTACACAAAAAAAACGGAGCCGGTTCATATTGTTTATAAATTTCTTGACAACATAACTTGTTTCATATAAAATCTATTTACAAAAAGACTGGAAGCTGTTTCAAGACTCTCTCTTTCACCCTCACCCTTTCCCTCTCCCCTCGAGGGAGAGGGGTCCCCAGGAAATCAGAGATTTTCTGGGGAATAGGTAGGGCGGCCGAAGGCCAGGAGAGGGGGAATGAAATGAGTTCTAAAACCTCTTTTATGCAGGTGTTGCATTTATGCAGCAACGAACAGCGGGAATAGCGGGAATGTTCCTACCGGGATGCACTCCGGTCAGCTACCCTCCCCTTTTCCTTAAACACCACCGCGCAGTGTCCCTTCTTCATCAAACAAATCCTGTCTATCCATATGAGGATGAAACTCTATTGTTACCTGGTAACAATAAAACCTTTTCAAGGAGGTCGTTGTGAAAATACGGATAATTGCAGTAATGGCAGCAGCCCTTCTCCTCATAGGCGCTCCATCTGGTATGGCGGCGGGAACCGATCATTCCCAATTCATAAAGGGGCCCTTCAAGAGCGGCGAGGAGGTAACCAAGGTCTGTCTGCAGTGTCATGAGAAGCAGGCGGAAGACTTCATGAAGACATCCCACTACAAGTGGAAAGGCGCTCCCCGGAGCGTCAAGGGAATGGAGAACAGCAAAGATGAGTACGGAAAAGCAAACCTTCTCAACAACTTCTGCACCGACGTGGAGGGGGGCAGCAGGGCGTTCTGTGTAAAATGCCATGCAGGCTACGGCTGGGTCGAGAATGCGAAGCTTCCGGCCGAAAAGTCGAAGGTCGACTGCCTAATCTGCCACGCAAAGGAAGGCAATTATAAGAAAGGCCTCGGAGGAGAGGTCGACAAGGATCTCTTCGCCAGAGGGAAAATCAATCTCGAGAAAGCCGCACAGAGCGTAAGCCTTCCGAACCGGGACAACTGCGGGGTATGCCACTTTTTCGGAGGCGGAGGCGACGCGGTAAAGCATGGGGATATGGACTCCTCCCTCAGCAAGCCCGGGAAAGAGCATGATGTGCACATGGGCGGCCCCACGGACATGACCTGCCAGGCATGCCACACCGTAAAGGAGCACTCCATTTCGGGCGCATCCCTGTTCCTCGCAACGAACGACGGAAGGGTTTCCTGCGAGGATTGCCACAGGGACCCCCATAAGGACTCCACCGCCCATAAGGTGCTGGCGAGACATCAGAAGACTGTCGCCTGCCAGACCTGCCATATTCCCGCTTTCGCAAAAGCGCAGGCGACGAAGATGAGCTGGGACTGGTCGACGGTGGGCAAGGACATTGAAGATATAAAGGAAGAATTCGGCAAGGAGACCTACGCGAAACACAAAGGAGATTTCACCTGGGGGATGAATGTCACCCCAACCTATGCATGGTACAACGGGAAGATGGAGAGATACCTGAAGGGAGAGAAGATAAAGGACCCCAGAAAGGTTCTCTATCTTTCGAAGCCCGTCGGCGACATCAAGGACCCCGATGCTAAAATCTATCCCTTCAAGGTACACACCGGCAAACAGCCCATGGATTCCCAGTACAAGTATCTGTCGATCTTCCAGAATTTCGGCGGTCTCTGGAGTCACTATAACTGGGAGAAGGCTCTTACGGACGGCGCCAGGACCTCCGGCCTCCCCTACAGCGGCAAGCACGAGTTCATCCCGACTGCATTCTACGGGAGTATCAACCATGAGATCGCCCCGAAGGAGAAGGCGCTGAAATGCGGTGACTGCCACTTCGGCATCAACAAGAGGCTTGACTGGAAAACTCTCGGGTATACGGGGGATCCGATGAGGGTAGGCAGCCGCTTCTCCGCAAAGGACGAAGCCAAGGGAGACACCAGGGCGAGCGAAGAGAGGACCCGCGATGAGAACGGAAAATCCGGCAGGAAAAGGATTTCCAGGAGCTAGGTAATCACACGAAAGGGGAAGAATCCCCCGGCAAAAAGGAGGACACAATGAGAGGAGCAAGAGTAGTAGTAGCAGTACTGGTGATGGCACTCTTCTGCGTATCGCTGCTCGCGGGCGCGGCAGTGGCGGCGGAAAAGGTCTCCGTAAAAGGGAAGGTAAAGGACTACGATGTTGCGCAGAAGACTGTCACGGTTACCGTCGACGGCAAGGATACGACCTTCGTCGTGGAGAACGAAACCGTTCTCAAAAAACTCGACGACAGGATCGTCCAGGGCGATGAGGTGAAGGTCAAGTACACCGAAGAGGGCGGAAAGAATGTCATCAAAGGCTCCAACGACTTAAAGGGCACAAAAGCAGGCTGTTAACCCGGCTTCAGGCAAAAAAGAAGAAGGCAGGTTTCTCTCCTGCCTTCTTCTTTTTTGCATCCCGTCTGCCGCACCCGGTCATCTCCTCCCCTCCCGTTGTTGACAATCACTCCTTTTGGAGGTATAAGAAGATATGAATGCATTTCTATCATGATCCTGATCATACCCGTAAGGAGGGAGAAAGCCATGGCTCAGTATGTAATCCTCAGCAAACTGACGGACGAAGGCAGAAAGACCATCAAGCAGAACCCTGACAGGATGCTCGAAGTCAACAAGGAACTGGAAGGGATGGGAGTAACGGTAAAGGAACAGTTCGCCGTCCTGGGCCCCTACGATTTTGTCAATATCGTCGAGGCACCCGACAACGAGACGGTAATGCGTATGTCCATGGAACTGGGAGCGAGGGGATCGGTGGAGCTCCTCACCCTTCCTGCCATTGCCGCATGTGACCTGCTCAGCAAGATGAAATAGGAGCGGGATCGGGTCTGCGCGGAAAGAGGGAAGACGCCCTCCCGCTTTCCTCCTTTTTTAAGTGCACCCCTGCATGATCCCCCCTTTCTTCCCCTGCGATGAAACGGGAGGAAAGGGGGTATTCCCTCCCTCCTCTCTCAAGAAAGACTTCACAATGAAACCTCTTTTATGATATGGTTGTATTTCCCTCGCTGTGATATACGGATGCCCGGGGAAGCGCACCCGGTTCGGCAGCGGCGGGAGAGCACAACTTATTCTTTCTTGTGGAGGCTTCCATGGCAAAAAGGATCGTACTGGCATATTCGGGCGGGCTCGATACATCCATCGTAATAAAATGGTTGATTGAAAACCACGATGCCGAGGTCATCGCTTTCTGTGCCGACCTCGGCCAGGGAGAGGATCTCGCCGCGATACAGGAGAAGGCCCTGAAGACAGGCGCCTTAAAAGCGTATGTGGAGGATTTGAGAGAGGAATTCATAAAAGACTACATCTTCCCCATGCTGCGGGCGAACGCCCTGTATGAGGGCACATACATGCTCGGCACGTCCATCGCCCGCCCCCTGATTGCGAAGAAGCAGATCGATATCGCGGTGAAAGAGGGAGCAAACGCCGTGGCCCACGGTGCCACGGGAAAGGGGAACGACCAGGTGCGCTTCGAGCTCACCTATTATGCCCTGAAGCCCGACGTGGAGGTGATCGCCCCCTGGCGCGAGTGGTCCTTCACTTCGCGCCAATCCCTCATCGAGTACGCCGGGAGGCACGGCATTCCCGTGCCGGTCACCAGGGAGAAGCCGTACAGCACCGACCGTAACATCCTGCACATCAGCTATGAAGGCGGCATTCTCGAAGACCCCTGGGCCGAACCGACGCAGGATATGTACACTATGATGGTACCGCCCGAGAAGGCCCCGGACTCTCCCGTGTATATCGAGATAGAGTATGAAGGGGGAGATCCCGTAGGACTGAACGGGACCCGCCTCTCCCCGGTGGAGCTCTTTGAGAAGCTCAACGCCCTTGCAGGGGCAAACGGCATCGGCAGGGTGGATATCGTGGAGAACCGGTATGTGGGAATCAAGTCCCGGGGAGTATACGAAACCCCCGCAGGCACTGTCCTGCATGCGGCCCACCGGGCGGTGGAATCCATCACCCTCGACCGGGAGGCGTTCCACCTGAGGGACTCCCTGATCCCCCGTTACGCCGAACTGGTCTACTACGGGTACTGGTTCGCTCCGGAAAGGGAAATGCTCCAGACCGCCTTCGATTCCATTCAGCGGAACGTCACCGGAACGGTCAGGCTGAAACTGTACAAAGGGACCTGCATGGTAGTGGGAAGACGCTCTCCCTATTCCTTATATAATCCCGAACTGGCCACCTTCGAGGCGGAGAAAGTATACAACCAAAAGGACGCGGAAGGGTTCATCAAGCTGAATGCCCTGCGCCTGAAAGTCCACAACCGGGTAAGGAGCAGGTAACCGGGCAATGGGTCAGGAGAAGCCCGATGCCCGGGCGACGAGAAAAGGGAGTGCCCGCCCTGTTCCCCCCTCCTCCTGCGGGACCGATGACCTCGCCTGCCTTATCGCCCTGACCCTCATCAAGGAAATCGGGCCGGTTACCGCCCGGCGCCTGCTTTCCGCCTTCTCCTCTCCCCGGAAAATATTCGAAGCAAGCCTTGCAGCCCTGGGGAGCGTAGAGGAGGTCGGCGGGGCGCGGCTGCGGAAAATTCTCGAATTCGATGATTGGAAGCGGGTCGAAGGGGAGATCCGGGTACTGCGCCAGTCGGGAATCACTCCGGTCGCCTGTACCGATCCGGCATATCCCGAACTGCTGCGCCAGATCGATGATGCCCCGGTACTCCTCTATACCAAAGGGACTCTTCTCGAGGAAGACAAATACGCCATCGCCATGGTGGGCTCCCGGAGAATGACCGATTACGGAAAGCGGGCCGCCGCGTTACTCGCCTCGGACCTTGCCGCGTGCGGTCTTACCATTGTAAGCGGTGTGGCCCGGGGAATCGATACCGTTTCCCATACCGCAGCCCTCGAGGCAGGGGGGAGGAGCATTGCGGTGCTGGGCTGCGGCCTCGACAGGCCCTACCCCCCCGAGAACAAGGGGCTCTTCGAGAATCTGGCCCGCTCCGGGTGCGTCATCAGCGAGTTCCCCCTCGGGACGCCCCCGCTCCGGGAGCATTTCCCCCGGAGGAACAGGCTGATCAGCGGGCTCTCCCTCGGGACCATCATTGTCGAAGCGACCCTCAACAGCGGCTCACTGATAACCGCTCGCTATGCCCTGGAACAGAACCGGGAGGTTTTTGCCGTTCCGGGGAGCATCTATTCCCGTTTTTCCGAGGGGACCCACGCGCTTCTCAGTAAGGGTGCCCGTCCTGTCCGGAGCGCCGGAGACGTCCTGGAAGAGCTCTCTCCCCTCCTGAAAGGCATGATGCTCTCACGGAAAGCTTCCCCCTCTCCGGCCGCTCAACTTGCCGGTCAACTTGAAATTAATGGGGAAGAAAAGGCAATATGTAGTATTTTGAGCAGCGATCCGAAACACATCGATGTCATCGCACGGGAACTCGGCATGCCCCCCGCAAAGCTCTCGGGCCTGCTCCTCGGCCTCGAAATCAAAGGGATCGTCAGGCAGACAGAAGGAAGAAATTTTTATATACTTTAAGGAGGAAGTTTGGCGAAGAGACTTATAGATGTCCTCAGGGTCCTCGCAAAGGAGCTCATCGAGAAGGGGTACGATGCCGATGACATGCTGAAAAAGGTCAGCGGCTTCGATATAGATTTTCTGACAGTGAAGGAAGAGCTGCTGACCCTTGAGCTGACGAAGTATATCGATGATGCGGAGCTCGACACCATACGGGCCCTTCTGGCGTACATCCTCATGAAAGACACGGAGCTTGAAACGGAAGAGATATATGCTTTTATTTTCGGTAAAGGGCGCCAGATAACCTGGAACTGAAGGAGGAGACGGAGAAGTGAAATCTCTTGTGATCGTTGAGTCGCCGGCAAAAGCCAGGACCATCAATAAAATACTGGGCAAGGATTTCGGAGTAAAGGCCTCCATAGGCCATATAAAGGACCTTCCCAAGAAAGAGCTCGGGGTGGACGTCGATCACGATTTTACTCCCCAGTATGTCACCATTCCCGGCAAGGAGAAGGTGATCAGGGAGCTGAAAGCGGAAGCGAAGAAGGCCGAGGAGATCTATATCGCGACTGACCCCGACAGGGAGGGGGAGGCGATCGCCTACCACATAGCGGAGGATATCAGGCATCCCCGGAATTCCAAGAAGATTTACCGCGTCACTTTCCATGAGATTACGGAAAGGGCGGTGAAAGAGGCGATCAGGCATCCCGGGGAGATCGACCTCAATAAAGTCGATGCGCAGCAGGCGCGGCGCATTCTCGACAGGCTGGTGGGGTACAATCTCAGCCCCTTCCTCTGGAAAAAAGTGAGGAGGGGACTGAGCGCGGGACGGGTGCAGTCCGTTGCCGTGCGGCTTATCGTGGACAGGGAGCGGGAAATCGAGGCCTTCCAGAAGGAGGAATACTGGACCATCGACGCCCTGCTGGAACCCTTTTCGCCCCCCGGCAACGGCACTGCGAAAGCCCCCTTCCCGGCAAAACTCTACCGGTACCGGGATGCCCTCGTCATCGACCGCGATGCGAAGGAGGGGAGCAGGTTCCTTATCACCAACGAAGAAGAGGCGCAGAGGATTGCCGGCGATATCAGGGCAAAGGACACCTTCCTCGCAAAAATCGAAACGAAGATGAGAAAGAGGTCACCGGCCCCTCCTTTCATCACCAGCACCCTCCAGCAGGAAGCGGCACGGAGGCTGCGCTTTCCGGCCAAAAAGACCATGATGATCGCCCAGCAGCTCTATGAGGGCGTCGAGTTGGGGGAGGAGGGGTCCGCCGGTCTGATCACGTATATGAGGACAGACTCTTTCAGGATCGCCCCCGAGGCACAGCAGTGGGCCGCAGAGCTCATCCTGAGCAGGTTCGGGAAGGACTATGTACCCGAAAAGCCTCCCCACTATAAGAGCAAGGGCAGCGCCCAGGAAGCCCATGAGGCCATACGCCCCACCTATCCCGACAAATCCCCCGAAGCGGTCAAACGCTACCTTTCCAAGGACCAGTACGCCCTCTATCAACTGGTATGGAACCGTTTCATCGCCAGCCAGATGAGCCCCGCCCAGCTCGAACAGACGACCTTCATCATCGGACTGAAGGAATCCGGGACTGAAGTCAAAGGAACCGAGCTGCGGGCGTCAGGCACCGTGATACGCTTTCAGGGCTTCATGGCGCTCTATACCGAAAGTATGGACGAAATCGAGGAAGAGGAGGGAGGGCTCCTGCCCTCGCTGCAGGAAGGGGACGCGCTCCGGCAGACCGATATCAAACCGGTGCAGCACTTCACCCAGCCGCCTCCCCGCTATACCGAAGCAACCCTGGTAAAGACCCTGGAAGAAAAGGGGATCGGAAGACCGAGCACCTATGCCGCGATCCTCTCCACCATCCAGGACAGGAAATACGTGGAGAAAAACGGGGACAGGAGGTTTGTCCCCACCGAACTGGGCACGGTGGTGAACGATCTGCTTGTGGAAAAGTTTCCGGAGCTGATCGATTTCAATTTTACCGCAAAAATGGAAGACGAACTGGATGAGATCGAAAACGCCAAGATGCGGTGGGTCGATGTCGTCAACGATTTCTATACCCCTTTCAAGGAGGACCTGCAGAAGGCCTCCACGGACAAGGGTAGGGTAAGGCCCCAGGATATCCCCACGGACGAGGTCTGCGAGAAGTGCGGTTCACCCATGGTTATAAAATGGGGGAGACACGGAAAATTCCTCGCCTGCTCGGCCTATCCCAAATGTAAAAGCACCCGGCCCCTTGAGGGAGAAAACGCTCCCCAGAAGACGGAATCGATCCCCACGGACGAGGTCTGCGAGAAATGCGGCGCAGCCATGGTCATAAAGAGCGGAAGATTCGGCAAATTCCTCGCCTGCTCCCGGTACCCCGAATGCAAGAACACCCGCCCCATTGCGACGGGAGTGAAATGCCCGCTCGATCAGGGAGATATCGTGGAGAGGAAATCGAAACGGGGGAAGTCCTTCTGGAGCTGCAGCAATTATCCGAACTGCACCTTTGCGCTCTGGTACCGGCCGGTGCCGAAGGAGTGCCCCAAATGCCATGCGCCCTTCCTTGTGGAACAGTGGAACAAGGCAGGTGAGCTCTTCCTCGCCTGCACCAACAAGGAATGCAACTACAAGGAGCAGGTCAAGAAGGAAGAGCCCGCTGCAGCCACCGAAGCCTGAATGAAACGGCCTTTTCTCCTCGGCATCGGGGGCGCACACAGCGGCTCCGGCAAAACGACTGTTGCGTCCGCTCTCCTCAGGCATCTTACCGGTAGCCGGGCAGGCATCCCGGAAGAGCCCATCACGGACGACTCATCTCCTCAGGGGGAAATCCCTTCCCCCGCGCATCGCCCGCTGCCCGCAGTTCCGGGGAGATGGGGTGCCATCAAGTATACCAGGACCACCTTCTACAGCTCGATCATCGACGACCCCGCTCTCCTCTCGCAGAGGGACAAGGACACCGCCCTGCTCCTGGCGGCGGGGGCGAAAGAGGTGCTCTGGGTGCAGTCCCCGCCCGAGGAGCTGAGCGAGGTGCTTCCCCCGGCAGTCGAACGGCTTTCCTCCCTCGACGGGATCGTCGTAGAAGGGAACAGCGCAATTGAGTTTTTAAAGCCCGATGTTGTAATATTCATATTGAGTGTCTCCGAAGAAACAATGAAATCCTCTGCCCGGGAGATACTGCATCATGCTGATATTATTGTAATCCCCGAGAGCCAAAAAGAAAGGGCATCAGACTGGCTGCAGGATGAGGGAAGGGAAATGGCCCCCCCTCCGGAAACCTGCCGTACGGTTGTCTTCTCCCCCTCCGATGGGAGCTCGCTCCGGGAATTGATCCGGTGCCTGGATATGATAGTACAAAAAAAAAGTATAGAGCAATTACTGAAAGAAAGGGCGGCTGGCGGCACACTTTCCTGTGCCCGCGCACGGAAAATCGCTGAAGAACTGGGAGTCCCGTACCGGGAAGTGGGAAAAGCCGCCGACATGTTGAGGATCAAAATTAAAAACTGCGAGCTCGGCTGCTTCTGATGGGAACAATACTCTTCGAACTGGCCCTTACCTTCTACTTCGCCTCAACGATCATAAGCATTGTCGAGCTGTTCAAGGGGAGCAGGGAGTCATCGCGGCTCATGCTCTTCATCACCGGCGGCGGATTCCTCATCCATACCGCCTCTCTCATTTATCGGTATAGCGAGGCGGGGCATCTCCCCATTTCGAGCATGCACGAGGCGTCTTCCTTTTTCGCCTGGTGCGTGGTGCTGATCTTTTTCCTTCTCGAGTTCCGGTACAAGATCGGCATTATGAGCTCTTTCGTCCTTCCCATCGTCTTCCTCCTGATGCTTTCGTCCTCGATACTCCCCCGGGGGATCCGTCCCCTCAATCCCGTGCTGGAAAGCTATTGGTTCGGGATACATACCTTCCTGGCGTTTCTCGGCAATGCGGCTTTTGCCGTTGCCTTCGGTATCGGGATCATGTATCTCCTCCAGGAACACTATTTGAAATCGAAGCATGTGCACGGCCTCTTCCAGAGGCTTCCCAGCCTGCAGATGCTGGACGAGATCAACAATAAGATGATCAATCTCGGGTTTCCCCTCCTGACGTGCGCCATTATCACCGGCGCGCTGTGGGCGGAGAGCGCCTGGGGAAGCTATTGGAGATGGGACCCCAAAGAGGTCTGGTCGATGATAGCATGGTTTATCTATGCGCTCATCCTCCACATCCGCTTCACTTCGGGCTGGAGGGGCCGGAAGGCCGCCATTTTATCCATTATCGGTTTTGTCGTGGTACTGTTCACCTTTTTCGGTGTGAATCTCTCGTTGAAGAGTCTGCATTCATTCAGATGAAAATTGTTGTTATAGGTCTCAATCACAAAACCGCACCCGTTGACGTCAGAGAGCGTCTCGCCTTTCCCGGGCCGAAGCTCGAGGAGGGGCTCGCCTGCCTTCAGAGGGTCCCCGAGGTCAGAGAGGTCGCCCTGCTCTCCACCTGCAACCGCGTGGAAATTCTCGCCTGCGTTGGCAATACCGCCGTCGCAGTGGAGAACATCCAGGAGTTCCTCGCCTCGTTCCACAGGATCGAGCGGGCCTGCTTTGAGAAGTCTCTTTTCGTCCACACCGATTCCCAGGCCGTACGGCATGTCTTCAGGGTCGCTTCGAGCCTCGATTCCATGGTGGTGGGAGAGCCCCAGATACTGGGACAGCTCAAGGACACCTTCGACTTCGCCCTCCGGAAAAAAACGACGGGGGTCATGCTGAACAAGTTGATGAAAAAGGCGATTTCCACCGCTAAGCGGGTGCGGACCGAAACGAAGATCGCCGAGAACGCGGTCTCCATCAGTTTTGCCGCTGTGGAGCTTGCCAGGAAGATATTCTCCGATCTTACGGGGAAATCGTTCATGCTCCTGGGAGCGGGAGAGATGGCCGAACTGGCAGCGCGCCACCTCGTCACGAACGGGGTGCGGGACGTCATGGTGGTCAACAGGACTTACGACAGGGGATGCGAGCTGGCCCGGGAGTTCAGCGGAAGACCGGTGCGCTTTGAAGACTTTCTCTGCGAGCTGCTCCATTGCGACATCCTCATCTGTTCCACCGGCGCCCCCGCCTATGTTCTCCTGAAGGACCAGATGCACAAAGTCATGCGGGAGAGAAAGCACCGGCCGGTTTTCATTATCGACATTTCGGTGCCCCGGAATATCGACCCCGAGATCAACAGGATAGAAAACGTCTACCTGTACGATGTGGACAATCTCCAGGACGTAGTGGAAAACAACATCCTCGAAAGGAAGAGGGAGGCGGAAAAGGCAGAAACCATTATCACCGAAGAGGTGGAAGCCTTTGTCAAGTGGATGGCCTCCCTCAATTCCATTCCCACCATCGTCGCCCTGCGCCAGAAGGCGGAGGAGATCAAGGAGGAGGAGCTGGAGAAGTTCAGGAACAAATACCCCGACCTCGACAACGGAAAGAAAAAGGCGGTGGAATACCTCGCGACAGCCATTATCAACAAGCTCATTCACCCTCCTACCGCCGCCCTCAAGGAGGATACCGAAGACAGGGATGAGCTGATCGCCACGATCAAAAAACTGTACGGGCTCAACGGAGAGGAAAATGAAGAATAAAATCGTCATCGGAACACGGGGCAGCAAGCTCGCCCTATGGCAGGCGGAATGGATCAGGTCAGAGCTGGAAAAGCGCAACCCCGGGCTGGTGATCGAATTGAACAAAATCAAGACCACCGGCGACAAGATACTGGATGTCCCCCTGGCAAAGGTGGGGGGTAAAGGCCTTTTCGTCAAGGAGATCGAAGAAGCGCTCCTCAACGGCGGCGCCGATCTCGCCGTACACAGCATGAAGGATGTTCCCACCGATTTCCCCGGGGGCCTGCATCTCTCCGTCATCTGCGAGCGTGAGGACCCGCGGGATGCCTTTATTGCGGGACAGAACGGCACGGGAAAAGCAAAGAGCTTCGCCGGACTCCCCCGGGGGGCGGTCATCGGCACGAGCAGCCTGCGGCGTTCCTGCCAGTTGCTCCATGTGCGGCCCGACCTCAGGATAGAGCAACTGAGGGGCAATCTCGATACGCGGCTGAGAAAACTCGATGAGGGACAGTTCGATGCCATCATTCTCGCCGCCGCCGGGGTGAAGAGACTCGGCTGGGCACAACGGATCACGGAAGTGATCCCCCCCGAAGTAAGCCTTCCCGCCATCGGACAGGGAGCGGTGGGTGTCGAATGCAGGAAGGACGATCCCTTCATCAATGCCCTTATCGCTCCCCTGGATCACCCCGAGACCTCTGTCTGCGTACGGGCGGAACGGGCTCTCCTGAAGAGACTTGAGGGAGGATGCCAGGTGCCCATCGCCGCCTATGCCCGTCTTGTGGACGGTCGAATGGTCATGGAAGGGCTGGTGGGGAGCGTCGCGGGAGACAGGATCATACGGGACCGAATCGAGGGCAGTCCCTCCGAGCCCGAGTCCCTCGGCATCCGGCTTGCGGAAGTCCTTCTTTCGAGGGGGGCCAAGAAGATACTGGACGAAGTCTATGCAAAGGACATACCGCCCGTCAACGGGAATATATCGAGCTGAAGAGGATTTGAAAGATATGAAAAAAGGCAAGGTGTATCTTATTGGAGCAGGACCCGGCGACATCGGGCTCCTCACTGTAAAGGGGCTGAAGAGACTCAGGAAGGCGGAGGTGGTGGTCTACGATTTCCACCTCAACGCGCAGATACTGAACTATATAAACCACGATGCGGAGTTCATCTATGCGGGGAAAAGGGGCGGGCATCACGCCATGACCCAGGACGAGATCAACCAGGCCCTGGTGGACAAGGCAAAGGAAGGGAAGATCGTCTGCAGACTGAAGGGCGGCGATCCCTTCGTCTTCGGCCGGGGCGGAGAGGAAGCGGAAGTCCTGGTGCAGGAGGGCATCGAGTTCGAGGTCATCCCGGGAGTGAGCTCTTCCATCGCGGCGCCGGCGTATGCAGGCATTCCCCTTACCCACCGGAAGTTCTCCTCCTCCTTTGCGGTCATCACCGGAAACGAGGATATCGCAAAACAGGAAAGCACTATCGACTGGTCCAAGTTCGCCTCGGGCTTCGATACCCTTGTCTTTCTCATGGGGGTAAAAAACATCGAGGCCATTGCGCGGAAGCTCATCGAGCACGGGAAGCAGCAGGAAACGCCGGTGGCGGTGGTACGATGGGGAACGAGACCCGATCAGAAGACCATCATCAGCGATCTGGGGAACATTGCAGGCATGGTAAAGGAAGAGAGGATCAGACCTCCCGCGGTAATGATCGTGGGAAACGTGGTAACACTGCGCGATACCCTGAAATGGTACGAGGACAAGCCTCTCTTCGGGCATCGCATCCTGATCACCAGGGAATACACTTCCGAATATGAGCCCCTGGAGGACCTGGGGGCCGAAATCTTCGAATTCCCCACCATCAAGGTCGTCCCCCCGGAGGATTATACGGACCTCGACAGGGCTATCGATGTCATCGAATCGTATCACTGGCTCCTCTTCACCAGCGCCAACGGGGTGAAGTATTTCATGCAGAGGCTTCTCGAAAGAGACAAGGACGTGCGGGACCTCCACGGCATCAAGCTCTGCGCCATCGGCACGAAGACCGCCGAAGCGGTGAGGAAGTACGGGATGAAAGTGGACCTCGTACCCGGGGAATTCAATGCGGAAGGGCTGATAAAGGCCTTCTGTCCCTCTGAAGCCGAAGGGATGCAAGGAATGAGACTGTTGCTACCCCGTGCGGGAGCAGCACGGGAGATCTTTCCCCAGAGGGTCAGGGAGCTGGGGGGAGAGATCGATACCCCGGTCACCTACCGTGCGGTGAAACCGGAAAAACACGGGAAACGGCTGAAGAGATTCCTGAAAGAGGGGAGGATCTCCGTGGCGACCTTCACCAGTGCTGCCACCTTCACCAATTTCATGGAAATGATGGGCGAGGACGCCATGGAGTGCCTGCAGAACGCGACCATCGCCGCTATAGGGCCTGTTACCCGTAAAGCCGTTGAAAAAGCCGGATTAACCGTCTCCGTCGTACCGGAGGAGGCTACCGTAAAGGCACTGGTAGATGCCCTCGTCGCCCGCTTGCAAGACCCCGCTTACTGACGGAAGGAGGAAAGCAAGGGAAGCCCACCACTTGTTGTGGGAAGCAGCAAGGAGTTATCGCTCTCACGAGAGATTTCTGCTTCTCTCTGATAATACGCTTTATAATGCGCTCTCTTTCGGGAAGGGGGCAGGGGGATTCGATGTCCTTGCAATGCGACAGGATCATGGTATTCCCTCTCGCCTCTCTGTTGTCTGATTCCCGTATCCTTTGGGTAGCGGCAGAAAAGGAGAGACCCTCTCCTTTTTGCCGTCTCATGGCCTGTCCCCCTGGGTGAAATACTGAGGGTGGGTAGGCAAGGAGCTCTCACCCCCTGACCCCTCCCCCCCTCTCTTTTCTTTTACGTCATCCCGGCGGATCTTCTGAGCCGGGATCCAATCCTTTGAATAAGGAACTGGACCCCGGCTTTCGCCGGGGTGACAGCCTGAGAGAGACTCTTGCTTTCGCCAGGGTGACGGATTCATAGTAGACGTACACGAGGGTACGCCCTGCCCCCACACTGAAAGATACCCGTTCAGGATACCTGTTCAGAATCGCTCTTCCCCCTGCTGCCTCCCCCGCCACTCACCTGTCCCGGGGAAATATATGATCCCTGTCATATTTTTCCCCTAATCAGTATCCTATTGTAGTAGAAAGAGGCATCCATCCATTACCGTATCCGAGGAGGCTGTTATGATGTGCTGTTTCGTCTGTATCAAGTGCGGTCACTATGGTGATCCCGATATGTCTCGCTGGAACAAAACAAACGGTCAGGACAGGAGGTGTCATCGCTGCATCATCGAAGACGGCGATGCCACTGAAGAGGAAATGGACCAGTGGAAGGAGACTTCCCGTTTCGCAAAGGCACCCGACGACCTCCCCAAAGGCGAGCTTGTGGCCTGAGCTCCTTTCGAGAGAGAGGGAAATCCCCATGTTTCTGCTCGATAGTGGTGCCCTGCGGTCGGAATGATCCCGGCCACAGGGCGAAATCCTGAAGGGACGCTTACTTGAAAAACCCGCTCCCCGCACTCACTTTACGGGTATCCACTCCCCGGAAATTTCCCTTTTTCAACAATGCGACAAGGTTTTCCCCTGTCACCTCATCGTCAAACTCCGTATAGCACATGCCCACCTCCCGGGAGGCATGGGCATCCGATCCCCCGGTAAAGGGGAGCCGGAGCACCCGTGCCGCTCCGATGGCTCTTTCGTTCCATGCGGGCATCGTGCATCCATTGAAACCCTCGATGGCGCAGAGGCCTTTGACGCGTAACACCGCGTCTCCCAGACTGCTCCCTTTCCGGTACGGATGGGAGGGAATAACAACGCCGCCGAGGTCCGCGACGATCCGGACGAGCTCCTCCACAGGTGCATACTTGAGGGACATCCCATCGGTATCCACCCCGAAGACAAGACAATGA
This sequence comes from Nitrospira sp., assembly GCA_002634385.1. GTDB lineage: Bacteria > Nitrospirota > Thermodesulfovibrionia > Thermodesulfovibrionales > Dissulfurispiraceae > Nitrobium > Nitrobium versatile. The sequence goes on from NSJL01000037.1 coordinate 32,225, forward strand.
CCCTCCGCCGTGGAGAACTCCACCCCCCTGAATATCCTGATCCGGTTTTTGTATTTCTCCCGCAGCGATTCGATGGGCTCTGAGGCGCCATAGAAATAGTGCTCGGTAAAAGCGATTCCCTGAAGTCCTCTCCCGATGGCCTGCAGGATCGACTCCTCGGGATCGGCTTCATTATCCCCGCTGAACTTTGAGTGTACGTGCAGATCGACTTTACATTTCATTATGGACACCTTTCTGCGCTTCTGGCAGGAGAGAAAAAAAGCAGACAGCTATCTATGCCGGCCGTCAATTTCCCGGATACCGGTACTCATCACGTCCGTCTATGGGAACAACACGTTCTGCTCCTGTTCATCGTACTGTAATGTAAAACATACACCATTTCTTTCCTCTTTACAACGAGAAACGAGAGCGCACTGCAGGGGTACTCTCACAGCTCCCGCAGCATCCGCCGCAACTTCTTTATCTCCCCCTTCCCGAGTGACCTGTCGCGGTAGTAATACCCCTCGAATTCCTTCACAAAAGTGAGAGCTTTCTCCCGGCAGGGGTCCTCTCCTATACGCTCCAGGAACTCCTCGAGTCCCTCCGTTTCCGACTTTACATATCCCTTTTTCTTCATTTTCGCAAGAAATGTCCCGACGAGAATTTCCTCCGGGGTCTTCCTCTGCATGACAAAATAATAAACAACGACTCCCCCCGATACAACAACAAGGAAGATCAGAGCGGAGTCTGTCAGCTTTCCCCTGTCCAGGGAGAGGGAGGGACGCCCGAACCCGATCCGTACTTTATAGAGCAGGGACATCTGCTTTCCCAGATCATAGTTCAGCACGGAGGCATTCCAGTAATAGTTGAGGGTGTCGAAAAGGAGCCGCAAGCGGAGAAGCATCTCCCTTTTGCGGTGAAAGGGAAAGCCCTCCCCTCCGGCAGGAGTAGGGTCCACCCGTATCCATCCCACGGATTCCCGGTAGAACTCGACCCACACATGGGCGCTGCTCTGGGGGACGAGATAGTAGCCGCCCATTTCGTTGTAAAGACCTCCCCGGTAGCCCCCCACAATCCGCGAAGGGATGCCCGCAACCCTGAGCATGACAGCCAGGGCGGACGCAAAGTACTCACAATTCCCCTGTTTTGTGATAAAAAGGAAATCATGGAGCGGGTGAGCGGAAAGGGGCAATCTCTCCAGCGAGTATTTGTACCCTCCCCCTCTCAGGAAAGACACCAGGGTATTGACCGCTCCCACCGTATCCCTGCCCTCCGCAAGGGGAGCGACCAGACGGCGTATTTCCTCCATACCCGTCCCCGGGAGCTGCAGATAGGTATTCCGGTCAATCTCCTTTACCTGCAGAACAGGAGAGAGCACGGAGAGGGCCTGGTATTTTATGCGACGGGTCACGTTCTCCGGCAGGGAATGGATAAGGGAGGAATCCATCCTGGCCTGTTTGAGCGAGAGGGAGAGGGGCTTATCGAGGGCAAAAAGGTATTTATTGTCATACGCTTCGAGATAGATAGTCTGCTCCACCCTTTTTCCCTTCACCGTAAGGGGCTCCCCTCCCTCTTTCCCTCTCCCCGGAGAGCTCTTCCAGGAGACACCGTCAAAATGATCGAGAAGGATCCCCCTCCAATAAAGGGAGCCCTCCTCCGCCTTCTCCATATGAGCCCGGAACACCACCTCATTATTCTCCTGTATGCGGGAGATCCCTCCCAACGTGACACTATCGGAAAATCCCGTCAGCGCCGCTCCCTGCCTGTTCAGAAAAGTCAAAAGGGGGAAGCTGGTGCGGGGAAGCAGGATGAAGAGGAGCAAGGTAGCGGGCAGGGAGAGGAACGAGATCAGAAAGGCGGTGGAGGCCACCTTGAAGACAGTGGGCATGGTAATCTCGAGACCGGGGTCCTGAGAATAGTAGGCCAGCAACACCGTAGCAGAAGTGAGCAGGAAGATAAGACCGATAAAGTACACCAGGAAGACGATATCCAGCGAAAGGAGCGACGACCCGGTGAGCAGAAATACGGAAATAACACAAATCTGCATGTAATCCCTGAACTTCTTGTCCTCGAGAAACTTGATGGCGAGAAGGATAAGCAGGGAGTTGAGGGCCGGAGTGACAATATCACGGGAGCTCATGCCGAGAAAGGTAAGAACGATCAACACGAGGGCGATGATATTGAGCGCCCAGCGGGGTGCCGGGTACCTCTTCCGCCGCTCGGACCTCAGGGAGAGCAGATAAAAGAAACCGAATGCAAGGGAATAGAAGAAACCGGCGAAACGCACCACCGACAGGAACCCGACAAAACCGATACCGTAGGTCAGGACCTTCACCGCATCCTCTATCTTTATGACAGACCTACTCTTTTCCATAAAGTGCCAGTTCCCGCAGCATTCTTACCCGGTGAGCTCAAAACCAAGGAGCTCACCTCCCTCTCCCACCGTCAGCTCCTTATCGACTTCGACAGGATCTCCCTGAGGGACAGGGAGGAGAAGATTTCCTGTGTCACGTACCTGATCC
>NSJL01000008.1 GCA_002634385.1 Nitrospira sp.
CTCCAGTACCGCTTTGGTCAGCTGCTTGAGCAGTCCCCCTTCGCCCAGGATGTCTTCAGGTTTCTGGTAGTCTTTTACGAGTTCGTCAATCAGTTCAGATCGTATCTTCTTCATGCGTTCTCCCTCCAGGGTGGTCTGCTATTGTACCCCAGAAGGCTACTTACACAAAATATTTTACAGGCTCATCTCTCAAAAAAAGAATGCCGCGCCCTGGTAGATTCATGCGAACCGCATTTAGAGCCTATCGTTACAACTGCACTCAATACCGGCATGCGGAGGGGGGAAATCCCTATCAATGGCACACTGAAGGCCGTTTTCAGGGCATAACACGCCGTCTTGAGGTTCCCTATGTCTTCTTTGACAATGCCACCGGAAAGCCTTACCTGGACGTAAAACGAAGCTTTCACACGGCGTTAAAAAGGGCGGAAGTACAGAAGTGTACCAAATGCGACTACCAGAAAGCGAAGGATAGGACGCTAAAGACTATGGAGCATCGTCCTCTCTGCAATTCTGAAATGGGAGTACAGAAGGGAATCACGGATTTTCACTTCCACGATTTGCGCCATACCTTCGCAAGTCATTTGGTTATGGCCGGGGTGGACATTACCACGGTAAAAGAGCTCCTGGGGCATAAGGATATTAAGATGACGCTTCGGTATGCTCACCTTGCACCGGCGCACAAAGTGAAGGCCGTTGATATTCTGGATAGCACAATCAACGGTGAAAAGCTTATTAGCACAAAATTAGCACAATTTGGGACGGGAAGGTAATTGTGAAACGCGGTAAGTTATTGAAAATTAAGAGTAGGCACGAGGGGTATCGAACCCCTGACCTCTACCGTGTCAAGGTAGCGCTCTCCCACTGAGCTACGCGCCTTCCAAAAAGCGAACATATCATTAAAACCGAAATAGGCCTTTTTTGTCAAGAACAGGACGTGATTTTCGCTGCTACCTCACGGGCGAAATCGGCCAGGGTTTCATCCCGCGCGCCGAGAATGCAGTAGGCTTCCCGCTTGCAAAGCTTCTCCAGTACGGCGGTCCGCTCCTCCACCACTTCCACCGATTTCCCGGAGGCCTTGATTCCCGCCGCCAGATCATGGCTGGAGATATCCCTGCTCACGGTCCCGCCCGCATAGAAGATGGGGAGCAGGATCAAATGGTCCGATGGCCGCAGGTGGGAGGAAAAGGCCTCTATGTATTCCGTCTTCATCATTCTCGTGGGGGCAAACCCGTGCGGCTGGAAGATATAGCAGATGCTCTCCCGCACCTTCATCGCGGCCTTCATGAAAGAGGCGATTTTGTGGGGATTATGGGCGTAATCGTCCAGTACGAGTTTCTTCCCGTCGTTATGGTGGAGATCGAAACGCCTCTCGATGCCGGTAAATTCGGGGAGAAGGGCGGCGATATCCCGCAGTGGGGACCCGGTTTCCGCGAGGAAGGCGATGCAGGCGAGGGCGTTATAGAGATTGTATTCCCCCGGAATGGAGAGCCGGAAGCGCTGTCCTCTCAACGAAAATTCGGTGCCGAAGTCCTCATACATGACGGACTCGGGCCTGTAGGGCGACTCTTCCCGGAGGGAGAAAGATACCGGGTTCCGGAATGGCACCCTCATTAGACGCGGGTCGTCCGCATTGACCACCACTTTTCCGGAGGTGTTAAGCGCCAGGATTTCGAACATCCCTGCCGTCTCCTCGATGGTATGGTGGTCGATATCAAGGTTGAGGAAGATGCTGTGCTGCGGGCGGTAGTCGACGATGGTGCCGTCGGATTCGCAGGCCTCGATGACGAGGAGGGAGGAATCCCCGGCAAGGGAGTTGCCCGGGTTGGAAGGGGTTCTGAACTGTTTGACCCTGCCTCCCCCGATAAAGTTGGGACGCATACCGAGGCCGTTCATGAAAAAGGCGAGCATTCCGGAGGTGGTGGATTTGCCGCTGGTGCCCGCAACGGCCACCGTCCTGAACTCTTCGACCAGTTCAGCAAGAAACCCGGGGCGCGTCTTGAAGGGGATATCCAGTTCCCGTACCTTCCTCGCCTCCGGCTGGTCGGATTCCACGGCGGTGCTGAAAACGGCGAAATCGAAGGACCTGTCGATGCCGTTTCCGTCCTGGGGGACCAGGGTGATACCTTTCGACACGAGCAGGCGGCGGACGGGGTGCTCCGGGTTTCTGTCGAACGCCCGGTCCGATCCGGCGACCCTATGCCCCTTGTCTGCCATGAAGCAGGCGATGGCGGAGACGCCGCTCCCCCCGATTCCCGAAAAGAATATATTCAAAGGTCTATTTATCTTTGCTGCTGCCATACCGGATATTATACCTGATCAGTACCGGGCTTCCGCACGGAACAGCCCCTCTGCTGCGTTTATCTGCGGCGAAAATGGTACAATAGAAGCTTATGACAGGCTATACGGGAAAAAGTATACGGGTAGACCTTGGTACCGGTGAAATAGTGGTGTATCCCACACCTCCGGAGTTGATGGAGCAGTTCATCGGGGGCAGGGGCTTCGGCGTGGCGATGATCGCGGAGCGCATCACGCGTTCCTATGATGATCCTGAGATGCCCCTTATTTTTGCCACCGGTCCCTTGGTAGGCACTTCGGCCCCCACTTCGGGGAGGATGTCGGTGATCTCCCGCTCACCCCTTACCGGCACGGTATGCGACTGTTCCGTCGGGGGCCGTTTCGGGACCGAGCTGAAGAATGCGGGATACGATTGCATCGAGATTACCGGGATATCCGACCGTTGGGTGGTCCTGGACATCCGGGATGATTCTGTTTCCCTGGAGGAAGCCCCGCACCTTTACGGAAAGAACAATTCCGAAGTCAGGGAAAGCTTCGGAAAGGAGGGATCCTTTGCGGCAATAGGGATTGCCGGGGAGAAACAGGTCCGTTTCGCCTCCATTGTTTTCGACGGGCATTACCTCGCGGGAAGGGGTGGTCTCGGGGCGGTAATGGGAGCAAAGAGGCTGAAAGTCGTCAGGGTAAGGGGGAGCGGGAGCGTAACCGTTGCACACCCTGAGAAGCTCAAGGCTGCACGGGAAGAGATCATGAGGCTGTTGAGGACCTCCCAGGCGGTCTTCGGAGAGCTCGGCCTTTCCGAATTCGGGACCGCGGCCCTCGTGGACCTTATCCATGCCCGGAGAATGGAGCCGACGGAGAATTTCAAAAAGACGCTCTTCCCCCACGCTTCTCAATACTCAGGCTATACTTTGAAGACCCATTACAAGGCAAAAAAGACGGGGTGTGCCGGCTGCCCCATCCTCTGCAAGAAGGTGGGGGCGGGCGGAGAAGTCATTCCCGAATACGAGACCGTCTCCCATTTCGGGGCGCTGAATAACTGCAAGGATATGGAAGCGATCATCGAGGCGAACCGGATCTGTAACGAATACGGCCTCGATACCATAAGCGCCGCATCCACCATCGCCTGTTTTTCCGAAATCAAGGGAGTCATGCTCTCCTCCGGAGAGATGCTGGCAAAGCTCGTTGCCATCGGCCGTAAGGAAAAGGGCGAGGGAGAGGCGCTGGCGGAGGGATCGCTGCGCTATGCGGCCTCCCAGGGCTGTCCGGAACTGAGCATGTCGGTGAAAGGGCTCGAGCTTCCCGCCTATGATCCGCGTGGAGCCTACGGTATGGCGCTCGCCTACGCCACCTCGAACAGGGGGGGCTGCCACCTGCGGGCGTATCCCATCAGCCACGAGATCTTGCGGAAGCCGGTCGCCACGGACAGGTTCTCCTTCGAGGGGAAGGCGCGCATCATCAAAATCGCCGAAGATCTTAACGCGGTTATCGATTCCCTCACCGCCTGCAAGTTCGTCTTCTTTGCAGCCAGCCTGGAGGAGTATGCGAAGGCGATCAATGCGGTCACGGGAGAAAAGCATGACGTTCAGTCCCTCCTGCGGACAGGAGAGCGCATATGGAACCTGGAGAGGCGCCTGAACGAGGCGAACGGCTTCAATGAGGCCCATGACGACCTGCCCCCCCGCTTCTTTACCGAAGAGGGCTCTTCGGGAACCCATGTGCGCATCGCTCCCCTCGGCAGGGGAGCCTTCCTGAAAGCGAGGGAGAACTATTATCGTATCAGGGGATACCGGACCTAAGGCCTGCCATGGAACATCTGATTCACAAGTACCTGAATAAGCTCGAAATGCAGGGGCTCGCCCGTAGGGAAAAGACGGTTTTCCTCGCCCTCGATGCGGAGAGGGTCTCCAACAGGGCTGAGGATGACGAGGTGAGAACCCTCAGCAGTATCTTCGACCTTATGAATATCAATTCCCTGCTTTTTGCCGAGCCGGACGAGCCTTACAAGAGCATCATTGCAGAACTGATCCGCGGCTTCGAGCCCTCCCTCGCTGCAGGCCGCAAGATCGTGCCCATGGATTGCGAGACAAGGACTTTTTTCCATGACATTCCCGTGGTGAACGACTTCTCGCCGGAGGAGATCGCCCGGGCGCTCTCCCGCAGAAAATCCGTGCTGGTGAGGGACAGGGGCATCGTCACCTACGGAGTAGTGACTCCCGAGCAGGCCTTCGTCTCCTTCAGCTCCACCTGTTTTTCCACCTTTGTAAAATATTTCTATGACAGCCTCCTCTACCTGTGGGAGTGCGCCGGTGCGGCCAAAGAGCCCAACGAGTCATTTCTAATCAATTTCAAGAGGATACTCGGGCATATCGAAGGAATTTCTGCGCCGACCGCAGGCCTCTCCCTTACGGATACGCCTCCCGAAGACGGGGACGGAATTGTCAGGATGCTGGCGGAGGCGGGCAGGGCGGTGGTGGAGTGCCGCCTCGTGGATTCCTTTTTCGGGAATATTTCCTATGTCCATGAAAATACTATCTATATAAGCCAGACTGGGAGCTCGATGGACGAGCTGGAGTGCTGCATCGATGCGGTTCCCCTGGATGGCTCTTCCTCCGTGGGCATCACCGCCTCCTCCGAGCTGTCGGCCCATAAGAACATTTACCAGGAAACGGGGCATACCGCCATCCTTCACGGCCATCCGAAATTCCCGGTGATCATGTCCATGTACTGCTTGAAGGAAGGGTGCGACAGGTCGCTCTGCCACAAGACATGCAGGGAAAAAAGATACCTTTCTGGGGTTCCGGTGGTGTCAGGGGAGATCGGAACGGGACCCACGGGCCTGATGCATACGGTCCCCGAAGCGATGCGGGAAGGGAAAGGGGCTATTGTTTACGGACACGGCGTGTTTACGGCAGGGGACGGCAGTTTCCGGGAGCCCTTCTCCCGGCTTCTGGAGATCGATACCGCGTGCAGGAAAGAATACCTTTCCCTTATCGACAGCCTCCTCGGGAGGAGGGGAATTCTCCGCTAGAGAGGTTTGAGGGGAGGGGATCTCGCCCCTGTCCGTCCTCGGTACGGATTTATTTTTTCTTTGCTTTCGGTACCGCGGAATCGGACACCGCCTTCTCTGCGGCAGGCTGCGCTGAAGCTGGGAAATATCTGCTGTAAAACAGCATCTTTCATGGAGACACGCTCTTTGCGCGGCTTGGAGCGGATGGAGAGTCCGTATCTCATCTCCCGATTTTCAGCTTCAGTTCGAAGGCCTTCCGGTAATCAGCAGCGGCCTCCTTCAGCATTGTGCTTTTCTCTTCCATTGCAGCGCGGAGGAAAAAGGCGGAAAATTCAAAGGGGTTTGACGAAATCCCCTTCTCGAAGGCCTGCAGGGCCTCTCTCATCCGCCCGCTCATCCCGAGGGCATACCCGAGATACCAGTAGGCCGGGGCGAAGGAGTCCTTTTCCACTACCTTGTTCAACGTGTCGATTGCGGCTCCGTAGTTCCCCGCTTTCGCCTGTACATAGCCCGATTCGCCGAGAAGGGCGGGGTTATCCGGCTCGATGGCGATGGCCTTTTTCAGGGTGCTCTCTGCCTCTGCCATCTTTCCTTCTTCCATGAGGAGCTTTGCCATTTCCAGATTCGGGAGGAGGTAGCGGGGGTCTTTTTCCATAGCCTTCTGCAGCAGGGGATAGGCTCTCTCAAGACGTCCCTTTCTGGCAAAACCGCGTGCCAGGCCGGTATCGGCCACGGCATCGGGCCGTGGTCCGGGGCGCGGCTCCCCTTTCTTTGTGGACGGCTCTCCCGCAAGGGTGCGGAGATACTCGAACATGTCCTCCGTTCCCACAAGAGGCAGTCCCGCCAATTCATAAGCGATAGTATCCCCGGTGATAACGACGGTCGAAGGGATCACAATAATGCTGAACTCGTGGAATACCTTCAACCCCCTGTCCGGCAGTACGGGAAAGGTGATCGCGAGTTCACGGAGCGCCTTTCGTATCGCTGTCTCGTCCCCGGCGGAGATCGTCTGATTCTCCACGTTGATTCCGAGGACCTGCAGGCCTTTGTCTTTGTATTTTTTATGGAATTCCTCCATTTTTTGAGCGCCTTCGGAGATGGTGCGCTCCAGGTGGACCAGAAAAGGAGAATGACCGCCTTCTTCCCTGCAAAGCCGGAAAGGGTTATCCAGATCCTTGAGGGAGAAATCGGGTGCTTTCTGGCCGATCTGGAGCAGGGCCTGGGAGGGCGAGCCCCTTTCCTATCTTTGCGGAGCGGGGTCCCGGGTGGAGAGTCAGGGCATCGGTAAAGGAGGCGAGGGCCTCATCATGACTGCCTGTTTGAAGCGCGCGTCGGCCGGCCCTTCCTGCTGGGCATAGAGAAAAGGTAGGGAGAGGAGGCAGAGGTAGAGAAGGAAAATGACGGAGAACGCCTTTTTTCTGCTTTCTTTCATTGTGCCTCTCCTGCCCCTACCTGTTCTTTGCCGGAGCCGTGCGACGGTACTCGAATTTCTGGTGACACCCGGGAAGGCAGGAGCCCCCGTCCTCTGTTTTGACGAACCCTACCGGCAGTCCCCATGCGCCGAAGGGAACGGCATCCCTGATATGTTTCGGGTTGTTCGTGGCATGGGCATCGTGACACGCCCTGCAGGTGCGTCCTTTCACCTCCTTGTTGACATGGACGAAATGGAGATTCTGATCCCCGTTCCTGAAGCCGGTGAGGGTAGTCGTTTTCGGGTCGAGAACCAGTGTCTTCTCATGACAATTGAAGCAAAGCTCATAGTTCTTCGGATCAAAGGAAGCATAAAAGGCCTGGGGGAAATATTTCCTGAGTATTCTGAAATTGTCGGAGCCGTGGGTGTTGTGACAGGCGGAGCAGTCGTTCTGCTGTATGGGACTGTGGTATTCCCTGTTGCGGGCAAGGTATTCCTTCATATTTATGATCCTCCCGCCGGGGGTATCCAACGGTTTGTCATGGCACATCATGCAGGTGTCCACCGGCTGTTTTACCAGTTGCTTGACATAGTCGGATACATGGGGGTTATGGCAGCCCGTACACTGCTCTTTGACGGGGTTGTGCATGAATTTCTTGCCCTTGAAGGTTTCCGCCTTATCGGTGTGGCAGATGTAGCAGACTGCATTGCCTGCGGCATTGAGCATTTTGGGGAAATCGGACTGGTGGGGATTATGGCACATGGCGCATACGCCTACGGCAATGGGGCCGTGCACGAACTTCCCTGACGCTATTTTCTTATCATGGCAGGCAAAACAGAGATTCACCCCGTCCGCGCGGAGCTGGAATTTATAGGGTGACTGGTGGGGATTATGGCATTGGGTGCATTTCCCCTCCTCATGAGTGCCTCCTGGAGCGTGAAATGGGACTGCGTGGGACGGGGTATTACAATTCACGTACCAGAGGAGGCAAAGCGCTGTTTTCTTTGATGAATTGCAATAAACATAATCAAAATAACGAAGTGAGTGAAAGAATCGGCAGGCGGGGGGAGTGGTGCAAGGGGCATATCGCTCCGGATTGCCGCGATATGCCCCTTCCGCTGTGCTCTTTTCTCCTTGTTTCCGACGCGGAGAGCCCGGATCAGACGTTGAACCGGAAATTGATGATATCTCCGTCCTTTACCTCGTACGTCTTTCCTTCCAGCCTGAAGAGACCCTTGTCGCGTGCGGCGGACATGCTTCCCGAGGCGATGAAATCGTCATAATGCACCACTTCGGCACGGATAAAGCCCCTTTCGATATCGGAATGAATCTTCCCCGCCGCTTTCTGGGCAGTGGTGCCCTGTGTTATGGTCCAGGCCCTTACCTCGTCCTCGCCGCAGGTAAGAAAGGAAATGAGGCCGAGGAGACGGTAGCTGAGGTGGATCAGCCTGTTCAGGGCAGGCTCCCCGATTCCCAGGTCTTCAAGAAAGGCGGCGGCCTCTTCAGCGCTCAACTGGGCGATCTCCATTTCTATTTTCCCGCAGAGGGTCACAACCTTTGTGGTCTCTCCGATGCCCTTGTCATTGACATACCTCTCCACCTCCTGCTGCAGGGCGCGGGATCTGTCCGAATTCAGGTCTTCCTCTCCGGTATTGATTACGATAACCTCCGGCTTTGTCGAGATGAATTGGAGGGGCCTCATCAGTTTTTCCTCCTCCTCGCTGAAGCGGGCGTTCCGCAGGGGAATCTCTTTCTCCAGTATCTCTTTGCATTTCACGAGGAGCTTCTTTTCCGCCTCGTTCGGCTTCTTGCCCTTCCTTGCCGCCTCTTCGATCCTTTCGAGCCTCTTCTCCACAAATTCCAGGTCACCGAAGACGAGCTCCATCTCGAGGGTCTCGATGTCGCGGAGGGGATTCACATCATTCAAAGGGTGCGACACGGCGTCGTCTTTGAAGTCCCTGACCACATGGACGATGGCGTCCACATCTTTGATGAGATCGAAGACCTTCCTGTTCTGCGCCATATCGCCCTTGGTGAGGCCGATATAGTCGATATATTCCACCGTAGCATAGGTGACCTTTTTCGGTTTGAACACCTCGGCGAGCCTGTCGATGCGCTGGTCGGGAACCTTTACCGTGCCGTAGTTCGGCTCGCCGGTTACGGTTGGATAGATCGTGGTCTCAAGATTCTGCCGGGTCAGGGCGTTGAAGACTGTTGTTTTGCCCGAATTGGAAAGCCCGATAATCGCTAGTTTCACCTATCCTCCTGTTGCTGCATGCGCATGCCGTGCGGGCACGCATTTCTGATGAGAAGGGATATTATGTCCCTTGGTATGATACTATTTCAACCTTTTCAGGGTTGTTCCCGTCCGACGCCGGGGAGAAGAAATGCTGGTGCCGCTTACCGTTTCTCTGCGGAGGGGTCTGCAAGGGTAGCGGAGCAGGTGATCGCATCGAAGGCATAGAGAATCCTCCGCTCTTTCTCCCGCTTTTCCTCGGGAAAGGGGGAGAAAACGGTGCTCCTTACCAATTCCCTTGCCTTCTCCTTGTCGGGAAAGGAATCGAGACCTTCGGAGACCGGCTTGCCCGCGACCACGTCCAGGATCTTCGCGTGCTCGCTGTCGGTTACCAGGGCAAAGGGGATCTGAAAGGAATCGGCCACACGGCCGAAGGCGATGGAGTGCCTTTCCCAGGACTCCGGGGAGCTCATGACGCACTTGATGAGAAAGAGGTTCCTCCCGTCTACTTTCAGGATGATATCCGCTTTTACCGCGAATCGGGTATCGGACACCTCGATGCAGAACTCCCTGTTGATGTCCATATCTTCAAAAGAGTATCCTTTCTTCCCGATCAGGAAATCGATCATCCTCTTCTGCGCCTGGGAAATCCCCATGAGGTCCTGCTGCTCCTTCTCTTTTTCCCGCTGCAAAAGGAGGTTTTTCCTCTCTTCGGGACTCCCCGGTATTTTGCCCAGCATGATATAGGTAGACATGATAAAAAAAAGAGGCAAGAGAAAGGAATGTTTTCGCCTTTGCCCTTACCCCTTTCCGGTGTTCTCCTTTGAGCCTTTTTTCAGCTCTTCTTTACTCCCTCTTTGAGAAGAAGGCTATACTTCTGGTGCTCGAGAGGGTGCATGGTAGGGAACTTGGCAAAAAGCCACCCTTTGAAGATGCTCTGCCCTTTCTCGAATACTTCGACCTGCACTGCCGGGTTGTTCGGCTCGTTGCTTCCCGAAGTCAGGGTGGACTCGTTCATTCTGAAGTCGGGAAGGAACTCGCCGACATTGATGGTCAAGTCCGTGTTGGGAACCTTGAAATCCGACTTGATAGTAATGGTATATTCAGAGGATTTCTTCGTTTCCTTGTCTTCCAGTATCAGTGTTACCTTGCTCCATTTTCCCTTGACTGCATCAGGAACCACCACCGACTTTTCCACTTTGGGGGCGGTGCCGTGAGGAGAAGCGGCCATAGGGGCCTGCATGGGCTCCTGAAGGGGTACCGCCATGGGGGATTGCTGGAGAGGGGCTTTCGGAACAATCTGCTCTTCTTTTTTCCTGCAGCCGGTGGCAGCAAGCGTCAGGGCAAGCGTAGCAACCAGGAACCCGGAAACTATCTTCATGAACAACCTCCTGGTGAGGGATTTAATGGCGGAGAGGCAGGGATTCGAACCCTGGGTGGGGTGTTACCCCCACAACCGCTTAGCAGGCGGCTGCCTTCGACCGGCTCGGCCACCTCTCCATTCAAGTGAACTTTTAATTCTATCAATTTCCGGAGAAAATTGTAAAGCGCTCATTCTGTCAAGGGTGTGATAAAAAGTGAGGGCAAGTACCCTCTGGGAGGAGCTTTTCAAACAGCGGAGCAAATTGGGGTATAATGTAGGATGGAACTTGTGGAAAAAGTCGAAGAGACCATACGGAAATACGGCATGTTTTCGTCGGGAGACCATGTCCTCGTCGCCCTTTCGGGCGGTCCCGACTCCGTCTGCCTGTTGTCGGTCTTCCACCGGATACAGGGAGAGTTCTCCCTGCACATCAATGCAGCCTACATAGACCATGGTCTGCGTCCTCATGAAGTTCCCGGAGAGATCCGGTTCTGCGAGGAACTGTGCACCTCCCTGGAGATCCCCTTTTCGACGAAGCAGGTCGACGTGGCCGCGCACTCCCGGGAGAAGGGCATCAACAGGCAGGAAGCGGCAAGGGAATTGAGGTACCGCGCCCTGAATGAAATCGCCGCATCCGTGGGTGCCGGCAGGATCGCCCTGGGCCACACCGCGGATGATCAGGCGGAAACACTCTTGATGAGGCTCTTCCGGGGGGCAGGACCCGCGGGTCTTTCCGGCATTCCTCCTGTGCGGCAGAATATCGTCAGGCCTCTCATCGAGACGGAAAGGAACGAAATAGAGGACTTCCTCGCCGAAGCGGGGAGGGGGTTCATTATCGATTCCTCGAACCTCAAGGACAAATATACAAGGAACAGAATACGCCATTTTGTCCTGCCCGCCGCCCGGGCGATCAATGCCGATGTGGTGAGGACCCTTGCGAGAACCGCCGAAATTTTCAGGGAGGAAGAGCGGTATTTCAACGTGCAGGTCACGAAGGCCCTGATGAAACTGGTGTGCCGCAAGACGGATACCGCTATCGAGCTCTTCCTTTCCCCGATGGAGATGATGGATACGGTGCTTCTGCGGCGGGTGGTGCGTCGCGCCATTGACGTAACCGAAGGACTGCGCGGTATCGGCTTTTTCCATATCGAGGAAATAACCGGGCTGATAAAGAAGGGAAAGGCGGGCGACAGACTCTATCTCCCCCGCTCTCTCCGCGTCATCAAAGGCTATTCGACGCTGCTGCTTACCGTCGATACACCGGAACGCCTCGGCGAATATATCCTGAACGGCCCCGGTGAAGTGGTGCTCCCTGAGGCGTCCCTGGTGCTCCGTTGCTCTGTTTCCTCTTCAATAGAGCCACGGGAGGGAGCTTTCGGAGACGGCAGGAGGAGTGCCGCCTTCGATGCGGAGAAGGCCTGTTTCCCCCTTCAGGTACGGTCGCGGAGGCCGGGCGACCTCTTTTACCCCCTCGGGTTCGGGAGGAGAAAGAAGCTCCAGGATTTTTTCGTTGATGAAAAGGTTCCCCGCGATCAAAGGGATGCGGTACCCCTCCTGGTACAGGACGAAAAAATCGTCTGGGTGGTGGGGTACCGGCCCGATGAGAGATATCGGGTTGATAAAGAAACGAAAAGAGTTTTACAATGCGAAATAAAACAACAAAAATGCTAGGGTGTGCCGACGGTCGCAGCAGAAGCCGCTGCCGCAGGAGAAGATAGTTTGCCTGCACACCCGAAAAACAGGAGGTTTTTTGCATGAAAGGAGTGGACAGTATGTACGCAGCATCGGGGAAACACTTTACTTTTCCGGGTGTCCTGATCGCCCTTGCTCTCTTTCTGGCTTTCCTTCTTCCCGGGACGGCCGGTGCGGAAATAACGGGCAAGGAGGCTTCGGATATCCTTTCGCGGCTGGGGGATGCAATGGCGAAAGTGGCGGAACAGGTCAAGCCCGCCGTAGTAAACATCTCCACGACGCGGACCATTAAAACCCCGCGCCATCCTCTCTTCGATGATCCCGCTTTCAGGAGGTTCTTCGGTGACGGCATGAGTCCGCAGAAGAGAAAGGCGACCAGCCTTGGCTCGGGTATCATCGCCTCGCCGGACGGCTATATCCTGACCAACAATCACGTAATCGATGGCGCAGACGATATTCTGGTGAAGCTGTCCGACAACAGGGAGTTCAAGGGCAAGGTGATCGGGATCGATTCGAAAACCGATGTGGCCATCATCAAAATACCCGAGAAGAACCTCCCCACTATTACCATGGGGAATTCGGATACCCTCAAAGTCGGAGAAATGGTAATTGCTGTCGGGAATTCTTTCGGACTGAGCCACACGATCACCATGGGCATCATCAGCGGACTCGGAAGGGCGGGGATCGGGATTACCGATTATGAGGATTTTATCCAGACGGATGCCGCCATCAATCCCGGCAACTCCGGCGGGGCCCTGGTCAATACCCGCGGCGAGCTGATCGGAATCAATACCGCCATTTTCAGCACGAGCGGCGGCTATCAGGGGATAGGCTTCGCAATACCGGTGAACATGGTGAAAAACATTATGGAGAGCATTATCAGCCAGGGCAAGGTGGTGCGCGGATGGCTGGGCGTTCAGATTCAGCCCCTGACCGCTGAGCTTGCAAAGCAGTTCAAGCTGAAGGAGGAGAGCGGCGTATTGCTCGTCGATATAAACGAGGGGGGGCCGGCGGAAAAGGGAGGCCTCCAGAGGGGGGACGTCGTAGTGGAATTCGACGGAAAGAAGATCACCGATCCCTTCCACTTCAAGAACATGGTGGCTGCTACGAAGCCGGGGCGGGCCGTGCAGATAAAGGTGGTCCGCAACGGAAAGACGGAAACCTTGACGGTGAGCGTCGGTGAGCTGCCCATTGATCCGAAGGTCGTTTCCAGTGCGGAGTTCGGTAACGCCCTTCGGGGAGTGTCTGTGCAGGATCTCACCGAAGAACAGCTCCAGAAATTGAATCTGCAAGGGAAGATCCGGGGCGTACTGGTGAACAACATCGGTGAGGACAGCCCGGCTCTCGGTATCCTGAACAAGGGTGACATCATCCTTGAGGTGAACAGAAAGCCGGTGACGTCTTCAAAAGAATACTATGCCATCGCCTCCGTCGCCGACAAGGACCAGGATATCCTCCTCCTGATCATCCGGGGCGGTGTGAAGCAATATATCTCCGTACCGGCGGGGGGGAGATAACTTCTAGGGTGTGTATGCAGACTGTGTTCGTTGCGAGACCGAGCGAACAGTGCAGGGGCAAGGCGTCACGAGGAAAACGCCCGGAGGCGTAGCAGCGCTACGGTGAGGACGTTTTCCCCGGGATAACGATGTCTCTGTGCTGTGCAGCCGGTCGCAGCAGAAGATAGTGTGCATACACACCCTAAATTTCCATAAGGATTTTTACCAGGATTTCGCTGCTCAGGACAAGACCCCGCCTGCCGAGACGCAGGCGGGGTCCTTCCCTCTCTAGGAGACCGAGGCGGATACACTCTTCCACGGTTTTGCTCTTCTCTAGCGGTTCGCGCAGGGGGGACCGTTCCATATCGATTCCTTCGGACGTCCGCAATCCGAGAAACAGCATCTCTTTCTGCGCTTCGATGCTGCTTGTCCCGCTCTCTTCTTCTACCGGCAGGACGCCTCTGGCGACGGTATCGATATAGCGCCGCAGATCACGGAAATTGGCCGTCCTCTTTTCGTGCAGGAAGGAGTGCGCCGCCGCCCCGATGCCGAGATACTCCTCCCTGCGCCAGTAGGTGAGATTATGCGCGCAGGAGCGTCCGGGCTTCGCGAAGTTGGAGATTTCGTAGTGCATATATCCGTTCTCCGCGAGCAGGTCGATTCCCCGGTAATACATGTCGGTGACCGTCTCTTCGGGGGGGAGGGCAAGGCGTCCTTCCTCAAGGAGGCGCGCCAGGGGGGTCCCCTCTTCGGGCGTGAGCTCGTAGGTGGAGAAGTGCTCCGGGGTAAGGCCGATGCTGTTTTCCAGTGAATACTCCCAGGAGGCCATCTTCTGTCCGGGAAGACCGTACATCAGGTCGAGGGAGAGATTTTCGAACCCTGCCTTTCGCACCGCTTCCATAGCGGCAAGAGCGTCGCGGGCGGAATGGGCCCTGCCGAGCAGGGAAAGCTCCTCATCGATGAGGGATTGAACCCCAATGCTCATCCTGTTGACACCGGCAGCCCGGAGATCCGAGGCTTTTTTCATGGTAATAGTTCCCGGGTTCGCCTCGATGGTGATTTCGGCGTCGGAGCGAAGGGAAAAAAGAGCGGCGGCGGTATCCAGGAGCCTTGCCGCTTCCGTTGCGGAAAGGAGGGTGGGGGTCCCTCCGCCGATGAAGACTGTCCTGAGATTCCGTGCGGCTCCCCTCCTCAAGGCCATTTCCGCGCAAAGGGCTTCAACGTATGTTCCCGTATCCGGGACGGAAAGGGGAAGGGAGTAGAAATCGCAATAGATGCACTTCCTGACGCAAAAAGGGATATGGATATAAAGGCTCTCGGTCATTTATAATCCTGTTGTTATCTTATTATAATCATTTTTCAGCCCTGCGGTGCAGAGAGCAAAGGAGATGCGCATGGAAAAGAAGATCATTTATTTCGAGAGGCCGGGAAAAGAGAATACCCAGGCATGTCTTGAGGTGGTGAAGGAGGCGGTCAGGAGCGGATGCTGGCAACACCTTGTCATTGCCTCGACGGAGGGCGATACGGGGATTCTCTTCTCCGAGGCGCTGCGGAATGAGGGAATCAACATTGTCGTGGTGACCCACTCTGCGGGTTTCAAGGCGGCGAATACCCACGAGATGACTCCCGAGATGCGCAGGAGGATCGAGGATACAGGAGCAAAGGTGTATACCGGGACCCTGATCACCCACTCCCTTGAGACAGCTTTCGCTTCCAAATTCAACGGCTTGTACCCTACGCTTGTCGTGGCACAGTCCCTGAGGAGGTTCGGCGAGGGGGCGAAGGTGTGCTGCGAGATGGGCATGATGACGGTGGATGCAGGACTCATTCCCGAGGGAGAGGAGATCCTCACCGTGGCAGGCACCGGACGGGGGGCCGATTCGGTTCTGGTGGTGCGCTCCGCAGCCTCGAAGAGGTTTTTCGAACTGAAGGTACTCGAGATCCTTGCCAAGCCGAGGGGATGAGGCAACTGCTCCCCGGGTCTTAGAAGGACGCCCGAAATCAAAGCATTTACACCCTTTTCCGGCCCTGAAGGCTTGAACAACGGGAAAGGCGCGTGGTATGATTTTAAGGAATGATACTGCTGCTTACCATAGCGCTTCTCCTGTTTTCCGGGACAGCTTCCCATGCCGATATATACCGGATTGTAGGGGAAGACGGGACTATCTTTTACACCAACACCGCTTCAGACAAGAGCGGGAAGGTGTTCATCAGGGAAAAGAAGGCTGCGCCCGAACCGCGCAAGGAGAAGGAGAAGAAGGTTTCCGTTGCCGTTCCTCCCAGGAATGTTCCCGCGGTAAGCAGGGAGGAAATGCACTTCATCGTCGAGGAAACGGCACGGAAGCATGATGTGGATGCCGGCCTGGTGAAGGCGGTCATCAAGGCGGAGTCCAATTGGAACCCCCTGGCGGTCTCTCCCAAAGGTGCCCTGGGCCTCATGCAGCTGATGCCAGGGACTGCATCCCTTCTCGGGGTGCTCAATCCCTTCGACCCGCTCGAGAATATAGACGGCGGCACCCGCTACCTCAAGATGCTGCTCGAGAAGTTCAGCGGCAATCTGTCCCTTGCCCTGGCAGCCTATAACGCCGGGCCGAAACGGGTGGAGAGGAATTACTCCATACCGTCCATCCCGGAAACCGTCGCCTATGTAAAGAAAGTTATTGCCCACTATTCGGGAAACAATACGGAAGTAGCAAAAATAAGCACCGGGGAGATACGGAAATCGGTGACTAAAATAAGGAAACTGATTCAGGAGGACGGCAGCATACTCTTCACCAATTCCTATCTTGCCGGTTCCTATCCGGAAAATCAGGCAGTCAGGTGACCATGGAGAACAGAGAGCTGCGCAGCGAAATACTGAAGCTGAAAAAAGAGAAAAACGCCGTTATCCTTTCACACAATTATCAGCGCGACGAAGTGCAGGACATTGCCGACTTTGTGGGGGACTCCCTCGAACTGTCCCGGAATGCAGCTGCCATGGAGTGCGATGTCATCGTTTTCTGCGGTGTCCATTTCATGGCGGAAAGCGCATCCATTCTTTCGCCCCAAAAGATGGTGCTTCTTCCGGAGCTGGATGCGACCTGTCCCATGGCGGAAATGATCGAGGTTAGCGAGCCGAGAAGGGTCTGGAAGACCTTTCCCGGGTACGAGGAGCAGCCCACCTTTGTATTCCCCCATGAGTTTACCCTGCGGGATATAAAGGCGCAGTATCCCGGAGTACCCGTGGTGGCCTACGTCAATACCACCGCGGCGGTAAAAGCAGAGAGCGATATCTGCTGTACGTCCGCCAATGTGGTGAAAGTCGTCGAGTCGCTCCCCGACGAGCGGGTGATCTGCATCCCCGACAGGAATCTCTCCCTGTGGGCGGCCAGGAACACCAAGAAGCAGATCATTGCCTGGGACGGGTTCTGCCACGTTCACGACAGGATACGCAAAGCAGATGTGATGAAGGCCCGGGAGGCCCACCCCAATGCTGTTCTGATGGCGCACCCGGAGTGCAGGCTGGAGGTCCTCGATCTAGCGGACCATGTGACGAGTACCTCGGGAATGCTTCGGTTCGCCCATTCTTCCGATGCGCGGGAGTTCATCGTGGGGACGGAACTGGGGCTCATGCATCGCTTGAGGAAAGAGAATCCCGGGAAGGTTTTCCATCCCCTCAGAAAAGACATGATCTGTCCCAACATGAAGAAGACCACCCTGAGCAGCGTCTATCAGGCTCTTAAAGAAATGAGAAACGTCATCAAAGTACCCGAGGAGATACGGATTCCCGCCGGAAGGACACTGGACAGGATGCTCGAAATACAATAACCCTGCCTGTCGCAGTGGCGATACTCCCCTTTATCATACAATGTCGATTCTGAAGGAAAAAATCATCGAGAAAATCAGGAAAGAGGGGCCCGTTTCCTTCGAGACCTTCATGAAAATGGCCCTCTATTACCCCGGCCTCGGCTACTATATGAAGGATTCGACAAGGATAGGGAAGGCGGGGGATTTCTACACCAGTCCCCACCTGCACCCCCTGTTCGGAGCCATGCTCGGCAGGCAGATGGAAGAGATGTGGGAGGTGCTGCTGCGGCCCGAACGGTTCCGGATCGTGGAGATGGGAGCGGGTATGGGATATCTCGCCGGGGATCTGCTCGATTATCTGAGGGACAGGGAGATCTTCCGGCATATCGATTACTCAATCGTCGAAATGAATCCCGCAATGAGAGAGCAGCAACGGAAGCT
The DNA here is from genome assembly GCA_002634385.1 of Nitrospira sp. Lineage (GTDB taxonomy): Bacteria > Nitrospirota > Thermodesulfovibrionia > Thermodesulfovibrionales > Dissulfurispiraceae > Nitrobium > Nitrobium versatile. The sequence goes on from NSJL01000008.1 coordinate 17,729, forward strand.
TCTTGAGGGATCGGGAGCGGATATCCGGTGGTTTTCCGATCTGAAAGGGGTGGGCGAGGTAACCGGCTGCTTTCTCTCCAATGAGCTCCTGGATGCCTTTCCCGTACGCATTGTGGAGCAGGCAGAGGAACTGGTGGAGATCCGGGTTGACGTACAAGAGGATGCTTTCGTGGAAGTGCCGGGGCCTGCGGACGGGGAGTGCCGCGCATACTTCAGGGAGTTTGCGCCGCGTCTTCCTCATGGGTACAGGACCGAGATCAACCTGAGGATCCGGGACTGGCTGCATGACGTGAGCAGGTGCCTCCGGAGCGGCTTTCTGCTGACCATCGATTACGGGTACACTGCAGAGGAGTATTACAGCGAGGACCGCAGCCGGGGAACTCTCCTCTGTTACTACCGGCACCAGATCAGCGAGAACCCCTACCGGCATATCGGGGAGCAGGATATAACCGCCCATGTGAACTTTTCTTCCCTGAAGAAGTGGGGAGAGGAGTTGGGGTTCAGCACGGCAGGATATTGTCCCCAGGGTACCTATCTGGTGGCCCTCGGGATCGACGAGGTGCTCCGTGAGAAATACGGCGATGCACCCGATCCCTTTGAAATAGCAAAGATAAAAGGTTTGATCTTCCCCCAGGGGATGGGCGAATCCCATCAGGTGATGCTGCAGTACCGCGGGGCCGGCGTTCCCTCTCTGCGCGGATTCAGCCTGAGGAACAAGGCAAAAAATTTATAGGGAGTATAGGCAAGCGGAGCTGCCTGCACTTCCCGTCTTGCAAGAAACACTTTCGGAAAGGGGCACCATGGAGGAAAGCGCATCACTCGGTCAGTTCATTCCCTTGCATTATCACTATAACATGCTGAGCGACACACACCGGCTGCAGGGCTTTCAAGAGGCGATTCATGCAATGGTACGCCCCGGTTCCCGTGTCCTGGAATTAGGGGGAGGGACCGGGGTCCTCTCCTTCTTTGCTGCCCGGAAGGCGTCAAAGGTGTGGTGTGTCGAGAGGAACCCCGAACTGGTCCGGGAGGCCCGCAGGATCCTTTCCCGCAATCCCGGGGCGGAGCGGGTGGAGGTGATCGAGGCGGATGCTTTTGAGTACCTCCCCCCTGAGCCGGTGGAGGTGGTTATCTGCGAAATGATCCATGTGGGGATGCTGCGTGAAAAACAGGTTCCGGTGCTCTCCTCCTTCAAGCAGCGGTATCGGGAAAAGTTTCACGCCCCGCTCCCTCTTTTCATCCCCGAAGCGGCCATTCAGGCGGTGCAGCCGGTGCAGCAGTCTTTCGACTTTTCGGGATTCCATGCCCCGGTTCCCCTTTTTCAGCATCCATATTCCATGCAGAGCGACACGAAAGGCCTCGGGGAGCCGCTACCGTACCAGATCCTTTCCTATCGCGAGGACCTGCCCGGAGAATGCACCTGGAAGGGAGAAGTGACCGTTACGGAAGCCGGCTTGCTGAACGCCTTCCGCTTTATTACCAAGAACATACTGGGGGTGGTGCCGGCGGAAAACCGCACTATCGACTGGTTCAGCCAGTACCTTGTCGTTCCCCTGGAGGAGCCCCTCCCCGTGGAACGGGGAGAAAGGGTTACGGTATCCTTCTTCTACCGGCCGGGGGACCCGCTCGAAACGTTGTCAGGCTCCCTCGCCGTAATGAAGGACTGATCGAGGTATCCCTTCAGTCTCTCCAGGCTTTTCATTACCCGTTCACGGGTATGCGCCTCGATGGTATAGATGCAGTCGCTGTCCCGCATGGCGGAGAAGAGAGCGGGAAAGTCGATGCTGCCCTCTCCGGGGGGGAGGTGCTGGTCTGCGGTCTTGTCGTTGTCATGGAGATGAAGCTCGATAATGTAGGGTTTGAGCTCGTCGATCCATGCCGTGGGCGGCAGCGCCGAAAAGAGGTTGCAATGTCCCGCATCGAAACAGATACCGAAGTTGCCGGAGCTCATCGCCTCCATCAGCATTCTGAGATTTGAAGGCTCGTCTTCAAAGATATTCTCGATGGCGATCTTTACGCCCCTTTCCCGCGCTTTTTCATTGAAGGGGACCCAGGTTTCGAGGCTTTTCTCGAGCCAGAGGGACACATTGAAAGCGTACTTCCACTTCTCATACCCGGAATGGAAGACGATGCTTCCGGGCGATAGAATTTCAGCGATAGCAAGGACCTGGTGGAAGCGTTCGAGGGTCACTTTCCGTATCCGTGTGTCGAGGGCGGCAGGGCACAGGTCCATGAACGGGGCATGGAAGGACAACGAAGGGCCGTAGGAAAGGGTCTCCTTCAGACGCTTCAGCGAGGAGAGGTCCATCGCATCGAGACTTGCGGCGTTGAAGTAGATCTCCAGGTTCAGCCGGTTGTCAAGAATAAAAGAAAGATGTTCCCCTATCCTGTCGTAAGGGACATGTACATGGGGCTGCATTATCGGAGTGTATCCCGCCGCTACGCAGCCTTGGTTTCGGACTTTGTCTCCGTTTTTGTTTCGGTCTTTGTCTCGGTTTTGCTCTCCGTCTTCGCTTCGGAAGCTTTTTTCTCCGGGGAGTCCGCCTCTTTGCCCTTCTTTCTGTCGGACGAGGCATAGTCGGTCGCATACCAGCCCGTCCCCTTCAAAACGAAGGAGGTAGTGGATATCAGCTTTCTCATTTCTCCCCCGCAGTCGGGGCATTCCGCAAGGGGGGCATCGCTGAATTTCTGCATGACTTCGTGTCTTTTTTCGCACCGGAGACATGAGTATTCGTATATGGGCATAGTGGTACCTCCTGAAAAAATCCTGTATTATATATAAATATACCCAAGGGCCGGAGATCAGGTCAAGGATCGTTCCTCTACTCCTCTCCCGGGAGCGGAGCTGCGCCGACAGCGGACGGGGAGCAAAACCGATTATATTTATTGACTTTATGGCCGATAATCTGTTTTAATATCAGTTCGAAATTAATTCGGGGGTGATTGTATGTATGCAGTGGTGGAAGCAGGCGGAGAGCAGATACGAGTTTCGGCCGGTGACACGGTACGCCTGGAGAAAATGACCGGAGAAATGAACTCCGAAGTAGTGATGGACAAGGTCTTGATGATTTCGGACGAAGGGAAAACGGTATGGGGAAAGCCCTATATCACGGGAGCCAGCGTAAAGGCTGAAGTAGTGGGGGAAGGGAAGGGGGAAAAGATCCTCGTCCTGAAGACCACTCCCAAGAAAGCCCATAACAAAACGAAGGGCCACCGGCAAAAATACGTAACCCTTAAAATCAAAGAAATAGTAGGAGGATAACCATGGCACATAAAAAAGGAGTCGGAAGCTCGCGGAACGGTCGTGACAGCGAGTCCAAACGGCTGGGAGTGAAGAGGTTCGGCGGCCAGTTTGTGCGTGCGGGCAATATCCTGGTGCGGCAGCGCGGCACGAAGTTCCATAAAGGCAGCAATGTGGGGATCGGTTCCGATGATACCCTGTTCGCCCTTATCGACGGCGTGGTGAAGTTCGAGAGGAAGGATAAGACACGCATGAAGGTAAGCGTGTATCCTTCCGCCGGAGCGCAGACCGCTGCGAGTGCATAACTGAAAGGCACAGAGAGAAAGCAAAGAGGCAGTCTGCTCTCGGGGGACTGCCTCTTTTGTTTATAATGAAATATGCAGTTTGTCGATTACGTTAAGATATATGTCAAATCGGGTGACGGCGGCCGCGGATGCGTGAGCTTCCGGAGGGAGAAATTCATTCCCCGGGGAGGTCCCGACGGCGGCGACGGCGGCAAGGGGGGAGATGTCATTGTGCGTGCCGTGCGGGAGCTGAATACCCTGCTGGACCTGCGCTACCATCGTGAGAACAGGGCGGGGCGGGGGGAGCACGGCATGGGAAGCAACAAGCACGGCAAGGACGGGGAGACTCTGGTGATTCCCGTTCCCGTGGGCACCATGGTGAAGGACGCCGACAGCGGTGCCGTTCTTGCCGACCTGGACAGGGAGGGCGCAGAGGTTGTCGTCGTAAAAGGCGGACGGGGCGGACTCGGAAACTCCCATTTCGCCACCGCCACCCGCCAGGCGCCCCGGTTCGCCCAGCCGGGCGAGCCGGGCGAGGAGAAGTGGCTTGTTCTCGAACTGAAGCTCCTTGCCGATGTGGGCCTGGTCGGCCTGCCCAATGCGGGAAAATCCACTCTTATTTCGGTGATATCCGCTGCCCGTCCCAAGATCGCCAATTACCCGTTTACTACGCTCGTCCCCAACCTGGGAGTGGTAAAGGTCGAAGATCTCCGGAGTTTTGTGGTGGCCGATATCCCCGGCCTTATCGAAGGGGCGCACCGGGGCGTCGGCCTCGGGTTCCAGTTCCTTCGCCATGTGGAAAGGACCTCGATCCTCCTGCATCTCGTGGACATCTCGGACATCCAGTCTTCCGATCCGGTGGAGGATTTTGAGAAGATCAACAGGGAATTGCTATTATACAGTCCTGAATTGGCGGAAAAGCCTATGGCGGTGGCGGGAACCAAGCTGGATATCGCCGGGGCAGGGACGAGGCGTGAGCGCCTCCAGGCCTACTGCCGTGAAAGGGGGTTGGACTTCTTCCCCCTGTCGGCAGCTACCGGTGAGGGAGTGAAGCCTCTCGTCATGTATCTCGCCGAGAGGGTCGGAAAAGACCGGAGCGCCGGCGGGCGTCATCCCGGAGGAGAGGACGGCACAGGAAAATCATGAACAGAATCGTGGTGAAAATCGGAAGCAATATCCTTGCGGAAGGAGGCGGGGGACTCAACCAGAAGCGAATCTCGGCCCTTGCGAAGGACATATCCGAAGCGGCCGGTTCCGGGCATGAGGTGGTCATCGTCTCTTCGGGAGCTGTGGCGGCGGGGATGAAGAAGCTGGGGCTTAAAACGAAACCCAGGGAAATATGCCTCAAGCAGGCGGCTGCTGCAGTGGGACAATCCTCCCTGATGTGGGCCTACGAGAAGAGCTTTGAGGATTTCAACAGGAAGGTGGCGCAGATATTGCTGACCCGTGAGGACTTTTCGGACAGGGGACGTTATCTCAACTCGAAGAACACCCTCGTCACCCTCCTTTCCTACGGTATTATTCCCGTTATCAACGAGAATGATACCGTTGCCACGGACGAGATAAAATTCGGCGATAATGATCAGCTTGCGGCCCTTGTTTCGGGGTTGATCGACGCAGAACGGCTCGTCATTCTGTCTGATGTGGATGGCCTCTATCCGGAAGACCCGAAGGGAAACACAAAAGCAAAGGTGATCCCCTGCGTGGACGAGATCACCCCCGCGCTCGAGACCATGGCAGGGGGCACGGGGAGCGTTGTGGGGACGGGGGGCATGTATTCGAAAATCCTCGCGGCAAAGAAGGCCATGTCCTACGGGATTAAGGTGAATATTATCAGCGGGAAGAAGAAGGGGCTTTTGACTGCCCTCCTGAACGGGGAGCCCCATGGCACAGAATTCCGGCCCCGGACGAGAAGTATCTCTTCACGGAAGGGCTGGATTGCCTATGCCATACGGCCCAAAGGCACTCTTTTAATGGACGAGGGGGCCGTACATGCGGTGCTGCGGGCGGGGAAGAGCCTGCTGCCGTCGGGAATCCTGTCCGTGAAAGGGGCATTCGATACGGGCGATGCGGTCTACTGTACCGACCCCCACGGAAAGCGCATTGCGAAAGGTATTGTCAACTACTCGTCACCGGACGTGGAGAGGATTAAAGGCAAGAGGACCTCTGAAATAGAGGCCATTCTCGGCTACAAATACTCGGACGAAGTGATTCACCGGGATAACCTGGTGCTTTTGCCCTGAATACCCGGCCCTTGCTACCCGAATAGACACCCGGCTTCATGAAGAAAAGGGGATATCGGAAACGGTATCCCCTTTTTTGTCTGTCCCAGGATAGGTGCAGGGACGCTATTCCCTGTGCTTTCCCTCCGGGAGATTACCCGAGCTTCGAGAGATCGGCAATCTGCCGGGCAAGGGCCTGTATGCTCCGGATCAGGGAGAGACGGTTTCCTTTTATCCGCTCGTCCTTGTCCATGATGAGGACCTTGTCAAAGAACCTGTTAATGAGATCCTTAAGTGTCATCAGGAGTTTGAGGGCGTCGTAGTACTTGTTCTCCTGCAGCAGGGAAGAAACATGCGGGGTGACGTGTTCCACCTCCCGATACAGCGACTTCTCCTCCTCGTAGGCAAGAAGGGAGGTATCGACAGGCGGGACATCTTCCTTCGGTGCGATATTATTGACTCTCTTGATGGCAAGGAGGAACGAAGCGGAGTCGGCCTCCTGTCTGAACTGCTGGAGCGCGTTGAGCCTCTCTTTCAGAGTGTAGAGCGGCGCTTCCTTTGCAAAAGGGAGCACCGCAGCGATGGCGTCGAAAGGATACCCGGCGCTCTGGAGGAGGGGATCGAGCCGCTGCTCGAAGAATTTGACAAGCTCTCCGACTACCTGCTCCTTATTGCCGATCCGGAAGGAATCCAGCGCCCTTTCAAAGAGCTCCTCAATGGTGAGGGCGTATCTCCTTTCGGTGAGCAGGGAGATTACCCCGATAGCCTGTCGTCTCAGGGCAAAGGGATCTTCGGAGCCGGTGGGTGCCTGTCCCATCATAAAGAAGGATGCCAGATTATCCAGCTTATCCGAGAGACTTACCACGGCACCCGCATCGGTGGAGGGGAGTCTGTCCCCCGAAAAGGCGGGAAGGTACTGCTCGGACAACGCCCTCGCGATCTCTTCCGAGAGCCCTTCCTGTGCGGCATAGTACCCCCCCATAATGCCCTGAAGCTCAGGGAACTCGCGCACAACCCCCGAAAGGAGATCGGTTTTTGCAAGGAGAGCGGCGGTAGTGACATCCTTTCTTTTTTCAGGACAACATTTCTCTGCGACGAAATCCGCGATGGAAGCGATACGTCTGCTTTTTTCGTAAAGGGTCCCCAGCCTCTCATGGTAGATCACCTTTTTCAACTCTTCGAGGCGATCTTCAAGCTTTACTTTCCTGTCAGTATCGTAATAGAAGCGCGCATCCTCGAAACGGGGCTTTATCACCCTTTCCGCACCCTTCCGGATCGTCTCCTGGTTGTCCTGTTTCGTGTTGCTGATGATGACAAAATAATTGGTGAGCTTGCCGAGGGAATCCTGAAGGGCAAAGTACTTCTGGTGCCCCTTCATCACGGTAATCAGCAGTTCCTTGGGAAGGGCAAGGTACTCCACAGGGAAAGTGCCGAGAACGGGGGCAGGGTACTCCACGAGAAAAGTAACATGCTGCAGGAGTTCCTCATCCTCCACCAGGGCCGCATTCACCGATGAGGCGAGCTTGCGCGCACCCTCGATAATGATTCGTTTCCGCTCTTCGGGGTCCACGACGACGAAATTGTTTCTCAATAGGTTGACATAGGAGCGGCTGTCCCTGACTTCAAAGGGGGCGGGCGCAAGGAAACGGTGTCCGCGGGTCATGGTGATGCTCTTGATGCCGTCGATTTCGAAGGGGACCCTTTTATTGCCGTAAGTAGCGAGTATCCAGTGGACCGGCCGTACGAACCGGAGATCGCTGTTGCCCCATCTCATGGATTTGGGAAAGGTCAGGGAGAGGATCAGCTTCTGCAAGACCTCGGGAAGAACCTCTTCCGTTTTATGGGCATCCTCTTTTACCAAAGCCACCAGGTAGACCCCTTTTCCTTTTTCCTTCCGGGCAAGCTGCCCGATCTCCAAGCCGTTCGTCCGGGCGAAGGCCTCGGCGGCCTTTGTCGGCATACCCTCTTTATCGAAGGCTGCATTCACCGGGGGACCCCATATCTCTTTCTCCGCGGCTTTCTGGGAGGCATCCACCTCGGCGATGAGAGTCAGACGACGGGGAGTGGCGTACGTCCTGGCGGAAGAGCAGATCAGGCGGTATTCCGCGCTGAACTTTTCGAAGAGCTCTTTCATTTTTACGACGGAGTCTACAAGAAAGCGGGCGGGAATCTCCTCTGTCCCCACTTCGAGAAGGAGTAGTGCATTCTGCATAGATTTATCGTCCGTGTTGACCATCACGCTTTCTCCGCCAGAAGGGGGAAGCCTTTTTCTTCCCGCTGCTGCAGGAAGGCTTCCGCACAGAATTTTGCCAGTGCCCTCACGCGGGCGATGTACCCTGTCCTTTCCGTGACGGAAAGCACTCCCCGCGCATCGAGAAGATTAAAAGTATGTGAGCATTTGAGACAGTACTCGTAGGAGGGGAGGACCAGTCCGTGCTCGCCCATTCTCTTCGCCTCCTTCTCGTACTCTTCGAAAAGCTTCAAAAGGAGGTCCGTGTTGGCGTAATCGAAATTGAATTTCGAGAATTCCACTTCGCCCTGTTTGTGTATCTCACCGTACTTGATACCCTTGCACCACTCGATATCATAGACACTGTCCACTTCCTGCAGGTACATGGCGATCCTTTCGAGACCATAGGTAATCTCGAGGGACACCGGTTTGAGATCGATGCCCCCGACCTGCTGAAAGTACGTGAATTGTGTTATCTCCATGCCGTCCAGCCATACTTCCCACCCCAGTCCCCATGCGCCCAGAGTAGGGGACTCCCAGTCATCCTCGACAAAGCGGATATCGTGTTTTATCGCATCGATGCCGAGAATGGAGAGGCTTTGGAGATAGACATCCTGACTGTCGGCGGGGGAGGGCTTCAGGATCACCTGGTACTGGTAATAGTGCTGCAGACGGTTGGGATTCTCACCGTATCTGCCGTCGGTGGGCCTCCTGCAAGGTTCCACATACGCGGTTTTCCAGGGCTCGGGTCCGAGCACCCTGAAAAAGGTGGCGGTATGAAAAGTGCCCGCTCCCACCTCCAGATCGTAAGGTTGAAGCAGGATACAGCCCTTTTTCGCCCAGAAGTCATGCAACCGTAATATAAGATCCTGGAAGTACATTGTGTCCTTTCCGTTACAGTTATAATGATGAATAAACATGTTATCTAAAACACAAAACCTTTGTCAAACAAAAGGAGCAAAACACTCTATTTCAGAATGGAAATCAGGAGAAGGCGGGATGTATTACCCCGGATACGGAAAGCAGGTGGGCTGAAAGGATAAAAACTATTGTATCTATTGGATTATTCTTGACACGAGGAAGAGGAGAGGCTATACTAGTAGAACCGCATTGATACAAGTGTTCCCCGGGTGACCCGTGCTGATACTTCCGGGGGGCTTTTATCCCTGAATTCCAGCGCAAGAATGTGAAAAGGAGCGAGATACGGATGAAGTTCGAGGAATTTTCGTTAAGCAGGGAGACGCTGAAAGCAATATCGGAGATCGGATTTGAAGAGCCGACCCCCATCCAGATGTCCGCAATGCCCCTGGTGTTGCAGGGGCACGATATCGTGGGGCAGGCGCAGACGGGAACGGGAAAGACGGCGGCCTTCGGCATTCCCATTGTGGAGAAATGCCAGCGGAATAAGAAACCCTTTGCCCTTATTCTCGAGCCCACACGGGAACTCGCGGTACAGGTGGCCCAGGAGATCAACCGCATCGGTAAATACAAGAAAAGCGTTGTTCTGCCGGTATACGGCGGCAAGTCCATCGAGAACCAGATCAGGGCGCTTCAGCGGGGAGTGGACGTGGTGGTGGGTACTCCGGGACGCATTATTGACCACCTCAACCGCGCTACCCTCTCTCTTTCCGGGATACAGATCGTTGTTCTCGACGAGGCGGATGAAATGCTGAATATGGGTTTCATCGAGGATATCGAGACCATTCTCAAGAGCACCCCTTCCGAAAGACAGACCCTCCTTTTCTCGGCCACCATGCCCCAGCCGATCATGAATATAGCGCGCAGGTATATGCGGAACCCCGAGAGGGTAAAAGTAAATACGAAGGATGTGGTGGTGCCCGAGATCAAACAGGTCTTTTACGAAGTGAGAGAAGAGGCCAAGATCAACGCCCTTTCGCGGCTTTTGGATGTGGAGGACCCTGAGCTGGCCATTGTCTTCTGCCACACTAAAAGGGAGGTTGACGAGGTTTCCCTGAAGCTGCAGCAGATGGGCTACAATGCCAGCGCCCTCCACGGGGACTATACGCAGGCGCGAAGGGATGAGGTGATGACCAAGTTCAAGAACGGCATGCTCGATGTGCTGGTGGCCACTGACGTTGCGGCGCGCGGCCTCGATATTCAGAACGTTACCCATGTAATCAATTACAATATCCCGCAAAACCCCGAAAACTATATCCACCGGATCGGAAGGACCGGACGTGCCGGAAAGTCGGGCATGGCCATCACCCTGGTAACGCCGCGTGAATACCGGCACCTCAGGCTCATAGAGAAGACGGCCCAGACCGTCATCGGAAAGAAGAGACTCCCCACTGCAGAGGATGCCCTCAAAGCAAGAGATAAAAAAGTTTCGAGGGATATCGCGGAGATTATCGAGGAAGAGAGGCATCTCGCCTATCTGCAAGTGGTGAAAAGCCTGGAAGAGACCCATCGGTTTGAAGATATCGCGGCGGCGGCCCTCTATGCGGCGTACGGGGAGATCCAGGAGAAGCCGATGGAAGAGAGCTATGAAAAACCGGGGATGGTACGTCTCTTCATGACCATCGGGCGAAAGGACAGGATACAGGTTGCCGATATCGTCAAGTCCATTGCATCGGAGGCGAATATCCCTTACAGCAAAATCGGGAATATCGATATGCTTGAGAAGTTTACCTTTGTCGAGATCCCCACGGAGCTTGCCGACAGGGTGATTCGCTCCATCGACGATATGATGATGAAAGGCAAGCGGGTAAAGGTGAAACAGGCACATGCGCGGACGGCAAAGGACGCCGGGTAAGGAACCCGCCGGAAAATGCAGGGGCTCCTTTATTGACGGAGCGCCCTCCCTTCCGCTATAATCACTCCTGATAAAGAGGGGAAACGGCTCCCTTTTTGAGGAGACGTAATCAAACCGGCTTGCGCGTTTTTCTGTTCCTCCGGAGAGATCCCGGGTGGGCTTCGCACTGCATTTCTCTGTTTATTGCCCTCAATCGCTTTCCGGTAGGTAAAGGAGTGATGTTTTTTGAGCAGTACCTCCCTCCGCCATGGTGTGCAGTTCTGCGGCAGCGATGCCCGGTATTGCTTTCGGGGAAAAGATCCCGGACGGTTTCGTTATTCCTCGTTCCCGCTGTTCCTCTGCGGTGTCCTGATTGGCGCGCTTCTCTTCCTTGGTATTCCTGAATCGGCCCTCGCCGCTGAGCAGGCCGCTCCCTCCTCGTTAAGTCGGGCTTCTTTTCTCTCCTCCTATGGGGCCGTCGTTTTCCGGCACAAGGGGGAAAGCCCTGCCCATTTGTATATCATCGGCACGAGCCACCGCCATACCGTGTCCCGCACGAACGGAAGCAATACTGCGAAGGTCCAGGCCGAAGTGTACAAGATCGGGGAGTGGCTGATCGAGAATGAAGCAGTGCAACTCCTGCTTCCCGAGGGACTCTTCAAGAGGAGGCCTGAGCCGCCTGATCCGGATGAAGAGATGGTGCTTATTGACTCTTCCTTCGATGAGAAGGAGAGGAACCCCTTCCCCTTTCAATTCATTGAGGAGCGCCTTTCCGATACTTCCGTCTACCTCAATGCAGAGATGCTTCTTAAGGAGCATTTCAGAATATGTACCCGGCAGATAGAGGACCGGGAGCTTTATGAGGCGGTGGGAGAGTGCCTCAACCGTCTCGAAGGCGCGGGTGACGATATAGTGGAGGCGACCCTCCTTCATGAGGAGCTCTGTTATCTTCAGGAAAAGAGGACGGCTGTTATGCTCCAGAAGATACCGGAAATCGTCGAGGAGGAGATCCGCCGGGGAAGAGTGACGGTCCGCAAGGCGATTTTCACTATCGGTCTGAGTCATATTGCCGACATTATCAGGTACCTGGGCGAGGAAGAGATCAGGATACACGCTCCATTGTTTTCACGGGTGGGCACGGATGATTACAACGAGGCGGTACACCTTATCCGGAAACAGTACGGGGTAACCATTATTGTTCCGAGGACGCTGGCGGATGATCCCGACGTATTGCGAAGCAACAGGATTGATCCGGTTACCGTAATGCCGCAGGGGACACCACCCCCTGTGGAGACAGTTGCCCTCCCCTGATCACCTCTTCTTTTATTTTTATCCGCTACAATGTCATCTAACATGCTGATATTAAATGATAATGAGCTTGCGTTTTCAGTTGACAGGCAGGCTTTTTTTTGCTACATTTTAATTAGAAGGAGACAGGATCCACTTCCCGTCCACATTCTGCTTGTAGACTCCCTTCAGGATTGAACATACCTCCTGCACGTCAGACGCTTTTTCAGGTGATCCTGCCGCGAAACCTTCATAGAGTGGCGCATGTGGCAAAGGGGTATAGAACCTGAACGGTGCTATACTTTTGGAGGGGTGCAAAACATATGGAGGGAAAAATGAGAACATTCAGTGTGATGGCATTGATTGTTGCCCTGACTCTGGTCTTTTCCTCTGGAGTATTTGCAGCGGGGTACGGACAGAGCGGCTCCTCGACACGCGGAGAGGACATGAGTAGTAGCCCTGCCATGGAGAATGGCGCTACAAGGGGCGATGATGTCTCCACGAGAGGGATGAGCGGCACGACGACACAATCGATGCTGCAGACAAATAGGGCCGGCGTAATCATTGGTAAGGATGTAAGGAATATGCAGAACGAAGACCTCGGAAAGATCACCGATATCGTCTTCGACAGGAACACTAACCGGATCGCCTATGTAATCCTCGAAACCGGAGGACTTCTGGGCATGGGTGAGAAACTCCATGCAGTTCCCTTCAAAGCACTGAAATCGAGCACAACCGGTGATCACCTTGTACTGAATATCGATAAGGAGAGGCTGAAAAATGCCCCTGCCTTTGAAAAGAACAGGTGGCCGGACTTCACTGACAGAAGGTGGAGCACCGACGTCTACAGGTACTACGGCGTACAGCCGTATTGGGAAGAGCGGTAACATTGCTCAAAAGGAAGAATAAATGCGATGGACAATGATATCTGAAGAAAAACCATTGGATTCATTGACCAAAACCCATCCAAATTCCCTTTAGCAGCGCCGCGGGGAGGGGGCCTTTACCGAAAGGCCCCCTCTTTTCGTTTACCGGGAGGATACACCTCCAAAAGAAAGTCTTCCCGTTTCTGATGAGTAGCGGAATGCCCTTTCCCTCCTTTCCACAGCGCAGACACGTGCCGGAGTGATCGTTGCTAACGGTTTTACTCTCACCCGGATCGTAGCGTAACGTTACGGTAACGTTACGCTACGCTACACAAAAGGCGGAGTGTTTGTATATAATTTTAGGATGCGGAGTAAAGAGTAAAGAACCAGAGGAAGAATATGCAGATACGATGTCCCGTTTGTAAAAAGAAGACCACCTGGGAGGAGAACCCCTGCAGGCCTTTTTGTTCCGAACGATGCAAGCTGATCGATCTGGGGAAATGGGCTGCCGAAGAGTACAGGGTTCCGGGTGAAGAAGCAGAAGAGAGGGAAGAGGAAAAGAAGGCGGCGAATGAAAATGAAGCATAAAGGAGGACGCAATGGTCAGGATCATCGTTACGGGTGCGACAGGAAGAATGGGAAGCAGGATCGCCGCCCTCTCGAAGGAGTATCAGGGACTGGAGCTTGCGGGCGCCCTTGAAAGAAAAGGACATGAGGGCATCGGCAGGGAAGTAGGCCAGCTTATCGGTATCGGGGAGACAAAGATACGGCTCTCCGAAAGCCTCGGAGAAATCATCGGGAACGCCGATGTGATTATTGATTTCACTTCCACCGAAGCCAGCCTGGAGCATGCAAGGAGTGCAGCCGCGCGGAAGAAGGCCATGGTCATCGGGACGACCGGTTTTTCGAAGGAAGCGATGGAAGAAATCAGGGAAATGAGCAGGGATATTCCCCTTGTCTTCGCCCCCAATATGAGCGTGGGGGTGAACCTCCTCCTGAAAGTCCTGCAGGATGTGGCAAGGGTTCTGGGAGACGAGTATGATATCGAAATCGTAGAGGCTCATCACCGCATGAAGAAAGATGCTCCCAGCGGCACTGCGCTGAAAATGGCACAGGTCATTGCCCAGGCGGTGAACAGGAGTTTCGATGAGGTGGCCGTATATGCGCGAAAGGGTCTTACCGGGGAGAGATCGAAAAAAGAGATCGGAATCCAGACAGTACGGGCAGGGGATATCGTGGGAGAGCATACGGTGCTTTTCGGTGGTCTCGGCGAAAGGATAGAGATAACTCATAAGGCGTCAAGCAGGGATACTTTTGCACGGGGCGCCCTGAAAGCGGCCTTATGGATCGCCGGAAAAGAGCCGGGGCTTTATGACATGCAGGATGTACTCGGTTTGAAATGAAAAGAACAGGCGGGTAACGAGAAACGGTACGTCCCGTTACCCGCCTGTTCTTTAAGGGTTATCCCTCTACGATGCTGTGCTCCTGCCACATGAACCAGTTGCCGGTATCGGAAAGGAAAGAGTAGGTGTTCTGAAAGATGAAAAAATGCTCTTCCTCTTCCCGCACCAGTATCTCGAAGAGCTTTCTCTCCTTCTCCGTGGGGGCGGCGGCAACGGCCCTCTCATAGAAGGACTTTCCTTCCTTTTCCATGTCCATGGCGACCCTGAAAGCCTCCAACTCGTCCGGGGTCGCTTCTACACGCTGCATCATCGATTCTTTCATTTCCTCGAAGATGGTCCTCACATTCTTCAGGGGACTTGCCTGACGTACGGTAAGGTCGAGACCTTCAAGATGACGGGAGAGGATCTCTATATGTCTCTTCTCGTCTTCCGCAACAGAAAGGAACATCTTCTTGCCGACGGCGTTACGGGTTCTCTCCGCGGCCTCCCGGTAGAACTTTATCGCATCTGTCTCCATTTTGATAGCTAATTCGACGGAATTCATGTACCCTCCCTCCACATAACGACTTTCATTTACGCTTTTTCAAACATGTCCTTTGAGGCACCGCAAATCGGGCAGACCCAGGCATCGGGCAGGCTCTCGAAGGGAGTGCCGGGAGCAATGCCGGAATCAGGATCTCCCTCTTCAGGATCATAGACATACCCACATATGCTGCACTTCCATTTTTCCATAATTCCTCCGCTCAATAAGTTGTTTGCCGATGCAACGCCCTTCTAATAGTAGAATAAAAATCAATGGGTGTCAATTCTTTCGAGCTTCACTTTTGCGATGCGCTGAGCCACCATTTCAACTACTTTCAAGGTCTTGGAATCGATGTTCACCGTATCTCCCGTCCGCGGGATCCTCTGCAAATGCGTCACGATAAACCCCCCCAGGGTCTCGTAATCATTGGATTCGGGGATCTCCACATGGTAGTCTTCATTCAGATCGCGAACGCTGATGGAGGCATCGATGATCATCGAACCGTCATTGAGAGTAATGACGGGGCTCTCGGTATCATACTCATCCCGTATCTCCCCGACGATCTCTTCGAGGAGGTCCTCCAGGGTAACCAGTCCGGAAACCGCACCGTATTCATCGATGACAATGGCCATATGCACCCGCCGTTTCTGCATCTCCCGGAGCAGAATACTGATCTTCATGGTCTCGGGAACAAAGAAGGGGGGCTTGATGATCCGGTGAATATCCAGTTTTTCGGTCCTGGAAAGGATGTTGTAGAAGTCTTTGGCGTAAAGAATACCCCGTATATCGTTTATATCCCTTCCGATGACGGGGTAGCGCGAGAACTTCTCCTCTGAAATGAGGGTCTTGGCCTCGTCAACGGACATGCCGATGCTCAGGATGACCATCTGGGGAGCGGGGATCATTACCTCTTTGACCGACGTGTCGGTGAACTCAAAGACGCTGTGGATCAGCTCCTTCTCTTCTGGCTCGAAGACTCCCTGCTCTCCTCCCTCCTCAATAAGGAGCTTTACCTCCTCCTCGGAAATATAGGCTCTTTCGGTGAAGGCCTTCTTGCCGAAGGGCCTCAGCATTATATTAGTACTTACCGTAAGGATGCGGATGAAGAAGATGCCCAGCTTCGCGATCTTGTCGATGAGAGGGGCGGTAAGGAGCCCGATGCCTTCGGGATTGGAAAGGGCAAGCGATTTGGGGATAAGCTCGCCAAAAACAAGGGAAAAATAGGTGATGACGAGAACGACCGCCCCGATGGCGATGGCCTCGCTCGAATGGGCAATAAACGGGAGGGGCACCGTGTTCAGTATCGGCTTGATTACCTCGACGGCGGCGGCGCCGCCGATGGCGGAAGCCAATGCCCCGGCCAGAGTGACGCCGAACTGGATGGTAGCGAGGAAGCGGTCCGGCTCTTCCCTGAGCTTGCTCAAGGTTTTTGCATTGGAATTGCCCTCTTCCACCAGTTGCTTGATCCGTGTTCTCCTGATGGTCACCACCGCGATCTCCGAAGCGGCAAAGAACCCGTTGATAAAAATGAATATTGCTATGAGGAAAATTTCAAGCCACATATTCTTAGGGGTGGGCGGAGGTCAAAGAGAAAGAGGGCAGCAGGCGACTTCCATTGGAAGGAAGGAGCCGCATTACTCGCTCCAAGGAAGTGTACGATAAAGGGATCGTCTCTTCTTGACCCTTATGATGGATAGCGTTATAGTATCCTACGTTGAATAGGAATGGGTCCATACTTAATAAGTATTATATATCATTTCCCGGTGTTTTTTCAGCAATAATCCTCTGACATTGAAAAAAACAACGCTGGATATTTTTATTGTCCATGATCTTTGCTCTTTCCCGGTAATTTCAAAGGGGGGATTGCGGGGGACGAGCCGCTCCACGGTTTTCGTGCAACGGGCCGTCCCCCTTTTCTATTGAGGACGATGTGCCCGGGAGAACGACGCCCGGGTACTCTGCAGCCGGCCGCAGCAGAAGATAGTTTGCATATACATCCTAGGGGTTGACCGTAAGAATGCCTCTCACGATCTCCGGGTATTTGGCAATGAGCCGCAATTCATCGTCGGTGAGGGGCTTCTGGGTATGAAGATTCGCATATTGGGCGAGCTCGAGGATCCGTCTGGCCTCGTTGTCATCATGGAATTCGATTCCCAACTTGCTGTACACATGGCGGAATCCCTTGATACCCCCGTATTCACCGGTAGTAATGATACGGCCCGTCTCCAGGAGCTCAGGCTCTCCCCTCCCCACATCCTCGGGATCATACAACTCGTAATTCCTCCTGTCCTTGAGCGCCCCGTCCGCGTGAATACCGGACTCATGGGCGAAGGCATTGGCGCCCACGCCCACCTGGCTGATGGGGATAGGGAGGTTGAAGGCATACGACGCATACTTGGCGATTCTCCAGGACTTCTCCAGATCCACATGCTCGTCAAGGGGGACCTTGTCCTTCAAGCCATGGGAGAATTTGAGGGCGAGGATGGTGGAGACGAGGTCGCAGTTGCCCGCCCTTTCGCCGTATCCGTTGATGGTGGTATTGATATAGGCGTCGACCCCCGCCTCGATGGCGCCCTGGGCACCTGCCACGGAGACAGCCTCCGCCATGCCGAGGTCGTTGTGACAATGCATCTCCACGGGAAATTTCGTGGCAAAGGAGAGCGCTTTTATCCGTTCATAAATGGTGATGGGGTCGTCTGCTCCGAGGGTATCGCAGTAGCGAAACCTGTCCGCACCTGCCTCCTTGCCGGTCAGGGCGAATTCGATGAGCTTGTCGAGCTCCGTACGGGAAGCATCCTCCGCATTCACTCCCACCGTTTCGGCACCGAGTTCCTTTGCCAGTCTGATGGAGTCGGAGACAGTCTTCAGGATATCCTTCCATGATTTCTTGCCCATGAATTTGCCCTGCAGCATGATTTCCGAAGTGGACATCGAGATATTCAGGTGCTTCAACCCGGGACAATTCTTAAAGGAAAGGGTTACGTCTTCGGGGACCGCCCTGCACCATCCCTCGAGATGCGTTCTCTTGATCGCACCTTCCTTGGCGAGTTCGACGTTGGCATTAATATAATTCACCTCATGTTTCAGCGTCGGAAAGCCGATTTCGCTCTGGTAGATGCCCATCTCGTCGAGATAGATATTCAGCATGGTCTTCGAAAGCTTCGGAAGAAGTATCCGCGAAGTCTGTACCCCGTCCCTATTTGTTACATCGATCAAGTAAACTTTGCCGCTCATGTGCCTCCCTCGTGCCGGTTACAGGCCGGTGTTCCACTGCCTTTGCAGGGAAAACCGCCGCCGGGCACTATTTCTTTCTTACTGTTTCCCGTGCGATCGCAACTTTCCCTGTCCTGACGAACTCCTTGATCCCCATGGGTTTCATGAGCTCGATGAACGCCTCTATTTTCTTTTCGTCTCCGGTTATCTCGATGGTGTAGGTGGAAGGGCTCGAATCGACCACCCGTCCTCTGAAGATTTCGGCAATCCGCAATACCTCGGCCTTGTTTTCCTGGCGGGGGGCGATCTTGATCATCACCATCTCCCTTTCCACGTGGTCGAGCTCGGTAAGATCCGTAACTTTTATGACGTCGATCAGCTTGTTGAGCTGCTTGGTGATCTGCTCGATAATCCAGTCATCGCCTGTGGTCACAATCGTCATGATGGAAACCTGCGGGTCGATGGTTTCCCCCACGGAAAGGCTTTCAATATTGTATCCCCTGCCGCTGAAAAGGCCAGCTACCCGCGAAAGCACACCGAATTTGTTCTCCACAAGCACAGAAATCGTATGTCTCATCTATACCCCTCCCTTACTTGACGGCCTTAAGTTTCTTTTCGGTTTTTTTCTCTTTCTCCTCGAAGAGCATGGTATCCAGTGTGGCCCCTGCAGGCACCATGGGGTAGACCTTCTCTCTCCAGTCAATGACAAAGTCGATGAAGACAGGCTTCTTTATCTTGAACGATTCTTTCAGGACGGGTTCCACCTCGTTCGGTTTTGTCGCCCTCAGACCCACCGCTCCGTATGCGTGGGCGAGCTCGACGAAATCGGGGGTAACATCCAGGTTCGTATGGGAGTATCTCTCCTGGTAGAAAAGCTCCTGCCACTGCCGGACCATACCGAGGAAGCGATTGTTCAGGATGGCCACCTTTACGGGAAGCTTGTAAATAACCGCAGTGGCAAGCTCCTGGATGTTCATTTGAATGCTGCCGTCCCCCGCGATATCGATGACGAGCTTGTCGGGATAGGCGAGCTGGGCGCCGATGGCGGCGGGGAAACCGTATCCCATGGTCCCCAGGCCCCCCGAGGTCAGGAATCTCCTCGGTTTGTCGAATTTGTAAAACTGCGCCGCCCACATCTGGTTCTGGCCGACCTCCGTGGTGATGATGGCATCTCCCTTGGTAAGCTCATGGATCTTTTCCACGACAAACTGGGGTTTGATGACATCCTCCCTGTGCTCATAGGTGAGGGGATGCTCTCTCTTCCATTCAGCGATCTGCTTAAGCCACGCCTTCCGTATCTCTCCCCAGGTCTCTTTTATATCCTTTTTCAGCACTTTATTAAGAACAGTGAGCACATTCTTGACATCACCCACGATCGGGATGTCCACTCGTACGTTCTTCTTGATGGAAGTCGGGTCTATATCAATGTGCAGTATCTTGGCATGGGGGGCGAATCCCTCGATCTTTCCGGTCACCCGGTCATCGAACCTCATGCCGATGGCGATGAGGAGATCGGATTCCTGCACCGCCTTATTCGCGTAATACGTACCGTGCATGCCGAGCATTCCCAGGGAAAGTTCATGGGAGCCGGGGAAGCTGCCCAGTCCCATCAGGGTCATGGTAACGGGAATATTGGCATGTTCCGCCAGTTCCCGCACTTCATGGGCGGCGCCTGAAATGATACACCCGCCCCCCGCTATGATGACGGGCTTTTTTGCGCGGGCGATTTCATGGGCGGCCTTCTCGATCATCCATTTGTTGCCCTCGTATTTCGGATTATAGCTCCTGATGGACACTTCCTTGTTCCAGGAAAAATCGGTCTTGTTCGACGTGACATCTTTGGGCAGATCGATAAGAACCGGTCCGGGCCTTCCCGTGGTGGCGATATGAAAGGCCTCATGTATCTGTGTCGCCAGGTCCTTAACGTCCTTTGCAAGAATGTTGTACTTGGTGCAGGGCCGGGTAATCCCGACGATGTCGGCCTCCTGGAAGGCATCATTTCCTATCAGCACTGTCGGGACCTGCCCGGTCAGTACCACGAGGGGAATGGAGTCCATGGACGCGGTGGCGATACCGGTGACCGTATTGGTAGCGCCTGGTCCGGAGGTGACAAGTACCACGCCGGGTTTTCCGGTTGCCCGTGCATACCCGTCCGCCGCATGCACCGCCCCCTGTTCATGGCGGGTAAGGATCAGCTTCAGATCCTTATCATCATGGAGGAGGTCGAAAATGTTCAGAATGACACCCCCGGGATATCCGAAGATATGTTTAACCCCTTCCTTTTTGAGAGCCTCGAGTACGATCTCTGCGCCTGATATTTTCATAGTGTTGCTCCTTGATATGTGATGCTTCACAGCATAGGTGAAATACTAAAATAGCATACGTTTCATTCACTTTTCCAGATCAATATGGCCGGACGCCCGCCGCGGAGAGGATACGACGCCCGGGGGAATGTTCATTTTGACAAGAGAAACGATTTATGGTTTAATAAAAAAACCTTTAAGGATGGCCCCGCGAGGCTGGAAAGGTAAGGAGACCGTTTGAAATCTATCATATATATAATACGCCTTCCTCTGAAGACAGGGGAAGGCTTTTTTTTTGCGTGAGAAATGCCGAAAGAACTGTTGAACGGAAAAGACATCGAGAGAATTCTTTCCAGAATAGCCCATGAGATAGCAGAGAAGAACAAGGGTACCGAAAACCTCTGCCTGATTGGAATACAGCGCGGAGGGGTCCATCTCGCCAGGAGACTCTCAGCGAAGATCAGGAGCATCGAGCAGGCGGATATCCCTGTGGGCTCCCTCGATATCTCCCTCTACCGGGACGACCTCGGGATGAGAAAAGAGCATCCCGTTGTCAGAAAAACCGATATCCCCTGCGCCATCACCGGAAAGAAGGTTGTTCTCGTCGATGATGTCCTTTTTACCGGGCGTTCCATTCGTGCGGCCATGGACGCGCTGATGGATTTCGGACGCCCCTCCCAGATACAGCTCGCGGTGCTCATCGACAGGGGACACCGGGAGCTCCCCATCAGGGCGGACTATGCGGGCAAAAACATACCTACCTCGAGGGTGGAGAAGATCGAGGTGCAGCTCAGGGAAGACGGGGGAGACGACAAGGTCCTGCTGCAGACGGCGGAAGAGAAATGAAGAAAGACCTCGTCGGCATCAAGGAACTCTCCCGGGATACGATCAGAACCGTACTGGACACCGCCTCGTCCTTCAAAGACGTTATCAGGAGGGATATCAAGAAAGTCCCGGCGCTCCGGGGGAAGACAGTGGTGAATCTCTTCTTCGAGCCTTCCACCAGGACAAAGACATCCTTCGAACTGGCGGAGAAGAGGCTGAGCACCGATGTGCTCAACTTTTCCGTTCCCACCAGCAGTGTGGTGAAGGGGGAGAGCCTGATCGACACTGTCAGAACCATCGAGGCCTATGGGGTCGATTTCATTGTTATCCGCCACTCCTCCAGCGGAGTGCCCCACTTTATCGCGAGAAACGTCAATGCCTCCGTTATCAATGCAGGGGACGGGACCAACGAGCACCCTACCCAGGCGCTGCTCGACGCCTTCAGTATTGTCGAAAAGAAGGGGAGCCTCGACGGCCTCACCGTCGCCCTGGTGGGGGATATATTCCATAGCAGGGTGGCGAAATCGAATATCTATCTCCTCTCGAAGTTTGACACGAAAATCAGGCTTATCGGGCCTCCCCCCCTCATTCCGGATATGAGCGGGTACGGAGTGGAGGTCTATCATGATATGGACAAAGGTCTCAGGAACGCCGACGTAGTGATGATGCTGCGAATCCAGACGGAAAGGCAGAGCCGGGGCTTCTTTCCCTCCCTGAGAGAATACTTCACGTATTGGGGCCTGGATGCGGGGAGGCTGTCCCTTGCAGAAGGGAACGCCATCGTAATGCATCCGGGGCCCATGAACAGGGGGACGGAGATATCCTCGGACGTTGCAGACAGCCCTCAGTCGGTTATCCTCGATCAGGTGACCAACGGGATAGCGGTGAGGATGGCCGTACTGTATCTTCTGGCCGGAAGGAGAGAGAGTGAGTGAGAGAATCATTATAAAAGACGGCCGCCTTCTGGATCCCTCCCGGGGGATCGACAGCAGGGGGGATATTATTATCGAGGGAGGGAAGATCACCGGGCTTCTCCTCAAAAACGGGGCTCCCGAAAAAAAGAGGGCGGAGAGGGGAAGGGGGATATCCTACGAAGGGGTGCAGATCGATGCGAAGGGGTTGCTGGTGTTCCCCGGGCTCGTGGACATGCATACCCATCTGAGGGAGCCGGGATTTGAGCACAAGGAAACAATACGGACAGGGACGCTGGCCGCGGTACAGGGCGGCTTTACCTCTGTCTGCCCGATGCCCAATACAAATCCCGTCAACGACAACCCTACCGTAACTGCCTTTATCATCAAAAGAGCCCTTGAGGAGGGGGCCTGTTCCGTATACCCTATCGGTGCCATCACCAAGGGACAGAAGGGAGAGGAACTGGCCGAAATGGGGCTGATGTACGAGGCGGGATGCGTCGCCTTTTCAGACGACGGCCGGCCGGTCATGAGCAGCATTATAATGAGGAGGGCGCTGGAATATTCGAAGGCCTTCGGGGTGCCGGTCATCTCGCACTGCGAAGACCTCACCCTTACCGATGACGGGGTGATGAATGAGGGGGTCCTCTCCGTGACCATGGGATTGAAGGGGATTCCCGCAGCCGCCGAAGAGATCATGGTGGCCCGCGATATTCTCCTGGCCGAAATGACCGGGGGGAGACTGCATATAGCCCATGTATCGACAGAGGGATCCGTCAGGCTCATACGGCAGGCGAAGGAAAGAGGCGTGCAGGTGACGGCTGAAACATGCCCCCATTATTTTTCCGTAACGGAGGAAGCGGTAAGGGGATACAGTACCAATGCCAAGGTAAATCCTCCTCTGCGGACGCAGAAGGACGTCGCAGCCATCAAAGAGGGGCTGCGCGATGGTACCCTCGATGTGATTGCCACCGACCATGCCCCCCATCATCGCGATGAAAAGGACAGGGAATTCGATAAGGCACCGTCCGGGATCTCGGGGCTCGAAACCGCCTGGGCCCTGAGTCTGCGGCTTGTGCAGGAAGGGGTGCTTTCCCTGCATCGCCTGGTGGAGGTAATGGCACTGAATCCCGCGAGAATACTGGGAATCGGGAAAGGCACCCTTGCGGAGGGCTCCGATGCCGATATCGTGCTGGTGGATGGGGAAAACGAAAGACGGGTCGAAGCGGAGAGCTTCCTTTCAAAGGGGAAAAATACTCCCTTTGACGGTTGGCTCCTGCGCGGCAACCCCGTCAGGACCATCGTAAGGGGAAAAGTCTATGACATCCGATAAGAGAACACTGCAACGCACTCTGCCGCTCCGGGTATTCCGAGTATTCCGAACGGTCCTGACGGACGTGCCGGTCGGATAAGGGACCCATGTATCTTTACGGCTATACGATCGAACCGGAATTTGCGTTTGCTTTCGTCATCGGTGCGGCTCTCCTTCTCATTCTTTTTCTCTATGTGGCGCTCCGCAGGACGAGAAAGGCAGGGAGGAGAAAGCGAAGCGCGCTGTTGCCGGAGAAAAGCAGCTCTTCCAATGGGGCCGATGGGGTCAATCCGGGCGAGGCAGGGACTGCCGGATCGTTCATGAAGGACACCGCCCCGGTGGAGTCGATGGAGTATGAGAGGATACGAGCCGGGATGGAAAAGCTGGAAGCGGATCTGAAAGCGGTGGGAAAGAAAATGGACCTTCTCTTCTCCCTCATCCCCCCGCTTCACCCCCTTCTCCAGCTGGAGGAGTTCGGGGAGCTCCGTTTGTCCGGGGAAGAGATAAGAAGCAATCTGGCACGCATAATAGAGTCGGCCGGCCTTGCCCCTGCGGCAGTGGATGAATGGACCCGGGAGAGGGGACAAAGGAAACAGGACGGATTTGAGGAAAGGCTTGTTGCGGCAGTAGCGCGGAAGATGCGGGAGATCGATCTCCATTCCGGAAAGCCGGTCGGGGACGCTTCCTGCTATCTGGTTTTCGGGAATCTCTCCTATGAACAGAAGGACATGGAGAATGCCCTGTCCTGGTATGAGAGAGCGCTGGAGAGGGAGCCCGGATCCGCCATTGCCTGGTACAACAAGGGTATCGTTCTCGAGAAGACGGGGCGGCTCGGGGAAGCGCTGGCTGCTTTCGAAAGAGCGCGGGAAGCCGGTCCGGAGTATGCACCCGCCTGGTATGGGGCGGGCATGGTCCTCGGGGAGTTCGGCCGTACCGAGGAGGAACTGGCCGCCTACGAGGGGGCGATCGAACGTGACAGGGACTATGCGGAAGCCTGGTACAACAAGGGGATTGCCTTGGGAAACCTCGGCCGTTATGAAGAGGCGCTCTCCGCATACGACAGGGCGATAGAAATGAGGCCCCATGATGCGGAAGCCTGGTACAACAGGGGCCTTGCTTTGAGCTACCTGGGACGCCATGAGGAGGCGCTTTGCTCGTACGATACCGCCGTACGGATCAAGCCGGACGAGGAGGAGGCGTGGTACGGAAAAGGCTTCACCCTGAGCAGCCTCGGCCGTCATGAAGAAGCGCTCCATGCCTATGACAGGGCCATCGGGTTGAAAGAGGACGACGCCATGGCCTGGCAGGGGAAGGGCGTAGCCCTGAACAAGCTGGGTTTTTCCGAAGAGGCGCTCCGCGCTTTCGACAGGGCCGTCGGGCTCCGACCCGATTATGTGATAGCCTGGTACAACAGAGCGCGCCTCTGCTCCCTGAAAGGGGATCGGCAGGGCGCCCTTGAAAGCCTTTCCCGGGCAGTGGAACGAGACGGGCACTATAAGGGAAAAGCGCAGAGAAACAGGGATTTCAAAGGCCTCTGGGAAGACGAAGGCTTCAGAAAGATCGTCTCGGACAACGCGGGAGCACAAGAAGAAAGAGAAGAGAGATAGATAAAGAAGAGAGAGCGCGGAGGACACATGAATAAGGCAACACTGGTATTGGCTGACGGAACGTTTTTTGAAGGAAGTTCCTTCGGAGCAGAAGGGGAAACCATAGGCGAGGTGGTTTTCAATACCTCCATAACAGGGTATCAGGAGATTCTGACCGATGCCTCGTACAAGGGGCAGATCGTCACTATGACCTACACGCAGATGGGTAATTACGGGGTGAACCGGGAGGATGTGGAATCGCTGGGGGGACCCAAGGCGGAGGGATTCATTGTCAAGGAGTACCTCGGCTTTCCGAGCAACTGGCGCTCCATTATGTCCCTCGGCGAGTATCTCAGGGAGAACGGAATTGTCGGCATCGAGGGAATCGACACCAGGGCGCTAACCCGCCATCTGCGGAATCGCGGGGCACAGATGGGCATTATCGCCACCGGGGAGAAGGACCCGGCCGAGCTCCTTCAACGGGTGAGGGAGCATCCCGGAATCTCTTCCTTCGATTTCGTGACAAAAGTTACTACCGGAGAGCCCTATTCCTGGGAGGATCCCTGCTGGAGAGGGTGCCCCGTCGAAAAGGGAAAGACCGCCCTCGCGGTAACCGTGTACGATTTCGGGGTAAAGCTTAATATCCTCAGGAATATGGTGGAAGCGGACTTCGAAGTGACCGTGGTGCCGGCAACGACCCCTGCGGAAGAGGTGCTCGAGGGAAAGCCCGACGGGGTCGTTCTGAGCAACGGACCCGGGGACCCGCAATCCGTTACCTACGGGGTGGAAAGCGCCCGGAAATTGATAGGCAAGGTGCCTGTTCTCGGTATCTGCCTCGGACACCAGATACTGGGGCTTGCCATGGGAGGGAGGACCTACAAGCTGAAGTTCGGACACCACGGGGGAAACCACCCGGTGAAAGACCTGGCCACCGGAAGGGTGGAAATCACGTCGCAGAACCACAACTACTGCGTCGACATCCACAGTCTTCGCGGGCAGGCGGTCCTTACCCACAGGAATCTCTACGACGGCACGGAAGAGGGCATGCAGCATACGGAACTGCCCGTTTTTTCCGTACAACACCATCCGGAGGCGGGACCGGGGCCCAATGACTCTACTCATCTCTTCAGGCGCTTCAGGCAGATGATCGAGGGAAAAACACGGTGAAGGAGCTTTCCTCCGGAATATGCCGTCTCCTCCATCCGATTCATCTTGGCGGGGGGACAATGGCGTATCTCGTATGAGCGGTGTACCGCCGGAGGGTGACACGGAAAAGAATGAAAACCGGAACAGGGGAAAAAGAACTTCATTTTGAGGAAAGTGACAGCATGCTCTCTTTATGGACGACGTCTTTCAGGGCGGAAAAGGGTAGCGTGCTCCATAGCGGGATCTATAACCGTGAAATGGCTTCCAGTCTTGCAGCGGGGGCCTGCATCATCGCTGCGGCGTTCCTTTTCGCCGCCGTATCTCCGGTGATCCCTCTGTATTCCATCGTGGCACTGGTCTCCTTTGTTCCGCTCTTTCTTCTCTTCAGAAGGTATGTTTTCCGTGAGGAGTTACTGTGCGTCGAGTTCGACAGGAGGAGGGGCACCGTCTCCTTCTCCCTGAACAGGCCCTTCGGCAGGAGAGAGGTATCGTATCCCCTGACCGAAATCGATACGGTACGACAGGATTGCCGTGTCGTCCCCCCCGAGAACCCCGACGGGATACGGGTAGTGGAGAAGATCGCCCTGCAGCACGGAACGGTAATTCCCGGCTTCGGGGAAACAGCTGAGTTTTATACTGTGGAGATCGAATTCAAAGGAGGAGAGCGGATCATGGTCTTTTCCTCCAGAGAGCCCTCCCGGGCCGATGAAATTGCACAAAAGATAATTAATTTCATAGAGAGGTAACAATGCCCAAGAGAAGCGATATCAAGAAAATCCTGTTAATCGGGTCCGGCCCCATTGTAATAGGCCAGGCCTGCGAGTTCGATTACTCCGGTACGCAGGCCTGCAAGTCCCTGCGCGAGGAGGGGTTCACGGTGGTTTTGGTGAATTCGAATCCCGCCACCATAATGACCGACCCGGAGATGGCCGATGCGGTGTATATAGAGCCGCTTTCGAAGGATATCCTCGAGCTTATCATCAAGAGGGAGCGCCCCGACGCCCTGCTCCCCACCATGGGAGGGCAAACGGCCCTGAACCTTGCGGTGGAGTTGTCCGAATCAGGAGTACTCAAGAGATACGGAGTCGAGCTGATAGGGGCCAGGCTGCCCGCCATCAAGAAAGCGGAGGACAGGGAGCTCTTCAAGGAGGCGATGCGGAAGATCGGCCTTGAGGTGCCCCGGAGCGCCGCCATTACCAGCATGAAAGACGGGCTCGACATGATAGAGCATATCGGGTTCCCCGCGATTCTCAGACCCGCCTTTACCCTTGGAGGCACCGGCGGGGGGATCGCGTACAATATCGAGGAGTACCGGGAACTGCTCGAAAAGGCGCTCAAGCTGAGCCCGGTGAGCCAGGTATTGGTGGAGGAATCCGTCCTCGGCTGGAAGGAGTATGAGCTCGAGGTAATGCGCGACATGAGGGATAATGTGGTAATCATCTGTTCCATCGAGAACTTCGATCCCATGGGGGTCCATACGGGCGACTCCATCACTGTCGCCCCGTCACAGACACTTACCGATAAAGAGTACCAGAGAATGCGTGATGCGGCCATCGCCGTCATCAGGGAAATAGGAGTCGATACCGGGGGGTCCAATATACAGTTTGCATTGAACCCGGGAGACGGCAGAATGGTGGTCATCGAGATGAACCCGCGCGTCTCGAGGAGCTCCGCCCTCGCCAGCAAGGCGACAGGATTTCCGATCGCAAAGATCGCGGCCAAGCTTGCCGTGGGCTACACCCTCGACGAGATCAGGAACGATATTACGCGGGAAACCCCCGCTTCCTTCGAGCCCACCATCGATTACGTAGTGACGAAGATCCCGCGCTTTACCTTCGAAAAATTCCCCGATGCGGATGCTACCCTCAACGTACAGATGAAGTCCGTGGGCGAAGTGATGTCTATCGGGAGGACATTCAAGGAGTCCCTCCAGAAGGCATTGAGAAGCCTCGAGATAGGGATCGCCGGCCTGGAGGCGGTAGAAAACGGAAAAGAGGACATTCTTTCGAAGCTGAAGACCCCCAATGCCGATCGTATCTGGCATATCGCGCAGGCCATGCGCATGGGGGTCAGCGTCGAAGAGATCCATTCGCTTACCTGGATAGACCCTTGGTTCCTGCACAACATGCAGCAGATCATCGCCATGGAGAAGAGAATTGCGGAAGCCGGGGAGTCTGTCATGGTGAACGGCGCACCCTGGGACGAGGGAATCGCTGCAATGCTCAGGAGGGCGAAGGAATTCGGCTTCTCCGATAAGCGTATTGCCCACCTTGCCGGGAGAACGGAGAGGGAGGTGCGGCAGGTAAGGAAAGAACTCGGAATCGAGCCCGTCTACAAGCTCGTGGATACCTGTGCGGCGGAGTTCGAGGCGTTTACTCCTTACCTGTATTCGACGTACGAGAGACCGGTCTCCCGTGTGGGAGACGGGGAGGGCACGGTGGAGTGCGAGGCGAACCCTACCGATCGGAAGAAAGTGGTCATCCTCGGTTCGGGGCCCAACAGGATCGGTCAGGGCATCGAATTCGACTATTGCTGCGTACACGCGGTTTTCGCCCTCAGGGAGATGGGATACGAGACCATTATGGTCAATTGTAATCCCGAGACGGTCAGTACGGACTACGATACCGCGGACAGGCTCTACTTTGAACCGCTGACCATTGAGGATGTGCTGCATATCATTGAACGGGAAAAGCCCGAGGGGGTCATCGTACAGTTCGGGGGACAGACTCCCCTGAAGCTCGCCGTCCCCCTCGAAAATGAGGGGGTGAGAATACTGGGAACCTCCCCCGATTCCATCGACAGGGCGGAAGACAGGAAGAGGTTCAAGGAATTGCTGCACACGCTGAATCTCCGGCAATCGGAAAGCGACACGGCCATGTCCTGCGAAGAGGCCATCGTCGTCGCAAACAGAATAACGTATCCGGTCATGGTACGGCCCTCCTATGTTCTGGGGGGGCGGGCCATGGAGATCGTTTATGATGAGGAATCCCTTGCGGACTATATGAGCAGGGCGGTGAAAGCGTCCCCCAAGCATCCCATCCTTATCGACAAATACCTCGAGGATGCCATCGAAGTGGATGTGGACGCCCTCTCCGACGGGCACGACGTAATCGTCGGGGGCGTCATGGAGCATATAGAGGAAGCGGGGATCCACTCCGGGGACTCCGCATGCTCGATTCCCCCGTATTCCCTCCCCTACGGCATTGTCGAAGAGATCAAGCGCCAGACAAGGGCCCTGGCAAAGGAGCTGGAGGTGAAGGGGCTGATGAATGTTCAGTTTGCGGTCAAGGACGGGGAGATCTTCATCCTGGAAGTCAATCCCCGGGGATCCCGCACCATTCCATACGTAAGCAAAGCTACCGGAGTACCCCTTGCGAAGCTTGCGGCAAAGGTCATAATGGGGAGTACCCTGAAAGAGCTCGGCATCACGACGGAAAGGGAAATCAGCCATGTGGCGGTGAAGGAGGCGGTGTTCCCCTTCGACCGGTTCCCCGGTGTGGATACGATTCTCGGTCCTGAAATGAAATCGACGGGCGAAGTGATGGGAATCGACGAAGACTTCGGCCTCGCCTATGCAAAGGCCCAGGCGGCCAGCAACAATAAAATACCCACTTCGGGCAAGATCATCATCAGCGTGAAAGACAAGGACAAGCCGCATACCGTGGAAATAGCGATGCAATTGAAGAGGATGGGGTTCCATATCATTGCAACAAAGGGAACCGCCCTCTACCTCGAGGAAAACGGGGTTCCCGTAACGCTTATCAATAAAGTGATGGAGGGGCGTCCCCATATCGTGGACCTGATCAAGAACAGGGAGGTGAGCTTCATCATCAATACCGTCAGCGGTACCCGTGCGCAGAAGGACTCGCTTTCCATACGGAGGAGCGCCCTGCAGTTCAAGATCCCCTATACCACCACCATCGCCGGCGCCCGGGCTGTGGTAATGGCGATCGAAATGCTCCAGAAGAAGGAGATGAGCATCAAATCCATTAATGAATACCACCGGAAATAAGGTGCCTTCTGCGGAAAGGAAAAATTACAGGAAATTTACGTTTCCATGGAGTATAGTAATACCATGAGGTATGTGCCATGATTGATAAGGAATTCGCCGCCCATCTCGAGCAGTCGGTGAAGATGCATGGTCATCTCTGCCCCGGGCAGGTTCTGGGTGTCAGGATGTCCCTCCTCGGGTTGAAGGCGGTCGGGATAGAAGAGCCCAGGGGCAAGGACAGGAAGAACATCATCGTGTTCGTCGAGATGGACAGATGTGCGACGGATGCGGTGCAGTCGGTGACCGGCTGCAGCCTGGGACACAGGACGATGAAGTTTATGGACTACGGAAAGATGGCTGCCACTTTTGTCAATCTCCGGGAGGGAAAGGCGGTACGGGTGGTGGCCCGTGAGGAATCGAGGGAAGAGGCGAAGAAATACTTCCCCGGAATCGAGAACAAATACGCGGCCCAGCTGGAAGCGTACAAAGTCATGCCGGATGAGGACCTCTTCGAAACCATGGAAGTAAAAGTGCAGCTTTCCCCCGAAGACATGCCGGGACGTCCCCTGCGCAGGGTGCGATGCGAAATTTGCGGGGAGTATGTACAGGACATGCGTGAAGTGCTCCGGAACGGCAAGGTTCTATGCCGGGCCTGTGCCGGGGGCTCCTATTACGAGAAGGTCTCCGCATCTTCCTGAACGGCGGAATGCTTTTTTTTGAGGTGCGTTATGCAAAAAAGTCATAGCGATATCGAAATCAGATCCAAACTCTGGATCGAAGTGGACGGAGAGCCCGTATTCGGGAGGGGAAGGAGATTTCTGCTCCGGGCGATCGATACCTATGGGTCCATAAGCCAGGCGGCGAAGGAGATCAACATTTCCTACAGAAAGGCGTGGAGCTACATAAAGGCGATGGAGGAGAGGCTCGGTATGAAACTGGTGGAGCGCCAGAGCGGCGGAAAGAACGGAGGAGGCGCTCTCCTTACGAGAGAGGCCAGAGAGTTTCTCGAAAAGTACGAACGGATGGAAAAAGGCATCAAAGAAATTGTAGACCAGAAGTTCAGCACAATCTTCATAGAGAAATGACAGGGGAGGGAAGCAATGTGCGAGATTCACGGTGAGAGGGGCAGGGAGAGGTCCGGAGCAAAGGCGATACCGGTGACCGAAGCAGTGGGAATGGTGCTGGCGCATGATATCACCGAAATCCGGAAGGAGGACTTCAAAGGGAGGGCATTCAGGAAAGGACATGTGGTGACCCGTGAGGATGTCGAACACCTGCAGCGGCTGGGAAAGGATCACCTCTTCGTGCTCCATATAGCGGATGACGAGATGCACGAGGACGATGCGGCATATGCCCTCGCTTCCGCGCTGAAGGGAGAGGGCGTGCTCCTGGAGGGAGAACCGAAGGAAGGCAAGATAAACCTGGTGGCAGCACGGGACGGTCTTCTGAAAATCGACCGGGATATCCTTGCTTCGTTCAACATGCTGGGAGAAGTGATGTGCGCAACCCTCCATACCAATACGGTGGTCAAAAAGGGACAGGTTATTGCCGGAACCAGGGCCATTCCCCTTGTGGTAAAAAAGGCGATCATCGATGAAGCGGTGGCAATTGCGGAACGTGCGGGAGCGGTGATCGAGGTGAAGGAGATGAGGAAGGTGAAGGCCGGCGTAGTTATCACCGGAAACGAGGTCTATTACGGGCGGATACAGGATGCCTTTGCCCCCGTCGTCACCCGGAAGATCGAGGGATATAACGGCGAAATCGTGGGAATTTATTATGCTCCCGACGATGAGAGCCTTATCGAGGCGCGCTTGAGGGAACTGCTGGAGGCGGGAGCGGATCTCCTTATCACTACGGGGGGCATGTCCGTAGACCCTGACGACGTGACCCGCTTTGCTATCAGGAATTTGGGGGCATCCGGGCTTACCTACGGTTCTGCTGTTCTGCCCGGGGCGATGTTCCTGGTAGCCTACCTGGAACGCGGGCAGGGCGAGCAGGAGCGGGGCAACGGGAATGCCTCTTCCTTTCACGGGGAAGTTCCCCTCCTCGGCATTCCCGCCTGCGGGATGTACCACAAGACGACCATCTTCGATCTCGTCCTTCCGAGGGTCCTTGCGGGAGAAAGGGTGGGCAGACGGGAGCTTGCGGAACTGGGGCACGGGGGACTCTGCCTGAATTGCAAGGAGTGCCGCTATCCGGTATGCCCCTTCGGGAAATAGGCGATTTGACAGAAAAGGGCATTTCTGCTATTCTCTTGAAAGCGATGAGAAATTGGTTTCCTGATACAGGAGAGTTCATCGGGAAGGGGGAGACCGGAACTCTGAAGAGACCTGATCCCCTTTCGCTGGCTCTTTCCCTCTTGGCGTTCCTCTTCTGCATTCTGCCCCCGGCACTTGCCGCCGCTTTCGACGTAAAGGGACTTCAGCCGCTTTCCCCCTATGGAGTATTCTCCGCCTTCAGCGCCGAGAGTCTCCCGCGGAACAAGATCGGCTTCGGGCTCGGCTTTGAGAAATCCAGTGAACCGAAGATCAAGAGGTTTATCTTTCAGACCGCCTATGGGCTCACCGATGCCGTCGAGCTCAATGCGACTCTCCCCTATGTGATGGAATGGGAGGACTCCCTGGAGGGTTTTGAGGATGCAAATCTCGGAATCAAGTATCGTTTTCTTGAAGAAGGGAGCTATACTCCGGCGGTAGCCCTTCTGTTTACCGGTTCCTTTCCCTCCGGAAAGGACGAATTCTCCACCGATGGGGGACTGGGGGGCGGCATTATTCTCACCAAAAAGGTCGGTCCCTTCAGGGGGCATATCAACGCCCTCTACTCCAATCCCGGCGAGGAAAGCCTGCAGGATGAGTACACCCTCAATGCAGGCGCGGAACTTGCGGTGACTCACAGCTCGAAAGTCCTGGCGGAAGTGGTGGGAAGAAAGAATTACTTTAAGAACAAGATCGACCTCCTGGAATGGCGGCTCGGGTACCGGATCGCCACCACCGATTATCTCTATACCACGATCGGGGGGGGATTCGATATAAAGAACAGGAATCCCGATTACCGCTTTGTCCTCTCCGTAAGCATCATTCTTCCCAGAGAAAAAAGGAAGTTCCAGAAAATTTACGAAGACTAGTGTTATAATAAATCGTATATGTTTGATTTGGGAATACAGGAACTTATCGTTATTTTCATCGTTGCCCTCCTTGTCTTCGGCCCCAAAAGATTGCCTGAGCTTGGAAGAACTCTTGGTAAAGGTATTGCCGAGCTCAAAAAGGCGATGCAGGGAGTGAAGGAGCAGATGGACGCCGAGATGGATGAGATAAAAGCTCCCCTTACCCTGGCAGATCCCCTTTACCGGCAG
The DNA here is from genome assembly GCA_002634385.1 of Nitrospira sp. Classification (GTDB taxonomy): domain Bacteria; phylum Nitrospirota; class Thermodesulfovibrionia; order Thermodesulfovibrionales; family Dissulfurispiraceae; genus Nitrobium; species Nitrobium versatile. The sequence continues at coordinate 51,173 of NSJL01000008.1, forward strand.
GAAAGAAAGGAACAGGAGAAAGCGCAAGACGAAACAAGGCAGACCGGGGCGACGGAACCCGCTGAAGAGACTCCTGCGGAGACGTCTTCCGCGACGACAAAGGAAAAGGAAGAGCAGAAGGGGTAGCAATGGAAGATCTGAAAATGCCCCTGACCGAGCACCTCGGTGAGCTCAGAAAAAGAATTGTCGTTTCCCTGATAGCCCTGGGGGTCACCTTTATCATTGCGTTCACCTTTTCCGAGGAAATTTTCAGGGTTATCATGTTTCCCCTCAAGTACAGCCTCGACTTTTCGGTAAGAGAGATGTACCTGCGCTTCATCCCCCAGGACAAGCTCCAGATGACGAAACTGGTATTTCTGGCACCTGCTGAGGCCTTCTGGATGAACATGAAGCTCTCTTTTGTGACGGGGATTCTTCTTTCGCTTCCGGTGATTTTCCACCAGTTGTGGCTGTTTATTTCACCGGGGCTTCTTGCGAGGGAAAAGAAGTATGTGCTTCCCTTTATTATTCTGGCCACCTCTCTCTTTATTTTCGGTGCTGCTTTCTGTTTCTTCATCGTCCTTCCTTTTGCAATGGGTTTTCTCCTCACCTACAAGGTCGGCGATTTCCTGATGCCCATGCTATCGGTGGGACAGTATGTCGATTTTTGCCTGAAGTTCATTCTTGCCTTCGGGGCTATCTTCGAGCTTCCCATTATCATTATCTTCCTTACAAAGATGGGCATTGTCACCCCCCAGACACTCGCACGAAACAGGAAGTATGCGGCTCTCATCGCGTTCGTCATCGCCGCCTTCCTCACTCCGACTCCCGATGCCTTCAACCAGGTCCTCATGGCAATTCCCATTATTCTGCTGTACGAGATAGGGATATGGATTTCCCCCTTCTTTTCGGCCAGGAGGAGAGAGAGATCAGAGGAAGAGGAAGAAGCGTAGGGCTTTCCGCCGATGAAGAACTCCGGTACGGTCAGGAGAAACTATAAAGCGATCGTATCCGATATTGCGGAAGGATTTCTCACCATCAACCCCCTTTATCTGAAACCCTATGAGGAGAGTGCTCTCAAGAGCCTCTATACCGCCCTGGAGCGCAAACAGGTGGATATCAGGGCCGAGCCCTTTCCCTACCACGACACTTCCCTCATACGGCAGAGGAACCTTAAGCTGCAACGGATCTTCGCCGCTATAACCGTAATGAAAAGCTTTTCCCGGGAAAAAAGATTCAGGCTCTTATAGGGTGTGTAGGCAGACTATCTTCTACTGCGACCGGCTGCACACCCTAGCGGGATGCTCTCTCCTGCCGGCTCTCAAGCGGGTGCCCTTCCTTCAGACTCCTGCATCTCCAAGAGCAGATATCTGGCTGCGATCCCATTCACCATGCCGGTCAGCACCCCCGTTGCCATCAGAAGGGGGGCGACGAGCACGATAGCCTCGATCCTCTGTACAAAAAGGAGGTAGGCGACAAAAAGCTGCGCGACGTTATGAAAGAATGCCCCGATAAGGCTGATGCCGAGCGGACTGAAGAGTCCGGGAAGAAAACGGGCGGCGAACGCCATGGAAAGAACACCTGCCAGACCTCCCCCGAGGCTCAGGAAGAAGGCAGGGCCGAGAAAAGTGCCCAGAAGCAACGATCCGAGCAACACACGGATCAGCGTGACCATCAATGCGGATTTCGTTCCATAACGATAGAGGGTAATCATCGTGATGATATTGGAAAGCCCCAGCTTGAACCAGGGAATGGGGGTGGGAAGCAGTGTCTCGATCCCGTGCAGGGCAAGGGCATACGAGGCGAGGAGGGCAATGCGGTATCTATCCCGAGATTCCATCCAGATCTTTCCCGCTTTCATTGCCGGTGCCGGTCACCCGTATCATGACCCTGTTGGGAAGACATACGACGGCACCGCTGCCGATCCACCCCTGGTGCATGCAAATACTGTTGCGGCAGGGGGACTCCTTGATCCTTGCCCTGCCCCCCTTCACCTCGACGACGGTCATGCCGAGGGGACCCTCCACCTCCACCGTTCTGTCCAGAGAAAGGGGAAAGGCGTAGCGAAGCTCTCCGGAAACCTCTATCTCCAGTTCTGAGCCCTGCGGGAGGGTCTGGCGGATAGAAAAGAAAGTGTAGAAAGACAGGAAAAGCAGAAAGAGGAGAAGCAATCTGTCCGCAAAGGTCGTCTTATGATTTTTTTTCCCTGAGTTCAAAGTTCCCCTTTATTCCGTCCGTGAGGGAGACGGCTCCGCTCCTGTCCACGATAACGCCGTCGAACCCGAGTTTATTCAATAGCTCCATCCCCTTCCGCGGGCCCAGAACAAACAGTCCCGTCGAAAAGGCATCGGTAAAGACCCCCTCTCCGGCGATAACGCACACGCTCCGGCATTCATACACCGGATACCCGGTCTTCGGATCCAGAAGGTGATGATACCGCACTCCCGACTTGACGAAGAATCTCTCATAGTCACCGGAGGTCGATATGGCTTTGTCGAAGAGCTGCAGGGTGGCGAAGATTTCATTCTTGTCCTCCTCCTGCCTGGGGTTCTTGATCCCGACTCTCCAGGCGCTTTTGTCCGGTTTCAGACCAAATGCCTTAATGTCTCCCGCCACGGCTACCAGGCCTGCTTGTATGCCGTTCTTCCGCAGGATCTCTACCGCCCGGTCTGCGGCATATCCCTTTGCCACCCCTCCGAGATCGATCTGCATTCCCTTCCTCTTCAGAAAAACGGTGCTCTTCATTGTGTCCACCGCCATATTCCGGTACCCGACGAGCTTCAAGCGCTCTTTTATTGCTCTTTCGTCGGGGAGCGTGCCGTTATGAAAATCCCACAGTGCCATGACAGGACCGATGGTGATATCAAAGGCACCGTCCGTTTCGCGGGAGACGGAGAGGGCTTTCTCTATGATATCGGCCGTTTCTCCCGAGACGGCGACCGGCCTGATCCCGGCAAACCGGTTGATCAGGGAGACTTCGCTGTCCTCACTGAAGTAATTGAAGAGGGTGCCCAGCCGCTCGATCTCGGCAAATGCCCTGTCCATCGCCCTTTCTGCATCCCTGCTGGAAGAGGACTCCACCGTGATGGTGATAAAGGTGTCCATTGCAATCCTGCTCTTCTTGTACAGTCTCTCCTTTGTCGGGTTGCATGAGGGGAAGAACAGAACACAGAGTACCAGAATAATAAGAAAAAGGTCTTTTCGCATCATATGCATTCTCGCCTTCTGATATGTTACCACAGAGACAGGGGATGATCATACCCGATCGGTTTCGTGTAAGAGGAAGGGTAAACAGGCCCTGTTCTCGGGAGGGTTCTTTGTCTTCTCCCCCATATCCTGAAGGTTTCCGATAAAATAGTGTATAGTATCTTTAGGGGAAGAGAAAAAGGAGCATACTGCGGAAATATGCTCCGGATACCGACACTGCATTCCCCGCCCGTCTGTGATGGGATAACGGAACAGCCCGGGAAAGGAGAGGGAGAGAGCACGTGGACGAGGGAGACATGCACTGACATGATCACGCCCGAAAAAGAGCAGGAAATAATCAAGAGATTGCAGGATGCCGTCATCAACTACAAGGCAGCCGACGCGAAGAAGGCGGCCGAAGAGGCAGTGGCGCTGGGACTGGATGCCTACAATATGCTTATGGAAGGCCTGGCCGGCGGAATGGAAGTCGTCAGCCAGAAGTTCGAATGCCACGAGTACTTCATCCCGGAGACCCTTCTCTGCGCGAAGGCGCTGTATGCTGCGCTGGACATCCTGAAGCCCCACATCAAGGTACAGCAGGGTGGTCCGCGGGGACAGGTGGTCCTGGGCGTCATGCAGGGAGACGTGCATGACCTGGGCAAGAACATCATCAAGGCGATCTTCGAGGCATCGGGCTGGACCGTGCACGACCTCGGCCGTGACGTTCCCCTCAAGAAGTTCGTTGAGGAGCAGCTCAGAACGGATTCCGACATCGTGATGCTCTCGGCCATGATGACCGTCTCCATGGTGGGTATCAAGAAGCTGATCCCCATGATCAAGGAGAAGAACCCCAAGGTGAAGATCATGATCGGCGGCGCCCCCATCACCGAAAAGACGGTGGAGGAGTACGGTGCCGACACCACGGCTGACAACGCGCCCAACGCCCTGCGCGAGGCGGTCAGGATGCTCGAAACTCTTCGGAAGGAAGGACACCATACCTCCGGAGCACGCCGTTCCGGAGCCCATGCCTGAAGAGCTTTTCTATTGTGCCCTTCCCTGCCGGGGTGTTGGTTCCTCCGGCAGCGCGCCCCGATGCCCCCTCTGCAAGGGATAGTCAGAGAGAGTGGGGGAGGGGGGCGTGAAGAGAATATACCTCGATTATGCGGCAACAACGCCTGCGGCTCCGGCAGTGGTGGAGGCAATGCTTCCTTTCTTCAGCGGAGTATTCGGAAATCCCTCCAGTACCCATGCCTTTGGAAAGGAAGCAAGGGATGCCGTGGAAAAAGCGAGGGAGACCCTCGCCCATTTTATTGGGGCGAAGCCCCAGGAGATTGTTTTCACCAGCGGGGGAACCGAGAGCAACAATACCGCACTAAAGGGGATTGCCCTCGCCAACCGGAACAGGGGAAACCATATCATCACCTCATCCATCGAGCATCACTCCATCACCGAATCATGCGCCTTTCTGGAAAAGAACGGCTTTTCGGTCACGTACCTCCCGGTGGACCGGGAGGGGTTCGTCTCCCCCGATGAGGTCAGGAAACATATCAGCCGCAAGACTATACTTCTTTCCCTTATGCATGCAAACAATGAGATAGGGACCCTGCAGCCCATCGCCGAAATAGCGAGTATCGCCAAAGCAGAGGGGATTTATTTCCATACCGACGCCGTACAGACCTTCGGCCACCTCCCGGTGGAGGTGGAGTCCCTTCATCTTGATCTTCTCAGTGTATCCGCGCATAAGCTGTACGGACCAAAGGGAGTGGGAGCGCTGTATGTCCGGTCAGGGACCCGTATCAGCCCTTTTTTACATGGGGGTACTCAGGAAAGGGGGCGCAGAGCCTCCACCCATAATGTCCCCGGCATTGTCGGCTTCGGGAAGGCGGTGGAAATCGCGCGGGCAGACGCTTTCAATGAGGGAAAACGGCTCGTTCCGATGAGGGACAGGCTGATACGCGGAATTCTGGAGAGAGTCCGCCATGCATGTCTTAACGGGCATCCTTCAAAGAGGCTGCCCGGGAATGTAAACGTCTCTTTCCGGGGAGTCGAAGGGGAACTGGTACTGCTCTCCCTTGATAAAAAGGGGATTGCCTGTTCCACGGGCTCTGCCTGTAGTGCGGAGAGTACGGGTCCCTCTCACGTGCTGCTGGCCCTCGGATTGCCTCACGATCTGGTGGCGGGCTCCCTGCGGCTCACCCTGGGGAAATTCACCCGGGAGGAAGAAATCGATTCTGTCCTCGAGGTCCTGCCTGCCGTGGTGGAGGAGATACGGTCTCTCTCGTTTTTCGAGGCGTGAAGGAGACGCGCGCCTTTTCTTTCCCGTCTCCCTCTCTTGTCTTCAAGAGAGCTTCTGTTTCAAAAAGGTCCCGGTATGCGACTCTCTGTTTCGAGCCACCTCTTCGGGAGTACCGGAAGCAATGATCCTCCCCCCGTCCTCTCCCCCTTCGGGTCCGAGATCGATGATGAAATCGGCGGATTTGATGATATCGGTATCATGCTCGATAATAATGACACTGTTCCCCATGTCCACCAGTCGGTTGATGACATTCAGGAGTCTCTGAATGTCGACGAAGTGGAGACCTGTGGTCGGCTCGTCCAGTATGTACAGGGTGTTTCCCGTTGCCTTTTTCCCCAGCTCTTTTGCAAGCCGCAGCCGCTGCGACTCCCCTCCTGACAAGGTGGTGGCGGGCTGCCCCAGGCGCAGATATCCCATGCCGATATCCTCAAGAATGGCCAGCCGCTGCCTGAGTGGCGGAATGGCATGAAAGAACTCCATGGCCTCCGCAATCGTCATATCGAGAACATCGGAGATGTTTTTTCCCTTATAATAGACATCAAGGGTCTCCTTGTTGTAGCGCTTGCCCTTGCAGATATCGCAGGTGACGTAGACATCGGGGAGAAAGTGCATTTCGATCTTCTTCAGGCCGTCTCCCTGGCACGCCTCGCACCGCCCTCCGGACAGATTGAAGCTGAAGCGGGATGCCTTATAGCCCCGCACCCTCGACTCGGGCAGTTGTGCAAAGAGGTCCCTTATAAAAGTAAAAATACCGGTGTACGTGGCAGGATTCGAGCGGGGCGTCCTCCCCAAAGGGGACTGGTCGACACAGATCGCCTTGTCCACCTTTTCAAGGCCCTCTATCATGGCGTGCTTTCCCGGGATTACGGAAGTGCCGTACAGATGGCGCGCCAGGGTCTTGTAGAGAATCTCGAAAATAAGGGTGCTCTTGCCCGAGCCCGAAACACCCGTGACGCACACGAAGACCCCAAGCGGAATATCGACGGAGACGTTTTTCAGATTGAATTCGGAAGCGTCCACGATTCTCAGGAACTCTTTCGATTTCCTCCTGCGCGAGGGAACCGGGATGGCGGATTGACCGGTGAGGTATCTTCCTGTAATGGACGCCCCGTTCTCCTGGATCTCCCGGGGGGATCCGGAGGCGATCACCCATCCTCCGTTCTTGCCCGCACCGGGGCCCATATCGATGAGGTAGTCGGCCCAGCGAATAGTTTCCTCGTCATGTTCGACGATTACCACGGTATTCCCTGCATCCCGTATGGCTGCAAGATTATCAAGGAGCTTTGCGCAGTCTCTCGGGTGCAGGCCGATACTCGGTTCGTCAAGAATATAGAGGACACCGGTGAAGGACGAGCCGAGTTGGGTCGCCAGGCGGATCCTCTGGGCCTCACCGCCGGAAAGGGTGAGGGAAGGGCGATTGAGCGTGAGATAGCCGAGACCCACCTTCCTGAGAAAGGAGAGTCTGTCCCGCACTTCTTTCAGTACCCTCTTTGAAATGGTCATCTCCCTTTCGGAAAGGGAGAGTGCTTCGATATACTCTTCGGCCTCCGTGACGGAAAGGGCGGAGAACTCCCCGATGGTGGCGCCCCCGAGCTTCACACTGAGGGCCTCTTTCCTCAGCCGCATGCCCTTGCATGTTTTACATGGAGTCAGATGGGTCAATTCCCTCTCTTCCGATTCTCCCGCCTCCTCCTCGCCGATATCCTCGAAGCCCAGACCATGGCAGCGGGAGCAGGCTCCATATTTGCTGTTAAAGGAGAAGAGCCTCGGCTCGATTTCCGGATAACTGATCCCGCACTGCGGGCAGGCGAGGGTTTTACTGAAGGGGATATCCCTGTTCTCGTCGATGAGATTGATGATAACGGTATCGGTATACCTGAGGGCAGTGTCGATTGCCTGGGTTATCTGGCGCTCGATGGCGTGCTTGATGATAAACCGGTCGACAACTACCTCAAGGGTATGCCGCTGCTGTTTCTTGAGGGAGATATCATGGGTAAGTTCCATCATCTGGCCGTCGATCCGCGCCCTGACAAAGCCGTCCCTCCGCATCTGCTGCAACTCCTTCTTGTACTCCCCCTTTCTGCCCCGCACAATGGGCGCAAGGACCTGGATGCGTGTCCCGAGGGGGAGCATCGATACGGAGCGGATGATATTCTGCATATCCTGGGTGGTGATGACGGAGCCGCATTGATAGCAATAGGGGGTTCCGATGCGCGTGAACAGCACCCTCATGTAATCGTAGATCTCGGTAATGGTGCCAACAGTGGAGCGGGGGCTCTTGGTCACCGTCTTCTGGTCGATCGCGATTGCGGGAGAAAGGCCGTCGATGGAGTCCAGGTCCGGCTTCTGCATCTGCTCCAGGAACTGGCGCGCGTAGGCGGAGAGGCTTTCCACATAGCGCCTCTGACCTTCTGCATAGATTGTATCCATGGCAAGGGAGGATTTGCCGGAGCCGGAAGGGCCGGTAATGACAGTTACCTTGTCCCGGGGAATAGTTACATCGATATTTTTAAGGTTGTGCTCCCGGGCACCCTTTATTGCAATAGTAGACTTATGCATATTTTTTTATGAACATCCTAACAATAACATTTTACTATAACCGAAAAGGGTGGATTATTTCATCTTCTTCAGGCTTGGAGGTGCAATCAAAGATGGACATATCCCTTGTAGTAGGGTAGTCATCAGCAAAGAGTCACCGCTCTCACGGGAAATTTCTGCATCTCTTCATAATGCACTCTCTTCCGGGAGGGGCAGGGGGATTCGATGTCCTTGCAATGCGACAGGATCATGGTATTCCATCGAGTCTCTCTGTTGTCTGATTCTCGCATCCTCCGGGTGGGCTCTCCTCTGACCTCTCCCCTCTGTTCCGTGTCAGGGAGTCGTGAAGTCCTTCGCTCCCCGACCTCTTGTTCTGCCTCTCTACCGCTCACTCCGTTACCACAATAAAACTCGCCTTCTCCGCCCCGAAAAGTCTTACGACTGTTTCGGGGACCCCTCTTTTCCTCCATCGTTCTGGCATGCACTGTGGTGGCCCCTCCGTTTCACGAAGAGAGGAGACGAACAAGAGCTAAGGTCCGCTCAGAACTCCCCTCCTCCCCTCTCTGAGAGAGGGAGCACTCACCCCCTGTCCCCTGGTTTATTCTTGTCAAGGACTCCCCTCTTCTTCATCATGCATGCCCATCAAACATGCATTCCTTTCGGGAGAGAGAGAAAGAGGGGGTTCCTCTCCCCTCTCTTTTCTTCTGTCGTCATCCCGGCGGATCTTCTGAGCCGGGATCCAGTCCTTTTCCGAAAGACTCCGGTTCAAAGACTCTGGACCCCGGCTTTCGCCGGGGTGACGGCTTTGAGGGATTCTGACTTCCTCCGGAGTGACAGATTCTGAAATGAAGCATGTATGGAGGCAGGGGGTACCCCCTCGCCACACACCAGAGGATTCCTATTCGGAAGGGAATGCTTTCGCGTACACGACCTAATGCTCCGTCTTTACGGAAGTTAGTTTTGCGGTAACTTTTCCTATGGGAACCTTCGTTTCGACCCGGACAGGCACTCTATTGGCATCGTCGGTGAGCCATACAACAATATCGCCTTTATTCTTGAATAACCCTTCCGATTTGAGGAGGGGTTTCACGACGACCGTATCCACCTCTCTGCTGTCGGAAAGGGGCAGTCTTTCCTTTCCCAATACCCTTATTTCCGCCTTATAGAATTTATTGCTGTCGAAAATATCGATATGAACGGACTTGCCCGTTTCAAGCAGAAGAGTCCTCAGATAGTAAAAACCGGACACCACATCCCAGAGCAGCCCGTCGATAGCGTGCTCGTTTTTTGTTCCTTTCAGGTAATTATGAAAAGTGACCTTCTTGTTGGCGGGATCGAAAATGGTTTCCTTGTCGCTCCTGTATTTCCCTTCCTTCTGCCGTATCCTGAAGTGCGCAGGGATTCCGTTGACTACGGTGCTCTCCGCGAAATCCTCCACCTTGTAAAAACTGGAGAGAAACGGGGAAGAGCGCACCCTTGAGGTTATCTTCACTACTCCCTTTTCTTTTACTGCCTCCACCTCGGCGCTGCCCACAAAGATGTCCAGCCAATAGATGTCGAAGAAGAGTTCCTCTCTCGCGGATTTCAACAGCTCAACAGAGCTCTCGTGCATCCCCGGATCCGTCGGGAGGGCAGGAGATTCTTTTTCTTTCGATGGGGAACCGGTGGCAGCGGTTGCGGCGTCCTCGCGTACCGGTACGTTCTCCTCTTTGGTGAACGGAGCTTCTCCCTCAGGAGAGGAGGACCCGTCGTTTTGCCCGTCGGGTGCGCCACCGTCCTGGGCGGCCTCTTCCGGTTCCGTTTTCCCGTTCTTCGTGGATTTTTCCCGCTTTTTTTCTTCAGGAGTGGCCTCAGGAGTGGGCGAGAGGGAAGAGGAAGGAATCACTCCCGGGGATCCGGTACGGTACGGGCGGGGAGGTTTTTCTGATTCAACAGCGGTAACGAGCAGCAAGGGGGAAGGGGGGACGAAAGAAGCGAACTCTCCCGTGCCGGGAAGTCCCATAAGAAGGGAAGCGTGCAGCACGAGGGACAGGGCGAGAGACAGGACGGAGGGAGTTGAAATGTATTTTGCCTTTTTCATGGGTGCAACACAAACCATGATATTGTACTGCAAGAGGGAGCCTTTGCACAATGCAAGGGGACTCCGTGAATGCAATCAAAACCGGTGACGCGAAGAAGCTTTCTGAGAAGGGGGAGGAAGCAGAGCGGGAGGAGCGACATCGGGTAGAGAGCAAACCGCCCGGGGATCTATTTTGTAGTTCCTTTTTATTTCGTTGATATTCTAAAATATGCAAGCGCTGGATAGATGAAGAAGAATAACACAAATCAGCCCCTCGATGGGCTTTGCGAGAAAACTGTTTATTTATATAATACCCTGAAAAAAGGTAGAGTGCTATAAAAACAATGGATACGCCGCTTAAAAGTGCCGATCAGCCGAGCAAGGCCGTTTTAAGCGACAGGGTGGAGAACGGGAGGAGGATCAGCAGGAAGCAGCTTGTCAATATCCTGAACTATATCAGTTTTCAAGACGGCACTCTTCTCGTTCGTTTCGAACATGTGCGATACGGCACCCTCCTTTCCCTCCCGGCAAAGCCCCGGCCCTGTTCCGGCGATAAGGTCGACTGCCTCTGGTCCGGCAGGGCGCTGTTCCCCCGAATCCTCTCCTCTCACCGGTTGCATCATATCCTCATCTCCGACGGGCAGAAACTGATCCTCATCCAGCCCGACATGGACCGGGCGGACGAGAAGGGGATCCGTTTCCTCCTCCCCGAAGTGTGCTATGAGCTTAATATGCGGAAAACAAGGAGGCATTCATGCGAAGGCATCCGTGTTGAATTTGTCCAGAGCGGCATGTTCCTTGTCGGGGAACTCCAGGACTTCAGTGCCGTCTCTTTCCGGATAGAGATTCCCGCGGGATCTTCCAAGCTGTTCGGGTTGATCGATCCCGAGGCGACGGCGACACTTGTTTTCAGGGGCGGGCAGGAGGTCCTCTATTCGGGGGAGTGCAGGATAATCAGGCGGACGCACTGCCGGAAAACGGGAACCCTTGTCCTCGAGCCGGTGCACCATCAAATACGCAGATTCAAACCGAAGGAGTTCCGGAGTTCCCGGCAGATACTGTCCCCCGCGCCGAATTGCGTATTCCGGCATCCCCTGACCGGGAAGACCATCAGCCTGCCCGTGGTAAATCTCTCGGGCTCCGGCTTTCTGGTCGAGGAGCACTTCGAGAGCTCTGTGCTTTTGCCGGGTCTGATCATCCCTCACCTGGAGATGACTTTCGCCCCTACCTTCCACCTCTCCTGCAGGGCCCAGGTAATCTACCGGAACGTGGACAAAACCCCGGAGGGAGACGTAAGCGTGAAATGCGGCATCGCCATTCTCGATATGGACATCCAGGAGCAGGCGGCCCTCTCGGCTTTTCTGCACCACAGCATGAATCTGAAGTCGCACGTTTGCAACAAAGTCGACCTGGACGATCTCTGGCATTTCTTTTTCGAGGCGGGGTTTGTCTATCCGAAGAAATACGCCCTCATGCATGCCGAAAAGGAGAAGTTCAGAGAGACCTATAAGAAGCTTTACATGCAGAACCCTCACATCGCCCGGCATTTCATTTACCAGGATAAAGGGGTGATCCAGGGGCACATCGCCATGGTCCGCTTTTATGAGAACACGTGGCTCATTCATCATCACGCCGCGAGCAAGTCGAATGCCATGGTCGGTCTGAGCGTTCTGAACCAGGTCGGACGGTACATAAACGATTTTCATTCCCTGCAATCGACCCATATGGACTTCGTTGCCTGCTATTTCAGACCTGACAACAAGTTCCCCCGCCGCGTTTTCGGCGGGTGCGCCGCAGCGATAAAGGATCCGAAAGGGTGTTCCGTCGATACCTTCGCCTATTTTCATTTCTCGAAGTCTCCCGCTCCATGGAGTATGCCGGAGGGCATCCACTGCATAGCGGAAACCGACAGTGAGGACCTGCTGGAGCTGGAAAGCTTCTATGAGCATACTTCCGGAGGCCTCATGCTGCAGGCCCTGGATCTTGAGCCGCAAAGGAGTACCGGCATCTCCCTCAACAGGGAGTACAACAAGCTGGGGTTCAAACGGGCGCGCTACCTTTTCACCCTGAAAAGAGGGAACTCGGTCGCGGCTGTCATCATGGTCATCATTTCCGATGTCGGATTGAACCTGTCCAACCTTACCAATTGCGTACATGTGTTCATTCCCGATACGGACAATCTCCCCCCCGTCACCCTCCATTCCGTTCTTTCCATGCTCTCCGGGTACTATAACCAGGAAGATATTCCGGTGCTTCTTTACCCCGCCAGTTATGTGGAAAAACACTCCATGCCCTATGAGAAGTTGTACAGTCTTTGGGTCCTGAACATGCAGCATACCGATCACTACTTCAGGTTTATCGAAAGCCTGGTAGGGAAGAGCCATGGGTAATGCTGAAGTGAGCCGTCACCTTGCCGATGAGGCGGTGGAAATTCAGAAGGCAGACAACCGCCCCCTCTATAACAGCAGGATCATTAATACCTTTGTGCGTCTTATCAAGAGGGATTACCCGTACATTACCATAGGCGAGTTGTTGCAGTATGCAGGGATCGAGCCGTATCAGGTCGAAGATGAAGGCCACTGGTTTACCCAGGAACAGGTAGACCGGTTTTACGAGAGACTCGTCCATCTGACCGGGAACAAGGGGATTGCGCGGGAGGCGGGCAGGTACGCGGCATCACCGGAGGCGATCGGGGTGATGAGGCAGTATGTCCTCTCCCTCGTCTCTCCGGGGAACGCGTATGAGATTGTGGGAAAGTATGCACACAAGTTTACGCGCTCCTCGACCTACAAATCCGAAAGGAAAGGTACCAACAGGGTTGAAATCACCGTCATGCCCACGGAAGGCATTCACGAAAAGCCGTTCCAGTGTGAAAACAGGATCGGCTATTTCGAAGCGATCGCCAAGCTGTTTAACGACAGATTACCGGAAATACGGCATCCGGAGTGTGTTTTCAAAGGAGGCAAGGTCTGCCGCTATATCGTCTCCTGGAAAGAGACCCGCTCTTCTTTCCTCAAGCAGATGAGGAATTATACCGCCCTCTTTCTCGCTGCCGCCTGCTTCGGTCTTTTCTTCTCGTATCCGGAAACGACGCTGGCCTGGATACTGCCCGGCTCCGTGCTGGCCATCCTGCTCTTTACCATCCATATCGGACACAAGGAAACGGTGGAATTGAAAGCCGCAATCGACAGCATCAGGGACTCGACGGACAAACTCCTGGAGCGCATCGACCTCAATTACAATAACGCCCTCATGCTCAACGAGATCGGCCTCGCTCTCAACAAGAAGCTGCATATCGATGTCATTCTGGAGAATGTGGTGCAGGTCCTGGAAAAGAGGCTCGACTATGACCGTGGCATGATCCTGCTGGCGGACCGCGACAAAAAGAGGCTCTCCTTCTGCGCCGGATTCGGGTACAGCAGCGAGCAGATGACCACCCTGCGGGATACCAGTTTTCGCCTGGATAACCCCAGGTCGAAAGGGGTGTTCGTCGTCTGCTTTCATGAACAGAAGCCCTTTCTGGTGAACAATATCGATGAAATCGAGGATACTCTCACCTCTCACAGCCTGGCATTCGCGCGGCGGATGGGGGCAAAATCCTTTATCTGCTGTCCCATTGTTTTTGAGGACGAGTCGCTGGGAATCCTTGCGGTCGACAACAGGAGAACGAAGAGACCGCTGCTCCAGAGCGACATCAGCCTGCTGATGGGCATTGCCCCCGAGATCGGGATAAGCATTCGCAATGCCCTGCTCATCGAGGACAAGGAGCAACAGTTCAGATCCATGCTCCAGGTACTGGCGGCGAGCATCGATGCCCGCGACGACCTTACCGCAGGACATTCTGAAAAAGTCTCGGAATATGCGGTGGGGATAGCGAATGCAATGGGTCTCTCCCGTGATTACTGCGAGATGATCAGAGTGGCGGCATTGCTCCATGATTACGGAAAAATAGGCATCAAGGACTCCATCCTGAAGAAAAGGGGCACCCTGACCGAAGAGGAGAGGGCGGAAATACAGACCCATGCGGTGAAAACCAGAGAGCTGCTGGAGAGGGTGAATTTCGAAGGTATTTACCGGGAGATCCCCGAAATTGCCGGGAACCATCATGAGAAGATCGACGGGAGCGGCTATCCGAAGGGGCTCCGGGGGGAAGAGATCCCCCTGGGGGCAAAGATCATTGCGGTGGCCGACATCTTTGAAAGCATCACCTCACGGCGCCACTACCGCGAACCGATGACCCTTGATGAAGCGTTCGTCCTTCTCGAAAAGGAGAGCGGGGTCCGCCTCGACAAAAAAGTTATCGAAGCATTTATGAGATATTACCGAAGGCAGTGAGTGAGAGTTTCAGTCTGCAGGCTTGCGCCCCCTGCATGCAATGACAGGCGTATAGGTGAACCTCCTCGGACTCGAAAAAAAACGGTCGAACTCCTCCCGGAACTCCTCATATCCTCCTTCATACTCCTCAAAGATGAAGTCTATCCGCTTCGGGGCGACCTCGATCTTTTTCAACCAGTTGAAGGCATCGGTCTCTCTCAATGTCCCGTATATCAGGTGGTGGGCCGCCACGCTCACCCCGATATCCTGAAATCCCATGTCGTACAGAAAGGAGTAAAGCTTTCTCCCCATGTAGGGATCGAAGTTTGCATTCTCTTCAAGGGCCTTTATGATTGCAAAGACGGTCCTCTCCAGGCGGGGCGATAATCCGTAATGGCTTAAACAATTGTAATCCAGATCGATAAGGCACAGGATGCCCCCCGGCTTTACCCTTTCCGCAATATTGCATACAATAGCGAGAGCATTGGAGCGGTAGTACTCCAGGAAAAAGCGTACCCAGACGAAATCGAACACGCCGAGATCATCGAGGGGGTTCAGTATATCTTTCTGCACAAATTCAATGCCTTCAGCGCCGAAATTCTTTCGGGCATGCGCGATTCTCCTCTCCGAGCCGTCCACTCCGACGGCGGTACCGCCGGGCTGTACCAGCGCATGCAAAACGGAAGTGGTCTTTCCCGGACCGCATCCGATATCCGCAACACGCATGCCGGGCTGTATTCCCGCCCAGCGGGCCTGCTGCTCGACAACGACGACATCCGTCTTTGCCTCCAGACGCAATGCCTCCTCCTCATTTTCCATCAAATAATCCATACCCGGTTATCCTGTATCCTTGTGTCCAGCTGTCCGGACTGCAAGATAAAATTCCCGCGATCAGAGAGTAGAAAGAGCCCTTCGGAGCGCATCGCGTGCTCCGGAGGGCTCTCCGGTCATGCAAACATCATTTAGAACAGCCCTTTTACTTTCCCTGTTTCCACATCCACATCCACTCTCCGGTATGCGGGGTCAGAGGCGGTACCCGGCATGAGCGTGATGGCCCCGGCGACAGGCACCACGAAGCCCGCGCCTTGGTAGGTAAGGATATCGCGGATAAAGAGCCTCCAGCCCTTGGGCACGCCTTTCAGGCTGGGGTTGTCCGAGAGGCTGAGATGCGTCTTCACCATGCAGGTGCCGAGCTTCGCGGTCTCGGGGTCTGCTTCCATTTTCTTCGCCTTGGCAAGCGCATCGGCGGAATAGTCGACGCCGTCCGCTCCGTACACTTCCGTGGCGATGAGCTCGATGCGCTTGCGCAGCGGGGTATCGAGCTCATAGAGGAACTTGAAATCGTTGGGCTCGTTGCAGGCATCCACGACAGCGTCGGCCAGCTCCAGGGCACCTTCTCCGCCATACTGCCAGTGTTTCGAAAGGGCGACACGGGCGCCCGCCGCCTCGGCAATCCTCTTGACCGCCTTGATCTCGTCATCCGTGTCGGTATAGAAGGCGTTGATGCAGACAACGGGGTTGATGCCCGCCTTCTTCACTACATTGACGCAATGAATAAGGTTATCGCAGCCCTTTTCGACCCAGCCTACATTCTCTGTCTTATACTCTGCGGGGAGGGGCTTGCCGGGTACGGGGATCGGCGCGCCTCCGTGGCACTTGAGGGCCCGGATCGTCGCCACGACCACCGCCGCATTCGGTTTGAGACCGGAGAAACGGCATTTGAGATTCCAAAACTTTTCAAAGCCGATGTCCGCAGCGAAGCCGGACTCGGTGACGTTGTAATCGGACACCTTGAGGGCGACACGGTCGGCGATGATGGAAGACTGGCCGATGGCGATGTTCGCAAAGGGACCGGCGTGGACAAAAACCGGCTGCCCCTCAATGGTCTGCATGAGGTTCGGATTCAGCGCCTCCACCATCCAGGCGGTCATGGCGCCCGCAACGCCGAGATCCTCTGTGGTAACAGGCTGTCCGGCTCTGTCGTAAGCCACGACAATCTTGCCCATCCTCTCCCGCATGTCCTTGAGATCAGTCGCCACGGCGAGGATGGCCATGACCTCCGAAGAAACGGCGATAGCAAAGCCGGACTGCATCATAAATCCGTCGCTCTTGCCGCCCATGCCGATAACGATATTCCGGAGGGACTGGGCGCAGAAATCGATGATCCATTTCATCTGGACATTGCGCGCATCGATGTTGAGCCTCTTCAGGTTCCTCTTCGCAAGCTGCTCGTCGGTGTAGTTGTACTCATGCTGCATACGTGAAGTGAGGGCGACCATGGCGAGATTGTGGGCGTTCATGATGGCGTTGATGTCGCCCGTGAGTCCCAGGGAAAACGGGGTGAGGGGGACGCACTGGGAGAGACCGCCTCCTGCTGCCGATCCCTTGATGTTCATGGTAGGTCCTCCGGACGGCTGCCGGATGGCTGCTACCACATTTTTACCCCTCTTGCCCAAACCCTGGGTGAGGCCGATCGTGGTGGTGGACTTACCCTCGCCCAGCGGGGTGGGGGTGATAGCGGTAACATCAACGTACTTTCCGTCAGGCTTGTTCTTGAGACGCTCCAGCACACTCTTGAAATCGACCTTCGCGACATAATGACCGTGCGGAAGGAGCTCCTGCTTCTCAAGGCCGAGAATTTCGGCAAGCTCGTAGACGGTCTTCATGTTCTTTTCTGCTGCTTCTGCAATTTCCCAATCCGCATGCTTCGTTGGATCAAGTGGCATAAAAAAACCTCCATATGAGATTGATATTAAGAAATCCACCGGAGAGGACACAGAGAGCAACATTCAATGACGAAAAGACCTTACTACCCCTTCGGCATCCTCAACAGCAGCTTTTCTTTCTGAATAGGGGACCTCGACAGAGGAGGAGCGCAGGGTTTCCCTCCTGCGTTCCTCTCCGCGGACTTTTATTTCGAGATCTGTACGGCACAAACCTTATATTCGGGTATTTTCACCTTCTTATCGAGAGCGTCATTCGTGATAACATTGGCGGCTGCCTCGCGGTAGTGCATGGGAATAAAGACGGTGCCGGAGGAAACCCGCGGGGTAATCCGTGCCTTGATCTTTATATTCCCCCTCCGGGAGGCCACGCATATCTCTTCACCGTCCCTGATGCCGAGCCTTTCCCCGTCTGCAGGATTCAGCTCCACATAGGGTTCTCCCGCATGGGATTCGATGGCTTCGACCCTCCTCGTCATGGAACCGGAATGGTACTGGTACAGGTTTCTCCCCGTGGTGAGAATGAACGGGTATTCGTTGCTCACGATCTCCGCCGGGGGCGTGTACGAAACAGGGGAGAAGTGCACTTTGCCTTTGGGGAACCCTCCCTTGTAGAGGTATTGCGTTCCGGGATGCTCCTTGTCGGTGCACGGCCACTGAATGCCCTCTTTTTCGATACGCTGGTGGGTGATGCCCGCCAGGTTCGGCCACACCTGGCCGAACTCGATCAGCACCTCTTCGGGAGATGCATATTTCATCGGGTAGCCGAGCCTCGCCGCTACCTCCATGATGATGGAAAAGTCGGATTTCGCCTCTCCGGGGGGCTCCACCGCTTTCCTCACCCGCTGGACTTTTCGTTCGGTATTGGAAAAAGTGCCGTCCTTTTCCGCAAAACAGGTCGAAGGCAGTACTACATCCGCCAGCGCTGCGGTCTCGGTCAGGAAGATATCCTGGACCACCAGGAAATCGAGATTCTTCAGAGCCTCCACTGTATGATGGGTGTTCGGATCGGTAATGACAGGGTTTTCCCCCATTATATAAAGGGCCTTCAACTTCCCTTCATGGGCGGCGGGAATCATCTCGGTGGCTTTCAGGCCCGCTTTGGGCGCGAGGGGAACACCCCATGCCTTCTCGAATTTCGCCTGCACTTCGGGATTCTCCACCATCTGGTATCCCGGGTAGACATTGGGCAGGCACCCCGCATCGGAGGAACCCTGGACGTTGTTCTGTCCCCTGAGCGGGTTCACGCCGGTGAACTCCCTGCCGATGTTCCCGGTAAGCATCACCAGGTTTGCAATCGCCCTGACATTCTCCGAACCGCAGGTGTGCTGGGTGATGCCCATGGTATAAAAAATTCCGGCCTTGCGGGATCTCCCATAGAGGCGTGCCGCCTTCATGATATCCTCTTTGGCGACACCCGTTATCTGCTCCACCCTCTCCGGAGTGTACTCCTCCACCGACTTCTTCCACTCTTCGAAGCCCTCGGTCTTTTCCCTGATAAAATCTTCGTTGTGGAGCCCTTCTTTAAGGACGACATGGGCGATGCCGTTGAGGAGGGCGATGTCCGTCCCCGGCTTGAGGGCCATGAAGACATTGGCGAACCGTACCATCGGTACTCTCCTGGGGTCTGCAACGATAATCTTCGCCCCTTTCCGATGGGCCTTGATCATCCTGTTGGCGATAACGGGATGGGTCTCCTTGGTATTGGAGCCGATGATGAAAATGACCTCCATCCCCTCGATCTCCCTGATGGAGTTGGTCATTGCGCCGGAACCGAAGATGGCGGCCAGACTGGCCACCGTGGGAGCGTGTCAGAGCCGGGCGCAGTGGTCGACGTTGTTCGTCCCGACCGCCGCGCGTATCATCTTCTGGAAGGCATAGTTCTCTTCGTTGGTGCAACGGGCGGAAGAGAGCCCGCCGATGGCATCGGGACCATGGGAGGCTTTGATCTCGCTCAACCTTTTTCCCACATAATCGAGCGCCTCGTCCCAGGAAGCCTCTTCGAATGTGCCGTTCTTTTTGATGAGCGGCTTCGTAAGGCGGTCGGGGTTGTTGATGAACTGGTACCCGAACCGCCCCTTTACACAAAGCCACCCTTCATTCCAGGTGTCTTCCCGGGAGGTGACCCTGATGACCTCATTCCCTTTCACATGAAGAGTGATATTGCATCCGGTGCCGCAGTAGGAGCAGACGGTGTCGACCTCTCTCACCCCTTTCTGCCTTCCCTTGTGGGACCACATTTTTCCAGTGAGGGCTCCGGTAGGACAGACTGCGACGCATTGTCCGCAGAACTCGCAGTCCAGATCCTTCTCGTAGGGGGGACATATCTTGGATTTGAATCCCCGATAGGTAAAATCGATGGCGCCCACTCCCTGCACTTCATCGCAGACCTTGACACATCTGCCGCACAGGATGCATTTCTCCATGTCCCTCTCTAGGAAAGGATTGCCGTCCCGCTTCGTATAGACTCTCCGCTCCCCCGCGAACCGGTTCTCCCTTATGCCGTAAGTATAGGCCATCTCCTGGAGGGTGCAGTCACCAGCCCTTTCGCATACCATGCAGTCGTTGGGATGGTCGGAAAGGATAAGCTCCAGCACCGTCTTGCGCAGGTCCTCGATCTGGGGTGTTGAAGTGGTAACCTCCATTCCTTCGCTTACCGGCGTAGTGCAAGAGGTGACCGGCCGGGGAATCCCCTTGATTTCGACGATACAGAGCCTGCACCCGCCGAAGGGGGTCAGCTTCGGATGATGACAGAGGGTCGGTATTTCGATATCCAGCATCCTGGCCGCTTCCAGGACCGTTGTCCCCTGGGGGACTTCTATGGACTTTCCGTCTATGGTTATTTTCATCTTCATGGTTACTCCCTGTTTACCGCCTTGAATTTACATACATCGAAACAGCTCCCGCATTTGATGCACAACTCGTCATTTATCGCGTGCGGCTTTTTCTTTTCGCCGGTAATGGCCGCTGCAGGACATGCCCTCATGCAGGCTCCGCAGCCCACACAGACGTCCTTGAGGATGCTGTAGGTGAGGAGATCCCTGCATGCTTTTGCCGGGCATTTCTTGTCCCTTATATGTGCCTCATATTCCTCTCTGAAATACTTGATGGTGCTGAGGACAGGGTTGGGGGCTGTCTGTCCGAGCCCGCACAGGGAGGCGGATTTGATATCGCTGCTCAGCTTCTCCAGGAGCTCGATATCCCCCTCTTTGCCGAGGCCCTTGGTGATCCTGTCCAGGATCTCGAGGAGCCGCTTGGTGCCGATTCTGCAGGGGACACATTTTCCGCAGGACTCATCCCGGGTAAAGTTGAGGAAGTACTTTGCCACATTCACCATACAGTCGTCCTCATCGAGGACGATCATTCCTCCTGAGCCCACGATGGAGCCCACCTTTGCGAGAGACTCGTAGTCGACATTGATATCGAGCATATCGGCGGTAATGCATCCTCCGGAAGGTCCTCCTGTCTGCACCGCCTTCAGCTTCTTATTGTTCTCGATGCCCCCTCCGATATCGTAAATGATTTCATTGAGGGTGATTCCCATAGGCACTTCGATCAGGCCGGTGTTCTTTACCTTGCCGGTAAGAGCGAACACTTTGGTCCCCTTGGATTTTTCCGTACCGTAGGAGGAAAACCACTCCGGTCCCCTTTTGATGATGTAGGGAATATTGGCAAGGGTTTCCACGTTGTTGATCACTGTCGGCTTCCCCCATAAGCCGCTGTGCACGGGGAAGGGGGGCTTGGCGCGGGGCATGCCCCTCTGTCCTTCGATAGAGGCGATCAGCGCTGTCTCCTCGCCGCAGACAAAGGCGCCTGCGCCCAGCTTTATCTTGATATCAAAGGTGAAACCCGTATCGAAAAGGTTCTCCCCGAGGAAGCCTCGCTCGCGGGCGGCCTTGATCGCCATGGTAAGCCTCTCCACCGCCAGGGGGTATTCCGCCCTGATGTACACGTACCCCTTGGAGGCACCGATGGCATAGGCGCCGACCACCATCCCTTCAATAACGGCGTGGGGATTTCCTTCAATGACCGCCCTGTCCATAAAGGCACCGGGATCACCCTCGTCCGCATTGCAGATGATATATTTCTGATCCCCCGGTGCTTTCCGGCACGCCTCCCATTTCACCCCGGTGGGGAACCCTGCTCCTCCACGGCCACGCAATCCTGAGTTCTTCATGACCTCAATGACTTCTTCGGGGGTCATCGAGGTGAAAACTTTCCTGATTGCCTTATAGCCTTCAGCTTCGATGTAGGAATCGATATCTTCAGGGTCGATATTGCCGCAATCGGAAAGGACAACTTTCACTTGTTTTTCATGGAATTTATGGTACTCATCGGTCACCTGCCATTCGGCAACCGGGCTGCCTTCCGTAATATGTTCATCGATAATGCGCTGGACCATATCGGGCTTGATATACTGATAGGTTGTCCGGGCGCCGTCCACAATAACGTCCACCAGGACGTCTTTTGCACAGAGTCCGCGGCATCCCACCTTATGCATGGAACATTCCTTCTTGAACTCAGCGGGGATATTCTTTTCCTTCATCAATGCTTCGAAGATAGCAAGCACTTCTGCACCACCGGCAGCCATGCCCCCCGTCCCCATACATACCTGAACAGTAACGTTCTTATTCATCACTTGCCTCACTGAGCGCCTTGATTTCCTTCGCTACTTTATCGGAAGTCATCTTCCCGTAAACCTTTTTGTTGATGATTACCACCGGGGCGATGCTGCACGCACCCACACAGGCCACCTGCTCAAGGGTGAATTTCTTGTCCTCTGTGGTCGTCTGCCCCTCGCCGAGGTTCAACTCCCTCTTTACGTTATTGATGATGCGCTCGGACCCCTTCACATGGCAGGCGGTGCCGCAGCACGCGGTAATAATGTTCCTGCCCCGCGGCTTCAAGTAGAATTGGGCGTAAAACGTTGCGACGCCAAAGAATTTGCTTGCCGGAATGTCCAGTTCCTCCGAGAACCGGTACACCGCCTCTTCGGGAATATACCCGAAGGTCTCCTGGGTCTGTTGCAGAAGGGAAATAACATTCCCCTCATGTTCTCTGAAATACTCAATCAGTTCTTGCAGTTTTTCTTCCATGGTTTATCATCCTTCCAACAAATTTCTTATATTAGCATGCGAATCCTTTATATTACCATAGAAAAAAAATGTTGATCAAACCGGCCCTGCCCTGAATTTCCAGAGGGATGCAATGCTCTTTAGCATTTAAAATCAAGGGCATCAGGCAGATAATCTTTCGTAGTGCAAGAGAGTGTTCCCCGATATCTCTTTTTCATAACCCCTCCCTGTATGGTAAAATTTTGACGTGGCTTTCGTGCGAGGTTTCAATGAGACAGAATATCGGTGAGCTCCTGTGCGCAAAAACGGAGGAGCTTATCGGATCCGGTTGTGACGGCATCGCGATCACCCGTCAGCTTACCAGAATCGTCGACGGTATTTTAGAAGAAGACTTTGCCTCCGCCTTTCCCCTTCCTCCCGGAGAAGAGGGCTCTCGCCAAAAAGGGCTGGTCCTGGTGGCGGTGGGAGGGTATGGAAGAGGGGAAATCGCTCCTTATTCCGATATTGATATCATGCTCCTCGGCAGGGTAAGAAGCGAAGCGATCACCGGGTCTGCCCAGTCCGTCCTCTACCGTTTCTGGGACAGAGGATTGAATATAAGTCATTGTTTCAGAACATTAAAGGAAAGTATCGACGATGCAATGGCCGACCTGCAGACGCGGACATCCCTCATCGAATCCCGCTACCTTGCCGGAGACAGGGAGGTGTTTGATGCATTCAAGCGGGACATGTATCCCGGGATTCTTTATAAGAGGAAACGGGAGTTTGTGGGAGCCCTGCTGCGGGAGATCGATAAGAGACATAAGATGTACGGCGATTCGGTCTATCTGCTGGAGCCCAATATAAAAGAGGGGAGGGGGGGATTGCGTGATATTCACTCCCTGTCCTGGCTCGCCCGTGTAGTACTGCATAGCAATGGCGAGGGGGATCAGGAAAGGCTCCTTACCCCTCCCGAATACCGGCGCTTTACCAAGGCCTTCGACTTCCTCCTGCGCGCTCGTTTATGCCTGCATACGGTTTCGAGGAGGAGAAACGACACCCTCTCCTTCGAGTTCCAGAAACCGGTTGCGGAAAGGGCGGGCTTCAGGAATACGAAGAGGTTCCTCGCCGAGGAGATCATGATGCGGCTCTTCTATCGTAACGCACGCTTTATCATGGACGCCCTTGAAAAGGTGATGAAAATGAGCGGATGGCACTACGTGGGCACAAGAATTCCCTCCCCCTTCTCCCTTAAGAGAATCAGTCCGGATTTCTCCCTCGCAAACAATGAGATCATCGCGATGGACAAAGGGCTCTTCAGAAATCCCGACAGTATTTTCGAGGCATTCTCCCTTTTCGCCCACACCGGGAAGAAGTTCAGCGAACAGGTGAGGGAGAAGATCAGGAGCAGGTTTCTTTTCATCAACAAGAAGACGCGCTCCTCACGGAAATCGGTGGCATATTTTTTTGAAATCCTCCGGAGCGACAGGGTGTATGATACCCTCAGGGAGATGCAGGATACCGGTATCCTGGACAGGTTTCTTCCCGAATTCGGCAGGGTACGTCACCTCGTTATTTCCGAACCCTACCACCGGTATACCGTGGATGAGCACACCCTGATTGCCCTGCGCAGTCTCGAGTTGCTGAAGCAGACGCGGGAAGCGAAACTCCGCTATCTCTCCGATATCATGAAAGGAGTGAGGAAGGAAATTCTTTTTCTTGCCGTTCTCCTGCATGACATCGGAAAGGGGGTCTCCCGGAAACACGAAGAGGCGGGGTATATGATGCTCAAAGGCATTTTGGAGCGGTTCGGGGTGGAGAGCAGCGACAGGAACAGGATCGAGTTCCTGGTGAAAAATCATATCTACCTCTCGAAACTGGTGATGACCCGGGATGCGGACGACCCGGAGACAATCGCACAACTGGCCGAAAGGGTGGAAAACGAGGAGAACCTCAATGCACTGTACCTTATGACCTATGCGGACATGTCCGCGGTCAATCCCCATTTCTGGACGGAATGGAAGGCGTATCTCTTCCATGATGTCTATCTCAAGACGAAGGAGCACCTGCGGGGAAGCAGGGGACGTTACTTCCGTTCCATCGACAGGAGGCTGAAAGAGTTTGTCGGGAATATGCCGGACAGGTATCTTATTTCCTCCACCGACGAGACCATCCATGCCGATTACCTTCTCGCGGAGCGGGCAAGAGCGGAGCAGGTGGCCCTCTCCCTGCAGGAGCATCCCGACAGTATCGCGGAAATTACCATCGCCACCGCGAACATGCCGGGCCTGTTTTCGAGGATTGTCGGCGTAGTGAGCCGGAGCGGCCTCAATATTCTCCGGGCACGACTGTATACGGGGCAGACAGGGATGGTGGTCGACAAGATCGTTGTTTCGAACTGGAGGGAGGTGTGGTGGCAAGGCATGGAAGAACAGGTGAAAGAGGACCTGAAAGAGGCGATCCTTACCATGGCGGAAACCCCGCCTTTTCAGGGGAGGAGACCCCGCCCCGCCCCAGACAGGCGCTTCGAGTCTTTCATCGAAATCGATAACGAGACATCCCGCGATACCACCATTATCGAGCTCCTCTTACCAGACAGGCTCGGTTTGTTATATGATATAGCGACATGCTTCTACGGGCATAGCGTGGATATTATTTCGGCAATCATCAATACGGAGGACGGAGTGGCACAGGACGTCTTCTATGTACAGCACAGGGGAAAAAAACTTGAAACAGGGGTAGGTCTGGATATCCTGGTTTCATTGGAAAAAACGGAGATCAGCAGCGAGTGAGCTGTACTACCATGCACTTCCTGCCTTTTTTGCAAACTACTCCATGAAGAAAAGAGTTGTCTATACCGTCATCGCCGTTTTCGTGCTCGGAATTCTCCTCTACGCATCGCGGGGCCCGAATATCTCCAATTCCCTCAAAAAAATGATCCTTCCGGAACTGGAACTGGCCACCGGAAAAAGGTTTATCGCACAGAAGATCTATATCAACCTGTTCCCCCTGTTCATCGAGATGAAAGGAGTGAAAGCCTTCGGGGAAGATGGGGATAAGTTCCTTGAGGTACAGCGGGTAAAGGGGTATATAGGGCTTGCGGGTCTGCTCAGGAAGGAAATTACGATCAGGAGACTCCTTATCAAGGAGACGGAAATCGCCGCGGAAAGAGCCAGACTGGAGGAAATCATACGGAATGTGCAAAAACGCCTTGCAGAGGAATCGAAGGTGCCCTTCAAAGTGGCGGTGAAATCCGTGGAGGTGGACAACGCCGGCCTTCTGCTCCGGGAGGGGGATTCCGTCCTTGACGTGCGGGGGCTGAATGCAGAGATCGTCGCTTCGGAATCCCCCCGGTTCAGGGTCTCCCTGAAGAGGTTCGAGGTGAACAGGAGAGGGCTGACAGGGCTGAACGGAAGACTGGAGAGCCTGTTCTTTATCAGGAACGGAAAGCTCGAACTGAAAAAACTGAAGCTTCACTCGCACCGCTCGGAAATAACCGTGGAAGGCGAGGGAGACCCAGGGAAACAAAGCGGTCTGTTCAGGACGGAGGCCGCCCTTTTTGTTGAGTCCGCAAAAAGGATTTTCGGGTTGAAGAACAGCGGCGAGGGAGAAGTCTCCGCAAAGGGCATTATCAAACTCGACGGTTTGAAAGAAGGAATTGGCAAAGTATTCATCAGCCTGCACCTGAAGGGAGATCTCTACCTCGAGACCCTGATGGAGCTGCTCAAGGTGAAAGAGCCCCTGCGAGGATTTCTCAGGGTGCAGGGGACGCTACGCGGGTACCTGAATGATCTTGACGGTTCCGGAGATGCCGAACTGGAAAAAGGCGCCCTCTTCGGGGTAGAGGTGGACAGACTCCGCTGTAAAGTCCTTTACAAAGACGGAGCCATGCGTTTTACGGAAGGGAATGCCCGGCTCTATAACGGTTCTGCTTCGGCCGAGGCAATGATCCGCCTTCCCGTCGTCAATCACTATACGGTGGACATCAAAGTGAAGGACGTGGACAGCAAAGGTATATTCAAATTGATCAAATGGGACCCCAAAATCCCTGAAGGAAAGGTACGGGGAGAGCTGTACACCTCCGGAAACGCTTTCAATCCTTCCGGACGTTTTTCTTACCGAAGCAGTGGAAAGACGGGAGATATTCTCGACAGGGTAAAGACCGTCGAGGGGGATTTTTCGATGGAGAGGCATCGTATCCATTTCGGGAGGCTGGAAATCGCCTCCGCCGTATCCCGTATCGCTGCAGAAGGGAAGGTCGATCTGGAGCAAAGCATTCTGTCTTTTACCGGGAAGGGAAGGACGGAGGAAGTACAGGATCTTTCCTCACCTTACTTTACCTCACTATCGGGACCCGGCGACATAGCGTGCGCAGTAACGGGCACCCTGGATGACCCGGAGCTGGAGCTGAGATTCCTCTCACGCAAGGCCTCCCTCTCCACTGCCGGACTCGGTATCCCTCAGGTGCTGAAGGACAGAACTTTCCCCTTCGATTCCGTGGAGTCCCTTCTCGTCTACCGGAAGAGCCTGCTTTCGGTCCGGAGTCTTTCCGCCCGCTCCGGAAAAGAGGAGATCGGAGCTGCCGGAAATGTTTTCTTCAGGAAGGCCCGGCAGTTGTTTGATATGAAATCAGCCGATCTCGACCTCGTCGTGTATGGAAAAGGGCTCGATATTAAAAAGCTCTCCGGTACCTTCCAGGACGGCCCTCCCTTCAGCGGTGAGCTCCATACCTCTTTCAGGCTTTACGGCCCCCCCGGAGATATCAGGGCCGCGGGGGATTTCCAGGCCCGGAACGCTGCTTATAAAAGCGGCACTCCCGTCGATTCCGTGGAGGGCAAGATTTCGTATGGGAAAGGGCTCTTTTCTTTCTCCTCTGTCCGCGCACGGAGGGGTGAATCCTCTCTCACTGCTCGGGGAGAAATCTCTCTGGACAAGGGATTCACTCTCCATGCGGAGGGACGGAGGATTATCATTACGGATTTGCTCCCCGCACCCCTGAGAGAAAAGATCTCCGCACAAAAACAAGGGGCACCTGCAGCAAGCTTCCTGGGCACCCTCTCTTTTGTGAATCTGGAGGTGAGGGGAGAAGGGAGCTTTGACCGGCCCACCCTTTCTGCGAAAGGTGACGTGTATGGAGGGATATACCGGGGGCATTCGTTGGGAAGGGGAACCGTTGAAGCGGTGCTGCAGGGAAAGGAGCTGACCGCTTCCGCCTCCTTTCTGGACAAAAAGCTTGAGATGAAAGGGAATGCGGTCCTTGAGGGAAAAGTCCCCTGGTCTGTACGTATCGATCTTCAACCGGCCCGGTACGACTTTCTTCTCGCACATTTCCTGAAAGAGGTCCCCGATGATCTGCTCTTCAATATGAAGGGTACCGTTGTCGCCCAGGGGGATAGAGATCATGTCAATGCTCTCATGACAATACACAAGGCCCATCTCCATGTGTACGGGACCGGGTTTACCAACAATTCCGACGTTATTGCGCGGATAGAGGACCGGAAGGTTACCATCGAGAGGCTTTCCATGAGAAGCGATGCCGCAGAGTTCAGTCTGGGCGGAACCGCCACCCTGGGACAGGGATACGATCTCTTCCTCGAGGGCGCGTCTTCCCTTGCTCCCCTGAAGGCTTTCTCACGGAATATAGACGTCATCAAAGGGAATGCCTCCTTCATCTTTTCCATTACCGGGGACTGGGATACACCGAAAATAAACGGCGATATGGATATTACGAACGGTGCCCTTGGCCTGAAAGGCATTCTCTATCGTCTCTCTTCCATCTCCGCATACATCTACGTCGATGAAGACAGAATCGTGCTGGAGCGGGCTTCGGGAAAACTTTCCGGCGGCGACGTATTCGCCTCGGGCACTGCCTATCTGCAGCGTTTTTCGATAAAGAGGTTTTTCCTTCAGGCGCAGCTCAAAGGAATTACCGCTTCGCTGAGGAAGGACTTCTGGGTGAGCTTCGACGGGGATCTCCACTACCGCGGCACCCCGGAATCTCCGACACTGCTCGGCGATGTCACCCTTAAAAAAGCCCGTTATTCCGAAAGAACGGAGTGGAAAAGCTGGCTTCTGCGCCTGCGTCAACGGGAAAAAACCAGGGTGGAGCCTTCCCGATTGGATATGACGAGCCTGAATGTGAGGGTGACAGGATCCAATCTTGTGCTCGATAACAATGTCGCACGCACCACCATGAAGATGGATCTCCTCGTGAGGGGTACCCTCGGCCAGCCGGCGCTCCTGGGAAAAGTGGAAGCAAAGGAGGGCATCGTCTTCTTCAGGAACAACGAATTCAAGATCCTCAGGGCCACGGTGGATTTTTCCAACCCCAATCAGATCCATCCCTACTTCGATATTGTGGCGGAAACGAGAGCAAGGAGTTATAATATCCGCCTCGCACTGGATGGATACGTGGAGCAATTCAATCTCTCCCTCTCTTCGGATCCGCCTCTCAACGAGACCGATATCTTCAGCCTGCTTACCGTAGGTCAGATAGGGAAGAATCTCAAAGGACTGGAGGGGGGTATCGGAGCGGGCGAGGCAACCTCTTTCCTTACCGGAAAGCTGCAGGATGTGCTGGAAGAGAGGTTGAAAACCGTTACCGGTTTCGACCGGGTTCAGATTGATCCCTACATATCCAAGTCAACGGGAACGGTAAGTCCCCGGGTTACCCTGGCGAAAAGGCTGTTGGGGGATAAACTGTATGTTACCTACAGCACGGCAGTGGGATCCGGGGAAGAGCAGGTCTGGAAGCTGGAATACTCTGTCGCTAAAAATACCTCTCTTGTGGGCGTCAGGGACGAAAAGGGCGGTCTCGGTGGAGATATCAAGTTCAGGTTCGAGTTTAAATAAGCAGGAATACGTTGTGAGAAACAGACTCCTCCTTCTCCTCCTCGTCTGTTTCTCCTTCTCTTTTTTCTTCCGTCCTGCTGCGGCACACTCTTCCTCTCCCGGCGGGGAGCCGGTAACACGCATCGAGGTGAACGGTCTCACCTCCATACCCAGGAAGGACTTCCTGGATCTGCTCAATCTGAAGACAGGGGTCCCGCTCGACAGAACTGCGGTGGGCGCGGGGATACGGAGGGCCTTTTTGACAGGGAACTTCGACGATATTGAGATCGAGCGCCCCGACAGCGACCCCCGACTGGTGAGAGTTTCCGTCCGCGAGAAAAAGACGGTCGCCTCTCTGAAGATCCGGGGAAATGATCATTTCTCCGGAAGATTCATAAAAAAACACCTGGATATACGAAAGGGGGATCGGGTAAACGCCCTTCGGCTCCGGAATGCCATAAGAGGCTTGAAGAGCGAGATGGAAAAAAGGGGTTTTCCCGAGGCCCGGGCAGATTACTCCCTGCTTCCTGAAAAGGGGAACCGGGTGAAGGTTGTGGTGGATATTCAGGAAGGCAAACCGGAAATCATCCGGAAACTCCGGATCTCCGAGCCCGACAACAGTGTGCGCTCTTTCCTGAAACTCTCGGAAGGGGATATCTTCGACCGTACGAAAATGGAGAGCCTGAGCACCAGGATGACGGGTCTCTACAAGCGGAAAGGGTACATCGAGACCGCCCTCTCGTATTCCTTTCATGAAGGGCTCCTCTCCATTACGGTACACCCGGGAAGAAAGCTCACCGTTGCTTTTATGGGGAATACAACGATTTCCACAAAGGAGTTGATGAAAGAGGTGCCCTTCTTCGAGCTCAATGAGTTCAGCGAGGACCTGCTGGAGGAGACAAAGGAGAGAATCGTTGCCCTTTACCATAAATACGGATACCCCTATGCGCAGGTAGCACCGGTGCAGACCGTCGACGCTTCCGGCATACGTATCGACTTTTTCCTTTATGAAGGAGAACAGTACCGGGTGGGCTCCGTCGCTTTCGAAGGGGTAACGATTTCCCGTGAAAAACTGCGGGATATCTTCTCCCTGCGTGCCGGGGATTACTACAATCCCGATTTCCTCGAATCCGATACGGATACCCTTCTCGAGTTTTATCATGCCCTTGGGTACATCCATGTGGAAGTCCAGGAACCCGGGGTGCAGCTGCACCAGAACAGGGCAGACGTTCTTTTCAGGATAAAAGAGGGTCCCCAGGTAACGGTATATGCAATAAAAATAACGGGAAACAAGGCGATTCCCGGAGATGTCCTGTCGAAAGCGGTGACGGTGAAGGAGGGACAGCCCTATAACGAGGTCGATATTGCTGATACGAGAAGAAAGATACTGGAGCTCTACAACAAGCAGGGGTATCCGGATGCCCGTGTCTCCGTCGAAAGGGAAATAGCGGAGGGGCATGCAGAGGTTACTTTTACTCTCCATGAGGGAGAGCTCACCCGGTTCGGCAAGTCCATCATCACCGGAAATGAGCGCACCAGGCAGCAGATCATCACCAGGGAGTTCCTGCATTCCGAAGGTGCTCCCTTTGATAACAGTCTACTCCTGAAAGAGAGACAGGAGCTCTATCGCCTCGGGCTCTTCACCGACATCGAGATCACCCCTTCGGAGAAAACAGACAGTCAGAGAGATATCATTTACCGGGTCAAGGAGGCGAATGCCGGGGCAGTGGAAGTGGGATTCGGGTATGGAGAGTATGAAAGGTACCGGGGCTTTCTCGATATCAGCTACCGGAATCTCTGGGGGATGAACCGGCAGGCCTCTTTCAGGACGGAGCTGAGCTCGCTGGAGCAGCGCTATATCCTTTCCTACAACGAGCCCTGGTTCCTGGTCAGGGACTTTACCCTGAAAGCGGCGCTCCTGTACGAGGACAGAAAAGAAAGAAATATCGATACGAATGAGATACGCTACCAACTTGTCCGGAAAACCGCCACTGCCGGTGTGGAAAAAAAGCTCAGTGAGCGGATAAAGGCGGAGCTGTATTATGATTTCTCCGTGGTCAAAACAACCGATGTGAAACCGGATGTAGTCCTGAGCCGGGAGGATATCGGCACCCTGATTATCAGCGGGCTCCGTCCGGGTGTGATCTACGACAGCCGGGATAATCCCTTCGAGCCCCGGAAAGGGGTGCTTGCCGGCCTCTCCTTCAAAGTCGCCTCCTCCGTCCTCTTCTCCGAAACCGACTTCCTGAAATTGACGCTGTACGGCAACAAATACCAGGGCCTCGGGAAGAGGTTCGTCCTTGCCCTTTCGACAAAGGGGGGAGCGGCCGTGGGATTCGGAGCCACACGGGAGCTGCCGATCGTGGAGAGATTCTTCCTTGGCGGCAGAACTACGGTACGGGGATACGAGCAGGACACCCTCGGGCCCAAGGGGTCCGACGGCACTCCCACCGGTGGAAATGCCTTTCTTATGGGAAGTGCGGAATTGAGAAGCGATATCGGGAAAGGGTTCGGCATTGTCACCTTCTTCGATGCGGGGAACGTCTGGAGGAAGATAGAGGATTTCGACCTTTCCGATCTGCGGTATACCACAGGCCTCGGTATCCGCTATACTACTCCCGTAGGTCCGTTTCGGATAGATTACGGACACAAGCTGAACAGAGAGCAGGGGGAGAGCAGAAGTGAGATCCATTTCAGTCTCGGGCATGCATTCTAGGTCGTGTACGCAAATTGTTTCTACTGCGACCGGCTGCAGGCTTCCCGGGCTGCGTTGGCAGGGGGAAAATAGTTCTCAACGTAGCTCTGCTACGCCTCCGGGCTCTTTTACCCTGCCGCCTTGCCCGAAAAACCTTCGCCCGGTCTCGTTACGAAACAATTTGCGTACACGACCTGGCAGGGGAAAGAGTATCGTTTTCTTCCTCTTCTCTCTTCTTTTCTCCGCTGCTGTCGTTTCCGCTGAGGTGATCGACAGGGTAGTGGCTTTTGTGGATGATACCGCCATCACCCTCTCGGAATTCAGGGAGAACTATGCAGTGCTGAAGAAATCCATGCCCTCCGTTGTGGAGGAGGAGGTGTTGGATACCATGATCAACCGGGTTCTCCTCCTCAAAGAGGCGCAGAAGATGCGCCTCGAGGCCCCGGACAGGGACGAAATGCTGAAGGACTATATCGATGTGCGCATCAAATCAGCGGTGATCATCAAAGAAGAGGAGATAGAGAGGTTTTACCGGGAGCAGCGGGAAGGGTTCAAGGGAAAAGAATATATAACGGTGCGGGATGAAATAGAGAGGTATCTCTTCGAGCTCGAGACGAACAGGCAGTTAAAAAGACATCTCGAGGAGCTGCGTTCCGGCGCCGAGATCAGCGTGTCGCTCAAAGAATAATGATGACCGCATGTTCGTTGCATTCGGGGAATTTCGGGCATTTCAGGCAATCTCCCCATATCTTGTGGGGGAGCTTCACCTTATCGATCTCCTTGAATCCCATCTTTTCGAAGAATTCCGGAAGGTAGGTGAGGGCGAATACCCTCTTGATTCCCAACTCCCTGGCATCGCGCAGGCATCTTTTCAGGAGCGCCGTACCGACGCCGCGCCCCTGATCCTCCCGTCTGACCGCGAGTGATCTCACTTCCGCCAGATCCTCCCATACCACACGGAGGGCGCATATGCCCCTCAGCTCTCCTGATTCCTCATAAATGAAAAAATCCCGTACGTTTTCATAGAGGTCGTTCAGCGCCCTCGGGAGCATCTCTTCATTTTTCGCAAACCCATTGATAAGCTTGTGAATGCTCTTTACATCCGCTATCTTTGCCCTGCGTACTTTCAACGCCTTACGTACTTTCAACGAAATGATATCCTTTCATGATTAATTCCCTGTTTGCCCGCAGGGATTCCTTCCGGTGCACAGGGGTTATTTCCCCGACCGCCTTCAGAGCGGAATCGAGGGTGAGGCAGCCGGTGGCGGCAACAAACGCTCCCATCATCACCATATTTGCCCCTTTGGTGCTTTTCAGTGAGGCAGCAATCTCGCTGGCGGATACCTTCCGGACCGAGATGTCCTCTCTGCAGTCCACGGGGGAGATGAGGGAGGAATCGTACAGAAGGAGTCCTCCAGGAAGCAGCTTCCCGGAAAAACGCCGGTAGGAGGCCTCGTTCATTACCATGAGAATGCCGGGGTTCCTGATGACAGGGGAGCCGATCATCTCCTGTGAGATGATTACCGTGCAATTTGCGGTCCCCCCCCTCATTTCCGCGCCGTAGGAGGGAAACCAGGTGACTTCCCGGGCATCGAGCATGGCGGCGTAGGTGATGAGTCTTCCGAGAAACAGGATGCCCTGCCCCCCGGAACCGGCGATAATAATACGCTTTTCACCATATTTTCCCCCTTCCTCTTTCCCTGGCGTGTGCTTCATTCCCCCTCTTCCTTTACCGGGCATTCCCCTTTTTCTCTTTGAGGACACCCAATGTATACTCTTCGAGCATGTTCTCCCTCATCCATTCCACTGCCGCAACGGGGGAGAGCCCCCAATCAGTGGGACAGGGGGACAGAATCTCGACCAGGTTGAACCCTTTCCCCTCCATCTGGTTCCGGAAAGCCCTTTCGATCATTTTTTTTGCAAAAGCGAGGTTTTTGCCGGAATCGACGGCAACCCTTGCAATGAAAGAGGCAGCATCAATGGAGACGAGGAGCTCGGCAACGTGAAGGGGATGTCCTTCGGTGGCGAAACATCTCCCCTTTGGAGTGGTGGTTGTCTTCTGTCCGGTGAGGGTAGTGGGGGCCATCTGCCCGCCGGTCATTCCATAGGTGGCATTATTGACAAAAAAGACCGTAATATTTTCCCCTCTGTTTGCAGCATGAATGATCTCCGCCGTCCCGATGGCCGCCAGATCTCCATCCCCCTGATAAGAGAAGATAATCCTGTCGGGGAGTATCCGTTTCATTCCGGTGGCTGCGGCAGGGGGCCGTCCATGTGCGACCTCGAGAATATCGAAGTTGAAATAATCGTACGCAAAAACCGCACACCCGACGGGGGCTATGCCGATACACCTCTCACGGATGCCCAGTGAATCGATCACCTCGGCAATCAGACGATGGATAAGGCTGTGGCCGCAGCCGGGACAAAAACGGAAAGGGGTCTTCTTCAGACTCGCCGGCCTCGTAAAGACTTTCATCATGGCTGTAATTATACCACACACTTCATGCGGAGCAGAGGGCTTTCCTTGACGGAATCCCTTTCTGCAACGATACGATTGCCTGTAAGAGGTAATCCTCTATAATTAAAGTAGAGTCTCACTTATATACGTTGCTGCGTATCGTCTTGCCCCCGATGAGAGAAGGAGGAATCTATGAGAATCGGAGCATATTACCTCAGGAGCGGGACCTGTGAATTCAGTGTCTGGGCCCCCTTCGCCCGGAAAGTAGAGCTCAAGATAGTGTATCCGGAGGAAAGGCTTTTGCCCATGGCGAGAGATGAAAAGGGATACTGGACGACTACCGGTGAGAATATCCTTCCCGGAGCAAAGTACCTGTACCGCATTGATGAGGCCAAAGAGAGACCCGACCCCGCCTCTCACTTCCAGCCCGACGGCGTCCATGGCCCCTCGCAGGTGGTGGACCACCACGCATTTCCCTGGGAGGACGGAGAATGGAAAGGCATGGATCTCCGCAGGATGATCTTTTACGAGGTGCATGTGGGAGCGTTCACCCCGGAGGGCACTTTCGATGGAGTGGTTGCGCGCCTTGACGAGCTGAAAGATCTGGGCATTACCGTGCTTCTGCTTATGCCGGTGGCCCAATGTCCCGGCTGCAGGAATTGGGGGTATGATGGCGTCTTCCCCTTTGCAGTGCAGGATTCCTATGGAGGGCCCGAGGGGCTGAAGCGGCTGGTGAACGAATGTCACAAGAGGGGGCTGGGCGTTAAATTGGACGTCGTGTACAATCATCTCGGACCGGAGGGGTGTTACGTATGCGAGTACGGGCCCTTCTTTACCAACGCCTATAAGAGCCCCTGGGGCGAGGCGATAAACTTCGACGGGGAATACAGCGACGAAGTGAGGAACTTCTTTATTCAGAATGCCCATTACTGGTTCCGGCACTACCATATCGATGTCCTCCGTATGGATGCCGCAGACAGGATCTATGATATCAGCGCTTATCCCTTTCTCCAGGAGCTTGCCGATGAGGTAGATGCATCGGCCCGGCAGGAAGGAAGGAAATGCTTCCTCATTGCCGAAGCCGACCAGAACGACCCGAAGCTCTTGCGCCCGAAGGAAAAAGGCGGGTTCGGCCTCGATGCACAGTGGTGCGACGACTTCCACCACTGCATCCATGTGCTCCTCACCGGCGAAAAAGAGGGGTACTATCTCGATTACGGGAAGATCGGGCAATTGGCAAAATCGTTCAGGGAGGGGTTTGCGTACAGCGGAGAGTACTCCCCGTACCGGAAGTGCCGCAGGGGACAACCTTCAACGGACATACCGGGCTACCGTTTTGTGGTGTTTTCCCAAAACCACGACCAGGTAGGGAACCGTATGGCGGGAGACCGCCTTTCCGCTCTCGTGCATTTCGAGGCGCTGAAGCTTGCAGCCGGAACAGTGCTCCTCTCTCCTTTCCTGCCCCTCCTCTTCATGGGCGAAGAGTATGGGGAGGAGGCTCCTTTCCATTATTTTGTCAACCACATCGACCCCGAGCTGATCAAGGCGGTGCGGGAGGGGAGAAAGAGTGAATTCACCTCCTTTGCCTGGGAGGAGGAGCCACCGGATCCCGAGTCGGAAGAGACCTTTCTCCGTTCCAGGATACAATGGGAAAAAAGGGAGCAGGGCAAGCACCGCACGCTGCTTGCTCTTTATAAGGCTTTGATTAAACTGAGGAAAGAGACACCAGCCCTCTCCAACTGCGATAAGAGCCTTTTGGAAGTGATGGCCTATGAAGAGGAGAAGGTGCTCCTGCTGAAAAGATGGCAGGAAGAGGAAAACAGTTTTGTCTTTTGTGCATTCAATTATAAGACAGCGGACACCCGTATCTTTCTGGGGGATTTTATCGAGGAGGGGAGGTGGAGGAGGGCTTTGGACTCTTCCGATGTCCAATGGGGCGGCCCGGGATCGCTTCTTCCGGACGAACTGCACGCTGCCGAGGCAATCTTCTTGAGAGAGCACAGCTTTGCCCTGTTTATTATGAAAAAACAGCGGAAAAACGATTTTACCCCCGGCCCATGAGGGACGACTGTCCTTCTGAGAGAATGCCTTCCAGGAGACCGTAATCGCTGATGGTGATACGGTTCTTCTTCATAATCTCCATGAGAATGAGTAAAATAAGAATACCCGGTACGATGATATCCGCACGATCAGGCCCCATCCCCCTGATGCCCGCCCTTTCCGCAACGGTCATTCCGGAAAGCTTTGCATGGAGTGTCTTCAAGGCAAGGTAGGTAATACGATGGTGGTGAACCCTTTCTCCGTCATAGGTTCCCAGTCCCAGATCGATAGCCGCGACAGTGGTTGCGGTGCCGCCGGTGGCGATCAACTCTCCCGAATTGAGGAGGACAGAGCGTAGATTATTCTTTAAGATATAGCGGTTAATTTCCTTATAAACATGCTGAATAGCCTTATGCAATTCCTCTGCAGTGGGGGGGTCGGAGTGCAAGAAAAGATCGAAAAGCTTTACGGCCCCGATGGGGATGCTCCCCTTGCTCATCCCGTCTCCGCAAACGATTATTTCGGTACTACCCCCGCCCAGGTCAACAATGATATCGGGCTTCTGTGCGGTGCCGTGCAGGATATCTCCACGGAGTCCCTTGAGAGTCAGCTCAGCCTCACGTTCCCCGGAGATTATCTCTATTCCGATGCCTGTCTCCTCCCGCGCCCTCTCGATGAAGGAGCGACTATCAATTGCTTCACGCAGTGCGCTTGTGCCCACCGCAATAACAGGCAGAGCCCCATATTCATTAAGTATTTCTTTAAAAGAAGCAAGAATTCTTATTGATTTTTTTATTCCTTCCTTGTTCAGGGAGCCCGCCCTTTGTATGTTCTGCCCCAGTCGGGTAACAGAGCGCTCCTGCCGCATGCGAACTATTCTGCCTTCATGGAAACATCCGATGAGGAGCCTCAGGGTATTGCTCCCCACATCGATGACAGCCACGGGCGCCGGGCAGCGCTCTTTATTCTGTTGTATTGACAATGGCAATGATGTCCTGCACCGCAGTGTCCACAGGAACCTTCTTCGACTCTTTTGTGCGGCGCACTTTTACTTCTATCATATTATCCTTCAATGACTTTTCTCCCAATACCACCTGAACAGGAATACCGATAAGGTCTGCATCCTTGAATTTTACTCCGGGTCTTTCATCCCGGTCGTCGATAAGAGCATCCTTTCCTTCCGCAGCGAGTCCCTTGTGAAGGGCATCCGCTATCTCCATCGTTCTGGAGTCCTGTACGCTCAAGGGAATAATCTCCACATCATACGGGGCGATACTGCGGGGCCAGATGATCCCGTCTTTATCGTTATTCTGCTCGATGGCAGCCGCCGCAATCCGTGCGGGTCCTATGCCATAGCTTCCCATAATAATCGGATGTTCCTGTCCGTTTTTGTCCAGGAACACTGCATTCAGGGAAAGGGAATATTTTGTCCCCAGTTTGAATATATTCCCGATTTCGATCACTTTTTCCGTTTTCAAGGGATGTGAGCATACAGGACAGAGATCCCCCGCCCGTGCAATATGTATGTCGTGCCATTCCGCAGAGAAGTGAATGCCTGGTCGTATTCCCCGCACATGATAATCGGTTTTATTCGCACCGGTTATAAAAGTGCCCTCCTGAAGAGCTGTATCAGCGACTATGTGCACCTTATGTCCCATAGGTCCGATGAAACCCGCTTCCACTCCCAGGGTGGAGAGGACTTCCTCCCTGCCGGCAGGTCTGAAATTTCCTATCAGGTTCTGGAGCTTCTTCTCATGCAGTTCCTGGTCGCCGCGAATCAGCACCAGCACCGGCTTTTCTGAAGCGATCAGCAGCAGGCTCTTGATAAAAGAAGAGGGGGGGGCCTTCAGGAAGTGAGAGACTTCCTTAAGGGTCCGCTTTTGAGGCGTATGTATCTCTTCCCTTTCTCCGAAGTCGCCCTCTTGCTTCGGTGCTTTTGACGTCGCCACTTCAACATTTGCCGTATAGTTGCATGATTCGCAAAGAACAATCTCATCCTCTCCGGCAGGACTGGGCGCCATGAATTCATGGGCCTCCGCACCACCCATCATTCCGGTGTCGGATTCCACCTGGTAGAAAACAAGACCGCACCTCTTGAATATTCTGTGATATGCCTCTGCATGGAGAGTATAGCTCGCGGCCAGGCCCTCCTCGTCCCTATCAAAGCTGTAACTGTCTTTCATGATAAACTCACGCGTCCGCAGGATACCGCTTTTCGGTCTCGCTTCATCGCGCAGTTTTGTCTGGATCTGGTACCATACCTGGGGAAGGTCCCTGTATGACTTTATCTCCCGGGCCGCCAGCCATGTCATGATCTCCTCATGGGTCATTCCGAGACACATATCGCGGTCTGTCCTGTCTTTCAGGCGAAACATCTCTTCCTTTATATCGTACCATCTTCCTGTTTTCTGCCAGATTTCGGCAGGGTGAAGGACGGGCATGGACACTTCCTGTGCTCCGATCCCGTCCATTTCCTCCTTCAGGATTCGATTGATCTTATTGAGAACCCTCCATCCAAGCGGTAGATATATATAAAGCCCTGCAGCGAGTTGCCGTACATACCCCGCCCGCAGCATGAGCTTATGACTGACCGCTTCGGCATCCGAAGGTACCTCACGAAGGGTCGGGATCAGCATTTTGGAAAATTTCATGAACATCCTCCCGGGAAAATGAATAATT
The DNA here is from genome assembly GCA_002634385.1 of Nitrospira sp. Taxonomy (GTDB): domain Bacteria; phylum Nitrospirota; class Thermodesulfovibrionia; order Thermodesulfovibrionales; family Dissulfurispiraceae; genus Nitrobium; species Nitrobium versatile. The sequence goes on from NSJL01000008.1 coordinate 90,025, forward strand.
TGATATTCACTATATCATTAATCTTATTGAATTGACAACAGAAATGAGAGATAAGAGAATGGGCAGAGAGACGGCTACTCCCTTTCCTTTACCCGGAATTCAAGGGAAGAGGGGGCTTCCTTTCCGCTCATACCATGATATTCAACATGTTCTCCTGTTTCTTTAAATATAACGCTTTCACTTTTATGGAAAAAAGTGATGGTTTTTTGCTTTTCGTCAATTAAGTAGTTGAATTCCTTTAGAATGTGCCCACCGAAAAGATTCAGCTCTGTATCCGGATAGAAGGCTGCGCTGACATTGCGCATTATAATATTTCCCCATTGAACCGAGGGTATTTCAAAAATGCGGATCTTTATATTTCCTCCCGCTGTATTGGCTCTCTTCGTTCCATTTGTCCTGGGCGCCCCAAGTTTTTTATATACCTCATGATTCACAAGTATTTGGGATGATCCGGTATCGAAGATCATTTCCACAGGAATGCCGTTAAGATATACCGTTATATATTTCACATTCGCTTCTTCATGCTTTAAGTAATACGGTATTGTCTCGGAAGAGAGCAAAGGTCCGGGTACCGTCATAAAAAATAGAATCAGCACCGCTCCTGTCAGTAAGATTCTCATGGGTTTTCTTTATCCTTTTCTCTCCTTTTTCAAAATATAGAGCATTTTCGGGGTGGGGGCAACGGGATATCTATCCCGGGTGAAGTGCGGATACGTGAGTTGATACCGGAAGAGGTGCTCATTGTTAAAAAATTGTCCCTTGATACCTGAAAACTTCTTCACTTCGGTGGAAAAAGACCTTTTTTCGTCGGAAAATTTTACGTTTTTGGCCAACGGGAGAGAAAAAGAAGAGAATAGACAGTATATCTATTTGTTATTTCGTGAAAATATTACTTTCTTCCTTTCTTTACACTTGTAAAAAGCTCCGTCTCACTTTTAATTTAATTTAACATAATATATCTTATCGGTCATTATAAATGAACATCCTTTGTTAGGAACCTGTTACAAACTGGGTGAATATCTAGCAGTCGACAGCGTGGAGACTGGTTTTTATCGATACTGTATAACTTGTAGGCAAATAAAAAATGTTTATAGGTGAAAGAGTTCAGGATTATTTTCAGGCACGCCCACGGCTCTGTCTCCGTCGATCCCCGTAATGTGAGTCAGAACAAGCATTCCCTCACGCCAGGAGCAGCTGCCCCTCAGAGAAACCTTGATATAATTGCCTGTTGTGCCGGTCGCCCCCTCTTCCTCCACCTTCTCGATGACAGTCCAAAGCTTCTCTCCGATGTTTCTCTTCAGATACGCAGCCCTTTTTTCTGCCCCGAGGTCCCTCAGTACGACAACCCTCTCTTTTTTTACGGCCTCGTCCACCTGAAGAGGAAAAGAAGCCGCCCTGGTCCCTGGACGCAGTGAATAGGGAAAAACATGCAGATACGTGAAAGGAAGTGACTCTATCAGCTTGTGTGTTGCCTCGAACTCTTCAGTGCCCTCTCCCGGAAATCCGACAATGACATCTGTTCCAAGGGCGATAGTGGGGAGACGTTTCGCTATTCTTTCGATTCCCCTCGAAAATTCCTCTGAGGAATACATCCTGTTCATCAATTTCAATATCTTGCCCGATCCGCTTTGAAGCGGTATATGAAGATGATGGCAGAGACGCTCCTCCTGCAGCATCTCAAGGAGTTCATCATCAATTTCCCTAATTTCAAGAGAGCTCAAGCGTACCCTTCTTATCGCAGTGCCCCGCAGAATCTCCTTTACTAAAAAAGAAAGCGATCCCCTGGGGCTGAGGTCTGCGCCGTAGGTACCAAGGTGAATTCCCGTCAATACCACCTCGTTGAACCCCAGTGAAGCATAGAAAGATATCTCTTCAACAATCTTCCCGACAGGAATGCTCCTCGATCTTCCCCTTGCCTGCGGAATAGCGCAATAACTGCAGGAGTAATTGCAGCCGTCTTGTACTTTTACAATGGGACGATGCCGCGGATAGTGGCTGAGATTTCCGGAATCACTTGAACCTTGTTTCTGTATCAAGTTGAATATTTTTTCTTTATCGTCATTCCGCACTACACGTACCGCACTACCCAGGTCGTGCAGTCTCTCTCTGTTGAGTTCCGCATAACACCCGGTGACAATAACTTTCGCATTATTTTTCAACGCTCTTTGAATGAGTTGCCGCGACTGGTAGTCCGCCTTTGCGGTTACGGTGCAGGTATTGATTACACAGAGGTCCGGTTTTCCGGAAAGATCGACGATTTCGTGACCGGATCCATTGAGGAGTCTCTCCAGGTGAAAACTTTCCGCCTGGTTTGTTTTACATCCGAGGGTTAGAACAGAGATTTTCATGCAATTCTTTACTTTAAAATAAAATAATTCCTTCCAGGGAGTGACGGTTTGCTTTCGTTATTTCGAGGGAAACGACGCTCCCCGGCTTGGAGTCGGGAGTATCGGGGAAAGTGACGATCTTATTCGAGCGGGTCCTGCCGGTGAGGCGTCCCTCATCTTTTTCGCTCTGCCCCTCGACCAGCACTTCCTGTACGGTGCCCTTCAAGGCCCTGTTCTTCATGTCGGTTATTTTGTTCTGCAGCTCGAGGATCTCAGAAAGTCTCTCCGATTTGACGACAGCGTCAAGGTGGCCCTCCATGGAAGCCGCCCTAGTCCCCACCCTCGGGGAATACTTGAAAGCAAAGATGCCGTCGTACTGGATTTCGCGCAAAGCCCTCACGGTACAGAGATGATCCTCTTCCGTTTCCCGGGGAAAGCCGGCAATGATGTCTGTCGTTATGGCAATGCCGGGAATTTCCTTTTTCAGTTTCTCCACTCTCTGCAGATATTCGTCATAGGTATATTTCCTGTTCATTTTGCCGAGAATCTCCGTGGAGCCGGACTGCAGGGGAAGATGCATATGCTCACACACCTTTTCAAGGTCCCTTATGGCATGGATGAGATCATCGGAAAGGTCTTTGGGATGGGAAGTGACGAACCGTATCCGCTCCAGGCCCTCTACGGCGTTGATTTGCCGGAGCAATCCGGGAAAATCCGTACTGCTCCTGTATGAATTTACATTCTGACCCAGGAGGGTGACCTCTTTATACCCTCTTTCTGCAAGACCTTTCACCTCATTGACGATATCGTGACTCGCCCTGCTCTTCTCCCTTCCCCTGGTGTACGGAACAATACAATAACTGCAGAAATTGTTGCACCCATACATAATGTTGACCCAGGCACGAATGCTGTCCTCCCTCTCCACCGGGAATTCCATATCGGTAAGGAAGGGGTTGTCTTCAACAGCGACGAAATCATTTTCTGCCTGGGCGATTTCCCTGACCTTATGGATATTCTGGGGACCGAGAACAAAGTCGACATGGGGCGCCCTCTGGAAAATTTTCGATCCTTCCTGCTGGGCAATACATCCCGCGACAGCGATTTTAATACCGGGCCGCTTTTTCTTGAGGGACTTCAATCGTCCGAGCTCGCTGAAAAACTTCTGTTCCGCTTTCTGGCGGATACTGCAGGTGTTGAAAATAATGAGATCCGCGTCCCGCGGTGTATCAGCCTGGATATAGCCCTCTGCCTTGAGAATGCCGGACATCTTCTCCGAATCATGGACATTCATCTGGCAGCCCATGGTATGTACATAATATTTTTTCATTATGAAAGTTCTCTCGTATCCCGTTCTGCGGGGATCGTTCCGCATAATCCCTGCAGAACCAAAGGGTGTGTATGCAAACTGTCTTCTCCTGCGGCCGGCTGCAGAGTCTCTGTACTGCGTTCCACCCCAAAAGATCTCTGATCTTTCGGGGACCCTGTTCTTGGGTGTCTTGTGCACAGCGTCCTCAACGGAGCGCTGCTCGGTATTGTCTCCTTATGGCGGGAGCTGTACCCGTGACGCTTTGCTCCCAAGCATTCAGTGATTCTTCGCTCGGCACTGAAACGAACTCATTCTGCCTGCACACCCTAGTATAAACAATATGTTTTTTGCCCAGCAAGAAAGCGGCTGTCCGGGGGATGCTATCCCTTCACCGCATGCTTCACCATCAGGTTCGTAATAGAGCGGGCGAAAGCGCCAGGGTCCTTCGGCTTTGATCCCTCAAGCAAAACAGCCTGATTGTACAGAATATCGATATACTCCTTGAGCAATGGGCTCTCCCTATCCTTTTCGAATATCTCCTCCATTGCCGCAAGGACAGGATGGTCAGGATTGATTTCAAGGATTCTTTTGCCGGAGAAGACTTCCCTTCCCATGGATTTCAACAACTTCTCCACGGTGGGGTCCACATCTCCCTCATCGGCGACGAGACAGCAGGGAGAGTCCTTCAATCTCCCGGACAAACGTACATCTTTTACCTCATCTTTCAACTGATTCTTGAAAAGTTCGATGAGCTTTTCAAAACGCTGCTTCGTCTCTTTTCTCTCCTCGACGCTCTTCCCGAGGTCGATATCTCCCTTGATTACCGATTTGAATTTTTTCTCTTTGTATTCGGCAAGATCGCCCATCACGAAATCGTCCAGATCGTCAAGGAGTATCAATACCTCCAGCCCTTTTTCATGGAAAGCTTCGAGATACGGCGATTTCATCACTTCGTCCAGGGAGGTGCCCGTAATATAGTAGATCTCCTTCTGCTCCTCCCCCATTCCCTCAACATACTTTTGCAAGGTTGTAAAAGCGTCCTGCTCCGTTTTTGTAGAGGGGAAGAGGAGCAGATCGGCAATCGCCTCCCTGCGGGAAAAATCGAAATGGATCCCCTCCTTCAACACCCGTCCAAACTCCTTGTAAAAAGAAACGTAGGTATCGTACTCCTTGCTCTTCATCTCGCTCAGGGTGTCTAGGACCTTCCTGGTAACGCTTTTTTTGATAATCTCCACCTGCCGGTTGTTCTGGAGAATCTCCCTCGACACATTCAGGGGAAGATCCGAGGAATCCACCACCCCTTTCACGAAACGCAGGTAAACGGGCAGAAGGTCCTCGCAATGATCCATGATCTGTACCCTTCTTACGTAAAGCACGGGTCCGATCTTATAGTCCTTGTACAGCAAATTGAAAGGAGCCCTTGAAGGGATATAGAGAAGGGCATTGAATTCCGATGTGCCCTCGGCTTTGAAATGGATCACCCGCAGGGGGTCGGCATAATCGTGTGAAATATGCCGGTAAAACTCATTATATTCACTTTCGGTTATTTCCGCCTTGTCCTTGAGCCATATCGCCTTCCGGGAGTTCAGCACCACATCCTCCCGGACGGTCACTTTCGTATCCTTTGCCAGCTCACTCTCCTTTTCCCGCTCCACTTCCATGACGATCGGATGCTCGATGAAGTCGGAATATTTCTTCACGATGTTCCGTATCTCCCATTCCTCGAGGTACTTCCTCTCGTCGGCTTTCAGATGCAGGATAACATCGGTTCCTTTCGTCTCCTTCTCCACATCGTCCACAGTGAAGGTGCCGTCCGCAGCGGATTCCCACCGCACTCCCTTTTTGTCATTCGCCCCCGCCTTCCGCGACAGAACAGTCACTTTGTCGGCGACCATGAAAGCGGAATAGAACCCCACCCCGAACTGGCCGATAAGCTCCACCGCATCTTTTCTCTCCCTCTCCTGTATTGCCTTCAGGAACTCCTTTGTCCCCGAATGGGCGATGGTGCCCAGCTCCCGGACCGCTTCCTCCCGGGTAAGACCGCTGCCGTTATCGCTGATGGTCAACGTACCTGCATTTTTATCCGCACTGATCCTGATCTTCCATTCTTTTTCCCCTTCGAGAAACGAGCTGTCCGTCAGCGACTCGTAGCATGCCTTATCGATAGCGTCAGAGGCGTTCGAAATGAGCTCTCTCAGGAAGATTTCCTTGTGTGAATAAAGGGAATGAATCATTAAATCAAGCAGTTGGTTGATTTCTGTCTTGAACTCCATTTTCTGTTCCGCCATGCTTCTTCACCTCATCACCGTAATTTAGCACTCCGCGCAAACGAGTGCTAACCATTTTTTTACTACAAAAAAAAGGGTAATGTCAACCGGAATGCTCAGGAGATCCCGTACTCTTTTATTTTGGTAAGGAGGGTTTTATAGCTGACTTGAAGAATTTCCGCAGCCTTGCTCTTATTTCCCCGGGTCTGCACCAGAACGCTTTCAATGCGCGCCTTTTCGGCGGAGCGGAGAGCGTAGTGCGCAACATCGTGCAACGGGGCATCCTGGGGCGCCTTTTCCTGCAGGGGCGCCGCCGGAAAAGAGAAGTGTTCCACCGTGAGCACATCGCCCTCGCACAGGATAACCGCTCTCTCCATAACATTTCTCAGCTCCCGGACATTCCCTCTCCATTCGTGTTCCAGCAATGCACGTTCTCCTTCGGAGGAGAGGGAGAGTCCTTCCTTGTTCATCTCCCGTGAGAAGAGGGAGATAAAATGCTGCGCAAGGGGAATGATATCCTCTCTCCTGGCCCGCAGGGGTGGTATAGTAACCGGGAAGACATTCAGTCGGTAGAAAAGGTCTTCGCGGAAGGTTCCCTCGGAAACCGTTCTCTCGAGATCCTTATTGCTTGCCGCAATCACCCGGACGTCCACCCGGACGGTCTTCGTGCCACCCACCCTCTCGAACTCGCTTTCCTGCAGGACGCGCAGCAGCTTTGCCTGCAATTTCAGCTCCATCTCTCCCACTTCGTCGAGGAAAATGGTTCCTTTGTCCGCCATCTCGAATCTTCCCTGCTTGATTTCTCCCGCTCCGGTATAGGCCCCCTTCTCATGCCCGAACATCTCGTTCTCTACAAGATCTCTTGCGATGGCGGCGCAATTGATCGCGATAAAGGGCTCTTTTGCCCGGGGACTCCGGTGATGGATGGCCCGGGCGATCAATTCCTTACCCGTTCCGCTCTCGCCGAGGATAAGGACGGTGGTCCTCAGGGGGGCGATCTTGTCCACCTTCTCCATCACCTCCCGCCATATCCTGCTCACGCCGATCATAGCGGGAACGACAAGACAACTTCCTCCCTCTCTCCGTATCGCGGCGCACTCCCTGCGCATGGAGCGCTCCTCCAGCGCCCTCGTGAGGATCCGCAAGAGATGATCGGTGTCGAAAGGCTTTGTTATGAAATCGTAGGCACCCTCCTTTACCGCGCGCACGGCCAGCTCAATACTTCCATATGCCGTCATGACGATCACCGGCAGATGGGGAAAGCTCTCCCTGGCCGCGGTAAGGACATCCATCCCCTCTCCGTCCGGAAGCTTCAGGTCGGTTACCACTGCGTCGATGCCGCTGCGTCCGAGCAGCGCAATTCCCTCCTGCACGGAAAAGGCGGCATACGCATCGAACCCCTGTGTCTGCAGGGTTCTGACAAGCATGTCGGACATGCTCTTTCTATCCTCTACCACCAGGATCGCCCTCTTTTGCATAAATCTTCCGTCCTCCCTAGGGTGCTTCGGCGGGAAGGAGCAGCCGGAAGACGCTCCCTTTTTCCCCCGCGCTTTCCACTTCTACACTTCCCCCATGGGCAAGCGCGATCTTTTGCACGAGGGCAAGCCCTATTCCGGTACCCTTCTCCTTTGTGGTGTAAAAGGGAAGAAATATTTTCTTTTTTTCCTCCTCGGGAATCCCCCTGCCGTTGTCCCGCACCTCAATGATAACCGTCATGGCCCCTGATACGAGCCCCTGTTTTGCGCCGACCGCCACCTCTTCCCCTGCGTCGAGGGCGTTCTGCACCAGATTTCTGATAGCCTGCCGAAGGAGAGTCTCGTCCCCCTTCATTGCAAGGGGGCCCTCACAGGTGAGGTGGATACTCTTCCCCTCTGTACCCATGCTGTTCACGACGGTGTTTATGGTTTCCACCAGGTTGAAATCCGCTTTGCGCAGGGCCCCGGCAGTCGAGAACTTCATCAGTTCCTCCATTACCCGGTCCATCGCTTCAATCTCCTGAAGAATTCCCCTTGCCATCTCCCGCCGCGGATCACTCTCCTCAAGACTTTTCAGGAGCAGCCGTGCATACCCGGCAATGACCCCCATGGGGTTCCTGAACTCGTGGGCGATCCCCGCAGATACCTCCCCCAGCGCGGCAAGCCTCTCCTTGAGAAGAAGCTGCTCCCTGAGGGTTTTGATCTCGTTTCCGAGGGCATGGAAAGCGCCCATGACACTTTCCGTTTCGGATACGCCCGCTTCCGCCTCTCTCCTCTTCAGCAAACGGGGCAGAAAAACCACCAGAAGAAAAAGGACGATCAAAAGAACGGAGGCCGGGAGCAAGGCAAGGACGAGGCCGGGGGTATCTCTCATTCTCTCCCGTCGACATATTCGATGATCTTTCCGGATGGGAGCGTTCCGGAATGCATCCTCCCGTCCGGAAAGATCAGGGTAGGAGTGCCGGTTATCCCCAGAGACTGCGCCTGCTGTATCGTTGCGTCGATCTCCTTTGTAGCACACTCGTTCCGGGGGATGGCCTTCTTTTCGAAGGTCATTTCGAGCAGTCTCATGGGTTCAGAGTCGGAGGCGGCGCAGATAATGCTCTTCGCTTTGCCGTACGCCTCTTTGTGGATTGCCAGAGGAAAAAGTTTAATGAAAAAAGAGATGTCTTTCCTCTCGCCCACCACCTTCTTCATCTCCTGATGAAGTTTTCCGCAGAAAGGTCAATCGGGGTCGGTAAAGACAACCACCTTCCGGGGAGCGTTCCTGTTCCCCATTACGAGGGCGTTCTCCAGGGGAATGCGCGAGAAGTCGACCTTCTTCTTTATTTTTTGATAGCTCTCTTTTGTCTTGTCGGCACCGCTCTCGACCTCGATAACGGGGCCGGAGACGATATGCCTCTTCGAAAAATCGATATAGATGATGCCCCGCTGTCCCTTGTTCTCGAGGGATATCTCCCAAAGGCTCTTTACCGGGCTTATCCGGATGCCGATAATCTTTGCATCGGCAAGGTTCGTCTTCTTCAGGATGCCGCTCACCTCCTGCTCATTCAATGAGTGGCATTTTTCGCAATCGCCGTCGCACCCTCCCGCAGTGAAGGCCCCGGCCTGGCTGAAGAAAGCGACAACAAGGCAGAGCGCTGCAACGGACAGCATCCCTGCCACTTTCTTGCGCTCGAGGAGAATTTTCATGACGTTTCTATATTAAATAACTGAATCTTTGAAATTCAAGAGCGCTTTTGGTATAATTGCGTGCTGTGGAAGATTTTGAAAAAAAAGCCGTGCTGGAGACCCTGCTTTTCGTGGCCGGCGAACCGGCGTCCGCAGCGAGCCTCGCAAAGGCAATGGAGGTGCAGGAATCCGAGGTCAGGAAGCTTCTGGAAGAGCTGATAGGCGAGTACCGGGACAGGAATGGAGGCATCCTTCTGGTGGAAGTCGCCGAGGGATACCAGCTGATCACCAATCCCGATTACTCCCAATGGGTGAAGAGGTTCAAGAATATCAGCCAGACCAACAAGCTCTCCCAGCCGGCCCTTGAAACCCTGGCGATTATCGCCTACAAACAGCCGGTGACAAAGCTTGAAGTCGACCAGTTGCGGGGAGTGAATTCAGACGGGGCAGTCAGGAGTCTGCTCGAAAAACGGTTCATCAAGATTGTGGGGAAGAAGGAATCCCCCGGAAGACCTTTTTTATACGGCACAACGAAGGAGTTTTTGCATTATTTCGGACTGAAGAGCTTAAACGAATTACCCCCTATCAGCGATTTTTTGAAAGAAGAGACAGCTTAGCGGCAGAAAGGCAGTTCATCACGTTACCGGTTGTGAGGAGGATCTATGGGGAAGAGGTTCGCCGTACTGTTTTCCGCTCTCTTTTTTTTCCTTGCATCAGCCGTTCACGCCACCACCACCTACACCGTCCGACAGGGAGATACTCTCTACAAGATAGCGCGCCACTTCAACGTTCCGCTCGCCGAGCTCAAAGCAGCGAACAAGCTTAGAACGCACCGCCTGAATACCGGAACAAAGCTGGTCATCCCCGGGGCGCCGTCACCGGAGAAATCGTCCGGCGCCTCCCGGCAGACGACAACGGAATCCGGGAAAAAATCCGAGCCGGCGGTCCGGGACAACGAAACGCATTATACGGTAAGGAAGGGAGACACCCTGAAAAGCATCGCCCGGAAGTATTCCCTGACTCCCGCCGATTTAAAACGCATCAACAATCTGAAGAGCTCCAGGCTGAAAAACGGGCAACAGCTCCTGGTCAGGGTCCCCGAGCCCGGATCCTACACGGTCAGGAAGGGCGACACCATGAGGAAGATCGCGAAGAAGTTCCGCATGAGTGCCGACGAGTTGCGCGCGATAAACGGCCTGCCGGACATGACCATTAAAGCGGGACAAAAGCTTCTCCTGAGCCGGAAATCCCCAGAAGAGAAAGGGGAGGAGAAAACGGAAGAAAAGCCTCTTCCCCTGTCTTTCGACGGGAAGTTCTCCCCGGTCATCGCTTCGGCACGTATCGAAGAGGTAAGGGGTATGGCGAAATCGGAGGATATCCTAGCGGAGCTCAGTATCAAGGAGCGCCTCATTCTTTTTGCAAAAAAGATGCTGCATCTTCCCTATCAGTTCGGCGGCAACGGCTCCATCGGACTCGATTGCTCGGCATATGTACAGAAGGTCTACGGTTTCATCGGGCAGGCTCTCCCCCGCAGTGCGCGGGAGCAGTTTCACGTGGGAGAGACCGTAAAAAAAGAACAGCTCTCCACCGGTGATCTCGTCTTCTTCCGAACGTATGCCTCGTTTCCCTCCCATGTGGGTATCTATATCGGAAACAATCTCTTCATCCATGCCTCCTCCCTCTCGAAAAAAATCACCATCGACAGCCTCGAGAGCCCCTATTTTCTGAAGAGGTACATCGGTGCACGAAGATTGCTTCCGGAAGAGAAGAAGGAAACGGAGGCGGAGGATCTTTCCGTTTCCGTAAAGGAGAATTAGCCTTTCAGCACTGCGGGATCGGTATGAGGGATAAAGAGCGCCCCCGGCAGAAGTCTCATGAAATCGCCGTCCGTATTCATTTCCTTATAGGTGATCATCCTGCAGATGCTTTCAATATCGGCAAGCAGGGACCTGTCCAGAAGGAGCATTTCCGCCCCTTTCAGCGACGAGTTTCCCATGAGGACGAAGGCGTTCCTGTCCTTGTCGGGTATCATTCCGATCCGGGCCGCCTTTCCGGCATCAATGCCGGTACCGAAGGCGCCGCTGACGTAGAATTTCTCCACATCCACGAACTCCAGCCCCACTGACTGCACCATCACCTGGAGAAAGGTGAACATGGCCGCCTTCGATAGGAGAAAGTTATTGATATCGGTAGCTTTGATACGCAGATTATTGCCTCCGGGGACGGGAATAATGAATGCCTTGCTCCCGCCGGTCTCTTTCACCACTCCCGCTTCTTCGGCACGGGAGGTAAACCTTCCCTGACCGTCGATCATTCCCGCATCGAACAACTCGGCCACCAACTCGATCATACCGGATCCGCAGATCCCTTTCGGTGTTCCGCCGCCTAGGGTCCTGACCCGCACCGCAAGGCTCTCCCTGTCGATCTCCACGGAATACACCGCTCCTTCCACCGCTCTCATCCCCATTTCGGAGATACCGCTTTCCAGGGCGGGCCCCGCTGCTCCGGCCCCCACCATCAGCCATTCCCGGGTGCCCAGGACAATCTCCGCATTGGTTCCCACGTCCACCAGCAGGGAGGGAGCCTCTTCCCTGTAGAGTCCGGAGGAAAGAATGCCCGCTATGATATCCCCTCCCACGTAGCTTCCTACACTGGGGAAGACATACACGGTTCCATGGGGGCATATGGCGATTCCCGCCTCCCGGGGAGAAAGAAACCCGATATGGTGGGCTACGGGGATATAGGGCTCCAAAGGGATGCTCTCCACGGGGAGGTCCAGGAAAAAGTGGGTCATGATCGTATTACCGGCAACGGTGAGCACGTAGATGTCGGACGGAACAATACTGTGCTCCCGGCACAGATCGAGGAGGAGCTCGTTGATCCCCCCTGCCAGGAGGCGATGTAGTTTTTCGCTTGCTCCTCCCATGGCTGCATGCATCCGGGTAAGTACATCGAGTCCCACCGCCGTCTGGGGGTTCTCCTTCTCCTGCCCCCCCACTTTTTTTCCCGTCGTCAGCTCGAAAAGGGAGGCCGCCATGTTGGTGGATCCTATGTCCAGTGCGACTCCATAGAGGGAGGTCTTCTGCAGGGCAGCTACGGTTCCCCTGTCGCCGGTAAAAACAAGGGCGGGAGAGAGGCAAAAATCCCGTTCCCGGAGAGTATGGGGCAGCTCCCTCAGAATATCGAGGGGGATATCCACCGGAAGATCCTCTCCGGGGCAGCGGGACAACGCTTCGATGAGGCGCTCTTTGTCCGCTCTCTTGTCGGAGGGAGAGGGCTTTTCCAGGCGAACGGAACAGGTGGCGGCCAGGGGGTTCAAGAAAAAATCCGGCATTCTACGAAGCGTCCGCCTTCAGTATCGTGCAGACTTTCCGGATGAACTCGCTCTCTACGACAAGTCCCCCATCCTTGGTGAGCATCAGGACGATATCGATTTTATGGACTATCCTGCTTATGTTTTTCAGGCATCCCGCAATGATGAAGACCTTGATGTTTTCCGTTCCGAGGATCTCGAGGATCTTCTCGTACTGCTGATCGCTTCTTCCATAGATCTCGTCAACCACCAGGACTGTGTCCTTGCCGGCAAGGGGGGCGGGATCGAAGGAAACGATTTCCTCCTCATCCGCTATGATATGCATGTCCTTTTTCAGTGACATAATGTAGTGGATGTACTTATCGTACCCTTTGGCGCGGGGTTTTCCTATATAATCCACCGGGTTGCCGATATAGTAGACGTGAGGGGTATCCTGGAGGGCTTCGAGGGTGTTGGTGATCTTGCCCACCCCCTCCTCTCCGCTTACCGCGATATTCTTGTACTGTCGTATGATATCCCGGATCTTGCTGATGATCGCTTCCTTGTTGATTATCTGCTGATCAACCGTTTTCGAGGCCCCCATATGCCTTTCCGAGCCCTCCTCCTCTTTGGGATGCGTGGCAGATGCCAGGGGGCGTGTGCCAAAGAGCACCCGCTCCCTTCCGGCGGCGAATACCTAATTATACCAAATCACGGAATTTTTAACGGTACTGAAAAGAGCTTGAATACATGAACAGGGGACGGGAGCTAACTCTCTCTCACCCTAGCCCCATACCCAAAGTATGCCTGTTCAGAAAGGAATGCTTTAGGTTGTGTATGCAAAGTGCTTCTCCAGCAAACGGCTTGCCTGCACACCCCAGGTAATTTATCCGAAGAGGGCTATAATTGAGAGAGGAGGCGACCATGAATGCTCTTGCCGGCAGAACAGCGGAAAGATTGGACACGTTTGAAAAGCTGATTCAGATGGCGTCCGGGCATTTCGGGATGATGCGGGGGACTATTTATGAGAAATATACGGAAGATATGCTGGAATCCGTCATAACGGAGAAGGAGGAGTTCATCACCCATATCGTCCGGAGCAATTGATTCTCCCCATTCCCCTCTCCCCTTATTGTGCCGGCATCGGACTGGCTTCCTCTTTTGCCGACAACCGCCTGCTCTCTTCCCGTATGTCATACGTCACCGGCCGGGCATCCCGGAACCCCTTCTGTTCCACATCATAAAGGTATTGGGTCTTGGAGAGGAGGGTGCCCCTGCAGAGTTTTTCTTCCACAGGAGGAAGTGCCAGCTCTTTTTCCAAGCGTCCGGCAAGCTCCCTCATTACCCATTCGGGGATGCGCTTCTTTTCAGAGGGATAGATGAACATAAAGAGGACAAGATGGCTGTAGAGCACCGGCCAATGATCGTTAAAACGGCGGAGCAGCCTCTCCCAATCGAGGCTCTCGCCGCATGCAAGGAGCAGATGCGCGACATCCGCACCGTCGTAGCGTTCGCGTTCCATAAGGTATGATTTCGACCAGACGATTTCTTCGGGGGGGCATAGTTTCACCTCCATTCCCAGGATCACCTCCGGTACGGCAAAATCGAACCATTCGTCATCGATATCATTGATTCCCTTCCCCGATCCGAAGATGATATCGATGAAATCCTCTCCATCAAAAGCTTTTCCCAGCCAATGAGGAGCGGTGATCTCGGTCCGGTACCCCACTGAGGAGAATGCTTCCATAATACGCTGCACATCACGTGGATGGACGAACAGGTCGAAATCCTTCGTCCTCCTGTTGATGCCCGTGTAGCAATTGAAAGCAAAAGCCCCTCCTACCAGGAAGGGAATGTGCATCGAGTCCGCCAGGGCCATTGCCTTCCGGTAGAAATCACGGGTTTTCGGGTCTATATCGTTCTCATTCGATATGCACGATCTCACATCTTCCTCCTTTTTCGGGAAAACTCATTTTTGTATCTCCACCAGCCTGAAGGAGGGGCGGTCCGGAAACATCCGATGCAGAAGCGGCATGGATACGTTGTACACCGGTATGCCCTCCCTGGTGCGCCCCTCCGGACTTCCGCTGTGGGCGTGTCCGTGGAAAACCGCCGACACCTGACAGCGGTTCAGGGGCTCCTCAATACGGGAGGAGCCGAGATAGGTGAAAATTTCGGGATGCTCTCCCTCTATGGTGTCTTTTACCGGTGCGTAATGGAGAAGCACCACCCGCAGTGCCATCTCCAGCTTTGCCAGGGCTTTCTCAAGACGGAGCGCCTCGTCCACCGTCTCCTGCACAAAACGCTTGATGATGTCCTCTCCCCATGGCTGCAGTGCCTGGCGTCCGAACCCCCCGCAAAATCCCTTTACTCCGGCGAAGCCCACTCCCTGGATCTCGCAGGCGGAGCCGTCGAGCATCGAGACCCCCGCCTCCGAAAGGATGTCCCTCACTTCCGCATGTTTCCCGCTCTCGTAATCATGATTGCCCAGCACCCCGACGAGAGGGATCTTCACGTACGATGTAAGATCCGCAGCAAGAGTATGGGCCTCATCAGGGTGTCCGTTATCCGTCAGATCACCGCAGAGCAGGAGCACGTCCGCAACTTCAGTAGCCTGGGAGAAGAGGTTCTTCAGAGCACCCGGCGATTTTCTGGTGTAATGGATATCTCCCACCGCCGCCAGGCGGATTGTCTTGTATTCCGTTTTCACCCTCTTCCCCCCGCCGTACGGCAGTCCGTGAAGTGCGTGCAGAACAAATACTTATCGTTAAAACAATAAACCTAATCTCAACTTAACACATAAAAAAGGCACCGTCAAGCAAGGGATGCAAACAAGGGGCACCCTGCTCCTTTTCCTTCCCTTTTTTTAGTGGTATCATTGTAACAGGAAGATGTTTCCCTCAATCGGAGCATTTCAAAAGCCGGATCCGGTACCCTTAAAAAATGAGGTGCACTATGAGAAGATGCCTGCCGTTTCTCCTCCTTTCCGTAGCACTCCTTTTTGCCTGCCAGACGGTTCCCATCACCGGGAGGCAGCAGCTCAGCCTCGTTTCCTCCGAATCCCTCCTTCCCATGAGCTTCAGTACCTACCGGGAATTCCTCGCAAAGCACCGGGTTATCGAAAACACCCCGCAGGCACAGTCGGTTAAAACGGTGGGAGCGAGGATCCGGCAGGCCGTTCAGGAATATCTCTCCAGCCAGGGTCTGAGCGAGCGACTGAAAGGATACCAATGGGAATTCAATCTGATCGAAGATAAAAGCGTCAACGCATGGGCGATGCCCGGGGGAAAGGTGGTCGTCTATTCGGGTATGCTGCCGGTGGCGCAGAACGATACGGGATTGGCGGTAGTAATGGGGCACGAAATCGCCCATGCGGTGGCCGCCCATGGAGAGGAGCGCATGAGCCAGGGGCTGATCGCACAGTTGGGCGGAGTGGCCCTCAGCACCGCCCTCTCCCAAAAGCCCCAGGAAACGGTGAACCTCTTCATGCAGGCCTACGGGCTCGGCACACAGGTGGGTGTTCTGCTCCCCTTCAGCAGGGTACAGGAAACGGAAGCCGACCGTCTCGGCCTTATCTTCATGGCGATGGCGGGATACGACCCCAGGGCCGCCGCGGATTTCTGGCAGAGGATGTCCGCGGCAAAGCAGGGGGCGGCACCGCCCGAATTCCTGAGCACCCATCCCGCTGATGAAACGAGGATCAGAAATATAAAGGAATTCCTTCCCGAGGCGATGCGGTATTACCGTCCGCGGTAAGGGAAGCCAGGGAAGCGTATTAGCGTGCCTGGAGCGCCTCCTTGACGGAAAGCAGGAGCTCGGAGAGCGTATACGGCTTTTGCAGGAGCCGGAACCTTCGCTGCCTGATGGCATTCCATTGCGGTTTTTCGCTCAAACACCCGCTGCTGAGCAGGACCTTCAGGGAGGGCTTCCGTGTCAGGAGACGGTCGACCAGGTGAAGGGCGGTGGTGTCCGGAAGAGCGACATCGCAGAAGGCAAGGTGAAAGTCACTCCCTTCCCTCTCGAAGACCTCCCATGCCTCTTCGGCGCTCGACGCCTCGAAAACCGAATACCCGTTCTCGTTGAACACCCTCCGGGCGAACGCACGAACCCCTCTGGAGTCTTCCACGAGCAGAATCCTCTCTCCGTTTCCACGAAGGTCTTGCAATAAAAAGCTTTTTGTATTCCTTTGCGGAGCTTCCACCGCACGGGGTGAAGAGCGTTGTATCACTTTCAAAAGACGATACGGAATGTCTCCTTGCTCCCCATTGGCCAGGGAGAGCCCGGCATGCCCCTGGAGGGCGGTCAGCAGGTCATTGAAATCACGGGCGGCCTCTCCCGCCAGCGCTCCTATGGTTTCCCCCCGCTGCATTTTCCTGATCTGATCCCGCATTCTCATGTTTTCCTCTTTCTCCCTGATCCGTTGGAGGGCGACGCAGAGCTGCAGTGCCGCCTTTTCCAGCAGAAGCACCGTCTCGAGGGGAAGCATTCCCGGCCGGGTATCCGCCACATGGAGTACCCCGAGAATACGATGTTCCCCTTTGAGAGGAATGAGCGCCATGGATGCATATCCACTGCTGCAGGCGGTGCATGCCCCTGCTCCTCCCCCGTCTTGTGCATTCCCGATGTGGCGGGAAAGGTCGTTCACATAAAAAGAGCCTTCCTTCGTAAAGGAAGAAGTCCGGGAGCCGGTCTCCCCCCCGATGACATTGACGCACAGACCCCCGTTTTCAGTGGGGGTGCAGAGAGTCTCCCTTTTGCACCAATGGCTGTACCCCGCATACTCCTGGTAGAGAAAGGTTTCCTCATCCTCGTCAAGGATACGTATGCCCGCTGCCCCGCATTCGGAATATGCCTGCACTCCGCGCACAAAGTCTTTCAGCAAGGGAGCGATACTGTGATGCCGGCTCGCCATTTCCAGAAAATGGTGTGAGATACGCAGGGATCTTTCGGCCTTTTTCCTGTCGGTGAGGTCTTTCAGAGAGAGGAGGAATCCGCCGCCTTCTGCAAGGGAAGAGGAGGAGACGAGACACGGCAATACCGTTCCATCCGATTTCACTATCTCCGTCTCGCACCTCCCGGGCGTTCCTTTCCTGACCCATTGCCACCATTCGCAAAAGCCCTTCCGCTGGGACCCTGGAACAAGCAAAGCAAAGGGTCTGCCGATGCAGTCCTCACTGCGCAGACCAGTCGTTTTCTCTACCTGAGGGTTTACATACTCTATCGTCCCGTTCTCCGTAAGAGCGAGAAACAGGTCGGGAGAAGCATCCAAAATAGCAGCCAATTGCGTTTTTACTTTACCTATATCGTCCGGCACTTTCCCTCCTCCGGCCCTGCCCTATTCTTCTGTTATCCTTCATTATTCCGTTCTCCTCCGCGGAGCAAGCATTCTTTGCTGTACCGTCTGAAAACAAAGAAAAAAACTTGCAAACGGTATGCCAGACGGCATGATAATAAAAGGCATTGAATAGTAGTGGTTCTTTTATAGGAGGGAGAAAAAGTGCAGGAGTGACTCTGTATTTTTTATCGAAAATTCGCTATTTTTTATCGAGTGGTGCGCACTCGCACGACACGGTACAGAATATTACCCTTCATACATCACCTTCCCCATATCCCCTATGTCGTACCCCCCCAGGGACTGTACAAGCCCTTTGAACTCCCCGTTCTCACGAATGGCACTCAGAACGATCCCGACCTTCTCCTCATCCATGAACTCACGGGGGATTGCAAGATCGTACCGCTCCCTCGCCACGGGGATAAAGTCGAGATCCAGGGCCTTTGCGGAAGAGAGAACGGCAAGTCCGGTATCGGCAAGCCCGGTGAGCACTGCAGAAGCCACTGACATATGGGTATATTCCTCTTTGTCGTACCCCTTGATCATGAAGGGATTGATGTTCAGCTCCCGGAGATGCCTGTCCAGGAGAAGCCGCGTCCCCGAGCCGGACTGCCTGTTGATGAACATGACGTCATCCCGTACGAGGTCCTCGAATCCCTGAATTCCTTTCGGATTGCCCTTCCTCACCAGGAGACCCTGCTGCCGATGGACGAGGTTCACCAGAACCATCCTCCGGTCCGGAAAGAGTCTCTTTATATAAGAGATGTTGTATTCCCCTGTCTGTTCGTCAAGAAGATGTGTCCCCGCGAGATGGGCCTCGCCTTTTTTCAACGCCATCAGCCCCCCCAGGGACCCCACGTGAGCGGAAGACAGCGAATAGTTCGGGTGGTTTTTCTTGATGATATTCGCCAGAATATCAAGGGTATTGTCATGACTCCCGATGCAGACGATGGTATTCCTGACCTCGTCCCTGCTCCGCATCAGCTCCACCTCCACCTCGCTCCCTGCGCGTGCCCCTTCCGAGCCCGCGGGTATTCTCACGATACCGTCCGCCCTCACGAGGGACATCATCAGTCCGGCGCCCCTGCCTACCGGGGTGGCGACGAACGTACCATCGACCGATCCCACCTTCACCCGGATGAACTCATCAACTCCGAGGGGGGACGCCACCTGCCGGGCGAGCAGCGCGGTGATCCTCTCCCCTTCCTCCGCAGCGATCCCCAGCAATCTTTCGATAACGGGGCGGACAAAGAGCTTGAAGGTGAGATAGGCGGAGACCGGATACCCCGGGACCCCCACCACCGTCTTGTTGCGGATAAAGCCGATAATCACCGGTTTCCCCGGCTTGATGGAGACACCGTGGATAATCGCCTCTCCCAGTTCCTGTATGGCGGCAAGGGTGTAGTCTTCGGAACCCCGCCCCGATCCTGCGTTGATCAGAACGAGATCGGCCGTTTCCACGGCCCGGAGCAGCACCTCCTTGATCGCGTCGAGATCATCCCTGACAATGGGAAAACGCACCGCTTCGGCGCCCAATTCCCTTGCCATTCCGCCAATGACAGCGGTGTTATACTCGATGATCTCGGGGGGCGCCGGGGGCCGCTCCCTGAGCATTTCGGGGTCGATGAGCTCTGTTCCGGTGGGGAGAACAGCCACCACCGGCCTTTTTCTCACCGCTACCTCCAGGTGTCCGCTGGCAAGGAGGGCACCGATATCGATGGGCCGTATCCGGTGCCCCTCGGGGACGATCAGTTCAGTGGCTACAATGTCTTCGCCGATGGTCCTCACGTGCTGGTAGGGAGGAGCAGAGTGGTAAATTTCTATAAGGGTCCTGCCGGAGGCCGTTTTGCTGCCGTGCACCAGGTTGGCATCTTCGATCATGACGACCGCATTAAACCCCTCCGGCATCGGATCTCCCGTGTCCACATACAGGGCGTCCCGCCCGATTTCCAGCAAACAGGGGGTTGTTTCCGAAGCGGTAAAAGTATCGGTATACCGCACCGCATATCCGTCCATGGCTGCGGAATGGTAGAAGGGGGACGAGTATTTTGCAAAAACGGGCTCCGCGGTGATCCTGTCCTGGGCATCTACTACCCGTACCCGCTCCTGCGGGAGTCTTTGCATATTCAGCGAGTCGAGCCGGGCAAAGAGCAGCTCCCCCGCCCTCTCGAGGCTGACAGTGTCGAGAAATATCTGTCGCATTCCTTTATTCTACCCTACCCTCCGCTTTTTATAAAAGATCTGTGGGGGAAACAGTAATGCAATACAATACAAAAAAATCCCCTGCAAGCCACCGGGGCTTCCAGGGGAAGTTGGGGAGGTAGAGAGAAGCAGTTATGGGATCTCCGGTTTCTGCACGATAATCTCGTCCCCGGAAAGGGCTTCAACAAGAAAGGCTTTCAGATATCCCTTTTCCTCCTTGCTCAGACCGAGGGGGTGCAACTCCCTGTTTCCCATTCCCCCTCCCCGGTCGATAAAATCAATGACCTCGTCGAGAGTCTTGAATACCCCGTTGTGCATATACGGAGCCGTCTTCGCAATCTCCAGCAGGGTCGGTGTCCGGAAGGCTTTCCAGTCCTGTTTCTGTTGTGTGATCAGGAATCTTCCCGGATCCTCTTTCAGGGTACGGTATTCACCATATCCATATTCCCGCGCGAAAAGCCTCCTCGTTGCCGCAACTCCCGGCTCGTCCCGGTATTTCGGATTTTCCGGCACCTCGAGAGCATGAAAGCCGTTGTCGGACAGAATGCTCCCGTTATGGCACCGGATACAGCTCCCTTTCCCCTCGAAAATCCCGAGCCCTTTTAGCGCCTCGGCCGACAACGCCTCTTTTTCTCCCTTGAGGAAACGGTGGAGGGGGACATTCCGGGAGAAAAGCGTCCTCTCGAAAGAGGCGAGGGCCATCGCAACCCGCTCCCGCGTTATTTCCCCGCCGAATACATTCCGGAAAGCGTCCACGTATTCCGGTACGGAACGCAGCACTTCCTCCATGAAGTCGAAATTCCGGTTCATTTCGAAGGGAGAGCGTATGGGGAAAAGGGCCTGCTCTTCCAGTGTTTCCGCCCGGCCGTCGTGAAAGAGGGATTGGTAAAAAACGGCATTCAGAAGTGTCGGCGCATTGCGCCAGTTCTTTGTAGCGGGGTAGCTGAAGGATATGTCCTGACCGTCAGTAAAGGCTTTTGCGGGGTTATGGCAGGAAGAGCAGCTCATGCTGCCATCTCCGGACAGTCTCCGGTCGAAGAAGAGCTTCTTCCCCAGATCCGCCTTTTCGAGAGAATGGGGATTTCCCGGCGGAAAGGGTACTTCCCCGAAAGGTTCCAGGGGGCCCGCAAGCACCCCTTTTGAAAGAAAGAGGAAACAGAGGAAGAAAGCGACGAGAACGCAGATGGTGCCTTGCGTGTTCACAAGCCCCTCATCGTTGAAATTTCCGGAGTCGGGGTATGTATGCACATCCCCATACGGCAGACGCCTTACTTCAAGTGTATTCCATGAGGGGTGGCTGCGCAACCGTTCTCTTTCCGCAAAAGAGAGAAAAATAGACGTCCCGTTGCTCCCGGAGAAAGTCTTTAATGGCACCCACCGATTCGACCCGCATCCTGTGGTCCCTCAGTACTTCCATATCGATGGACCCTGCATCGGCAGCGACGGCCCCTTTGTCGACGTTCTCGAGAATCTTTTCCCTGCTTCTGAAGGACAGCAGCCTCTGGAACTCCTCTTCGGCCTTCTTCAGGGTCGTGATGGTGGACTTCAGTTGGGCAAACTGGGAAGTATAATACCGAGCTTGCTTTTCATCCGGTGGTATTCAAAGGTATCGATGGCGGCGGAAACGACATACACGGAGCCGGCCAGCCATAAAAGGACGGACACGGCGATTCCTATGGAAGGGAGCCGTATGTTGACGGTGCGGTTGCTGTCATGGGGAATCAGCAGTATGGTGACCGGCGTGAAGAGCTTGCGCACAAAACGTCTGATCCTATACATACCGTATCTTTTCCCCCTCCCCCTTTTCGATAAAGCCCAGATCACAGGCCTCGAAGCCCTGTTCCTTCAGCAGCGAGAGAGCGGAACCGCGTTCGTTTTCCGCAAGTACTATAACATAACCGATTCCCATATTGAATGTTTTTTTCATATCGTCCCCGGGGACGTTTCCCTGCTTCCCGATAAGCTCGAAAATCGCCGGAACCGTCCAGGAGCCTTCCCGGATGACCGCCGTCACCCCGTCCCGCAGGATACGCGGAACATTTCCCGGGATGCCGCCTCCGGTGATATGGGCCATCCCCTTGACCCGCACCTTTCCCCTGAGCGCCTCGTATGCTTTTACATAGATCCTCGTGGGTTTGAGCAACTCCTCCCCCACTGTGGAGGATAATTCGGGAACATAGGTGTCCGGGGCGTACCGCGCCATATCGAAGAGAACCTTTCGCGCCAGGGAATAGCCGTTGCTGTGCAGTCCGCTGGAAGCGACTCCGATGAGGACATCCCCCTCCCCTATTGCCGATCCGTCCACGATCTCTCCCTTGTCCACGGCGCCGACGGCAAAGCCCGCAAGGTCGTACTCGTCCTCTTCATAAAACCCGGGCATCTCCGCTGTTTCGCCGCCGATGAGGGCGCAGCCGGACTCCCTGCATCCTTCCGCGATACCCCGCACCACCTCGCCCGCCTTTTCGGGCTTCAGCTTTCCGGTGGCGAAATAATCGAGGAAGAAGAGCGGCTCCGCGCCGAGGGTCAGGATGTCGTTGACGCACATGGCTACGAGGTCTATACCCACGGTATCATGTTTGTCCATCATGAATGCGATCCTCAGCTTCGTCCCTACGCCGTCGGTCCCGCTCACCAGGACGGGCTCCCTGTATTTTGTCATATCCATTTTGAAGAGGGCGCCGAAGGAGCCTATATCGGTCATCACCTCCGGCCTGAAGGTCTTTTTGACCAGGGGGGAGATGAGCCGTACAAACCGGTCCCCTTCATCGATATCCACGCCCGCTTTCCTGTATGTCATCTCTTCCATATCGTCACCCCTTCTGCGCATAGTGCTCCCCCCGCCATTTCAGAAAAAAACGGATTGCGCCGGAAACAGGGAGCTATGAGCTGTATAGTATTTTCATGCTGATATCGGCTGCACGTGCCGAATGGGTCAAAGCGCCGACAGAAATGATATCCACCCCTGTTTCCGCAATGCTGCGGACAGTCTCGAGGCGCACATTTCCCGAAGCTTCGAGGAGGGCTTTTCCCTGCACGAACCGTACCGCCTCCGCCATGGCGGAGAGGGACATGTTGTCGAGCATGATGATATCCGCACCCGCCTCAAGGGCCTCCTTTACCTCGTCGCCGTTCCTGACCTCCACCTCTATCTTCAGCAGGTGGTGGCCCTTCCGCGCGCGCAGGACCGCCTCCTTCACCCCGCCTGCAACCTCGATATGGTTGTCCTTGATCAGGATACCGTCAAACAGGCCGAAACGGTGGTTCGCCCCCCCACCCATTCTTACCCCGTATTTTTCCATGAGACGCATTCCGGGCACTGTCTTCCTCGTATCCGTAATCTTCACCGGCAGATCTTTCACCCGCTCGACAAAGGAATGCGTCAGGGTGGCGATGCCGGAGACGCGCTGCAGGAGGTTCAGGGAGACCCGCTCCCCGGCGAGAAGGCTCCGCGCTCTTCCCGCTATCTCAGCAATGATATCGCCCTCCTTCACTGCAAAGCCCTCGGGCATGTGCGCCGTTACCCGCACAGCGGGATCAATGACCCTGAAGACCTCCTCCACGAAGGGCATGCCGGCAAGGATGAAATCCTCTTTGGCGATGAGCCGCGCCCCTGCCTCCCTTTCTTCGGGGATGATAAGGAACGAAGTGATGTCACCCTGCCCGATATCCTCCTGGAGGGCGCGGCGGATGGTCCCCTGGAGCAGGGAGGAATACCGCAATTCCCGCAGCATCTATCGCCTCTTCAACAACGAAAGAAGACCGAAGACCCCACCGGCGACAGCGCCCAGGGCAAGGGCGGAGCGCCAGTCCAGAAGAGTGGTCACCGTACCGTTCACCTGCTTCCCGATCATGAGGAGGGAAGTGCTGTTATTGGCAGTGATCTCCCGGGCCATCATCGTCCCCACCGCGCTTCTGTTCACCGTCATCTCCCGGGTGGATACGGCAACGGAGGAGAGGGAGAGGTTGAGGTCGGTGGTATTCCCCACGGCAAGGACTCCGATGCTCTGGTGTAGAGAGAGGTTGGACCCGTGCATCAGCACCGAGGCGCCCTGGGTGACTTCGATCCGCTCGCCGTCGACGCTCACCGCACCGACCTGCTGCAGTTCCACATGGCCGCCGTCCACCGCCCTCACGGTGCTCTGTTTGATGTTGATGAATTCGGCCTCTACCACATCGAGATGCTTTTGTTCTATATCCAGCGCATCCTTTTCCATCTTATCCCCCTTCTTTGCCGTCAATGGTTTCCAAAAGCCTGATATTCTCTTCGATCTTCTCTCTCTTCCCTTTCAATTCTTCGAACTTGGCCCTATCCTTTTCCAGGACATTCTTCGGGGCGTTCTTCAGGAAATCCTCGTTCCGCAGCTTCCTGCCCAGAAAGGTAAGGGACTCCTCAAGCTTCGCCATTTCCTTCGCAAGCCTCCTGATTTCGGCCTGAACATCCAGAAGGCCCTCGATCGGCACATAGATTTCCATGCCGTTCTGCACCGAGACAGCAGCTCCCCGTATGCGCTCCACCTCAGCTCCCACCCGTACTTCCCCACAGCGTGTCATCTTCTTGACAGGTTCGATATTTTCAAGGAGGACCTCACGCGCCTCGCCGGTAAGGGTCCTGATCGCCGCTGTCATCTCGAGGGAAGGGGAAATGTTCAGCTCTCCCCTGATGCTCCGGATCCCCGTCACCGCATTCAGAACGTACTCCATCTTTTTCTCGGCATCGGGAAACGCCGGTAAGGCTTCGGGGTACGGAGAGAGCATAATAGTGGTCTTCCCGAATACGCTGCTCCATATCTCCTCGGTGACAAAGGGCATGAAGGGGTGCAGCACCTGGAGGCTCTTCTCCAGGACGAAAAACAGGCAATCCACTACGGCGCTCTTTTCGCCACTCTCCTCCTCCTGGTAAAGCACGGGCTTGGTCAGCTCGATGTACCAGTCACAGAACTCATGCCAGAGAAAATGGTAGATACTGTTGGCCGCGTCGTTGAAACGGTAGCCGGCGAGATTCCGGTTCACCTCTTCCACAGCGGCTGCCAGCCGGCTCAGTATCCATCTGCTGGCGAGATCCAGCTCCCGCCCGCCCTCTGTCACCGGCTTTCTTTTCCATGCGCCCTCATAGCGGATGATGAATTTCGTGGCATTCCACAGCTTGTTGATGAAAAAGCGGTATCCTTCGAGTCTCTCCTCGGAGAAGCGCACGTCTCTCCCCTGCGCTGCGAAGGCGGCAAGGGCGAACCGGAAGGCATCCGCCCCGTACTTGTCGATCATCACCAGGGGATCGATGACATTGCCTTTGGACTTGCTCATCTTCTGCCCCTTGGCATCCCGCACCAGGGCATGGATGTAGACATCCCTGAAGGGCACGTCCCCCATGAATTTCAGTCCCATCATGATCATGCGGGCTACCCAGAAGAAGAGGATATCGAACCCAGTCACCAGCACACTGGTGGGATAGAAGGTCTTCAGGTCCACGGTCTGCTCCGGCCACCCCAGGGTGGAAAAGGGCCACAGTGCCGAAGAGAACCAGGTGTCGAGAACGTCGGGGTCGCGGAGAACCTCCCTGCTCCCGCACGCCGGGCACTCCACTATATCCTCCCTCGTGCAGAGGGGAATAACGCCTTTCGCCACCCTGACGATCTTCGAATTCCTCACAATCGCATCGTGCCCCATCCCCGCCTTTTTCAGTTCCGAATAGGTCCCGCCCGTTACGGTCCTGCCGTCGCCGAGGGTGACGGGCTCGAAAAAGATATGCTCGATCAAGTCACCCTGCACGGCCCCGTTCTCATTCCTGCACCCGGGACAGTACCATACCGGTATCTGGTGACCCCACCAGATCTGGCGGGAGATACACCAGTCTTTGATCTCCCGCATCCATGCGAAATAGTTATTGTCCCACGCCTCGGGGATCAGTTCGATGGCTCCCTCCTCCACCGACCGTATCGCCTCTGCCGCGAGGGTTTCCACCTTCACGTACCACTGAATGGTCAGGAGGGGCTCGATAATGGTCTTGCAGCGGTAACAGTGCCCCACGGAATGGGGGTGCTTTTTCTCCCCTTCCAGCAGGTCCAGCTCCTTCAGATCCGCCAGGACTTTCTTCCTGGCCGCATACCTGTCCATATCCTTGTATCGCACACCCGCCTCGGCGCTCATACGGCCGTCTTCCGTGATAACGTTGACCGAAGGAAGCCGGTGGCGCTTGCCCATGGCCTCGTCGTTGAAATCGTGGGCGGGGGTCACTTTCACCGCTCCCGTGCCGAAGGCGGGATCGACGGCGGAATCCGCGATAACGGGTATTTTTCTTCCGGTGAGCGGCAGGTCGAGGGTCTTCCCTACAAGATGCGCATACCTTTCGTCTTCCGGGTTGACGGCGACCGCGATGTCGCCGAGCATGGTCTCGGGCCTCGTGGTGGCGACGGTGAGAAAGCCGTTGCCCCCGGTCAGGGGATACCGCAGGTAATAGAGCCTGCCCTCCATATCCTCATATTCCACTTCCAGGTCGGAAAGAGCCGTATGGCACCGCGGACACCAGTTGATCAGGCGGTTGTCACGGTAGACCAGCCCCTCCTCGAAAAGCCGCACAAAAACTTCCCGCACCGCACGGGAAAGTCCCTCGTCAAGGGTGAAACGCTCCCGCGACCAGTCGCACGAGGCTCCCAGCTTCTTGAGCTGATGAATGATCCGTCCCCCGTATTCCGCCTTCCACTTCCAGACCCGCTCGATAAAGGCATCGCGTCCCAGTTTGTGGCGGTCGACGCCCTCTTTCCCCAGTTCCCTCTCCACCACGTTCTGTGTGGCGATCCCCGCATGGTCGGTGCCTGGAATCCATACCACCCGGTGTCCCTGCATCCTTTTCCACCGGATCAGGATATCCTGGATTGTAGCATTGAGCGCGTGGCCCATATGGAGAGACCCGGTCACATTGGGGGGAGGAATGACAATGGAAAAGGGAGAGCGTGGCGCATCCGGATCAGGTTTGAAATACCCGCGGTCTTCCCAGTATCCGTACCATGTATCCTCTATCTCTTCCGGATGATAATTCTGTTTGAGCTCGATCATTTTCTCGTAACACCTTGTTATCGTAATCGTGGCGGCTTTGACGACCCCGGAACGGCGGCCCCGTATAATCCCTCCCCCGGCAGACGGCTTTCGTCAGGCAGGAGAAGTGCCCTTCATTATAAAGAAACGAAGTTGCGTGTAAAGTAGGGAATGAGCCGAAAGCTGCTCCTCAACGCTTCACAGGACAAGGTCCTTAAAGCTCTGCAGTAATCTTTTCTATCTCTTTCTTGATGATGGTTTCCGCGACCTCGGGAACGATCTTCCCAATGGCGGCATGGATTTCGCCGCGCAGAGAGTGCAGCATTTCCTTCAGCAGCTCACGGGTGACCCTCTCCACAATGCCCGGGGCACAATCGGCGAGCACCCGCTCTGCCGCTTCCCGGATTGCAGGGGAAAGCACCGGAACCACCTCGCTGGACAGCACCTCGGAAATCCTCTTCTCCACGGTTTCCCGGACGCTTTCTGAAACCTCCCGCTGCGAGGGAGCCGTATAGAGCGGAGAAATCTCTTCGGGGTGCGCGGACCTCTCTTCGACCCGCATCGCATCCTGCAGCTCCGCCTCGAAGGAGGTCCCTTCCGACAGGAGTGCGACTTTCGCCTCATATTCCTCGTCGGTGAATCCCTGCCCGGTATCTCCCTCAGGAGAGACAGTGATATCCTTGATATCCTCCCATACCAGGGAATCACTTCCCGGAAGGGCTTCCCCCGCTACGGCAAAAGGGGTTTCAGGGAGTTCCGCAGGTGATTCGAAGGATACCGCTTCCTCCTCGACCTCTTCAGGCTCGTGGGAGAGAGCAGGAGCAGCACTGACAAGCAGGGATTTCACCTTGCTGATCAATTCCTGCGATTCGAAGGGTTTGATGATGAAGTCATCCGCGCCTACCGCTTTGGCATACTCTTCATCAAAAGGCTCGAAGGCCCCCGCCAGAAGAATGACCGGGATATTCGCCGTGGCGAATTCACCCTTGATCCTCTCGCAAAGCTGGTAACCGTTCAGCTTCGGCATCTCTATATCGGCAAGCACGATATCAGGGTGGAAGGTCCCGAGCATCTCGAGAGCCAGTTCTCCATCGTTCACCGCCTTTATCTCGAAATCTTCGTGAACAAGGACCAGTTCCACCACTTTCTGGATGGTAAGACTGTCGTCCGCCAGCAACAATTTATTCGCCATGATGTTGTTTATCCTTGCTTATTTGCCTGTTTACCGTCCCCAAATTGTAGAGGTACGGGAGACTTTTGTCAAGATTTTTTCTTGCTCCGGTAATCCTCGACCGCCTTCCTGAGAGCATCGGCGCCGAGATTGGAGCAATGCATCTTCTGGGGCGGCAGCCCCCCCAGTTCCTGTGCAACCGCCTCTTTCGAGATGCTCAGTGCCTCGTCCAGGGTCTTTCCCTTGATCATTTCGGTGATCATGCTGCTCACTGCAATGGCGGCCCCGCATCCGAAGGTCCTGAACTTCGCGTCCACGATCCTGTCGTTCTCCACCTTGATGAAGAGCTGCATGGCGTCTCCGCAGGTCGGATTGCCTTCCATTCCTACGCCGTCCGCATCGGGCATCTCCCCCACATTCCGGGGGTTCATGAAATGGTCCATCACCTTCTCAGAGTACATTATCGTTCCTCCTCTCCTTCCGAAACAGTTTCCGCAGGTTCATTCCGACCCGCTTCAGCTTCAGCCCGTGTAGCACTTTTCCCCTTCGCCGCCTTCCCCCCACCCCTTCGCAAAGGGCGACATCATTCTCAGCTTCTGGATCACCTCGACGAAGACCGCAAGGAAGTATTCCACATCCTCCACGGTATTCTCTTTCCCGAGGCTGAACACGATGGAACCCTGGGCCAGGGCGGTCGGAACGCCGAGGGACAGCAGCACGGGAGAAGACTTCAGCGCTTTGGACGAGCAGGCGGAACCGCTCGCCGCATAGATCCCCTTCATGGAGAGCATAAGCAGCATCGCCTCCCCCTCGATAAACTCCACCACGAAGCTCGCATGATGCGGGAGCCTCTTTTCCGGATGGCCGGTGAGATATACGTTGGGAAGGCGCAGGGTTCCCTGGATGATCCTGTCGCGCAGGCTTCTACAGTGCTCTATACGGTCTTGCAGCTCTTCCGCGGCAAAAACCGCGGCTTTCCCCATTCCCACGATTGCAGGCACATTCTCCGTACCCGCCCTTCTGCCCCCTTCCTGTATCCCCCCATAGATGAGGGGGACAACCCGGAGCCCCTCCCTGATATAGAGGGCGCCCGCTCCTTTCGGCCCGTAAAACTGATGGGCGGCCATGCTCATCAGGTCGACCCCCAGCTCCTTTACATCCACCGGGATATTCCCCACGGCGGCCACCGCATCCGTATGCAGCACGATATTCCGCTCCCGTGCGAGGGCGGCAACCTCTCTGACGGGCTCAATCGTACCGATCTCGCTGCTGGCAAGGGCAAGGGAAATCACCACCGTTTCCCTGGTGATCGATGCCTTCAGTACCTCCGGGTCGACCATGCCATGCTGGTCGACGGGGAGATAGGTCACCACGAAACCACTCTTCTCGAGAAAGCGGGCGGCGTTGAGAATGGAATGGTGTTCTACCTTGGAGACGATAATATGCTTTCCCTGGTTCTGCTTTGCCAGGGCGACCCCCCTGAGGGCGAAGTTATTCGCCTCCGCTCCGCTCGAAGTGAAGACAATCGTGGAAGGCTTTGCATTGATAAGGGCAGCAACTTCCGCCCGTGCCCCCTCGATGGCGTCCCGTGCCTGCATCCCGAGATCGTACACGCTGAGGGGATTCCCGAAGTTCTCCTTGAAGTACGGCATCATCGCGTCCAGCACCTCGGGGCGCAGGGGATTGGTGGCTACATGGTCAAAATAGCATTTCCTCATACATTCTCCTCTTCAAAAACAGGGATCCGACTGTCAACCGTTGTTACGCAACGGTCTTTCTTACATAAAACTTATAGAAATCCTCGTCCTCGTCCATACCGATAAACTCGTTCCCCGTCTTCTCGCACCATTGGGGAATATCCTCGAGTGCGCCGTCGTAATCGGTGAGGATCTCGAGCACCTGTCCTCTTTCGAGCTCCTTGATCATCTCGTCGAGCTTGAGGAGGTGCATGGGGCACATCATATAAACAATATCCGCCGTCACATCGGCCTTTATCCCCTGAACAAACTTCATGAAGGAACCTTGATCAGATTTTTTTTCCCTCCCGTCGGCGGGATATTCCTCTTTCCCTTCAGGAAGTCCCCTTCGAGGAGGTTTTGGAGAGTAATGGTCTGCAGAAAGGCCTCGATTTGCTCTCCAAGGGCTTTCCACAAAAGGTGGGTAACGCAATTATCGGCTCTGACACACCCCTCATCGGGATCGAGACACGAAGTGATGGCTACCGGTCCCTCGAGCTCATCGAGAATTGCGGCGATGCTGATCTTTTCAGGAGGTCCGCTTAAAAGGTATCCGCCCCCCGGGCCCTTGACACTCCTGATAAGCCCTCCCTTCCTGAGCTTGTTAAGGATCTGCTCGAGGTAGGCTACGGAAACTTCCTGTTTTTCGGATATTTCCTTGATCGTCACCGGCTTCTCGGGATATCCCCGGGCGATCTCATACATGGCCCTTACGCCGTACTGGCCCTTTGTCGACAGTTTCAGCATGCATTTATGCTATAAAACCTTACTATTTTTGTCAAGTATTATTTGAGCGTCGGTTCCGCTGAAAAGCGGATGCTTTAGAAAGCCCGCCGATGAGGGGAAGGCAGCAGGGGGGAAAAGCGATATCGAGAGCATTTCGTTGCGTCTCTCAGCGAAACGAAACGGCCACCCGGCAATTGTCTGAATAGGCAGCCTTAGGTATGGGGCAAGGGGGCACCCTCTTTCTTTGCGAGTGAATTCCTCCCTGTTCTCAGGGGAAATACTGATCGTGATATCTCCCCCTCTCCCCTTCATGCATACAAGGGGGACAGGACGTTACCTGTCCCCTCCGATATCCCAGACACTCGCGGCAGACAAGAGGATACCCCCCTGCCCCCGTACATACTCCGTTTCAGAATCCGTCACTCAGGGAGAAAGCCGGAGTTCCTCTACTCCGTCACCCCGGAGAGAGTCAGAATCCCTCAAAGCCGTCACCCCGGCGAAAGCCGGGGTCCAGTTCCTTATTCAAAGGACTGGATCCCGGCTCAGAGGATCCGCCGGGATGACGGCAGAAGAAAAGAGAGGGGAGAGGGACCCCCTCTTTCTCTCTCCCCCGAAAGGAATGCGTGTGAAGTGAGTCTGAGGGATGAAGGAGAGGGGAGGAGGGGAGTTCTGAGCGGACCTTAGCTCTTGTTCGTCTCCTCTCTTCGTGAAACGGAGTGGCCACCACAGTGCATGCCAGAACGATGGAGGAAAAGAGGGGTCCCCGAAACAGTCGTAAGACTTTTCGGGGCGGAGAAGGCGAGTTTGCGCTGTGGTAACGGAGTGAGCGGTAGAGAGGCAGAACAAGAGGTCGGGGAGCGAAGGACTTCACGACTCCCCTGAGACGGAGAGCAGGAGTCAGGGGTGAGTCTCCCCGGAGGATACGAGCATCAGAATCAACTATCCGCGAGAGAATACGGTGATCCTGTCGCATTGCAAGGACATCGAATCCCCCTGCCCCGACCCCTCCCCCGAAAGAGAGCGCAGTGGTTCTTTGGTCTTTTCATGCCCTCGCGAAAGAGAGCGCATTAGCAGAGCAATAGGGGAAGTAAGACGGGCGAGGGTAAGTTATTGCAGGAAAAAGCCGCTTCTGAGGGGGATCACATAGTATCCGGGGGAGACCTTGTACATGGTAAGGAACGGAAGCAGTCCGCCGCTGTCCTCGAAAGACGCATCAGGCATGATTTCCAGTACCGCATCGGGAGCAGCACCCGCAAAGCTTCCCTTTACCCGTGCGTAGATACCCTTTCCCTCCATTACCAGAGAATGGACCGTCAGGGAATTCCGCGCAAGAACAAGGGCACAGCGTACCGTATGGAAGACCTCGAAGGGAACGCTCACCCCCATGAAAGAACCCTTCTCCATCCGGGCCTTCTGCAGGGAGAAAGTAAGCTCTCCCCGCTCCGCTTCGAGGGAAAGCTTCCCCGACAGAGCACCCCGGCCTTTCAAACCTGCGACAGCAAAAAAGGGAACCGCTGCCATATCGGCCCCTTCGAGGGCTAGGTGGACCTGTCTTCGGGCACCCAGCAGTTCCGCCCTCCCCGTCGCTTTTCCTCCGCCGCTCTCCGCCTCGAAGGAGATGGGGAGCTTCAGTCGGAAGAGGGAGAGGATATGAACGGCTCCCCTCAGGTTCTCCATGGAGAAGACAGGGGTCTCCCCTCTCCTGAGAACAACGGAACGGCACTGAAAGGTGTACAGCAGTCCCTTCCTGAACCCGGAAATCTCAAGGGTAAAGCCTCCGCCGTTAACCGATCGCTCCAATTTTTCCACAAGAGCCTCCTCGGGCAGGGCAATCGACCATATTCCCAGGGCGAAGAGGAGAAGACCGGCAGCAATGGAGAGAAACAGTTTCATTTCGGCCGTATGAGGGCAAGGGTCAAGGTAACATCCAGCCGGGCGGCGCTGTCGAAAGAAGTTTTGACGGAACTCTTCCGAAGGGAGAGGAGCAGGGGGGCGTTTTCGATCCGGTAGAAAAGGTTTACCATCTCGTTCATATCCAGCTTTTCCACCCGGATTTCTGCCTCCTCCTCCATCATCTCTCCCACTTCCCTCGTACCGGTCTGCTTCACCGACTTGATTTTCTGCTTCAGCCCGAGGGGCCGGAATACTTCGTCCACCGCCTGGAGGATCCCCCGTACCGGGGTGACGGATGTCTTCCCTTCGACCCTCGCCACTCTCTCCCGCAGTTGCTTCACTTCCTCCCCGACTACCGCAAGCTCCTTCTGACGTTCGCGCAGGGACTTCAGTTCCCTCTTGGCAGAGAGAGAGAAATTCAGGAGGAGAACG
Organism: Nitrospira sp.; assembly: GCA_002634385.1. Lineage (GTDB taxonomy): Bacteria > Nitrospirota > Thermodesulfovibrionia > Thermodesulfovibrionales > Dissulfurispiraceae > Nitrobium > Nitrobium versatile. The sequence continues at coordinate 122,884 of NSJL01000008.1, forward strand.
CAGAAGAGCAGGACGGCTCCGATACCCGCACCCACCAATACTCTCTTGTCGGGCCTTCTCATCATTGTTTCTTCCCCAGGGCGGAGAGGGTAAAGGCGGTCCGGTCCTGTGCAAGGGTCTTCGTATCGGAGATCCGCACCCCCCGCAGTCTCTTTTCGAGGTCCGCCTTCAGGAGCTGCACATCGCTCAGGGAGGGGCACTCTCCCTTCAGCACAATCCTTTCCCTGTCCATGGTGATTTCCTGGAAGGCGACCCCCTGCCGGCTGACAGCGGATAGATCGAGCAAGAGAGAAAGGGGGGCAATCCCGACAAGGTACTCCTCCTTTTCCCGCAGTTCCTTTAAATGCGCCTTTGCCTGGTACAGCTCGCTGCTCACTTTCGTGTCCCGGGGGAAAAGAGCCGCATAGGTCTTCCGGATATCGGCCTTTACCGAGGCGATCTCTCTCTTCGTCACCGTTATGGTGAACGTCATGAAGGCAAGATAGGCGGACAGCAGCAGGATGGAAAGCACCGCCGTGAGGCGCAGGGTCTTCTTCAGGCGGTCGGCGGGGATGGTGCAGGCGAACTCGTCCCGGGCAAGATTGATAGCAGGGGTCTCCATCTCCCGCGCCGCGGCGCGGAGGCGTTCCTCCTCTGTCAGCGGAACGGGATCGAGGAGCAGGCGGGCCAGATCTTCTTCTCCTCCGGACGAGGAGAGAAACGAGGAAAGGTCCAGGGAGAGAATCGCTTTCGGCTGTATCCCGCATGTCCGTATCGCTTCCACGAGGGGGCGCAGCGACTCCTTTGATGCGTATGCCACCCCGACCCGGTACTGCCCGTTGCTCTCTCGTATCGAAAAGATATCGAACACCACGCCCGCAGCCCCGCCGAGGACAAGGGTATCGAGCTCAAAGGGGAGGATCTCCCGTATATGTTCCCTGTCGGAAAAAGGGAACTCCAGGAACCTGCAATTCAGGAGGCGCAGGGGGATGCCGAGGTACACCTCGCCGTTGGTGTCGGGGGGAAGAGCGGGACAGGAGGGGGATCCTCCCGGTGCGGAGACCGGAAAGGACTCTTTCACCGTACAGGAGGTGCCGTTCTTTTCCACGAGGAAGGCGGTCAGGGTATCCTGCTCCATTGCGAAAAAGAGTGCTCTTTTCATGCCGCCTGCCTCATCTCTCCTTCCAGTATTTGACCACCGGCCTGTTGCCCGACATCTCGAGAACGCACTGGATGATGTTCCTGATGCCGCCCGATGCCGCAGTAGAGAGCACACTGAAAGCGCTGCCCTTCACCGTGATGCGCCCCATCAGCGACGTACCCACCGTCTCGAAACCTGCGACCTTCATAATATTTTCGGTCTTTTCGAAGGGGGTATGCCCCCTGTACTGCACAATTCTCCCGGCCATTTCCCGGTCGATGGATTCGGAGAGGGACATGAGGACGGGGACAGCGGCGCCGTTAATATTGATCAGGCCGTTGCCGTATATTGTAACATACGGCAGCAGCGCTTCGTAGCTCTTCCTGTCGATCCCCGGGACCAGGAGCAACTCGTCCACGCTGTCGAGGAAACCGTTTTTCGCCTTTCCCTCGGAATCCCGCCTTCGCGGTTCGGTATCAGGATCGATCCAGTCGGCAAGCCCGTCAGCGATGGCGGGATCGATCTCCAGGGCTTCGAGGAGGCGCACAAGGGACTGGTACGCGTTCTCATTAAGCAGGCCGTTGGAGTACATGAGCGTATTCAGATTAAACTTTGCATTTTCGTCCTCGATCCTGATGACGGCGGATCCGTTAAAACCCCGCACCGGCTCCGTGGCGGGGAATTCAAGGACCCCGGGATAGGTGTACGAGAGCCTGTTGTTCGTATCGGAGATCATCTCCGCCGCCAGGTTGATCACCGATTTTCCCAGCAGGGAGAGCCTCTGCGCGGTCTGCCAGTTATGCAGCGAGCTGGTGCTGATATAGACGCCATAGGAGAACTCCACCACCATCGCGGTGAGCACGGCGACCACCAGGAGCGTCAAAACGAGGGCCATGCCGTGCATATCGGAGAGAGGCGAAAAGAGACGGTTTCTCACAGGACGCTCCCTATCTTCGGGCGTACCGTCTCGGACAGGGAGAGCTTTTTGTCCTTTATCATCACTGTCACCGTAATACGTATTTCTTCGGGGACTTTCCCGTTCTCTGCGGCATTCCAGGTCCTCACCCAGCCACCGCCCTCCCTGACCTCCACCGAAAAGGCCTCGATCTCTTCTATCAGCTCCATCCCCTTCTCCTCTCCCGGCTTCTCATGGGAAGAATACCTCTTTTTCAAGAGGGTCTTTTTCCCCTCCTGCTCTTCCACGTAATACGAAAGAGAGGACAATCCCGGAGCAAGGGGGGAGTGGGAGGAGAAGAGGAGGCGGGACGCCTGCTTTCCATACAGGTCCCTGTCTTCCACTTTGAACAGGGTATACTTGTTTCCCGTGCTGTATACAAGGGAGTCCAGCTCCCGCCTCATCATGTCCAGGGTCATCCTGCACTCCTGCATCTTCACCAGGGTGTCGTCCATTCCTTCCAGGGCCCGTTGAGAGAGGAAAAAGGTGCTGTAGAGGGCACCGAGGACGACGGACAGCAGGACCAGGGCAAGCAGTATTTCGATAAGGGTAAAGCCCCGTTCTCTGCAGGAGACGGGGTGCTCCGCAAAGAGAGTGCTCATTGGGTTTTTCTCTTCAACCCGGTGATCCTGACCTGTTCGACCCCGTTACTGACGATGACCGAGATCTCCTGGAGCCCGGGAAAGAGGGCGTCTCCCCTCTCGACCCGGTACCGGTACCCGCTGTACTGTCCGGAGAAGTCCCCCTTTGTATCCATTGCCCCCTTCTCCACTTCCGCCATCTTTTCCTTCGCGAGCAGGGTAGCGACGGTAAGGAACTCATGTCGTCCCGCAATGCCGAGATGGTACTGCAGTGTGTAGAGGAGGGTCGTCAGAAGCCCTCCGATCACTGCCAGGGCGATCAGGATTTCGAGGAGGGTAAAGCCGTCCTTCCCTGCATTACTCCGCGCTCCCTGCCCTTTGTTCTGTAGTGTTCTTCCCCTCATCGGCCTTTTGTATTCAGGACTTTTTTCCTTCCTCCCCCTCCGAGATCCTTACCCTGCCGCTCAGGGGATTGAAAACAATTTTCCGTGTTTCGCCCTCATCTCTGAGGGTGACGGTGATGCTTTCCTTCCCCCCCAGGGCGTCGAAAAAGAGAGTCACTTCCCCTTCCCGGATCTCCCCCCTCGAGGGGATCTCGACCCCTGCCAGGGTACTGAATTTCTCGCTCCTGTCGAAATCGGGCCCCTTCCAGGAGAGGGTGTCCTCCCTGAAGTCGATTTTCAGGACACATTCCTCCTTTGCAGCAAGGGCCGTGTCGTTCAGGTAGCGGAGCACCGAGGCGATTCTCTTCGCTTCGGCGTTCAGCCCCCCTCCCCCCGGGAGGCGCAGTGTGGGGAAAACGACGGCGGTCACCAGCGCTACGATGAAGATGACCACCAGGAGCTCGAGGAGAGTAAAGCCTTCTTCCGAGATTGCTTCGTTCCGCCCGCAATGACAGAGAAACGATCTCTTTCCACTGCCTCTCTCTGCTTCACTCTGTCTCACTCTTTCCTACAGGTCGTAATTCTTGATGTCGGCATCCTTGCCCTCTCCGCCTTCCCTGCCGTCGGCCCCGTAGCTGATGATATCGAAATCGCCCTGGAGTCCGGGAGAAAGGTAGAGGTAAGGATTCCCCCAGGGGTCCAGGGGGATCTTCTTCTGTTCAAGATACCCGCCCTCCTTGTAATTGACGGGTATCTTCCCCGTAGCCGGTTTCCTGATAAGGGCATCGAGCCCCTGATCCGTGCCCGGATAAAAACCGTTATCCAGCTTGAAAAGCTTGAGGGCCGTTTCGAAGTTCCGTATCTGCACCTTTGCTTCGGCAATACGGGCATCGTCCGTCTTCCCGATGACGCGGGGTGCGACAATGGTGACCAGGAGACTGAGGATAAACACCACTACAATGACTTCGAGAAGGGTAAACCCTGCTCTCGGGCCCACCTCTTTATTCCGGAATACGCCGATCATTCGCACTTCCTCCTTTACTCTGTCTCGCTATTTTACCAGTTGGTTCAGCTGGAACAGGGGCAGAAGCACCGCCAGTACGATGAAACCCACTGCCAGTCCCATCAAGAGAATCATCGCCGGTTCCAGCAGGGAGAGGGCCTGCTGCACCTTCCTGCCGAACTCCTCCTCATAGGAATCAGCCGCTTTGCCCAGCACCTCTATCAGCCTTCCGCCCTTTTCTCCCGTTGCGATCAGCTGGAGGAGAACCGGCGGGAACCCCTCGAGGGAAGAGGAGAGGCGCGCTCCTTCAGCGACTCTCTTTGCCGCCCCGCTGATCCTGCCTTCCAGGACAGCGTTCCCCACCGACTTTGCCGAAAGCTCCAGTGCCCGCAGCATGGGAAGCCCCCCCTCCAGGAGGAACCCGAGGGTCCGGGCAAATCGGGCATAGTAGAGACTCTGGACGAGATTGCCGGGGAGCCTGAGCTTCGCCGCGTCGATCAGATCCCTCCTCTTTCTCCGGATCTCCCTGACCCCCGCCGCAAAAGCGAGCGCCGCAACGGCCAGGACCCACCAGTAGTGGACAAGAAGATTGCTCAGGAAGATGAGGATCTGGGTCACGAAGGGTAATGCGCTCTTCGAGCTCTCGAAAATACGAACGATCTTGGGGATCACGAAGGCGAAGAGAAAGGAAAGGACCGCAAACCCCACTCCCGCCATGAAGGCGGGATAGATAAGGGCGATCCGTACTTTCGAGCGTACGGAAGACTGCTTTTCGAGGAAATCCGCCAGGCGGTCCAGGACCTTATCCAACGTTCCGCTCTGCTCTCCCGCGGCAACCAAGGTAATGTAGAATCCGGGAAAGATGCTCCGGTATCCCTCGAGTGCCCGGGAAAGGCTTGCCCCGCCCGATACCCTTTCCCTGATATCCACCAGGAGCCCTTTCCAGAACCCCTTGTGCTCTTCCGAAAGGGACCGCAATGCCTCCATGAGGGGAACGCCCGATACGAGCAGGGTGGAAAGCTGCCGCGTCAGGGGGGGGAGAAGGGCAGCATCGTGGTCACCGGAGGGAAGCCATCTCCTGCCCCGGGAAGTGTGCTCGCGTACCTCTTTGGTAAAGATCTCCCGTTCCCGGATACCTGAAAGGGCATCCTGCAGACCGTCCGCCTCGATGGTGCCCGCCACCGGGGAGCCGTCCTTCTTATATCCCTTGTAGTGAAATATCGGCATAGTCCTTCTGCGTTACCCTCAGGACCTCTTCGATGGTGGTTATCCCCCGCGCCGCCTTGTCGAAGCCGTCGTCACGAAGCATCCTCATTCCCTTCGAAACCGCACAACTCTTGATGCTCTGCGCATCGGTCTTTCCGGTGATCAGCTGCCGTATGTCGTGATCCACTACCAGGAGCTCGAAGATCCCCGTTCTCCCCAGATACCCTTTTCCGCCGCACTTCCCGCATCCCGCTCCGCGATAGAGGACCGGTGAAGAGACATATCTCCTCTCCTCTTCAGAGGGAGCATAGGATTCCTTGCAATGCGGGCATATGGCCCTGACCAGCCTCTGGGCCAGCACTCCTGTCAGCGAGGTCGCCACCAGGAAAGGCTCGACGCCCATATCGATGAGGCGCGTAACAGCGGAGGGGGCGTCGTTGGTATGGAGGGTGCTCAGGACAAGGTGTCCGGTGAGGGATGCCTGGATGGCCACTTCCGCGGTCTCGAAATCCCGTATTTCGCCCAGCATGATCACATCCGGGTCCTGCCGGAGAATGGAGCGCAGCCCCGAAGCGAAGGTCAGGCCGATCTTCGGGTTCACCTGGATCTGCCCTATCCCCTTCAACTGGTATTCCACGGGATCCTCCACTGTCAATATGTTTTTTTCCTCGGTGTGGATCCTGTTCAGGGCCGCATAAAGGGTAGTGGTCTTGCCGCTTCCGGTGGGGCCGGTCACCAGCAGGATACCGCTCGTCCTCTTCAGGAGTTCCTCCACTCTTTTGGTATCCGTTGCGTTGAACCCGACCTCCCACAGTCCGATGACCCCCTGCTTTCTGTCCAGAAGGCGCAGGACCACCCTCTCCCCGAAGGAGGTGGGCACAATGGATACCCGTATATCGATGTCGCTTCCCCCCAGGAGAAGCCGGATCCTGCCATCCTGCGGAAGGCGCTTTTCAGCGATATCCAGGTTCGCCATGATCTTTACCCTGCTCACCAACGCCTCCTGGATGATTTTCGGAGGCGAAAGGACCCTGTGGAGGATGCCGTCCACCCGCAACCGCACTTCCATCTCCCTCTCGTAGGGTTCTATATGGATGTCGCTCGCCCTCTCCTTCACCGCCTGCTGAAGGATTGCATTCAGGAGGCGTATGATGGGGGCCTCTTCCGTCAGCTCAAGGAGGTCCTTCGGTTTTTCGAATTCCGTTGCAACGGCCGAGAGGTCCTCTCCGGTGATATTGTCCATCACCTCTTCGGCGGATCCCACCTGTCCGTACAGCCTGTTGAGGGCCTCAAGGACGGCCCCGGAGTCCGCACGCAGGGGCAGGGGCTTGAGGCCGTAACGCCGCGAAAGCTCCGCCAGCGCGAGGAGGCCGCGCTCGTCGGAAAACGCCGCCACAAGGTGCCCCTCCTCTTTCCTGAGGGGTACCAGCATGTTCCCCTTCGCAAAGGAGAGAGGTATCTCCTTGATAAGGGCAAGGTCTATCTGCTCGTCTTCTATCTTTTCAATGCTCTTCATCCGCTGCCGAACTCCCCTGTTTTCTTTTCCTGCCGGACCGGTACTAGGGTGTGTTTGCACACTCTCTTCTGCTGCGACCGGCTGCAGAGTCCCCGGGTCTCCACCCCAAAGAATCTTTGATTCTTCGGGGACCCCGGATTCTGCGTTATCCCGGGCACATCGTCCTCAACGTAGCTTCTGCTACGCCTCCGGGCGTTGTTCCCGTTACGCCTTGCCCAGGAACTCTTCGCTCGGTCTCGCAACGAACACAGTGTGCAGACACACCCTAAGCCGAGGGAGAAGGCAACGGGGAGGGACAAAGGATACTTTACCCCATATACCAGGGGAGTAAGTGCCCACCTTGTTACCGTCCTCAGCTCCCCGCGGCAGCGAATATACTCTGCCACGGGGGGAGAAAAAATATAATACCATTTCACCAGGGCTTTTCCCGCACTGTTGGGGAGAACAACACTCCATCCTGCCATTTCCATTCTGATGTCCGCGAGCAGGACGGCATCCCTGAATTCTCTCAACACCTGCACTTCAGGGGCAAGGGGGCTCCCGTACGCTGCCGTAGCAATGAAGCATCCTCCCCCTCCTCCGCCCCCCGATCCGGCATCCGATCCGGTTGAAGAGCCGTCCCCGCTGTCGGAAGTGCTTCCGGTTTCCGAGCCTCCCGAAGAGGGAGTCTCTGCCGGAGCTACCTCCCGGTCCGCACTGACAGAGTAGGAGATGTTGTCCTGGGTTATCGATCTGTTCATGATAATGACGACAACCTTCGTATACGGGGAGGCGGTCCCGAAGTCGGCGATCTGCTGCTGTACGGAAGAGCTGTCCAGGGAGATATCCCGCTCCTCGTATTCCCCGGTGCCCTTCTTCAGGAGGAGCCGCACCGCAAGGGTCCCGGAGCCCGTATCCGAGAAGCTCAGGGTGAGGGTCGAAGCGGAGGAGTCGGGTCTGAAGGAATAGAAGTGTGCGGAGAGATGCTTCAGGGTCTCGCTCAGGCTCTGGGGATAGGTGCTGTACGCCGCGGCATGCCTGATGACCGGGTAGTAGCTCCCGTCGATGTACTCCCTTTTGACATTGGCCGCTTCGAAGGAAGCAAAGGCGCTTTCCAGGGTCGTTCCCCGCGCGCTCAGCTCGTCCGACAGCGCGGAAAGGACATTCTGTCCGTTGCCGAGCCGATCCCAGGCGGCCTTGACGATATCGTTCCCGTACCGCTCCGAAAGGAACTTCACCCAGATGACGGTGCCGTACTGGTAAGTTCCGAAGGGATCATAGAAGTTGAGGGAATTCTCGGGATGATCGAACCACAGGGAGTCATCCCTGCCGCTGGTGCCCGCCACCGAGCCGTCCATGGTATAAAATGTCTCTCCGCTGTCCCAGGCACCGCTATCGTTGGTATCGTCGTACCGCTGCCCTACATAGTTCAGGTAATCGTTTACCGAAGGATAGACGATATCCTCCATCCAGGTGGCGGCGGCCTCCATCCACCAGTTGCTGGCAGTTGCCGTGGTGTACTGGAACTGGCAGGCATGAAAAAATTCGTGGGCCGCCGTGACCTTCATGGCCCCCTTCTGGGAGCCCTCGGGATCCAGGTTCATGGGATAGCCGATAAGATCGTTGTCGACCACGATGTATACATTCGACGGACTGCTGTCGTAGGAGGTGTACCCGTACGCGCCGCTCAGGTTCTTTACATAGACATCGAACTTTCCGTCCCCTCCGGCGGTGCCGTCCGAAGCGGGGGACCGATACCCGAGCAGGGATACCTCCTGCTCCCAGGCCGTATCGAAATAGGAGGCGAGGTCGATCACGAACTGCGGGATGGTGCTCTGGGCGCCGTCGGCGCCGTACACGGCATCTCCCTGGGAATTGCTCTCTGTATAATGAATTTTGAAATGCCCCCCGGGAGTGTCATAGGTCCAGACCGCCACGTTTCTCCCGTAATAGTCGGAGTCGAAGAAATCGGTGGGGCGGTTCAGGACAAACCTGTTCTCGCTGAAGAGGAGATGCGGGTTACTTTTTGCCTCGAGCAGCAGGGGGGTCGCCGATTTGAGAGGAAGGGCGGCCGGAGCTGCGGACCGGAAAGAGCGGGGGAGACCGGCCCGGTTGAAGAGGGCATAGATCCTGTAATTAAGGGCTGTCCGGTAATCGAGCTCCCCTCTCTCATACGCTTTTTGTATCAGCCGTACACTGCTTTCCACGGCCGGGGCGCTGCCGGCCGTACTGCCGGCCATGCCCCCCAGGAGGCAGACAAACAGGACAAAAACCGTTTTTCGCATCAATCCACCAGCATGATCCCCTTCTGAATGGTATGGATCACCGTCTTTGAGCGCTCGACCACCACCTCGGAGGGCTCGCCCAACCCCGCTGAAACGGCGTACTCGCCGGCGGGCAGCTGAATGCGGTACACGCCCCTTTCGTCCGTCATAACAGCATAGGTCCTGTTCCCTCCGGCTATCTGTACTACCTCACTCTTATGGAGGGTGACGATTCCCCTCCGGGGGCGTATCTTTCCCCCGCTGACGGGTTTGTACACCACGCCGATCAGCACTCCCTTCCGGGGGTCCGCCAGTCTCTTCAGCGCTTTTACCTCTGTCTCATAGGGATGTTCCGTCGCCTTGAATACTTCGGCCTCGGGATAGAACCCCTCCCTCGTGAAGAAGAGGACGCCATAATTACCCGCCGTAACCCCTTCGGCCACAGAAATCCTTCCCTGGACGGGGGAGGTCCTCTTCAGGGAGATCCCGTCAAAAAAGTAATATTCCCTCACGGTCTCCTTTCCCGGTGTGCGCGCGACAGTTCCTGCACACGACAGCAGCAGCAGCGCCGCAATGAAGAGGGAAAAAGTGAAAATCATTCTGACACGATCCGGAAAGGGGGAGTTCCTCTCTTCCCTGACCGCTCTTCCGTCTCTACTTCGCACGAGAGCCTTTTGCGTTTCTGACCGGTTCTGCATTCTTCACCTCGGGTAGTGCTGAAAATTCGGCCGCCGCATCCTGCGTCTTCTTTCCTTTTCCGATCTTGATGTAGTACTCCCTTTCGGGTCCCTCGATCACCTGGAGCGCAGAGGCGTCCTTCGAGGAGATGATCTCGCGGGCCCGGGCGTCGGACACCCCTTCCCTGAACCGTACCAGGAGGACATCCTCCGTATAGATGGATTCGTCCGCGGCGGCAAAGACCCGCTGTTTGTCCCGGGTAAGCCGGGAGAGGCTCTCTCCCTCCTTGATGACATGCGGGGTAATAAAAACAAGAAGGTTCGTCTTCTTTTTTGAAGTACTTTTATTCTTGAAGAGCCAGCCCAGCAGGGGAATGTCCCCGAAAAACGGGACCTTGGTCAGGGAGTCCTCATTCCGTTCCTGCATGAGCCCGCCGATGACCACCGTCTCTTTATCCCGTACCACTACCGAGGTTTTCGTGGAGCGTTTGGTGGTGGTGGGTCCGATGGTGGTGAGAATGGTCTCCGAATCCTGCTTGACGGAAGAGATCTCCTGGTAGATGTCGAGCTTCACATAGGTCCCTTCGGTGATCTGGGGCGTGATCTTCAGTTTGATACCCACATCCTGTCTCTCGATGGAGGTGGTCGGCACATAGGAGGTGGTGCTCGTGGATGTGATCTCCCTTTTGGAGATGAAGGGCACATTCTCACCCACCACGATTTCCGCCTCCCGGTTGTCCGCAGTGAGGATTTGGGGAGTGGAGAGGACGTTGACCACGTCCTTGAAGTCGTTGAGGTTGAATATCGCCGCGAGGCCGGGTGTGGTGACGTCCGAAGTGGCGCCGCTGATGAAACTCTGCGGTATCGTATAGTAGCTGCCGAGACCTCCGAGGGTCAGCCCCGACAGCCCCGATACAATGGACTGGATGGTGCTCGAATCCACGCTTCCCACCCCTCCCACAAAGATGGGCTTGTCGTCCACTGTGACCGTTCCGCGCCACTTCGCTCCCAGTTCGAGAAGACCGTCGATGGAGACTTCGGCGATCATCGCCTCGACGAAGACCTGTCTTCTTCTCCTGTCCAGCTGCCTTACGATCTGGGCAAAGTTCTGGTAATCGGAAGGCGATGCGACAATGACCAGCGAGTTGGTGGCCTTGTCGGCGGTGACGCTGATCCCCCCCGCCGCTTCGAAAGGGGTGACGGCGGGTGCCCCCTGGACGGCCTGCTTCACCGGCTGGATCGCCTTCAGCATCCCTTCGAGGACCTTGGCCAGCTCCACCGCATCGGCGTTTTCGAGAAAGTAGACGTTTATTCTCCCGAGGGCCTCCGGCGAGGGGGCGTCGAGATGCGCGATGAGAGACTTCATGGACTCCTTCGTCCCCCTGTCGCCGAAAAGGATAACGGCATTCAAACGCGTATCCGCGACTGCCCGCGCCACCTCGCCAGCAGCTGCCTGGGGGATGGTCGTCTGCTGGCGGCGTCCCATCCCTTCGTTCAGCACCTTGGCGACGGCGTCCGCGCTGGAATTCTTCAGGAAGACGAGGGCGGGCTCCTCCATGGACGAGGGCTGATCGATCACTTCGATGATGGAAAGCACCTTCTCGATGTTCAGGCCGGAATCGATCACCAGGAGCATGTTCCCCGGGCCGAAGGCGGAAATGTACCCGTCCTTGGAAACCACCGGCAGGAGGAGTTTCAGGGCATCGTCGGATGCGATGTTCTGGAGCCGTATCAGGCGCGCGATGTATCCTTCATTGACGGGCTGCTTCTCCTTCCCGACCCTGAGGCCCTTCTGCTTCGCTTCCGCAAGGGGAATGATCTTATAGGCGTCCACCCCCGAAGGGACGACGGTAAAGCCCTTCATCTCCAGCACGGAGGTGAACAGGGCGTAAGCGTCTTCAACACTCAGCTTCGAAGGGGCGATAATGGTGATCTTCCCTTTTACCCGTTCATCATAAATGAAATTTTTTCTCGTGATCTCGCTGATGAATTTCGTAACGGCGGTGAGGTCGACGTCCACAAAGTTGAAAGTGACCTTCTGGTCCCTGTCCGGTCTCTCCCGCGTCTCGGCAGAGGCGGAGGGGACCGGAGTGAGGGAGGGACAGGGGAAAACCGCTAGTACCAGAATAGCAATAAACGTCACTGAAAAAACAACGGACCCGGATAGGGCGGCCCCACTCCTTATCGCCCATTCCCGGCCCTTCCTCTCACCGTTTCCCATTCTCTCCCCTTCTCCCTTCATTTGATCAAATACGTCATCGACATCTTCCCGTTGTTCCGCAGGATGTCGAGCTGTACCCTGTCCATGCCCCGCAGGGCGTTGAATGCCTGCAGGGCGCTCTCGGGGTTCGCAATATTATACTCATTAATCCGCAACAAAACATCGCCGTTCTGCAGGCCGAGGCTCTGGTAAATCCCTCCTGTCTTCACCTCAGAGAGAACAAACCCCTGTTGCCTGCCGTCCACGAAATGGGGCAGGAGGCGCGCATCGGTCATCATCTGGTTCGGTTTTTCCAATGCCGCCTGGATGCTCTTCTGATCGACGACAAACCTGCCGGGCCCTGTACTCCTGACGAATCCGGCAGGTCTTCTCTGGTCAGGGGAGGGCTTCCCCTCCACAATGGCAACACTGTCCACAAGGGGTACAACCGTCTCACGCCCCCCTTCCCGGAGGTGCACCTTGTCCGGATCGATCCTGACCAGTCTGCCCATGCCGGGGACCACCTCTCCGATCCTGAATACTTCCTGGTTATTGCCCGGATCGGCGAAGACGGCGTAACTGTAGAAACGGGAGCCGGAAACCGTGCCGATGAGCACACGCCCGGCAGTGGAGAGCGCTTTGTCTGCTCCCGCAGAAAGCTGCCCGAGCTCACCGGCGGGAAAACCAAAGGGGTTTTTCCTGAGAATCGCCGCATACTCCTGCAGGCCTTTTCTCCTGTCCGCCTGCGGCAGGGAGGAGGGGCGTGGGGCAGCGGGCCTCTCCGTCCCCTTCACCAGTACGGAAATGACGTCCCGGGCAAAGAGAAGCAGGAGGAGTGCCAGAGAGAGCCCCAACAAAAGATTCAAAAGCGTCAGGAGGATGCGGTACCTGGTCCTGAGCATTTCCCGAACATACGTAACCATCGTACATGTAATAACTGTATATAGATCCTTTTGTCAAGTTATCACATGAAGTGATGAAAAACGGCGGCATGTACTTTTTCAAAGACTCTGGATTCCGGTTTCCACCGGAATGGCGGCGTAGAGGGACTCCGGCTCACCCTGTTTCTTTCTTCCGCTCCTTCGCCTTTTCGATTCCCTCATCCACCTGCTTTTTCTCCATTCTTCTGATCAATTCCTCATACCCTCTGGAGCGCATTATCGAGTTGAACTGGCTGCGATAATTATTGACCAGGCTGACCCCCTCGATCACCACATCGTAGGCTTCCCACTTGCCGTCCCTTCTGAGGAGCCGGTACTCGATGGGGATCTCCACGTTCTTCTTTGTAACGATCTTCGTCCTCACCGAGGCATATTCGCCATCGGTGCTCTCCCCGGTATAGAGGATCTTCTCGTCGGAATACCCTTCGATCTTATTGATATAGGTCCTTTCGAGAAGGTCGCTGTAGAGGGAGACAAACTCCTTTCTCTCCTCGGGTGTCCTTTTATTCCAGTGGAGAGCGAGGGAGCGTCTGGCCATCTCCTCGAAATCGAATCTCTCCCCGACCACCTTCCGGAGCGCCGCCCTCCTCTCCTTTGTCCTTTCGGGCCTTTTCATTTCTTTATCCTTGAGGATCGTGAGGACCCTGTCCACCGTCTGCTTCATCTGGTTTGTCGGTTCTCCCGCGTAGACCGACCCCGCGGACAGCAGCACCAGGAAAAACAGCAGGAATCCCCTATACCCATACCTTCTCTTCAGCATCTCCACTCCTTGTTCCACCTCTGTATTTTCTTTCCTTCCCCTCACCATAGCAACACAGCATTCTCAAAGGAGACAGAAGACATCCCTATACTTTCCCGTAGACGTATTTGGAAATAAGCTCCTCAAAATCGATGGAGGATTCAGTCTCGCGGATCCTCTCGCCGTTCTTCAGTATCCTGTCGGACCCACCGGGGGATATCTGGACATACTTCTCCCCGATAAGCCCCTTTGTCTTGATCGATGCGATGGCGTCCTCCTGGATTTTGACATCCCCGTAAATGAGAAGCTCGACATGTGCCTGGTAGTCCTTCAGGCTGATGTCCTTTACTTTTCCTATCTCGACGCCGGCTATCTCCACCGCGGCTCCCCTTCGTATTCCTCCCGCCCTATCGAAGTCCGCAGAGAGGGTGTAGCCCCCGGCGCCCAGCGCCTCGAGTCTGCCGAGCTTTATCGACAGGAATGCAAGGGAGATAATGCCCAGTAACAGAAAAAAACCTGCAGCCAGCTCTACGTCGAACTTCCTCATGTCGACCTCCGCGCTAATTTACCCTAGAGACTTTATGGGACCTTGCGTGCTTCCGGTGATAAACTGGCGCACCGCCGGGTCCTGGGAGCTTTCAATCTCCTCCGGGGTTCCCGCTGCAACAATGCGCCCTCCATACAGCATCGCCACCTTATCGGCCACATCGAAGATCTCGGGAATCTCGTGGCTGATGATGACGCCGGTAAAACGGTACTTCCGGTGTGTACTTACTATCAGATTATGGATGGAATGGAGGATTATGGGATCCAGTCCCGTGGTCGGCTCGTCGAAAAAGACAATGGACGGTTCCGTAATAAGCGCCCGGGCAAGGGCGACCCTCCTCTTCATCCCGCCGCTTATCTCAGAGGGATACTTCTCTTCGATCCCCCGCAGTCCTACATCTTCAAGGGCGCGCAGGCCCCTCTCCCTGATCTCCCCGCTGCCGAGACGGGTCTTCTCCCGCAGGGGAAAGACCACGTTGTCATAGATGGTCATGGAATCGAAAAGCGCACTTCCCTGGAAAACAACACCGAACTTCTCCCGGATCCTGTCCAGTTCCCGTCCCCGGAGTGCGGTGATATCCACGCCATCCACCAGGACGTGTCCCCTGTCGGGCTTCAGCAACCCGATAAGGTGCTTCAGCAGCACGCTCTTTCCCCCGCCGCTTTCGCCGATAATCGCCATCAACTCCCCGTCGGAAACGGACAGGGAAATCCCTTTCAGCACCTTTTGCCCCTTGAACGACTTTTCGAGGTCGATAATCTCGATCATTCCATATTTCCCTATGTTACGATGAGCACCGAGCCGAGGAAGTAGTCCCATACGAGGATCAGGATGGACGACATCACCACCGCCTCTGTCGTTGACTTGCTCACTCCCTCCGCCCCGTATCCCGTCTCGGCGGTGTAGTACCCTTTATAACAGGAAATCCAGGAGACGATGATCCCGAAACAGAGGGATTTGTATATGCCTATCCTGATATCCTGCATGTCCACGAAATTCTCCATCTGTGAGAAGTAGGTCCCCTCGCTGAGGCCCAGAAGCTTTACCCCCACCAGGTATCCGCCATAGATGCCGATTACATCGAAAATCGCACCCAGCAGGGGAAAGACGATGAAGGCGGCGACGATATTGGGCACCACCAGGTAGCGTATCGGGTTGAGCGCCATGGAGACCAGGGCGTCGATCTGCTCCGAGATCCGCATGATCCCTATTTCCGCGGTGAGAGCGGAACCGGCCCTCCCCGTCACCATTAAAGCGGAAAGCACCGGCCCCAATTCCCGTATCAGGGTCAGGGCGATGGCCGGACCCAGAAGGGCCTCGGAGCCGAATTTCCTGAGCGTATAAAAGAGCTGTATGGCGAGGACCATACCGGTAAACGCCCCGGTGAGGAGAATGACCGCGATGGATTTGGTGCCGAAAAAGCGTATCTGCCGCAGGAACAGCTTGAATTTGAAGGGCGGCAGAAAAACAAGAGCCAGTGAATTTCCCAGAAAGAGAATCATCTGCCCCATCGTCCTCAGGGTCGCCAGCGCCCATGCACCTAGTATTCTCAGTAGTCTTTCCATGTTCCTTTGATTGTACAGGGGATTTGCAAGACTTTGTTTCTTTTCCTAAATAATATGAGGAAACCCCTGTGATGTCAACGCGAACGGTTCACCGGGGCCGGGAAATACAATGTACTACTCTTGTCTGTATGATGTCAATGATTTTGCGCAGGGAGAGAGATAAAAAAAAGATTTTCTGAAATGCTCCGGGCTCTCACTGCAGTACGATGGTGTCGCTCATCTCCACGAGACCCTTCCTCACGATCCTGTCAATATCAGGGAGGACGGCCCGGATCTTTTCTTCGGAATCCACCACCTCGATCTTGATGGGCAGGGTCGTCGAAAGGTCGAGGATCTTCGCCGTATGAAACACCCTGTCTCTCCCGTAGCCGGCAACACCGCGGAAGGCACTGACCCCCGAAAGTCCCTTTCGGTAGAAGAGGTCCATCAGTACTTCATACACCGGCTTCCCCTCGTACTTATCGGTTTCATCGACATAAACGGTAAGTTTCTTCGCGGCTCTCTCTCTTTCCATTCCCCTCTCTCCTACAGTGCCCTGGATAGGATCTCCCCGGCTTTCAGCGCGGCGAACCCCGCGACAACACTCAAAAAAATATTCAGGAACGCGAGCATCCATTCCCCGTCCCTGATCAGGGCTCCCGTTTCGAACTCGAAGGTGGAGAAAGTAGTATATGCCCCGAGAAACCCCACCACCAGGAACAGCCTCCACTGCGGGTTGACCATAAACCTTTCGGCAAACAGGGTCATCAGCAGCCCGATACAAAAACTGCCGCTGACATTGATGACAAAGGTGCCCAGGGGGAACATCCTTCCCCATCTCTGGCTGATCCAGACACCGAGGGCATACCGTACGATCGCCCCCAGGAATCCGCCGGCCCCGATTATCAGATACTGGTACATGTGCCGCTGCCCCTCCCTCCCTGCTCAGGGGAACAAGGGTACTCCTTTCCCCTCCCGTATCCGCCTGCTCATGACTCCGGTTATTAAAACACTCTCCGCCTGAAAAATCCAGATATCTCCTCTCACCGGGCGTTATACTTCCTCACCTCGACCTTCATCCGCTGCACCGCCCCGGGATCATAGCCGGAATAGAGGGCGGAGAAGACCGAGTTATTCGTAAGCAGGGGATCGATGCCGTCGTCGATTACCCCCTTTTGCACCAGCTCGTCCCAGAGGAGGGTGCCCCGGATGGGGGAGAATTCCGCAAGATGGATTCTCACTCCGAGGGACTGCAGGAATCCGATCCCTTCCTCCACCTCTCTCCATTCCTGCCCGGGCAAACCGTACATGAGATACGCACCCGACTCCCTCTTGCCGAACCCCTCTGCCTGCAGCAACCGCATCGCCTTTTCGAAATCCCGGCAGTTTATCTTGCTGCCGGTCGCCCTCTGTCGCTCCTCGTCCACCGTCTCCAGGCTCAGGCGCAGGGTCCTGAAACCCGTCTCCCGCATCAGCCGGGCGACTCTCCCGTCGATACACCGTGCGTGCAGACCGTTGGGACAGTGGAAATTGAGGGCGAGCCCTCTCTCCTTTACCCTTTCGAGAAGGGGGACAATGGACGTGTCCGCATCCAGGAGGAGGGCGTCATCATAGAAGGCGTACTCGCGAACCCCCATACCGTACAGGTCCTCGATCTCCTGCACAACCTCCCCGGGGGAACGCCTTTGGTAGAACGGCGAGAGGAGCGTCGAGGCGCAGTACGGACAGGAACAGGGGCAGCCGGAGGACATCTGCAGGGGCGCAAAGGGAGAATGGCGGTAGAGCCCGAGCCGGTAATAGGGCAGCGGGCCCCCCCTCTTCTTCTTTTTTATCCTGAAACCGAAGGTGGACAGGACGAAGAGGAGATTCCGGGAGAGGGCGCCCCTGTAGATAAAGTCCGCTCCCGAATGCATGAGGGCGTGCTCAGGGTAGAGCGTTGCGTAGATTCCGCCGAGCACAACGGGTATGTCGCCCAGGACTTCCCGTATCACCCCGATCGCCCCGGCAACGCCGGGGTACCAGTATGTCATAAGGGAGGTCGCCAGGACGCAATCGAAAGGGCCCTGTTCCCTGAGACTCCGCGCGAAATCATCGACACCGATCCCGTACCTTTTGTACCTGCGCCCGACACCCCGCAGCACATCGGGCTTTTCCACCTCTTCCGCCCTGAACCTTCCCGTCCCGTATCTCCTCGGTGTATACGCATCGGTGCAATCGATAAGGGAGATATCGACATCAAAGCCGCTCAGGTATTCGGCGACCCTGAGAAGACCCAACGGCCTCGCCCAGAAATTATAGGCGGCAAAATCGTATATCCAGGGATTGACGAGAAGAATTCTCGGTCTCATGCTGCTCCACACTCCAATAAGCGTCATTTGTCAGATTCCTATTATAAAAGGTATAGTAAAATATAAGAAGGAGCAATCAGTGCGGACATGAGTCACCTCCCCCTTTTTGCTGTCGCTCACCGCTCACCAGGGTGTGTCTGCCGCTTCCTTTCAGAGATCATCTCGTAATCGCGTGTACCGCCATGGGATACTACGAATTCACCATTACCGTTGCCGATGAGTCCAGGGACGCCCTTCTGGAGAGGATGTCCCAGGCGGGCTGTCTCGGGGTTGTCGAGACGGACAGCACGCTCATTGCCTATTTCACGGATCTCACCGGGATCGACAGCATCCTCGATGACCTGGGTTGCTCCCGTTCCGTACTCGAAGAGGCGGGGCTCCCTTCCGGGTTCACTTTCGAGTATGTCTTCCTCTCGGAAAGGGACTGGAACGAATCATGGAAGAAGAAGTTCGAACCTATTCTCGTGGGGGAGAACCTTTCCGTGGTGCCGCCATGGGACACGTCCGACACGGGCCGTATGACCCTTATCATCGATCCCGGCATGGCCTTCGGAACAGGACACCACGAAACAACGAAGAACTGTCTCGCCCTTATCGAGAGATTGGCGGGGGAGGTCAACAGGGGAGCCTTTCTCGATGTGGGTACCGGTACGGGCATTCTCGCTATCGCCGCCTCGAAGCTGGGCTTCGAACAGGTGGTGGGCGTCGACATCGACCCCCTCGCCCTCTCCGCGGCACACCGCAATATCGCGTCGAACCGTCTCGTGAATATACAGATCAGGGAGGGGAGCCTCTCCTCAGCGGAAGGTCTTTTCGACATGATCGCCGCCAATATTCTGAAAGAGGTACTGCTGGGCATGGCTCCGGGCATCGCGGCCCGGTTGAAGAGACCGGGTACGGCACTCCTCTCCGGCATGCTCACGGGCCAGGAGGACGAGGTGATTGCGGCAGTGGAAAGGGAGGGCCTCCGGTGCAGGGAGAAGATAGTGGACGGACGGTGGGTTTCATTAATCGTTTCTCATTGACAAAAAACCACTATATCGTTAAAATTAAAGACTTAACTTTTACTTTTTGTTGGTTTCACTATGAAAATCATCGTTTCTGAAATACCCGAAGAGGGGTTGAATATCGATATTGAGGAGACTATCCACTCCGAGCTGGTGAAGATAGTCTCCCCCGTCAGCGCATCCCTCAGGATCGAAAAGAGGAATGCGGAAGTGCTGGTACAGGGAGAGATACATGCAAAGGTGGAGCTGCAATGCAGCAGGTGTTTGCAGAGCTTTACCGTCCCCGTGCATTCCGCTCTCTCCGTCGTCTACGACCCCGCAGAGGTCATCAACAGGGAAGAGAACTATTCCCTAAAGGGAGACGAGCTCGATATGGGTTTCTACCGGAATGACACTCTTGACCTGAACGACCTGCTTCTGGAGCAGTTGTTGCTGAACATCCCCATGAAGCCCCTCTGCAGGCCCGATTGCGAGGGAATCTGCCCGCAGTGCGGAAAAGATCTCAATGCGGAAAAGTGCACCTGTGAAGTTTCCGAAATAGATCCGAGAATGAAAGTGCTGGAACAACTACTAAAAAGAAAGGAGTAAGAGCATGGCAAATCCGACACATCGTCATACACGGTCGCGGAGAGACAAGAGGAGGGCAAACTGGAAGGGACAGAATCCCACCCTGGTGGAGTGCCCCGAGTGCAAGGAGATGAAGCTCCCGCACCGGGTATGCGCCCAGTGCGGCACCTATGACAAGAAAAAGGTCCTTGAGGTAGTCTCCAAGGAATTATGAGAGTCGCCCTCGATGCCATGGGGGGAGACTTTGCGCCTGACGTCACCATAGCAGGCGCCATCGAGGCGGTAAGCGAGTACGATCTTGAGGTCGTCCTTGTGGGAGACGAGCGGAAGCTGACCGATGCTCTCGCGGGGAAACGCTACCCCTCCGGCAAAATATCTGTTTTCCACGCGTCGGAAGTGGTGGAAATGGACGAGTCGCCCTCCATCGCCCTCAGGAAGAAGAAGGATTCCTCCATCCGCAGGGCAGTGGAGCTTGTCAGGAACGGGAAGGCGGACGCCGCGGTCAGCGCCGGTAATTCCGGGGTTGCCATGGCGACCTCCCTTTTCCTCCTGGGGAAACTTCCCAACGTGGACAGGCCCGCCATCGCCACCATCATGCCGTCCCTCACCGGTTTCTTTGTCCTCATGGATGCGGGGGCGAATGTCGACTGCAAACCGGAAAACCTCCTGCAGTTCGCCCACATGGGAAACGCCTACTATAAAGCCATTTTCAACGCCCCTTCTCCGCGGATCGCCCTTCTGAGCATCGGGGAGGAGGACACGAAAGGCAACGAGCTTACGAAGGTAGCTTTCAAGTACCTGAAGAATGCCGAGATGAACTTCACCGGCAATATCGAGGGGAAGGATATCTTTCTGGGCGATGCCGACGTCATTATCTGCGACGGGTTCATCGGCAATATCGTTTTGAAAGTAAGCGAGGGCCTCGCGGAGACCATTATCAAGATGCTGAAGCGGGAGATCGCCGGCATTACCACCGGAAAACTGGGGTACCTGATGATCAAACCCGCCATCAGGAATTTCAAGAAGAGGACGGACTACTCGGAATACGGGGGAGCGCCCCTTCTCGGCATCAACGGCACCTGCATCATCAGCCACGGCCGCTCCTCTGCCAAAGCCATCAAGAATGCCGTAAAAGTCTCGGCGGAAATGGCAAAAAAGAAAGTACACGAAATTATCGCCCATACCCTGATGGACTCCGCTCCCCAGGGATCGTGAAATCTAAGAGCAAAGGACAGGACTGCCCCGTATGGTAAAGGCAAGGATCATCGCTACCGGATCGTATGTACCTGAAAAAGTACTCACCAACCATGACCTCGAAAAAATGGTGGACACTTCCGATGAATGGATCACCGAGCGATCGGGAATAAAAGAGAGGAGAATAGCGGCAAAGGGGCAGACCGCTTCCGATCTTGCCTGCGAGGCCTCGAAAGCCGCCCTGAAACAGGCGGGCCTGAAGGGCGGGGATATCGATATGATCATCGTCGCCACGGTAAGCGGCGATATGCCCTTCCCCTCCACCGCCTGCCTCCTGCAGAAACGCCTGGACGCGAAGAAAGCCGCGGGGTTCGACGTGAACGCGGCGTGCTCGGGGTTCCTCTATGCCCTTTCCGTCGGAGAAAGCTTTATCAAATCCGGGGCTCATAAGAGGGTCCTGGTGGTCGGTACGGAAGTGTTGTCCAAATTCGTCGATTGGGAGGACAGGACCACCTGTGTCCTTTTCGGGGACGGCGCCGGGGCCGTCGTTCTTGAGGCCGCCACCGGCGACAGCGGAATCCTCTCCACCCACCTCCATTCGGACGGCAACCTCTGGGAATTGCTCAACATCCCCGGGGGTGGATCGAAAAACCCTCCCTCGAAGGATACGGTCAAGGAGGGACTCCATTGCATCAAGATGAAGGGGAACGAGACCTTCAAGGTTGCGGTACGGACCCTCGAGGCACTGGCGACCGAGACGTTGAAGCACAATAAGCTGAAGCCCGCTCAGCTGACCGCCTTTATCCCCCATCAGGCGAATCTCAGGATTATCAAGGCGACTGCAGAAAGGCTCAGCCTCCCCATGGATAAGGTGGTGGTAAATCTCGACAGGTATGGGAACACGTCCGCCGCATCCATCCCCATCGCCCTTGACGAGGCGGTCCGGACAGGCAGGATCCGGACGGGCGACTACGTGCTTCTCGAAGCCTTCGGGGGGGGGCTTACCTGGGCGTCGGCGCTTATCAGGTGGTAGGCGGGAACAGGACCCGGAAACGGGGGGACTTACTTACTTACTTGCTTGCTTTCTTTCTTTTCAGCGCACCGGGAACAGCAAAGAGAAAGTGGTGCCCATCCCTTCCCTGCTCTCCACGCTGCTTTCTCCGAGATGCTCCGTTACGATCTGCCGTACCAGGGGCAGGTCCATGCCGAACCGGTACTGTTTGGTGCTGAAAAAAGGGTGGAAAACCCTCTCCCTGTCCTCTCCAGGAATCCCCGGCCCGGTATCGGAAATGGCAAGGGTGACGGTGTCCCCCTCACGTCTCGTGGAGACGGATACTGTTCCCCCCGGCAGTGGCGCTTCCAGGACATTGCGGATCAGGTGAAAAACAGCCGTCCTGAGCAGGTTCCTCTGGGTATTGATCATCAGGTAGCTCGTGAGAGATGATGAGCACCTGTACCTGAAGGCACAAGAGTTCTTTGATAAGGTCAAGAATGGGAATGCTAAGGAGGGAAATATCGTTCTCGCATCGGCGTAGGGCAGTACATTTATCTTTGCGCACGATACTTTTCGTTTCGTGAGGTGCCCCTTGGCTGACAGAGCAACAGAACATCCGGGGAAAAGGGTATAATAATTTGTATCAACCAGACAAATAGGGAGGTGTCATGAAAGTAAAAAAGGTTTTGCTTGTTCTGGCAATCTTTACGTTCTTCGCCGTCTATCTAGAAGAGAGCGCCTTTGCGCGCGCCGGGAGGAGCGGCGGGTCCGGAGGCAGTTCCCTGGGCAGCAGGGGCTCACGGACATATTCCGCCCCCTCGCGTCCCGCTCCCTCGCAGAACACTTACCAGAACCAGCAGAGTTCTGCCCTACCCCAACAGCCGGCTGCTCCGCAGTCGGGTGGTTTCTTAAGGAATATGGCGGGCGGTCTTGCAGGCGGCTTCCTGGGCGCCATGCTTTTCAGGAGTCTCGGCTTCGGCGGAGGGATGGGCGGTATGGGCGGCGGAGGGATCGGTCTGATCGAAATTCTTCTCATCGCGGGAATAGGTTTCGTGATCTATAAGATGGTCAGATCGAGGAGGCAGGCGGCCCCGGCCTACGGCGGATACCAGGGGCGGCAGCAGGACTATTCCGGCAATTACCAGCCCCCACGGGACATTACCCGCGATACCATCCCTGTTGCCCCCTCGCGGAACGATGCAGCAGCCGGGCTTGCACATATTCGCGCGTACGATTCCTCCTTCGACGAAGGCAGGTTCAGGGAGAAGGCAACGGATATCTTCTTCAAGGTTCAGGCCGCCTGGATGAACAGAGACCTCGAATCCTCCCGCCAGCTCTTTGCCCGGGATATTTACGACACCCTGCACGCCGACCTGTCGCGGATGAAAGCAGAAGGCCGCATCAACAGGCTTGAAAATATTGCCATGCGAGGCGTGGAAATCACCGAAGCATGGCAGGAGCAGGGGAAGGATTTCGTTACCGTAGCCATAACGGCGAATGTTCTCGACTACGAAACAGATGAGTCAGGCCGGTTGCTGGAAGGCAGCAAGACTGAGCCGGTAAAGTTCATGGAGTACTGGACTTTTGTGAAACCTTCCGGTTCCGGAACCGGGACATGGCAGCTTTCCGCCATCCAGCAGGCGGAGTTAGAGAACTAAGGGCAAGGAGCGAATGCGAGCAACAAAAAAGGGCGGGCAATTCCCGTCCTTTTTTGTTCGTAATTTTGATGCGTGTGCTATATTCATGTATTATATTGCTTTGTGTCATGTAACCTGGCCTATTGATTAGGCTATGCCTCGACAACATGACGATTACGATGAGCATACCACGAATAATACGATCCGACTCATGCAATACTATCAGCGAAGATGCCGCTGGCGACGACCCTCCTAATGAACGCGTGACTGTTCAGGAGGTGCCGCAATGACACTGGCGACCTGGCTGGTCATTATTATCCTTATCGCCATCAACGCCCTCTATGTCGCTGCCGAATTTGCCGCAGTCAGTGTGCGCCGGAGTCGCATCCGCCAATTGGCGGAGGAGGGTAATCTCTTTGCCCGGCGTCTCTTACCCTCACTGGAAGATACGACCAAACTCGACCGCTATGTTGCTACATGTCAGATCGGTATCACCCTTTCCAGTCTGGTGCTCGGCGCCTACGGGCAGGCAACTCTCGCTATCGAGCTCGCGCCGTCGTTCGAGCGTTGGGGCGGCATGCAGGCGGTTGCCGCGCAATCGACATCGGCAGTTGTGGTCTTAACCGGGCTTACCGTGCTCCAGGTGATTCTCGGCGAGCTTGTTCCGAAATCGCTGGCGTTACAATACCCTACACAGATGGCGCTCTATACCGTTGAGCCGATGCGCTTGTCACAAGTCTGTTTCTCCTGGTTCATTGCATTCCTGAACGGCAGCGGCATCGCGATTCTCAAATTGCTCCGGGTGCCGTATGGAAGCCACCGGCACATTCATTCGCCGGAAGAGATCGATATGCTCATTGTGCAGAGCCGCGATGGCGGGTTGCTGGAGCCGGATGAGCAACAGCGTCTGCATGAGGCGATTCAGTTGAGCTCGCGTCCCGCCCGCCAACTCATGGTCCCGCGTTGGTATGTGAAGGCCATCGATATTGCGACTCCTGTCAAGGAAGTGCTTCACCAGGTCGCAAACGGCCCGTATACTCGCCTGCCAGTCTATCGTGAGTCGGTGGATACTATCGTCGGCATGCTCCACACGAAGGATCTGGTGGTACACTATCTGGCGCACGGTAAGGTACCCTCCATCGAACAGGTCATGCGCCCGGTTCTCTACGTCCCGGAGAATGTAAACGCCTACCGTTTGCTCGCCCTGCTGCGTGACGGGCGCAGCCATCAGGCAATAGTGATCGATGAATACGGCGGATTTATAGGACTGGTGACGTTGGAAGATGTCCTCACCGAACTGTTCGGGGAGATCAGTGATGAATTCAAGGGAGAACAGCCCCAGCCGGAGCGCCTGCCGGATGGGCGCGTGCGCCTGCCGGGTCTGATGCGCCTTGAGGATGCCGAACCCTGGATCGGCGTCTGCTGGAAGGGAGAGTCCGATACGGTCGGTGGCCATGTTACCGAAGCACTGGGGCATATCCCGTCCGTGGGCGAGCGCATCACGATTGATGGCGTCACCGTTGAAGTGGAACACATGGTTCACCACGCAGTGGCTTCGTTGATCGCGACACCGGTTATCACCGGTGAAAAGGAGGATTCCCGTGGATAGTCTCCTCCCTGTTCTGATCATCTTGATCCTTATCTTCCTCAACGGCCTGTTCGTGGCGGCGGAATTCGCCATGGTGGGTGTCCCCCGCACGAGAATCGAGCGCCTGGCGGCCCAGGGACATAGGATGGCGCGTCTTGTGCAGCCTATTCTCCACGACCCGCGTCGTCAGGACCGGTATATCGCCACCGCGCAATTGGGGATTACCGGCGCCAGCCTCGGGCTCGGTATGTACGGGGAGCATATCCTTGCGGGATGGCTGGCGCACTTGCTCGAATCGTTCGGGACAGCGCGCTGGATTGCGGCTCATGGGGTCGCCAGTGTGCTGGCCATTGCGGTCCTCACCTACTTTCATATCGTCCTGGGCGAGATGGTGCCGAAATCGCTTGCACTGCTGTCTGCCGAGCGCACAGCGCTGTGGATTACGCCGCCCATCCGCTGGATTCAGTTCCTGCTCTATCCTCTGGTCATCGGCTTGAACGCCATTGGGAACGGCATCTTGCGGCTCATGGGCATTCAGCGGGAGTTTTCCGCGACTCACTACCATACCCCCGAGGAACTGGAATATCTGGTGAAGGAGAGCGAAGCGGGAGGACTGCTGCGTGCCGAAACCGGCAAAGTGCTGCGCGACCTTTTTGAGTTCGGCGAGTTGACCGCCGGGGAAATCATGGTACCGCGTGTCCGGGTGCAGGGTCTTCCGATTGATGCCTCGGCGGAACAGATCGCCGCCATCGTCCACGCCTCCCATCACACGCAGTATCCGGTCTATGAGGGCGATCTCGACCATATCCTCGGAGTGATCCATATCAAGGACATCCTGCGTTTGGCACTGGCCGGCAAGACGTTCAAAGAAAATGGCATCCGTCAGGCACCCTATGTGCCGGAGACGGCCGACCTGGACACGGTGCTGACCACCATGCGCCAGGCGCACGTCCAGATGGCGGTCGTGATGGATGAGCATGGCGGGACCGCCGGCATCATCTCCCTCGAGGATCTCTTCGAGGAAGTGGTGGGCGATATCGAAGAGGGCATCACGCATCCGCCTGATATCAGCCGTGATACGGAGGGGCGACTGCGCGTCATCGGAACGGTGCGTCTGGATGAGGTAGGCGACGCGCTTGGCGTGACATTCGAGCACGAGGAGGTCGATACAGTCAGTGGCCTGGTGCTGATGCTTCTTGATCGTCCCCCGGCGGTAGGTGATGTGGTCACTTATGATCGGCTACGCTTCGAAGTCGTTACGGTAGAAGGGCGTGGTGTCGGCGCATGTTTGGTTTCGATCGAGACACCGTCAGGGATCACCGAATAGCATCAGGGAAGATAAAAGATTCTTTCGTCCTCTTTCGGGCAGGCGCTTGTGATCATCGTCCTTTTTGACGTGCTTGTATGAACAATATTCGTGAAACTGACAATTATGATGCCATTCATTTGAAATCGTGCGAAATCGGCAGGTACGTATAAGGGACCTGATAGTAATTAAAGAATTTTGCCGTTTTGTTGAAAGAGAGGCTTTCAAAAATTTTAGATACATTTAATCCGACGGCGAAATAAATGGTTCGGCTTCGTTTCCCATCTGTCGCCCATTTATAGCCCCTGGTATAATAACCTACATGAAGTTCCGTATATTTGAGGTATTTGTCCTTTATGAAATCAAAGCCGTCAGATTTTATTGCCACGAGGAACTTCATACCGTCATAATCAGTAGTGAAGTCCGATTTCTTTTTCTCGATCAATCCCTCTGAAGGAAAATACTCCAGCCTGAGATCGATTTTCCTCGAAATATCCGGATACCGGTAAAGGAGATATCCTATGGAACTTCCGACTCCGTTCGCAACCACATCCTCGTAGGAAAAACCATAGCTACTGATGGAATCGCCCACCTCCATCAATGCCTGCAAGCCAAAGGAAGATAAAGCGCCGAGCCGGGCGGCATCTGCCCTGTCGTAACCCCATGAGGAGTATACATGGGAAAGTCCCGTTGCAAAAAGATAGGATGCGTAGAGATGCCCAAGTTTATCCGCGCCGCCTCGGTAGGTGTCCTTCGCAAACCACCCCTCTGCTTTGAAATGGGGTTTGTATTTGCCGTAATTCCAGTAGGCAAAACCCCAAAGAAAAGTCGCAGAGGCAACGGCCACATTGAGAGCAATGACTTTTTCCTCTTTGTCGAGGTTTCCGGGCAAGTCCAGGGCAAAGGACTCCCCGGAAAAAACCATACTAAAAAAAGCGAGGAAAAACAGGCCCTTTGACTTCACATTCCGAAGAGGGCGCCTCATTTCAACGACCTTAAATAAGGAAATTCTGACATTTCTTTCATTCTAGCACGATCTGCTGATGTGTCAAGATTGTGGATCAGCGTGCTGCACTCCCTGAGGACCGTCCTGCTCCCGCGCACGCGTCTTTCCCAACGGCACGAACTTTTGCAGGAGATCGAAACGGAAAGATTTCTCTAAAAAAGAGGAAAAAGAGAGGACTTCAGCCGCGCTCTGCAGTACCTGTAGTCCGATCAATTTCACTACATAGAGGGGGCACGAATGCCCAGACGCAGGAGGGAGCGAGGCAGAGCAGGGCTCTCATTTCAGGCTCTTACGGGAGCGTTTGGCCTTTTTTCTTCTGTAATCCCTGATGTGCAGTATTCTGAACCACGTCTCCAGCTTGTCCCGGTAGGCCATGGCGATCAGCACCACCACCAGGGCGACCCCCACCAGGAGTGAAAACCTCCCGTACTGCTGCTGACGGATAAAGGATCCTCCCAGGGTCAGCAGAATGGTCCCGAACAGTCTCCCCGTTCCCCCGATGATGAGGAACTCCGCTGTCGAGAGATGTCCGAGGCCCAGGATATAGCAGAGGTAGTCCTTGGGAAAACCCGGTATCAAAAAGAGCAGGAAAACGAGGAAAGCCCCCTTGTGGTGGAGCAGGTAATCGAAACGCGCTATGGTACGGGCGTCCACGAATTTTTCCACGAAGGGCCTGCCGAAAACACGGGCCAGGCCGAAGGCGATATAGGAGCCGACGGTCAGCCCGATGGTGGAGAGAAATACCCCGAGGACAGGGCCGTACAGGTACCCGCCGAGGAGCCCGGTCGCCTCCCCCGGGATGGGGGCCGCAACCACCTGGGCGATCTGCAGGAGAATGAAGCCGACGCAGGCGAGGGGCCCCAGGGAATCGAGAAAAGCGACCAGTTTCTTCTCATTCAGAAAGAAATGGATGAGACCGGTCTTGTAGAAGAACAACGTAATGCCGCCGATGAGGAGCAGAAGAACGAACGCTTTCAGCAAGACATTGTTTCTTCTGGAATTCTCTTTCTTAATCGTACTCTCCCTCTTCGCGAACCGGCATCACGACCGCCGATATCCTCACCGGTTCGGGAGGTTTCCTTTCCCGGCACCCATTTCGAGGAACGGTCTGATAATGTCGATAGGAACGGGGAAGATGATGGTCGAGTTCTTTTCCGTCGCGATTTCGGTAAGGGTCTGCAGAAACCTGAGCTGGAGCGTCGCCGGCTCCGACGCGATGATCTTTGCGGCATCGGCCAGCTTCTGGGCAGCCTGCAGCTCGCCCTCGGCATGAATGATCTTTGCCCGTCTTTCCCTTTCCGCTTCGGCCTGCTTGGCGATTGCCCGCAGCATCTCGCCGGGAAGGTCGACATTCTTCACTTCCACTGCGGAAACCTTGACGCCCCAGGGCTCGGTCTGATAGTCAATGACCTTCTGGAGTTCCGCGTTGAGCTCTTCCCGTTTGCCGAGCAGGTCGTCGAGCTGGCTCTGGCCGAGGATGCTTCGCAACGTGGTCTGGGCTATCTGTGAGGTGGCGTAGTAAAAATCCTCCACCTCGGTGATCGCCTTTACCGGATCGAGGGGCCTGAAGTAGACAACCGCATTGACTTTGACGGTAATGTTATCCTTTGTGATGATATCCTGCGGGGGCACATCCATGGTGACGGTCCTCAGGCTCACCTTTACCAGCTTATCGATGATGGGCCAGATAATCACCAGCCCCGGCCCCTTTACCGGAATCACCCTTCCGAGCCGGAAGACAACTCCCCGCTCGTATTCCTTCAAAATTTTGATGGCACTCGAAAGAATATAGATGACAATGAACAGAAGAAACAGGAAGCTGATCAACGATGGTCCAATCATGATATCCCCCCTTGAGCCGTTTTTCGGTTTTTACAGGCAGCCTGTTGTACGGTAAAACGTATGGTGTGCTCTCCGAATCCCCTTTGCCCCTTATTATACACTAACTGCGACACCCCGGCAATTTGCCTCACCGCGGTATCACCCGACAATTCTGGCCTCATGGGTCAGGAACAGATAGGTCCTTGCCCTGACCGAAAAGAGGCACTCCACTGCCTTGCGGTAAATATCCAATTGGAAGGCGTATCGTTCGGACAACTCCGGTATCTCCTGCTCCGCCACGGGATATGTCTTGTAATCATAGATATGAGCAGTGCCCTCCCTGATGATCACCCGGTCGATTCTGCCCTTGTACATGAAGCGTCCCTGCTCCAGGATGAAAGGGAGCTCGGCAAAGGAACGTTCCCGGGGCAGGATGATCTCTCCAAGATACCCGGCCCTGTCGAGCCTCTCCAGATCGGCGAGAAGTATGTTCTTCAGCCCTTCCAGCCTGGAGTCCGAAAGCACCTCATTCCGCAGGATCTCCGTTACTTTGCCCTCGAGAGTACCGGGAGTGATCGTCCCTTTCGACAGGCCTTCGAAGACCCTGTGGAAAGCCCTCCCCAGCACTATCCAGTCGTCCCCGTGCTTGACGAGCACTTCGTCCACCTCCTCGGTGACATTGCGCCATATCTTCCGGGGCTTATACTCCTCTGCAAGGGAATCCACGAAGACCATCTCATCCGGGCGGGGGCCGGTCCGGTGTCCGATACTCTCCCCGGAGGCGCTCTTTTCCGGGTCGGGGACTTCAACCTCCTCCAGAGAGATCTTTTCAAGGGTAAAAGGGAGCCCCCCCTCACTGTCCCGTTCCACGGAATCCAGGTGAAAGGCATCAAAGAGAAGGGCAAGCCTGCCTGCCGGCTTTCTCCCTGTCACTCCCGACATGCAGAGATAGTCCATTGCCCTGGTGACCGCCACGTAAAAAAGCCGCTTCTCCTCGTCTTCCGCCTTCTCCCTGCCCCTCCTGAAGAGCGGCAGCGTCCTCCGCGCCTCGGCGTCCTCCTCGAAGCCGAGAACAATCCGCTCCCCCTCCTCGTCCATAATGATACTGCCGGTCCTGGTCTGGCCTCCTTCGTCGAGACAGGGAAGAAACACCACGGGGAACTGGAGGCCCTTCGAGGCATGGATCGTCATGATCCTCACCGCGTCCATACCCTCCGCGTTTACATTCGCTTTCGGTTCGTCGGCTTTTTCCGAGGCCTTGATCAGTTTTTCCCGTATTTCCAGCCCCGTAAGTCCCTGCGCTTCGAAATCCTCCACCAGCTTTATGAACTTCTTTACGTTCACGTACCTCTGTTTCTCCCCGAAATACTGCCAGGCACCCGTCTCGCAGAGGATCTCCTCCAGGAGCACCGCATAGGGGGTATCCTTCACCCGCTGAAGCCAGGACTCCATCACGGCCACTGCCTTCCTGACGGGATCGTCCCCCCCCTCTCCGGAAGCATCCCGCCGGGGGGCGAGGGAAGAATAGAGCAGGCCGACGGAAATATCATCGACGACAATGCTTCCCATCGTTGCGAGCAGGGTGTCGTACCGCAGGGAAAAGAGGGGGGAGCGCAACAGGGTGAAAAGGCTGTAATCGTTCAGGGGATCGATGAGGAAGAAAAGCAGGTCCCTCAGGATCCCGATCTCGGGGGTGTTGTAGAAGCCGATCCCCTTTACCACGATGAAGGGGACTCCCTCTCTGCGCAGGGCGTCCTCGAAGAGGGGGAGATGCGTCCTGTTCCTGAGGAGGATCGCCATGTCTCCGTAGCGGCAGCGCCTCCTCTCCCGGCCCTCGAACACCTCATACGCCCCCCGGACGCCTTGTATCTTCCGGGCGATGAGGGCGGCCTCCCGCTTTCTGTTCTCTTTCGTATTCCCCGCACTGTCGCAGAGGAGGAGCTCGACCCTCCCCTCCCCCTCCCGCGTCGCCTTGAAGGGAATGTACTCCACTTTCCGCGCATCGTAGAGTCCACGGGGCATCACCCTCTCGAAAAGGGTATTGACGAAATGCACGACGGCGGGGAGGCTGCGGTAGTTCTCCTTGACCTCGATGAAGTGGTACTCGTCTCCCAGCCATTCGGAAAGTTTGTTCCGGGCGCTCCTGAAGATGTCGACATTGGCGCCGCGAAAAGAGTAGATGGACTGTTTATCGTCTCCCACAAGGAAAATGGTAGGCCGTTTTCCCGCCTCCCTCTTCGCCCCCAGCCCGGAACGCCACTCCTCGGTAAGCTTGTCGATGATCATCCACTGGAGGGAGCTGGTGTCCTGGAACTCATCCACCAGAAGGTGGTCGGTATGCTCGTCAAAGGAGAAGAGAACGTTCTGCCATTCGGGATTGGTGGAAACCGCCTCATGGGCCATAAGCTCGAGATCGTTGTAATCGAGGAAGTGTTTTTCCCTCTTTTTCCGCCGGTAATACCCGAGACATTTTTCATACAGGGCGACTACTTTCGCAAAACGGGAGAGATCGTTGCCCTCGAGGGCGAGTCCTCCCCGCCTGAACCCGAACTCCACTGCCGGCCGCTTCTCGTGGAGCGCCCGCAAGAGGAGGTGTGTCTGGTTCCATCCCCTGACCCCGCCGCTCTGCATCAGTTCATAAAAGAGAGCGCCCCCCGACGTGCCGTCATCGAGGAGGGCCTCATAGACCGCCTCTTCCCAAAGCATGTCCGCAGTGAAACTGTCCATCACGTCGAGGGAGAGGTCCATGCCGAGCTCAATGCAGAACCTCTTCATGAGCTTCAGGCAGAAGGAGTGGATGGTGGAAATGCGCATCCGCGGCATCTTTTCGCGGACACTCTCGAAAAGCGCCGGGTCCTCACGCCTGAGGATGCTCAGGATCCTCTCCTTCATCTCTGCGGCGGCCTTCTCGGTGAAGGTGATGGCCAGTATCCTCTCCACCTCAGCCCCTCCCTGCAGGAGGGCGATATACCTGCGTGAAAGCTTTTCGGTCTTCCCCGATCCCGCAGGGGAGGAGATCATGACGCTTTTCGTTATGTCGAGGTAGGGCTCTTTCATTTCACATTATGTAAAACGATACCAGATGTAAAACGATACCAGTTGAGTATTTCGCCCAAGCACCCTCCCAATCGCTGTAGCTCAGTTTTGGACGGTGCAAAAACATCGCACTCGAACATCAGGACGTGTTGTATTTATACCTGCACGGGAGCTATCTGAGAAGATGATGTTTTGCGAACCCTCGAAACACTTTGTGAGTTCATGTAGCCCCTGAATTGGTTCATTATTATTCGTGTCATATTCAGGGCGTGTCAAGAATTTTGTGTAAGTGCCTTTTTATGATAGTCATGCCAAGGGCATTCTTCCTTCAAAGAGTATGGCAAACTGATTCAGGGCCGATTTCCAGTTCTTGATGGGCACCGTCCATTTCTTTGCAATGTTTCTCAGGGCCAGGTAGACGGCCTTGTTGACGATCTGGTTGTTGCTCCTGATCTTGATCCGGATGGCATCCAGATAGACGATGGGATACACCCCTTCCAAAGGCCTGCTCTGCCAGGCTTTGACTTCCTCTTCCACCTCGTCGGTCACCGTCGATATAAGAGTCGGCGACACCTCAACCCCATACATCTCCTGCAGAT
>NSJL01000038.1 GCA_002634385.1 Nitrospira sp.
CTCCCGGCTCCACTGCATTGTCGGCCTCTCCTTCCAGAGCGTATCCCCTGCTTATCATACCTTTTTGTCCCTCCGGTGACCAGTTTCTTTTAGAAAGAATCCCTGCTGCCCCGGGGATCAGGGGCTCACAAGAAATTCTTCCTTCCTGCCGATCTGACACAATGGTCCGTATACTTATACCATAACATTTTCAAGGGGATTTTACTCTGGGGTGAACAGGATGCAATCAAAAGTGGTGGCACGAAGAAGCCCGAAGAGGAGAAGGAGGACCTCCATACTCCTCCTTCCCTACTCCCTTTCGCAGATATTCCTCTTATCGAGCATCTCTTCGATGGTGATGCACACCGACTCCGCAAGGGAATCGAGGTCATACCCGCCTTCCAGGGTGAAGATCATGGGCCGGGGGGAGCTCGCCAGGATGCTCCGCACGATGCCCCGGATACCCTCACTGGTCACCCGGATGTCCGCATGAGGGTCCTGGGCGTGGATGTCATACCCCGCCGAGACGAGGATCAGATCGGGAGCGAACCTCCGCACGAGGTCCGGGACGATGTCCTGGTATACGTACAGGTAGTCCTTATTGCCCGAGCCCACCTGTATCTGGACATTGTATGTGTAGCCCTGCCCTTTTCCCCTCCCCCTCTCCAGGTCCTTTCCTGTTTCGGGATAGTAGGGATACTGATGCGTGCTGAAATAGAAGACCGTATCGTCCTCTTCAAAGATATGCTGGGTGCCGTTTCCGTGGTGGGCGTCGAAATCGACGATAAAGACCCGTTCGTACCCGATCTTCCGGGCGTACCGCGCCCCTATGGCAATATTGTTGAAAAGGCAGAATCCCATGGAGCAGTCAGCCTCCGCATGGTGTCCTGGAGGCCGCACCGCACAGAAAGCCCTCGAGATCTCCCGTGCCCTGCACCGGTCCACCGCCTCCATGAGGGCACCGGCAGCATACAGGGCCGCCTCAAGGCTGCCCTTCGAGGTATAGGTGTCGGGGTCCAGGCACCCATCCTTGCTGCACGCCTTTATCTTCTCGATATGCTCCCGCGTATGCACAAGGGCGATGTCGTCGAAACCGGCTCTCCGGGGAGGGATATGACGGAGCTTTCTCCACAGGCCCGTTTTCCTCAACGTAGCGACAATATGGGCCAGCCGGGCCTTCCGTTCGGGGTGCCACGGGGGAGGCTCGTGCCGCAAGAACACCTCATCGTAGAGGAACCCTACTTCTTTCATACCCAATTATACTCCACACCGTACATTCTGCACAAAAACGCCCTCTGCCCGGGAACAGTCCCCCGGAGGGGGGAAAAGATCACGAAAGCGTCCGGAGGTGCCGTATCCGCTGCACCACGGGGGGATGCGAATAGTAAAGGGCGACGTACAGGGGATGGGGATAGAGATTGGAAAGGTTTTCCTTTGAGAGCTTCACCAGGGCGCTCACCATGGCTTCCGTGTCCTTTGTGAGCTCGAAGGAAGCCCTGTCGGCCTGCCGCTCGTGCCACCTGCTGAAGAAAGTCACCACCGGTTTCAGGGGAAGCGAGATGATTCCCGCAAGAAAGCCGAGGAGAACTAATTTCGCAAAGAGGGTATCGGCGCCCAGGGCAAAGAGACGTATGAGGAAATCGCCCTGGGTCAGCCGGTACGCAGCGTAAAGGGAGAGAAAGGAAAAGACTTCGAAAGCGGCGAGCGCCTTGAGCAGATGCCGCTTCTTCCAATGCCCTATCTCGTGGGCAAGCACCGCAAGGATCTCGGGATGGGACATGCTCTCAAGCAGGGTGTCGTACAGGACAATCCTCTTCGTCCTCCCGATGCCGGTGAAATAGGCGTTGGTATGCCGGCTTCTCCGTGAGGCATCGATTTTCAGGATTCTGCCGGCGTGGATTCCCGCCCTCTCCGTCAGCTCCCCGATCCCCTTCCTGAGGAGAGCATCCTCCACAGGGGTGAACGTATTGAAGAGGGGTTCGATGACATAGGGAGAGAGATACAGGAGAAATACGCTGAAGAAAAAGAGAAAGCCCCACACCCAGAACCACCAGAAACGGGGACTCCACTGCACGAGCCACAACCCCGCAAAGAGCAGCAGGGATAGAAGAATCGTGGAAAGGAGAAAGGATTTTATGAAGTCGGACACCCATATGCCGGGGGTCATGGTGTTGAACCCGTATTTGTTCTCTATCCGGAAGGTATTGTAGAGAGAAAAGGGCAGGGAGAGGAGCTCTCCCGCATAGGACAGAAGGAGAAAGAAGAGCCATCCTGAGACAATGAAGGAAAGATTCAGCGAAACGATCCACGAATTATAGAGGTTCAGCACCCCACCGAACAGAAAAACAAGAGTGGCAATGGTGGAAAAAAGTGAAGAGAAAAGGCCGAACCGTGTTTTTTCCGCCCCGTACTCCTGCGCCTTTTTCATCAGCGCCCCGTCTATGTGTCCTGAGAACTCAGGGGGCACGGACGCTCCCGCCCTCTGCATATGGCGTAGATTGAGATACTGAACGCCGTACTCGAACCCCTCCTTGAGAAGGTAAAGACAGAGGACGACCACAAGCCAGGTATTCAGGGAATGCCTCCTTTTCTCCGCTCCCCGTTCAGGAGGTGGCAGACGCCCCCGAACATTCCCTTGCGGGAAGCACCCTTCCAATGTGTTACAATTTTCTCTATGCGGGCTTCGATCTCTTTATTGTAGGGCATGGGTCTCTCCTTCCCCAATTATACCTCCGGGAGGGGAGAGAAAACAAAGGCTTCGGCTTCCGGGCGGGGGATCGGAAAAGCCCCTTTCCGGGGGTGTGATCGCAATCACATCTTTTCCCGGGTGATCTGCTATTGAATAGGGGAAGCAGAAAGGCGTTCAGATGTATTAATCTCAACCAAAAGTGTACCGATAGGGTTCGCTTCAGGGAAACGAAACAATAATGAGAAACAACAAGTCAGTAGACAGGAAAACGATAGCGTGGTGGACGGAGCTCGACCACTACAAGAAAGAAAACGGGTGCTGCACCCTCCTGAAGGAGGGGGCGGTGGAAGAGCACCTGAAGCTCGCTTTTGACGAGATCATACCCGTCAAATTCGGGGTCAACTACTGCTGTCAGTGCGGCAGCCCGCTGAAGAGGGGCTTCGAAAAGAGACCGGAAGGGAAAGAGGATTGGTGCTGCAGGGTAATGAGGACCCTGAACATCGAACAGATCGAATTCTCGGGCACCGGGAGAGAGCGCGCGACAACGCCGGTCACTCACTGCTTCCATTGCGGAAGGGAATTCAAGAAGCAGAGTGACGGGGGAAAGGCACAGAGCAAGGAAAAAGACGACAAGCGGGATTAGTCGCGCTTTCTTAGGGCACCGCAGAATCCGGAATAAAGGCACGCAAGTGTTTAAAACTTGCGGGAGGGGTTTTATTTTCCC
This sequence comes from Nitrospira sp., assembly GCA_002634385.1. Lineage (GTDB taxonomy): Bacteria > Nitrospirota > Thermodesulfovibrionia > Thermodesulfovibrionales > Dissulfurispiraceae > Nitrobium > Nitrobium versatile. Next base: position 3,393 of record NSJL01000038.1, read on the forward strand.
TTTCGCAACACGTCCGCTCCGTTTTCAAACGTAATCCCCAGTCAGGTTTATATGCTCCCATATTGTAGCTTGACACTCGTCTTGCAGTTGTCTATAATGTGCATATGCACATAACATTCGGGAGAATATAGATGTCCCCGCGCCCCAGGAAGCCACGGCAGTGCGGTTGTCCGCTCAAGGGGAAAGCATTCAAGCCAACGGGCATCCCCATGCCCTCGATAGAGAAGATCCCTCTCTACCGGGATGAGCTTGAGACACTGAGGCTCTGCGATAGGGATGGTCTTACGCAGGAGGAGGCGGGCCTGAGGATGGGAATCTCGCGGGGAACCGTGCAACGGATCCTTTCAAGTGCGAGAAAGAAGGTGGCAACGGCCCTTGCTGAGTGCAGGGCTCTGGTGCTTGAGGAAACTATATGCAAGGAGGAGGCGTCACGATGAAGGTATGTTTTCCTGTTCAGGAAGATGAGGGAATGGAGAGCGTGGTCTACGGCCATTTCGGCTCTGCACCGATGTTCGTGGTGGTGGATACGGCGATACGCGATACTCTGGCGATTATCAACCGGGACCAGCACCATGCGCACGGAGCATGCAACCCGATCAAGGCGCTTGACAGCCACAAGGTTGACGCCGTCATAGTCGGCGGCATCGGCGGCGGTGCGCTGAACCGCCTTAATCAGTCGGGGATCAGGGTATTTCAGGCAGGTGCGGCGCGCATAAAAGAGAACGTGGACATGTTTCTCGCGATGCAGTTGCCGGAATACACCCTTCGGCAGTGCTGCGGAGGACACGCTCAGGGCGGAGGATGCGCCCACTGAAGCGGCAGTAACTCGCAAACCACAAGGAGGAGGCCACCATCAGAAGGAACTGTCCCCGGTCCTCGAAAACAGGACCGGGATCAAGGGTATCCTGGGAACGCACAACTACCACTAAAGCAGTGCAGGAGAAAGCAAGCGGGGAAGACGATGGCAAGGACCGAACCCTTTGAGAAACACGCGCAGCACTACGAAGAATGGTTTGAAGAGAACCGGTTCGCCTATGAGTCGGAGCTCAGGGCAGTCAGGATGCTGTTGCCTGAAAGCGACAGCAGCCTCGATGGTGTGGAAATAGGAGTGGGGAGCGGCAGGTTTGCCGCTCCCCTGGGTATTAAGCGCGGTGTTGAGCCCTCGGCAGCAATGCGTGCACTCGCCCGCCGAAGGGGAATCGAGGTCGTCGATGGTGTTGCAGAAGCGCTCCCCTTTCCCGATGCCTGTTTTGATCTCGCCCTCATGGTGACAACCATCTGTTTTGTTGATAATGTAGAAACCTCACTCAAAGAGGCGTACCGGGTCCTGAGGCCTGGAGGAAGCTTGATCATCGGACTCATTGACAAGGAGAGCCCTCTCGGCGTGGTGTATCAGGCGAACAAAGACAAAAGCGTATTCTACAGACCGGCTACGTTCTATTCTGTCGGTGAGCTTATCCCCCTTCTTGAGCAGGCGGGATTCAGGGGCTTCCGCTTTGCGCAGACGATCTTCCACTTCCTCTCAGAGATAAAAGAAGTCGAGCCGGTCAGGGAAGGCTACGGTGAGGGCTCATTTGTCGTCATAAAAGCTGTCAAATAATATAGTTTCGACGGGATGCGCCATGGGAAACAGTAGACACGGAACGAGTGATGCACTCGCCTATGAAGGCAAGAAGACAGCGATCATGTCATCAGGCCTGAACACTGTCCTCACCGCAATTAAGTTTCTCCTCTACTACCTTACTGGCAGCGCCGCCCTTTTCGCAGAGGCAGTACATTCTCTCACCGATGTGGCGGGCAGTCTCCTTGTGGTCGGCGGCATATATCTTTCCGGGAGGAAATCGAAGCAGTTCCCCTGGGGACTTTACAAAGCGGAAAATATCGCTGCGCTCTTTTCCGCCGGTCTTATTCTCTTTTCAGCATACGGGATTGCCGCAATGATCTACCGCCCCGTGTCCGAAGGCGTGAGGAATCTCGACCTCTCCCTGCTGGTCCTGCTATTGATGTCATTCCCCATCATGCTCTTTGCGCGATATGAGAAAAAGAAGGCAAGGGAGTTGAACTCTCCCTCCTTATCGGCTGATGCCGAAAACTGGAAGATGGATCTTGCCCCGCTGGCGGTGGTCATCGTGGGTATTGCCGGTGCGCAGCTCTCCTTTCCTGTTATGGACAGGATAGCGGCTTCGTTAGTATTGTTGCTTGTCGTTAAAGCTGGATACGGGCTGTTCAAAGATTCGGTGAGAAGCCTTCTCGACGTATCGGTGGACGAGGCGACGCTTGGCGCCATAAGGGACACAATAAAGGCATTTCCCGAGGTCAAAGCGATTATCGCGCTGCAAGCATGGAACTCCGGCCGGTTCATTTTTATAGAAACCGCCATTACCCTTTCGCTGAAGCGGCTCAAAGATGCTCATGAGATTGCGGATGACATGGAACGGAACATAAAAAACCTCGTTCCTTTTGTCGGGAAGGTTACCATTCATTATGAGCCGGAAAAAAAGAACCACACACGGTATGCTGTGCCCCTTGCCGACCGTGATGGCGCCATCTCGGAGCATTTTGCCAAAGCTCCTTTTATAGGGCTGTGGGACAAAAGGCCGGACGGAACAATATCGACCCGGCAGACCCTCGAAAACCCGTTTGCGGGGCTTGAAAAGGGCAAGGGAATAAAGCTTGCGGAATTGATCACCGAACAAGGGGTCGATATCCTTTACACGAAGGAACTGCTCGAGGGCAAGGGACCCGAGTATGTTCTCTCCGGCGCTGAAGTTGAGGTGAGAAAAACCGATTTGAAAACTTTGCATGAGCTGATAGAATTGAGTCATGAGTAGAGACGCAAGGATGATGAGCTCTTTGCGGGGAGGACAGGCGATCCGTCGTCCGGGCAGTTTCAGGAGATATTGAACGCCTGGGGCTTGATCGGCAGCCCCCAGGTGCTGCTCTTCGACGAACCGACCACAGGGATCGATATCAGCGCGGCGGGGAGACCATCTACAATCTCCTGGCGAGACTCGAGGAAGAGCGGCATCTGACAATGCCGGCAGTTGACGGCATCGGCATCGTGCGGTTTTTTTAATTTCACACTGTAAAATCATTGGAAATGTCATGAAAAAGCAGCAAATCTATGATGTCATTATCAATGCCCTTCCGGTCGGCTTCTCGATGGTCGATAAGAAGGGAATTATTGTCGATTTCAATCCGGCTGCGGAGGAAATCACCGGCTATCTGAAGGAAGAGGTGATCGGCAAGTCCCATCTTGCACTGCTGCACGGCACCGCAGAGAGAGAGGCCTGTCCTTTATTCAAGTACGCATTGTTGGAAAGCAAGCAGACGATCGCCGCGGAAACTGTCATAACGAGAAAGAGCGGAGAGCCGGTCTCGCTGTCTGTCACTACCGCACCGCTCCTGAACCATAAGGGCGTTGCCGTCGGCGGTATTGAGCTCTTCAGAGATATAACTGAACTGAAGCGCCTGGAGCAGGAAAGGAAGAATATCCTTGCTATGTTCGCTCATGATATGAAAAACCCTATCATTATAGCGGAAGGGTTTCTGTCAAGGCTTCTTTTGGGCAAGTCGGGACCTCTTACCGAACTGCAGCAGACCTATTTATTTATAATACGCGATGAGCTCGGCGGACTGCTCGACTTGATAACAAGCTTCCTTGAGTTTTCACGGTTTGAGGCTAAGGAATACAAGCCCGTGCCCGGCCCGTTTAACATTGAAACGGACATACACAAACATATTGAAGCGGCTAAAGTGGAAGCCGAGGCAAAAGGGGTAACCCTGCTTTTCGAATTCCCGGAAAAAATGATTCCCGTGATCACCGCCGACGCCATGATGGTCGACCGCGTCATCAGAAACCTGCTCGGCAATGCGCTGAAGCATACCCCTTCGGGCGGAACTGTTACGGTAAGGCTCTTGGAGAGGGAGCATGATATCCTTGTGCAGGTTGCCGATACCGGTGTCGGCATTGCAGCAGAGCATCTTCCGTACCTGTTCGGCGCATTCTACCGTGTGGATAGGGATGAGGAAGGCTCTGGGCTGGGGTTGGCCATCGCAAAATCGATCATAGACGCGCACGGCGGAAAGATCTGGGTGGAGAGTACGCCGGGCAGGGGCAGCACCTTCAGTTTCACGCTGCCGAAGCACTAATAGAATATGGCGTGCAGCTCCTGGACTCATTGCACTGCATCGATCGTGCGGAAACGAATGAAAGGAGCATTCGGGAAAGGGGTACCCTGCCGCAGAGAAAAACCGGGTATAGGCAGGCAGCAGCAATAGGGATTCAGAAGAAATGGGAGCGGCAGAGGCAAAAGAAGACAGAACAGACCAGTTCAATCCGGCTCAAGGAGGTATTTCATGAGAAAAATCGTGGGTTTCCTGGCAGTTATATTATCAATGTTCCTTATTACGGCACTTGCGCTTGCAGCGCCCTGGAAAGGCTGGCGCGGGAGCGGCGGTTGGGGTATGGGATCCCCGTATCAGAGAATGTATAACCCTGCAACAGTCCAGACCGTCTCAGGGATTGTGGAATCGTTAGACAGAATCACGCCGCGGGAGGGAATGTCCTATGGTGTGCATCTTATGCTAAGGACAGATAAAGAGACAATCCCCGTTCACCTTGGCCCGGGCTGGTACATCGAAAGGCTGGATACAAAGATCGAAAAAGGCGACACGATCGAGGTCAAGGGGTCAAGGGTAATGTTTGCAGGCACGCCTGCCATTATTGCGGAAGAAATCAAAAAGGGCGATAACGTTCTTGTCCTGAGAGATAGTGCGGGCGTGCCCGCATGGGCGGGCTGGAGAAGGTAGTACTACCTAAAGGCCCTGCTTTGAGCCGGGGCAGGGCTATCGCAATTTCTCTGCGTGCCGAAGAACTGGTCCTCTCTTCTCTTTGGCATCTTTTCTTTATCCTCCTGGGGCTCGCCGGAAAGTCCTTCTTGCAGTTTTTTATCACCTTGCCGGGGCTTTCCGCAAATCATTTGAAATCGTGCGAAATCGGCAGGTACGTATAAGGGACCTGATAGTAATTAAAGAATTTTGCCGTTTTGTTGAAAGAGAGGCTTTCAAAAATTTTAGATACATTTAATCCGACGGCGAAATAAATGGTTCGGCTTCGTTTCCCATCTGTCGCCCATTTATAGCCCCTGGTATAATAACCTACATGAAGTTCCGTATATTTGAGGTATTTGTCCTTTATGAAATCAAAGCCGTCAGATTTTATTGCCACGAGGAACTTCATACCGTCATAATCAGTAGTGAAGTCCGATTTCTTTTTCTCGATCAATCCCTCTGAAGGAAAATACTCCAGCCTGAGATCGATTTTCCTCGAAATATCCGGATACCGGTAAAGGAGATATCCTATGGAACTTCCGACTCCGTTCGCAACCACATCCTCGTAGGAAAAACCATAGCTACTGATGGAATCGCCCACCTCCATCAATGCCTGCAAGCCAAAGGAAGATAAAGCGCCGAGCCGGGCGGCATCTGCCCTGTCGTAACCCCATGAGGAGTATACATGGGAAAGTCCCGTTGCAAAAAGATAGGATGCGTAGAGATGCCCAAGTTTATCCGCGCCGCCTCGGTAGGTGTCCTTCGCAAACCACCCCTCTGCTTTGAAATGGGGTTTGTATTTGCCGTAATTCCAGTAGGCAAAACCCCAAAGAAAAGTCGCAGAGGCAACGGCCACATTGAGAGCAATGACTTTTTCCTCTTTGTCGAGGTTTCCGGGCAAGTCCAGGGCAAAGGACTCCCCGGAAAAAACCATACTAAAAAAAGCGAGGAAAAACAGGCCCTTTGACTTCACATTCCGAAGAGGGCGCCTCATTTCAACGACCTTAAATAAGGAAATTCTGACATTTCTTTCATTCTAGCACGATCTGCTGATGTGTCAAGATTGTGGATCAGCGTGCTGCACTCCCTGAGGACCGTCCTGCTCCCGCGCACGCGTCTTTCCCAACGGCACGAACTTTTGCAGGAGATCGAAACGGAAAGCTTTCTCTAAAAAAGAGGAAAAAGAGAGGACTTCAGCCGCGCTCTGCAGTACCTGTAGTCCGATCAATTTCTCTCCGAAAGGTATTAAATCCTGAATAGATCATGTTATTAGCTTTCCGTATTGTTAACGTGCTATTTTTTCCGAATTCTGAGGAGACCCCCTTTTCCCCCGGCTTTCTCATTTCCCGCCAGTAGAGTCCTGACGTACCTGCAGCAGGAGAAGGGAGGCGACAACCAGCCCGGCACCCATCATCTGCCAGCCTTCCATTCCCTCCCCGAGAAAAAACCACGCAATCACTCCGGCAATAACCGGCTCCGAGGTAGCGGTGATACTTGCGTGGGTGGAGCGGATGCGGCGGATTCCCTCGTTGTACAGCCCGAAGGGGAGGACGGTGCCGAAGATACCCACGAACAGGATCCCTCCCCACGCCGCGCCCGGGTAAGCGTGGAGAAAGGCATCCAGCGGCGGATACAGGGAATTCCAGACAAAGGCGGCGAAAAGAAAGGCATAGAAGACAACGGTCCACGGCAGGTAGGTGCGCATGCCATACTCGCTCTTTATCGAGTACACGGCAAAAGCGACGGCCGATGCCAGACCGGAAACAATGCCCAGCCGGTTCATGCTGAGTATCTCCAGCCTGTAGGCACCCACCATGAGATAGCAGCCGAGCAGTGCGCCCAGGAGCGCCGCTGCAGTGGAAAACGTCAACCGTTTCCCCGCAAACAGGACCGCGAAGGCAACGATCAACACCGGGGCCTGATACTGCAATAAAATAGCCGCGGCCACCTGTATTCTGCTGATGGCGAACAGATAAGTGAATTGTGCTGCCGCGAGGGAGATCCCAAGGAGCAGGAAGAAGGGAAGGTCCCTTTTCCTGACGGCAAGAAGGGGCCGTTTCCGGGAAAACAGCCAGAGGAGCAACACAACGGCAGCCAGGGTAGTTCGCAACTGCACGAGCTGAAAGGGAGATATTCCATTATGAAACAAATATTTGGACACCGAGCCGGAAGCAGCCCATAGAGAGGCTGCCAGAAGAACGCAGAGATACCCGAGGCGGTCGGTACTCCGTGCCTTTTCTTCCATTCCCGCGAGACGTTTCGAATCTTTCATTGTACTCTGTATTTTTATAGTACGATTTCCCTTCCCCTTTCTTCAAAACATCCGGCTCTCCGGTATCAGGCAAAAGCGGCGGCATATACTTTTTTCCACCTCTTATCACCCCCCGGGCAGCTCCCGGGATGCATCCTCCCTGAAAATGCGGTATCATTTAAGTAGGAATGCCTGCCCGGCATCGATTTCTTAACCCATCCCTCAAGCAAGGAGGAGCCATGGAAACGGCAATACCTTCCCCCTTAAAAGCGGAGCACGATGAGCTGCACCAGGAGCTCGTCAAAGCCACCAAGGAGCCCGGCAAAGTGGGCGAGGCGGCACGGGCAGTGGCGGAAGTCCTCCATCCACACTTCGTAAAAGAGGAGGAGTATGCCCTTCCTCCTCTCGGGATATTAAAAGTGCTGGCGGAGGGAAAACCGGTCTCCGATACCGAGAAAGTGATTGAAATGACGGAGAGGCTGAAATCCGAACTGCCCCGCATGCTCGAAGAACACGAGGCCATTGTCGCAGAACTCGAAAAACTGGCGGAGGTGGCATGCGAGGAAAACAAGCCCGAGTACGCCCGTTTTGCCGAGAAACTGATACTTCACGCCCGGACCGAGGAGGATGTCCTCTATCCCGCCTCCATCGTGCTCGGGGAGTATATTAAATCGAAACAACCGCGTATTCCCGTTAGGGGGCGCGCAAGGCAACGCAGGGGGGGACAGTTTATTTAATCCTGTTTTCGATAACTGTCCAGCCATGGGTCATGAGCCATGGCCTCCCCTGCCTCTCTCCCTCACCTCGAGAAAGAAGCGATGCCAGGACTCCGAAAGGGCGGGGACTGAAAGGATCTTTTCGATGCCTTCGCGGTTGTCCCTTTCATGGTACCGGACCCGGTTGGTAAAGGAGACGGTGACCCCCCGCGCATCCCGCTCGCGCAGCACCAGGGCATTTCCCTGCTCAACCATCCCTTCCTCCAGTACCCTGAGATAAAAACCGGTGCGTCCCGAATCCTTGACGAGCTGCACCATGTCCTCCCTGCCTAGCCGTGCGGCAAGGGTGGCACAGGGCTGACGCGGCTGGCTCACCTGCACCACGGCAGTCCCGATCCCGAAGATATCGCCAACACAGACCTCCTCCTCGCGCAGGTCCGTAACAGTAAGGTTTTCCCCGAAAGCAGCCATGGGCATTCCGATCCCCAGCACTTCTTCCCAGTAGGAATAATGCTCCCTGCTGTAGACGCAGACGGCCTTGTTCGGCCCTCCGTGGTATCTCGGGTCTCCCACACCGTCTCCCTCAAACCCTGTCTTTCCAAGGCGCAGCAGTCCGGAGACAGGGGTTTTGCAGATGCCCGTAATGAATTCCCTGCCGTTGAACACTTCCTTTTTCGGCAGTCCGATGGAAAGCGTATCGATGATCATCTCACTCCTTGTACTATTTCATTTCTCTGCACCACGTGCGGTTTTTATACTTTCTAAAATTATAGCAGATGCCTTGCCCGGGATAGGGTAAAATACCGTATGGGGAAAAGACAGGATATATATCGAAGCAAAGGGGAGCCCCTCTTCCGGAAGAAGACCGGGCCGGGAGCCCGCGTGCGCTCACGTCCGGCCCCGGGCTCTTCCCGCTTACTCCTTTTCAATAAGCCTTTCCGGGTGCTCTGCCAGTTCACCGGCGAAGCGGGCCGTGCCACCCTGGCCGATTATATCCCCTTCACCGATGTCTACCCGGCAGGCCGCCTTGACTACGACAGCGAGGGTCTGGTGGTTCTCACCAATGACGGCTCCCTCCAGCATCGTATCGCCGACCCGCGCCATAAGCTCCCCAAAATGTATCTGGTGCAGGTAGAGGGCAGGCCCGACGAACAGGTGCTCCGCCGGCTCAGAAGAGGGGTCCTGCTGCAGGACGGCATGACCAGGCCGGCGGAAGGGGAGATCATCGAGGAGCCGCCGCATCTGTGGCCCCGTGTACCTCCCATACGCTACCGGAAGGACATTCCGACGACATGGCTGAAAATAATAGTGACGGAGGGCAGGAACCGGCAGGTGCGCCGCATGACCGCTGCCGTGGGCTATCCGGCACTGAGGCTGATTCGCGGGAGAATCGGCCTGTGGGAACTGGGAGATCTCCAACCCGGGGAATGGAAAGAAGTCCCCCTGTTTCCGCAATAAGAAGGCAAGACAGGAGACTCCTTGGCGTCCCGCAGCCCGTTTCTTTTATAACGAACTGAATACATTATTTTTTAATAACCATGTCTCCGCCCTTGCTTTTGCATCCCTAATTCAGGATAATTATAATCCAGTACTATTATGGAGGTAGATCATGCGTATCCTTTACAATTTGCGGATGAAATCCAAACTCTTCGTAGTTACCTCTCTTGCTGTAGTATGCATCATCGGCCTTGCTGCGGGACTTCTTGTCTCTCTGAAGCATACGCTTCTTGAGGACAAGAAGGCAATGACCCGACAGGTGGTGGAGACCGCTTATGGGGTGCTCGATCATTTCCATACGCTGTCGAAGGAGGGAAAGCTTACGGAGGAGGAGGCGAAGTCCGCTGCCAGGGCTGCCCTCGCCTCCCTCCGGTACGCCGGGAAAGAGTACTTCTGGATTAATGACGATACTGTGCCCTATCCCACGATGATCATGCATCCCACCATCCCGGCGCTGGACGGGAAGGTTCTCGATGACCAGAAATTCAACTGTGCCACCAGCCTCCAGCAAGGCGCGGAGGGTTCGATCATCGAAACCGATGGAAAGAAGAACCTTTTCCAGTCCTTCGTAGAAGTTTCCGCTGGCGAAAAGGGCCAGGGTTTTGTGACCTATCGCTGGCAAAAACCTCTCCCCGGCGGCGGGGTGACAGAGGAGCACTACCCCAAATTGTCTTTTGTCAAGAAATTCGCTCCCTGGAAATGGATCGTCGGAAGCGGCGTGTACCTGGACGATATCGATGCCGCCTTCTGGAGCAAAACGCGAATCCTCGGGATTACCATTGCGCTCTTTATCGTCCTCCTCGCTTCCGTTGGGTGGTATCTCGGACAGGTGATCGCCTCTCCCCTGGCAGAGCTGACCGGGAAGGTAGAACAGATGGCTGGCGGAAACCTGTCCGTCGCCATAGAGTATAAAAGCAGGGACGAGGCGGGAGTGCTTGCAGAAAATATGAATTATATGGTCTCTTCCTTTAAGAGCACCCTTCAGGGAATCCTCACTTCTGCAGCCGATGTCCTCTCCTCCATGGGGATGCTGACGGAAAGCGCCCAGAAGACTTCCGAGGGGGCCCGGAACCAGTCGATCCAGGCGGCACAGATCGCAGCCGCTTCGGAAGAGATGAGCCAGACGATCACCGATATCGCACGGAACGCCACGCAGGCATCAGACACCTCGACGGAAGCCATGCGCACGGCGGAGAACGGCAAGAACATCGCGGTGGGCGCGGTCGAAACGATCAACCTGGTCCGCACCTCCACCACAGAGCTTTCGGGAATGATAGGGAGCCTGAACGGCCGGGTGTCGGAGATCGGAGAGATCGTTACCGTGATCAACGACATTGCCGACCAGACAAGTCTCCTCGCCCTCAATGCCGCCATAGAAGCAGCCCGAGCCGGGGAACAGGGCCGGGGGTTCGCTGTCGTTGCCGACGAAGTGCGGAAACTGGCGGAGCGGACCATCAGGGCGACAACGGAAATCACCGGAAAAATCCGTGCGGTACAGGAGGAATCGAAACAGACGGCACACTCCATGGAAGAGGCGTCCGGCAAGGTGGAGACCGCTACGGACTATATCCGGCAGGTGGAAGACTCCCTCAATCATATCGTCGAATCGGTGCAGGGAGTAAAAGACCAGATCACCCAGATCGCTACAGCAGTGGAAGAGCAGGCCTCCGCGTCGGAAGAGGTGACCCGGAACATCGAACGGACCTCCTCCATAGCCAACGATATGGAAAAGATGGCGGAGGGGGTAATGAACCAGGTCAGCCTGCTGGCGAGCGTCGCGGAGTCCCTGCGCGTCTCCTGTTCGGGGTTCACCCTCGAGGGAGGAGTGCAACAGGAGAGGAGCGGCACAGGGGGTTTCATCCAGTGGAGCAACAACTACAGCGTGCATGTCGGGATGATAGATGATCAGCATAAGGAAATCATACGGCTCGTCAATGAGATGCACGACGCACTGCGCCAGAGGAGGTCGAGGGACATCCTCGGGACGATTCTCAACGAGCTTGCCGACTATGCGGTAAAGCATTTCAAGGTCGAGGAGGACCTGTTCCAGAAATACGGGTATCCCGAGGAGGCGGTGCATAAAGAGGCGCATGCGGCATTGGTCAGGAGGGTCGTGGAGCTCCAGAAAGACTTCGAGATCGGGCGGGCGTCCATCAATACCGACGTGATGAACTTCCTGAAGGATTGGCTGATCAACCATATCCTGCGGACGGATAAGAGGTATTCCGCATTCATGAACAGCAAAGGCGTGGTATAGGAGCACCGTCCGCGGTCCGACCGTATCCCCGAACCGGAGCGCCCGCGCTTTCCGGCACAGGAGCGATGAAAGCACTGATCGTCAAGGACGGGTATCTCATAGAGGGTGACCCCTGAAGAGGAAGCAGTGGGCATGGTCGTCCTCACCCGGGTTATTGTCTTCAATGTGGAAACCGGGATCAGGATAAAGTACCTCCGGTCCTATCCCCTCTCCGTGGAAGAGATGGAGCTGACTACTTTGACGCAGTGAAAGCGCAGGAAAGCGCTCCGCTTTTTCCATTGTTCTCTATCGATTTTTCCGTACCTGCCTCTCCCTCCCGCTTTCGACAATTCCGGAAAGCTGGTCTATACTTAAAGAAACAGCGTATGGGGGGATCTCTCCCTTTCTTCACAAAAAATGCAGGAGCATGGTCGGATGCAGAATGGAAAACTTGGCTTCAGCGAAAAGGCTGCACCCTCTCAGAACACTGCCGGCGAGATCTTCTGCTTTCACCTTCTGGACAGCATTCCCTTTCCCGTCTTCTATCTTGACCGGGACCTCGTTTTCACCCAGTGCAACAGGGCAGCGGCAGCGGCCCTGTTGCATCCCGTCGAAGAAATAATCGGTCGCTCCCTTGATGAGGTGGTCTCCGGCAAGGAGGATATCGTCAGGGAGGTCAGGGAGGTCAGGCACACCGGGGAGCCCCTTTCCGCTCTTTTTGCCAGCATCCGGCATGGTACCCCCGATGGGGAAAGGCAGTACCAGGTCTCTCTTCTCCCCGACAGGGGTGAGGACAGCCTCCTCCGCGGCATCCTCGTGGTGGGCGAGGATATCACCGAGAGGAAGGGAGTGGAGAAGGCGCTGCGCTTCCGCTTGGAGCTCGAAAGAATCATCATGATGATATCGACGAATTTCATCAAATTACCCTCCGATGAAATAGACAGCGGGATACTTGATGCATTGCGTCTCATAGGAGAATTCGCCCGCGTGGACCGGAGTTATGTCTTCCTCTTCCGCGAAGACGGAAAAATCATGGATAATACCCATGAGTGGTGCGCAGAGGGGGTGGCTCCGCAGATCCATCGTCTCAAGGGCATTCATGCGGACAGGGATCTCCCCTGGTTCAGCAGGAGGATAAAGGGCCGCGAAATCGTCCATATCCCCTCTGTAGCAGACCTTCCGCCGGAAGCCCGTGCCGAAAAGGAAGAATTCGAACGGGAGGCGATCAAGTCGTTGATAACGGTACCCATGGTGCAGGGCGACACCCTGATCGGATTCCTCGGGCTCGACTCCGTGCGTGCCGGAAAGGAGTGGTCGGAAGACAGCATCGCACTGCTCAGAATCGTCGGTGAGATATTTGCAAACGCCCTCCAGCGCAAACGCGCCGAAGAGACCATCCGTTTTCAGACGTACCACGACCTCCTGACCGGACTTCCCAACAGGACGATGCTCATGGACCGCCTCTCCCTCGAAATACCCCAGATGCAGCATTCCCGCAAGAGGATCGCCGTGCTCCTCATCGGCATCGACCGTTTTAAGAATATAAACGACTCGCTGGGACATGCAGTCGGCGACGCCCTGCTGAAAGATATCGCAGCCCGGCTGAAAACCCGCATTCACGAGTACGATATGGTTGCCCGCATGGGAGGCGACGAGTTCATGGTACTGCTCCCCTTTATCGATTATCCCGAAGATGTTGCCAGAGCCGCCGAAAAGATCATGGACGCTTTCAAGGACCCCTTTCTCCTCGGCGCGCACACCCTGCATGTGACGGCCAGCATCGGCATCAGCCTCTATCCCGAAGACGGCGAAAACGCGGAGGTCCTGGTACGGAATGCCGATATTGCGCTGTATCACGCAAAAAGCCAGGGCAGGAATAATTACCAGTTCTACAACTCTTCCATAAATGTCAGAACGCTCGAACGCATCCTCCTCGAAAACAGGCTGCGCCAGACCATAGAGCAGGGAGAGCTGGAAATACGCTACCAGCCCCAGATGGAGATAAAGACGAAACGGATAGTCGGCGCTGAGGCCCTGGTGCGCTGGAAGCATCCCGACCTGGGGCTCCTCACTCCCGGGCGATTCATTCCCCTTGCCGAGGAAGCAGGCCTGGTCATTTCGATCGACCAGTGGGTGCTGCACCGGACCTGCGCCCAGATGAAGGCATGGCAGCAGGCCGGATTTCCGTCCTTCAGCATCTCGGTCAACCTCTCCGCACGGCAGTTCCAGCAGAAGGACCTTGCGGAGACGATTTCACGCGTTTTGCGGGAGAATGCGCTTTCCCCGGAGTCCCTCGGCGTCGAAATCACCGAATCCCTCGCCATGCAGGATACGGAGCTTACCGCCCGCAATCTGCGCATGCTGAGCGCGATAGGGGTCCGTTTCTCCATCGACGACTTCGGCACGGGATATTCCTCCCTGAGCTATCTGAAAAAGATTCCCTTTCACAAGCTCAAGATCGACAAATCCTTTATCATCAATCTGGCCGAAGACCAGGATTACCAGTCTATTATCCGGGCAATCATCGATATGGCGCATGGACTGAAGCTGAAGGTGGTCGCGGAGGGAGTGGAGACCGAGGAGCAACTGTCGTTCCTGCGCACAAGCCATTGTGACGAAATACAGGGACACTTCTTCAGCAAGCCCCTGAGCGCGGAAGATTTTGAAAAATTCGTCCTCGCCCATACATGAGAAACAATCCCTTTCCCCGGATGCCGATCGTGGACAGGAAAGGCTCTCCCCTCAGGAGTGCGCTTCATTTCCACGGTGCCGGTGGGGGCGCCGGATCGCTCCTTTCCGTTCAGTTCCCCCGAGGTTTCGCTGAACGTGTGGGCACGGCGTTCCATGGGTCATCCGGCCAGGGGTGCTTCGGGTAGCGTCCTTTCAGCTCTTTTTTCACCTGTTGGTAGCCCCCGTTCCAGAACCCCTTCAGGTCCTGCGTGATCTGGACGGGTCTGCGCGCCGGGGAAAGAAGATGGAGGAGCACCTTCACCCGTCCCCCGGCAACGGCAGGGGTATCGGCGAGCCCGAACATCTCCTGCAGCTTTACGGCAAGCACCGGGATCTCTCCCGCAGCATAATCGAGCGCCACGCGGTGGCCGCTGGGCACGGGAAGAAACGAAGGTGCCCGCTCATCGAGAAGCCGCACCTGCTCCCAGGAAAGCTGCGCCCTGAGCGCGGGGAGGGTGTCGAGACTCGCGAGATCCCGGCTGGTACGCACGCTGCCGAGCCAGGGCAGGAGCCACTCCTCCGGGGAGCCGCAGAGAGACCCGTCCGATAGGTCCGGCCACTCCTCTCCCGGAAATACCCGCCGCATCAGGGCCACCCGCCCCTGGAATTGCCGGGTCTCCCTGCTGAAGGAAAGCAGGCCGGGGTTCGCCCGGATCGCGTCGCACAGGAGAGGGGCCACCTCAGCATCGGAGGGGGAAAAGGGTTTCACCGAAAGGGGGATGGCTCCCACCCTCTCTTCCAAGGCGGCAACAATCCTGCCCTCCCCCTTGTCCCACTCTATCCTCCGCAGGTTTTCGATACGCCCGGCACATTCCCGGCGTACCAATTCTTCGGTGACCGAAGCGGCGATATGCACGAACCCCTCCGTCCCCTCTCCCGCATCCATAACCGCAGTAATGAGAAAGGGACTCCTGCTCATCGTGCTCGCCGGGGATACCCGTACCCCCCGCCCCTGCACCAGGAGGAAACGGCCCTCTCCCTCTTCCCGTCTCTTGGCGATCCGTTCGGGAAAAGCGGACAAAAGAAGACGGGCAACCAGCTCCGGGTCGTCCGCCCTCTCCCCATGGGTTTTGCCCGATCCGGGCATTAGTCGCACAAGTTGCTCTGCCGTCCTCTCCACCGCACGCAATGCCCGGAGGTCGGCCCCTCCGGTCCCCTCCCTTTCCCTTCGCCACACCTGCAGAAGCGAAAGCCTTTCCTGAATATCAGGATCTCCCGCAGTTCTCCTGCGCTCCGCTGCCGTGCGGCGGAAAATATCCCTCTCGGAAAGGAGGGCGGCCACCTCCGCTCCGAGGCGGGGACACCCTAGCTCACCGGCCCGCAGCAGCAAGCGCGCCAGCCGGGGGGGAAGGGGCATCCGGGCCATCATCTTACCGGCAGGGGTAGCCAGACCCGACGGATCGAGGGCACCCAGGTCCATGAGCAGACGACGGGCTGCATCCCGGGAAGCGGCGGGAGGGGCGTCGAGCCAGGAGAGCGCCGAAGGATCCTTCACGCCCCATACCGCGAGATCGAGGACAAGGGACGAAAGATCCGACACGAGCATTTCCGGCGGGGTATGGGGGAGCATCGAGTGGAAGACATGACGGCTGTAGAGACGATAACAGACTCCGGGACCGAGACGTCCGGCCCGGCCCTTGCGCTGCTCCGCGGATGCTTTCGACACCGCCACCGTGATCAGCCGGTTCATTCCGGTGGCCGGATCGTACTGGAGCCGGCGGGTCAGGCCGCTGTCGATGACGCACCGCACCCCCTCGATGGTAAGGCTCGTTTCGGCTATATTGGTCGCGAGAACGATCTTGCGCGTCCGGGACGGGAGAAGGGCACGCTCCTGCTCTTCGAAGGGAAGATCGCCGTAAAGGGGATGGAGAGTGATCCCCGTGCCCCCTCGTTCCACTACCGGCTGCAGCGCTTCGCTGCATGCGTGTATCTCGCCCGATCCGGGAAGGAAAACAAGGATATCTCCCGGAGTCTCCCGCAGAGCCGTTTGCACCGCATCGGCGGTTCGCTCCGGAAGGGATTTTTCCCGTTCGTCGCCGAGGTAGTGCTCCTCCACGGGGAAAGCCCTGCCGCCGGAAGTGATGACCGGGGCGCCTCCCAGGAGATCCGCTATGGGGCCGCAGTCCAGTGTCGCCGACATGACGAGAAGCTTCAGGTCCTCCCGCAGTCCCCCGCGCACATCGAGACAGAGGGCCAGCGCCAGGTCGGCATGGAGACTCCGCTCGTGGAATTCATCGAAGATGACCATGGCGATTCCGTCGAGACCGGGATCGGCCTGAATGCGCCGGGTGAGAATGCCCTCGGTGACCACCTCGATGCGCGTCCTCTCCGTTGTTTTCGTATCGAACCGTATGGAGTAGCCGACCGTCTCCCCTACCTCCTCCCCGAGAGTACGGGCCATCCAGCGAGCCGCGGAGACCGCCGCAATCCTGCGCGGCTCCAGTATGAGGATACGCCCCTTTCCGGGGGGGAACAGATCGAGGAGGGCCAAAGGGACGCGTGTTGTCTTGCCCGCGCCGGGGGGGGCGTGCAGCACCACCGCGGGGTGCCCGCATACCGCCTCTTTCAACCCGGGGAGGATACCGTCAATAGGATAGGAGATCATTGCTGCAGCCGAATCCTGCGTACTCTTCGTGAAAATTCATAATCTCCCTATTGTATCATGCCGGAGGCGTACTCCCGCATTCGCCTCTTTTCCGCGCAACACGGTATAATTATCCCCATGAATCTTACTCCATTACAAGGTCCCCTCGATTTCTGGGACCGCTTCGCACCCTGGTACGAAAAGTGGCTCAGCCGCGGGACATACCATTTCGAGATCTTGCAGGAGGTCGGCAGGATGATCGAGCCCGGATGGAGGGTACTCGATATCGGGGCGGGGACGGGGGCGCTTGCCATCCCCCTGGCGTCACTGGACTGTCCTGTCCGGGCGCTTGAGCCCTCGGCGGGCATGAGGGACTTCCTCAGTGCAAAACTCTTCTCTTTCGGCATCGAAAACGTAAAAGTCCTGTCACAGCGATGGGAGGACTTTCAGATGAACGGAGAGGAGGGAACCGATCTTCTCATCGCCTGCAACAGTCTTCATCTTACCGCAGGGGGGATTGCCGGAGGGATGCGAAAGGCTTTTTCCTCGGGAGCAGCTCATATTGCGCTCATTACGGAGATCAATCAGGGTGTCCCCATCGACTTCAAGGAGATCGATGCGCTCCAGAACGATTACGACTTCCTTTTCATCAAAAACCACCATGTCGACAGCAGCTTCCATTTCGAGAGCATGGAGGAGGTGGAGGAACTGCAACACTTTCTGAACAGGGAGATCCGTGTGCTCCAGGAGGATGGCCGTCCGGTGCAGCGCGACAGCACGGATATCGCTATCGTGTGGTGGGAGAGGAGGAGAGGCGGGTGAGCCCCTCCTGTACAGTGGAATGGGCATAACGGGATCCGTCTCTTGAGGATAGGGCTCCGGACGTGGGGCAGCGATGGCAACATCCGCCCGATGAGCGCCCTTGCCGACGGTCTCCGCGCAAGGGGGCATACGGTCACCATCGCCGTGACCAGTATCGATAATAAGGAGTATCGCCCTCTTGCCGAATCGCTCGGGGTCGTCCTGCGTCCGGTGGGCCGTTTCGACCCGTCAGGGGAAAAATACGAAGGGCTCGCAGCGAAACTTATGGAACTCTCTCCCTCCTCCATCCTGAAACAGTTCAGGCTGGTCATGGAGACCCTGTTCGAGCCCGTTGAAGAGGAAATGTTCCATGCGGCGGAGAGCCTGTGCGCCAAAAGCGGCCTCGTTATCGGCCACTTTCTCCTCCATCCCCTGCATGCCGCTGCAGAGCGATCGGGGAGCCCTATGTAACGGTCTCCCTCAAACACAGCGGGATACCTATCCGTTTTGGCTCCCCTCTGATGAAAGAGACTGCCGGGCGTATTGGCGCCCGCATGGCAAAAGAAGAGGGTGTAGCCCGTGCCGTTGCGCTCATCAAGGCACTCCCCGTCCCCGCTGCACGGCAGGGCTAGTTCCCCCGAAGATGCATGAAGAGGGCATCCCAGAGGGCATCCAGCGAGCCGTACCTCCGGTAAATCGCATTTCTGGCCAATTCGAATTCGATGGCGGACCACCCGGTCATTCCGTGGATGTGCTCGATCACCCGTCCGAAGAACGAGTTGATTTCGTGATCCGCTATCACGCTGATCACCCTTTCCCGCTCTACTGAGTCCCCGTAGAAATGAAAATTGATCTGTCCCTGTTCCGCCATGATCTCGAAGGGGGACTCGGCGGTCTCCCGGTAGTAATTCCACCAGGTCTCGTACGTTCTGTCGGGATCGTAGGCAATACGGAACATCACGACCACAGCCGCCACGCCTCCCACCTCGATAAGGGCCGGCCGGAGGGATACGGGCGGGTTTTGTGGAAAGCCCGCAATGACTGCTGATTTCTCCCGGATCACGAAGTCCACCGAAGGCTCCTGCCCGGGAGGATGGAAGACGCAGTAGAATGCCTTCCCCGGTGCACAATGCGCCAAAATTTCCGCGATATTCTTCATGGCTTTCCCCTCCCCGGTCACAAAGACCGCGCGTAGCAGGACGAAGAAGAACAGAACGAGGATGCGCACGCAATGTTTCTTATTATAATTTTCTCCCGAATCCGGCAGTAAGTCAAAGGGGGAGCGGAGGAGAAAGGAGGACGCTGCAGGAAGAAAGCGAAAAAGCGCCGGACTCTCCAGGAGAAGGTACTCTGCCGTTCTTGCAATTCTCTCCCCGTCTGCTATGCTTTTCTCAAGGAGAAAACGAGGCGGCGGCCGGACGCGGAGGTGGAATATGGAAAGCCATCAGGTCATCAGCGAAAAAGAAAGGAAAACCATTGAAGAGAAGGCGTGGAGCAAAGCGGCAGACTATCGCACCTCTTCTGCGGGTTGGGGAGTGGTGGCCGACTGCTGGATGAAGTGGGTGCGGAGAGACTCTCCTTCATGGGATTACTTTGTATCGTGGCTGATAGAAAACAACATCGATCCCGGTGCCCCGTGGGATTTCCTTTCGAAGTACGGAAACAGCACCCAGTGCTTCTCCGAGGAATGGATAGCTCCGGAGGAGCGTGACGAGTTCCTTGCCTTTTGCGGCGCCGATACGGTAACAGCGGAAGCAATGGATTAAACTGTTCACATCGTTTCCAGCCTCTCCCTGCATCTGAACAACCCCTATACCGCCGAGGATGCGCGCAATGACCATCGAAGAGATAAACGATACGTCCGCACTCGAGGCGCTCGGCCGGGAATGGTCTCTGCTATGGGAGCGCTGCCCGTCCGCAACCCCCTTCCAGTCGCCCGAATGGCTCCTCCCCTGGTGGAGGCATTTCGGGAATGATGGTCTCATGACCCTCGCCATACGCCGCCGGGGGCGTCTGGCAGGAATCGCTCCCCTTTTTCTCTTCAGGCATCCCGAGCACGGTTTCCGCCAGGTATCCCTGCTGGGGAGCGGGATAACGGATTACCTGGACTTCCTCCTGGAGCCCGAAGCAGAAGAAGAGGGCACCCGGGCGGTTTTTGAGCATCTCCTGTCGCAGAAGTCGCGGTGGGATGTGGGTGATTTCCAGGAACTCCGCGGTGCATCCCCTCTCCTGTCCTCTCCCGGGATCCCCGGACTCCTTATGCAGAAGACGGCAATGGAAGCCTGTCCCGTCCTCACCCTGCCGGATACCCGTGCGGCATTCCGGGCAGGGCTGTCAGCCCGTTTACGGAAAGAATTGCGTTACACCAGAAACAGTATCGAGCGTGCGGGGGGCGCATACACCGAAACGGCAACCGGAACAACACGCCAGGAATTCCTCGAAATCCTTTTCCGGCTTCACCGTGCCGCCTGGGAAGAAAGAGGAGAAGGCGGCGTCCTTGCCGGCCCTGGGATTCAGGCATTTCACCGGGAAGTCTCCGCCGGATTCCTGGAGCGCGGCTGGCTCAGGCTCAGCGTGCTGTATATCGGGGGGAGCGTCAGTGCCGCCCTTTACTCGTTTGCAGCCCGGGAGCGGCTCTACTGCTACCTGAGCGGGTTCGATCCAAGGGCATCCCTGTACAGTCCCGGAAAGTTCATCCTGTGGCATGCCATTGAGGATGCTCTTGCCGGGGGGATCCGGGAGTTCGACTTTTTGCGGGGCCGTGAAGAGTATAAGTATACGTGGGGGGCGCGAAACCGTACCAATTACCGTCTCCTTGTGTGGCATTCCCCTTCCTTCCGTCCAGAGGGCGCTTTCAAAACAATGAATGAGAAAACAGAAGCGGCCTCTCCTTTATAACCACCGGTACAACTGCTCTTCCCTTTAGCGGTTCGGCTTCATTTCCTCCTTCCTGCCTTCTACTCCTCTGTTTGACAACTTTCCTCGATATGGGGTATAGTGTAAGGTTTGTGACGTTTCCATTTTCACGTCCTTTGCTGTCCCTGTCCGGTTGGCAGAAAAAGGGATACACAGCAGGGACCCACTGTGGGAAATGTATGCGGAGACTACGGGCTCCCGCACTAATTTTAGATTGCGAAAGGAGGGTGTGTTATGGCAGAAAAAGGGAAGTCGAAGACCGACGTGGCTGCAAGGGCGGAGAACAAGGGAAGAGGACAGAACTGTCGCCTTTGCGGTAACAAGATCGATGTCGTCATGTCCGTTTCCCCATCCGGGAAGAAAAAGATGAGACGGGTGTGCTGCGGAGAATAAGGGACTCTCTCCTGCGGCAAGGAATTCCTTGCCGCAGGAGACACTTTACCCTGCCCTCCGTTCATTACTCCTCACTACCTCCCCCCCTGCTGACCGGGAATTCCTTCTGACACCGCCGGAAAGGGGGTTCAGTTTTCCGCCCCGCCTCCGGTACACTATTATCATGGCTTTCAGGACAAGCAGGGAGCATTTCGAAAGACTCGTGGAGCAGGCACTGGAAACACTGCCCGAGGAGTTCAGGAAATATTTCACCAATATCACTGTTATTATTGAAGAATACCCGACAGAAGAGGACGCTCTCCTTACCGGTACGGGGAGGAAGGACCTCCTCGGCCTCTTCCGCGGTGCCGCATACCAGGAGAGAGGAGGCTTTTTCGACTTCCCCCCTCCCCTGCCCGACGAAATCATCCTTTTCCAGAAGAACATCGAAAGGATCTGCTCCACGAAAAGAGAGCTCATCGAAGAGATCAGGATGACTCTCGTCCATGAGGTGGGCCACTACTTCGGCCTTTCCGAAGAGGACCTGGAGCAGTACGAAAAGTAACGGATCCCTCCTGGGGAGTGTTTTCTATTTCTCCCCGCAGGAGCAATGAATATGGTATTCTTTGTCAGGGGCCGGAGGGCCTTTTGCCATAGCGGAACAACATGGAGGAACTCCTATGGGAGCGGACAACGCACTTTCTATTCTCGGGTTTGCCGGCAGTCTGCGGAAAGATTCCTATAACAAAGCGCTGTTGCGCGCAGCCGCGGAACTGGTCCCGCCCGAGATGAAGCTCGACGTCTTCGACCTCGAAGGGATTCCCCCCTTCAACCAGGATCTCGAGAGCCAGCCGCCTGAGAAGGTGAGAGACTTCAAAGCAAGGATCAGGGCAGCGGACGCGCTTTTGATTGTCACGCCGGAGTACAACTATTCGGTTCCCGGTGTCCTCAAGAATGCCATCGATTGGGCTTCCCGCCCCTACGGCGACAGCGCCTTCGACGGCAAACCTGTCGCACTCATGGGGGCGTCCATCGGAATGCTCGGGACGGCCCGGGCACAATACCACCTGCGGCAATGTTGCGTGTTCCTGAACATGTACCCGCTCAATCAACCGGAAGTGATGGTTCCCTTTGCTGCGGACAAAGTAGACCAGACCGGCCGTCTCACCGACCAGAAGACAAGGGAGAAGGTTGCGGAACTGCTCCAAAGCCTGGCGGACTGGACCCGGAAGATGAAAGTGTCGTAAGCTCCCCCATGACCCAGAGGAGGTTGATCCTGGCCACTCGGTAATCGCGCCATGAGCGGGCGAGATTGGCTCTCGCCTCCCTGAGCTTGAGCTCCGCGTCCTCGACTTCGAGCCGGATCTTGACCCCCAGCTCGTATCCCTTCTCCGAGAGGAAGAGCAGCTTTTCCGCCTGGGCTACGGTGCCGGAAAGGGCCTTGACGATCTCCGCCGCCTCCCGTACCGCGTTTACCGCCTCATGGGACTGGAGAGAGATCGAGTCCACGAGCTTCGCTTCTTCAATGCGGAGGCTCTTTGTCTCGCTCTCCGCCTGGGCCACTCTCCCCTTCGTGCGCTGACCGTCGAAAAGGGGAAAAGTAAGTGCAACGCCCACATTCCACGTCCTTCCATCGAAACTCTCGTCGGCCGCCTGATACCACCTCCACCCGAACCCTCCCTGCAGGTCGAGGCGGGGCTTGTCGCCGGCTCCGGCTATTTTCCTCAGCTCTTCGGCAATACTGATACGGCGACGGAGCTCCCGCACTTCGGGACGATTCTCCACCGCGACCGGGAGGATCTGCCCGTAGGGAGGCACCGGTTCCGGGTCCGTCTTCAACGTTCCCGACACCTCGATACTCCCTTCCTCCAGGGCCAGGAGATAGCGCAGCCGGTCCAGGCCGCTCCGGAGGAGGTTTTCGGTCCTGATGACTTCGGGACGGGCGTTTTCCACTGCCACTTCAGCGGCGAGGACATCGTAGTCGGTCGCAACCCCCGCAGCGTATTTGCGCCGCGCCTCGTCGAGGTGGCGTGTCTTCTGCTCCAGGTTCCGCCGGGCAATATCGCCCATCTCCCTGGCGAGGAGAATATCGTAGAAGGTGACCGAGACCTCCCGGTAGGCCGCCTGAACGCTCTGCCGGAGCCGTTCTTCCGCCACCTGGAAGCCCTCTTTTGCCGCACGGATGGCAGCCCCCACCTGGCCCCAGGTAAAAAGGGCCTGGGTTACGGTCGCCTCGGCGGACCGCGCTGTCATCGTGGCGGGAAAGGCGCTCCCCGCAAAGAGGAAAGTCGCGTCCTCCTGCCGTGCAACGGAACCGGAAAGAGTAAGCTGGGGAAAAACGGCAGCCCGCTCCTCCACGTACTTTCCCTTGACCCATTCGAAATACTCTTTTGCCTTTCGTATGTCCTTGTTCCTCTCCGCAGCAATCCGGAGGGCCTGTTCCAGGGTAAGCACCTTTATCTCTCTCGGCGTATCCTCTGCAGCCGCGGCACCGTCCGGAAGGAGAACCGGAAGAAGTGCGATGAGAAAGAGGGCGGCAGCGCCGGTAGCCCGGCGGGCTCCGCTCTTGTCCGCTGCGCCGCGGTCCGCGCCCTTCAGTTTCCTTTTAAGCCACGTTTCGAGGTCGTCCAGCACCGTATACATCACCGGAACCACAAGGAGAGTAAGCAGGGTGGAGGTGAGGAGTCCGCCGATGACGGCCCGCGCCATGGGTGCCCGCATCTCGGCCCCCGCACCCAGGGCAAACGCGAGGGGCAGCATGCCGAAGATCATGGCGAGGGTGGTCATGATGATGGGCCGGAGCCGTGTCCGTCCTGCGGTGATCACCGCCTCGGACCTCCCCATGCCGCGCCCGCGCAGCACCTTGGCGTAATCCACGAGGAGGATGGCGTTCTTCGTCACAAGGCCCATAAGCATTATGAGCCCGATAAGGGACATGATGTTCACCGTATCCCGGGTGAGGAAGAGCATGCCCGCCATGCCCACAATGGAGAGGGGAAGGGAGAGCATGATGGAGAGGGGTTCCAGAAAAGACTCGAACTGGGCCGCAAGAATGAGGTAGACTAGGAGGACGGCGAGGAGCAGGGATTCGGCCATATACCCGAAGGACTCGGCCATGTCCTCGGACTCACCGGAAAAGACGATACGATAGCCCGGCTCCATGGGGATCCTCTCCGCCGCTTTCTTCACCTTTTCCACCGCGGTGCCGAGGGGCAGGGTATCGAGGTTGGCCGAAACCACTATCTCCCGGGAGAGGGCCTGACGATTGATCTCGGAGGGCGTGGCACTCACCTCATGGGAGACGATATTTCCGAGGGGGACCAGGACCGGTCCCTGCGGGCGTTGCACCGCGAGGCGGAGATTACTCACCTGCGCGGGGTCGCGCCGGAGGGATTCGGGGAGCCGTACGCGCACGTCCACCGCATCACCATCCTCGTCCTCGAACGTGGAAACCGACTCGCCCCCCACCAGCGCACCCACGGTGCGTACGATGTCGGCAGTGGTGACTCCGGTATTTGCCGCCTTCTCGCGGTCGACCCGCAAGCGGTATTCAGGGATATCGTGCTCAAGGGAGACCTCGATGTCCACCATGCCGGGAATCTTGTACATTTCCTCCTTAAGGGCCGCCGCATACTTTTTGAGCAGGCCGATATCCTCGCCCCGTACGTTGACCACGAGGGGCTTGATGCTGCTGCCCACTTTACCCGCGTCCTCGATAGAGAAGGTAATACCGGGGATTTTCCGGAGCCGCTCGCGGACGTCCCGCTGGATTGCATACTGGTCTCTCTTCCGTGCCGATCGTTCCGTAAGCTTGAGGTAGAGAAGGCCGCTCCGTACGGTTCCGCTGTCTCCTGCGCCGACAGTGCCATAGGTATGAGCGATCTCGGGGACATCCTTCAGGGCCACGAGCATGGTGTGGAGCCGGTCCCGGCTCTCTTCGAGGGATGCGTCGGGAGCCGTCTTGAAATTGATCTGGAACTCTCCTTTATCAAAATCGGTCATGAAGGATGATTCCAGGGAGCCGAAGAGGAGGAGCCCGATGAGAAATGAGGCACCGGCTGCGGCAAGGACCGTTTTCCGGTGACGTAAGGCCCATCCGATCACGCCCCGGTAGCGTCCGGCGATCCGGTCAAAGAGATCGTTAAAGCGATCAAGGAGGCGGCTGAGCCTGCTCCTGCGTCCTTCCTTATGGATGGCGGGGTCGTGCCAGCGGGATGAGAGCATGGGATCGAGCGTAAAGGAAACGAGGAGTGAGACGAGGACCGCAAAGGTGACGGTCACCCCGAAGGAGAAGAAGAAGCGGCCCACGATGCCCTTCATGAAAGCCACCGGCACGAAGACCGCCGTGATGGACAGAGTGGTGGCGAGGACCGCCAGGCCGATCTCGCTCGTGCCGGTACGGGCAGCCGTAAAGTGGTCCTCCCCTTTTTCGAGATGGCGGACAATATTCTCCCGCACCACGATGGCATCGTCAATGAGAAGCCCGATGGCCAGGGAGAGGGCCATCAGGGTCATGATATTCAGGGTCATGCCCATGGCGTGCAGGATAATAAAGGAAGAAATGACCGAAATGGGCAGGGTGAGACCGGTGATCACCGTGGAGCGCCATGAATTGATAAAACAGAAGACGATGAGCACGGTAAGGACGCCGCCGATGATCATGGTCTCCTGCACATCCTTGAGGGAGTCGCGGGTCATCGTGGAGGCGTCCCGCACCACCGTGAGGGTTACGCCGGCGGGCAGGTCCCGCTGGAGTGACTGGACGCTCTTCAGCACCCTGTCCACCATTTCCACCATATTGGCCCCCGACTGCTTCTGGATATCGAGGGCCACGGCAGGCAGACCGTTCACGAGGGCAAGGGAGCGCTCTTCCTCGATGCCATCCCGTATCTCCGCCACGTCGGCAAGACGCACGGGCGTACCGTTCCTCTCCCCGATCACCATGGCACCGAACTGTTCCACCCGGCCGGGCTTTCCCTCCACGCGCAGGGGATACTCGGAGCCGCTCCGGCTCAGGCGGCCCAGGGGAGTGTTCACGTTTTCAGAGCGAAGACCGCGCACTACGGTATCCACACCGATTCCCAGGGCTTCCAGCCGCGCGGGCTCGATAATGACATTCACCTCCCGCTTCGCTCCTCCCACCACATCCACCTTGCCCACACCGGCAATGGTTTCGATACGGCGCTTGATCTTCTTCTCTACCAGCAGGGTCAGATCCCGCCGGGAGAGATTCTTCGACTGCACCGCCAGGGAGAGCACGGGCAGGGCGTTGAAATCGATCTTCTGGATAATCGGATCCTCTATACCCTGGGGGAGCTCACCCCGCACCGCGTTGATCTTGGCACGGGCTTCCTGTGCCGCGTCATTGATCCTCTCCTCGAGACGGAACTGCACCACCACGGTCGAGACCCCCTCGCGGGAGTACGACACCACGTGCTTGACCCCGGCGATAGGGTTCACCGCCTCCTCGATCTTTTTGGTCACCTCCCGCTCCACGCTTTCGGGCGAAGCGCCGGGAAACTTGGTGACAACAGAGACCACCGGGATCTCCACGTTGGGGTACATCTCCACCGAGAGACGGCGGTATGAGAAGAGTCCCAAGGTCACAAGAGTGAGCATCATGACTGCAGCAAAGACGGGGCGTTTAATAGAAAGATCCGAGAGCAGCATCGTTATTTCCCCCCGCTCTTCCCGGTGTATGCGATAATCCTGTCCCCGTCCTTAAGGGTAAAACCGCCTCTGACCACCAGACTGTCACCCGGAGAGACACCTGCGGTGATCTCCACCACTTCACCCGCAACCGTGCCGGTGCTCACGGCACGGTAACGGACCCTGTCTCCCTCCGCCACGTAGACCTCCGCCTTCTTCTCGGCGAGATTGAGGCCTTGAAGGGCTGTCCGGGGCACGAGAAGCACATTCTTCCGCGTGCCGGTGAGGATCCTGCCCTTGGCGAAGAGGCCGCCCTTGAGCTCGCCGGAGGAGTTTTCCACCTCGGCGACAACCCGCACCGAGCGGTCCGCTTCATCCACCTCGGGGTTGATATACATCACCTTTCCTTTGAAATTCCTGCCGGGGAGCGCATCCACGGTAAAGGTGAGGGGATCGCCGACCTTTACCGCTGCCATCTCCACGGAGGGAAGGGTGACCGTGAGATTGAGGATACGGTTGTCGACGATTCTGAAAAGGGGCTTGGCAGCACCCGTATCGCTCGCAAGGTCTCCAACATTCACGTCCCGCAGGGACACCATCCCATCGAGGGGAGCACGGAGGATTCCTTTGGCAAGACGTGTCTTCGCTCTGCGAAGCTCCTCCTGGGCCACGCCGATCTGGGCTCGCGCCGCCGCAACCCGGGCTCCGGCAGCCGCCACCTCGGTTTCCGCCTCATCAAGGGCTTGGCGGGTGGCGAGACCATACTCCTTCAACTCCCGCAGCCGGGCCCTCTCCCGTTCCGCCCTTTGGGCCGCTGCCTGGGCTTCGAGGTGGGCGGCCCTTGCAGATTCGACTCCCGCCCCGGCCTTTCCCACAATCGCCTCGCTCTCGCTCACGTCGATGCGCGCCAGGGGCGTTCCCTTCCGGACCTTCACCCACTCGGTGACATACACCTCCCGCACGAGGCCCGGAATTTCTGATTTCACTTCGGCGCTGAACTTGGGAGTGAGGGTGCCGATCACGTCTACTCCTTCCATAAGCTCCGTAGCCGATACGGAGATTACCTCCACCGCCGCCGGAGGTTTCTCCGTAATCTTTCCTCTTTCCGCATCGCCCGTTTTGGCGCAGCCGCTCATAAGGGCTCCCGGGATCAGCGCAATGGAAAAAAACAACAAAGCCATACTGATTGATGCGTACCGCACACGAAAATCCGAAGAAATGCCTTTGTCCTTAAGCATGGTCATCAGGGCAATCCCTTTTCTCATGATTCATTCCCCCCATCCCCCGGATCACGAGGGAGACGATCCGGGATAGTCCTTCTCCGTTCATTGTCGGAGGGGCCTGGCAGAGCTGCTCCTCCAGAATAACGTTCAAGGCGCCGATGAGCACCCACATCCAATCCAGGCACTCCCGGTCGTTTGCAGCATTTACCTCTCCGCGAGCGACCCCTTCCTTTATGAGATGGAGGATTACCTCGCGTATTTTCCGGTGGTATGCCTCAAAATCAATAAAGGGTGCCCCCTGCGGAGGACCGTAGTAGATCGAGTACATCAGGCGTGCCTCTCCTATTCTCTCGGTAAAAAGTGCGAAGATGAGGTCGAAAATCCTGATGATCTTCTCGCAGAACCCGCCCTCCTGCCGCGTCGCCTGATCAAGTATGTCTCCCAGACGTTCGAAGGGCTCCCGCATGAGCTCGAAATAAATGCCCTCTTTGCTCCCGAAATAATAATAAAGGACGGGTTTGGTGAGCCCGGCCGCATCCACGATCTCGCGAACGGACGTGGCGGCATACCCTTTTTTCATAAAGAGCTCCAAAGCAGCCCTCAAAAGTCTCCTACGGGCTGCATGCTCCTCCGGACTATCTATTCGCTCCTGTTTTCTCTTGCTCATCAGTCCCCCCGAGGTATTTACCTACCGGTAAGTATATTACTCGATCAAATAAAAAATCAATAAGAAAACGATCGCTTTAAAGGGAAAGAAAAGAAAAAAGAGAAAAATCGAGCAATAAAAAAGGCCCGGTTTGAACCGGGCCTTTCTGAAATCCGGCGGCGTCCTACTTTCCCATGACCTCGCGGTCATAGTATCATCGGCCTCGGAGGGCTTAACTTCCGTGTTCGGAATGGGAACGGGTGTGACCCCTCCAGTGAAACCACCAGAAACTTTATAATACCAGACTAGACAGAGAATTGCAACTATTATTTTTGACAATGGGGGGGAGAGGGGAAGATAAATGGTCAAGGCGCACGGTCTATTAGTACTGGTAAGCTGAACACATTACTGTGCGTACACCTCCAGCCTATCGACGTGGTGGTCTACCACGGACCTTCA
>NSJL01000039.1 GCA_002634385.1 Nitrospira sp.
GACGCTTGAGGATGAATACCTTCTCCTCGGGTGTGTAGTTGTGTCGTTTCTTTCTCATAGACTTCCCTCCGTTTGAGATAGTTTATCTCATCTCGGCTAAAAGTCCATTTCACGCTGAACCAATACAACATAGCGCACCGGGATTTCATCAGAGGGCTTTCGACATCGAAATACGGCAGAGGGGGCTTACACCTCAGAACAAATGCTTCGCTCGATCATAGTGATGTTCACAGAGGCAAAGGACTATCGCGATACGGTCATCTCCGTGGAGAGCAGCGAATTCCTGCGAAGTTTCGTTAAGCTGGGGAACAAGGAGATGATGGACTACACCTTTCTGTGCAGGGCATTTACGGCCTTGTCGGAGGAGACGTGGCGAGCGATAAACGGAGCGCTCTGCGGGTATGCGAAGAAAGAAGAGAAGATCACGTCCGAAAAGCTTCGGCTGGACACGACAGCCTATGAGTCGAATATACATTATCCGACGGACTCCTCACTTCTATGGGACAGTTACCGGACTCTGGCCCGGCTTATGAGAGAGGCTGCTGATGAGTTGAAGGAGAGTGGGTTCGTGCATAGATTCCACACAAAGAAAGTAAAGAAGCTGGCTCTCTCCATAAGCCGCAATAGTGATAAGAAGGCCAAAGGTGCCCATCGGACGATAAAGGGCACATATAGGAAATTGATTGCTCGTGTGGAATGGATCGTCTCGGTGGGCAAAGTGGCTGAGCATCTGTTATCTCTGAGGAGGGACAGCAAAGCAGTAGCAGTGGGGGCAGCAATTAAGAGCTATCTGCCGATAGTAGAAAAGATAACAGGCCAGGCGGAGCGGCGAGTCATCAAGGGCGAGCAGGTTCCGTCCTCTGAGAAAGGGTACAGCCTGTTTGAAGATCATACGGAACTGATCAAAAGGGGAAGGCGGGCAAGCCGATCGAGTTTGGGCACAAGGTGTTGCTGGTTGAGACGGGGGAGAAATTCATCATTCACTATGAGACGATGCCCAAACAGAGAGCGGATACAAGAGAGCCTGAGAGCGCATGGGGAGGTGTTCGGGTGCGGGCCTGCCGTGCTGGCCGGGGACAAGGGCTTTTATGAAAGCCGGGAACAGATCAAGGCTCTTTCGGAAAAAGTCGAAACGGTAGCGATCTGCAAAAAAGGCAGACGCACTGCCGAAGAAGATGACAGAGAAAGCACAGAGGAGTTTAAAGCCGGGCAGCGGTTTCGAGCAGGCATAGAGGGGACGATCTCCGCCTTAAAACGGGCTTATAAGCTTAGCAGGTGCCTTTTTAAAGGATTTAGGCGTTTTGCCTCCAGTGTGGGATGTTCTGTCTTCTGCCATAACCTGGTAATTTTGGCGATGACATAGGAAAGAGCGACTTGTACAGAGATCATTTCACGGGGGCTGTGGTGGGGTGTTTTCAAAAAAGGCTCAGAAGCACCGATTTGGGCGGGAATTTCATAACCGAACCGACCAAATTGATCAGAGGGGAAAAGATACTCAGGGCGCTCAAACGGAAACAACTTCACAGGGAAAATAGGCTTTCGCAACAGAAACTATCTATAAGAAAATCTTTTCGATTTTCTGGTGAGTGTGTATTATCATTCAAATCATTTATAGTAGGTTTGTTTTTCACTCTATTCCTAATTAGTATTTGCAGCAAATGTCAATGAGTGAATCTGTTCCTCCGCCCGCTTAACCACGGGGCTATGGAGCTTCAGGTGCTTCCGGCCTATAACCATCACCCTTACCAGCAGGTCGCGGACAAAAGTATCGAAAGTCACACGCAGAGCATGTGTCGTCATCCAGACATTGAGGGCTCCAAGCTTGCAGGATATCACCAATGCATGCTTCTTTTATAATGTCTTCTTCTGCACGGCGAACCACATCATCGAACTCCTTTAGCGCGGTTTGTGTGCTCTCGTTTGTTACTGGTATAACTCGGATAGCTCGTCGAAGTCGAAACTCGATCGACAGTTGGTCAATAGCATTTCCCGGCCGCCACATTCTTACAATCTGCTCATCTGCCGAACCGGGTGTCGGCACCACATCAGTTGTGCCATCTGCTATTCCTCTTTTGAGGTTCTGCATCTCCTTATCTCCAGGAGTAAGTTCGTTAATATAAATAAGGATCCCGGCGGCAATCAGAAGTGATTCTGGTTGTCGGCTACGGAGCCAAGCATAGGTTTGAACTTGCCAATCACCTTGCTCCCAATATGGATCTGTACTTATCATTCTGGGACGTTGCGATCCTTTGTAATCAACTATTACTTCATACGACCCTACAAGGTTTGGACAAATCTGCTCTACACAATCTCGGATTAAATTTGTAGTTTTGGAATGACCAAGAGTAACATTAGTCAGAACGTCAATAACCCCATGTAATTCATAGTTCGAGCATCTTAGTCCAACTTGTGAGTTGGGAACTGCTCTCGTACCTATTACTTTCTTTTCAGCTGCATCAATCAGAGGAAACAAATGAGGTCCCAGCTGATTTATTGCCAATTCAACACGCCGGAACCCAGAATTGCGTGCCGCAGCACTTCGTGCTTGTTTGCCTTGCTGTCGCAAGGCGGACTCAATAATATCAGCAAAACGGCCAATATCGTTTGGTGCCCAGTTTGGTGCTGGAGCCCGCCACTCTCGCTGAATACAAGGCCAAGGGAAGGGATAGTCATCGTGGTTTTTTTCCCAAAATCTGAAAGCAAGTTCTAGAGTACCGTGAAGGAATTCACCAAACCATTGCTGAACGGGTCGAGACGGCGGAAGCGCGCTTCCATTGTGGTACCGGTATTGCAATCGACACCGTAGATATGAGAGCAAGTCTCCTGTAAGCGAGTAGCTGGGTACTATATGGTCAGGACGTTTTATTTCTAGTTCCATAGTTAAATTAGAAGCATAGGGGGCTCAACCCTTACTGGCGGGCGCCGCCCTCTGAATGGCTGCCTCCAGGGCCAAGTTCGATCTCTGGCCCAACCAAGCGCGATGCTAGGAATTATACCTTTATCCTGTGCCTTGCCACGACCATAAGCCAAGCACGATTCACAGCCGATTAACATAAGAACTGACTGTGGACGGCTATAAGCTACATAATAAAGACGTGTGAGGTCGTCAAATGTGCGGTCAATCGGACTTCGATAACTTCGAAGGGGTGTGCCCAAATGTGGTTCTATATCGTCTTCCATCTTAACAATATTAGATGGCTCTTCTGGGAATCTCAGAAATCGTTGCTTTGCCCAGTTACCAGTGAAGTGGCTGCCCACATCTACAATAACAAGCGGGAATTCTAATCCCTTCGCTTGATGAATGGTCATGAGTTGAAGTCGATTTCTCGGAACACTTGGCATAATATCCTCATCAACGTCTACTTCGTTCTCAGCGATTGGCAAAAGAGCATCGCGTATAAAGCTCTCACGACTTCGGTCTCGGTGTACACCACTTTTAAAAATTTGCATGCCGTAAGGGGACGCCATACCCGCGCTCGATACCGTTCTCGTGATGGCTTCAAGCCAAACCTGATGTTCCGGGTCATTCTGGAAGCCAGGAATCCATGTGATCAATTTAAAGATCAGTTCCAAAGCTGGCCAATCTTCTGGAAAATTGCCGTTGGGAACTCCCAAAGCTACCTCTTGCCATTGGGCAACAAAGCGACCAAGTCCTCCATTGTCAGAGGGAGTAGGATTCTGGTTTATCAAAGTAGTCGCAGCAGCCCTCCATTCACTCAAGAAAAACTTGGCCTCATTTGTTGGATATGCCGCACCAGTTCTTGTGTGCTCAGGATCGAGACACAATAGAAGAAGTCCTAAAAGCTGTTGAACACTGGATATTGTTCTTAGAGATCTGCCGCGTGGATTAAATATTTGCAGTCCCCTATTTATCATTGCGCTCCGAAAATGACCTGCAAACCTTTGTTCAGCGTTGCCGTTGAATCGATTATACTTAGCTTCTTCGATACTATGCGCCAAAAGAACAAAATCACCTAAGGCCCCCTCATGAGATAAACAGAGTTCAAAACGCTCTCCATTGTTATTGAGAAGAATTCTTCTATTTGCAAGTAGTTGTTGCAGCCAAGATGCTAATGACTCTGCCAATTCTACAGTATTTTCACGAAACATCCCCAAAATTGGAGTTCCTAGCACACCTCTTTCGGAAACCACTTCTGGCTTTGCAGGTGAAATTCTTGTGGGGATAAATCCAGCATCACCACGAATATGTGAGTTGTAGAAATTAACTATTTCACCGGACGAACGATAATTCGCAACCATATCAATTCGCTTCGTCCTCTTACCAGTTACGGCTGCACATCTATTTGCAAACTGAGTGAAAAGCTCTACAGATCCACCACGAAAGCGATACATAGACTGATCGTCATCGCCAACAACAGTTACAAATGGAGATGAAGTCGAGATGATATTAAAATAGATAGCCTCTTGCAAAGGGTTCGTATCCTGATACTCATCTATAAGAAGAGCCTTGATTCCATTGACCCACTCCTTGAGTGATTCATCTTGGAGTCGCTCAAGAAACCTTAACTCCAGCACGGCAAAGTCAAAAAGATTCGTTGATTGGAGATAATTCCGGTAGCCCTCTAAAATATCGACGACTTTTTGATATGCAGGACTCATTTGGCCAAAACTCTCTAAATTGACACGATCCTGTATGAGCCGTTCACATAGCATTTTTGCAACTGCCAGAGCTTCCCCCCGATTCCAGGGCGGCTTCCCTTCAAATGTATACCGTGTAAAGAGATGGTCCAGCACGTCTTTGTTGGCATCGTAAATGGTACTGAACGAAGTTCTCTTTAGAAGAAGTTTGGAAGCTGACCCCTCTGCTACTATCGGTGCAACTTCACCAGGCATTTTGTTCTCGGTAAGTGCCTGCTGAGCAAGACTGTCCAATGTGTCTATTCGGCATCTGTTGAGGTCAATTCGATTAATAGCATCTCTGAGATTACGGTTATTACGAAGCGTACTTAGAAGAAGCGTACCCCAATCGAGCCAGCGAGTCCGAAGTTCCTTTGCAGCTTTACGAGTGAAAGTAGTAATAAATAAATGTTCAGGAAGAATATCATCAACTAAAACGTGGCGTAGTGCACGTAATACCAAAACGCTTGTTTTTCCGGACCCCGGCCCGGCAACGATCATAAGTATATCATCATCCTGGTGACTTACTCCGTCTCGTTGAGCCAAATTTGCTTCTAAATCGCGGCCCAATACTTCTCGAACAAGGGTCTTGTAATCATGAATAGTAATCACGACCTACACTCCAGGCTTCCGTATAGCATCAGTGTATTATGAGCACCACGACGCTTATTGCGATTTGCTCCCCGGAAGATGAGCACGTGGATTCCTGCCTGTCTGCAAAACGGGCAATCACAGAGTCGCCATGGTCGATCATTCAGTGTTTGCTCATATGCAGTTCGCAGAGAGCGGACACCACTTGATCGAGTCAGACGTTTATCGTATTCGATTACAGCATCGAGCACTTCTTGAACGCCAGCCTCATCGCGGTCGAATCGGCAGAGGAACTCCATTACTCGTGCTTCCTGAGCCTCCAAACTCACCAGATCGAATCCAGACTGTTCGAGTCGTTTGCGTGTGCGGCCGTCACTAGTTATTGGAACACGTAAAGCGGCATACCATTTGCCATTCGGGGCCAAATAGTTCTGATCAGATCGAAGCCACGCTTTTCGGAAATATGTCGCACTATCGAAACTATCAACTTTAAGCTCTCTGAACCTCGCTTGGAGCTTCGGGCGGAATATGCCAAAGAGGTGTACCCATGGACGCGGCTTGAGAGTGGCGACAGCTGCCATTACTTTAACTACAATCTCCTCGACCAGAGCATCAGGGAGTGGTACTAATCCGCCAATAGCGAGATAGCGGTATCCATATTCATGATAGAGCAAAGCCGTCTTGGCGTAACCATCTGAATCGAGGGCTTGTATTACGCCAACTGGTGTGAAGCCTACATTGCGCTTTCTTGCTAAGTCGATGAATCGCAGAGCATTTTCCTTCGTCCTTATGACTCGGGCCTGCCTCTCAGTACTACTAAGTTTGATTTTCATGCCATTTTGCTCGATGCTCGGAACCGGGATATGATCAACTGAGGCTCCGAAGTCAAATCCATGGAGCTCATAGAGGGCTATTGCTTGCTCTACGGAAATCGTAGGCTCGTCATCATTCACATAGCTAAAGGCCCCGCAGTCTCCGAATAGCAGCTGATCTTTACCAAGTCCAAACTGGGCTCGCATATTCTTAGGTGCTAAAGAATTAGCCTCAGTGCCGGTAATTCGTCTTAAAGGGCCCTTGGATGTCACGTGTTGAGCCAGGCTCACGAGCACACCATCACATATGCGCTTTGGTTTCATTAGAACGCAACAATGCTTATCCTCTCGCTCCTGGCGAGATACTCCTGAGAACGTATCCGACTCGAAATTGAAATTTTCGTCTAAGAGGTCATCCCAGTCCGGTAAAAAGTAACTTACATTTCCTGACCCCGGCTCCGGTAATTCCGGTCGATGTCGCGCAGGGGCTCCTGTTCGTTGGAGTAGCCCTTTGATCTGACTAAGCTTCATACCGATCGGACCTTGGAAGACCTCTGCTTTTCCTTTAAGGTCATGTTCAATAGCTGGAATAATGGCAGGAAGGTAATCCTTACCTAATGAAAAGTGAATGCTGATGTGGTCTGCCGCCCATGCATTAAGGATCCGCTGGCATTCAGGTGCCTTTTCCTCCGCTTGTACTGGAGTCATCCTCTTGTCGTAGTCTTCAATGCCAGTGAATCCACCGACAAGACCGTACTTAGCGGATAGGATTGCGACAGAAAGGTTGGACGGCCACTCACGTTCGCGAAGATAACTCCGCAGGACGCGATAGGACGAGCCGTCATATCGGTCGATGGCAGGGAGAAGTCCTGGCGCCTCCTTTTTGGCCTGAGAGCATCCTAATACTAAGAGTTGTTTACCCATGAAAGTCGAATATAACTCGAAAATTGTTATTTGGTTTTCCCTTTTCCATAGTATGTTGCTGAAAAGTTAGAGGATTCTTTTACTTTAATTTTACTAACTTTTATATTTATAGAATTCACTTTTTTAGAAATACTATCGTAAAGCCAAATTGCAATATTCTCAGAGGTAGGGTTAACCTTTGTAAAAGGAGATATATCATTAATAATTTTATGGTCAAGCTGTTTAAGAAAAGAGTCTATGTCTTGCTTTAGGTCCAAAAAATCAATTCCTATTCCTATCTTATTTAACTTCTTTACTCTAACAGTTACTTCTACAGTGAAGTTATGCCCGTGTATATTTTTACATATACCTTCATATCCATTTAACTTATGCGCTGCAGAAAAATTACTTTCTACTGTGAGCTCCAACATTAGGTATCCTTTTCATCTTCTTAAGATTTAGACAAGCTTGCAGTTATGAAAACGAAATATTCTTTTCTTTTCAAATTTCCCCTAAAAACAAGTTACTATTTTATACCAAATTTCTCAACAAAAAGTCACATATAAGTAGCTTTGGAAGATGTGAAGTGTGTAGTTTATAGGACTTACGCATTTGGGGTAGGAGGTATGGGAAAATAGAGAGAGGAAAGGACAAGACGTAAGGACCGAAACAGCAGTGAGTAGGAAGTATGCAGAAGCAGAAGTGTTCTTTGGAAATATACAGTGATTTTCTGATTGCCACTCAGAACCGATACAGCGGGGTGGAGCTATCGAAAGTCTCTCCCGTACAAGGGATGGAGCATGATGCGGTCTCCCGCTGGTTGGCAGGAGACCGGCACCAGCCTTCAGAACTCTGGGGCAGAGTAAAAGGACTGGTGGATACCGCCCGGGGATACCTGATCGGAGATGATACGGTTCTCAATAAAGAATACTCCCGGGCCAATGAGCTTGCCCGGAAGCAATACAGCGGAAATGAGCACCGTATAGTAAACGGCATAGGAATGGTGAATCTGCTGTGGACCAAGGGGGAGGAGTTCATTCCGGTGGACTATCGGATTTACCAGAAAGAGGCTGAAGGGAAGAGCAAGAATGAACTATTCCGGGAGATGCTGAAAAAGGCAAAGAAAAGAGGGTTTTCACCCCTGTATGCCTTGATGGATGCCTGGTACTCAAGTATAGAGAACCTCAAGGTGATCACCGGGGAATGTGAGTGGCAGTTTATCTGTAACGTGAAGGGAAACCGACAGGTCAGCGTGCTTCGAGGGTTCGATATTTCGATCAGTGATCTGGAACTCGCCAAAAGACGGGTGAGACAGGTGTGGCTGAAGGGATATGGGCCTGTGATGGTGGGTAAGCTAGTCTCCAAAGACGGGGACATTACCTACTTGGTGAGCAGCGACCTGTCGGTGAGCTATAGAGAGCTGAAGAAGCACTGGAAGAAGCGCTGGAAGATCGAAGAGTTTCACCGGGGACTGAAGCAGACGACGGGGATAGAGAAATGTTACAGCACGAAGGCTGTTTCACAGAAGACGCATATCTTTGCCGCCCTGACGGCATTCATCAAAATGGAGTGGACTCGCTTACAAAAGGGAATCTCGTGGTATGAGCAGAAAGCGATGATCGGCAGGTACGCCGTCTTTCGCTACCTCAAAGCAACCGCGTAGGTCCTAGTTTATTTAAAATCTGTTCCGAGAAATGGGTAAGGGGTATCCTCATTATCGAGGATACCCCTTTCTTACCGCAAAGCTTTGTTGCACAAAATGCGGAATTTTACTGCTTACTTCCGGAGATTTCTTATACACTATCCTAGATATCGATGTTCTTCGCCTCCAGGGCGTGCTTGGTGATGAACTCCTTTCTCGGCTCCACCTGGTCGCCCATGAGGATGGTGAACATTTCGTCCGCCCGCACCGAGTCCTCCACCGTAACCTGCAGGAAGGTCCTCTTCTCGGGGTCCATGGTGGTCTCCCACAGCTGCTGCGGGTTCATCTCCCCCAGCCCCTTATAGCGCTGGATGGTCAGACCCTTCTTGGACCCTTCCGTGGCAACGGAGAGCAGCTCCTTCAGGGAAATCACCTCCCGCACCTCTCCGCCCTTCACCTCGAGCTTGTAGGGGTCCGGTCCCAGAGCATGCGTCAGCTCCTTGTAGAGACCCGCAACCTCCTTGAACTCGGGGTAGAGGAAGAGGGGGATTGAAAGGGTCAGCTTGTAGTTTTGCCTCCTTACATCGACGGCAAAGGCCTCGTGCTCCTCGTCCACACGGATTTCGCCGTGCTTGAGGGAGGGCAGCGCCTCCTTGAGCTTTCCGAGGAGGTCCGCCACGGCATCCTTATCCTTGAACGTCTCCTTTTCCACTCCCTTTTTCAGGAGGAGGGCGATCACCTCGGGGTCGTTCCTCTTCTTCTCGAACCACCCGATGAGCTTTTCAAAGGTGGCGATCTTCCTGAGGAAGGGGACCAGCTTCTTCCCGCCGACCTTTCCCGCCGGGGTGACGACATGCATGTCCTCCGCGGCAAGGTCGAAGAGCATCGCCATGAGCTCCGCCTCGTTCTGGACGTACTTCTCGGTCTTGCCCTTCTTGATCCGGAAAAGGGGCGGCTGGGCGATATAGAGGTACCCTTTTTCGAGCAGCTCCGGCATCTGGCGGTAGAAGAAGGTGAGGAGGAGCGTCCGTATATGGGCGCCGTCCACATCCGCATCGGTCATCAGCACGATCTTATGGTACCGCGCCTTCGCGGTATCGAATTCCTCGGGACCGATGCCCGTGCCCAGGGCGGTAATAAGTGTCTTGATCTCGTCGGAGGTCAGCATCTTGTCGAAGCGGGCTTTCTCCACATTGAGGATCTTTCCCCGCAGGGGCAGGATCGCCTGGAAGCGCCGGTCCCTGCCCTGTTTCGCGGAGCCCCCCGCGGAGTCTCCCTCGACGATGTACAGTTCCGAACGGGCGGGGTCCTTTTCGGAGCAATCCGCCAGCTTGCCCGGCAGTCCCGTATCCTCCAGCACGCCCTTTCTGCGGGTCAGCTCCCGCGCCTTCCGGGCGGCCTCCCGGGCCCGCGCCGCCTGGATCGCCTTCTCGATGACCTTGCGGGCGACGGAGGGGTTTTCCTCGAAGTAGGTCGAAAGGGCCTCGTTCACGATCGACTCCACGATGCCTTTGACCTCGCTGTTGCCGAGCTTCATCTTGGTCTGCCCTTCGAACTGGGGATTGGGGAGCTTCACACTGATGACAGCCGTGAGCCCCTCCCTGATATCGTCGCCGGAAACATTCTCCTTGCCCTCTTTGATGATCCCCGACGAGGTGGCATAGCTGTTCGCCGTCCTGGTAAGGGCGGATTTGAAGCCCACCAGGTGGCTGCCGCCTTCCCGGGTGTTGATGTTATTGGCGAAGGTGTAGATGTTCTCCGAGTACCCGTCGTTATACTGCAGCGCGATTTCCGCGGTGATCCCGTCCTTCTCCCCCTCGACATAGATGGGCTTCGGATGGAGGGGGGTCTTGTTCTTGTTCAGGTGCTCCACAAAGGAGACGATCCCTCCCTTGTACAGGAATACCTGGTGCTGTTCAACCCTCTCGTCGGTAATGCTGATCTGCAGCCCCCTGTTCAGGAAGGCGAGCTCCCTCAGGCGCTGCGCCAGCACATCGTAATGGAACTCGGTCACTTCAAAAATTTCCGGGTCGGGCTTGAAGGTGATTTTCGTACCCCTTCCCTTGGTCTTGCCGGTCACGTTGAGCGGGGTGACGGGCTTGCCCCTTTCGAACCGCTGATGATAGACGACCCCGTCCTGCTTTATCTCCATCTCGAGCCACTCGGACAGGGCGTTTACCACCGAGATGCCCACCCCGTGCAGGCCGCCCGAAATCTTGTAGGCCTTCGATTCGAACTTGCCCCCCGCGTGGAGCTCGGTCAGCACGATCTCGGCGGCGGACCTCCCCTCGGGATCGCCGGGATGCGGACCCGTGGGGATTCCCCTCCCGTTGTCGACCACCGTGCAGCTCCCGTCGTGGTGCAGGACCACCTCGATCACGGTGCA
Organism: Nitrospira sp.; assembly: GCA_002634385.1. Classification (GTDB taxonomy): domain Bacteria; phylum Nitrospirota; class Thermodesulfovibrionia; order Thermodesulfovibrionales; family Dissulfurispiraceae; genus Nitrobium; species Nitrobium versatile. The sequence goes on from NSJL01000039.1 coordinate 10,973, forward strand.
GTGTCCTGCAAGGGCCTCGTCCACGCTGTTGTCCACCACCTCGTAGACAAGGTGATGCAGGCCCTCGATACTGGTGGACCCGATATACATGGCGGGCCGCATCCTTACCGCGGAAAGGCCTTTCAATATTTTTATCTCTTCGGCCCCATAGGCCGTTTCTACCTGTTCTCTCGTCTTGTCAGTCATCTTTCTCCTCTTTGCGTGATCAGTGTTTGTGATAAGTGCCAGTACGGGCACAGCCCTGCTGCAGTGGTACGAATCACCGACACTAATGGCCTGCGCTTGCTTACAAACGCATCGGCATTACTACGTATTTATATTCCTCGCTGCCCTCCTCCATGATCAGGGTAGGGCTGAGGGGTTCGTTCAATTTGAAGACGATCTTCTCGGAATCCATAACGCCCAGGGCGTCAAGGATATAACGCGCGTTGAAGGCGAGGGTGATGGCACTCCCCGCATACTCCACGGTAATCTCGTCCTTCGCCTCTCCCAGGTCGGGATTGGAAGCGGAAATACCCATCGTATTGTCGTCGATGTCCACCTTTACCGCGCTGCTCCTCTCCTTGCTCATGATGGAGACCCTTCTGAGGGCCCTCATGAGAGTGTTCTTGTCCACCGACAGGGTCTTCTCGCCTGCGGAGGGGATGACCTGCTCGTAATTCGGGTAGGTACCCTCTATCAGCCGGGTCAGGAACTGGATGTCGTTCAGGGCGAAGAGGATGTGGTTCTTCCCTATGGTCAGTTTCACCTCTTTTGACTCGTCGGTCAGGAATCTCCTCAACTCGGACAGGGACTTCCGCGAAAAGATGATCCTCTTTTCCTCCGCCGACGTCGCCCCCACCGTCTTTTTGGAGAGGGCGAGACGATGGCCGTCCGTTCCCACAACGGTCAGGGTACCGTCCGTCTTTATATTAAAGAGGAGCCCGTTCAGCACGTACCTCGTGTCCGACTCCCCTGCAGCATACAGTGTTTTGTCGATCATTTCCAGGAGAACAGGGGATTCCATCACCATTTCCTCCGAATCCGCCGGGAGAGACGGCCAGACGGGATACTCCTCGGGAGAAAGGCAGGCCAGACGGAAATGGCTCTTTCCACTCTTTATTTTCAACCACTTGCTGTCGACGGACTCGAGGGTGATATCCCCCTCCATCTCCCGCACGATCTCAAAAAGTTTCTTTGCGGGGATGCAGATGTTCCCCTCCTCCGCCACAGCCAGGGCAATGGGCTCTTTAAATGCCGTTTCGAGGTCGGTAGCAGTAATGGTTCCCCCTCCTTTCTCCGCTAAGAGAAGGAAATGGCTCAGGATGGGCATGGTATTCTTCTTCTCTACGATGTTCTGAATATCGGAAAGCTTTCTCTGCAATTCATCCTTTTCTACTGTTACCTTCATGTACTCCCTCCAGAAAAAATAAAATGGCTCGTATGAAATCCACTACCCGAAGCGTCTCCTGCAACCCGCGGCTCCCCGGGGCAAGGCAAAGCATCACCGCGCCCGGTGAGTATGTATTCAGAGTCCTGCTATCCTCTTTTCAACGCTTTCGACGCTCTTGTTGAGATTCTCGTCTTTTTTCCGCTTTTCCTCTATCTGCTTGCAGGCATAAATGACCGTTGCGTGATCTTTTCCCCCGAAATACCTGCCGATCTCGCTGAGGGAGAGCTGCGTATGCTGTTTGGACAGGTACATCGCTATCTGACGGGCATTGGCGATTTCCTTCGTCCTCTTCCTCGCTTTCAGGTCATGGATCTTCACTCCGAAATAATCGCAGACCGCCTTCTGGATAGTCTCGACGGTAATCGGCTTGTCCTCGTCGGCGATAAGGTCCTTGAGCACCACCTTCGCCATGTTCAGATCGATGGGCATGCCGGTGAGGGACGCATGGGCACCCAGTTTGATAAGGCACCCCTCCAGCTCCCTGATGTTGGACTTGATCCGCGAGGCGACGAAATACGCCACCTCCTCCGGTATGGTCAGCTTCTCCAGCTCCGCTTTCCGGTAGATGATGGCCACTTTCGTCTCCACTTCGGGAGGCTGGATATCGGCAATCAGTCCCATACTGAACCGGGAACGAAGCCTGTCCGTGATATCCGATATTTCCAGGGGCGCCCTGTCGCTCGAGATAACGATCTGCCGCTGCTTCTCGTACAACGAGTTGAAGGTGTGAAAAAATTCCTCCTGGGTGGTGGTTTTGTTCGCGATGAACTGGATATCATCGATGAGCATAACATCCACATTCCTGTATTTATCCTTGAAATCAGCCATTTTCTCATGCCGCAACGAGGAAATGACCTCATTGGTGAACTGCTCCGCGGAGACATAACAAATGGTCAGGTCAGGCCTCCTGTCCGCAATGGCATTGCCGATGGAATTGATGAGGTGCGTTTTCCCGAGCCCGACCCCTCCATAGATAAACAGGGGATTATAGGCAAGCCCCGGGTTCTCCCCCACCCTCTTGGAAGCGGCATGGGCGAACTGGTTGGAAGGACCCACTACAAAAGTATCGAAGGTATACCGCGGGTTGAGGTGAATCCCCCTGCTCGCAAGCCTGTTCTTCCTGTTTTCCATCCTGGTGTCCAGCTTGCGGAGGGCAGCGTCTTCCTGTTCTGCGGTCTTGAACTTCACAACTACCTGATACCCAAGGAGCTTTTCCGCCGCTTCGGGAATAAGGGAAGGATAGCTGTCCTCCACCCACTCGCGGTAGAACCTGTTGGGGATCTCGAGGGTGAGGACCCTGTCCTTGAGGCTGAGGAGCCGCATGGGCTTGAACCAGAGCTCAAAAAGATTCTCCCCCACCTTTTCCGAAATTCCAGCAAGGCATTGATTCCAGAGTTCCTCAGCATTTAACGTATTCAACAATTTTTCATCTCCACATACTTCCCGGGATTTTCCATGATGGCAGAGAGAGAAGACTTTTTTTCTGCCGGTGCATTCATCAAATTACCAACAAATTACCAACAATTGTTAATAACTTTCCGCTTTGAAGCATGCTCATTATATCCTATCTGTGAAAACAAGGGCAATAAATTGTTGACTCATTTGTGGAAAAAGCCTCCCTTCCGGAAAATCCCCCCGGCCGTAATAAAACTGATATGTTTTCAGAAACAAAACCCGTTGTATTATCTGCCGTTATGCAGGTTTTCCCCATTTTCACCGCGCCTACTGATACTTCTGTTAAATATTTATTAAAGAATAATAGTAGTACAAAGCATGCCGTTTTCGAAAACGCACGGCTTTCCTCTTCCTCTAGTAAGAACAAACTGCAGGAGCCCTCCCCTTTACAGAGAGGGCCGCGAACCGGCAGAATTCAAAAATCCTTTAATAAAAAGATCGATATCCCCGTCAAGAACTGCATCCACATTTCCCGCTTCCACGTTTGTCCGGTGATCCTTCACCAGACGGTAGGGCTGAAGAACATAGGAGCGGATCTGATTCCCCCAGGAGATTCCCTTCTTATCCCCGATGATAGTATCCATTTTCTTTTCTCTTTCCTTTAAAGAGGCATCATAGAGCCTCGATTTCAGGATCTTCATGGCAAGCTCCCTGTTCCGGTGCTGGGAGCGCTCGCTCTGGCAGGAAATGATAATTCCCGAAGGGATATGGGTGATCCTGACAGCAGAGGAAACCTTGTTCACATGCTGCCCCCCGGCTCCCGATGCCCTGAAAGTATCGATTTTCAGGTCCTCCTCCCTGATGTCTATCTTCACATCGTCCTCTATTTCCGGATAGACCAGCACTGCCGAAAAGGAGGTGTGCCTTCTTTTGTTGGCGTCAAAAGGGGATATCCTCACCAGGCGGTGGATCCCCGCCTCTCCTTTCAAATAGCCATAGGCATAGGGACCCTCCACGGTAAAGGTAACACTCTTTACTCCCGCCTCGTCACCCGGTTGCAGGTCGGCGATTTCCACCTTGAAACGGTGGCGTTCCGTCCACCTCAGGTACATCCGCATGAGCATCTGGGTCCAGTCCTGGCTCTCCGTGCCCCCGGCCCCCGGATGTATGGTGACAATGGCGTTGTTTTTATCTACTTCGCCCGAAAGGAGAAGACGCAGCTCGATCTCCTCCGTCTCCCGCTTCAGGGCATCGATCTCTTTTTTTATCTCTTCGAGGAAGATGTCGCCCTCATCCTCTCCCAGAATTCCGATGGACTCTTCGAGGTAATGTATCTTTTCCAGGGCGGTCTCCACCGGCTGAATGGCATCCTGGATATCCGCCTTCTTCTTCTGAAGCTCCCGTATCCTTTCCGGAAACGACCATACCTCCTCGGAGGAAAGCTCTTTCTCTATTTTTTCGAGGTTTTCCTTTTGTGCAGCGACATCAAAGATAACCTCTGAGAGCGAGCATCTTCTCTTTGACCTTTTCAATATCCTCTTTCAATTCATTCTGTAAAAGCATTGCTTCTCCTCCCCGTGTCTCTATTTTCTTTTTCCTACAAGCAAGAGCAGAAAGCATACAATATTGAGGTAAGAGAAAATGTCCCCGTACTTGGTATAGGGGGAGACTGTTGCATCAGTCCTTATTTCCTTTACCATGTATGTCCTTCTGAAGAGCTCTGTCTTTCCGATGATTCTTCCGTTACTGTCGATAAATCCCGATATTCCTGTATTGGCCGCCCTCACCACCGGCTTCCTGTTCTCTATGGCCCTGAATACCGCCATGCTGAAATGCTGGTAAGGCCCCTGTGTTGTGCCGAACCACGCATCATTCGTTATCGTTACCATAAAATCTCCTCCCCTTACGAAGAACTTCCTCACAAGGCCGGGGAATATGATCTCATAGCAAATAAGAGTGCCGAAACTTCCGAAGGGAGTGACTGCCTTAATATAGCTGTTCCCGGGAACATAGTCCCCGATCCCCGCTCCCAGCGTATTCACGAAGAAGAGGAGGGGTTTAAGGGGAACATATTCTCCAAAGGGTACAAGATGTATTTTATCATAAATGTACGTAATATTTCCATTTTTATCAAGGAGTACTGCGCTGTTTGTATACCCTTTCACCGTTTCGGTGTTCCTGAGAAGGACGCTTCCGAAGAGGAGATAGGAGTTCAACTGCTGCTCAAAGGAGAGGAGCTGGGAAGTGAGCTCCTTGTCGTCTCCGAAGAGGAAGGGGGCAGATGTTTCGGGCCAGACGATCAAGTGGGGGGCCTCCTGCGCTGCGGCAAAGGAAATATCCCTGAAGGTGGAGAGGACCGACTGCTGGTAAGAGGGATCCCACTTCTTATCCTGTTCTATATTCCCCTGGATTACAGCAACTTTTACGGCATGTCCCTCCCGGTGCTGATACAGGCGATAAAAGCCGTAGACAAAGGACATGACGAGGGTGAGGGCAAGGAGTATCAAACCGCTGTACGTGGGAAGGAACGAGGCAAGGGGACGTTCCTTATGCTTGCGCTTCATCAGGAGTGCGTCTGTCAGAGCTCCGTTTACCGCCACAATGAGAAAGGATACGCCGTATACGCCGGTTATGTCGGCTATCTGGATAAGGGGCTGAAATAAATACTGACTGTATCCCAGGCTGGACCAGGGAAAACCGCTCAGGGCGTAGGAACGGAAAAATTCGAGGGTGGTCCAGAGGACAGGGGCAAGGAAGAGGGAGGGAATATCCATTCTTTTGATAAAGGACGAATAGAGATAGGAGAACAGCGCGGGATACAGGCTGAGATAGAGACAGAGAAGCAGGACGATAAAAAGACTCGGGATAAAGGAGAAGTTCCCGTATTTGTTGATGGAATGGTAGATCCAGTAGGTGGTTCCGAAGAAATAGATGACGCCGAAGAGGAAGCCCGCTTTGAAAGAGGTTTTCCTGTCGCTGTCATAGAGGAAAAGGAGGAGGGGTACCAGTGCAACCCAGGCCAGGGGGAAAATGTTGAAAGTGGGGAAGGTCAGGGTGAGAAGAAATCCCGCCAGGAGAGCAGGCCCATACCATCTATAGAAAATCGTTCTGTTTTTTTCCATCCATTTCCCTGAATAAATGGGGTATCAAGGGGTTTCCTGCTTTATACTTTCCAGTAAAAACCAGGACACCTAAATATGTTATCATAAAAAAAGTTATGCCCGCTATTGTTATTATACCGGCTCGTTTTGCATCGACCCGTTTCCCGGGAAAACCCCTCTGCCCCCTTTTCGATAAGCCCCTTATCCAGCATGTCTATGAAAAAACGGTGAGGGCCCGGAGAGTAAGCCGCGTCCTGGTGGCGACTGACGATGAAAGAATCCGGAGAGCGGTGGAAGGATTCGGAGGAGAAGCAGTGATGACCTCGCCGGAAAACCCTTCCGGCACGGACAGAATTGCGGAGACGGTCCTCTTCTTGCAGGGATCCGGACAGGGAATCCGGGATACGGATGTGGTGGTGAATGTGCAGGGGGATGAGCCCATGATCGCGCCTGAGATGGTGGATGAGGTAATCGGGGTGATGGACGACGAAAGGGCAGCCATGGGAACCCTCATGAAGAGGATCACGGAGGGAGAGGACGTCGCCAATCCGAATATGGTGAAGGTCGTCCGGAATGCGGAGGGGTTCGCCCTGTATTTTTCCCGGGCGCCGATTCCCTTCCACCGGGATTTGCGGGACGGGAGCTTTTCGACCGCCGCCTCTCATTTTTTCAGGCATATCGGCATTTACGCGTACAGAAAGGATGTTCTCCTCCGCCTCTCGAAGCTGCCTCCCTCACGGCTGGAGGAGGTCGAGAAGCTGGAGCAGCTGCGGGCGCTGGAGAACGGCTTTTCCATAAAAGTAGCGGAGACATCGTTTGAAACCATCGGGGTGGATACCCCTGAAGACCTGGAGAGAGTAAAAAAATGTCTAAGTACATCTTTGTGACGGGAGGAGTTGTATCGGCGTTGGGAAAGGGCATTGCCGCAGCTTCGATGGGATCCCTTCTCGAGGCGAAGGGCCTGCGGGTGACCCTGCAGAAGCTCGACCCTTATATAAATGTTGATCCCGGGACCCTGAGTCCCTTCGAGCATGGGGAGGTCTTCGTTACCGACGACGGGTGCGAAACGGACCTCGATCTCGGTCATTACGAAAGGTTTACCCATGCCAGGACCTCCGTCGACAACAATTATACCTCCGGGAAAATATACTTCAATGTCATTACCAAGGAAAGGAGGGGAGACTACCTGGGAGACACCGTCCAGGTCGTGCCCCATATTACCGACGAGATACGGAGGGCGATCAAAGCGGCTGCCACCGACGAGTATGATGTCATTATCGTGGAAATAGGGGGTACTGTCGGCGATATCGAAAGTCTCCCCTTTCTCGAGGCGATCCGGCAGTTCCGGTATGATGTGGGCAGGGAGAATGTCCTGTATGTCCATCTTACCCTTGTTCCCTATATCACTGCATCAGGAGAGCTGAAAAGCAAACCGACCCAGCACAGCGTCAAGGAGCTCAGGGCGATCGGTATCCAGCCCGATGTGCTCATCTGCAGGGCGGACAGGCCGTTATCCACCGAGGTAAAGAGGAAGATCGCGCTGCATTGCAACCTCGACCCGGATGCGGTCATCGCCGCGGTGGATGTGGAGACGGTCTACGAGGTGCCTCTCTGCTTCAAAAACGAAGGACTCGACAAGCTTCTCGACAAGAAGTTGTCCCTTACCGGGCTTCCGGAGCCCGACCTCTCTGTCTGGAACGAGGTGGTAACGAGGATAAAGGAGCCGAAAGTTCAGACTACCATCGCCATTGTGGGGAAGTATGTGGGACTAAAGGACGCCTACAAGAGCCTTACGGAAGCATTGATCCACGGGGGGATTGCGAACAATGCCCGGGTGAATTTCCAGTGGGTCGACTCCGAGGAGATAGAAGAGAAGGGAGCGGACAACTTTTTTGCCGAGGTGGACGGTATCCTTGTTCCCGGGGGATTCGGCTCCCGGGGGATCGAGGGGAAGATCGAGGCGATCCGGTATGCCCGTGAAAAGAAGATCCCCTATTTCGGCATCTGTCTCGGGATGCAGACGGCGGTGATCGAGTTTTCGCGGAATGTCTGTAATCTCGACGCGAACAGCACGGAGTTCGATACCGAAGCGCAGGAGGCCGTCATCTATCTTATGGAAAAGTGGTACAACCACAGGACGGGACGGTTTGAAGAGCGTACTGCGGAGTCGCAGTTGGGGGGCACCATGCGGCTGGGCGCCTATCCCGCCATTGTGCAGGAGGGAACAAAAGCGTTTTCTGCATACGGCAGGAGAGAGATCTCGGAAAGGCACCGCCACCGCTATGAATTCAATAACAAATACAGGGAGGTGCTGTGCGGCAACGGCCTTACGATCAGCGCCACCTCCCCGGATGGGGAACTGGTGGAGATCGTGGAGTTGAAGGACCATCCCTGGTTCCTGGGGTGCCAGTTTCACCCCGAATTCAAGTCCAAGCCCATCGAACCGCATCCCCTGTTCAAATCCTTTATCGCGGCATCCATAAGGGAGAAAAGGGCGCTGTTTCCGTAGAGATTTCTTTACCGCGGAGTAACTAACCCCTCCCCACCTCCCCTTATCCTAAGGAGAGGGGTGTGAATTCCCCCTCTTAGGGTAAGAGGGGGTGAGGGGGAGTTAGCTATAGTCGTATCCCTGACTATGTCTGAAATTCACCCCTTTCTCAGCAGGCAGGCATGGGCGGAGAGGCCGGCGCCGAAGGCCAGCATGATGCACCATTCTCCGCTCTCTATCCCTCTCCTCTCTATCTCTTCAAGGACGTACCATACAGTGGGCGACGAAAGGTTCCCGAATTCCGACAGGACGGTACGCACCGGAATGACCTGCTCCTCCGAAAGCCCCAGCTCCTCCTTGACCGCGTTGATGATCCTCTCCCCGCCCGGGTGCAGCGCCCAGTGCTTTATCTCTTCGATGCGGAGAGAAAGGGGTTCGAGAAGCTCCGCCACCGTCCGTGAGACCGCTTTTCTGACAAGTCCCGGCAGGCGCAGGGAAAGCTGGTTGTGCAACTGGCCCTCTTTATGGATATAGCGAATGTCATCCCGGTGTTCGGGAGCGTAATGGCTTGAGGAGGAGACCACCTCGAACCCACCGGGGCGGTCCCCGAGGACGGCCGCTGCGGCTCCGTCGGCAAAGAGGGCGTTGGAAATGATAAGGCTTGTCTCATCTCCCATCTGGAAGGTGGCGCTGCAGATCTCCACCGAGATGCTCAGGGCTATTCCGCCGCGTCGCCCTCCTGCCAGTGCTGCGGCGAGCTGAAGGTTCGGAAGCGCTCCCCCGCAGCCGCCCCCCACGAGATCATAGGCCTGTGTGCGGGACGGGAGGCCCAGTTTCCCGATGAGATAGGTGGAAATACCGGGGCAGATATACCCGGTGCAGGTGTTTACCACAAGACCGTCCACTCTGTCTGCTGTCACTCCGGCCTTTTTCAGCGCCGCGCATGCCGCCTGCTCCGAGAGATCCACCGCCCACCGGGTGAAGCGGGCGATGCGGGAGTCGGGGTCCTCATCGATGAGGCAAAGGGGAGAGTCGAAGGCGAACCTCCTCTTCATGACGGACGGATGCGAGTAAACCTTTTCGATCAGCGAGCGGCTCCTCTCGCTGAGCCTCCCTGAGTAGTGCCGCACCAGGAAGTCCTTTGCGTATTCCTGGGTGGCGACGAAAGGGGGTGAGGCAGTGGCGAAGGAGGCAATGCGGATTCCCTCCCCGGCGGGAAGTCTCATGCATCGACCCCCAGTGCCCTGAGGCCGCGCCGTATGAAACGGGTGTATCTCCACAGCGGGGGTCTGATGCCGCAGCGATATCCCCACCGGTGGATGACCGGAAGGAAGGGGAGCCGCAGGGAGTCCGAGTTGATGCAATTCATATGGTGTGCAGCGTACTGCCGGATCTCGTTCACCGCCCAGGAGAATTCCACCCCCGGCGAAAAGTAGAATACCGGCTCGAGCATTTCTTCCGGGGGGAGGGACAAGAGCCCCTGTCTCCTCGCTATCTCTGCAAGCTCCGTTTCCGGATAGATTCGTATTCCTATAGTAAAGAATACTATATCCGAAGACCGCACGCATGATTCGGCGAAACGGAGGGTCTCCCTGATGGTTGCCCTGGTCTCGCCCGGCCCGCCGATCATGAATATCCATACACAGGGCAATGCATGTTTCCGCACGATCCGGGCCGCCCTGTGGACATCCCCTGCGTCGAAGCCCTTGCCGAGCCCCGAGAGGACGGTGTCGGAGGCGCTCTCCACCGTAATGCCGATGCCGCTGAAGCCGGCATGCTCCATTGCGGTCAGGAGGGCGTCATCAGTATAGAGAGGATTCAGTTCAAGGCTCTGCAAGCGGGCGCCATGGTGCGTTCCGGCTAGCTTTTCCGTTATGGCCATGGCATGACCGGGGGGAGAATTGAACACGTTATCCACGAACTCGATATCCCTGAGCCCCGAAGCGGCGAGCTTTCGCACCGCCTCCACCACGCTTCCCGGGGCGAACAAACGGTAGTGCTCTCCCTCGATCTTCCGGTAGGTGCAGTAGACGCATTTGAAATGGCACCCCAGTTTTGTCTGGAGCGGTATGGTGGAGAGCTGCGAGAGATAGGTATCCACATCGATCCACCGGCGGAAGTCGGGGCAGGGGCATGCACCGGAAGAGGAGGGTGCCGCCGGCGGAGTTACCACGGGCTTTCCGCCCCTGCGCCAAGCGATCCCGGGTATCCGTTTGAGGGTCTCCTTATCGCCGATGCTCCCGAGGAGACGGGGGAAGAGGGTCTCTCCGTCCCCCAGCACTGCATAGGATGCATTAGTATGGCGCATCATTTCTTTGGGCATCACCGCCACCGCGGCGCCGCCGAGGACGAGGGGGGCATCGGAAAGCCTGCGAAGGGTATCCATGAGGGGAATCAGCTTCCGGATGAAGAAGGCCGGCTGCTGTATATCATTATTATCGATATTCCGCACCGAGAGGCCGATGACATCCGGCTTCCTCACCGTCACCTCCCGTTCCACCTCCCACAGGGGGTCTTGTACAAACATGAGGTCCAGGAGGCGTACGGTATGACCCGCTCTCTCCGCGGCATCGGCGACCATACACGCGCCGAGGGGGATCACCGGGGCGGGGAAGGCATGGCGGTTAGTGCTTATGATGAGGATATCCATGGGGAGGACCTGGTGAGGAGGCACACGCTTCCGATTCCTCTCCCTGAAACCGCTGCATCCGGGTTCGGGAATCCATCAGACAGTTCTCATGGGGTTTCCGAGGAGAAGAAAGAGAATTCCCATGATGATCACCTGTACGATCCATCCGATAATGCAGACCCCCACCGCCCGGAGCGTACTGGTGTAATCGAGGGCTTGCCGCACGCCGATGACCATGGCGATGAGCATCCAGACGGAAGCGATGAAGAAGACGATCCCGGTGAAGCCGGGAATAATGCCGGCCACACGGATCATCCCCGGTGCGCTGGAGAAGCCGGTGGTGCGCAGCATCTCTCCGAGGCTCGATTTTGTCTGGGACTGTGGCAGCAGTTTCGTGCCGATGAGATAGGTGAGGTATGCCCAGAAAAACCAGCCGGCGATGGCGGTGATTGTCCCGGCGATGACACCGATCATCCCCCCTTTTGTGATGCTTCCCACCCCTGCCGCAAGGCTGGACAGGATTACTACGGACATCGCTTGGGTGAGTGCGTTTTCGTCTCCCTCCACCTCTTCGTACAACCGGGCATCCAGACGGGCGGCATTGATGATCCGATCTTTAAAACTGGTCATGACTCTCTCCCTTTGAATGCGCTGAGGGTGAATATAATACAAAAAGTATCCTTATACACCAATTATACCGCTTTACAGGACCATTGCAATGCGCTGGATCATGCGGTGTGGTGCTTTCATACTACTAATGCGCTCTCTTTCTGGGGAGGGAGGGGTAGGGGGATTCCTTCCCTTGCAATGCGACAGAGGTAGTGTATTCCCTCGCGGATAGTTGATTCTGATGCTCGTATCCTCCGGGTAGGCTCTCCTCTGACCTCTCCCCTCTGTTCTGTGTCAGGGGAGTCGTGAAGTCCTTCGCTCCCCGACCTCTTGTTCTGCCTCTCTACCGTTCACTCCGTTACCACAATAAAACTCGCCTTCTCCGCCCCGAAAAGTCTTACGACTGTTTCGGGGACCCCTCTTTTCCTCCATCGTTCTGGCATGCACTGTGGTGGCCACTCCGTTTCACGAATAGAGGAGACGAACAAGAGCTAAGGTCCGCTCAGAACTCCCCTCCTCCCCTCTCTGAGAGAGGGAGCACTCACCCCCTGTCCCCTGGTTTATTCTTGTCAAGGACTCCCCTCTTCTTCTTCATCATGCATGCCCATCAAACATGCATTCCTTTCGGGGGAGAGAGAAAGAGGGGGTCCCTCTCCCCTCTCTTTTCTTCTGTCGTCATCCCGGCGGATCCTCTGAGCCGGGATCCAGTCCTTTTCCGAAAGACTTCGGATCAAAGACTCTGGACCCCGGCTTTCGCCGGGGTGACGACCTGAGAAAGACTCCGACTCTCTCCGGAGGGCAGGATTCCGAAACAGACAGACATAGGGGGGCAGGGGGTATCCTCTTCTCTGCAGCGAGTGTCTGGAATATCAGTGGGGGCAGGTAACGCCCTGTCACCCTTGTATGCGTGAAGGGGATCAGGAGTATTATCATGATCAGAAGATCCCCTGAGAACAGGGAGAAATTCACTCGCAAAGAAAGAGGGTACCCCCTTGCCCCATACCTAAGGATTCCTATTCCGGAAGGGAATGCTTTAGAGCGGTTCCAATAGACACCGCGCAGGACGCGCGTTTGACAGGCCCCCCTTTTAAGGATATACTTCGTGTAGAACGGGTTTTTCTTCAGGATGCCGTAAGTACTGTCAGGGCGGCATGTGTATACCAAAAGCCGTAGGAAAGGCTCCATGGCTGATATTCCTCCCGGAAAAAGCACCGGAGATGCAAATCCCACAGTCGGTATGGGACCGCACTGGAAGGCGCTTGTCGCCTTTCTGTTCATGGCGGTATTCATCTATATATGGAGCACGTATGTCGGTACGGAGGGGCAGACCACCTATCCGGTGAGCTACAGCCGCTTCATCGAGCAGCTCGATGCGGGCAACATAAAATCAGTGACCATAAAAGAACAGAGGGTGGACGGGGAGCTCCACCGGGAGATCCCCGTCCAGCTTCCGGGGGAGAGCAAGCCCGCCTCTGTCCGGACTTTCCACACCTTTCTCCCTCCCTTCCAGGGCGAGGGGCTGCTCACCACCCTTCAGCAAAAGGGGGTGACGATCAATGTAAGACCGGAGGAGAAGGGCTCTCTGCTGGGGCAGCTGCTCCTCTGGATTTTCCCCTGGCTGCTGATCATCGGTTTCTGGGTCCTCATGATGCGGCGCACCCAGCAGCTTCAGGGGGGCCCCGGCGGCCTGTTCGGCTTCGGTGCGAGCAAGGCCAAGCTGTACGACGTCAGGAAATCCACGGTGACCTTCAAGGATGTTGCGGGAATGGAGCATGTAAAGCAGGACCTGATGGAGACGGTGGACTTCCTGAAGAACCCCGAAAAATACAAGAGACTCGGCGCAAAGATCCCCAAGGGCGTGCTTCTCGCCGGGTACCCGGGCACCGGAAAGACGCTCCTCGCCCGCGCCACCGCAGGGGAGGCGGGAGTGCCCTTCTACAGCATCAGCGCTTCCGAATTCATCGAGATGTTCGTGGGGGTGGGCGCATCGCGCGTCAGGGATATGTTCAAGAAGGCAAAGGAGACGCAGCCGAGCATCATTTTCATCGACGAAATAGATGCAGTGGGGCGCACCCGGGGTGCGGGCCTCGGGGGAGGGCATGACGAGAGGGAGCAGACCCTCAACCAGCTGCTCAGCGAGATGGACGGCTTCGAGCCCCATGAGGAGGTCATCGTCATGGCGGCGACCAACCGGCCCGATGTCCTCGATCCCGCACTGCTCCGGCCGGGAAGATTCGACCGGCGCATCGTCATCGACCGGCCCGGCCTGCATGAGCGCAAGGCCATCCTCGAAGTGCACACCCGGGGAAAGCTGATTGCGGATAACGTCGATCTCGATAACATCGCCCGCGGCACCCCCGGCATGACCGGGGCTGACCTGGAGAACCTCGCCAACGAGGCCGCCCTCATCGCCATACGGAAGAACAAGGACAAAATTTACCGGGAGGATTTCGAAGAGGCGCGGGATGTCGTCCTGATGGGTGCGGTCCGGGGCGAGCCCATCAGCGACATGGAGAAGAGGATCACGGCGTACCACGAGTCGGGGCATGCCCTCGTTGCCTGGGCGCTCCCCAACACCGACCCTATCCACAAGGTGAGCATCATTCCCCGGGGGATGGCCATGGGGGTGACCCAGCTCCTTCCCGAAGAGGACAGGCACTACTATCCGCAATCGTACCTGATGAACAGGCTGAGCGTGGCCCTTGCCGGGATGGTGGCGGAGAGAATCGTTTTCAGCGACACGAGCACCGGAGCGCAGAGCGACCTCAAGGAGGCCACCTCCCTTGCCGAGAAGATGGTGGCGCAGTGGGGCATGAGCGACAAGGTGGGCCCCGTGAGCCTGGGAAGGGGAGAGGAGCATCCCTTCCTGGGGAGGGAGCTCGCCCAACCGAAGCGGTATAGCGAGAACATGGCGTGGCTCATGGACCAGGAAATACGACGCTTGATCGTCGAGGCGGAGGAAAAGGCGGAAGAGGTTCTCAAAAATAACCGGCATGTCCTCGAAAACCTGGCGGTGGCCCTGATAAAGGAAGAGGTCCTGGACAAAACCGCAATAGAACGTATAATAAATGAGTCGAGAATAAAGGAGACTGATGGAAAAGGGGCTCCCCTGGGGTGAGGGAAACAAAAAACATCGTATTTCTCGGTGATTCGCTGACGGAGTATTTCGACTGGCAGCAGCGGTTTCCGGAACACCACGTGATAAACCTCGGTATTGCCGGGGAGACGGTGGACGGGCTTCTGGAGCGAATGGACCGGGTCCTCCTTGCCATCCACGACCCCGATATCGTTTTCGTCATGTCCGGCATCAACAACATCGCCATGGAGGACTACGAGATCGCGGGGCCCTGCAAACAAGTTATCAACAAGCTGGTCTCCTCGTACGAGAGGGCAGTCATCGTGGTGCAGAGCATCCTTCCGGTGGAGTTGTCGTGGGTGGACAACCGGGTGATACAGGAGATAAACCGCTCCCTCCGGGAGATCGCCCTCGACTACCGGGCGGAATACCTTGATCTGTACCCCCTCTTTCTCGATCCCTCCGGGAAACCCGACAGATCCCTTCTCCTCGGCGACGGGGTCCATCTGAGTGAAAAGGGATATGAAGTCTGGTCCCGGGCGGTGGAAGATTTTCTTTGAGCTCGGGTGATAGCCCGCCTTCTTGAAATGGCTTTTCGGAATCGGTAGTATACTCACATGGCCCTACTTGCATGGATCATAGCCTCCGGCGTCCCGCACTACCCCATCCCGCGCGGTACCTGTACGCAAAAGACCTTTTTTCAGAATGAAGGAGAGAGATCGCGTGATTCCTAAACGAGTCGATGAAATGTCCTCGTTTATTGTCATGGATGTCCTTGAGAAAGCCAAGGAGATGGAGCGGGCGGGAACCGGCATAGTCCATCTGGAAATCGGGGAGCCCGATTTCGGCGTGCCGGGTTGTGTGCAGGAAGCGCTCTGCAAGGCGGTACGAGACGGACATACGCATTATACCCACAGCCTCGGCATGATCGAGCTCCGGGAGGCAGTCTGCGAATATTATGAAGAAAAATACGGTGTTCTCATTGACGTGGAACGGGTTATCATCAGTTCCGGAACCTCTCCCGCCATGCTCAGCATGTTTTCAGTGCTTTTGGAGAGGGGAGACGAGGTGATCATCTCCGACCCCTACTATGCATGCTATCCCAATTTCATACGGTTTATGGAAGGGAAGGCGGTTACGGTGCCTGTGTATGAGGGGGACGGTTTTCAATACAGACCGGAAGCTATCCGTGAGGCAATTACCGCAAAGACGAAAGCGATCGTGATCAATTCCCCCTCCAATCCGACCGGCAGCGTATTGACGAAAGAGCGTCTCGCGGCAATCAGCAAGCTCGGACCCTGCATCATTTCCGATGAAATCTATCATGGCCTGGTGTATGAGGGGGCCGAGCATACGGTTCTGGAATTTACCGATAATGCTTTTGTACTCAACGGGTTCTCAAAAGCTTTTGCCATGACGGGATTACGGCTCGGGTATCTGATCGCACCACGACGCTTTGTCCGCCCCCTCCAGAAGATCCAGCAGAACTTCTTTCTCTCTCCCAATTCGGTGGTCCAGATTGCGGGCATTGCCGCTCTCAAGGAAGCGAACGATGAAGTCGCCCGGATGAGAGCTCTCTATAATGAAAGAAGACGGTATATGATTGACCGGCTCAGGGAGATCGGTTTCGGAATCAGCGTCGAGCCCACCGGCGCCTTTTATGTGTTTGCCAACGCCGGACATATCCTGAACGACTCCTACACGCTCGCATTTGAAATACTGGAGCAGGCCCATGTCGGCGTGACGCCGGGTATTGATTTCGGCAGAGGAGGAGAGGGGTATCTCCGGTTCTCCTATGCGAACTCGATGGAAAACATAGCGGAAGGGCTGGACAGGATAGAGAGATACATAAAAAGCAGGGAGAACAGGAAGAAGTGAGGAGGCCGTATCCGAAGCTGCCTCTGACTATAAATGCACCGGAATTGAGAAATGGAATATCGATCCTTTTTGGGGCTCACTCTCCACCCGGATGGTTCCCCCGTGCAGTTCAACAATCCGTTTGCTGAGATGGAGCCCCAGGCCCGTTCCCTCGTATTTCTTCGTAAGGGTGGTCTCAAGTTGCTGAAATGGGTGAAAGAGCCTCTTCAGATCCTCGTCCGATATGCCTATGCCCGTGTCCCAAACAGAAACAACTGCTTCCTTGTCATCCTGAGAGGCCCTTATCCCCACTTCCCCCCCGGCAGGGGTAAACTTTATGGCATTGGCCAGCAGGTTCAGTACTACTTGCTTTATCTTGATCTCATCCGCCTCTATCGTACCTGCCTTCAGGATGTCCGTCCTCACCTGAACATGATTCCTCATGGCCCGCTCTTTCACTAGGGATACACTGCTCTCGATAACGTCCCGGAGATCGACACTGCCGTATTCGAGAGCCAGCATGCCCGCCTCGATCTTCGAGAGGTCGAGAATGTCGCTGATAAGCCGCAAAAGGTGGTTGCCGCTCTCCCATACATAGGTTAAATACTGCTTCTGCTCCGCAGTGAGCTCTCCCGGCATGGTATCCAGCATCATTTCGGTGAAGCCGATAATCGAGTTGAGGGGGGTCCTCAGCTCATGGGACATGTTGGCGAGAAACTCGGACTTCGCCTGGTTGGCAGCCTTCGCCATATACATCGCCTCTTCAAGCTCTCTTGTCCTTTCCCGGATCCTTTCCTCCAGCTCCTCACTGTACTTCCTCAGAGCGTCTTCCATTTCCTTTCGGACCAGAAAGAGCTCCTTCAGACTCCGGGCCATGTAATTAAAAGTAGTTGCGAGCATCCCGATCTCATCCCTGCCCCTGATGTCTACCGTGGTATCGAAATCCCCTTTGGTGATTCTTTCCGATGCGGTGTTGAGCGTATGAACGGGCCGGATTACGTACCTTCTCATAAAGAGAATGGTACAGGAGGCAATGGACATGAAGGCTGCAATAGCGGCATAGCGGAACGTATTGAAGTGAAATATCTCCCTGTCGTAGTGTTCGGCAATGGTCTGCACAAGCCTGTCTACTTTCTGCACATACCTGCGCACGGACAAGTCATATTCCTCAAGCAGCCTGCTCGGTTCATCGTGGGCACTTTCCGGTATTTTGAGGAGGAGAGGCCTTAAGGTATGTGACCACTCTCTGTTGATATCATGGAACAAAAGAGAAGCGCCGGGATGTATACGAACGGGCAGAACACCGAGCCTGTTGTCTCCCTCTTTCAGGCCGGCAATCAGAGTATCATACACCGCTATCTCATCAATAAGCTCTTTTCTGTACTTCGCGTCTCCCGTTTCGATGAGCTTGCGCGCCAGCCACGCCAGCTCAAAACTGCGGAACCTCATTGAGCCGAGAAGGTTTATGCTCGTACCCTCTCCCGCCATATGACTGGTGACAAGCGAGCCGACATACATATAGAGCACGACAAATATGACGAACGTGGAGCTCAGAAGAAGATACTTCGTGGTAAGGGAGTGGAGAAAGGGAGGCGGCTTTGTTTTCATCGTGCCCTATCGTATTCTAGGGCTCGAACGGAAAGCAATGATATTAATCATATCAGCTCCATGCTCCGGAGCAAGAGAGTATACGGGGACTCTCTGATCTTCCCGCGGTTCAATCCTCTTTAACGGCACTTCTGCTAATCCCCGGATCTTCGTTCTGCCCCAAAAAATCTCCGATTTTCCGGGGACTCCGTTCTTGCCCCCAGGACATCCGGAGATCCTTCGCCCGGCCTCGCTACGAACACAGTGTGCAAATACACCCTACAAATAAATTAAAATGCTGCATGGTATAATGGTGAAATCGGAAGGGCTTACTACCTCCCTGAGGGGGCTCTATGGAGAAAGAGGATGCGGGGCTGAGCAGGAAGGAGTACCAGGTTCTCGTCGAGCAGGCTCCGATCATGATCTGGCGCTCCGATACCTCGACCGGGTGCGACTATTTCAACGAGCGGTGGCTTGCCTTCACTGGGCGCACCCTTGAACAAGAGAGGGGAAACGGCTGGGCGGAAGGGGTGCACCCCGATGATTTTCAGAGATGCCTCGATATATACCTCGCCTCATTCAAGAACCGGGAGGTTTTCGAGATGGAGTACCGCCTTTGGAGACATGACGGGGTTTACCGCTGGATCTTCGACCGGGGAGCTCCCTTTTATGATGATGAGGGTGTCTTCATGGGCTATATCGGAAGCTGTATCGATGTAACGGACAGGGTCGAGGCCCAGAAGGCGTTGCGCAAAGCTCAGGAAGAGGAAGTAACGAGGCTGAGAGAGCTGATTCCGATCTGTGCGTCATGCAAAAAGATACGCGACGATCAGGGATACTGGACCCAGGTGGAGTCGTATATGGCAAAGTATATCAAGGCCGACTTCAGCCACGGCATCTGCCCGGACTGTCTGAAGAAGCTGTATCCTGCTCAGTATGGAAAGATGTTCCGCGAGGAAGAGCGGTAATCACGGCAGGGCGGAATCGTGAGCTCTGCACGTACACGGCCTACTCCGGCAGGAGAATCTCCAGGAGGCGGTCCAACTCGTCCAGAGAGTAATACTCGATCTCGATCTTTCCCCGCTTCGCCTTGTGCTGTATTCTCACTTTCGTTCCCAGCGACCTGATGAGCTTGTTCTCGAGCTCCTCCACCTCGGGCAGTTTCTCCCGTTTTCTCTTTGCCTTTGGCTGCGGGCCCTCGGCCAGTTTCTTGCAGAGCGCCTCTGCTGCCCTTACGCTCAGCCCGCCGCTGATGATCTGGTTTGCCGCCTCTATCTGCTTCTGTCGGCTTTCGAGGGAGAGCAACGCCTTGGCGTGCCCCATGGTAAGGCTGCTGTTGTTGATGAGCGCCTTGATCTCGTCGGGCAGCTTCAGGATGCGCAGGTAGTTGGCGATGGTCGCCCTGTCTTTGCTTACCCGCTGGGAGAGGGCCTCCTGGGTGAGGTTGAATTCTTTAAGGAGTCTCTGGAGCGCATCCGCCGTTTCGATAGGGTTGAGCTCTTCCCTCTGGATGTTCTCGATGAGGGCGATCTCGATGGCGTCCTGGGAGGAGACATCCTTGATGAGGGCGGGGATCTTCTTCAGTCCGGCGAGGGTTGCCGCCCGCCACCTCCGCTCCCCGGCGATGAGACGGAAGGAGCCGTCCTTCAGCCGCGATACAATGACCGGCTGGAGCACGCCCTTCTCCTTTATGGATGCGGAAAGGTCCTGGAGAGCCTCATCCCTGAACACCTTTCTCGGCTGGTATTCATTGGGCTGTATCTTATCGATATCGATCTTGATAACCTCGTCCCCCTTTTCGGGGAGCAGGGCCTCAAGCCCCTTGCCTAACGCTGTTTTCATTCAGAATCTCCTTTGCGAGGGAAAGATAGCTCTGGGCTCCCTTCGAGCGGGCATCGTAGAGGATGGCGGGCTTCCCGTGGCTGGGTGCCTCGCCGAGGGTGACGTTTCTCGGGATTATGGTAGTGTATACCTTCTCCTTGAAAAACTTTTTGACCTCCTCCACCACCTGGCGGGCAAGGGTGTTCCGTGCATCGAACATGGTAAGAAGAATTCCCTCGATATCCAGCGAGGGATTGAAGGACCCCCGTACCAGTTTCAGCGTCCGTGAGAGGAGTCCGAGACCTTCCAGGGAGTAGTACTCGCACTGAACCGGCACTATGACGGAATCCGCGGCAACAAGGGCGTTCAGGGTAAGGAGCCCGAGGGAAGGGGGGCAATCGATGAAGACATAGCGGTACCTGTCCCTGATCCGGGAAAGTTCATTGAGGAGGATTCTCTCCCTTTCCTCCCTCTGCACCAACTCCACCTCCACTCCGAGGAGATCTATGGTGGAGGGGACAATATAAAGATGGGGAACCAGGGTCTCCATGACGGTTTCCTCGAGGGAAGACCCTCCCGTGTACACGTCATAGAGGCTCTTTTGTACGCTGTCCCTGTCGATCCCGAGTCCGCTGGTGAGATTGCCCTGCGGGTCAGTGTCGATAACAAGGATATCCTTTTCTGCGAGGGCGAGGGAGGCTGAGAGGTTGACCGTCGTGGTCGTTTTCCCCACCCCGCCCTTTTGATTGGCGATGACAATTACTTTTCCCATAAGAACCTTATTGTATCATGTAAAGGCTGAGAAAAACAGGTAGAGGTAAAGGTAAAGAGTAAAGCAGTCTTTTTGTTTTTTTCTACCTTTACCTGTCTTACTCTGTCTTGTTGCTATGTTTCATGAACTCGATCCAGATGGGCAGGGCGGCCCTTGCTCCGGCCTCCTTGGAGCCGATCGGCTTATGGTTGTCCCTTCCCACCCATACCCCCACCA
>NSJL01000009.1 GCA_002634385.1 Nitrospira sp.
ATTCTGAGCGTGACTCCATTCGAAAAAACATCGTTACTTCAGCTGCTTTCAGATACAGCTTCAGACCAAAATACTGGCAGCAACAGCAACCAACTGAATCTATTATGAAATCTGTCGGACACTACTGACAGCAAATCTATGCTTCACTTGGCGACGAGGGCAAAAATGAGAACATAACTTTCTTAATAATTATTCGGTTGCTCCTTCTTCCCCGACATCCAGTTTCAGACGGTACCCTACACCCGGTTCATTTATAAGAAAACGTGGTCGTGCCGGATCGGCTTCAAGCTTGTGGCGAAGTTGAGCCATGTAGACTCTCAGATACTGAGTCTGGTGTGCGTATATGGCACCCCAAACCTCTCTTAAGAGTTGGCTGTGGGTGATCACTTTGCCAGCGTTTTTAATCAGAACAGTCAGAAGTTTGTATTCAATAGGGGTAAGGTGGACTTCCTTTTCGCTGAGAAATACCTGTCGCTTCGCCATGTCCACCTTTAAATCATCAATGATAAAGACTGATTCCTTATTCCCTGACCGTTGCATGGCTCTGTGGCGCAAGGCCACACGGATCCGCGCAAGCAGCTCTCCTGCCCCGAAGGGCTTTGTCAGATAGTCGTCGGCTCCGGCATCGAGAGCCATTATCTTGTCCTGCTCCTGCTCGCGCGCCGAAATAACGATTATCGGAACCTCGCTCCACTCGCGCAATCTCTGCGTCACTTCCAGTCCGTCCAGGTCGGGAAGTCCGAGGTCAAGCAACACGATATCGGGATTGCGCGTGGCTGTCTGCGTAAGTCCCTCCTGTCCGGTCGCCGCCTCGATCACGCGATATCCATGGCCTTGTAAGACGACACGTAGAAAGCGCCGCATCTGCGGCTCATCTTCGATGAGGAGGATAAGGTCCTTGTCCTGTGTCATATCTCATTACCGGTACCCCGCTCATCCTCTCCTTAACGGGGGCGTATGCTTCACCCTTCGGGCTCCGGCATTTGAGGCGTGCCCTCGATAGGCAGCGCGAAACGAAATACCGCTCCGCCTCCGGGACGGTTTTCGGCCCAGATACGTCCGCCATGGGCGTTGATTATCGCCCGGCAGATGGCAAGACCCAATCCGATGCCGCCGCCGGTAGCCGAGCCCCTGACAAATTTTTCAAATATCCGCTCCTCTTCGCCCGGTGGAATCCCCGGTCCCCGGTCAGCCAGCTCTACAGCCACATCGTTCCCTTTGACCTGTGCTGAAATATCGAACGGTGTCTCATGGGGTGTGTATTTGATGGCATTGTCGAGCAGGTTCATCAAGACCTGCTCAATGAGGAGAGAATCGAAAGAAACCAATGGCACATCACCCGAGATATTGATTGCGAGCGGACGGCCTTTCAGCTTATCGCCAAGACGATTAAGCGCCACCCCGACGATCTCTTCGATCGATTGCCACTCTTTTTTAACGGTTATAGCCTTTGCCTCGAGCCGCGTCATATCGAGGACGTTCCGGATGACCTTGTTCAGGCGCTCCGCCTCATCGGAGATCGTCTGAACGAGCTCCTGCCGTCCTTGTTTATCGAGCGTGATGTCTTTCTGAAGCAGGGCTGTTGCCGCTCCCGTGATCGCGGCGAGCGGGGTGCGAATGTCATGGGAGACGGAGCTGAGCAGCGTATTCCTCAGGGCTTCGGTTTCCGCTTTCAGCAAGGCCCGCTGCGCCTCTCCGGCGAGAAGGGCCCTTTCGATCGCCAGTGCTATCTGGTTTGCAAAGCTTTCCAGGGCATGAATCTGTTCCTGGTCGAACATTCCCGTGCCGGGAGCTGGCAGTATGCCCAGTACACCCACGGTCCGCGAGGAGGTGACGAGCGGCAGATAGAGCGCGCTCGCCCCGGGCAGGGTATCGGTGCCGATACCTGCCCTCTGTCGATGGTCGAAGGTCCATTGAGCGACACTCATCTCCCTCTGATCAAGGGCGAACGTTTCGGGCCCTGTGACCGGAACCGTCAGGCTTCCCTTGTCATCGGGGACTAGGATGACTATCTTGCTCGAAAACAGTTCGCTTAAGTGTTTTATCGCTGCGGCGCTCAACTGAGGGATCCAGCGCTCCTGCACCAGTTCGCGGCTCAGGCTGTAGAGTGCGGCTGTTCTTCTTTCCCGGTGCCGTGCCGCGTTCGCCTGCTCGCGTATCCTTAGCGTCAGCCTGCTTATGACAAAGCCGACAATAAGCATCACAATGAACGTGAGGGCATAGCGAATGTCATGGACGGAGAACGTATAGAATGGCGGAATAAAGAAGAAATCAAATAAAGCGACGCTCAGGATGGTCGCCAAAAAAGAGGGCCATTTCCCGGTACGGCTCGCCACGATGACAATGCCCAACAGATATACCATGGCCACATCCACGAGGGTGAAATAACGGGGATGAATCAATGCGGCAATCGCGGTGCAAGCGGCAACGCTGCCGATGCTGAGGAGCCATTCCTGTCTCTTTGTTTTTTCCGGCGCCGGTTTGGCAATGAGCCGGGGCACCGGCTCGGCAGTCTCACCCGAAATAACGTAGACATCGATCTCACCGCTTCCGCGTACGACCTCGTCGAGCAGAGAGCCGTATACCAAGTCCTTCCAGCGGGGATGGGTCGGCTTGCCGATGATGATCTTGGTGATGTTTCGCATGCGGGCATAATTAAGTATCTCCTCGCTTGCCTTGTGCCCCGAAAGGGTCACTGTTTCGGCCCCGAGGCTTTCAGCGAGGCGCATATGGTCGGCAAGCCGGTCGAGGTCGTCTTTCGAGGCCTTTACCATCGACGGCGCTTCGACGTTCACCGCGATCCAGTCTGCGTGCAGGCTGTCGGCCATCCTTTTTGCGGCACGGATAAGACGGATGGAACGGGGGTTCGCCCCTACACAGACCATGATCCGTTCGGCAGCGGGCCATACCGCCTTTACCCCTTTGACCAGCCGGTAGCGCTGCATCTGCTCGTCGACGCACACGGCGGTCCGGCGCAGGGCGATCTCCCGGAGCGCAAGAAGGTTTCCCTTGCGGAAAAAGCTTTCCCTTGCCCGCGCCGCTAGCTCAGCAACGTAGACCTTTCCTTCCTTGAGGCGTGTGAGGAGGTCCTCGGGCGGGAGGTCGATCAGCTCTATCTCGTCGGCACGGTTGATGACAGAATCCGGCAGGGTCTCGCGCACTACCATACCGGTAATCTGCGCTACGATATCGTTCAGGCTCTCGAGGTGCTGCACATTCAATGTGGTATAGACGTTTATCCCCGCTTCAAGAAGCTCGAAGACGTCCTGCCAGCGTTTCCTATGGCGACTCCCCGGCGCATTGGTATGTGCAAGCTCATCTACCAGAATGATGACCGGTTTTCGGGCCAAAGCCGCATCGAGATCGAATTCCCTGATGATGGTGCCGCGGTATTCTATTTCCTTCCGGGGAAGCTCTTCAAGTCCCTCGAGGAGCGCCTTTGTCTCGGAGCGACCATGGGTCTCCGCTATGCCCACCACGACATCTATGCCCTCGGCGCGCTTCTGCCTGGCCGCCTCGAGCATGGCATAGGTCTTTCCCACGCCCGGTGCAGCGCCGAAAAATATCTTCAGCTTGCCCTGACGTTTGCGCTCCTCTTCCTGCTGCACCTGTTCGAGGAGCACATCGGGGTTTATGCGCCGTTCTTCCATCTATTACTCCATAATAGCAAGGCAATTATAATGGATGTCTCTCCTATGCACAGAGTTTCAGCTCATAATAACGCAAACAAATCAGTCATTACAACAGTGGTATCCGTTACCATTCCCAATTATATCCCGTTTTGCTACAGGCGACAGTAGGCATCTTTGCAGGACGCCGAAGGCAAACAACCTACTTGTCGCACATGCCCGCCAAAATTACAAGGCATGAGACGTTTCCCATTTTCGCAACAGCATCAGGCTTGATTTCCCCTGCAAAGACCTCCCCCTTGAGTTAGGTCTCTCCGGCAAAAGATACCACCCTGATTATACCGACCGGCATTACTTCGCATGAGGGACTTATCCGGTAGACGGTCAGGGTAGCGCCAACGTGAACGGTTGTTTTGATGTCATCGGTGCCGCTGTGAAACAGATATACGGTGGCGCCCTTTACAAACCTGTTATGCCTTTCCGCACGATGATACAGCGGCACAGGGGAATAGGATACGGCAAATGCTTCCAGCGACGCATTGATACACAGCAAGAGCAGAAGAACAGCGAACATCCTGCCCGTCTTTTTTTGCATGGGTATTTTTTGCATCTGATTCATTTCTTATTTCTCCCCGAGCTCATCGAGCGCCAGGTTCAGCTTGAGGACATTGACCACCGGCTCCCCGAGAATACCGAATTGCCGTTCGTCAGTATACGCTGCGATAAGGGCGCGAACCTTGGCTTCGTCAATACCACGGCTCCGCGCCACCCTGGCGCTCTGATATTCCGCTGCTGCAGGACTTATATGGGGGTCGAGCCCGCTTCCCGAAGCCGTTACAAGGTCAACAGGCACCGGGCGTGTATTCGACTGATCTGAGGTGCGCAGTGCATCAATGCGCCCCTGCACGGACGTCACAAGATCCGGATGGTTTGCTCCGCGGTTTGAGCCTGAAGAAGCCCCGCCATTATAGGGATAGAGGCCCGTTGCCGAAAGCCTTCCCAGGAAATATTTCGGCTCCTCGAACTGCTGGCCGAGCAGCTCTGAACCCACCAGTTTTCCGTTTTTCATAATAAGGCTGCCGTTCGCCTGCTGGGGAAATATCGTCCGTGCGAGCCCGGTCACCACCAGGGGGTACATAAACCCGGTGAGTATCGTCAGCAGCAACAGGGACATGAACGCATTGCGGATCATTTTAAGCATGTTTTCCTCCGTATTGTGCCGGGGACAGTCCCCTCCGTTTAAACTATGTGCAGGGCTGTTATGATCATATCGATCAGCTTGATGCCGATGAACGGCACGATCAGCCCGCCGAGCCCGTAAATCAGCGCGTTATTGCGTAAAACCACCTCCGCACTTTGGGGGCGATATTTCACGCCGCGAAGCGCCAGAGGGACCAGGAAGATGATAATCAGCGCGTTGAAAATCACCGCCGAGAGGACAGCGCTCTGCGGCGTGGACAGGCGCATGATGTTAAGCGCGCCAAATGCCGGATATATCGAAATGAAAGCCGCCGGCAGGATGGCGAAATATTTCGCCACATCATTCGCAATGCTGAAGGTCGTGAGCGTGCCGCGGGTCATCAGTAATTGTTTGCCGATCGAGACGATCTCTATCAATTTGGTGGGATTGGAGTCGAGGTCAACCAGGTTGCCTGCTTCCTTGGCTGCCTGCGTGCCGGTATTCATCGCCACGGCCACATCCGCTTGCGCAAGGGCCGGCGCGTCATTTGTGCCATCGCCGGTCATGGCAACAAGCCTGCCGCCCGCCTGATGTTCGCGTATCAGCTTCAGTTTTGTCTCGGGCGTTGCCTCTGCCAGGAAATCATCTACACCTGCCTCAGCCGCAATCGCAGAGGCGGTGAGGGGGTTGTCCCCGGTGATCATGATGGTCTTGATCCCCATCTGCCTCATTTCAGCGAAGCGCTCTTTAATCCCTCCCTTAACGATATCTTTTAATTGAATGACTCCGAGCACTCTCGGCCCTTCTGCCACGACAAGCGGTGTAGCCCCCCGCTTGGCGACATCATCAACAATTGCGCGGACATCAGGCGGAAGTAGTCCGCCCTTTTTTTGGATGTATTTTTCAACTGCATCGGCCGCGCCTTTGCGGATTTCCCGGCTGCTAAGATTTACGCCGCTCATCCTGGTTTGAGCGCTGAAGGGAACGAATGTTGCGCCGAGGTCGTGTATGGCCCGCTCGCGAAGACCATATGTTTCCTTTGCCAGAACGACAATGCTTTTTCCTTCCGGAGTTTCGTCCGCCAGGGAGGAGAGCTGTGCAGCATCAGCAAGGTCCTTGACGTCGACCCCCTGGGCTGGAATGAAGGCTGTGGCCTGTCTGTCTCCAAGTGTGATCGTCCCGGTCTTGTCGAGCAGCAGCACGTCGACATCTCCGGCGGCCTCTACGGCACGACCCGACATAGCGATCACGTTTGCCTGTATCATCCGGTCCATGCCCGCGATGCCGATGGCAGAAAGCAGCCCGCCGATGGTGGTCGGGATCAGGCAAACAAGGAGCGCTACAAGCACCGTGATGGTCACGGGACTCCCTTGCCCTGCGGCCTGGACGCTGAAGAGGGAGAAGGGGAGCAGGGTCACGGTTGCGAGCAGAAAGATGATGGTCATGCTTGCAAGGAGAATATTCAGAGCAATTTCGTTGGGTGTTTTTTGGCGCTTTGCGCCCTCGACCATGGTAATCATCCTGTCGAGGAAGGCCTCTCCGGGATTGGCAGTGATTCTTACCACAATCCAGTCCGACAGCACCAGTGTGCCGCCGGTGACCGCGCTCCGGTCGCCGCCGCTCTCCCGTATGACCGGCGCGCTCTCACCGGTTACCGCGCTTTCATTGACCGAGGCGACACCGGCGACAACCTCGCCGTCTCCGGGGATCATATCTCCCGCTTCTACAAGAACGATGTCCCCCTTCTTGAGTTGCGATGAAGACACTCGGGTGACGTCGGCATCCCGCTCCGGCCTTGAGAGGCGTTTGGCCGCAATATCGCGGCGCGTTTTGCGCAAGGCGTCGGCCTGCGCCTTGCCCCGGCCTTCTGCCACGGATTCGGCAAAGTTGGCGAAGAGCACGGTAATCCAGAGCCAGATCGAAATCTGCAGTATGAAGCTTGGTGAAGCTTCCCCCTTGCCGAAAAGGGAATGGAAGAAAAGGAGAGAGGTAAGGATGCTCCCCACCTCGACGACGAACATCACGGGATTTTTTATCTGATAGTGGGGATTCAGTTTCCTGACCGAATCCCACAGTGCCCTGCGGACGATTGCCGGTTCCAAGAGAGATCTTTTTTCGTATTTTTTCCTCATAGTTTCTCCTGAATACCTTACTTGCCTGACATCAAGTGTTCGGCGACCGGCCCGAGGGCCAGGCTCGGCATGAACGCTAAAGCTCCGACTATCACTACAACCCCGATGAGGAACGTCACGAACAGAGGGGTATGGGTCGGCAGCGTCCCTAATCCTGCCGGCACCTTCTTCTTCGCTGCCAGTGAGCCGGCAATTGCCAGCACGGGAATAATCGTCCAGAACCGTGCGAAGAACATGACCAGGCCGAGCATCGTATTGTAAAAGGGCGTATTGGCCGAAAGCCCTGCGAAGGCGCTGCCGTTGTTGTTGCCTGCCGAGGAGAAGGCATAGAGGATCTCTGAGAAACCGTGAGGTCCCGGATTGGCGATCCCCGCGACTCCGGCGCTGGTCAAGACCGCGATTGCAGTGCCGATCTTCACCACGGAGGGGGGAATCAGGATCACGAGTGCAGCCATCTTCATCTCGAAGATCTCGATCTTCTTGCCCAGATACTCCGGCGTGCGGCCGACCATCAAGCCGGCCACGAAGACCGTAATTATGGCGAATACCAGCAGTCCGTAAAGCCCCGAGCCGACTCCGCCGAAGATGACCTCTCCCATCTGCATCAGAAACATCGGGTAGAGGCCGCCCAGGGGAGTGTAGGAGTCGTGCATGGAGTTGACCGACCCGTTCGAGGCCGACGTTGTCGCTACGGCCCAGAGCGCGGAATTGACGACCCCGAAGCGGACCTCCTTTCCCTCCATGTTGCCGCCGGGCTGCGAACCGCTCGCGGTTTGATCAATGCCCATTGCAGCGAAGCGCGGGTTGCCCTGCTGTTCACTCCATACGCAGAGGAGCGTTAACGTGACGAAAACCACGAACATCGCAGCGAGCAGCGCCCACCCCTGGCGCTTATCTCCGACCATTCTCCCGAACGTAATGCAGAGCGCCGCTGGGATGAGCAGGATGGCAAGCACTTCGAGGAAATTGGCGAGCGGTGTCGGGTTCTCGAGGGGATGGGCCGAATTGACATTGAAGAACCCGCCGCCGTTCGTGCCGAGCTGCTTTATGGCGATCTGAGACGCTGCGGGGCCGAGGGGTATGACCTGCTCTTTTATTTCGGTCTTTTCGGTAACCGGATTGCCGCTCGCATCCTTGATCGGGCTGCCCTTTTCATCGAGCTTCGGTTTATCGAAGGTGATGGCCTGGGTGAGTGTTGCG
The DNA here is from genome assembly GCA_002634385.1 of Nitrospira sp. Taxonomy (GTDB): domain Bacteria; phylum Nitrospirota; class Thermodesulfovibrionia; order Thermodesulfovibrionales; family Dissulfurispiraceae; genus Nitrobium; species Nitrobium versatile. Next base: position 8,142 of record NSJL01000009.1, read on the forward strand.
TTTTTGTACTCGCTGAAGGTCTGCACCACCCCCTGAGAGACGAGCAGGAGAGACCAGATCAGCGAAAGCGGCAGTAAGATATACAGCGTGGAACGCGTGAGATCGATCCAGAAATTGCCGATGGTCTGCGCGGATTGCCTCTTGAACCCGCGAATTAGGGCGACGAGCACGGCCATTCCTGTCGCGGCAGAAACGAAATTCTGCACCGCGAGTCCCGCCATCTGGGTCAGATAGCTCATCGTCAACTCGCCGCCGTATCCCTGCCAGTTGGTGTTCGTAACAAAACTTACTGCCGTATTGAACGAAGAATCCGATGAAACTCCTGAGAACTTTTGCGGGTTCAGCGGCAGAATCCCCTGGAGACGCTGCAAAAGATAGAGCACAAGCAGCCCGGCTGCGCTGAAGAAAAGCACCGACATCGTATACTGTTTCCAGTCCATTTCCTCGTCGGGCCGGATACCGCAGAGTTTGTAGAAAAGAAGCTCGACAGGGCCGAGCAACCGGCCCAGCCCGAATGGTTCACCCTCGTATACCCTTGCCATATAGACCCCCAGCGGTTTTGTGAGGAGCAGCAACACGCCAAGATATAAAACGATCTGCACTATGCCGTTTCCCGTCATCAGAACACCTCCGGTTTCAGAAGGGCTACAAAGAGGTACACGAGAAGACCGAAGGCCACAATGCCGCCTATCCAGTAAAATGTTTCCATAGCGTTCCTCCTAGGGTGTGTATAGACACCCTATACTCGTCCAGCCAGTTTCACGCAGAGCCAGCTTGCGATAAGTAGTACAATCATGATGCCGAGATATATGATATCCATGCCAAACCCTCCTCAATTGTCTCCATAAGCCTCGCCGCAGCCGTTCAAGGGCGGAAAAGCCTGCAATGGTTATAGAGCTAACAGCGTCCATAAAAGTTCTCTTTTTCTAAGTGTAACAGTGAATTTTATAAAATAGGTGCAAAAAACCGGGGAATCCGTATAAAAAATTTATAAAGGAACCGGTGCGGCTCAGCGGGCGCCGAAGTACAGCCGCATGCCCCGGAAGAAAAGAGGCGGTTGTAAAGAGTGAGAATAAGCAGTAGCATTAAGGTAAAGGGAAGAATGTCTTTTCAGGGACCGTTGTGCGCAGGAAAGGGGGACGCCGATGATGGGACCGGGTGTGACGCATGACATGTACGGGGGAATGGGCATATGGATGGTTATCAACCTCCTGTTTCTTGTCCTTCTTATAGCAGGGATCGTCCTTTTGGTAGTATGGCTGGTCAGGCGACCGGAAAAGAATACATCCGGCCGGATCGAGGAATCCGCCATGGAGATCCTCAAGAGACGATACGCCCGCGGGGAAATCAGCAAGGAGGAATATGAGAGGATGCGGAAGGACCTCTCTTAGAAAAGAGGGATCTTTCGGCACGAGTTCGCCTATGCAAAATCAATGTGTTGAGCGTGAGGCCGCCTGCTTTCCGCACCATCTTCCCCGGTGAGGAGAGGAACATGCATGTAAGTTCGAAGTGGGTGATAGGGGAGTTGATCGGCGCGGTGTTGGCGGCAGTGCTGCTCCGGGCATATCACTATCCTTTACTGGTATCGTACCAGTGGCATAAGCTGCTCCATATCGCGGGTGCGGTGCTGTTCCTGGGCAATATTGTCGTGACGGGCGTCTGGATGTTCATGGCAGGATGCACCAGGAGCAATCCGGTGCTCCGCTTCGCATCACGGGCAGTGAACTGGGCCGATGCCTTTTTCACGGTGCCGGGCGTCTTCCTGGTCTTTGTCAACGGGGATATCCTGTCTGTTCGATGGGGCGGGGTATTCCGGACGGGGTGGATTGCTGTCTCGCTTGTTTTATTTGCCGTTTCAGGGGTGATCTGGGGGGGCTTTTTGCTCAGGTACCAGCACCGGCTCATCGTGCTCTCGGAGAGACAGCAGGCGGCTGAATTCTTTTTGGTGCTTCGCCGGTGGTATGCCCTGGGCATCCTGGCAACAGTAATTCCCTTTCTTGCCCTGGCTTTGATGGTTTTGAAGCCGCGCTTCTGAAGGATGCCGGAAAGGGACGTCTACCGGGATACGGCGACACGCCTCTCCCGGGGAGAAGCATGTCGCCCCTTTCCCTGCATTGCTACACTTTCTGAAGTTCCGCCCTTTTTACCTTTACCCGGTCTCCTGAGTCCAATGTGGCCCTGACGATAGCGGAAGCAAAGAACTCCCGCTCCATGCATTCGAGAACTGTGCCCTTATCGAGCTTAACCTCTTTGCCCCCAACGGATTCGACAGACTTGCTTTCCCCGACATACTTCACTTTCATGTGCTCCTCCCCTACTCTCTGTGCAAAACTGGGCTCAAGGGTTAACAACCCTTCCTGTACGAGCCCTATAATAAGGTAGCAGTGCGATCCCCTGCATTGCTTCCGCGGGACAGGGCAGTATGTCTTTTTACTCCTCACTCGATAAGAACCAGGGCGAAATAGTTCCAGGTGCCGTAGGTCTCTTTTCTAGAGTCTATCATAAATCCGTTCCTTCTTGCTGTTTTAAATACATCGATGCCGCACGCTTCCATGAGAGGTCTTATTCTGTTCCTCTTCTGGTCCGTTGTCTGAGACTCAGCCTGAGTCTCTTCCTCTCCCGAAGGTCAGGTGGCCCCGGCGGGACCTGAAGAGAGGGCCGTCAAAGCGAATGCCTTGTAGTACCCCGCCTGGTAGGCCTCTCCTTCGAGCCGTACCGCTGCCTCGGTGAGGGATTTCCCTTTGGAGCTGTTCATCAGGATCGCCGTGCTGTACTCTTTCATTACTTTCTTCGTGCTCTCGGCATCGGGTGCACAGGGCGGGTGGTACGCATCTTTCCCATGGAAAGGACATCCATAGAGACACTTCCAGCGCACCCACTCCTCCACCGCGACGGTGTCGGTGCTGATTGTTTTCGCCTTGTCGGCACCCAGCTCTCTTGCCCTCTGCACCAGGTTCTCGATCCCCTTCCCCGGGACGCTCTGCTGTGGCGCCGTTTTCAGGGAGAGGCTTCCGGTTTCTGGGGGACTGGTAGCAAATGCTCCAACAAAGACACTGCCGCCGAAATAGGGACACCTTCCCTCTCTGCACCCGTGAGGGTGCTTCGAAGGGTACCGGCAGGCGGGGACGCTGCTTCTTCCCAGTGTCAGCCCCCGGCTCTCCTGCAGGTACTCCACTGCGGTTTCGAGAGCTGTCCGCACATAGGCTTTGCAGCAGCTCGGACCGGTAAGCCCGGTAATGGCGTCGGAAACCCGGTTGGCCGCTTCCATGGTGACCCGCTGCTCCTCATCCTTCCCGCATTTCGAGCCGGTGAGGACGGCAAAGCACGCCCCTATGGCGGGGGTCACCCCGCAAACGCCGGTGAGCCCGCAATAGCCGCCGTGCGCCTGCGTTTCCGTCCGCCTGAATACCTCCCGTATTTCCCCGTCGGTGATTCCGGGATGCCCTGCGTTCTTTATGGCTGCCATCAGAGCGCCCCCTGCAATATAGGCATGCTGGCAGCCGAGCATGGGCAGGTCCGGATGGCTCATCATCACTTCCGCGATTTCCAGGGGATCGCGGGAAGAGGTCGCCAGGGAAAAGTCCTCGATGATCTTTACCGCCTCCTTGTTATGGCAGGCATCACAGATGAAATGGCCCCGGGGGCACCGAATATGCCCGGGTTCCGTCTCACCGCAAAAAGAGCACACCGACTCTTCCGCCTGCTCGAGGTAGTGGAGGGGGGTGCTGCATATCATGCAATGTTCCATCCCGGCCTTCGCAGACTCCTCGACCGGCAGCGGGGACGCTTCCGCAACGGGATCGTTCTGATGCCCCCCGGCATCCTCATCGGAGGGTCAGCAGCTTGAGCTCTTTTTCGTCTCGTCAATCATCTCTCTCTCCTTCGCTTCTAGAGACACCGGTTCGTACTTTCCTGGCGAGCCCCTGTCGCCTTCATCCGTATCTTTCCCTCCCGTGCCAGTTTCCCGAGAATGAAAATGACGCTGTCCTGCCTGAGCCTGACATGTTCCGCAACATCCACGGGATCGACGGTGCTTTTGTCTTTGAGGAACTCGAGGGTCTCCTGTTCAATGGCGCTTATCCAGTCATTGAACAGCCCCCGCAGCTCCGGTGTGGAGTAGGTCGCCAACTCATAGGAATGGCTCACCGCGGACAGGACCTCTTTACTCATCTCCATCGGATTCACCCCTGAATCCGTACATTCCTTGATTCAGTACTCGACCATTGCCGTAAGCTGCTGACTCTGCTTTCTGCCGGTCAGCACCGTCGCAAGCATCTCTTTTTTTTCCGCCTCGTCCAGATCGCTCAGCAGCGCCACAATCAATCCGTCGAGCAGCTCTTTTTTTGCGGCCGGATTCAGCCCGGTTATAAAACCTTCAATGGTACGATCGCCCATCCTGCACCTCCTTCAAAGATATGTCCACTTATCATTTCAGGCACTCACCCTTCTCTTCAGCTCCCGTATCTCCTCCCTGATTTCCCGGATTTCGTTCCTCATGGCCTTTATCTCGTCCTCCGGCGGCGTTCTATGCTTCCGCTTCATAGGGTTGTGCGTTCACCGGATCCAGATTATTTATTGTAGAGGACAATGCGACGAGATTCTCCAGAAGGGCGGGTTCGGTAAGCCGGTAATAAATAAAGGGGCCATTCCTCTTGGGGGTCACGATACTTGTGTCGCGCAATGTTTTAAGGTGAAAGGAGACGAGGGTCTGTGAAAGTCCGGTGGCATTTATTATCTCGGTGACCGAGCAGGTTCCCTTCCCGATAGACAGGACAATGTTCAGGCGGTTGGGATCTCCCAGAACTTTTAACGTTCTTGCGAGGTTCTCGATAGAAATCGGTATTTTCCCGTTATCAGGCATATTAGTCTTTACTCATATCAATTTATACTCATATGATATACCAAACCCCTTTTCCTGTCAAGGGACCGCGTCCGTACAGGTATGGACATGAGCTGTGATGTCAATTCCGGACACCAATCTCCTCATGCAGCTAACCCCTTTATGTGAAATTGCCGGAGGAACGCAGCGGGCGACAGAAATCCCAAACACTGCTGCCTCCGTTGCCGATTGTAGAAGATCTCTATGTATTCCGTAATCTCTCTGATTGCCTCAGCTCTGGTCTTGTAGCGCCGATGATGCACCAACTCGCTTTTTAGCACTCCCCAGAAGCTCTCCATAGGAGAATTGTCATAGCAGTTTCCCTTATCGCTCATAGATGCCCTCATCCCAAACTGTTCCAAGAGAGAACGATAATGCTCTGAGCAATACTGGCTACCTCGATCCGAATGATGCAGAACTCCCTTCCCGGGCCGCTTCACAGACACTGCGCGACACAGAGATTGGCTCACCAGCTCCTTCGTCATCCGGTCGGACATCGCGTACCCCACGATCTCTTTACTGAAGAGATCCTTATGAGCCGCCAGATAGAGCCACCCCTCCTCGGTGGGAATATACGGTAAAAGTAGGTCAGAGGCGCCGTGCGGTTTAGTCGCCGGTTTCCTCTGACCTCTCTCCGAACCGGACATGCACCTTTCGTTATGCATCCGGCTCTCCAGTGATTATTGCGAAATCTGGTGTTTGCATCCATCCGCGCTGGAACCTTTGAACACGCAACTGTCCCATATGAAACAGTTGGGTCTCTCTCAGGATACAAAGGTGTGCCAAATCATGCGCCCCTGCTTTGGGGTGCTTCTTTTGCATCCATCGCCAGAGACGATCACGTACATACCAGTCAATGCTGGACAGTATGCGCTTTGCTCCGGTACAGAAGCGGTAGAAGTTGCCCCATCCGCGTAGAATAGGATTGATCATATGGAGTATTGCTGGAAGCGACAGAAGAACATTGCTCCTCGATGTGATATGCTTGATGCGATATCGAATATCGAGAACTTTTGCTTTTGGGATTTCAACACGAGGTGTAAACCCGTATCGCTCATCCCATCGCATGCGTACGCGATGCCCAAGGAAGTTAAAGCCATCCTCTACCGAGGTAATATGGGTTTTCTCCGGCGATAGCCTCAACCCCGTCTTGTCTTTCAAAAATTCTTCGAGTGCCTGCTTTTCCTTGCAGGCGTCCTCAAGGGTTCCTGATACCAAAACAATGAAGTCATCGGCATAACGGATCGGAAGGAATACCGGACGACCGGCTTTCCCGTCTGACATTCGGATATTCATAGCAGCCTTTATCCCATCACAGGTGCGATGGGGACGGAGCTTCTGCTGATGATTCACCCACCGCTCGTATCTCTCCTCGATCACGCTGAGCGCGATATTGGCGAGCAGCGGCGAGATGATGCCCCCTTGAGGCGTGCCGGATTCTGTGCGAAGAAACTGCTCATCCGACAGCACTCCTGCCTTCAGAAACTGCTTGATCGTGTGGTTCACCTTCCTGTCTCCGACACGCTTTCGCACTCGGTCCATCAGGTGATGATGGTCGATATTGTCGAAGCATCCTTTGATGTCGCCTTCGATAACCCACTGGTACGGCAGCGCATGACGCTTTCCGTCTTCTGCCTTTGCTCTTGGTCGCATTGCCATGCGGATATGCTCCAAGGCACCATGGCATCCTCTGCCAGGTCTGAATCCGTATGAGACATGCCAAAAGCGCGCTTCAAACAACGGCTCCATGATCTGCTTAATCGCGCATTGTACTACGCGACCCTTTACGGTCGGTATGCCCAGAGGTCGGAATTCCCCCGGTCTCCCAGGTTTTGGAATCAGTTTGCGTCTTGAGGGGCTCGGCGTGTATCTGCGACATCGCAGTTCCTGCCGTAGTCTCTCCAGAAACATTGCTTCTCCCAATCCTTGTTGGATACTCCTGACCGTTTTCCCGTCGATGCCCGGCGTCCGCTTGCCTTTATTTGCGGCAACTGTTCGCCATGCATACCGCAGATTGTGCAAATTGGTTACCCAATTCCACAAATCCCGGTACTGACCTTCGGGATTTGCCAGACTCCACTGATAAAGCTTTCTCTGCACGTTGGGTAGCCAGACCTTGTCGGTCTGATAATCCGAGTCCACGGATTGTTCCTCCGGCTTTGAAACTCTATCGGTCACCTATCCTCCTTCGCCATGTAAATGACTTTCTCATCCTCAGACTACTACGAGGACTCCGCCCCGCATAACATCCTTCCCCGGTCTCCTCGGATAGCCTGTATTTCCGTTACAGGCAAATGCTTGCGGTTCCCATGTTCCGGTTTTCAATCTTGAGTCCGTAGGTGCCGTGCTCTACCCCTGGCGGCACAGGAAGATAGTATAAGAGGAGTGATCTGTCTCCAGATACGGGGTTTGAGTCCGTATCTACCAGTAGGAAACATCAAGTCCCACCAGTTCCGTCCGCAAACCTCTCCGCTCCATCCAGCCATTGAGAAGTTGCTGCTAAGTACAGAGGCTTCCATCGCACGATTCGTTGTCTTACCATAGACTCTGTGGTAGCCCGGCCTGCACTTGATGGCGTGCATCCGGTACAGTTAAGATCGCTCTGCTTATGCCACTCCGCCGTCGGAACCCGGCAGAGCTTTGCGATCCCCTTCTGCCCGATCTCCTCCATCGGGCAGGGCAACATTGCAGTTGCCGATCGAAAACCAGCAAGCATGTCAAATAACAACTTGCCGTGCCTTCATGGCGCACTGATATCGCTCAGCCATATCTGGTTGGGAGCAGTTGCCTCAAATTGCTGATTCAGCAAGTTAGCCGCAACCGGAAGGTTGTGCTTAGAATCTGTCGTAGCCTTGTATTTCTTCTTCTGAACACACTGGATACCAACGCGCTCTGCATGTCTGAAAGGGGAAACAGGCGCGGCAAAAAGGATGAGGGGTGCAAAGAGCGCAGAGGGGAGCTCTTCCCTCACAGGGCTTTTACTCAATTATAGCAGGTACGGAGGATGGAAAAGGGGGACCCCTTCATGTTTGTGCGGCATCTATTGCGGGAGGCCCCTTCCTTGAGCATCTCGCCTTCTCCCTGGCCGAGGCCCGCCGCAGCCGCCTGAAATTGAGGGTGGTTGCGGAGGGAGTGGAAAGTGAGGCGCAGAGGGCGTTCCTGACGCTCCATGGGTGCGATGAGATCCAGGGATTCCTGGTGGGTGAGCCGCTCCCCCCGGGGAATTCGCCGAGTTCCTCCGGCTGTGCGGATGACGGCAGGGATAGGGAAAAAGAGCCCCGGACACTCCGTTGCGGGAGGGCCCGTGCGGGCCTTGACTTTTTTGCCTGCAAGATGCCATTGTATTGCCGAAGTTTCAGAAGTTTTTGTGCAGATCGCAAGAGAACAGGAGGACCGCAAAGACTTTTCAACTTTGCGGTCTTTTTTTCTGGGACTTTAGTTCATGTGTAAGGAGGTGCACCATATGGCGAAAGGAACGGTAAAATGGTTCAACGAGGCTAAGGGCTTCGGCTTTATCACCGGTGAGGATGGCGTCGATGTGTTTGTCCACTATTCCGCTATCCAGGGCAACGGGTTCAAATCCCTTGCCGAAGGTGACAAAGTCAGCTTCGATGTGGAGCAGGGTCCCAAGGGTCCCAAGGCAGTGAATGTGGTAAAGCTATAATTCCACGCGTACCGGTCCCCCTGTTACGGCAGGGGGATTTCTTTTGAGAGGAGGTTCGGCATCGGGGTGCCGGGTGGCGGAAGTCTTTCGCTCCCGTGTCCTACGATCCCCACCTCTTGAAAAGGGTATGCTCCACTCCGAAGGTGTCCAGTATCTTCCCGGCGATGAAGTCCACCATCTCTTCAAGGCCGGCGGGTTTGTGGTAGAAGGCCGGGACCGGCGGGGCGATGGTGACCCCGATCCGCGCCAGCTTCAGCATGTTCTCGAGATGGATCGCGCTGAAGGGCATCTCCCGCGGGGAGAGGAGGAGGGAACGCCGCTCTTTCATAGTTACATCTGCGGCCCTTTCGATGAGGTTGGCGGCATATCCGGCAGCGATCCCGGAAAGGGTCTTCATGGAGCACGGTACCACCATCATTCCGTCAGTCCTGAAAGAGCCGCTGGCGATAGGGGCCTCCATGTGCCTATCCGCGTAAAAAAAGATCCTGTCGCTGCCGCAATGCTTCCTGACGGTGTTTTCCGTGTCCTCTGCCCAGTCGAGGCCCGTCTCGTCCCGGATAATGGAAAAGGAGTTGGACGAGATCACCAGATGCACCTCCGCCGTCTTTGAAAGCTCTTCGAGCACCCGTATCCCGAAGGGGGAGCCGCTCGCACCGGTTATGGCCAGAACAAACCTTTTCATGGATTCTTATTATACTCCCCGGGGAGGGACAATAGGAATAGCGGCGCTTCTTCTGTTCGGCCCTTTATTTCTCCGCGACGAAATAGTATACTTTTTTCGTGATGAGTTGCCATCCCGCGGATACTCTCTACCGGGCCTGTACCGTTCTCTTCGGTCCTGATGTGGTTGTCAGCCAGGGCTTCCTCTCGTATCTCGAACTGTCAGGGGTGAAGAGCGCCTACCGCCGGAGGGCACTTGCCACCCATCCCGACCGGGTAATTATCCAGGACGAGGAGGAGCGGAAGAGGAACACGGAACTCTTTATCGAAGCGAACTGGGCATACCGGGAGCTCGTCTCCTATCTCCGGGAGAGGGACAGGGGAGACCCTTCCCGTAGGAGTGCGCGCCCGGAGGCGCGTCCCACGGAAGCGCATGCAGCGGGCATCTACCGCACCGTGCGTTTCTATTCCGGGGGCATCCCGCGACGGCCGCTCCTTTTCGGGGAGTACCTTTACTATTCGGGGAGGGTTCCGTGGAACGCCTTCATCGGGTCAATCATCTGGCAGCGGCGCCAGCGCCCCCGCTTCGGGGATATCGCAAAGCGCTGGCGTTATCTGAGCGATCAGGATATCCGGGAGATTATTTCCCATAGGGGACTCTGCGAGCCCATGGGGGAGACCTCCCTGCGGCTGAATCTCCTGAGCAGGCTCCAGGTGAATACGGTGCTGATGCACCAGAGGATGCAGCAGAGGAAGATCGGCGAATATTTTACCGAGAACGGCTACCTGACGGCGGAGATGCTCCAGGAGATACTCCTTGCCTTCAAGAGACACAACCACCAGTTCAAAGCCCGCGGAGTGAAATAGTCCTCCTTCCGGCGGCAGCCGGAAAGCCTGTACGGAAATCTCTCCTACCACCACCAATACGGGTGCCGGTATCTCCAGAAGGGGTCGTCCCACCAGCGGGGATACGGATAGGAATACGGCGAATAATAATAGGGATACGGGGCGTACCAGGGCGAATAGGGAGGGGGCCTGTACTGCTGCTCCTCCCAGAGGTGAAGCTCGACGATGGTGAAAAGCGGATAGGGGTAGTCCACCTCGTCGATCTTTCCCATGCGTATCTCGGTAAACTCTCCGGCCACGGTCACTTCCCGGCCCTTCCGGTAAATCTCGGGGTCGAGAAAGCCTCTGTTTTTGGGGAGGAGGGCGAGAAACCGTATCTGGGATGTCCTCTGATACTCTTTCAGATAGCCATTCGAGTCCACTGGGACATAGATGGCTTCGATCAGGGAGCCCTCGGCGGTATTCCGTGTCCTGATGATCCTGCCGCCGAGAATGTACAGGTTTCCCTTGTAAAGCAGAGGAGTTTCCTGCATCCGCGCAAAGGGGACGGCGGTGCTGCCCGCCTGCATCAGATCTTTCCGCAGGACAGGGGCACAGGAGGAAAGGAAGAGGACAAGGAGGAGTATGGGCAGGACCCTTTTCATACTTAACTTTTACACCATCGTTTCCGAGATGTCAAGTTTTTGACTCCAGGGAGGGTGGACAAGGGGGAGAGGGGGAGAGCCGCGGCACTCTTTCCTATTTGATAATGCGTTTTCTCATGAGCCGGAAGGGATACGGAGCGAACAGCCCCGCCACCGCAACGAGCCAGATAAGGTCGGGAACGACCCCGGATACCGAGCCCGAAGCGAAAGCCCTGCAGATGTTCACCAGGTGGTACAGGGGAGTGAAGAAAGCGATCTGGGAGACGATGGGGGGCATGGAATCGAGGGGAAAGAATATCCCCGAGAAGAGGAACATCGGCGTCATCAGGAGAGTGTAAAAGTAGTTGAAGGAGTCGATGCCTGGGATCGTCGCCACGGCGATGACGGAGATCTCGGCGAAGATCAGCCCGCTTATAAAAAGAACGGGAAGGACAAGGAGAATCAGGGGCGAGCTCACCAGTCCGAAGAGGGAGATCACGATGATGATGGTGATGCCGTACAATACACTCTTTACGGCGCCCCACAGGAGCTCCCCCGCGATGAGCTCGTCAACGGTAATGGGGGTGGCGAGGATGGCGTCGAAGGTCTTCTGAAAGACCATCCTGACGTAGGTTCCGTAGGTGCACTCGTAGATCGCGGCGAACATGGAGGAGGAAGCGATGATGCCCGGGGCGATATAATTGATGTACGGCACGCCCTTTATATCCTGGATATAGTTGCCGAGCCCGAGGCCGAAGGCCGCAAGGTAGAGGATGGGCTCCAGGAAATTCAGGGCAAAGCTCGACTTGTACAGCTTGGTGTAGACGGTGAAATGCCGCTGTACGACCTTGAAGGCTCTCTTAATCCGCAAGGCTCCTCCCGGTAAGCTGGAGATAGACATCTTCGAGGTTTTTGCACCCGTGGACGCGCATGAGGCTCTCCGGTGAATCCACCGTCACGATCTTCCCCGAATCCATGATGGCGACCCTGTCGCAGAGTCTTTCCGCCTCTTCCATGTAATGGGTAGTGAGGATGAGGGTGATCTTCTGCGATTTGAGATGGTTGAGCTTCTCCCATACGTCAATCCTGCTGTGGGGATCGAGGCCGGTGGTGGGCTCGTCCAGGATGAGCAGCTCGGGAGTGTTGATCAACGCCCGCGCAAGCAGGAGCCGGTGCTTCATCCCCCCGGAGAGGGTATCGATCTTCGCTTTCTCCTTTTCGCGGAGGTCCACGAAGCCGAGGAGCTCTGCCGCACGGTGCACGGCGACCTTTCTCTGGATATCGAAATACCGCGCATAGACAATAAGATTTTCGCAGACCGTAAGATCGGGATCGAGATTGTTCTCCTGGGGCATGACCCCGATGCGGGCCTTTATCTCGGAAGGATGTTTGGTTACGTCCAGATCAAAGACGCGCAGCTCGCCCGAGGTGGGGGGCATAAAGCAGTGGAGCATGCGCATCACCGTTGTCTTGCCCGCCCCGTTGGGGCCGAGGAACCCGAAGAACTCTCCCCTCCCGATGGCGAAATCGATCCCGTCCACCGCCCGGAGAGGGCCGTACTCTTTCACCAGGTTCTTTGCCGTGATAATGGACACATCTAATTATACCTTGAAAAGGGAAAGAACCACAGCCTTCACAGCACGGTCCACTGCTGCGGGAGGAAGAGCCTCTCGTAGGTCATGAGGGCGAAGCCGTCGGTCATGCCGGCGATGAAATCGCAGACTCTGCGGTGCCTGCCCCCTTTTTTCTCCCCGGGAATATCGTCGAACTCCCCATCGGCGTGTTCGAGATAGTACTCGTAAAGCGCTTTCAGAATGCCCTTCGCCTTCCGGAACTCTTCGTTGATCTCCTCCCTCTCGTAGACGCGCTCGAAGAGGAAGTCCCTGAGCCGGTAGACAGTGGAGGATATCTCCCCGCTCATGCCCACACTGGCATGCCCTCCCGCGAGGGTGGTGTTGATGACGTCCCGCACCATGGTATCGATGCGCTGTGCATATGCCTCTCCGAGGATCCTTACGATATCCTTCGGCACTTCGGAACGCCTGATCACCCCGGCACGCAGGGCGTCGTCGAGGTCGTGGTTCACATAGGCGATGATGTCGGAGACGCGGACTACGAGCCCTTCGAGGGTGGAGGGCTTCTCCCTCGCGTTATCCGACAGGATCAGCCCCCTGCCCTTCGAGTGCTTCACGATCCCGTCCCTCACCTCATGGGAGAGATTGAGCCCTTTGCCGTCCCGCTCGAGGAAATCCACCACCCTGAGGCTCTGCTTGTAATGGTCGAACCCCCCGGGTGATATCTCGCGGAGGATGGATTCCCCCGCATGGCCGAAGGGCGTATGCCCCAGGTCGTGGCCGAGGGCGATGGCCTCCACCAGGTCCTCATTGAGCCGCAGGGCGCGGGCGATGGTCCTCGCTATCTGGGAGACCTCCAGCACATGGGTGAGCCGGGTCCGGTAGTGGTCGCCCCGGGGTGCGAGGAAGACCTGCGTCTTATGCTTCAGGCGCCGGAACGCCTTGGAGTGGATGATCCGGTCCCTGTCCCTCTGGAAGCAGGTCCTGAGGTCATCCGGCTTCTCCGGCACCGGTCTCCCCCTGCTCCGGGAGCTCAGGCAGGCCCGGGAATGGAGTATCTGTTTCTCTATCTCTTCTGTCTGCTCGCGAATGGTCATCGGTTTCAATGAGGAGTGCGGGTGGCGGGGGCAGAGGGTGTGTCACCCCTCTATGCCGCCAATGCCGCCCTGACCGCCTCCACCAGGGTCACGATCTCATGGTCCCGTACTGTCCGGGCATCGAGGAGGAGAAGGTCATCCTGTATCCGTGCGATGACGGGCGGCCTGCCGCGCCGCAATCTCTCTTCCAGGCGGTTGACCGAGAGACGCAGGGGCTTTACTGCTGCAACGTAGGTTTTGAACTCTACCTCCGGCAGTGCCCCTCCTCCTGACTGGGAGAAGTCCTCCCGCACCTGCAGAGAGGCGATTGCCTCGGAGGAAACTCCCAGCGCCCCCCGCACTGCCGATGCGATCCTTTGCGCTCTCCCTTCCAGTTCCTCCGGGTGCTGCAGGAGCATCTTCAGCGTGGGGAGCTGCTCCTTCGCCTTTTCTTCGTCGAGATAGTACATCAGGGTGGCCTCGAAGGCGGCCAGGGTGAGCTTGTCGACCCGCAGCGCCCTCATGAGGGGATGCCGTGCGATCCTTTCGATGAGCTCCCGCTTGCCGGTGATGACCCCTCCCTGGGGGCCTCCCAGGAGCTTGTCTCCGCTGAAGGTGACGAGATCCACCCCCGCCCTGACGACCTCCTGCACGGTGGGCTCTCTCTGCACGCCGTACGGTTTGAGATCGATAAGGCACCCGCTTCCGAGGTCGAACATCACCGGAAGGGAATGTTTTCTGCCGAGGGCCGACATTTCCTCTATCCCGACCTCTCCGGTGAAGCCGATGATGCGGTAGTTCGACTGGTGCACCTTCAACAGCAGGGCGGTCTCCGCGGTGATGGCCCCCTCGTAATCACGGAGGTGGGTCTTGTTCGTCGTCCCCACTTCCCTGAGGAGCGTGCCGCTGGCAGCCATCACATCGGGTATCCTGAAGGACCCCCCGATCTCCACGAGCTCTCCCCGGGACACGATTACCTCCTGTCCCGCGGCAAGGGCGGACAGGCAGACGAGCACCGCGGCGGCGTTGTTGTTGACAATGAGGCTGGCCTCTGCTCCGGTGATTTCGTTCAGCACCTCCTGCACATGGGCGTACCTCTTGCCCCTTCTGCCCTTTCCGAGATCGTATTCCAGGTTGGAATACCCGCACGCGATCCGTTTTACCTGATCGAGGACCTCCTCGGGAAGCACTGAGCGTCCGAGGTTGGTATGGATGACGATGCCGGTGGCATTGATCAGCGGCTGCAGGCTGAAGGAGGAGAGTTCCTCCGCCCGCGCCTGAATATCCGGCCATAATTCAGCGATGGAGAGCCCTTTCCCGTCCCCCCTGCGGATCGCCTGCCGCCGCTGCTCGAGAGTCTCGCGGATGGCCCGGAGAACGCAGCGCCGGGGAAAGGACTGCTGCCATTCAAGCCCTTTCGGGGACTTCAGGATCTCATCGACCGAGGGGAGGGATGCCAGAAGCTGCCGCTTGTCCATGGGTGTTTTTCCTTTCGCCGGCCTTTCCCGCTGCAGTGCGGAGATTGCTTTTTATCATATCATAAACGGGTTTTGCGGAGACCGTGCGCCCGCCCCGCAGCGTACCCTGTAAAAAGACTTTTCAAAGTCAATAAGTTTATATTATCATACATACTTGTGTAATTTTACGATTTCAGCATTTTCCCCAGGTGTGTAGCCGGTTATAGGAGAGGATCGTTTTCCTGCACACCCTGGCTGTCCGATATCGTACATGAGAATGAACAGAAACTATTTGAAACGGGAGGTCGTATGTTGAAACGCTACCTTTTAGCGCCGGGGCCCACGCCTGTGCCGCCGGAAGTGCTCCTTTCCATGGCAATGCCGATGATTCACCACCGGGCGCCTGATTTTCTTCCCATTCTGGATTCCGCGAAGAAAGGGCTCCAGTGGCTTTTCCAGGCAAAGGGCGATGTCCTTATCCTCTGCTCCACCGGTACGGGGGGCATGGTAGGTGCCGTCAATAACTTTTTTAATCCCGGGGACAAAGCCCTTGTGGTGAACGGCGGCAAGTTCGGCGAAAGATGGACCAAAATATGCCAGGCGTACGGATTGAAAGTGGAAGAGGTCACCGTGGAGTGGGGCTATGCCGTCAAACCGGAGGCGGTGGAGGCGGCACTGAAGAAGGATCCCGATATCAAAGCGGTTTTCGTGCAGGCGACCGAGACATCCACCGGCGTCTACCACGATATCGAGGGGCTGGGCAAGGTCGTCAGGAACTTTGAAAATACCCTGTTCATCGTGGACGCCATCAGCGCCCTCGTCGCCCAGGATCTGAAGACGGACGAATGGGGCGTCGACATCATGATCGGGGGCTCCCAGAAGGGGCTGATGCTCCCCCCGGGTCTCGCCTTCGTCAGCGTGAGCGAAAAGGCGTGGAAGAGGAACGAGACATCGAAGATGCCGCGTTTCTACTTCAATTTCAAGAAGGAACGCGAGAACCTCGCCAAAAACCAGACGAATTTCACCTCTGCGGTGACGCTGATCATCGGCCTGAACGAGGCCATCAAGATATTGCAGAAAGAGGGCCTGGAGAATGTCTTCGGCCGGCATGCGAAGCTTGCCCATGCCACCCGTGAAGCGGTGAAGGCGCTGGGGCTCGGTATTTATTCCAAGGAGTCCCCGAGCAATTCCGTCACCGCCATCGAGGCCCCCGAAGGGATCGACGGCCAGTTGATCTATAAGAAACTGCGGGAAAAATACGGGATTACCGGCGCGGGGGGACAGGACAGGGCAAAGGGAAAGATTTTCCGGCTGGCACATCTCGGCTATGCCGATACCTTCGACGTTATTACCGGTATTGCCGCGCTGGAGATGGTGCTGAAGGAACTGGGGCATTCCGTTACCCTGGGCAAAGGAGTTGCAGCGGCCCAGGAAGTATTGATGCAGTAGCTGCCGTGCGCGGGGGGCCCTTTTTTCTGCCCGGCGCAGCGAGAATATATAAATATTTGCGGAGGCATTCATGAAGGTTCTTGTAAGCGATTCTATCTCGGAAAACGGTGTGGAGATACTGAAAAAGGCGGGACTGGAGGTCGATGTCAAGACCGGTCTCAAGCCCGACGAGTTGAAGGCCGTTATCGGTGACTACCATGCGCTCATTGTAAGGAGCGCCACGAAGGCCACGGCTGAAATCATCGAGGCTGCCTCGAATCTCAAGGTCATCGGCCGCGCGGGCTCGGGTCTAGATAATGTGGACAAGGGTGCCGCTTCCAAGAGGGGGATCGTGGTTATGAACACTCCCGGGGGGAACACCATCACCACCGCGGAGCATACCATCGCGATGATGTTTGCCGTCGCCCGGAAGATCCCCCAGGCAAACGCGTCCATGGCCGAGGGCAAGTGGGAGAAGAAGAAATTCATGGGTGCCGAGCTCTACAACAAGGTCCTCGGGATCATCGGCCTCGGGAATATCGGGGGCGAAGTGGCCAGGAGGGCGCAGGGCCTGGAAATGCAGGTGATCGCCTACGACCCCTTCCTGAACGAGGAGAGGGCGCGGCAGATGGGTATCGAGAAGGTGGAGATCCCGGAGCTTATCCGGCGTGCCGATTTCATCACCCTCCATACTCCCCTGACCAATGAGACGAGGAATCTTGTCAGGGCCGAGACGATCAGCACCATGAAAGACGGCGTCTACATCATCAACTGCGCCCGGGGCGGCATTATTAACGAGAAGGACCTCTTCGACGCCCTCGAAAGCGGAAAGGTGGCGGGCGCTGCCCTGGATGTCTTTGAAAAGGAGCCCCCGGAGAACAATCCCCTGGTGGGGCACCCGAAAGTGGTCTGCACTCCCCACCTGGGCGCTTCGACGCAGGAGGCGCAGGAGAATGTGGCCATTGCGGTGGCGGAACAGATCGCGGACTACCTTGTCCACGGCACTATCAGAAACGCGGTGAACTTCCCCTCCATACCGGCGGATCAGGTCTCCGCGCTGCAGCCGTACATCACCCTTGCCGACCAGATGGGTGCCTTTGCGTCCCAGATCCTGGGGGGCGAGATCACCGGGGTTTCCCTTGAATACAAAGGCGAGGTGTCGTGCCTGAACATCTCCCCCCTGACCATCGCCGCCCTGAAGGGGATTCTCTCCCCGATCCTTGAGGAGACGGTCAATTTCGTGAACGCGCCCTTCATCGCCCGGGAGCGGGGGATCGAGGTCAAGGAGACGAGGAGCAGCGACGCCGGGGACTACCACAGCATGATCGCCATAACGATAAAGTCTCCGAAGCAGGAGCTGCAGGTGGCCGGGACGCTCTTCAGCAGGAAGGACCCCCGGGTGGTCAAGATCAACGATTTCAGTGTGGAAATCGCTCCCGAGGGGTACATGCTCTTCATGTACAACAACGATAAACCGGGAGTTATCGGAAATATCGGCAGCACCCTGGGACGGAACGGCATCAATATCGCCCGGATGCATTTCGGCAGGGAGCGGGAAGGAGGGATGGCGATCTCCGTCGTCAATATCGACTCTCCCGTTTCCGATACCGTGCTGGACGAGATACGGAAGCTCCCCAATATTCTCGAGGTGAAGGTCATCAATCTGTAAGCGGTACGCCCTGTGCGGAGGGGGGCAGGAAGGGGTCGCCCCTCTCCGGCAGTCTCAACTTAATACTTTTGCGAGGTAATCATATATGTCTACAGTAGTGATAGTGGGTACTCAGTGGGGTGACGAGGGGAAGGGCAAGGTCGTCGACGTCCTGACGGAAAAGGCCGCGGTGGTGGCGCGGTATCAGGGCGGCAACAATGCCGGCCATACCGTGGTGATAAAGAACGAGAAGTACGTGCTCCACCTCATCCCCTCGGGCATCCTGCACAAGGGCAAGAAGTGCATCATCGGGAACGGCGTGGTGATCGATCCCTCGGCCCTCATCGAAGAGATGGACGGACTGAAGGAACAGGGGATCGACATCGACGACAATTTCCTGATTTCGAAAAGCGCTCATGTGATCATGCCCTACCATACCGCTATCGAGAGGGAAAACGAAAGCAGGAAGGGGAATAACAAGATCGGGACGACGGGCAGGGGGATCGGGCCGTCTTATACCGATAAGGTTGCCCGCCACGGGATCAGAATGATGGACCTCCTGGCCCCGGACCTCTTCAGGGAGAAACTTGCGGCGAACCTGGACACCGTCAATTTCCTGCTGGAGAACCTGTACAAGGCGGCGCCGTTGAAGGCCGAAGACATCTATTCCCAGTATATGAAGTATGCAGAACGGCTTTCGCGATACATCGCAGATACCGACGTGATCATTAACAGGGAGATGGATGAGGGGAGGAATGTCCTCTTCGAAGGGGCGCAGGGTACGCTGCTCGATATCGACCACGGGACGTATCCCTTTGTCACCTCCTCCAATACCATTGCGGGGGGGGCCTGTACCGGCCTGGGAGTCGGGCCCACCCGGATCGACAAGGTGCTGGGAATCACCAAGGCATATACCACCCGTGTCGGAGCGGGGCCGTTTCCCACCGAGCTGAAAGACGAGCTGGGTGAGGCCATCAGGCAGAAGGGGGGAGAGTTCGGCGCCACCACCGGGAGGCCGAGGAGATGCGGCTGGCTCGATATGCTGGTGCTCCGGCACGCCCGGCGCGTCAACGGGCTGACCGGAATCGCCCTGACGAAACTTGATATCCTCGATGGGCTGGACACGCTGAAGATCTGCACCGGGTATACCTTCGAGGGCAGAACCTACGACGACTTCCCCAAAGAGATCGATGTGCTGCACCGCTGCGAGCCGGTGTACGAGGAGATGGACGGGTGGAAGGAGAGCACCCTCGGCATAAGGGATTTCGACGCCCTTCCCGCGAACGCGAAGAGATACATCCGGAGAATCGAAGAGTTGATGGGTACGGAAGTGCAGATCATCTCCACCGGACAGAAAAGGGACGAAATCGTCGTGCTGAAAGAGCAATTCTAACCGATAGCCTGTGGCTCATAGCTGATGGAGGAAAGATGCGGTTTTTTCTCTTTTGCCATGAGCTGTCAGCCATGGGCCATTGAGCGATGAACCTCATCGGCACATTCCTCAATCTCCTTTTTCCTTCCCGCTGCCCTTCCTGCGACGGACCCTCCGCTTCCTCCCTTTCTCATCATCCCTTCTGTTCCGCCTGCTGGGAGGGAATAGAGCGCTATACGGCCCCTGCCTGCCTCCTGTGCGGAGTGCCCACCTCATCGTTCCATACCACCCGCTGCGCCTCCTGTATGAAGACGCCTCCTCCTTTTTCCAAGACCCTTTTCTACGGCATCTATGACGGGACGCTGAAGGAGGCCATCCATCTCCTGAAATTCAGGGGCTTGAAAAGGCTGGCGCGCCCCCTGGGGCTCCTCCTCGCAACCCTTCCCCTCCCCCCTGCGCATGCCATTGTCCCTGTTCCCCTCCACAAGAAGAGGCTCCGGGAGCGGGAATTCAACCAGACGGCCCTTCTGGGGCGCTGGCTCTCGAAAGAGCGTGCTGTTCCCCTTCTTCCCGATGCTCTCAGGAAGACGCGCGAAACTCCGCATCAGACCGGGCGGGGCAGGGAGGAAAGGTTGAAGAATGTTCTGAACGCCTTCGACGTACCCGGCACGTCGGCCGGCCAGGTGGAGGGCAGGGATCTGTTGCTGCTGGACGACGTGATCACCACGGGGACGACGGCGCGGGAATGCTCCAGGGCGCTGGCAAAAGCCGGGGCGAGAAGCGTTACCGTGGTCGCCCTGGCCCGCTCGCTGCCGCGGCAGCATCTCTGAAGGCAGGGGTGTGGCGGGCACGTGACTCTTGAAAAGGGCGCCGGTGAACTGCTATAGTAAAAGATTGCCGAAGTGGTGGAATTGGTAGACACGCACGTTTGAGGGGCGTGTGGGGCAACCTGTGCGGGTTCGAGTCCCGCCTTCGGCACCATTCTTTGATTACCATCACTGATCTCCCCTAAGCATTGCCTGACCGGAGTACAACGGTTGTACAGGTGTCGGAGCAAAATGAAAATGTCCTCATCGCCTCTCTCATTTGTAGTTGGCTCTTCATCATAACCGCCGTACAGTACGGGCAAATGCGGTATGAGCTGCTTGCCTCCTCTGGCTGATGTGGCGGTCTTTTCTCTTTCAATGGTTTAGCGGCCTGCAGAAGCTGCTCTGCCGCAAAAAATCATACTGCTCTTTTCTGATATACTATACATATAATAATAAGCGATAGGGAGGTATCGTGAAAACGACATTAAACATCCCCGAGGACCTGCTGAAAGAAGCAATGCAGGTATCCAAAAGCAGGACAAAGACAGAGGCGGTTATTGAAGGGCTCAGAGAGCTGATACGGCAAAGGAGGATCGAAAGAATCCTCTCCTCCGCCGGCAAGATGGAATTTTCCGATACATGGGATGCGGCGCGGCATGGACGCTAAAGTTCTTATCGATACTTCTGTCTGGATCACCTTCTTCAGAGGGAAGGACCCTGCAGTGATTGAACGTACCGCTGTTTTGCTGAAATCGGGAAGAGCCGTTTACACCGGCATTATTGCCCTCGAGCTTCTTAATGGAGCAAAGGGTCAAAAAGAGCTGCAGATCCTCGATGATACCTTTAGTGCCATGCAGGTCCTTCCGGTAAATGAAATGACCCATATCCGTGCCGGCAGGTTGGGAAATGGAATTGCACGAAAAGGATATACTTTAGGCACAGTTGATCTGTTGATCGCTCAGGCCGCAATAGAAAGCGGCGTATCCCTATGGACCTATGATGAACACTTCAGTGTGATAGCAGAACACAGCACGCTTCAGCTTTTAAAATGATTCACCCCGTCAACTACTGCGAAAGAAGTTCAATAAGACCAAATAAACTCATTTTTTCTTCTCGTCCTCGTCGTCCAGCATGCGGTATTTCGGCCCTTCCGGATCGTCATACTGGCCGCTCTTTGCGGCCCACATGAAGAAGAGCCATGCCCCGATGCCGAGGATAAGGGAAAGAAAGATCAGGAAATATAATGTCCACATACTCTGCCTCTCTTCAGTTGTGTCTTCCCTGCCGCTTTCTTACCCATTACCGATCCGTTTGATCCGCAGCGAGTTGAGTACCACGGCCAGGGAGCTGGCGGCCATGGCCCCTGCCGCGACAATGGGGTGCAGCGTTCCCGACACCGCGAGGGGAATAGCCACCACATTGTAAAAAAAGGCCCAGAAGATATTCTGCTTGATGATGGAATAAGTGCGTGCGGACAGGTGCAGGAAGTACGGGATGAGCCGCAGGTCATTTCGCACCAGAACCGCGTCGGCGCTTTCCATGGCGATATCCGTTCCCCTGCCCATGGCAACTCCCACCAGCGCCTCCGTGAGGGCAGGGGCGTCATTGATACCGTCCCCCACCATCATGACCTTGCCGCCCTTCTCCCGGATCCCCGCGATGACCTCCCGTTTCTTTTCCGGCGAAGCCTCGGATACGGCTTCCTCAATGCCGGCCGAAGAGGCGACGGCATCGGTGGTGATCCTGTTGTCTCCGCTTGCCAGGAAGACCGCCGTGTTCTTCTTTTTGAGGCCGGCAATTACCTCTGCAGCCTCTTCCCTGACGACGTCCGAGACGATGAAAAGGGCCCTTGCCTTCCCCTCCCATCCCATGAGGATCACCGTATCTCCTTTCCCCTCATGGCGGCGGGCGACCTCTTCGATGTCCGGGACAGGAACGCCGTTCTCCTGCATCAGGGCTCTGTTGCCGATCACCACCTTCCTGTTTTCCACTATTCCCTCAATCCCCCTCCCTGGGAGAGCCCTGAAGTCCGAAACAGGAAGGAGGGTTTCCTCCGCTGCCCTGGTGATGGCGCGCCCGATACTGTGCCCGGAGAGGCTTTCGAGGGATGCCGCGAGGGAGAGGATGCGCTCCCTGTCCTGCCCGGGATCGAGGACGAGGATCTCTTTCAGGGTGGGCTCTCCCACCGTAATGGTCCCCGTCTTATCGAAGAGCACATGGGTAAGGCCGCTCGTATTCTCGATGACCTCCCCTCCCCTGACCAGTATCCCCTTTGCCGAGGCGAGGGAGGTAAAGAGGAGGACGGCGAGGGGGGTTGCAAGTCCCAGGCTGCAGGGACAGGCGATGACCAGGACCGAAATCCCGGCCATGAGGGCGGAGTGGGAGGGTGCTCCCTCTGCGAGATACCCTGCCACGGTGGCAAGGGCGATAAGGAGGATGGCGGGGACGAAGAGGCCCACGATCCTGTCGGCAAGCTGCTGGATCCGGGGTTTCCGCGCCTGTGCGTCCTCCACCGCCCGGATGATGCCCGCCAGCACGGTGTCCTTTCCGGTCCGCGTCACCTCGAAGGAGAGGGTGCCGAAGAGGTTCACGCTTCCCCCCACCACCTCACGGCCCGGGGTCTTGGCCACCGGTTTCGATTCCCCGGTGATAAGGGACTCATCCACTTCCGAGCCGCCGCTGACGACCACTCCGTCCAAAGGGACTTTCTCTCCGGGGAGCACCTGCAGCAGGTCTCCGACGGATACGGAGGAGAGGGGGACCCTTTCGCTCTCCGGTACGACCGTACCCTCCCCGGATAGTCCGCTCTCCGGAATGCCCTTCAGCAGCCTCCGCGCCTCCTTCGGGCTCAACTCAGACAGCCTTTCAATGGCTTCTGAGGCCCTTCCCTTTGCGGTCGCCTCGATATACCTCCCGAGGAGGATAAGAGTGATGATCATCGCCGCCGTATCGAAGTAGACCGCCCCTCCGACAGCCATTTGATAGACGCTGTACACGAAAGCGGACCCGGCGCCCAGGGTGATCAGGGAATCCATGGTGAAATGAAGACGCCGCAGGCCGATCAAGGTGTTCCTGAGAAAGGGCATTCCCGAATAAAAGAGGACGGGGAGTGTCAGGAGCAGGGCGATCATCTCGAGGAGAAACTTTATCGAGGGCTCTATCCCCTGGAAATACCCGGCGTACAGGGCAACGGAATAGATCATGAGCTGGGACGAGAGAAACCCTGCGGTGCCGAACCGCACCAGGAGGTCACGGGTCTCCGCCTTGCGGGCCCTGAAGTGCTCGGATTCGGAGTAGGGACGCGGCTGATAGCCGATGGAAACGATCCGGGAGAGAATCCTGTCGAGACCGATACGATCCGGGTTCCAGCGTATACGCGCCCGGTGGATTGCATAGTTCACCCGCGCATACGCGACTCCGTCCGTCCTCCCCAGTATCTTCTCATTGAGCCAGACGCAGGAGGCGCAGCGGATGCCGTCGATGAGAATATCCAGCTCCTTTTCTCCTCCGACGTCCCGCACCTGCTCGGCAAAGGGGCGGAGATCGACTCCCTTTTTCAGGACCGCCGGCACCCCTGCGTCGCTCCATTTCCGCTTCTCGTAAAAGTCGTCCAGGCCCTCCGCATGGATGAGGGTATAAATCCCCCTGCATCCATGACAGCAGAAGACATGGGTCTGTCCGTCCCTGTCGTCGTACACCGCATCTTTCTCGGGAAAGCCCAGCAGGCAGTGATCACAATGCAACGATGCCATACCTGATATTGTGACACGGAGATCCGGAAATTTACAAAACGGGAGGAGAGAGGAACCTGCCTCTCCTTCTTCCGGGAGCAAGATTTGCCTGAGAAAAGGCACGAAAAGCCGCTAAATTCCGGAACCGGAGCTTCCCGCGGACAGGTATAATTTGAGTAAGAACCCGGTATCTCCCCGTTGCGCAGCGCCCTACCACTTCCCCTTCCCGAGGCGGGGACTTTATTAACTTTATCTCTTTCACCACTCAACCAGTCAAGGAGGCGAAACATGAAACGGACCGTGCTATCGGTAATGGGTATTTTTCTCTTTTTCTGCTTGCTCACCACTGCTTCTCATGCTGCAACCGTGGAGGTGATGGTACAGGATTTCTCCTTCTCTCCTTCCACTCTCACCGTCAATGTAGGAGATACGGTGCGCTGGATGAATATCGGGGGCTCCCATGCAGCAATCAGCGGAGCGAATTGTACTGCAGACGGCAGGTGGAATTCGGGCGTGCTCGAAATGGGCCAGAGCTTTACGGTAACGTTTGATGAGCCGGGGACCTTTCCCTATTTCAGCCCCTCCGGGTGCGTCAGCGGAATGACAGGCACTGTAACGGTCACCTCTCCCACTAATTCTCTTCTTTCCGTCGAGAGGGCGGGCACCGGCAGTGCCGAGGTATCAAGCGCACCGGCGGGCATCCTCTGCGGGGCGGACTGTTCGGAATCCTATCCCACCGGGACCCGGATTACCCTCACCGTCTCCCCCATCCCGGGAACCCGGTTTACCGGGTGGTCGGGTGCCTGCAAGAACACCAATCCCGTCTGTGTTGTGCACCTGACTTCGGATAAAGATGCCACGGCGCATTTTATCACGGAGGGCGGCGGGACCTTCGACGATATACCGGAGAATTACTGGGCTGATGATTATATCGAGGCCATGCACAACAACGGGCTTACCACGGGGTGCGGAAGCGGGAATTATTGCCCCGAGGAGGTGGTGACGCGGGGGCAGATGGCGGCCTTTCTCGTACGGGCACGGTACGGGGAGAACTTCAACTATTTCACCACCCCCTATTTCAGTGATGTCGAGCCCTCAAATGACTTCTTCAGATACATACAGAAACTGAAGGAGGACGGCATCACAAAAGTTGAGGATGTCTATGGCGTTGCCGACCATGTCACCCGTGCCCAGATGGCGGCCTTCCTCGTCAGGACGAAATATGGTGACACCTTCACCTACTCCACTACTCCTTACTTTTCGGATGTTCCGGCAGACCACCCCTACTTCTCCTACGTACAGAGGCTGAAGGATGATGGTATCACCGCGGTGGACGGCACCTATGACCCTGATGGGCTGGTCACCCGTTCACAGATGGCGGCGTTCATGTCGCGGGCCTTCCTGGAGATGCAGTAAAGAAGGAGGGGTCCGGGACGGGAATAATGATGCCCACACCGTGATTCCGCGGCGCTCCCGTGCCTTCCGGCGGCGGGGAGCGGAAGGTGGGGAAACCGGATGCCGGTACTACGGAGGGTACAATGAATCGCGGAAAAGCGATTATCGTGGCAATTGTGTGCTTTCTGCTGGCGGGAGCTGATTCCCGTGCGGCGACGGTGGAAGTATCAATGCAGGATTTCTCCTTCACGCCGCAGACGATCTCCATCAATGTCGGTGATACGGTGCAATGGACCAACAATGGAGGGTCCCATACCACCACCAGTGGAAGCAACTGCACTGCAGACGGCACGTGGAATTCGGGCTTGCTGGGGCAGGGCCAGAGCTTTTCCCACACTTTTACCGAAGCGGGGACTTTCCCGTATTTCTGCATCCCCCATTGCGGGATCGGGATGACCGGAACAGTCGTGGTCGCTGCGGCTCCCGCCCCCACCGCCCTCCTCACCGTTACGAAAGCGGGGGTGGGCGAGGTAACCGTGACCAGCTCTCCTGCCGGCATATCCTGCGGAACCGACTGCACGGAGACCTATCCCGTCGACACCGCGGTCACCCTTACCGCCACTGCGGCCCCGGGGACGACCTTTACCGGGTGGTCGGGAGCGTGCAAGAACAACGATACCGCCTGCATGGTCACGCTGACCGCCGAGACGCTTGTGACCGCCCATTCCCTTGCAACGAACACCTCGACTTTCGGCGATGTCCCCCCGGGCTACTGGGCGGGGAACTACATCGAGGTCCTGCACAATAACAGCCTGACCTTGGGGTGCGGGGGCGGAAATTTCTGTCCCGAGAGTGTGGTGACGCGGGGGCAGATGGCCGCTTTTATTGTGCGGGCACGGCACGGGGAGGATTTCAACTACATGACCACGCCTTTTTTCAGCGATGTACCTCCGGAAGACGGGTTTTTCAAGTACGTACAGAAACTGAAGGAAGAGGGTATTACCAAGGTAAACGATGTCTATGGCGTCAACGACAACGTGACACGGGGGGAGGTGGCCGTCTTTCTGGTAAGGGCAAAACATGGCGACACCTTCGTTTTCTCCCCTATCCCCCATTTCTCCGATGTCCCGGTGGACCATCCCTTTTTCTCGTATATTCAAAGGCTGAAGGACGACACTATCACCACGGTGGCAGACACCTATGGTCCCGACGAGCTGGTAACGCGGGCACAGGTGGCCGCCTTTCTGGGGAGGGCTTTCCTGGGAATGCAGTAAGATACGGTATAAAAGAAAAAGCGCGTACAAAGGGCAGAGGCATCTCTGCCCTTTTTTTCCTCCCTTGTTCTTTAAAACGTGATATCATGGAAAAGACATCCGGAAAGGAAGGGGTGCCTTTTGGGTTGCCGGCGGCTGAAGAGGCCGCAGGGCCAAAGTCGCCAGGAGTAACAACGAAAAGGGAGGTTTCCAATGAGACGTTTTATGAGATCGATTGTTTTTGCGGTTCTGTGTATCGCTGCGGCATCTATTCCCGTCCATGGAGCGACAGTGGATATATCGATGCAGAGCCTTTCCTTCAGTCCCTCCTCCGTCACCATCAATGTCGGTGATACGGTGCGGTGGACCAACAGCCAGGGTACCCACACCACCACCAGCGGGTCGAACTGCACTGCCGACGGACAATGGAACTCCGGCCTCCTGTCGCAGGGCCAGACATACAGCGTTACTTTCAATACCCCCGGTACCTATTCCTACTTCTGCATTCCCCATTGCTCGGCGGGAATGACGGGGACTGTCATTGTCAGCCAGTCCTCCGCGCTCCTGACGGTGAGCAAGTCCGGCACCGGAAGCCTCACCGTGACGAGCTCCCCTGCGGGAATCGACTGCGGGACGGACTGCACGGAGACGTACACCTTGGATACCGCGGTCATCCTCACCGCGACCGCCGACTCGGGCACGACCTTTACCGGATGGTCCGGCGCCTGCGAGAACAACAGCACGACCTGCAATGTAACCATGAGCGCGGATACCTCGGTCACTGCCCATTACCTGATTTCCGATACCTCCTCCTTCGGCGATGTCTCCACCGGGAGCGTCTATTGGCCCTACATAGAAGCCATCTACAATAACAGCATCACGGTGGGGTGCGGGAGCGGAAACTACTGCCCGTCAAGCAGCGTGACGCGGGGGCAGATGGCCGCCTTTATCACACGTTCGCTTTATGGAGAGGACTTTTCGTATACCCTTGAACCCTATTTTTCCGATGTCCCGGAAACCAACGGGTATTTCAAGTACGTGCAGAAACTGAAGGACGCCGGGATCACTACGGTTACCGGTACGTACCTCGTGGATAGCGAGGTGACGCGGGGGCAGATGGCCGCCTTTATCGTCAGGTCGCTCTATGGGGAGGACTTTTCGTATACCCTTGAACCCTATTTTTCCGATGTCCCGTCTGACCACAACTTCTTCAAGTATGTCCAGAAGCTGAAGGATGTTGCGATTACCGTCGTTACCGGTACCTACGGGGTGGACACCGTCGTGACCCGCGAGCAGATGGCGGCTTTTCTTGCGCGGGGCTTCCTGGGGATGCAGTAGCGAAAGAGCACGACCTACCTCTTCAGGAGGCGGATGGAGCTCCGGGCATGGAGGATGCAGCCCTTTCTCTCGAGGTCCCTCAGAAGCCTGCTCACCACCTCGCGGGAGGTGCCGAGGTCGTTGGCGATTTTCTGGTGGGTGGTATGCACAATTCCCTCTTCCGCCTTCTCGGTGAGATAGGCGAGGATCCTTTCGTCCATCCTCCCGAAGGCGACCTCCTCCACCAGTGCCATCACCGCCACCAACCGTTCGCTGAGAAGGGAGAAGATGAAGTCCCTCATCTCCTCATGGCGGGCGATCATCCTGCGGAATGCGTCGGAGGGAAGGAGCAGCATCTCGCCGCCTTCCGTGGAGTACGCATGGGCAGGATACGGCTTTTCTGAAAGAATACAGGAGGCGTTGAGAATGCAGGTTTCGCCGCGCCCTATCTCATACAGGGTGATCTCACGGCCGCTGTCGCCTGACTTGTACACACGTATGCTGCCCGAGAGGAGGAAGGCGATGCCCGAGCAGGAGTCCCCTTCGGAATAGATGAGAGTGTCTCCGGGGAGGGGTAAACGGCGTGAGGCGGAAAGGATATCCTCGATGAGGGAAGGGGAGGCATCCCGGAAGAGGGTGAACGTCTCGCGGAAAATGTTTATTGAAACAGGTTCCATTTTGTCTACTCTATACTGCGGAGAGAAAAGAATCAAGTCCCCGGAGTGCAATCTGTCCCCGGGGATTAGTACCCCCCGCCCCATCTCGTTCTCCGCAGGAAGAGGGCGCCCCAGATAAGGAAGCCCCCGGCCACGGTGGCGGAGACAGCCCGCACCGCCCTCCGCACTTCGTACTCGCCCGCAGGCAGCTCCTCCACCGTGATCACATCCTTCTGCATTACTTCCTCAAGGGCGCTGCCCGGTTCTTTTTCGAGGAGTATCCTGCCGCCCTCTGCAGCGGCTACCCTGCCCGTTATCACCCCGTGCCCCCACGGAAGCGAGGCGGTAACCCGCCTGTTTACATAGGATTCTTCCAGAGTGAGGCCGAAGAGGTGGTAGTACCCCCAGGCCATCAATCCTGCGCCGAGCAGAATGAGGACTCTTCTGACGATGCTGTCCATATCACTTCAGGTCCGGCGGAAAAGGGACGGTCCCCTCCCGGAGCAGTTCCCTTTTCGATCCGTCCTTCAGGGTCAGGACCACCGTAGGCCTGAAGAAGATGAAATCCTGATGAAAGGGGGTCTTGACTATGCCCCCGAAGGAGCTGTTGTCTCCCAGGGCGATATGGACTGTCCCCAGTATCTTTTCCGTTTCGAGGATACTGTCGGGCCTGCGGGCCCTGTCGTTGGTGCCGATACCCAGTTCCGCGATATTCCCGTTCTCCCTCTTTTCCCCGAGCTTTGCCCTGAGAAGGTCGCCGAAGGGCTCGTCCCCCGCAATATCCTGCACTATGCCGTTCCGGACGGTCAGGGTGAGGGGAGAGCGCAGCTCCCGGGTGGGGGCCCATTCCAGAACCAGGGTCCCCTCCGCAGTGCCTTCCCGGGGAGCAAAGAACACCTCCCCCGCCGGCAGGTTCCCGAAAGCCCCTTTTTTTGTAAGAATTCCCGTATCGGCGAGGGCTTTCCTGCCCCTTTTCGACAGGGTGATACGGGTGCCGTTGGAGGTATGGATCTCTACGCTTTCCGCCCTGTTCACCTCCCTGGCCAGGGCGGTTGTCCTCTTCGCCAGGGTCCTCCATTCCGTATTCATCGCTCCTTCGAGCATTGACGCATCGAACAGGGGCATGCTCGCATAGCGGCACCCGCAGACCCGTGTCAGGAGATCCCGGAACCGGGTATGGCTGGTGGAATAGTTGGAAAGAGCGATCACCGCGTCCACCGCATATTTCTTGTGGTGCGCAATGATCTCCTCCGCCTTCCGCAGTCCGGCATCCGGGATCTTCTTCTTCAGGAGGGGAGAAAGGAGCTTTGCCTTGCGCAGGGCGACCACGGTTTTTTCGCCGAAAGCGCACTCCCAGAGACCCGCAGGCGGTTCGGCCCCGTGACTCCCGGTTGCGGGAAATTCGTAGTAGAGGACGCGCCGGGCAAAGGCTTTGCCCACCTCGGCAGTCAGCAGGGTGATATCCCTGAGCCTCGTCCTTCTGCAGAGGTCGTCATAGGCGATGTCCTCTTCTGCGGGAGAGGGGGTATCGTTGAATACGAGCACCCTCTCCTGCCTTTTTACCCCGAGATTGATTCGGTAAATACCCTGTAATGCCCTGACAATCATTGTTTCCTCCTCACGGATCATGCTGGTGCCTTTTCCGCTATGAAACGAAAGGAGGCACCGGATAAGCAGCTTTTATTCCCCCCTGTATGGCCGCAGAGAGGAGGGACACGATTCTTACGGGAGCATAGGAGTATTTTACAAATTTCGGCAGAAGGGGAAAAGAGGAATGTGCTTCAGACAGTGCGGATGCGTGCGTGCGGCACCCCGGAGGAAAATCATCCGGAAAAGCGTTCCCGCCCTATGGCACTACGGGAAGACCAGCTCCAACTGTTCCTTGCTGTCCTTGGGGAACGTAATAGGATACTTATTGTCGAAGCAGGCGGTGCAGTAGTCCCCGGAGTGGGGGATGATGCTCTTCAGCCCGCCGAGGCTGAGGTAGGCGAGGCTGTTTGCCGTAATGTACTTGCGGATCTCCTCGGTCATATGGCTGGAGGCGATGAGCTCCTGGCGTGTAGGGGTATCGATGCCGTAGAAGCAGGGACCCACCGTGGGCGGGGAGCATATTCTCATATGGACTTCCTTCGCCCCCCCGACTTCCCGGATCATCTTCACGATCTTCTTGCTCGTGGTTCCCCTGACGATGGAGTCGTCCACCACCACGACCCTCTTCCCCTGGAGGAGGTCCCGCACGGGGTTAAGTTTTATCTTTACGCCGAAGTGGCGGATGCTCTGCTTCGGCTCGATGAAGGTCCTGCCGATATAGTGGTTCCGTATCAGCCCGAAGTCGAAGGGAATTCTGCTCGTCTCCGAAAAGCCGATGGCTGCGGGCACTCCCGAATCGGGAACGGGGATGACCACATCGGCGTCCACCATGGATTCCCGGGCGAGCTGCCTTCCCATCTCCTTTCTCATGGTATTCACGCAAGTATGGTTGAAAAGATAGCTGTCGGGACGGGCGAAATAGATGAACTCGAAGACACAGAACGCCCGGCGGGGGCTATGGAGCGCCTTATGGGAATGGAGCCCCTGTTCATTGATGATGACCATCTCTCCGGGCTCCACGTCCCGTACGTATTCGGCCCCGATGAGATCGAAGGCGCAGGTTTCCGATGCCACCACATACCCGTCGTCCACTTTCCCGATGGAGAGGGGCCGCACCCCGAAGGCGTCCCGCACCGCGATCAGCTCGTTCTCCCTCAGGAACAGCAGGCTGAAGGCGCCGCTCACGTTCCGCACCGCCTCGGCGATGCGTTCGTAGGGATTTTCGCTCCGGGCGCGTGCGATGAGATGCAGGATGACCTCGCTGTCCGAAGTGGACTGGAAGATGGCACCTTCTGCTTCGAGCTCCCGCTTTCTCTGCTCGGCATTCACCAGGTTGCCGTTATGGGCGATGGCGATGGACCCGAGAGCGTAGTTCGCCAGGAGGGGCTGTACGTTCTTCAGGCCTCCTCCCCCGGCGGTGGAATACCGGTTATGGCCGATGGCGATGCTGCCGGGAAGACGTTTCAGCCTCTTCTCATTGAAGATGTCGGCCACGAGTCCCATGGACTTTTCGATATGCAGGTGCTTCCCGTCGGAGGAGCAGATGCCCGCCCCCTCCTGCCCGCGGTGCTGCAGGGCATAGAGACCGAGATAGGTGAGATTGGCTGCTTCGGGGTGGTTATATACGCCGAATACCCCGCATTCCTCATGAATGTCATGGAAGAAGGCTGCGGGAGTGCGGCAACTCTTTATTTTCATGGACACCGATTCTTCTTCAGCGACTCGCTGCCCTGCCGTCGTTCCCTTCTGCGGAAGAGACGCCGTGCACAGGGCCTTTCCGGTGAAATAGAGAAAATGTCACCTGCTCATTTATAATAATGGAACGGGCGCAAAATATTCCAGCGTTCCGGTAAACAGAAGGTATTGTATCACAGAATCATGAATGAATTTAAACTGAATACCGGCTTCTCTCCCAGGGGGGACCAGCCGAAGGCCATACAGGGACTTTCAGAGGGAGTCCGCAGGGGAATGAAGCACCAGGTGCTCCTCGGCGTGACCGGCTCGGGAAAGACCTTCACTGTTGCCAATGTCATCGCGACGTTGAACAAGCCCGCACTGATTATCGCCCACAACAAGGCCCTTGCCGCGCAGCTGTACGGCGAGTTCAAGGAGCTCTTCCCCGACAATGCGGTGGAATTTTTCGTCAGTTATTACGATTATTACCAGCCCGAGGCATATATTCCCTCCACCGACACCTACATCGAGAAGGACTCCATGGTGAACGACGACATCGACCGGCTCAGGCATTCCGCCACCATGTCCATCCTCGAAAGGAAGGACGTGATCGTTGTCGCCTCGGTCTCCTGCATTTACGGTATCGGTTCGCCCGAGGATTACCTGGGGATGCATTTCATCATCGAGGACGGTATGCGGACGAAGAGGGACACGTTCCTGAAAAAGCTGGTGGAGATCCTCTACGTGCGCTCCGACGTGGAGTTCAAGAGGGGCAACTTCAGGGTGAGGGGGGATGTGGTGGAGATCTATCCCGCCTTTTCCCAGGATAAGGCGCTGCGGGTGGAGTTCTTCGGGGACGATATCGACGCCCTCCATGAATTCGACCCCCTTACAGGGGAGAGGATACGGAGGCTGCAGAAAGTGGCCCTCTACCCCAACAGCCACTGGATCACCCCGAAGGACAAGCTGGAGAAGGCCTTTGCCGGCATCGAGAAAGAGCTCGAAGAGAGGACGCGTTTTTTCAGGAACCAGGGGGAAATCGCCTATGCCCACCGCATCGAGCAGCGGACACGCTTCGATCTCGAAATGCTGCGCGAATTCGGCTATTGTCACGGTATCGAAAACTATTCCCGCCATCTGAGCGGGAGGCTCCCCGGCGAGCCTCCCTACACGCTTATCGATTACCTCATCAGCGGTCCGTCAAAAGGGGATTACCTTACCGTCATCGACGAGTCCCACGCCACGGTGCCCCAGATCGGCGGAATGTACGAGGGCGACCGCTCACGGAAGCAGACCCTTGTGGAGTACGGCTTCCGGTTGCCCTCCGCCCTCGATAACCGCCCCCTGCGGTTCGAAGAGTTCGAGCGCCGCATGAACAGCGTCATTTACGTTTCCGCAACGCCGGCGGAGTACGAGCTGAACAAATCCCGCAGGAGGGTGGTGGAGCAGGTGATACGTCCCACCGGCCTGATGGACCCCGAGATAGCAGTGCGCCCTGTCGGCGGGCAGGTGGATGATCTCCTCGGCGAGATCCGGGAGAGGGCCGGAAGGGGGGAGCGGGTGCTCATCACCACCCTTACGAAGAAGATGGCGGAAGACCTCACCGAATACTACACGGAGCTTGGGGTAAAGGCCCGGTATCTCCATTCGGATATCGATACCCTGGAAAGAATCGAGATCCTGAGGGACCTGCGGCTCGGGAAATTCGATGTCCTCGTCGGCGTGAACCTGCTCAGGGAGGGGCTCGACCTCCCGGAAGTCTCCCTGGTCGCTATATTCGATGCGGACAAGGAGGGATTCCTCCGTTCCGAACGCTCCCTTATCCAGACCGCGGGCCGTGCCGCCCGGAACGTGAACGGAAAGGTGATCTTCTATGCCGACACTGTCACCTCCTCCATGCAGCGGGCCATCGACGAAACCGGGAGGAGGAGGAGAATCCAGTCGGACTACAACCGGGAGATGGGGATCACCCCCGAGACGGTAAAGAGCCAGATCAAGGATATCCTCAGCTCCATCTATGAAGCGGACTACTTCGAAGCCCCCGCTGTTGCCGAAGACGTTCCCGCCTATGAGGTGAACGAGGAGTCCCTGAAGGAGCTCGAGATCGAAATGAAGGAAGCGGCAAAGAGACTCGATTTCGAAAAAGCCGCGGAGATCCGCGACAGGATCAAGGATCTGAGGAGCCGGATGCTGGCCGTGGGCGTACCGGAAAAAACAGTGGCAAGCAGGGGCGCAAAGCAGGCGAAGAGATCCCGGATGCGAAGTTAGGGTGTGACTGCAGGCACACCCTGGGGGTTTATTTGATTCTCTTCGAAATGGCTTTGAACTCCTCCGTTCCCGCGGTTTTCAGCAGTTGGAAGAGGGCCGTTTCGGTGCAGGTGATGACGGCCCCTGCATCGCGCATGAATTCCAGTCCTGTCTTCCCGTTCGCTTTTGTACGGGAGCACACGGCGTCCCGTACGATATGCACGGTAAACCCTTCCCGCAGAAGACCGAGGCATGTCTGGAGGACGCAGATGTGCGTCTCCATTCCGGTGAGGAGAAGGATCTTTCTCCCGGTGCGTTGCACCTCATGCAGAAAGGAGTGCTCTTCGCAGCAACTGAAGGTCATTTTCTCCAGGGGAGCATAGGTGGGCAGGGATTCCCGGATTTCGGGAACGGTCCTG
The DNA here is from genome assembly GCA_002634385.1 of Nitrospira sp. Taxonomy (GTDB): domain Bacteria; phylum Nitrospirota; class Thermodesulfovibrionia; order Thermodesulfovibrionales; family Dissulfurispiraceae; genus Nitrobium; species Nitrobium versatile. The sequence continues at coordinate 42,460 of NSJL01000009.1, forward strand.
CCGAGGCCCTTCGGATACTGCTCGGTGAGGAGGATCGGAATACCCATCATGGCGGAGAGCTCGATGAGGTGCTGACAGTTCCGCACCACAGACTCCTTCTCCTGCATCGCCGCTGCCAGCCTCTCCTGGATATCGATAATCAGTACTGCAGCAGACTCCCTTTCAAGAAAAAATTTCTCCATGCTTCCTCCCTTTCCCCCACCTGTTCCTTGGGGGGCGCCCCGGAAATATTTCTATAATAGCCGAAGCGTATTCCAAAGAGGAAGCACGAGTCTATTTGATTCCCTTCCCGTTCAGGAAAGGACCATATTTTTTATCGGTGCCGAGAATATGGTCCGAGAGCCAGCTCTTAAGGAAGTTCATGACATCGAAGGAAAGGACCGGCTTTCCTTCGGTAAACTGCTTATGGAGGTCCAGGGCTTTCTGGGTCAGCTTGTCATGCTCCTGCTTGTGCCTGGAGAAATCAGGGTACCCGTTGGAGCTCATGAGGCGCTCCTCCTCTGCGAAGTGGGTCTTTACATAGCCCAACAGGTTGGCAAGGATGGTGCCGATGACCTCGTTGCCTTTCCCCACACGCATTGCATCGTGCATTTCGTTTACCATATCGAAAAGCTTCCGGTGCTGCGCATCGATATTCGCTACATTGACTTTGTACTGATCGCTCCATGTCAGAAATGCCATTGTCCTCTTCCTCCTTTTTTTGAATTAAGACAAATAAACTCCGAAATAATAAAACTTCCTATTCCCTCTGTCAAGAGTTTTTTGAGATAGAGAATAATCAAAGGGAGGGGTGTGATGAAAAGGAAAGCGATGGGGGGCCGGAGGAGACGGCTCAGAGGGGGTCTTTTTCCCGTATGAGTCCGGCGATGGCCGAAACAGCCTCTTCCGGCGTCAGGGTATCCGTTTCAAGGGCAAGTTCCGGGCAGAGGGGGGCCTCATAGGGGGCCTGTATCCCGGGAACGGGGGAGCCTGCCCTGCCTTTCTGATAGATGTTCCGGGGAGCCCCCCGTGTGTCCGTACGCGCCTTTTCCCTCTCCTCACAGGAAGCGGGGGAGCATTTCAGGTACACCTCCCTGAAGCCGGGAATGAGCTGTCGCGCCAGGTCCCGCCACTTCCTCCTGTTCGCCGTGGCATCGATGATGACCCGGTGGCCGAGGTCCGAAAGAGTTTTGGCGGTAAAGACGAGGGCGCGGTAGACCATATCCCTTTCCTCTTCGGAATAGGTGGGTGAGGGCGTGACAATCTTCCTCATCTCGTCCATCCTGAGGATGACGAAATCGGGAAAACGGTTCCTGAGTCCGTCGGCAAGGGTGCTCTTTCCGCTTCCGGGCAGACCGGTAAGCCATATGACGAGGCTGCTCATGCTACAGAGTATACTACAAGAGACGGCGGGAGTCGACGGGCGCGGTGCTGTATGATGATGCAGTGCATGGCCTGAGCGCCGTGACGTGGATTGTGATTATGATGCAGTCCCTGTACGGGCAGCCGGGGAACCCCGCTCTTTGAGCGATTTCAGAACAGATACGGCTCCGATCGGAGCTTTGCAAATAATCCGGAAACCGTAATTCTTGTCTCGAGGATCTCTCTTTTATAGAAATCGACGGCTCTCCCGTGAAAAAGATCTTCTGAAAGAGAGCTTCCCTCCAATTCTTCCTTGTCTTCTTTGCGTGGTGTTTTTTTCTTATCCCTCTTTTTCCCTGCGTCCATGCCTCTTTTCCTTGCGCGCTGCCCTTCCCTTGCGAACCCGTCGTCCTTCCTGTCCGGAGTGTTTCACTGCCGCCTCGGGCTCAATGAGCTCGATGAGGCTGTTGCTGCTTTTCAGCAAAAGTTGTTTCCTCAGGGCGCTGACGGAGTCCATGAGGGCCGCATCGACTTCTTTCGCCGGTAAGCCTAACAGACAGAGCTCCTCTAAGTCAATCACAAAACCGTGGGACGGGTACTGCTTCACCAGTTGCTTCACGGTTGCTTCGGCTTTCTCCCTGGGCCACCCCATATATCGTGTCAGAATGAGAATGCCGTAGTGTTCGCCTATTTCCAGCGCGCGCGCATATTCGCCTATCTTGCTCGGATTCAGCATCGAATAGAGAGTTCCGCTTGTCTGGCCCGAAAACTCCGTCGCCAGGTGGATGGCCTCGGTTATTTTCATTCTGCTCCTGGACAAAATGAGCTTTGTCGCGATATCCAATGTTTCTATTGTGTGGAGCTGCACCTGCTCGAGCGCCTTAAACCCGTTCAGCGCCGATACATAACCAGACATCCCTCCGTCCACTTCCTCATAGATCTGCGTATCAAGGGGCCCCAGTTCGGAGAGGTCGGTCAGCAGGATTGCGTCGGCACCGAGACAGATAAGCGTCCCCGCGCTCTTGGCGAAACGGGGGACCAGGATGTTTACTTTCCTTGCCTGCTTCCTGAGGATCTTTACAATGAGAAACGCCGCATCGATATCGCCTCCGGGAGTCTGCAGCACCACATCGAGCTCATCGAAGGATTTGCCGAGCAGCGTTTCATGGACACTGTTCAATTCCGTTTGGCGTATTGTTTTCAAATCGAGAACAAGTGCCGGAACTCCCCTGGCTGCAACAATACGCTTTGTAATGTCGACGATCTCGTTTCGATTGTTTTTCATGTCATATCCTTAAGCCCTCTCCTTTCGCAAAGAGGAGGTGAGGAGGGTTTCCCTGTTACAATTCCCCTCCCCTCTTCTTCTGGCAGGAAGAGGGGAGCCCCGCACAAAGATCCGGAGGGAGGTTGTATTTTGGCCTGTTATCCCTGTCTTTTATTATAGTACATCCTGCGGCAGCAGGAGCCCCCTGCGCGCAGGGGGACAGAGGGAGCGTATCCTCCCGGGCGGGACCGGATCAGCACGTCCCTGAAGCCGCAGAGATGTGTGTGCCCGGATCGGAGGGGTGCACAATAAAATAGGGAGCGAGGAGGATGGCGAGCCGCATAAGTGCGGGGGTATCGACCCACTCGATACCGAGGAATCTTTTTCCCGTAAAGGCGGCAATGCAGATATGCCCCGGCGCCGCTCCGGCGTGCTTCCTCCGTCCCCTGTTTGCCCATTCGGAGTAGTAGACATCATAGGGTACCGCATCGAATACTGCCACGGGGGTATCGGGCGGCTCAAGCAGGTAAACTCTTACCTTCCTGTTGCGGGCGCCCGGCTTGCTGCTGCGGAAGGGAACAATTTTCCCCTGAATTGCCGCCCTGATTACTTTCATATCCTCGGTAAAATGCAAATCCACCTGTCCTATGCCGTGCGCTTTTCTCATTTTCGTGCCTCCATTTTGCACTTTCCCCTCAATAAGGGGGCCGTATTGATAGTTATCCCTCTCCCCCGGCGCCGCGGCAGTAGTCAGCGTGTCCGGGAAAGACGCGGGTGAATCTCCCGAGGGGTCTCAGCACCTCGTCAAGGGCGGAGACAATCCCCCGTAACGCAGCGGTCTCCTCCCGGTATACCGGGGAGTTGCTGTTCGGGTTCGTCAGCAGATAGCGGCAGAGACTCAAATGCTCCCGCTCCTCGGGCGAGAGGCTTGGAACGTTAAGAAGGAAGTCGGAAGTAAAGAGCAGTCCATACTCCCGGTTCAAACAGAACACCTGTCCAGGGGCATGGCCCCCGTGACTCTCGAAGACCTCGAAGAGCAGCGGCCCGACGGAAAACGATTCGATGCGCCGGAATTTTCCGAGGGTCCCCCGCTCTTCCGCAATGGTGGAGGCGAACCCGGCAAGTGACCCGGGCTGGTCGGGAAGATACATGCGGAATTTGGCAAGGAGCTCTTCAGGGGCGGGGGAGCCGCCGATGCTCTTGTAGAGTCTGACGGGAAACGCTGTTCCATCGGAAATGGCATCCATGGGCACAACCTCTCTGCCGGATCGAAAAGCGGAGGAGAGCGCCGGCATAGCGCTTTCCCTTCCCGGCCTTTCCTTATTATAAAGCAAATCGCGGAGGAAAAGAACGAAGGAAAATAGTGTGGGGCGGCTGTTCCGGGCCGGAGAAAGGATTTCACGGGACCAGGGGATTCCTCGGGATATTCCTATGATGCGCATCATAACCCTTGTCCCTGATTCCCTATACAATTGCTCCTAGAGAGGGTACGCACACTTTCTCCCGTTTGGGGGAGCCGACAGACAAAATATGATCGGGGAGGTTTCTTATGGCGATGATTGACGAAAAATGCAGGGAGGTGCTGGAAAGGACGGAATGGGTGGCCATTGCGACTGCGGGTGTTGACGGCCCCCACCTGGCGGCGACCTGGGGAGAATATATACGGATGGTGGGTATCGAGGATGGAACCACCATTGCCATCCCCGCGGGGGGGTATGCGACTACCGAGGAGAATCTGAAAAAAGACAACCGGATAGAGCTCCTGATCGCCTCGAAGCAGGTGCAGGGGAATCTCGGACCGGGGAAAGGGTACCGGTTCATCGGTACCGGGGAGGTCCAGACGGCGGGACTCCTGGTGGAGAAGGTGAAGGAGAAGTTCCCCTGGGCCAGGGGGGCGCTGGTGATCAGGGTGCACGAGGTGAGCGGACAGCTGTAGGAAAAGAGGGACGTCTCTCTACTAACGCGCATCCCTTTCGGGGGAGGGAGGGGCAGGGGGATTCGATGTCCTTGCAATGCGACAGGATCACCGTATTCCCTCGCGGATAGTTGATTCTGATGCTCGTATCCTCCGGGGAGACTCACCCCTGACTCCTACTCTCTGTGTGAGGGGAGTCGTGAAGTCCTTCGCTCCCCGACCTCTTGTTCTGCCTCTCTACCGCTCACTCCGTTACCACAGCGCAAACTCGCTTCCGCTCAAACATGCACTGTGGTGGCCACTCCGTTTCACGAAGAGAGGAGACGAACAAGAGCTAAGGTCCGCTCAGAACTCCCCTCCTCCCCTCTCTGAGAGAGGGAGCACTCACCCCCTGTCCCCTGGTTTATTCTTGTCAAGGACTCCCCTCTTCTTCATCATGCATGCCCATCAAACATGCATTCCTTTCGGGAGAGAGAGAAAGAGGGGGTCCCTCTCCCCTCTCTTTTCTTCTGCCGTCATCCCGGCGGATCTTCTGAGCCGGGATCCAGTCCTTTGAATAAGGAACTGGACCCCGGCTTTCTCCGGGGTAACGGCTTTGAAGGATTCTGACTCTCTCCGGGGTGACGGAGTAGAGGGGCTCCGGCTGTCTCCCTGAGTGACAGATTCTGAAACGGAGTATATACGAGGGCAGGAGGTATCCTCTTCTCTGCCGCGAGTGTCTGGAAGAGCAGAGGGGGCCAGGACACCCTCCCCTTTCTCCCCTCCCCTCGAGGGAGGGGAATGAGGAGATCCCCTGAGATCAGGGAGGAATTCGCTCGCAAAGAAAGAGTTTTCCCCGTAGCCCCAATACCGGAGGAGGTGTATTCGGGGAATGCCTATTCAGAAAACCGCAAAATCAGCATCTTATGCTGATCAGGAGGCATGCCATGAAAGAACTTAACGTCATTACGATTGCTCCCCGGGAGCGGCATCCTTTGATCTTCAAGACGTTCGATGAACTGCAAAAGGGCGAGTCCTTCGTCCTGGTGAATGACCATGACCCTAAGCCATTGTATTATCAACTTTTGCACGAAAGGGAGGGGCTTTTTTCCTGGGAATACCTCGAACAGGGACCGGAGCTCTGGAGAGTGAGGATCACAAAAAAGTAAGCCTACTGTACGGGATGTCCGGAAAAGAGAATTTGCGCTCTCTGCCGAAATACGGTACAGTTAAAATATGAAAGGATTTTTTTCGTCGCTTCCGTTTGCTTTCTCCCTGTTGGCCGCTCCGGTCCTGCTCGTTGCAGTCCTTCCGCAGCCGGGTGGAGCGGCGCAGTGTGCGCCCACCGAGCCGGATATGCTCGGTCCGTTCTACAAGCCCGATGCCCCCGTGCGCTCCCGGGTCGGACAAGGGTATATCCTCGGCGGTGTTGTCCGGTCCTCGCACGACTGCTCTCCGGTGGCACAGGCCAGGATAGAGGTCTGGCTTGCAGGGCCGGAAGGAGAGTACGATGATGCACACCGCGCCACGCTCTTCTCCGATGCCAAAGGCGTTTACCGCTTCGAAAGCAACTTCCCGCCGCCGTATTCGGGTCGTCCCCCCCATATCCATCTCCGCGTTTCCGCAGCCGGGTACCGCACCCTCGTCACGCAGCACTACCCGGTAAAGGGGCAGTCACAAGGGACAATGGATCTGGTGCTCGTTCCCGTGCGGCCTTAGGGTTTGCTACACACCCTGGCGCTCGTTACCATGGACAGAGAGGACCTCGTACGGCAGATCCGGCGTAATTGCACTGTCTCGGATGCCCATTTCTGGGGATACTACTCCCTGTGCGGTCTCCTCATGCGCTACCGTGACCTTTACCGGAGCGAGCACTCCCTGATGCCTTGGGACAGCATCCCGCAGGAAAAGATATCCCTCTGGATAGCGGAGCGGGAGAAACAATGGAAAGAGCTGGAAAGTGAGGGACTGCAGGCGCTGGTCATCGGCGGGGCCTGCTATGACCCTTTCGATGCGGACGGCATCAACGGGGCGCTGCGGGATACCGGCCTCGTGTACGGGAGCGGGTACGGCGTGTTCCGGAAGCCGTCCTTTTTTCTGGCGCGGCTCGATGCACGAGGGGAACGCGGCGACTACACCGTTTACTACGCCGGCAATGAGCTCTGCCGCGACCTTTCCGCCGCCCCCGCCATGCTCCAGGGGAGGTGCATCTTCATACGGCTCGACTCGGTGCGTATCCTCCTCTGGGATAAGTTCCTGGAGTGGCGGTCGGGGAAGACGGACGGAATGCGGGAGAGGGTATTTACCCAGTACGGCATCGAAGAAAGGAACGGCATGGCGGAGAAAGGGCCCCCCGCTGCCATGGAGGACATGGTAAGGGATGCGGCAGAACTCTTTGTCCTGCACGAAATGGGAGAGGCCTTTGAGGACGGCGATGCGGACGAATGGCTGCGCATGCTTGCCGACTCCTGCGACAGCCAGTGCGAGTTTTCTCTCAGGGCGGTCAAGGACCTTCTGGCGGATATGTCCGAAAGGGGCCCCCTCGGCACGAGTATACGGGAAAAGAGCCGGATACTTCTCGCCCTTTTCCTCGCCTTTTTCGAAGGCATCAGGAGGGAGCTTTTGCCCGAGATCCGGAGTGCTTTCCTTCAGTTCGAGAGCTCCGGTGACTGGTCCGTTCTCGAGGAGACGAGGAGAACGGGATATGAGAGAGCGCAACAGATGCGGGAGCGTGCAGTAAAAATGTGGAGGGAGCAAGGCGGGACAAAGGGGATTTCCGCCGTTCTGAAGGACATGCAAAAAGGGAGATCATCCGGATGAGGGGGGCTTCCTTCCCAGCCTCTTCACGATTCCCCCGCGCTGGAGATGCGAGCGGTGGTCCTTCCCGCTGTCGTCCAGGATGAAACGCAGGTGTTTGATGTTCGATTCGATTGCCCGGGCATAGAGGTCCTTGTCCATACCCCATCGCTCCCTGAAATGATGGCGCAGGTACCGGTGAATTCCGCCCAGGTCGCTGTCAAGTCTGCTCTTTGTGTGCTCATAGAACGTAAGGGTTTTCTGGAGCAGATCCCGCTCGCTCGAGTACCCTTTCAGCAGTCCCTCCTTGAACTCATAAAATAGAAAAAGCAGCTTTTCGAGGTAGACACGGTCCGCCATCTGCCCGACGAGGTCCGCGGCGCCGAGCATCCTGCCGACCAATTCCACTTCTTCCGAAAGAAAGGGGATCTCGCCGACCGGGGTGTTCAGGTTGGTGCAACGGATCATGCTGGTGCATTTTTCGGCATACCCTGCGGGGTAGCGCTTCCGGGCGCAGTATGCCTCGGCGAAGGCGACGCTCCTTTCCACATGGATAAGGGTGTATTTTGCCCCTGTCCCTTTCCGGTCATCAGCGGCCTGGATATACCCGGAGTCGTGCAGGAGGGCGCTCAGAAGACCCAGAAAAACTCCCTCTTCGGAAAGGGGCGCCTTTTTAAGGGAGGCGCCGTGCATGATGCGGGCAAGGGCGATAAGGACATCCGTCGTGTGCTTCAGGTTATGGTACTCGGTGGTGCACGCGCGGTAGCCGGGGTACCGGCCCCGGAAGAGCCGCACTGTGTCCCTGAAAACGGTATCCAGCAAAGGGAGGGGGAAACCGGGGTGGATCAGAGAGACGATATGCCTGACTTCATCGTATACCGCCTGAGGGCTTTCCATGTTCACCAGGTCTGCAAGATGCCTCTTTCCGTCGTCCATCATTCTCCTTTGTCCGGCAAGGGGGTCTGTTCCCCCCGGGTATGCGATACTATTCTTTGCCTTTCCTTTCTCCACAGCAGAGCTGCTATCGGGGAGTTCACTTTTTCGGGCTGTATTGGCGCTTGAGCCACCGGCTCAACCCGTCGAGCCCGGGAAAAAGCACCCGTTCGGTCACATTCGCCTGGTCGAGCTTGTCCCTGATCTCCCATTTCAGTGCTGCGGGAATAACGATCTTGCGCCACAACCCGGCATGGGCCGCCAGCCATTCGTCGAATACCGCATGGGGGTCTGACATGACGGAGAAGAGGGCGTACTGGTTCACGATCCTGTCATCAAGGGAGGGTGGCTCGAAGAAAACGGTATATCCGGAGGGAGAGAGATCGGCCAGTTCTTCCAGGGTGCCCACTGATTCGGAAAGCATCTCCACGGTAAAGACATTGGCTCCCTCCCGTTCCAGCCTCAACCGGAGCTTGCCCGGAAGCAACCGGTGGGTTTTCACGTAATTGACGGCCCAGATAACCCCGTCGATATCGAACTTCTCAATATTCGCCGTGGCGAAATGCATGGCGATAAAAGGCGAATAGGTCCAATCGAGGAGCCGTGTCGGGAGCCCGTGGTGCTGTGCCACGGAGAGCCAGTGCCAGAGAGAATCCCGTTCTACCACATCGCGGTGGGCATATTTTCTGAAGTTGCGGAGGAGATGACGCTCCAGTTCCGCATATTTCCCCCGCATTCTGATCAGGGTGGTTTCGAGACAGTACCGGGAGTCGGAGAGCCCCCTGAAAGCGTACCGGGAGCGGAAACGCCCCAGTTCCGGGTTCCAGGATTCATCGAAGAGCTGGTCCTGCAATTCGCTCCAACTGGTGACGCGCCTTTCGTTCATTCCCGGACCTCCCCTGCCTCCTCCCCCGGTCCGGCGCATCGGTACTGGCGGGGACAGGGCGATCGTCCTTCAGTTTATAAGAAGGCCCCGGAGTTTGGCAAGGGAGGTATCCCGCGGGTACTTTTGAACGGTACCCTTATGGTTCGCCGGAAGAGAGCGATGCGGAGCAACGGGGGCGCACGGAAGGGAGTGGGAGTGTAGTATAATGCAGAAGAGATGAAACTCCTTTTTATCGCTGTCTCTTCGTTTCTTGTCGCCCTTTCCGGAGCCCTTGTCCCGGGACCGCTCTTCAGCATCACCATCGCGGAATCGGCACGACGGGGGAGCAGTGCGGGCCCCCTGATCATCCTGGGGCACGCTCTCCTGGAACTGGTGCTGGTGGTCCTCCTCATCGGGGGGATTGCGCCCTATCTGACCTCTCCCCTCACGAAAACCATTGCCGGTACGGTGGGGGGCCTGGTTCTTATGTATATGGGATACCAGCTGCTCAGGGATGCCCGGAACGCCCGCCTTTCCACTGCCGCAGACGGCCCGCACCGGAAAATGCATCCTGTCCTCTCCGGTTTTCTCAGCAGCCTTTCGAACCCTTACTGGATCATCTGGTGGGCCACCATAGGCCTGGGATACCTGGCGGGCGCCCTTTCTTTCGGACTGCCGGGAGTGGTCGCTTTCTTTATTGGCCACATTCTGGCAGACCTCGCCTGGTACTGTCTGCTCTCCCTGGCGGTGGCACGGGGAAAGAGCCTGATCGGGGACAGGGGGTATCGGTTCCTGCTCGCCTCCTGCGGCATCTTCCTCATGCTCTTCGGCGCCTGGTTTGCGAAAGGAATCCCGTAGCTTCTCCTCTACTGTTTCTTCCCTGCCGCCTCGATCGCCTCGTTGAGGGTTTTGATCCCCTTCTGCGAGAGATCGATGGACCGGGTAAGGGATTCCCGTGCCGCTTCGGGATTATGGAACCCGTCGGAGTTCTCCGCTGTCCACCATTCCCAATAGATGTGGGCAACATCATGGTTCTTGCGCGCCTCGCGGAGGATATCGGGGGACACACCCGCCGCTTTGGCCCTTGCATAGGCCTCGATGAACTGGCCCAGCCAGAACTCCGCCTTGGTGATCTTTCCTCTCACATAATTCTGGATGGCGTCCACCTGGTACTCCGCTTCCTGGTCGCTCCAGGCGGGATGGCACCGCTCACAGGTATTTTTCAGCATGTACCGGGCGCTCTGCTGTCCGTGCCAGGTGTACGTTTTCCCGCTCTTGGTGATCTTCGGCATGTGGCAGTCCTTGCACTCCACCCCCGCCCGCTCGTGCCGGCTGCCCCAGAAGGTCTCGGTTTCCGGATGCTGAAGCTTGTTGAGGGAAGCCCCGGTGACGGCATGCTTGAAATCCTTGAATCTCACCTCTTCCATCCTTTTCGGGTAATCGAAGATATTTACCCACTGAATGAGGTTCGTCCTCCTGTCGGTCACGGTGATTTTTTCATCGGTGGTGGGGTCGAAGCCCTCTATATGCCCGGGGTTGCAGTTATACTCCACATGGCATTGGGCGCACATGACATTCGAATCGGGTCTGTTGAGCAGTCCTATCGCCCTGAAATTGTCCCGGAACATGACCTTCGTAACCGTAGTCTCCTTGCTCTTTTCCTTGTCGTAGGGATAGGTCCCCTCTCCCCTGTCCACGATGGCCTGGATCAAGGCGTCCCTTACCACCCTCGGCTGCGACGAATGGGGATCGTGGCACATGTAGCAGTTGACGGGATGGCGGAGGTTTCTTGCCAGCTCCACCACCTTCGAAGTCCTGTCCCAGCGGGCCCGGGGGTCCTTGTCCCCCAGGTATTTCCATTCAAGGATATGGTCCTGGCTCTTGCACTGGAGGCATACGGGATTCGCGGCGACAGCGGATTGGGGAATGAAAGTCTTCTGATCGGTAGTGGTGGGTTCCCGGTCGATAAGGATCTTCCAGAGGTTGGTCTCGGCACTCTTCGCATCGGAGATCTTCGACCAGTCTTTGAGCTGAAAGCGCCCGCCATACGCCCTGTCCACGATGAAGTGGTCCATGAGTCCGAAAATGTGACTTCTCGGCTCATCGTGCTCCTTGGTAAAGGCGTGGGGCATGGAGAGCGTATCGAAAAGGGGGGATCTGCTCTTGAAGGTGGCTTTTTCCACCTTGGCCTTCGACTCGAGGTTGGCGGAGACGAAGGATTCGTACTGCTCTTTGTGGCACTGGCCGCAGGCTGCATGATCCGTTCTTGTCGCCGGCTTTACCGCGGAATCCTTCAGATGCAGATCCAGCGCCTCATGGCAACGGGAGCAGCTTACCTTCGCATGCTTTCCGCGGGTATGGAAATCCTTAATGGCATCGTGGCACCCATAGCAATCCGAAGCTTTTACCGCTTTTTGCGGGCGGTCCGTACTCTGCGGTTTTTGAGCGTGCGCGGCGGTGATCCAGACATAGCCGTCCGTCAGGACGAGGAGCACAGAGAGACAGAAGAGAGCAAGCTTTCCTTTCCCCATACGACACCTCCCTTTTCCGTGTGCGATAATCCGTTCTTGCGGCGAAGAATGCAGTATCCCTTCCTGCTGACAGTACGTACTGTGGTGAGAGTCCTTCCCGCTCCCCCTCTCCCTGTATCGCAAACGACGGAAAAGAGAGTACACCCGGGGAGGCGATACTCCGCACGGTGCGGGAAACTTCTTTGAAAGCCGTCCCCTTCATCAGGGGGAAACGGGGCATCCCCTGGCGGACTGGCGCGGTATGCCCATCATGGCGAATGCCCATTCATCGCATAACGATTCCTCCCCCTCCCCCCAGCCATAGTTGAGGTGAGCTATTTCGTGGAGGACGAGATGCTTCAGGAAATCCCGGTCCTTCCTTAAGGCTTTTACCTCTTCGGAGTAGCCGCTTTGTTCTATGAAAATCTCCACCGACCTCCTCATCGCAGGCGTTATCAGGGACGCGAGGAGAATGACCCCTTTGCCGGTTTGCTGCACCCTGAAGGCCCGGGCGGTTTGTGAGGGGTTGTATTCCTCTATATTGTGCCTTCTGCACCACTCCGGTACGTTGTCGATGATCAGGACGATGGGACCCCTGCTGAACTCGGCGATGGATGCATCGATGAAGATTCTATGTGCAGCGGTAAGAATGCTGTTCATAGCTCACCTGGCCTTTGCCGGACCCTGGAGCCCCTGTTGTGCCGGTGTACTGAGTGCAGGCGGCTGCAAGAAGAAAAAAAGGAAAAGGGGAAGGTTCCCTTCTCTCAGCAATCATACGCTGCTTCGCCCGCGCTGCTTGCCTGATTTTAGTTATAGCATACCCCAAAAAAAGCTTCTATACAACTGCACCGGAGTACCTGCGGAACAAGGCAGCACTTCCCGGTGAAAGAAGACGGGATTGCTTCAAGAACAAGTTCTTTCGCAAGAACGGGGTCCCCGGAAAATCGGAGATTTTTTGGGGCAGAACGAAGATCCGGGGATTATCAGATATTGGGCAGCCGGTCGCAGCAGAAGAGAGGGTGCAAACACACCCTAGGTCGTGTGTCTGCCGGGAAGACAGTCCGCCATCCCCCGCCCGGGGAGGTCCCTTGTATTCGCCCTGAGCGCCACTCCTCCCTTCAGACTGGATTATACGGTAGCGGTGCAGCGGCGCATACCGCACAATGGCATCGATCAGTGGGAATACTCCTGCTCGACCGTCTTGCCAGGGCATACGGGAGATCACTCTTCGGTGGTGGCCCTATGCCGGGATGCTCTATTTCCATCTCCTTTTGCGCAAGCTGCAGGCGAAGGGCTTTGTCCCCTAAAAAAGGTGGTGGCTGATTGCGCGGTTCACCGCTTCCAACCGGCTGTGGACGCCCAGTTTGGAGTAAATGTTCTTGAAATGATTGCGCACGGTGATTTCGCTGATGGAAAGATTCCGGGCAATTGCCCGGGTGGTGAGGCCTTTTGATGCCAGTTCCAGGATTTCCGTTTCGCGGGAGGTCAGATTGAACCGGTTATTCCTGCACCGCGGAGCGTGGTACCGGGATTCGGCGGCAAGGCGCTTGATGAGACGATAGGAATCGATCGGCCTGAATGTCAGAAAGACTGTCGCCTCCACCTTCTTCTGGATGCTTTTCGGAGTCAGGTAGGTGCCTACATTTACGACAACCGGGGTGTCGTTTTCTCCCCGGAGCAACAGGTCATAATTGCCGACAATCTCGTGGTGCAGCAGTTTGGCGATAATGGGACAGACGGGGGAGCACAGGCAGTCCCCGTCCATACCGGCTCCGCCGACGATGGTGTGGCATTTTTTGCCTGCCACCTGGTCGAAGGAGAGACCGAAAAAGCTCTCCGCCGCGGCGTTCCAGAAACAGATTTTGCCCGCTCTGTCCAGGCCGATGACCGCATCGGCCGTATTCTGCAGAAAGTCATACAGCAGTATCGCTTCAGGGTGTCTTGTGTTCCGTTCCATGGAGTACGTTAAATGAAAAGAGGGCATTTGTCAAACCGGAGTGGGCACTTGGTAGGGGAGGACCAAAAAAATAATCCAGATATACTATTGAACAAAGTATGCAGGGTGGTGTTGAATAAGCAGTACAGGCACAGTATCGACACGGCCTGAAAAAAAGAGCAAAAGACAATCTCCCGATAAAGCCGCCTCCCGATGAAGGGAGCGGAAAGCCGCGGGCCTAGCAGAAGACGGCCGGGTTGCCGAAAGAGATGTCGGTATCGCGGCCTTTTTTGCGGCCGGTTCCGGAAGAGGGGTTGTACTCCGTGCAGAAGGGTACAGGTGTTTGCTTCCGGGAATGCCGGGTAGTCCCGCCTTGCCGCAAAGGGTGCTGAGGGGAGGGGCTTGAAGAGGGGATTCAGTCTGAAGACAGGGACGGGCCTGCGGTCTTTCATAAAGAGATATTTCTCCTCTTTTGGGTGCGGGGGAGAGGCCGAAGTGGGTGCGGCGGCGTTCAATGAGCTGCTCCAGCGGCTTTCGGACAGGGAGGTCTCGCTACTGAGGGCGAGTGGCAAAGCACAGAGGCAGTTGCGGGAGCTGAACAGAGCCCTCGAGAGGCAGGTACGGGAGGAGAGGGAAAAGAGGATGCAGCAGGAGCGTATGCTGATCCAGCAGTCCAAGATGGCGGCCATGGGGGAGATGATCAGCGCCATTGCCCACCAGTGGCGGCAGCCGCTCAACAATCTCGGCCTCATCGTCCAGGACATCAAAAGCGCCTACCGTTTCGGAGAGCTGGACGGCCCCTATATCGAAAAAGCGGTCGTCGAAGCGATGGAACAGATCGAATTCATGTCGCATACCATAGACGCCTTCAGAAACTTCCTCAGGCCCTCCCGGGGAAAAGAGACCTTCGACGTACGGGTGGCTGCCCACGAGGTGATCAATATCTGCAGGGCACAATTCAGAAACTTTTTCATTCATATCCGGATTGAAGGGGAAACGTCAGCTCCCTTGTATGTATATGGTTTTCCCAACGAATTCAAACAGGTGCTCCTGAACGTCCTGAGCAATGCGAAGGACGCGGTGCTGGAGGGCAGGCAAAGGGGGCTCCTGGGGAACGACGAGGGGGAGATCTCCGTTGTCGTCTCCCCCGGTGACGGGAAAGCGGTCGTTGTGGTAAGGGACAACGGGGGAGGGATCCCCGGGCATGCCCTGGAGAGGCTTTTCGAGCCCTACTTCACTACGAAAGAGCCGGGAAAAGGCACGGGGCTCGGACTCTACATGTCGCGGACCATCATCGAAAGCGGTATGGGAGGCAGGATCTCCCTCAGAAATGTTGAGGGAGGGGCGGAATGCAGGATCGAGGTGCCCTCTGCTCCCGCGGAGTCCCCGCTCTCCTGACCCCGAAAGTACCGTATGGCTCTCCCCTTTGGGTGCACTCCTCTGCTGGCGCCCCATGCGTTGTTCAAAATAAATGTGCTATACTCTACCTCCCGCTCATGCGGACCTGGAAGGTATTTCAAAACTCTCTCTCACCCTCACCTTTTTCCTCTCCCCTTGAGGGAGAGGGTGGCCGAGGGCCGGGAGGGGGGGTGAAATGAGTTCTAACCTATCCCAATCCGAAAAGAGCCGTAAGGAGAAGAGTGCGTTTATGGAAATCGAGAGGATATCCGTTGATCCCCACCGATGGGAGCCCTCGTCGCGGTTCCTCCTCCATCCCCTGCAGTATGAAAAGCTGAACCCCGTCCAGTCGGCCTTTTTCGATTATTACGGCAGGGAAGCGAATGTCATTGTAGAAGCGAGCACTTCGGCGGGAAAGACCGTCATCGCGGAGATGGCGGTGGCCCACGCTCTGGCGCAAGGGGGCAAAGCAGTGTACCTCTGCCCGGCAAAAGACCTTGCCCGGCAGCAGATCGGCGAATGGACCGGGAGCCGGCATCCCTTTTCCGTGCGCAAGGTCGTGATCGCCACCGGCGATGTGACACAGGAGATGGGGAAACAGACCCTGGTAAAGGAGCTCCTCGCCTCCGACATCGCGATCATGACCAATGAGCTGTTCGATTCCCTCTTCCGCAGGAGCGGCAGCGAGGAGCTCGCCGCATGGAAAGGTGCCCTGCATACCATTGTGATCGATGAATTCCATTATCTCGACGAGGCCGGACGGGGCTCAGCCCTCGAATGCGCCCTTATCAGGACAGTGGAAACGAACAGGACCCTCCGCTATGTGGGCCTCTCCGCCACCATGGGAAACGCGGAGGAGGTGGCGCGGTGGCTCCGCTCTCTCACCGGGAGGGAGACCGTTCTCATCAGTTCCTCGTGGAGGCCCAGCGTGCTGAACCTGAGCCTGGTCCCGTACAAGGCAAAGGGGGCACGGGACAAGCAGGTGGAGTTTCTCGCCCTCATCAAATACCTGCTGGACCAGTTTCCTGATGATAAGTTCCTCATTTTCGTCCATACCAAAGGTGCCCTGGCAAAGACCATCCTCAGCGGGTTGAAGGCCATGGGGTATGAGATAAAGTTCCACAATGCTGATAAGACGATGGATATGCGGAACCTCATCGTGGAGAGTTTCAAGAAGCGCGAGGGAGGGCTCCAGTACCTCCTCGCCACTTCCACGGTCGCCGTGGGCATGAACCTCCCCGCGCGGAGGGTCATCGTGGTGGACGTCTACCGGGGCAGGGAGCGGGTGGATGTGAAACAGCTCAACCAGATGGTGGGGAGGGCCGGGAGGACCGGCATCGATCCGGAAGGCGACGCATATATCATTGTGCCCCAGGAGGAGTTCACTTACTGGGCCTCCGCCCTCTCCTCCCCCTCTCCGGTGCTGTCGCAGCTGCGGAACCCCAAGGAGCTGATGTTTCACCTCATCAATGACATCAACAACAGCATCGATACCGTGGAGAGAATGGAGGGGTGGTTCATGAAGACCCTGGCCTGCTTTCAGGCGTCCGATACGGCGCGGGATGCGGTCAGGGATGCCCTCGACCGCCTTGCGAAATGCGGGGCGGTGGAACAGGAAGACGGCGTCTATGCCGCCACCGGTATCGGGAAGATGGCGGCGTGGTACTATTATTCCCCCGAAATGGTCTCCTTCGTGGTGCGGGGATTGAGCGCCTACAGCGGGAAGTCCGACGTGGTGCTGTCCTGGATTCTGGGGAGGGCATACCTCTTCAACAAGGGGGGGAACCTCTATCATACTTCCGTCGATTTTACCCGGTATGTGGACGAGCTGAAGATCAAGACCTCGGGGAACGAAAGGCTGCTCAGAATGAGCCCTCCGGCCTTCAACAACGCCGTGTATGCCTATGGCTTCTATCTCTGGCTCAACGAGCTCTTCGAGTCAGCCGGAACGGAGATGACGGCGGTGATCAGGGAGATCCTGCAGGACGTGCAGCGGCTGGCGCAGTTGCTCGATACCGTAGCGGATTTCTACGGGAAAACGCTGGGGGGACCGAGGATTAAAAAGCTTGCGTACCGGCTCCGGTACGGCATCAGGAGCGAGCTGTACGAGCTCTGTCAGCTCAAGGGCATCGGCGCGAAGCGGGCGCGGCTGCTGTACAACTCCGGATTCAAGACGGTGGAGGACATAAAGCGGGATATTACCAAGGCCTCGAATATCGCGCGGGTCTCCCTGCAGGGCCTGGTGGCGAACGGGTAGCCTTCCCTTCGGCCCGGGCGTATACTATAGGTATCCGGAGGAGGGACAGGGCAATCGTATCAAAATGTGTGGTCGGTGAATATCCCCTTGAGATTGCTTCGCTCCGCTCCTAATGACGCGCAGGGTCATTTTAGAAAGAATCCCTGCTGCCCCGGGGATCAGGGGCTCGCAATGACAGAAGGGAAAAGAGCAATGACAGAGGGAGAAGAGACCGCAATGACAGGAAGAGAGGTTCTTGTGTGCTGTCATTGAGAAGGGTCGTACCCTGAAGCAATCCCGTCGTTTTCCCTTGAAGTGCCTTTTAGATGCGTTTGCCCTGGGAGGAGAGGAGAAGGAATGGATACGGGTGAAGCTTTCCGGACGATAGTGCGCTACCATGAGGAGACGAAGCACCATCCGCACCGGTATGCCCGCTCGCCGGGCTACCTCGATTGGGCAAGCGAGCCGAACCCCTTCAGGATCTTCGAGGGGACGGTCCCCCGGCGGCTGCCCCTCCTCGATCGGGACCCCGACGGGAACCACTTCTCCCTGTACGACCGGTCAAAAAATGAGGTCCTGCCCTTTGCCCTGGAGAACATCGCCTCCTTCCTGGAGCTCTCCCTGGGCCTGTCCGCCTGGAAGTCCTCCCGCGGGAGCACCTGGGCCCTCCGTATGAATCCTTCCAGCGGAAATCTCCATCCCACGGAGGCCCATCTCATTCTTCCCCCCCTTCCCGCTTTCCGCGGCAGCGGCGGGGTGTTCCATTATTCCCCCTGCTTCCACGCCCTCGAAAGGAGGGCGTCCTTCGGGGACTTATTATGGAAGAAGGTACGGGACCATTTCCGCTCCGACGGATTCCTTATCGGGCTGAGCAGCATCTTCTGGCGGGAGTCATGGAAATACGGGGAACGCGCCTTCCGCTACTGCAACCACGATGAGGGTCATGCAGCGGCCTGCATCAGCTTCTCCGCGAGCCTCCACGGGTGGAAGGCCGTCTACCTCAACGCCCTTTCGGAGCAGGATATGGAGACACTCCTGGGATTTCAGAAGACGGATTGGAGGCCCTTTGAACGGGAGCACCCCGATCTCATCCTCTTCGTCTATGGGGATTCCGGCCAGGAGGTGCCCCGGGATATTCCCGATACGCTTCTCCGGGACTTCTCTTCCCTTGCTTTTGAGGGGAGGCCGAACCTCCTCAGCACCGGGCACCGGGAGTGGCCTGTCATCGATGAGGCGGCGTCCTGCACCGAAAAACCGAAGACATCCGGAGAGGGATACCGGTATGGGAATCCCGTGTTTTACGAGAGAGAGATCCCCGGGCAGGAGGGGGCGCGCACGATCCGCAAAAGGAGGAGCGCCCAGGCCTATGATGGAAAGACGGCCATGCCGAAAGAGAGCTTTTATGCCGCGCTGGATAAGACCATGCCCCGCAATCACGCCGCACCCTTTGACATGGAGCTGGGGGAGGTGTCCGTCCACCTCCTCCTGTTTGTGCACCGGGTATCCGGCCTCGACCCGGGGCTCTACTTCCTGGTGCGCACCGGGGAGGATACCGACGGGATACGGGCTGCCTGCGCTGCGCATTTTTTCTGGCAGAAAGTGCAGGGTGCCCCCGATACCCTGCCCCTTTATCTTTTACAACGGGGAGATTTCCGGGAGGAGGCGGCGCGTATCAGCTGCCAGCAGGAGATTGCCGGAGAAGGGGCTTTCTCGGTAGGGATGGTCGCCCGGTTCCGTCCTGTCCTCGAAGGGCGTCCCTGGCTCTACCGCAGGCTGTTCTGGGAGACGGGGCTGATCGGGCAGGTCCTTTACCTGGAGGCGGAAGCCCATGGGCTGCGGGGCACCGGGATCGGGTGCTTTTTCGACGACCTGGTGCACCGGCTCCTCGGGCTGCGCGATGACTCCTACCAGAGCCTTTACCACTTTACGGTGGGCGGCCCGCTGGAGGACTCCCGGATTACCACTTTTTCTCCTTACCACCACCTGGAAAAGAAAAAAGGGGGAAAGAGCAAGTGAGGAAAGGCCTTTGCGTTCTTATTTCCGATACTTGCTGAAGACGTAGTCCGATCCCTTCTGTCCTTCATGGCAGTTGAAGCATGCTCCCTTCGGATCGGACACCGCTCTCTCCTGCGTATCGCCCTTGAAGCCTTCAAAGCCCCATCCGCCGGTCTCCTTGAATTTCTTTGCGTTTTTTTGCATTACTCCCAGCACCTTGCGCGGGCCTTCCACCAGGGCGTTGTTCTCGCTCTTCGCCTCGAGCAGGTCGAAGATGAGCACCGATCCATCGGGGAAGGGCTTGCCGGCTTTCATCGCCTTCAGCGCCTTGTCGTTTGCGTAAATGTGATGGATCCCGCCGAAGGATTCGTAAAGGGGGTGGCCCTTCTGGATCACCATGGATTTGACATGGGTCCAGTCCCGGTACCCCTCAGGGTACTTCACTGCCCCTTTGTCCGTTTCGGCGACTGCGTTGCCGCCAAGGAAGAGACCTGTCATAAGCACTGCGAGTACGGTTGCAAGAATGCGTTTCACCATTTTGATACCCTCCTTGCGTGTGTAGGGAGAGGCGGAGCCTCGGTCCCTTTCTCCTGCCCGCTGCAGGGAAGAGAGAGCCTGATACAATTGTACCACGCTGAAAGAGGAGCGCAAAGGGGCAAACAACAGGAAAGCCGTCTCTCGACGGCTTTCCTGTGTATCCGAACATGCGGGACAGCTACTTCTGGTGACTCCCCTCACCTCCTTCTCTCTCCTTTGCCGAAAAGGCCGTCATCCTCCTTTCTGCAGAATAGATATCGCCTGTTCCCGGAAGAAACAGGCGTGCTCTCCTGTCCGGGGCATGTTCGGACTCTGTTCATCGGCAGCCCGGTTACCCGGGGTTTGCCTTTTTCGGAACCGGAGATTTTTTCTTGTCCTTATACTAAAGGAGATGGGGGCGGGAATATGTGATGTATGTCACCCGGAAGCGTTTTTCCGTGCAGGGGGATTGTCGGTCGCGGGTAGCGGCGGGAACGATACTGCCGTAGAAAGAGGGGAGCGGTTATGCGCTCCCCTGCGCCAGGTCCTTCGTACCGTAATGGAAGAGGCGCCTCATAGCGCCCAAAGCCTAAGTGATCTTGCCGGTGATCCTGAATTTCAGCTCGTTCATCTGGACGGCCATCTTCTCGTGTCTCTTCTCGTCGTCCAGGATGGTTTTCAGCATTTGTTTCACGATGGTGTCACGGCTCAACTCGACAGCTTTTTCCGCTGTTTCGATGGATCTCTGCTCGAGGTCGATATGTTTGTCCACGAGGGAGGCGACGTCGGCGAGATCCTCGGGGGTGAGGACGAAGCCTTTCTTCGTCATTCCATCGATGATGAGCTGAAGGATGGCTTTGTGCTTTTCAGAGTCGTTCTTGATCGCGGTAGTCAGTGTCGCTACAATGGGGTTTTTCGTCTTGTTCAGGATGGTAGTGCAGCTCTTGATGGTCAGGTCCTCGAGCCCCCTCCATTTCCTGAGCAGCGTGAGCAGTTCCTTGTCCCGTGCCGCCCTCTCCTGCGGCGTTACTTTCTCCAGAGCCATGCGAGTCCTCCTTTTCAGCAGATTACTGGAGTATACCACAGAGCAAGGAACTGTATAACACGACGTACGCACATGCAATAAATGAGTCTGCACGGTAAGGATTTCCCCTCTCCGTCATTCCGGCAGATCCGTTGAGCCGGAATTCATAATTTTCAAAGACTTCTGGACTCCGGTTTTCACCGGAGTGACGAAATATGCGTACCTCGTATGTATAAGCCTCTTACATGAAGCGCTCTTTCCCTGACCGCGTCCAAAGGAGGGCGTTCTTCAGTCTCACCTCCAGCAGGAAGTTCCGTTGGAGGAGCTCCTGCCAGAGGATGGCGGGGTCCGTATCGAAAAGGGTTACCGCATCAGCCGTCACAACGGTCCAGTCACCCCGGGCGATCTCCTTCTCGAGCTGCCCGGGCGCCCATCCCGCATACCCGGCGCAAATACGGAAGCGGGTTTCCGGGGTAAGGGTCTCCGCCATTTTTTTCAGCGCAGCGGCGCTGGTAGTGACGTAGATGTCTTTGAAAACCTGAAGTGACTCTTCGGGCTGCGCATCCGATTGCAGAAGAAGCAGCATCTGCTGGCGGGCAACCGGTCCTCCGGCATAGATGGGATCGTTTCTCTCCCGCAATCTCCCGATATCGGGAAAGATCTCGGAGAGCTTCGCGCCGGTGGGGTGGTTGACGATCACCCCCACCGTACCCCGGCTGCTGTATTCCAGGAGGAGGATGACCGATTCTCCGAACAGGGGGTCCTCCAGATGGCGAGCGGCAACGAGAAACATGCCCTTGGAGAGGGACATGCCGGGACGGTCCGCAACGCCGCTCTCGTGCGCTGCGGGATGTGCCGGGAGGAGCGACACGGCAAAAGCGACCAGCGCGAGGAAAAACACCGTATAGCGAAAGGACAGCAGAGCTTACTCCTCGGACTTGTAGCTTTCGTTGAATACCTGGGTGTTGATGTTGCCCGATTCCGGCCCCCCGCATTCAGGGATATAACAGGTAACATCGACATACTCACATTTTTCTTTACACGACGGGCAGGTGTCCGGGGGAGTGTCCGCGTGTATCGTATTCCCGCAGTTGTTGCATTTCCAGGCTGCCATTTTTCCCTCCCTTTGATGAGATTCATTTAACGTGCATGCATACCTTACTACTATATAAAACCCGCTATCGGCACAATGTCAAGCAGTGAATAACTTCGGCAGCAATTCCGATCGGCCTGCCTGCACGTGCCAGGTAGCATTTTCAGCTCCAAGACGGCTGGCAGATACGGACGATGAGGATTTACTGCGCCCCGGGCTCGAACTTGTAGCCTACACCGTAAACCGAATGGATGAGCTTCGCTTCAGGATCAGCCGCCTCCATTTTTCTCCTTAGCTTCTTAATGTGGCTGTCGATGGTACGGTCGCTGACGGTGCGGTCATCCGGATAGATTTTGTTCATGAGTTGCTGCCGTCCATAGATGCGACCGGGATTGGCGGCGAGGAAATACAGCAGCTTGAACTCAACGGCAGTGAGGTCAAGCGCATGGCCCTTGAGAGTGGCCAGATAGCGGGATTCATCCAGGACGAGCCCAGGCACCTGAATCGCCTGCCCGTCGGAGGTCCGCCTCAGCACGGCTTTGACCCGCGCGACCACTTCGCGGGGACTGAATGGCTTGCAGATGTAGTCGTCGGCACCGAGCTCGAGTCCCAGCAGCCGGTCGATCTCTTCGATCCGTGCGGTCACGATAATGATGGGCACGCGGGAAAAGGTGCGGATATCTTTACAAATGTCCATGCCGTCGCGTCCCGGCAGCATCAGGTCGAGAAGAATCAGGTTCGGCGTATGCTCCCGGACCCACGGCACAACCTCCGTACCGCTTTCCAGACAAAACGGTTCGAATCCGGATGACCTTAGGTACTCGGCGAGCAGACTCGCCAGTTTCGGCTCGTCTTCGACTATGAGAACAGTTCCGCTCACAAGCACCTCCCGGCAACCGGCAGAATAATCCTTATCATTACTCCTCCCGATGGTGATGGGTGCGCACTGATGGTCCCTTCATGGGCTTCGATGATATTTCTGCAGATTGCCAGGCCGAGCCCGGCGCCGCCTGATGCCCGGCTTCGCGATCCTTCTACCCGATAGAAACGGTCAAACAGTCTGTCCAGTTCGTTTTCCTGAACTCCGGGCGCTGAATCCTGGAAATCGATGGTGGCATGGTTGCCGCAACATGTCAGGCTGACTACAAGCTCTCCTCCGCTATCGGTGTATTTTAGAGAGTTGTCGAGCAGATTGCCGAAGAGTTGGTTGAGCCGCTCCCGGTCAGCGAATACTATAACCTTTTCATTTTTCAAGGAAATATCTGTGGTGAGCGTGATACCCTTGCGTACGAACTCAGCACGGTAGATCCCTGCGGAATCCCTGAGCGGCTCCACCAAGTCGAGATCTTCCTTACGATAGGTTTGTGTACCGAGATCGGAGAGTGAAAGTTGATAGAGATCATTTACCAGACGGTGCAGCCGAAGCACCTCTGTATGGAGCGAGCGGATAGTCTCCGGAGTAGTGCGGCGGATTCCTTCGAGGAGAGCCTCGATCTCCCCCTGCAACACTGCCAGCGGGGTTCGTAACTCATGGGAAATGTCGGCAACCCACTGGCGGCGTGCCTTCTCGTTTCTCTCCAGAGTAAGAGCCATGGCGTTGAAGTCGCGGGCGAGCTGTCCCAGCTCATCCGACGAGGAGACAGGGACCCGGATAGCGTATGTGCCGGAAGCAAGCTCGTGGGTTGCCGTAGCGATCGCCCTGACAGGCCGGACCAGGCGGTTTGCCAGAGGAAAGGCGAACAGGGCAGCCGTCAACACCACACCTGCTGCAGCCAGGACAAGGGCGAGCTTTTGTTGTTTCAAAAACTGGAGTTGTTGGGGGCTCAGGAAGTGCTTAGGCGGCAAAAGCCCAAGATAGCCTATAATCCGGCCCTTATGGGAAAGGGGCTTGAAGTCTACCTTCCCGGCTTTTGCGCGGGCGCCATACAGCTGTTTCTGTTCCGAATCCAAAATGATGAGGCGCCGTTCGGTGCTCTTCATGTTTTGGGGCGACCGAGGGAGGGGCGGGAGATCGCCATGCTTCCCGGCCACCTTCAATCGTTGGGATGCACTCTCATCGTCAGGCGGCATAGTAATCAGGCGCCTCATCCATGCTTTCGGCTTCTCCTGGATGAAATCCCACCCCCCCTGCTCGCCATATGCTTGTTCGAGCCGCTCTGCTATTTGTTCCACTCTGACCTGATCAAGGGTGTTGAGATACCGGAGAAACCCCCATGTAATGCTCCATTGCATGATGAGGAACATGCAGAGAATCGCCAGACAGGTGGCGGCGAGAATTGAAAAAAATAGCCGGTGGGTGATACCGATCCTCATTAACTTCTCCCTGTTGCTTTTGCAATGGTCTTTTCCCATTTTAAATTGTTGCCGCCAGGAATAACCACTCTCACCCGGGCTCCCGGCTAAATTTCCTCAATTCTTCCCTATTTCCTCCCTATTCGCTTGCTATTCTATCTCTATGAAGAATGCGGTCCGGACGGACGCTGAAAAAAAGGAGAATAATTATGAAGAGACAAATTCTTATTGGAGCCCTTCTGTCCATCGCCATAGCCGGTGGAGCCTATTCCGCACAGGCGGAAACTGCCTGTTGCCGGAAAGCTGATGTGAAAAGCGAAGCGTTTCAGGAACACTGCATTAAAGGGAAAAAGAGGGCTCATAAGCGGCACTTCAAGCATATGGCGAAGGTCCTCGGATTGAGCGACCTCCAAAAAGAAAAAGTTAAAACAATCCTGAAGTCAGGGCGCCAGGCGAATGCTCCGTTACGTCAACAACTTGCGGAGAGCCGGAAAGCACTCAGGCAGGCGACCCATACCGTACCCTTCGACGAAGCTGCAGTCAGGGCAATTGCAGAGAAACAGACCCGTCTCAGGACTGAGTTGATTGTTGCTGAATCCCGCATGTGGAACGAGGTCTATGCCCTGCTCACCCCGGAGCAGAAGGATAAGGCCGGGAAGCTCTTTATGGAGCGGCGAAAAGGGCACAAGATGCAATATCGCGGGCAGGACTGAATCTGACAGCGCTTCACTCCCTCCGGCGTAGCCAGCCGGAGGGGGGGCAGAAAGGAAATGCCTGGTAGAGAACGGTCATGCGGATACAGGCCGTCCGGCTCACTATCGAAGAGCCCCCTCCGACCGGTATTATGTGTGTCCCTGGCAGGGGATGCGTGCAAGGGATACGGGATATTGAGACATTCTTGTTTTTTGGTGATCCACCATGATACATTTATGCTAGCCCGTTTAATAGTTTTTTGGAGCACAATCTTCGATATGAAGCGAAAAACGGGCAGAGCATCATTCGGAAATCTGACAGAAAATACGTACAATACTTATGATCAGGTACCCCGCATTCGACAGATTGGTTATCGATAGCAGGCAAGAGACCGCACTCTGTCAGTCATAGGGCAACCCTTCGAAATCGTAGCATGCGAAAGATTATTATCATCGCGTTGCCGTGTATTCTGCTGCTGATGGTGATTGCAGCGGGCTGCCGGCCTGCGGCAGGGCCCGCAACCAAGGCTGCGTCCGAAGAACGCCGTACGGTACGCCTTGTTGCAGTTGAGCTCGGCAGGCTGCCCCGCACGGTAACCGTCAACGGCACACTTGCTGCCGATGAGAAAATGGTCACCGGTTTCAAAGTGGCCGGCAGGATAAGCGAGATTGTAGTAGACCTTGGCAGCATAGTGCGGAAGAATCAGTTGCTTGCGCGCCTCGATCCGACAGATTTCCTTCACCGTGCAGAACAAGCTGAAGCTGCGCTCCGTCAGGCACGGGCGCGGCTGGGGCTTTCCCCCGAAGGTACGGATGACCGTGTGGATCCTGAACGGACCGCGCTCGTGCGGGAGGCCCGGGCGGTGCTCGATGAGGCGCGCCTGTACCGTGACCGCATGGCAAAGCTTGTCGAAAAAGACTTTATTCCCAGGATTGACTTCGATGCTGCGGTATCCCGGCTGCTCGTTGCCGAAAGCCGTTATCAGGCGAGTATCGAGGAGGTTCGCGATCGTCAGGCGCTTTTAGCTCAGAGAAAAAGTGAACGTGCGCTTGCCCGGCAGCAGCTTTCCGATACCGCACTCTACGCGCCTATGGACGGAGCGGTGAGCGAGCGGAAAGCCTCGCCAGGGGAGTTCCTTGCTGCGGGCGCACCTGTGGTTGGACTGGTCAGGACGCATCCCCTGCGTCTCAAAGTATCGGTACCGGAGCGGGAGGCTGCGGCCATCCGGGCGGGACAGGAGGTGCGTGTCAGAGTAGAGGGCGGCGGTGGTGAGCAAGCAGGCCGTGTGGTCCGCTTGAGCCCCATTATTGAGGAGCAGAATCGCACGCTTACCGTAGAGATCACCGTCGAAAACCGTCTGGGTCGGTTCAAGCCGGGTTCTTTTGCTCAGGCCGAGATTCTGGTCGATACTGCGCACCATGTCGTACTCGCTCCTGCTTCGGCAGTCGTCACCTTCGCCGGTATCGAAAAAGTGATCGGTGTGAAAGACGGCCGCGCCGTAGAGCGCCGAATCCGTACCGGGCGTCGTATAGGCAACAGGGTGGAAGTCCTGGAAGGCCTTGCCGCGGGAGACCTGATTGTCGCGGAGCCTGGAAACCTCAGCGGCGGTCAGCCGGTCGTTGTAGCGCAACAGGAAGCTCGTGCAGAAGCTCGCTGAAATCAGTATACGCCGCCCGGTATTTGCATCGATGCTCATCCTGGCGCTTTGCGTTATAGGGGCGGCAAGCTATTTCCGCCTCGGTGTCGACCGCTTCCCCTCGGTCGATCTCCCTACCGTCACTATCCGCACGCAACTGCCCGGCGCCACAGCCGAGGAGGTCGAAACCGAGATATCGAAGCGCATCGAGGAGGCGGTCAATACCATCGAGGGAATCAACGAACTGAGGTCGATTTCCGGACCGGGCAGTTCTGTTGTCATTGTCACGTTCAACCTCAGCCGTGACATCGATGCGGCGGCCCAGGATGTGCGGGACCGTGTCGCCGCTGTGCTGAGAAGCCTTCCTGACGATGCAACGCCGCCGCTTATCGCCAAGTCTGACAACGACTCGCAGCCGGTGCTCACCGTGGCACTCTCGGGCGACCGCGCGCTTCGCGAGCTGACCGAACTGGCTGGGAAGGTGGTAAAGGTACGGCTGGAACGGTCGGCCGGTGTAGGAGAAGTGAGAATTGTCGGCGGCCTCGGCCGGGCAATGAACATCTGGATAGAAGCGGACCGGCTGGAAGCCTACCGGCTCCCGGTTACCGTAGTGCGCGAGGCCATCATCCGCCAGAACGCCGATACGGTCGGGGGCAACGTAACCCACGGCACCCACGAAGAGACTCTCCGGACCGTTGGCCGGCTTGCAGATGCTAAGGCCTTCAATGACTTGGTTGTCACTACCATTGATGGCGCGCCGGTCCGGATCCGCGATATCGGCTGGGCCGAGGACGGTACCAAGGAGCAACGCTCTACAGCACGCTTGAACGGCGAGCCGACGGTCATTCTTGAGGTGCGGCGTCAGTCCGGCGCCAACACCGTGGCGGTCATCGAGGGGGTGAGGAAAAGCCTCGCCGCGGCTGAGGGCGAGCTGCCGGCCGGTCTCGGGCTTACGGTTATCCAGGACCAGTCCCGCTATATCTATGCCGCGCTCCACGAAATCAACACGCACCTGATCCTGGGAAGCATCCTCGCTTGCCTGGTTGTGTTCGCCTTCATGCGCAACTGGCGCTCTACGGTAATCGCCGCGGTGGCGATACCGGCGTCGGTGGTTTCCACGTTCGGCATGATGTGGGCTCTCGATTTCACCCTGAACAGCGTGACCATGCTTGCCCTCGTACTGATGGTGGGCGTGGTGATCGATGACGCCATCGTTGTTCTCGAAAATATCTTCCGCTTTGTCGAGGAGAAAGGCATGAGGCCGTTTGAGGCTGCACGTGCCGCAACCGCGGATATCGGACTCGCCGTGATGGCTACTACGCTCTCGCTCGTGGTTATCTTCATCCCGGTATCGTTCATGTCAAGTATCTCCGGGCGTTTTCTCTATCAGTTCGGCATTACGGCAGCAGTGGCGGTCATGGTGAGCCTGCTCGTCTCTTTTACCCTTACTCCCATGATGAGCGCCAGAATGCTCCGCACCGGAGGAGCTGATTCCAGGTCCGGAGAGGGAGCACCCCGATCGCGGACAGGGTTTTACCGGAAAATCGATGCAGGATACGTCTGGCTGCTCGCTTTTGCCATTCGCCACCGCTTGCTGGTGGCCTCTCTCTCCCTCGCCGTCATATTGTCCACCGTCCCCTTGTACAAACTGCTCCGGCAGGACTATCTGCCCGGCAATGTGGATGAAGGGGAGTTCAATGTCCAGGTCAGCGCCCCTCAGGGTATGAGTCTTGCCGGCATGGATGCTATCATGCGCGTCGTGGAAAAGGAGATACGAAACGTACCCGGCGTGCGTATGGTCCTTACTACGGCAGGCGGCGGCTTCCTCGGTGGGGTCAATGAAGGGCGCGTCTACGTGCGGCTCACTCCCCATGAGGAGCGTGTCTTCTCGTTGGGACTGCTCATAAGGAATACATTGGCAGGCAAGCCGCTCGATACTTTCCGGAAGACGCTCTCTCAAAAAGAGATTATGCAGATGGTTCGGAAGCGCCTGAAAAAACTCAGCGACGTGCGGACTTCTGTACGCAATCTGGTTGGGTTCAATATCGGAGGGGGCAGCTTTGAGATCGATTTCGTGCTCCGGGGGCCGGATCTTACTGCGCTCGCTTCCTATGCGGAAAGCCTCCGCGATCGTGCCGACACCTTAGGGATTGTCGATGCTGACACGACGCTAAAACTCGACAGACCTGAACTGCGCTTAACCCTTGACCGGGCACGGGCCGACGACTTCGGCATTGATCCCGGACGTATCGGCTCTGCGATCCGTCTGCTGGTCGGCGGCGAAGAGGAGGTTTCGCGCTTCCGGGATCCGGCCGTCAATGAGGATTATGACGTTCAGCTGCGCTTGCGCGAAGAGGACCGTGCCGATCCCTCCATCATCGGGCGGCTGTTTGTCTCCCGCAACGACGGAAGCCTGGTGCGCCTCGACAACGTGGCGCGTATCGAGGAGGTGAAGAGTGCCTCCAGGATCGATCGCCTCGACCGGCAGCGGGAAGTACGTTTGCGCGCATCGATTGCGTCCGGCTACGGTCTGGCGGACCGTCTTGAGGCCCTGCGTACCACTGTTGCCGGGATGAACCTGCCTGCAACGTATACAATGGCCGTGTCCGGCCGGGGCCGTGAGCTTGAACGGACTTTCGATGAGTTTATCTGGGCCTTTGCGCTTTCAATCATATTTATGTATATGATCCTTGCCTCCCAGTTCGAAAATCTTGTCCATCCTTTCACGATCCTGCTCTCGCTGCCGCTGACCGTGCCTTTTGCGCTCCTGTCACTCTGGATCACCGGCAATACGCTGAATCTCTATTCAGCCCTCGGCATCCTGGTGCTCTTCGGCGTAGTCAAGAAAAACGCTATCCTCCAGATCGACCATATGAACAACCTGAGGGCTGCCGGTATGGAAAGGACCGCGGCAATCCTTCAGGGAAATCGCGACCGGCTGCGGCCGATTCTCATGACCACGCTCACCTTCGTGGCGGGCATGATCCCTCTTGCCGTCGGTACGGGTCCGGGCGCCGAGGAGCGTCGTGTTATCGCAGTCGTCGTTATCGGCGGCCAGACGCTTGCGCTTCTGCTCACTCTCCTCGCCACTCCGGTTGTCTATTCGCTTCTGGACGATCTGGGATTTGCTTTCACTCGATGGCGCCGGCCGCTCCCGGGAAAAATGATGAAAGCGAGGCAGCTGCAGGCAAAAGATGCAGAGGAGACTGACGGGCAGGGGAAAAACAGGAAATAGGGGGAAATAACGAAGCCCCTCATGCATTACAATGTCCCTTCTGCAATTTCCGAAAAGGCGCTTGCTTTTAAAAACTCGGAGGCCGCTTCTCATAATAGGAAAATGATCCCCTGGTTGTCTCCTTCGAGCTGCTTTTTCCCCTGGGAGCCCTCCCGCTTGATATGATGCCTCTCTGTCAAAACATGGCGTGTGCTCTTCTCGAAGGCTCCCGATAGATTGTGCAGCAGTTGCACAGACCCTTGTTTTCTCCTCCAAAACACCTTGCTGTGCCGGAATCTTTCCCTTCCTCTGCCGCTTTTCTTTACAGTTCCCTCTCTCCTCTCAAAATGAAAATTGCCGTAGCTTCAGAAAACATGCTTGACTTGTCCAACGTAAGTAGAATAAACTGAGACGCAGTATCATTATTGTTAACCCAATTGAACTGTTATGTGTCATTCTGCTAATGAGTTCATTTCATCGGCGCGTCCTGAGAGAGCACGTGCGGGAGAGTATTGGTAAGCCCTTTTGAATAAAGGAAACTTTAACTCTGAACGAACTGGACGAGTGCCCGGAAGCATCCGTTTCCGGAAGAGACAAGCGGTATGAAGAAGCAAGAACAGCAATGGGGGATATTCTTTTGCCTTTTTAAGTGAGAAGCAGACGCAGTATCAAAATAGTTTGCGAAGCAGTGTTCCGGCTTTGGAGGAGGGGAAAGATGAGGAACGATTGGTGCGTCGAATGCACTCTGGTCAATGATCGGTATTTTCGAAGAAGGGGAGGGGGGTGCCGTGATTGAGCTTTTCCAAAAGGGCGGCCCGCTGATGTATCCGCTTTTGCTCTGCTCCATCCTCGCTCTGGCTTTCATGCTGGAAAGGGCGTATCACTATCTGCGGTCGGCTGACCGTAAGGAGCTTCTTCCGGAAATCCTGGCGCTGCTCCGTAAATGCGATTATGAAGGGGCGATACGCCTCTGCGAATCAGTGAGCGGTCCTGTGGCGGCAGTGCTGTCAGAGGCTCTCAAGCATAGGGGCAGGAGCATTGCAACGATGGAGGAAGCGATCTCTCTGAAAGGCTCCCAGGAACTGAAAAAACTCAACAAGAATCTGCATATCCTCGAGCTGGTCGGACGCATCGCCCCGCTCCTCGGCCTGCTGGGAACTGTCCTGGGAATGGTGGAAGCATTCAGGACTATTTCCTCGCTGAAGGGCTCGGTTGACCCCTCGCTCCTTGCCGGAGGCATATGGGAGGCGTTGATCACTACGGTGGCAGGGCTCTGTGTTGCCATCCCCGCCCTTGTGGCGCACCACCTCTTCGAAGATCGGGTGAAAACAGTCGCATTCAATATGAAACATTCCGGCGCGGAAGTAGTAGCCCTGCTGGGGGAGCGGAAATGATCGAGTTTGACGAGCACACTTCAAAAGCGGGTGGTTTCGATCTGACGCCCATGATCGATGTTGTTTTTCTGCTGCTCATTTTCTTTCTCCTCACCTCGATCTTTGCCAAGCCGTCCCTGCCCCTCGATCTGCCCGAATCTGAAACTGCCTCGGTAGCGAACAATCCGGAAGTCTCTGTCGCAATCAAAAAGGACGGAAGCGTTCTTCTCAACGGGCACCCGGTGGGTTTAGAAAAACTGCCCGGTATGTTGTCGGAAGAATACGGGAACGGCAAGGCAAAGGACATCAGCCTCGTTTCGGACAAGGACGTGCCTTTCGGAAGGGTGGTCGAAATCATGGATATTGCCAAAAAAGCGGGTGCCGAAAATATCGTGGTCCTCGCGGAGAAAAAGCAATGAAAGCTTTCGAAATCACCCATTATGCGCTCGCTGCTTCATTTATCGTACATATTGCAGTCCTGTCGGCCGGTGGGGGTTTTGTGGAGCCGGAAAGAGAGCCGGTAGTGCGGGTCCCGATACGCTTCCTGTCCTCACCGGAGATTGTCCCGGAAAAGAGCGATGAGATGCCCCGGAAAAGAGAGGTGCAGAGGCCGAAAGAAACGGTATCGGATGGGGGGAGGAAGCAAAGGACAGAGACCGCACACAGCGATAAAGCCCGGGAAGCGGAGCAGGGAAAGATCCCTGCGGCAGAAAGCGTTCTCCCTGCTCCCGCTGCCGCTCCTTTCGCGGGGAAGGAGAAAGATCAGGTGAGGACAAGCTCTGAAACGGCAAAGGGATCGGCAATGGAGGGGGCGGGTCATCGCCGGGAACAGTCTCCGGGCGGCGAAAAGGGGGACGTGCGGGCCTATCCTGCCGGTCCGGCAATGGCAGGGAATGTACAGGAGAAGGGCGAAAGCAGAAAGGCTGAGAATAGCAAGCCTGATAGAACATCCGAGTATCTTGGTGTTATCAGGGCTGTGGTGGAGAGCAACAGGGAATACCCGGTTTTTGCGAAGCAGCTCGGGTTGCAAGGTACTGTTGTCGTACGGGTTGCCATCCTTCCGGGCGGGAAAATAGGGGAGATTTCAATTACTGCCTCTTCGGGCCATAAGAGCCTCGATAGGTCGGCAGTGGGGGCGGTCAAGGCGTCTGCGCCGTTCGCACCGCCTGAAAGGTACGGCCTTGCAGGGATAACGCTCGATATTCCCATAAAATACAAACTCAATTGAGGAGAAAAAGATGAAACGGTTGCTGACTTTGTCTTTTTGTATTCTGACCCTCTGCGGAGCAGAGGCCGCTGCATTTGAGGTACCGAAGGTCAAGGAGATTCTCGTCGAAGAGACGGAAGAGACGAAGGCCTTGAAGGAGAGAAGAGAGAGCTCTTATGCGAAGACGGTCATTACACGGAAAGAGATGGAGGAACTGGGAGGACAGACTGCGGCGGATGTGCTGCGCCGGCTTCCCCGTCTCTATTTTTCTGGTCCCCCTGCTACGAACAAGGATATCAGGATGGTGGGTCTCGACAAGGAGTTTCAGAATGTCCTCATCAACGGGAACCGGCCTCCGGGGGGAGGTGAAAAGAGGGAGTTTGCCCTGGACCGCATCCCGGTGGAGATGATCGAACGGATCGAGATCCTGAAGAACCCGACTGCGGCGTACGACTCGGACGCGATCGCCGGTCTTGTAAACATCGTCCTGAAAGAGGAGCCGAAAACGGCATCGTTCAGCTCTTACGCCGGCCTCTCGTATAACGATATGGCCGACAAGCTCGGCAACAAGCTTGCCCTGTCGTATGGGAACAGAATAGGACCGTGGGGCTTTATTTTCGGAGGAACGAGAAACGACGAATACAGGGGGAACGAGAAGAGCAAGGAAGACGGGAGCAAGGACGAAGCGGAATCCGAAACGGAGGTCGTGAGGACGATAACCTCCTCCCTGAATCTCGGCGTGACGTACCATCTCGGGAAGAGCGACAGAATAAGCTTTAAACCGTACTGGCTGCGCCAGACGGAAAAGAAGGAAAAGGAAAAGCTTGTCTCCACTTTATCAACGGGAACGCCGAAAAGCAAGAACATCGAGGGGGAGACGAAGGAGCAGGAGTTGCAAAGCTACGGTCTCGAATGGGAACACAGGTTTTCCGGAGGGGCCGGCCTGAAAGTGTTTGTATCGTACAGTGAAAACGACGAAGACAAGGACAAGACGACCGAGCAGTATAAGGACAGTACCCTCACTTTCGACAAGGATACCTTCGAAAAGGAAAAGAAACAGGATAAAGAGTCTGTCGCGTCAATCGATTACAAGATGCCTTTCATCGGGCCTTTTGAAACCGAACATATCCTTTCCTCGGGGGTCAAGTACCGGGACAAAGACAGAAATGTGGACAAAACCGTCTATGAGGTCAATAAGAGCGGCAAGACCACGGTGACTTCCACAGCAGACGACAGCTACCGGGTCGAGGAGAAGATAACCGCTTTTTATCTTTTGGACGAGGCTTCCCTTTCCGAAAGACTCGTGATTTCGCCCGGACTGCGCGTTGAGATTACCGATGGCGGCTATCTTACCTCGGGAGGAAGGGAAGGAAAGGGGAGCTTTACCGACTGGAACCCTTCCCTGCATGTACTTTACAAGCTCGGCAAGGGCTACCAGGCAAGAGCGTCCCTGGCAAGAACGATAGGGAGACCGTCTTTCAAGGACAAGGTGCCGACCCGGTCGGAGAAGAAAGATAAAATTGAGGAAGGCAACCCCGATCTGAAGGCGTCAAAATCCATGAACTACGAAGTAGGGCTCGAAAAGTACTTCGATACCACGGGTGTAATCGCAGTCGGGGCCTTTTATAAAGATGTGAAAGACGTTATCGAGAAGCTGGAAATAGGAACCGATACTACAAGCGGAAAGCCGATTGTAAAGCCCGTCAATGTTTCGGATGCCTCCATAGAAGGAATTGAGCTTGAAGCAAAAGTGAATCTCGGATTCATGTGGCTCAGGGATTTCACCCTTTCCGCCAATTATACCCTGCTCGGGTCAGAAGTCCAGGATCCCACGACGGGGGTCACCAGAAGGCTCAAGGACCAGCCGGAAACCCTTGCGAATGCAATTCTCCGGTATGACAGCGGGAAACGGGGGCTTTCCGCATCCCTCGGAATGAACTATATCGGCGAGAAGATTGACGAGAGCGATCCTGCAAAAGGCCGGAAAGCGGAAAAGGCGTTCACCCAGTGGGATATTTCCGTGAAAAAGACGCTCTTCAGGCATGCGAGTCTTTTTGGGAGCGTAATCAATATGTTCAACGAGAAAAGAGAAAAGATTGACGGGTCAAAGCTGGAAAAGGAGGAGGTGGGAAGGACGTTCCTCGTCGGTTTGAGGTATGAGTTGTGAAGCGTTTTATGCGGAAGATCCACAAGTACCTGGGGCTTGCTCCCGTTGTTGTTTTTATTCTCGTCTCTGTCACGGGTGTTTTGCTTATCCATAAGAAATCGCTCGGGCTCAACGGGGTTCTTGTAAACGTTTCCGGGTATGGCGGCGTTCCTTCCGCAGTGGACGCCTTTGATATTCTCCTCACTGATGGCGGCATTGCGGTTGCGGCTACGAAGCAGGGGGTATATGTCTATGATGCGGGGACCTGGAAAGTAGCGGTCCCCGTGCCGGCGAAGAGGTTATACGTAAAGGACGGTACCCTGTACGCCTGCGCAAAGGATGGGCTTTATGCAAGCGCGGAAGGAAAGACATGGCGGCGGCTCTTTTCGGGACACGAGGTGAAAGCACTCCTCTTCAACGAGGGCAGCCTTTTTATTGCGACATCAAAGGGAGTATATAGAAGTGACAAGCCGGAGAAAGGGAAGTGGGAGACCGTAATCTCCTTTCCCCGGAATGCGCCTGACGTGAGGAATTTGATGTATGATGGAAGGCAAGTAGTCATGGCAGCGAAAGAGGGAGTGTTTGCCGCTGGCAAAGGAGGTGCAATTTTGCCTGAGGGGCTTCCGGTCACAAAAAAGCAAAATGGAAATACAGACCTGCAGAAGATTATCACGGATCTGCATACAGGGGAGTTTTTCGGCCGCTATTTCTATCTCGTGATGGATGCTGTGGCTATCGGGCTTGTGATTGTTTCCCTGTCGGGCATTTACATATGGTATCTGCCGAAAAAAAGAAGGACAATAAAAGAGGAAGGAAGAAGCGAAAGGATATCATAGCAGTACGGGACCTGCCGCTGTCTTGAGCGTGGCATCCGTTCCGGGATGCCCTGAATGCTGATGGGGGATTACTCCCTGGGTTTTTCCCTTACTGGAAAGACAACCGCTCTATGGACGGTATAAGCTGTACCCTTATGATGACCCTGTTGCCCTCCTGCCGGTAGTGCACCCACAGGACGTCCGCGCTGCCGTAGACCAGGGGCAGATAGAGCGGCCGCACCTCGAACCCCAGTGTCCTTCCGTACTCATCCGTAATTTTGCTGAGCTGAGAACGGGAAAAGGCGTTATGCCGCCCCACGAAACCCTCGGCCCGTGCGAGGGCCTCCGGGCCGGGTATCCCTTTTATGATGCTGTACTCGAATGCGGGGGCGTACATCTCGAAAGGATGCCGGTCCTCCTCGCTGTCCAGGAAAGCGATTCTCCCGAGCCCTTCCCCGTGGCTTCCGCTGTAGAGAAGGAGAGAGAAGGTCCCCCGTACTTCTTCGGGATGTGTGTCTTCCGTCCTTATTCCCATGGCGCTTCCGGTGCAGGCGGTGGAATCAAATAATGGCTCTCCTGATGCATTCTTCCCCCCTCTGTTGTCCACCTCAGAGGATCTTTCGGGTGACGGCTATGGTTATGGTTTTTATGCGGTCGCTCTGTGATCCTTCCCGCACCAGTGTTCCCTCTCCCCAACGGACGTGTTAGTATTAAAGGAAGAGGGAGGGGTTTATGGAAAAGGTGAGAAAGAGCGACGCGGAATGGAAGAGGATTCTTACTCCTGAGCAATACCGGATCACCCGTAAGAAAGGAACGGAACCCGCCTTCACCGGCGAGTACTACAACTTCAAAGGAAAAGGCATCTACCGGTGCGCTGCGTGCGGCGCCCCGCTGTTCAGTTCGGAGACGAAGTACGACTCGGGGACGGGATGGCCGAGCTTCTGGGCCCCCCTTGCGGAAGAGAGAGTCACCACTGTTAAGGATCTCTCGCACCTGATGCTGCGGACGGAGGTGAAGTGCGCCCGGTGCGATGCGCATCTCGGGCATGTATTCCATGACGGACCGCCTCCCACCGGTCTGCGCTACTGCATCAACTCCGCCGCCCTGCAGTTTGAAGAGAAAGAAAAAGAATAGGCAAAGATAGGAATAAAGATAAAGGCGAAGGGTGGTACTCATGGCTGCACTCCTCTGTGACAGTTGTAGCAAGCACCGTCTTTCCATGCGTCTCCGATATCCACCGGGTGCCTGAACTCCTGGCCAGTCTTCAGATCCAGCGGCTCCGGGCTTCCGGTCCCCTGTGAGAGGATGAGATGACAGCTCCGGCAGTCGTTGGAGACCGCCGCGCCGCTTTCGTTCCGGTGTGCGCCGTCGTGGCACCGCATGCATCCGCGGAAGAGGAAATGCCCGATATTGTTCGGGTAGACGGACCACCGCGCCTTCATCTCCGGGAAGATGTTCTTCCGGTAGGCCTCCTGCACCGCATGGATCGCCTCGTTCAGGGCCTGTCTCCTCTGCGAATAGAGGTCGGGATATCCATCCCGGTAAAAGGCGGCAAGGGCTTGGGCGATACCCTGCATGGCTTCTGCATCCGACGGGTATTCCCGTGCCATGGCGGCCACCGCGGCCTTCTTGATCCCGGGGAGGTCGGGGCGTATCTGCCCGGAGGCGATGGCGATATCCACCGCGTAATCGGGGGAATGGTAAGTATGGCTCGGGCGGTTGTGGCAGTCCATGCAATCCATCACGCGTGGCTTTGCGGAAAGGAGCTCCCGTGAGGGGGGATTTGAGGCGTCCTGATAGACGGTGCTCTTTCCCGTGGTCCTGTCCGTGACCCTTACCCAGGGGATATCCTGCCTCTGCCCGTCCCGTGCGATATACTCGATGAGAATATCGGTGTTGGTATGCCAGTGGATGCCCGTGGCGCGGCGGGCGCCCGGAGTGCCCCCTCCGACCTTGATCAGCATGTTTATCGGCCAGTACGTATTTGCGGGATCATACATATAGTGGGTGAAAAGATGCTGCTTGGCGCCGAAGAAATGACGGGGCCAGTGGCATTCCTCGCAGGTCTCCCGGGCGGGACGAAGGTCTTCGATGGGTGTCGGGATCGGGCGTGGGTACACGCCGGCGAGCACGGCATACACCTGGTAGAGACCGGAAAGCTTCGAGCGTGCGTACCATCCCGCCCCCGGCCCGATATGGCATTCCACGCACTTCACCCGGGCGTGGGGAGAGTTCTGGTATGCGGTGTATTCCGGCTTCATCACCTTATGGCAGGTGGTGCCGCAGAAGACCACCGAATCGGTAAAGTGGTACGCCTGGTAGACCCCGATGGAACTGAGCAGGACAAAAGCCAGAGTGCCGAGGATAAAGACGAGGGTTGCGTTCCGGTGGTGCGGGTTGTTGAGGTCCACAGAGGGCCACTTGAGATAGGGCATCTCCCCGGTCCTCTGCCAGACGCGCCATTTGAGGTACATGCCCAGGGGAATGATCAGGAGTCCGAGCACCAGAAAGAGGGGTAGCACCATGTAGAGCAGGATGCCGAGATAGGGGTTGGTAATGGGGTGGAGGAAATTCACCCACAGAAGAAAGACGATGGCGAAGGCGGACACAAGGGCGGTCACGGCCCCTGCGGTGCTTATCCAGTTATAGGCAAGGCGCGGCAGTCTCTTTTTTTCCATGCATTCTCACAGGAAGAAACACGGGGTTGCGCTTACTGCTTCTCCCTCTCTTTTACGCCTTCAGCCGCCGCTTCCCCGTTTCCGGGAGCCGGCTTGCAGACGGGACAGTACATTTCCCCCACATCCAGGAGGCATACATGCCCTCACTCGGGGCAGCAGACGCACTGGTCGAAGGGCTGCGTACAGACCGGGCATTTTTCCATGGGCTCTCCTCCTTTCCCTGTGCGGAAGTCCTCCTTCAATTGTAATGCGAAACGGACCAAAAGTGAACCGCCGGAAGGGTGTGGTCAAAACCGGCGGCCCGAAGAATCTCTCGAATAAGGGGAAGGAAGCAATGGAGTAGGGTTACTCAGGTGACAGGGCCGAAAAGCAGATTATTCTGTTTCTGCCTCAGCCTCGTAGGGGATGACCATCGAGTAGACGTGATTCGGTATCTTTGCGTTTCAGTGAGCCAATCCGCGCAGTATCTGGCGATGTCGTGGCGATTGACTGTGTGGTCTTGTTGTGATATTCTTGATTTGTAAAAAAGTGAGAACAGCGGGCAGAAAGGGCAACGTCCCGTGCGAAGCGAACCGTACATTACGCGGATCACCTGAAGAGGAGGATCTCATGTTCAAGGAATTCAGAGAGTTCGCCGTGAAAGGAAATGTAATCGATATGGCGGTGGGTATTATTATCGGAGCAGCCTTTACCACTATCGTCAATTCCTTCGTTGCCGACATCCTCATGCCCCCCATCGGCCTTCTCCTGGGCAATGTCGATTTTCAGAATTTCTTCCTTCTTCTCAAAGAGGGAAAGACTGCCGGTCCCTATGGCTCCCTTGCCGAGGCAAAAACAGCCGGGGCCGTTACTCTCAACTACGGCCTCTTCGTCAATGCGCTCATCAGCTTTCTTATTGTCGCCTTTGCTGTTTTTCTTCTTGTCCGCACTATCAACAACCTGCGGCGGCAGGCGGAAACGCCCCCGGCGGCGCTGTCCACCAAGGAGTGTCCCTATTGTCTCTCCGTCATTCCCGTGAAGGCGGTCCGATGTGCGCACTGTACTTCGGACATAAAGTAAATAAAGGAGGCACAGAAATGAGAATGCCTTTTCTTGGAAGCGTCCTTTTCTTTCTCTTCCTGCTCCTGTTCATACCGGCAGCTTCTTCCTACGCCGGATTGCTCGATGGCGTGCTGCGCGCTATAGGTGTTGCGCCTGCGCCACACCAGGATGCTCCGTACCGGGATGTGCCGCAGGAGGAGGATACTATTGCGTCGGGTCTGAAAGAGGCCTTGTCGGTGGGGGTTGAGAAAGCGGTGGCGAGCGTTTCGAAAGAGGATGGCTATTTCGGCAACGAGGCAATCAAGATCCCTCTTCCCGAAAAGCTCAGGACTGTTGCCTCCGCCATGGGCAGATTCGGATTACAAGAGGAGGTGGATGATGTCGTGCTCGGCATGAACCGGGCCGCGGAAAACGCCGCCCCCCACGCGAAAGCCATCTTTATGGAGGGAATTAAGCGGATGACCCTTGACGACGCGCGGAAGATTCTCCAGGGCGGCAACACGGCGGCAACGGATTTTTTCAGGAAGAAGATGAGTGAAGACCTCTATAAGGCTTTCAAGCCCGTCGTGACTTCGAGCATGGAAGAGGTCGGCTTGGTACGGTCGTACAAGAACATGATGAAAAGGTATATGTCTCTTCCTTTTGTGCGGCAGCAATCGCTTGACCTCGACCACTATGTGACACAGCAGGCGCTGGAGGGCTTGTTTTTCATGATTGGCGAGGAGGAGAAGAAAATACGTACTGATCCGGCTGCGCGGGTAACGGATCTGCTCAAAAAGCTCTTTGGCAATTGAAGAGATTTTTTCGGTGACTTTCAGGGAAAGAGCCCGTTCCAGGATTTTTCAAAAGAGGACGCTGGCTATCGCATGCAGCGCCTTGGTGCTTTTCGCCCTTATCGGCTTTTTCCTGCTCCCCCTGGTACTGAAATCTATCCTGACCGGAAAGCTCTCAGCGCACCTCCACCGCCCGGTCTCCATTCGTGCGATTACGTTCAATCCCCTCACGCTTTCCCTTAGCATCAGGGGAATCGCTATCAGGGAGCGGACGGGAAACGAGACTTTTTTCTCCTGCGATGAGCTGTACCTTAACCTGCAGTCCCTTTCGCTGATAAAAGGGGGTCCCGTCATCCGGGAGGTGCGGCTGGTGAGGCCCTATGTGCACATTGTGCATAACGACGACGGAACGTACAGTTTCTCAGACCTCCTGGAAGCGGAAAAGGACGGTACGCGCCACGCGGCACAGAAACCCTTCCGTTTTTCGCTGAACAACATCTCACTGCTTTCGGGGAGCATCGATTTCCGGGACAGCCCGAAAAAGAGGACGCATACCGTGAGGGGGCTTACCGTGAGCATCCCCTTCATCTCCAACCTCCCTTATTATGTGGAGAGCTATGTGGAGCCCCGTCTTGAGGCGGTAGTAAACGGGAATACACTTTCGTTAAAGGGGAAGACGAAGCCCTTTGCCGGCTCCCGTGAAACAACGCTGGCTTTTAAGGCAGACGGCATCAGCATCCCCTCCTATCTGGCCTACAGTCCTGTGCCGCTGAAATTCAAAATGCCCTCAGGACTCCTCGATATGAACATCGGCATCAGCTTCGTTCAGCATAAGGACAAAGCGCCCACCCTCTCGCTGCAGGGAGAGCTCGGCTGCAGGGAGGTCCGCATCACCGATATCCGCGAAAGGCCTCTTTTTTATGTCCCGCTGGTGTCTCTGGGCATTGGCTCCTCAGACCTGATGGCGAAAAAGCTGCATTTATCAAAGGTCGTTGTCCGGTCTCCTGAAGCTATTCTTGTCCGTGAAAAGACGGGAAAACTGAATATCCGGCAGATTCTCCCGGAGGAAAGCGCAGCCACGCGCGCTGCAACCGCCCGGCCTTCTTCTCCAGAGGAGGCATCTTTTGTCCTGGATATCGACCAGGCACGTCTTACCGGGGGGAAAATCACCTTCTCCGACCTGTTGACGGACAAACCTTTCAAAACGACCCTGGAGCATATCGAGGTGTCCCTGGATCACTTCAGTAATGAAAAGGAGAAGACGGCCGCCCTGTCCGCATCGCTGCAGAGCGACACAAAAGAGGCGGTGACGCTCGCGGCTACGTTCTCGGTGAATCCCGCTGTTGTGCAGGGGAATTTTGAAATTATGCAGATCGGACTCAAAAAGTATACTCCTTACTACCGCGATCTCGTTTCCTTCGATATTGCGGAGGGCGAGGCCGGCCTCGCAAGCGCCTTTTTCGCCGCAAGGAAAGGGGATGAGTACGACCTGCACCTTTCGGGACTGGCGTCGACAGTCCGTTCCCTCAAGGTGCGAAAGCGGGACGAGCAGGAGTATTTCCTCAGCATTCCTTCGGCGTCCATCAGGGAGACCTGGATTGATTTTGGAAAACGGGAACTGATTGTGGGGGGCTTTTCATCCCGGAAGGGACGCGTTGTCGTTACACGGCTCAAAGACGGGGGGCTGAACGTGCAGAATCTGGTGCCCCCTTCCCCGGGGCCGGCAGGGAGCTCACCGGAAACCACGAGGCGGGCTCCTGCCCGGAAATGGCTTTATGACATGCGAAACATTGCCATCGATGATTATACAATCGAGGCGGAAGACCTCGCTCCCGCCGATCCCGTCACTCTTTCCGTCGAACGGGTCAGAATACGGGGGAATTCGATCTCCAACAGGAGAGGTTCCCGGGGCAGGGCATCCCTTTCCTGCAGTGTGGGCAATAAGGGTTCATTTTCGGCTTCAGGAACAGTCGGCTTGGACCCATTGTCCGCCTCCCTGAAGCTTGCTGCAAAAGGAATTGATATTACCCCGCTGCAACCCTATATGGCCGAAAGGGCCAACCTGTATCTCATCGAAGGGAACTTCTCCGCTGAAGGCAGGCTATCCGCTTCCTATGCCGAAAAAGAGGGGGTGAAGGCCACTTACTTTGGTGAAGCGATGCTGTCGAACTTTGCTTCCGTCGACACGATCCATGCCGACGACTTCCTGAAATGGGAGACGCTGCACTTCGCCAGGATGGAGGTGAGCTACCCTTTCACCTTGGTAAAGATAGACGAGACCTCTCTCTCCAATTTTTACTCCCGCATTGCCATCAATCCGGACGGTACCCTTAATCTCCAGGAAATCCTGAGGAAAGAAGAGGCGCTGCAGGAGGCTCCCGTCACGGAACCGGCGGAACGCAGGGAAAGTGGGAATCCGGGTATGACTTCCCGGAAAAGCATGGTATCCCTGAACAAGGTAACGCTCCAGGGAGGTGCCCTGCACTTTTCCGACCGTTTTGTGAAGCCAGGCTACTCCACAAACCTTACGGAGATCGGCGGCAGGGTATCGGGACTTTCTTCAGAGGACGGCACCTTTGCCGATGTGGACGTAAGGGGCAAGCTCGATAATTACGCGCCGCTGCAGATCAGCGGCAGGATCAATCCTCTCCGGGAAGATCTGTTTGTCGATTTGAAGGCAGACTTCAGGGACATGGATCTGAGCACGGTGACGCCTTACTCCGGCAGACATCTGGGCTATACCATTCAAAAGGGAAAACTTGCTTTCAGTTTGCAGTATTTTATTGTGAAGAAGAGGCTGGAATCGCAGAACAATATTTTCCTCGATCAACTGACGTTCGGCGAGAAAGTGGAAAGTTCCGAAGC
The DNA here is from genome assembly GCA_002634385.1 of Nitrospira sp. Classification (GTDB taxonomy): domain Bacteria; phylum Nitrospirota; class Thermodesulfovibrionia; order Thermodesulfovibrionales; family Dissulfurispiraceae; genus Nitrobium; species Nitrobium versatile. Next base: position 84,994 of record NSJL01000009.1, read on the forward strand.
GACGGAGCTGCCGGTCAAGCTCGCTATTGCCCTGCTCAAAAACAGGAAGGGGGAGATTTCCCTGGACCTCCCCGTCACCGGGCAGATCGACGATCCGAAGTTCAAGGTCGGCAGAATTATCCTCAAGATGCTGATGAACCTTCTCGCAAAGGCCGCGACCTCTCCTTTTTCCCTTCTTGGCGCACTGTTCGGGGGCGGTGAAGAGTTGAGCGCTCTCGAGTTCGACTACGGAAGCTCGGGTATAACGGAAGCAGGGGCGAAGAAGCTCGATACCCTGGTGAGGGCCCTCTCTGAACGGCCTGCAGTGAACCTGGAGATCGGAGGATACGTAGAATCCGAAAAAGACCGGGAGGGCCTACGGCACTATCTGTTCAATAAAAAGCTAAAGGCGCAGAAACTGAAAGAGATGGTCAGGAAAGGCGATGCTCCGCTTTCCGTGGACGATATCATGATAGAGCCGGCTGAGCGTCCCGTCTACCTTAAAATGGCGTACCGGGAAGAGAAGTTCCCGAAGCCCCGCAATTTTATCGGCATGGTCAAGGACCTGCCCGCACCTGAAATGGAGAAACTGATGCTTACCCATATCAAGATCACTGACGAGGACCTGAGGCAGCTTGCTGCGGACCGAGCGCTGAAGGTGAGGGACTATCTGCTCAAATCGGGGGCTATCGAGCAGAAGAGGATATTTCTCATCACTCCCAAGTCGCTGCTGCCGGAGAAAAAGAAAACGATGCGTGACAGCCGCGTCGATTTTACCCTGAAATAGTCCTGAAAGAGCGGGTCTCCGTGTGCAGGGTTTCCCTGTTGCACGGGGACTCGTCCGTTGATTTGCCGGCCGGAGAGATGTCCGGCTTTATTCCTCTTTGCCGGCTTTTGAGAGGGAGAGGAGGAGGGGGACCTCCTCCTCTTGAAAGCAATTGCTACTCGGAGAGTGCCGAAATTTCGACCCTCCTGTTTTCAAATCTCCCCTCTTTTGTTTTGTTGGTGGCGATAGGCTTTGTTTCTCCATACCCGACAGTACTGAAGCGGGCCTTGTCAAAACCGCCCTTTGCTACCAGGTAGCGCTTTACCGATTCAGCTCTTCTTTCGGAGAGTTTCTGATTGTACGCATCGGACCCGGTGCTGTCCGTGTGACCTTCAATGCGAAACGCGGCGTCAGGATATTTCTCCACGAATGCAATGGCCTTTTGGAGCTCATTCTCATCTGCCTTCCTGATAGCTGCTTTATCAACATCGAAGTTGATGTGGATGACCAATGTCTCGACCACCCGTTTCGGTTCTGGCGCAGGAGCAGGAGCGGGCTTCGGTTCCGGCGCAGGAGCGGGTGCAGGTGCAGGTTCCGGCGCAGGGGCAGGAGCGGGCTTCGGTTCCGGTGCCGGAGCGGGTTTGGGCGGACAGAGCGCCTTTATCTTCGCCTGCGCGTCGTTTGCGATCCCGATCGCCTCCTTTGTCCTGCAGGAATGATAGACATCGTATGCCCGGTCCACCTCCGCTTTCAACGCATTATACTCTGCAGGACACTCCTTGTCCTTTCCGGCTGCCTGTGCCGCCATAAGGGCTTTGTCCGCCTGTACAAGCTCAGTATGATAGTAGTCGTACTTTGCCTTGCGCGCCGACCGCTCCATTCCTGCACATCCAACGAGTAGGGAGGAAACAATCAGTGCGAAAACGAGATAATTGAATTTCCTGTTCATGGATACTCCTCCTTGATTCTGATATGGAAAAATACGGTTCCCGGTTTCTTCTTCTCCGCGTTCCGGGACATTCTTACAGTTTTTCCCGCCATCATCTTTTTTCCTCCCTCTTTCTTCAGCGTATGTTCCGCAAAAAAACCGTATCTCGCTAAAAGTACAGCGGAGGGTTTCTGATTATAAAAAAACAATTTCAAACTCTTGGAGCTACGCTTTATATTACTGCAGTGCTGTGCTTATTTCAATAGATACAAGAACAAGAACCGGGATCCGCCATCATGCCTGTGCCATGGCGGCCACCGCGGCCTTCTTGATCCCGGGGAGGTCGGGGCGTATCTGCCCGGTCTTCTGCAGATTGTAATGCGAAACGGACCAAAAGTGAACCACCGGAGGGGTGCAGTCAAAACCGGCGGCCCGAAGAATCTCTCGAATAAGGGGAAGGAAGCAATGGAGTAGGGTTACTCAGGTGACAGGGCCGAAAAGCAGATTATTCTGTTTCTGCCTTGTTCTTTTGCATCATAGAGACATTTGTCTGCAAGCGCTATGAGCCTGAGTACTTCCTTTTCTGCATCCGTCTCAATCCTGCCGTATGATGCGCCGATGCTGATTGTAACCCTGATGGTGCGCTTTGTGGTCTCCTCCACCTTCGACCTGAGTTTTTCAGCCATTGCGGACAGGCTCTCTTTTTCGGCAATGGTGGACAGGCTCTCGGGGGAGAGTGGGGCTACAAATATTATGAACTCTTCGCCTCCGTAACGGCCGAGCACATCGGACGTTCTGAGGTTCTCCCTGAGTATCCGGGCAACATCCGCGAGGACCCTGTCTCCCGCCTGATGGCCGTATCTGTCGTTAATGGCCTTGAAATGGTCTATGTCGATCAGCAGAATTCCAATCTGGTATTTATTCCTCTGTGCCAAATGACTGAACGGCCTCACGAGATTGAAGAACCCCCTCCTGTTGAGGATGCCGGTCAGTTCGTCGATAGAGCTCTGCCTTGCCAGGATCTTGTTGTTTTTCCAAAGCCTCTGGAGCGATTCACCGAGGAGCTCGATTTCGGGAGTAACCCTCCCGTATTTATTCATTGCCTCAATAAAGTGGTTTATATGTTCCTCGTACTCATCCTCGGGGTTGAACCTGCTTCCATCAAGCTTTATGGCTGATTGAAAAAGCGTTTCGAAGGCGGGGTGAAGGGCGTAGAATTCGAGCCGGTACGCTATAAGGAAACCGGTCGTAATGTCCGGTCCCTTTCTGCTTTGCTCGAGGAGCTCCCGGGTTTTTTCCTCTATCTTCCTTATATCGGCTAAGACCTGCTCAGGGGACTCAAACACCTGCGGAACCATTCCCTTTTTCGCCAATCTGGACAGTTCCTTCCAGAACCGGATGTGTTTCCTTTCCTCCATAGCCATTCGTTGCCAGAATAGCTTCAGGTCCGCTATTTCAGCCGATTTGGAGAGTATTTCATAGATTGTCGCAGCCTTCGCGTCAATTGCAAGACAGGCCCTGATTATATCGTTTATCAAGATATCTTCCATGCCTTTTCCGGGATTCACCATTGTTATGATCAGATGATAGGGATGCCGACCATCGAGTCTATCGAAGGCAAAGGCAGTCCGGTCTATAGGGAGTTTACTACCGCTATTAAAAGTATATACCAAAAAGACAGTTCCAAGGAGATGGAGGCTGCTGCGGGCCTGTTTTATCCAGATTTCAATCCGGGAGCACCATACCGCGATGAAAGCAGCACCCTTGAATGTGTCTGAATGTGTATTCTCTGGTGAGGGGCAAGGGGTACCCTCTTTCATTGCGAGTGAATTCCTCCCTGGTCTCAGGGGACCCTCTCATTCTCCTCCCTTGAGGGGAGGGGAGAAAGGGGAGGGTGTCCCGTCCCCTCTGCTCTTCCAGACACTCGCGGCAGAGAAGAGGATACCCCCATGCCCTCGTACACACTCTGTTTCAGAATCAGTCACTCAGGGAGACAGCCGGAGCCCCTCTACGCCGTCACCCCGGCGAAAGCCGGGGTCCAGAGTCTTTGAAAAGGAACCGTGGATCCCGGCTCATGAGAAATGAAGGGGATGGTTCTCCTTACTTCCCACTTCCCGATTCCTGCCCTATTTCATTCAAATAGAACTGTCCCAATACTGCTATTGTGGTCATTTACCCACCTTTTGACAAAATTGTCACTGGGGGATTGGGGGGCAGGCTAGAAAATGTGCAACTGAACTTTCCCAGCAGGCTGAGCGGGTAAATGCACATTTTCTAGCCTGCCCCTGATTTTCGTTTCTGTAAACTAACAAACTCTCGCGGTTACAATTGATGGTATAATCTTAAAGAAAGAGAGATGATGGATATGGGAGTCGTACCAAAAAAGATAAACCCCGAGGATTTTATTCTCTCCGTCCTTTCTCCTGAGGACCGTCTGAACACAGCCTTTGATATTGCACGGGAACGGTTCAAAAAAAGCAAGCTGACTATGAAGGACATCGATAACGCCGTCAAATCGGTAAGGAGAAAGGCTTACGAGAAGAAGAAATAGGATAGTGGTTGATACCGGAGTCCTCATCTCTGCTTTTGTCTTTGGTGGTGTACCCGAAAAAGCGGTGAAAAAAGCGTTTGCAGAGAATGCCTCTTTGTATCTCCTGCTCTCTTGAATGAATACCGTGAAGTTCCATTGGCCCTTGAATCCACGGGCAAAATCGACCACCTTCAGCTCAAGTCCCTGATTTCCGGCATTGCAGCTTTTGTGACAAAGGCTGTCCTTGTGTATCCGACCAAAAAGCTCATGCTATGCAGAGACCACAAAGATAACATGGTCCTTGAATGCTGTATAGCGGCAAAGGTGGATTTTCTAATAACGGGAGACAAAGACCTCCTTGATATGGAGCCTCTGCCCTTTGCCCTGAGAATCCTTGCTCCACGGGCATTTCTAAGAGCTTAATTGGCTGAGACAGCACGAGGGCTGGAATCAGAGTCAGACTTGAAAATGTGCAATTGAGCCTTCACGGGAGAATAAGCGAAGGCAGGTGGATACACATTTTCAAGCCAGCCCCTCCCCCTTCCGAAAGAAAGCGCAGTATCCAGGAAATCACTTATGAGGGTGATAACTACGCCCTGCCCGGATCTCCCGGCGGGCGTTGCCTGGTAAGCTACTGAATTAAAAAGCTAATAAAACAAGCAACCCTCTTCCCGGCCACCCCCTCTTTTCATTTGACTAAATACCTCCGGGAGCGGTACAATTTTCCATGCAGCACGCAGATTTCGTCCCCCTCCATTTGCATACTGAATACAGCCTCCTGGACGGCGCCATCAAGATTAACGAGTTGGTAGAACAGGCAGCGGCTTTCAAGATGCCCGCCGTCGCTATTACCGACCACGGTAACCTCTTTGGCGCCATCGAGTTCTATAAGAAAGCAGTTAAGGCGGGGATCAAGCCCCTTATCGGGTGCGAGATCTATGTGGCCCCCGGAAGCCGCCTCGACCGGGGGAAGACGAGCATCGACGGCAATGAAGAGGCCGCTTTTCACCTTATTCTCCTCGCACGGGACTCTTCCGGGTACAGGAACCTCACCACTCTCGTTTCGAGGGCGTACCTGGAGGGCTTCTATTACAAACCGCGTATCGACAGGGACCTGCTCGAACAGTACAGCGGGGGACTTATCGGCCTCTCGGCCTGCCTCAAGGGAGAGGTCCCCTATTACCTCCAGCGGGGTAACCTGGACAAGGCACGGGAGATCGCCCTCCATTACAAGCATATCCTGGGGCCGGAGAATTACTATTTCGAAATACAGCATAACGGCCTTTCCGAACAGGAGGAGGTGAACAGGAAGCTCATCGATCTTGGCCGGGAGCTCCACATTCCCCTCGTAGCCACCAACGACTGCCACTATCTCCGGAGGGAAGACGCGCGGGCCCACGATATCCTCCTCTGCATCCAGACGGGCAAGACCGTCAAGGACGAGAGGAGAATGAGGATGGCTACCGACGAATTCTACTTCAAATCCCCGGAGGAGATGAAGGACGCCTTCAGCGATATCCCCGAGGCGATCGAGAACACGCGGGTGATCGCGGAGAGGTGCAATCTCGAGTTCACCCTGGGAAAAAGCCTGCTGCCGCGCTATGAGCTGCCCCACGGCGTCACCCCCGAGCACTACCTCGAAGAGCTTGCGGTAAAGGGACTCAATGGAAAATTCAAGGGCACCCCGCCTTCGGAATACATCGACCGCCTGCGCCTGGAGCTCCAGGTCATCAGGAAGATGGGCTACTCCTCGTATTTCCTCATCGTGTGGGACTTCATCAACTTTGCCCGGAAGAAAGGCATCCCTGTGGGACCGGGAAGGGGCTCCGCAGCGGGGAGCCTGGTCGCCTATTGCCTGGAGATCACCGAAATCGACCCCATCAAATACAACCTCCTCTTCGAGAGATTTCTCAACCCCGAGAGGGTGAGCATGCCCGATATCGATGTGGATTTCTGCAAGGACAGGAGACCGGAGGTCATCACCTATGTGGCGGAAAAATACGGTGCGGATCATGTTTCCCAGATCATCACCTTCGGGACTATGGCGGCGAAAGCGGCCATCCGGGACGTGGGCAGGGTCATGGACGTGCCCTACGCGGAGGTGGACCGGATCGCGAAGCTCGTGCCCAACAACGCGAGCCTCGACGACGCCATCAAACTGGAGCCCCAGCTGAAGGAATTATACGATACCAATCCCACGGTAAAGGACCTCGTGGATATCGCCAAGAGGCTGGAGGGCCTGTCCCGCCACGCCTCCACCCATGCCGCCGGCGTAGTCATCGCGCCGGAGCCGCTGACCGAGTTCATGCCCCTGTACAAGAACCCGGCGGAAGACGTGGTGACCAGCCAGTTCGATATGGGCTCCGTGGAGAGCGTGGGGCTTCTGAAGTTCGACTTCCTCGGTCTGAAGACCCTCACCATCCTGCAGAGGACCGTGGAATTCATCCGGCAGCAGGGAGGGGAGATCGTCCTCTCCGAGATTCCCCTGGAGGACGAGAAGACCTATGCCCTGCTGGGGGCGGGTGATACCACCGCCATATTCCAGCTCGAAAGCGACGGCATGCGCGATATCCTCGTGAAGATGCAGCCCAGCCGGTTCGAGGACCTCATCGCCCTCGTGGCGTTGTACCGTCCCGGTCCCATCGGCAGCGGAATGATCGACGATTTCATCAAGAGGAAGAGGGGCGACACCGGGGTGGAGTACGACCTTCCCCAGCTGAAGGAGATCCTCGATGAAAGCTACGGGGTCATCCTCTACCAGGAGCAGGTTATGCGTATCGCCAACAGGATAGCGAATTTCTCCCTGGGGCAGGCCGACCTCCTCCGGCGGGCCATGGGGAAGAAGAAGCCGGAGGAGATGGAGAAGCAGAAGGAGGTCTTCATCAGCGGCGCCGTTGCGAACAACATCCCCGAAAGGAAGGCGGCGAAGCTCTTCGAGCTCATGGCCTTCTTTGCGGAGTACGGTTTCAACAAATCCCATTCCGCAGCGTATGCTTATCTCGCGTACCAGACCGCCTACCTGAAGGCGCACTACCCGGTGGCATTCCTCGCCGCGAACCTGACGGCGGATATGGGGGATACCGACCGGATCGTCAAGCTCATCAACGAATGCAGGGAAATGGCCATCGAGGTGCTCCCCCCCGATATCAACGAGAGCGAGAGGGAGTTCAAGATCGTGGGGAGTTCCATCCGCTTCGGGCTCGAAGCGGTGAAGGGAGTGGGCTCCGCCGCCATAGAGATCATTATCGACGAGAGGCGGAACGGGCCTTTCTCCTCTTTCGAGGAATTCCTGTCCCGGGTGGATAACAAGAAGGTGAATAAGAAAGTGGTGGAGAGCCTCATCAAAGCGGGGGCCTTCGACTCCCTTTACCGGGAAGGCGGTTCTGCGGAAAACGGGGGCGACCTGCAGTATGTCTCTCCGCACCATGCGCGGGCAAAGGCGATGAGCGCCTTCTCCGCTCCCCCCCGCGCCAGGGACAAGGGGCCGGGGCTTTTCGGGGACCTGGAGCCGGTGCCCGGTACCGTGCAGCCCTGGGACGAGAAGACATTGCTGGGCTATGAGAAAGAGTCCCTCGGTTTCTATATTTCGGGGCACCCCCTGTCACGCTACCGGCGGACGCTGGCGTCCATGTCGGTGGACCCGATCTCCCGTATCGGCGAGAGGGAGGATCGGGCGGATGTCTGCGTTGCGGGGATCATCAACGATATGAAGAGCAAGGCGAAAGAAAAGGGGGTCACCGCCTTTCTGAGCCTCGAGGACGAGACCGGGAATTGTGATGTGCTGGTATTCCCCGACCTGTACCGGAAGTATGGCGAGATTCTTAAGAAGGGTAGCCTGGTGATGGTACGGGGGCAGGTCTCGGCTGCGGAAAAAGGGGCGAAGGTGATGGCGCGGGAGATACAGGACCTGACGGACATGGAGGTGAACGAAAAATACGAAGTGAGCCTGCGGGCCGACGATCCCGGGGAGGCGATGGCGAGGATCCGGAGCATCGGGAGCCTGATGGGTGTTGCCTCCGGCGGGAGAGACAATGTATCATTATCCTTCCGGATCTTCTTTCCCGACTGCTGTGTCATTATTGCGTCACAGTGCAAGCCCTCCGCCGCCTTTATGTCGGAAGTGGAAAAGATCACCGGGGAGAAAGTGAAGGTCTATTGAGACGTGTGCATTGAAAAGTGGAAGGCCCTCTTTCTTGTTTCCGGCTTTTCCATGAAATTTGCTTTTTTCGATTTTCACTATACATTATAGAGTGGAGCAGAGCGATATGGGTTATTACCTTGAATTTGAAAAGCCGTTGGAGGATCTCGAGACGAAAATCGGTGAGCTGAAGAGGCTCTCCGACGGCAACGAAATAGATATTACCGCCGAGATCAAGCGCCTCGAAAAGAAGGCGAGAGAGCTTCGCTCCGATATCTTCTCGAATCTTACCCCCTGGCAGAAGACCCTGCTGGCGCGGCATCCCGAAAGGCCCTATACCCTCGACTACATCTCCCTCATTGCGGAGGACTTTGTGGAGCTGCACGGAGACAGGCGGTTTGCCGATGATCCCGCCATTGTGGGGGGAGTGGGAAAGATCAACGGGATTCCCATGGTCATTATCGGCCATCAGAAGGGAAGGGGTATCAAGGAGAGGATCTACCGGAATTTCGGGCAGCCCAACCCGGAAGGGTACCGGAAAGCGTTGCGGCTGATGAGGATGGCGGAGCGCTTCAAGAGGCCCCTGGTCACCTTTATCGATACCCCGGGCGCCTATCCCGGGATCGGGGCGGAGGAGCGGGGCCAGGCGGAAGCCATCGCCACCAATCTGATGGAAATGTCGAAACTGAGGGTCCCCATCGTTTCCATCGTGATTGGCGAGGGCGGAAGCGGCGGCGCTCTTGCCCTGAGTGTTGCCGACAGGCTCTACATGCTGGAGCTCTCGGTCTATTCCGTCATCTCCCCCGAAGGGTGTGCCGCCATTCTCTGGAGAAAGAACGGCGACCTCTCTTCCGAGGATTTTTCGCGGGCGGCTGACGCCCTGAAGCTCACCGCGCAGGACCTGAAGGCCTTCAAGATCATCGATGATATCATTCCCGAGCCCCTGGGCGGGGCGCATCGTGACCCCGAAGCCATGGCGAAGAGGATAGCCGAATGCATTGCGAAGACAGTGGAGACACTGCGCGCGAAAAGTCCGGGGAAGCTGGTGGAAGAGCGGTATAAACGATTAAGGAAGATCGACAGTCTTACTCAAACAGCGCAGTAACGAAATCGTCGGCATCGAAGTCCTTCAGGTCGTCGACCCCCTCGCCGATGCCGATCAGCCGCACCGGAATCCCCAGCTCTTGCTTGATGGCGAAGATGATACCCCCCTTTGCGGTCCCGTCCAGCTTGGTCAGGGCGATGCCGGTAATCCCCACCGCCTCGTTGAAAATGTGGGCCTGCCTGAGGGCGTTCTGCCCGGTGGTGGCGTCGAGCACCAGGAGAATCTCGTGCGGGGCATCCGGAAGGGATTTCCTGATGACGCGGCTGATCTTTTTCAGCTCCTCCATGAGGGGGCTCTTGGTGTGCAGCCGCCCTGCGGTATCGATGATCACCACATCGGTGCCCCGGGATTTCGCGGCCTCCACGGCATCGAAGGCCACGGCGGCGGGATCGGAACCGCTCTGGTGCTTCACGAGGTCGGCTCCGGTGCGCCGGGCCCATATCTCAAGCTGTTCGATGGCCGCGGCCCGGAAGGTGTCTGCAGCGGCGATAATGACGGAGTTCCCCTCGGAAATGAAACGGGAGGCGAGCTTGCCGATGGTGGTTGTCTTTCCCACTCCGTTTACCCCCACCGTAAGGATGACGAAGGGTCTTTCCCCGAAGAGGACGAGGGGCTGAGACCTGCCGAGGAGTGCGGTCATCTCCCTCTTCAGGTAGGCCTTTACGTCGTCGGAGCTCTTCACCTCTCCCGTCCGGACCTTGCTCCGCAGTAAATCGACAATATCCGTCGCGGCTTCGGCGCCCACGTCCGAGGTGATAAGGATCTCTTCGATCTCGTCAAGGGTGGAGTCGTCGATCTTCCTGTTCAGGAGGACGGATTCGACTCTCTCGACGAGGTTCTGTTTTGTCTTGGTAAGGCCCGCTTTGAGTTTATCTAATAATCCCATGGAGTTCTCTCGTTGTAATTTTCAACAATGAGGCAGTCTGCAGGGCAACTAGAAAAATTGTAGCATACCCTTTTCCGGTCCGCCAGTGCGCACCGGTTGTCCCCGCTCTGCTACTGTTTCAACACCACCACAAGGGAGCTCTTTTCCTTTGTCACATGGAACCGGATGGGCTTCAGCAGCTCTACTTTGACGAGAACCGTTCCCCTGTCTCCCTCATCTTCCTCTACCACGACGTCGCCGATGAAGGAGGAATCGAACTTGAGGGACTTCTCCACCTTGCTGACCGGGGGCTTCACCTTTACGACCACCCACTTCTTCCCCTCGACGGCCTCGGTGGAAACGGAATATTTCACGCTCTCGTCGAGATGGGGGATATGGATGGTAAGGGTTGATTTCTTTTTGGTTTCCACAAGGGAGATATTGGTTATTTCGAGGGAGCGCTTTCCCTTTCCCTTCACCTCTTTCCCCCTCTTGTCTCCCTCTTTGGCTTTCGCCTTTTTCTCCTTCTTCCCCTGTTTCGCCGCGGCGGCAGGGGGAGGGCTCTGTTTTTTCTCGGCTATCGCTGTTTCCGGACTCTCCTCCGTACCCGCTGCGGGGCCGGGTTTCGCAGGGGTGGGGATGATGGAGAAGGCCTCGGACTTGTTATACTGCACCTCCACGACGGCCGAACCGTTCACGAATTCCGATGCGGGAATGCGATTGGGGATCAGTGTGCCGGTGCCGGTGGTGGCAAGGGAGACGTCGGGGCCCACCAGGTTATAGTTCTTGATCACATGTCCCAGTTGGTTGTAGACCGTCACCTTTATCTTGAATTTCTGTCCCGCTATTACCGAGTCGGGCGTGGTAATGTCGTATCTCTCCGGTATGGGGGAGGCGACCTGGAGGACATCGGAAGTGCCCTTCTGACTCTTCCCTATTTCGGTTACGGTCAGGGTGATGTCTTCCGCGATATCATAACGCATGTCCACTTTCGCCTGTCCCTTGATGAACTCATATGCCGGGATGGTGGACGGGAACGGCTTGAATTTTCCTGAAGATTCAATAGTGACGCCGCTGCCGGCCGCAGAATAGTTGGCTGCGATATTGTTGAAGCGGTCCACGGCAACGATGGACAGCTCGAAGGGTTCACCGGCGATGACCTCCTTGGGGGAGAATACCCTGAAGGAACTGACCGGGCCGCTGACGATTTCGATCTTGTCGCCGGTGCCCGTCTTCCCCGAGATGAGATCTTTTACTTCGATGGCAACCGTCCCCGACTTCTGCGATACGAGAGTTACCGTGGTTGCTCCGCCCTTGAAATCGGGAATGGACGGAAGGGCGATTTTCGGATCGGCATCACCCTTGAAGATCAGATTGATATTTCTCCCCTGGATTGCGTCGGGCACGGTGTTCCCGAAAGCGTCCTTGGCGATGATCCGGATGTCGAAAGGCTCTCCCGCCTGCACGCTGCGCGGCTCCTTGACGGAGAAGGAGGTGAGCTTGCCGGGGAGGATGGTGATCTCTTTCGAAAGAATGGGAAGGGGGCTCCCGCTCTCCCGTATGGAAATGCTGAAGGTCTCTGCCACTCTGTCGGAGAGGGTAAGGGTCATGGCCCCATTCACGAAGGAGGAGGACTTGAAGGATGTCGGCTTGATGACTGCGGAACCCGAAGTGGTGATCTGGAACTCCCTGCCCGTTTCCCCGAAGGTGGAAATGAGGTTGTTGAATGCGTCCACCGCTTCCAGTTTGAGGGGCACTTCCTCTCCTGCGACCAATATCTCGGGCATGAAGAGGATGAAGTGGTCGAACTTGCCCGGTTTGACCACGATCTCCCCGGAGTGCGACAGAGCGGGAGCAGCCAGGAGCAGGGCTGCGCATAAGGGCAGGAACAGCAATATCCTTCGGATTTTTTGTATCATCGAAAACCCCCTCTACTGTAAATAAAAATTTCCCGACTAATTTTTATCAGAGAGTATATCACAAACAACGGTAAATGGGTATTGCTTTCAAAGACTCAGTAATGTGCAGTATAGTAGCACACCGGCATAAAATTTACCACTGAAGGAGGGGAAGGAAACCTGCGGAAAAAAGGGGGGAGATCTTCGGCGTCCCGACTCTGCCGGCGGAGCGGAGGGCGCTGTGCGTGCCGGGGATTTCCTTGAAAAAGGAGTACCCCTTTTGATAGTATTATAGATGCCTGAAGACAGGGGAAAGGCAAACCTATTGTTGAGGGCGGTGGCAAAACTGATGGATTTCCTCCTCATTGCCGCCGTTATGCAGGTCATACCTCAGGTCGGATATCTCTCCGGTGTTGTCTATCTCCTGATAAGCGACGGCCTCTTTGACGGAAGGAGCATCGGGAAGAAGATCATACGCCTGAAGGTGATCTCTGTTCCGGGGGAGAGCTCAGGGACCTTTCGGGATTCCATGATACGAAACATTACCCTCGCCGCACCCCTCCTGCTCTACAAAATACCGCTCTTCGGATGGATTTTTCTGGTGACGGCCCTTGCTCTGGAATTTCTCCTGATGCTGGGGAATGAGGAAGGGATGCGGCTCGGTGACGACCTGGCACACACAAAGGTGATCGAGGGATAACATTGCTCGCAGTTCATGGCTGACAGCTCGGAGCCATGAGCCGATACATTGTTTTTGTAGAAAGACTATGAGCTATACTATATGAGCCATGAGCTGGGGGCCATAAGCGAACTGTAGGAGGAAGTAAGTGTTTGTTCATAAGATTCTGGGGATGTTTTCCAACGACCTTGCCATTGATCTGGGGACCGCAAACACCCTTGTTTATGTCAAAGGGAGGGGTATTATCTGCAATGAGGCTTCAGTGGTGGTGGTCAGGAGGGATAATAAACGACCGGTGGCGGTGGGCATCGAGGCGAAGGAGATGCTCGGCAAGACTCCGTCGAACATTATCGCCATACGGCCGATGAAGGACGGGGTCATCGCCGATTTCGATGCCACGGAAGTGATGCTCAAGTACTTCATCACCCAGGCGCACAACAGGAAGAGCTTCGTTTCTCCCCGCGTGATCATCGGTGTCCCGTCCGGTATTACCCAGGTGGAGCAGCGCGCGGTAAAAGATGCCGCCCACGCCTCCGGGGCCCGGGAAGTGTACCTCATCGAAGAACCCATGGCCGCCGCGGTGGGAGTGGGACTCCCCGTGGGAGAGCCCTCCGGAAACCTCATTGTGGATATCGGGGGGGGAACGACGGATGTGGCGGTGATCTCTCTCGATGGAATCGTCTACAGCAAGGCTGTCCGTGTGGGCGGCGACAAGATGGATGAGGCGATCATGGCGTACATCAAACGGAAATACAACCTCATGATCGGGGAAAGAACGTCGGAACAGATAAAGATAGAGCTCGGTTCCGCGTACCCGACGAACAACTCCGAGCCTATGGAAATAAAAGGACGGGACCTGGTATCGGGAATCCCCAAGGCCATCAATGTGACGGAGGACGAGATCCGGGAGGCGCTGCAGGAGAGTATCAGCCTCATCCTCGATACCATAAAGGTCACCCTCGAAAACACCCCGCCTGAACTGGCGGCCGATATCGTCGACAAGGGTATCGTGCTGGCCGGCGGGGGCGCGCTGTTGCGGGGACTCGACATCCTGATCCGGGAGCAGACCGGTGTGCCGGTGATTCTCCCTGACGATCCCCTGACTGCGGTGGTCCGGGGGTGCGGGATGATGCTGGACAAACTGGAACTGCTTCAGAAGGTAGCCATAAGTACCAATTAATGTCCAAGGGCAAGAAGAGACTCATCATCCTGGCATCCCTCCTCTTCCTCTCCCTTGCCGCAATGAGCTATCAGCGTGACGGAAAGCCTCCCTCTTTCTTCGAGGTCCTGTCCTATCCGTATTATCTTCTCAATGAGGTCACTTCGGAGGTAAGCACTACTCTCTCACAGGCGCGCAGGACCTTCGAGGAGAACAAGAGACTGAGGCGGGACATGACGCAGCTTCTGCTGGAGCGGCAGAAATACCGGGAGATCATTGAGGAAAACAAGCGCCTGAAAGAGCTGCTCTCCCTGAAGGAGCAAGACCCCCGCTTCATGGTGGCTGCGGAGGTGATCGCCCGCGGCTACGACAGTCTTCTCAACACCGTAATCCTGGACAAGGGGAGGAGGAGCGGCATCGAGAAGGGGATGGCGGTGGTGACCACGAAGGGGCTTGTGGGGAAAGTCTATGCGGTGCGAGAGGATTTCTCCGACGTGCTGCTTTTGAAGGACGTGAACTTTTCCGCCGCCGTGCGTCTCCAGAACAGCAGGCATGAAGGTATTCTCTCCGGCACCGGGTATGGATACTGCGTCCTGAAATATATCCCTCCCGAAGAGGCGGTAGCGCAGGGAGAAGTGGTGGTGACCTCGGGGCTCGACGGTCTGTTCCCCCCGGGGCTCCCGGTGGGGGTTGTCGGCCGGGTCAGGAAAGAGAAGATCGAATTTTTCCAATATATTGAGGTGGTGCCTTTCCAATCGAGCGGGAAGCTGGAAGAGGTGGTCATCCTGAAATAGGGGATCCCGGAGTGTACCGGGGCCGAGGGACGAATGAAAAGATTCCTGAAGTGGATATCCGTTGCCGTGCTGGCCATTCTGGTCCAGGCGCAGCTTTCTTTTCTAAGCGGATTTTTCAGCGTATCCCTCATCCTTGTCTACTTTTTCGGGTTGAGGAGCCGGTTGAAACTGTCCGCCTTTGAATGGTCCGGCAACAAGGTCGAGATGAAGAGCGTCCTGTACGGTGCGCTGGTGGGCCTGATGGAGGATATTTTCACCGGCTCCATCATCGGACCCGGGCTCCTGAGCAAGGGCCTGATAGGTCTCCTTACCCCCGTTGCTTTTACCGACCTGGTGTTCAAGTGGACACCTCTCTGGGGCGGCATTGTGATCGTCCTCTTTACCCTCCTTGACGGCGCGGTGCTGGTCGGCGCCCGTACCTACTTCACCGGTATCCATATCGGTACAATGGGGCTGCTGCAGATATTCCTGCTACGGTCCCTCGTCAGTCTGCCCTTTGGTATACTATTAAAGCCGTGAGCCGCGAGAGGAAACCCGAAGGGAAGGCAGTGAGCACGGAGCCGCGGGGGAACACCTTCCGCCTCCTCGCACCTTCTGTTGTATGGGCGGTATAGAGGAAGTATCCATATGGTATTGAAAAGAATACAGGCCGGCTCCTATATTATTGTCACGGTCCTGCTGTTAATCGGGATAAAGCTCGTCCAGTTACAGATATTCGACGGGGACCAGTACCGGATGCTGTCGGAGAAGAACCGGCTGAGAATCCTGAAGACCCCCGCTCCGCGGGGCATCATCTACGACAGGAACGGTACTCCGCTGGTCAAGAACATCCCTGTCTTCAGTGTTTCCATCTCCCTCGACGACCTCAAGGGAATCGATATCGACTCTCTTTCCCTGCTCCTCGGAATGACACGGCAGGAGATCGAGGAGAGGGTGAACAGGAGAGAGAACAGCCCCTTCATTCCGGTGAAGCTCAAACAGGGGCTGAATTTCGAGGAAATCGCCCATATCGAAGCGAGGAAGTCCGACTTCCCCGGTCTCTTTGTGGAGACGGAAGTGGGAAGGGAATATCTGTTCGGCAAGACCGGGGCGCATATCATCGGCTATCTCGGGAAGATAACCACTGCCCAGATGGACAAGCCCGATCTCAAATACTTCCCTCCCGACGCGCTGATCGGCCAGTGGGGAGTAGAGGCTCTGTATGACAGCCGGCTCAGGGGTACCCCCGGGGAGAGGGTCATCGAGGTGGATGCGTTGGGCAGGGAACTGAGGCTGATCCAGCAGAGGCCCTCGGTAAAGGGGAGCGATGTTACCCTCAGCATCGATATCAACATCCAGAAAGCGGTGGAGGATGCCTTCGGGGAGAAGGCGGGCGCCCTGGTGGCGATCAAGCCCGGCACGGGGGAGATCCTCGCGCTGGAGAGCCTTCCCTCCTTCGATCCCAATGTTTTCTCCCGCGGAATAAAATACCAGGACTGGAAGGAGCTCATGGAGGATAAGAAGAAGCCCATGCTGAACAGGGCGCTCCAGAGCCAGTATCCTCCGGGATCGACCTTCAAGATCGTCACCGCCATCGCCGCCCTGGAGGAGAGCGCCATCGAACCGGAGAGGAGAATCAACTGCTCGGGAGGGATAAGCTACGGAAAGTGGTCCTTCGGCTGCTGGAAGAAAGGGGGACACGGTTCCGTAGACCTCCACAAGAGCCTCGTGGAGTCCTGCGACACCTATTACTATGAGGTGGGCAGAAGGATCGGGATCGACAAGATCCACAAGTACGCGACAATGCTGGGATTGGGAAAGGAAACGGGACTGAACCTCCTGATCAGGGAGCGCAAGGGGCTCATCCCGAGCACCGGATGGAAGAGGGAGAGGTTGAAGCAGCAGTGGTACCTCGGGGAGACCTATAACGCCTCCATAGGACAGGGATACGTTACCACGACCCCCATCCAGATGGCGAAGATGATGGCTACCGTTGCAAACGGGGGATACCTCTACGACCTCACACTGGTAAAGGGGAGCGCTGACAAGCCCGAGGGGAAGGTCGAGCTGAAGCCGGAAACCCTCCGCCTGGTGAAGAGCGCCCTGGCAGGTGTGGTGAATGAGCCCGGAGGGACCGCCTATTCCTCGCGGTCCCCGATGGTCGCCATCGGCGGCAAGACGGGAACCGCACAGGTAATAGGAAAGAAGAAGGTGTCGGGAGAGAGGTTCGAAGATCATGCATGGTTTGTGGCCTTTGCGCCGGTGGACGTCCCCGAGATCGCCCTGGCCGTCTTCGTGGAGAACGGAGGGCATGGGGGCTCGGCTGCGGCCCCCGTTGCGAAGAAAGCGATCGAGGCCTATTTCGAACCCCGGTTGGCCCCTCCTCTCCCCCGGAATCCGGGGGAGAGGGCAGGAACAGCAGCTGTTTCCGCAGGTGCGGTGAGCGTTCCGGTTCCTGCCGGAAAGGAGCCGATCAATAAAGAGCCGGCCCGGACAGGGCAGGGAGGTGCGGGAAATGCTGCAGATTAACCGGCGGCTGAGCAAGAACTTCGATTGGATCACTCTCATTCTGATCACGAGCCTTTCCCTCATCGGGATCATGACCATCTACAGCGCCACGCGGCCCCTCGGGGGCGGCGAGCACTCCGACTTCTACCTGAGGCAGATCCTGTGGCTCAATATCAGTATTGTCGCCCTGTTTATCATGGTCTTTTTCGATTATAAATGGCTGTACCGCTTTTCCTACCCCCTGTACGCCCTCGGCCTTCTCCTCCTTGTCATTGTCCTCTTCGCCGGAAAGACAAGCATGGGGGCGCAGAGATGGATTCATCTCGGCTTCTTCTCCTTCCAGCCTTCGGAGTTTTTCAGGATGTTGTTTATTATGGGGTTCTCCGCCTATCTGACCAACGGGAACCCTATCCAGAACGGCATGTCGGCAAAGGCGATCGTTCTTTTTGCCCTTTTCCCCCTTGCCTTGCTTATCAAACAGCCTGACCTCGGAACGGCAATCCTCCTCTTCTCCCTGTTTGTGACGCTGACAGTGGTCAAAGGGATCAGCAGAAAGATTATCACCATCGTCCTGGTCATCGGCCTGATTTCCGTCCCCTTTGTCGGACACATCTTCTGGGAGGGGCTGAAGGATTACCAGAAGAACCGGCTCATCGCCTTTATGGACCCGGATGTCGACCCTGCGGGCATCGGGTATCATATCAACCAGTCGAAAATTTCGATCGGTTCCGGCGGCGTTGCGGGAAAGGGGTACTTGAAAGGCACACAGGGTCCCCTGCGCTTTCTGCCGGAGAAACATACGGATTTCATTTTCGCCGTCTTCGCGGAGGAGTGGGGCTTCCTCGGCTGCGCCGTTCTCCTCTGCATCTATGCCCTCCTGTTCCTGCGGGGTCTCGACACCGCATACAAGGCGAAGGACGAGTTCGGCAGGCTTGTGGCCATCGGGGTGACCGCCATGTTCTTCGTGTATTTCTGCGTGAATATCGGCATGACGCTGGGAATGATGCCTGTGGTGGGGGTGCCGCTGCCCTTCGTGAGCTATGGCGGCACAGCGCTTCTCAGCAACTACATTGCGGCGGGGATCCTGATGAATATCAGGACACGGAGGCTGGAGCTGTTCCATCCATAGGACACGACCCTTCCGACTTCTCATTTTTCTTTATGGTATTATATCCTTTACATTCCAATCCGGAGGGAAGAGATGAAGATGATAGAAGGTGAGCTTCAGGCGCAGGGCTTCAGGTTCGGGATCGTGGTGAGCAGATTCAACGATTTCATTACCTCGAGGCTTCTCGACGGCGCGGTGGATGCGCTGGTGCGCCACGGGGCACGGGAGGACTCCATCGAGGTGGTGAAGGTTCCGGGCGCCTTCGAAATCCCTCTCGTAGCGAAGAGGATGGCTGCCAAGGGGACCTACCACGCGATTATCTGTCTCGGAACGGTCATCCGGGGGGCGACACCCCATTTCGACTATGTCGCTTCAGAGGTTTCCAAGGGGATTGCCGCAGCCTCCCTGGATACGGGGGTGCCCATCGCCTTCGGCGTCATCACTTCGGATACCATTGAGCAGGCGGTGGAAAGGGCCGGTACCAAAGCGGGCAACAAGGGCTGGGATGCGGCGGTCACCGCGATAGAAATGGCGCAGATAATAAACAAACTATAATGTATATTAAGGTAATGGAGGCGGCTGCCGTCCCGGGCCGCCGGAGGGGAACGCTGTCTTCCGGTATCCTCCATTCATGAGAGGACAATGAAAAGACGACAGGCAAGAGAATATGCCCTGCAATTTCTCTACAGACTCGACTTTATCGATATCCCGGAGGGGGGGACTGCCCGGTCCGGTCTTGCATCGTCCCTGCAGAGGGATCTCGATGGATTCTGGAAGGAGAGAGAGGACAGCGACCCGGAGGTGAGGGCGTTTACCGAGGATCTCGTCCTCGGGACCATCAGGAACCTCGAGACGCTGGATTCTCTTATCCAGAAGGTGACGGAGAAATGGAAGCTTTCCCGGATGGCGAGCATCGACAGGAACATCCTTCGCTTTGCGACGTATGAAATACTTTTCCGCAGGGACATCCCCCATGCGGTGAGTATTAATGAGGCTATCGAGATCGCAAAGAAATACTCCACCGCCGAGTCCGCATCCTTCATCAACGGAATCCTTGACCGGATCGCCCGGGAGCACGGAGGAAAGGGCAGTGAGGAGCCACCCGCATGAGTCCTTTTGAGCGGATCGCCCCTCTCCTTGCCGGATGGGTTTTTTAATCGTAAAACGGGGTGCTGTTCGGATAGGGCATAAAGTAGTCCAGGTGCCAGTCCATCCCTTCACCGTTCAGATTGCTCTTCTTCTCCCCGATGACGAGGTGAGCCACCCCAAGGTTGTTGTGGGCCTCCGCATAGTCGGGCTTGATCATGATCGCCTGCTCGAAGGCCTCCACCGCTCCCTTGTACATGCCTGATTTCAGGTAGGTAACGCCGAGGTTATTGTGGGCCTCCGCGTAGTCGGGGTCGATGGCGATGGCGCGTTTGAAGGCCTCGATGGCGTCGGAGTACCTGCGGAGCTTGCCGTAGGCGACGCCGAGGCTGTAATGGGCCTTCGCGTAGTCGGGGTTGATGGCGATGGCGCGTTTGAAGGCCTCGGCGGCGTCGGAGTACCTGCGGAGCTTGCCGTAGGCGACGCCGAGGCTGTAATGGGCCTTCGCGTAGTCGGGGTCGATGGCGATGGCGCGTTTGAAGGCCTCGATGGCGTCGGAGTACCTGCGGAGCTTGCCATAGGCGACGCCGAGGCTGTAGTGGGCCTTCGCATAGTCGGGTCTGATCATGAGCGCATAGGTGAAGGCTTCAATCGCGTCGGAATATTTGCGGAGCTTGCCATAGGCGACGCCGAGGCTGTAGTGGGCCTTCGCATAGTCGGGCTTGATGCTAATGGCGCACCGGAAGGCCTCGATGGCCTCGAAATACCGGTCCAGGCCGTTATAGGCGATGCCGAGATTATAGTAGGCTTTCGCATAGTCGGGCTTGCAACCGATCGCCTGCTCGAAGGCCTCGATAGCCTCCGTGTACTTTCCGATGGTGCAGTAGACATACCCGAGATTGTAGTACGCTTCGTAGTACTCGGGATTCGCCCCGATGGCCTGCTGGTACAGCTCTATCGCCCTGCCGTGGCTCCCCATTTCCTCGAAAATGTTTCCGAGATTGAAATAGGCATTCGCATACTCCGGATCGATATCGATGACGCGCTGGTATGCCGCCACCGCTTCGGGATACCTTTCGAATTTGTCGTAGATGACGCCAAGGCAATAGTGGGCCTCCATGTATCCGGGATCTGTCTCTATCGCTTTTTTCAGCGCCTCGATGGCCTCGGGATACCTTTCCAGCTTTACATAGCTGTTGCCGAGGCAGTAGAGGGCTTTTGCGTACTCGGAATCCAATGTCACCGCATGCCGGAAAGCCTCGATGGCTTCGGTGTACCTGCCGCTCCTCTCGTGGGCGAACCCGAGATTGCGATAGGCCTCCGCACCGTTGGGGCGGGCGTGGATGATGGAGCGGAACACCTCCAGGGCCCTTTCATACTCCATAAGGTCGTGGTAGGCGAATCCGACATTGAAAAGAGTATCGATATCTCCCTCGCGGATCTTCCGGTTGACAGCCTCGGTACTGGAGTCCGCCCCCAGGCACCTTTCCACTGTGGAGAACAAAGGGTACATGTCGGGGTCCTTGACAAGGTACTCGTCGGCTTCCGCACATTCTTCCGTGTAACTGTCCATAGTGGAGTTCACAATGAACGGCAGGGAGGGGTAGAGGATCTTGCATGCCTTCAGGAAGAGAACGCCGCTTACCTCATCATCAGGGAACAGGACACAGGAGATGACCGTATACACCCGATGGTTCTGCAGATATCCGAAAGCGTCTTTCGGGGAGTAAGAATGGACCAGCCGTATCGTATCGCCGAAAGCCCTGCTGAACTCGTCCTCATACAGTGTATGAATGTACGAGTCGTCGTCGACGAGAAGAACGGTCCGCTTCTCCTCGTCCGTATACCATTCCCTGAGGTCAGGTCCGCTCTGCTCCTGCATTCCGAAGGCTGCAAAGACGCCCGCTATATCGCGTAAAAGGATTCTTTCCACTTTTTCCATACCCATTGTCCTTTCCTTCTCTCTTCCCACCTTTACTGCGCACCGGCCGGTTTAAGTTCTTCGGTACTCCTGTTCCCTTCCCTTCTCCATTTCCTGGCGAAGCGGCTCTCGTCACCTTTTCCGGTATTCCCGGGGAGTCTTTCTCCGCTTACCCATCTGCATACCGCTTTCAGGCAGTCCACCACGCACTCCTTGCGCCGGAAGGGCCCCGTATCCTCGAACAGACGCTTGAACGGCTTATGGCGGATGCCGGTGAACGTGATCCGTTTGTTCAGGCTCCTCGAGATGCGATGGGCCATGCAGAGGAGCTGAAAACACGCTGTATCGATCACCGTCACCTTCTCGAGATTGAAGATGAGATGGTCGACACTGTCCAGTGCCTTCATGAGGGCCGCCTTCAGCTCTCCCGTATGCTGCGTGGTCAGCTCACCGTGACACGTCAGCAGGCCGATGTCACCGCACTGCTCGAAGGCGAAACGCATGACTTTTCGTACTGTTTCTTTTCCCTGTGTATTCTTTGGGGCACGTAATGAAAATGAAGTATGCATCAGGCCGCTTCCACCATGAGTTGCTCGTGAATAAAAAACTGCGCAATATATACCTTGCAGGTATCCCATCGTGTACTGTAGCAACAGCATTCGTCAATGCACTCTATCCTTTCCGGCTCGATACCGGAGATCTCACATGTCCACTCTTTCAATTCAGGGCACATCATTTTCTCCTCCTTGGAGCGTATCGCCTGCTGCGGAATGATCCATTTTCCTCTACCGCACAACCACCCCTTTTCTCTCTGGCGCTGTCTCCGGGCTCATGTGGCTGCTGCTCGAAGGGGGGTAGTGGCGCTGGTGTCTGAGGGGCCGTGTCGCTTTAAAGAGCCGGGGGCAGCGGGGGCCGGAATTGTTGCGCTCTCCCCCCTGTTCCGGATGCCTCTCTGTTGCTTTCCGTCCGTGCGTTCAGCAATGGATCACGCCCATTTCTTGTAGATTTCGCACTGCTTATAGTTTGAACCGCAGTAATGGATGGCCGCTTCTATATTCTGGCTGAGCATCTTTGCGCAGAAGCAGTTATCATAGGGGTCTTGCGTAAAGGGACAGGGCTTTTTCACCGCCGCTACCCTGGCGCTCTTTCCCCCGTTCGTATGCTCTTTTCTTTTTCTGAGGTCCCGTTTCTGGCCCGGATAGATGACGACATTCTTCGCGATCGTTTCAATCATAGCTCTGTCTCCCGTATGGTTTAATTTGCAGTAACAATATCAAAGCATGTGCCAAAGAAGAGGGCTTTTGCGCTATTTTTTGACCTGATAATGAAAACAAGGAGATGGAGGGAAAAGTGACTACCGGGTGCTCTCTTTCCCCCTGGAGAGGGCAATGGGATGTGCCGCATAAGTGTGACATAACAGAAGTGTGCCATGACACACTTTCATTCATATTTTTTTTAAGAGTGACAAAGAAACAGGAGCGTCTCCCGGGGGGTGCAGAAGTGAGAAAAGGCAGAGAGGACAGCGCTCCGGTGCAGAACGGGGCCTTTGCCGTTTACCGGAACCTCTTTGGGGGGTTACTCCGGAGGAACGAGCTTGTAGTCGTTGATTTTGCGGTAAATCGTCCTCCGGCTGATACCGAGAAGACGGGCTGCCTTGGCCTTGTTCCAGGCGGTTTTTTCCAATGCCTGCACAATGGCGCGGGGCTCGTCGAGCCGGCTGTCCGTGTCGTTGGGCTGTTGTGCTCCGGCAGAGTCCCTGAAGTCGGAGGGGAGGTCATCGACAGTAATGAAGTCCTTGCGGCACAGGACACAGGCATGTTCCAGTGTATGCTCCAGCTCCCGCACATTGCCCGACCATGCATGGTCGACGAGAATCCTCTGCACCTCGCTGGAGACCCCTGTGATGGCTTTATTCAATTTATTATTGAATTTTTTGATGAAATAATCGATAAGGAGGGGAATATCCTCCCTCCTTTCCCGCAGGGGCGGCAGGGTCACTTCCACCACTTTCAGCCGGTAGTACAAATCCTCCCTGAATTCCCCGAGTTTTACCTTTTCGCGTAAATTCCTGTTGGTGGCCGCCACAACGCGGACATCCACCTTGATGGGCGTGGAATCGCCCACCCGCTCGAACTCCATTTCCTGAAGCACCCTCAGAAGGCGGAGCTGCATGCGCGGGGTTATATCGCCGATCTCATCGAGGAAGATGGTCCCCCCGTCCGCCCTCTGAAAGCGCCCGATCTTGTCCTTGACGGCTCCGGTGAAGGCCCCCTTTACATGCCCGAAGAGCTCGCTCTCGAGGAGGCTCTCGGACAGGGCCGAACAGTTGACCTTTACGAAGGGCTTGCTGCTGCGCACCCCGCGGTAGTGCAGCGCCTCGGCCACCAGTTCCTTCCCGGTGCCGCTCTCACCGGTGATCAGCACGGTGGTCTGCACGTCGGCCAGGTCCTCGATAAGCGCATAGATCTCCTGCATTCTTTCGCTCTTGCCGATCAGATTGAAGAACTGCTGGCGCTCCCGCATGTCCCGCTCGAGATCGGCAAGGCGTGTCTCGTCCCGGACAACCATGATGGCCCCGGAAAAGACGCGCTTGTGGTCCAGGAGGGGATAGGTGGTGATGTTCACCACCTGCAGCGGGCGCTGCCGGTGCTGGCACTCGAGCCGGTGGATCTCGTTGGGCTGTTTGCTCCTGATGGTGGCTTCCAGGGAGCTCAAACAGCTCCTGTTGCATTCTTCGGGCAGGGAGGGCAGCGACCTTCCCCGGGAGGGGCGCGTGAGGCCGCATATCTTCGAGGCCGCCTCGTTTACTTCCACCAGGCTAAGGTCCCTGTCGACGGTGATAAGGGCGTCCTTGACGCTTCTGAAGATGGCTTCGAGGTTGGAGCGGTAGCGTTCCTTTTCGTCGCTCAGGGCTTTGTGCTGCAGCGCCATCCGGGTAATATGCAGCAGCGTTTCCTGCTTTACCGGCTTCGGCAGGTAATCGAAAGCGCCGAGGCGGACGGCATCGGTTGCGGTATCGAGGCTCGGGTACCCGGTGATAATGACCACCGGGCAGTTCAGGTTCCTCTCTTTCACTTCCTTAAGAATATCGACTCCTGTCTTGCCTCCCAGAATGATATCGGTGAAGATCAGGTCGAAATCCCCTTCCGCTATCCTGTCGAGGGCTTCCTCGTAGTCCCGGGCGGTGGAGACGGTATGCCCTTCCTCCTGCAGGAAGCTTTCGAAAGTGAACCTGATGCTCTCTTCATCATCGATGACAAGGATCTTAGCGCTCATGGGAACGTCTCTCCCGTGCGGGAAGCTCAATGGTTACCCGGGTGAACTCGCCCTCCTCGCTCTCGATGAGGAGCTTTCCCCCGTGGTCGGAGATGATGCCGTGGCTGATGCTCATGCCCAGGCCGGTGCCGCTCGGTTTGGTGGAGAAGAAGGGGTTGATGATCTTGTTCAGCACCTCGTTGGACATTCCGGTCCCCCGGTCGTAAAAGGTGATCCGGACATGGGGCCGGCTGTCGACGCTGAAAGGCTCTCCGGTGATGCAGAAGAGCTTCCCCTTGTGCTTCCCCTGGTATTTCTGATTGAGCGCATACCGCGCATTGCTGATGACGTTCAGGAAGACCTGCTGGACCTGCTGCGGGTTGGCGATGATCTCGGGAAGGTAGGCGGGGGTCTCCACTTTGATGGTAATGCCGTCCTTCTGCATCTGCGCCCCGGTAAGGGCGAGGGAGTCGGACAGGATCTCATAAATGGGAACCGGCTTCTTCTCTTCCTTCCGGTCGCGGGCAAAGGACAGCAGACTCTTTACAATGCCGGCGATCCGGTCTCCCTCTTTGATAATCCGGGTGGCGATATCGTTTTCCTTTGTCCCTTTCTCGCTCTTGTTCGCCAGTATCTGCGCGTAATTGATGATGCCGTTGATGGGATTATTGATCTCGTGGGCCACCCCGGCGGCCAGTTTGCCCACCGACGCCAGGTGGTCGGCACGCATGACCTCCGCCTGGAGCGTCATCTTTTCGGTGATATCGCTGCTGATGATGATGACACTCTGTACCCTGCCCCCCTCGTCCCGTATGGGAAAAGCCCGCAAATCCATCAGTTTGCCTCCGGGCGATGAAATCTGGGAGTCCTCTTCCCGTGCGGTGGAAAAGCTCCTGACCGCGGGGCACCCTTCGCAGGGGGAGTACCTGCCATGGAGAAACCGGTAGCAGTGACTGCCGATGGGAGAGGGGTTGCCCGCGTCCTTCCCCGAGAGTGCCCCGCTGTTCGCCCACATGACTTTCAGGTCGGGGGACAGCAGGATGATGGTATCGGGAATGGCGTCAAGGAGGATATTGAACTCCTGGGAAAGTTTCCTGAATTTTTCCTCGCTCTCGCGCAGGGCATTTTCCGCCCGGTGGCGTTCGGTTACGTTTACCAGGCTCAGAACGAGTCCGCTCACGGTATTGTCCGATTCCTTGACAGGCTGCAGGCTCCAGTCCCAGTAGGTCACCCCCCTTTCGGGGTGGTGTGGGTATTCAAAGGGCTTGCCGTAGGTGAAATACGGCTCGCCCGTCTCGAGCACCCTCCGGAAAATGGCTTCGTTCTCTTCACTCGGATAGAGATCGAAGTGATTCCTGCCGGTGAAGAAGCCGGGGTCGTGTTCGTCGGCCTTGGCGTATGCGCGATTGACGCGGATGAAATTGAAGTGGGTATCCATATAGGCTACCATGACATGGATGTTGGAAAAAACCTTTTCCAGCAGCTCATTGGTGGCCCGGAGACCCTTTTCCGCCTGTACGCGCTCCCGGATGACCTGTCCGAGATGCTTATTGGCAGTTTTCAGCTCGCTGGTGCGGTTTTCCACCAGCTCCTCAAGGTGGTCCCGGTGCTTCAACAGTTCCTGCATCAGCAGCTCCAGTTCCTTCTTCCGGGCCTGGAGCTGCCCGTTGGCGCTCTGCAGCTCATCGGTCCGGCGCTGCGCCGCTTCCTTTGCCGCCTTGAGCGCCTTTTCCGCATACAGACGCTCCTCGCGAAGACGGACGTTCTCGAGGGTAAGGGCGGAAATCTCCTTCCGTAACTGATCGTTCGTCCTGAGGAGGTCGGCAGTATCCCGCATGTTCGCTCTTTGCAAGCTCATACCCACCCGTTGGGAAGGGAGAAGCGCCGTCCGGTTGCGCAGGAAAAATCAAATGAACAGGGAGTATTCTTCATGGTGGAACAAGCATTTCCTTAAAGATCCGGGATTTTAGAAGTTTCAAACAAAAACAATGGCTTCATTTATGGTATCTCTCTTCGGGAAGAGAGGTTATTACCAATTATACCATATTTTTTTTCGCCTCCATGTTTATGGTATTGCCGGGAAAGGGAAATGTATCAAAAAGGTACTTTACGGGAAAACAAGGGGATTGCTTCAGAATACGACCTTTCGCAATGACAAAAGCAGGGAACTCGACGGGATACTCCCGGCGCCGGAGACCCGGCGCTGTTTCTCTTACGGGGAAAGGCAGGAAGCGTGACCGGTGATCTCGTCCATCAGTTCCCGCACGGAGAGCACCCTGTCCACCCTGCTGGCATTCGTCCCCACGGTATAGAGGGGCTCCTCTTTGTCGGGATTGTATCCGGCAGAGCTGAGAAGGCCGTTGCAGATGCAGAAATGGTGCTCGTTGCTCTCCTTTGCAGGGCAGATGGTGAAAGCGCCCTCTTTGTCTTTCAGCAGCACATACCCTTTGTCGCACTTGGGAGGCCTCAGTCTTTTCAGAGAGGAGACGTACATGGGAGAGTGCTTGATCACCCTGAACGGAAGCCCGCAGGGGGACCCGGGGTCATGGGCGACCACAATATCCTCTTCACGCGCGGCAATGACGGCCTGCTTGTACTCCGGGGAGGCGCTGCTCTCCTCGGTGGCAAGGAATCTCGTGCCCATCTGGACGCCATCCGCTCCCATTTTCATGAATTTTACAATGTCCTCATACGTATAAATGCCCCCCGCTACGATGACGGGGAAGTTGCCGTACTTTATTGCCATATCCTTTACCGGGGGAAGAAGGTTCTCCAGACTGTTGGCTTCGAGATCCAGTTGTTCCATCTTGAAACCGAGGTGACCTCCCGCGAGGGGACCCTCCAGCACAATGGCGTCGGGGCGGTACCCCAGTTTCTCCCATTTCTTGCAGATGATTTCGAGAGCCCGGGTAGAGGAAACAATGGGGATCAGCGCAGTGTCCTTTGGCGGCTGTATGACGGGCAGTGTCAGCGGCAGACCCGCACCTGAGATAATGGCATCGGCACCGGCGTCAAGCGCACCCCTGACCGAGTCGTTGTAATCCCTGACGAGGGCACCCATGATATTGATTCCGGCAAGCCCCCCTCCGGCCTTGGACCGGGAGACCTCCTCATATGCGGCCTCGTACGTGTTTGCTCTCTTTCCCGTCCTCTTCGAAACGAGTCGATCAAGGCAGGCGCTGGATACGATACCGAGCCCTCCCTCCCTCGCCACGGCACTTGCAAGGGGAGAGAGCGAAACACCGACGCCCATCCCCCCCTGGATGACGGGCACCGGTATTTTCTTGCCTTTTATCACAAGGGGCGGTAAAGATGTTTCTGGCACGGATGAATAATACTCCTTAGTCTAGAGTCTGGACGCAAACCAGAGAGGAGGAGAAACTGTTCTCCCGTGCGTCTGCGCAATTTTACCAAAGGTAATTCCTAACTGGACTTATAATCGCTTATTATGGCCAATTTTATCAAGAGAAATGTTTTCCTTTCTGCCGGGGAGCGGTAAGGATTTAGAAGGGATCTTTCTGATATACCAGGTTCTCTTCCTGGGGAAAATGAGGGCGGGAAAGGCCTGACGCAGGACTACGACTGCGATGCGGGCTTCCTGTCCTCTATCTCCTGATAGACACACCCCATCTGTCCGCAGTACATACCGATGTATTCCGATTCGGGCCGGTAGAGCTCCGGCTTTTTCTGGGCGTCGGCAAATTTTTCCTCTATGATGTGGGCGCACCATCCCGCTATGCGTGACAGGGCAAAGAGGGGTGTCATGAGATCGGCCGGAATGCCCATCATGCAGTAGACCGAGGCGCTGTAGAAATCGACGTTCGGCTTGAGCGTCATCATGCCCCTCCGCTCAAACTCCGCAACGGCTGCCTGCTCCACCCGAACGGACAGCTCGTACCACTTCGGCTGCCCGAACTTTTCACCGAGGCGGCGGGACATTTCTCTCAGAATCTTCGCGCGGGGGTCGGTCGTCTTGTAGACCGCATGGCCCATTCCCATGATCTTTTTCCCCTGCTCAAGCTGCCTCCTCACCCATGCCGGGATATCCTTTTCGGATTCTATTTCCATGAGCATCCTCATGACGCGGGCGTTTGCGCCACCGTGCAGCGGCCCCGAAAGGGCGCCGATACCGGCTGCTACTCCCGAATACATATGAGCCTGCGTCGAAACCACTTCACGGCAGGCGAAGGTTGACGCATTAAAGGTATGGTCTGCATGGAGAATCAGGCAGACGTCAAGGTCACGGGCTGTCCCGGGGTCGGGCTTTTCCCCATGGAGTTGCCAGAGGAAATTCCCTGCGTGGGTCAGACCGCTATCCGGAGGAAGCGGTTCCAATCCGTTTCGTATTCTGTGCCAGGCCGCCACCAGGGCCGGGAGGCGGGAGATAAGCCTGATCGCTTTCCGGACGTTTGCCTCTCTCGTCTCCTCCGCCACCTCCGGGTCGGCAGCGGCAAGGAGCGGGACGGAAGCCTGGAGCACGTCCATGGGCGAGGCCTGTTTCGGTATTTTTTCGAGGCACCCGTGGATGAAATCCGGCAGCTTTCTCTCCTCCGCGATATGCCGGGTAAATTCTTCCAGCTTCTTCTTGTCCGGCAGGGCTCCGTAGAGGAGCAGGAAGGCGGTTTCGAGAAAGGAGGACTTCTCGGCCAACTCCTCTATCCGGTATCCGCGATAAATGAGGATCCCTTGCTCGCCGTCGATAAAGCTGATCTTGGTATCCGCGACGGCGATACCCCGCAGGCCGGTGTTCTTTATATGCACTGCCTCGCTCATCTCACGCTCAGAAGTTCCTCCCGCACGAAATTCAGGGTCCCCCCTGCCAGGAGATGCCTCCGCTGGCGGTCCGAGACATCAAGGTGCGTAATGACCGTATATCCGTCCACCTCCACCGGTATCTCCCTGTCCCCCCTCTCGATGATTCTCCTTACCGAGGGGAAGACCACCCGTGATCCCCGGTTGAAGCGGTCGTAATCCGAGGGGTCCTCGAAGACGAGGGGGAGAATCCCCCAGTTGCATAAATTGGACATATGGATCCGGGCGAAGCTCTTCACGATCTTCGCGCAGACCCCGAGGTAGCGCGGGGCAAGGGCGGCGTGTTCCCGGCTGGAGCCCTGGCCGTAGTTCTCTCCTCCAATCACCACCACGGTGCCCTTTTCCTTGCATATTCTGGAGAATTCCGGGTCGACCGGGGAGAAGACGAATTCGCTGATCGCCCCGATATTCGAGCGCAGCGGAAGAACCCTGTTGCCCGCCGGCATGATGGTGTCGGTCGAGATGTTGTCCCCGACCTTGAGCACCACTTCGGCCTCGATGGTTTCCGGGAGGGGCGCGACCTTCGGGAGCGGCTTTATATTCGGTCCCCTGATCACCTCGATAGCGCGCAGCTCGTCGGAAGGGGCTATGATGGATGCTTCGTCAACGATATATCTCTTCGGGTCTTTGATGCGGGGATAGGGGATTTCGCCGGCAAGGTCCCGCGGATCCGTGATGACGCCTCTCAGGGCTGCTGCTGCAGCGGTTTCCGGGGAGCAGAGGTACACCTTGTCGTCTTTCGTTCCCGAACGCCCCGGGAAGTTGCGGGGGAACGTGCGGAGGCTCACCTGGCCTGTTCCCGGAGCCTGCCCCATCCCTATGCAGCCGAGGCAGCCGGATTCGTGGATGCGCGCCCCGGCCAGGAGAAGGGACATCACTCCGCTGTGGGAGGCCACGTTTTCGAGGACCTGACGGCTCCCGGGGTTGATATGAAACGTTGTCGCCGGATGACTGTGGCGTCCCTCCATGATTTTTGCCACTACCATGAGGTCCCTGAAGGACGAATTCACGCTGCTGCCCACAATGACCTGATCCACTTTCGTTTCCGCCACTTCCCTCACCCTGACCACATTCCCGGGCGATGAGGGGCAGGCGATGAGGGGCTCGAGGGCGGACAGGTCGATTGCGTCATATTCGTCGTACTCCGCCCCCGCGTCAGCGGATGCTTCCGTCCATGCTCCGCCTCTCCCCTGGGCCTCCAGGTAGGCCTTCGTATTCCTGTCGGAGGGGAAGATCGAGCTCGTGGCACCCAGTTCGGCTCCCATGTTCCCGATTGTTTCGCGGTCCGTGGCGGAGAGATTCTTGACCCCGGGGCCGTAATATTCGATCACCTTTCCGATGCAGCCTTTGACGCCATGACGGCGGAGCATCTCCAGGATCACGTCCTTGGCGCTTACCCAGTCGGGGAGCTTGCCTGTCAGTTTCACTCCCAGGACCTTCGGACAGGCGAGATAGTAGGGATGCCCCGCCATGGCCAGGGCTACATCGAGCCCCCCCGCACCAATCCCGAGCATGGATATGCCTGCCGCACCGGGGGTGTGGCTGTCGGCCCCCAGCAGTATCTTGCCGGGAACGCCGAAACGCTCCATATGGACCTGGTGGGAAACGCCGTTCCCCGGGAGACTGTAATGAATTCCGTAGCGGGCGCAGGCGGTCTGGAGGAAGCGGTGGTCGTCGGCGTTTTTGCTGTCCGTCTGGAGGATATTATGGTCCACATACTGGACGGCGGGATCGACTCTGACCCTTTCGATGCCCAGTGCCTCGAACTCCAGCATCGCCAGGGTCCCTGTGGCGTCCTGCAGAAGGGTGTGGTCGATCCGGATGGCTATCTCCGTGCCGGGGATAAGCTCTCCGTCCACAAGGTGGGCTTCCAGGATTTTCTGAGTTACGTTTCTTGTCATTTGTTAAAGCATATCACAGAACAGCCGGAGGTTCTACAGGCGGAATCCGCTTATAACAATAGAACTGACTCAGCGGGAAGCCCCGCCGCCCGTCCCGGGCGGAAGGGGAAGGGAGCAGAACACCATACAACCGGGTACCTTCTCCCCCTCCCTGCTGTTTTATAATAGGGAATGAGACGTGTTCTTCACCTGGATATGGATGCTTTTTATGCCGCCGTCGAGCAAAAGAGACGCCCTGAGCTCAAGGATAAACCCGTTGTCATCGGCGGCTCGGGAGACCCCACGAAAAGGGGAGTGGTCTCGACCGCGAATTATGAAGCGCGGAAATACGGCATCCACTCCGCCATGCCCCTTAAGACCGCCTATACACTCTGCCCCCATGCCGTCTTCCTCCCGGTGGACATGGAGGAATACGGCCGCCTCTCCCGGCTTTTCAAGGCAGTTCTCCAGCGGTTCAGCCCTGTCATGGAAGATGTGGGGATCGACGAGGCGTTTCTGGACCTGTCCGATAGTAACAGGTCCCCGGAGCAGATTGGGCAGGAGATAAAGAAGGAGATAATGGCAGCAACAGGACTCACCTGCTCCATCGGCATTGCCCCCAATAAGCTCCTCGCGAAGATCGCCTCCGACATGCAGAAACCCGACGGGCTGACCATTATCACGGAAAGAGACCTGGAGGAGCGCATATGGCCGCTGCCCGTGAGGAAATTATGGGGCGTGGGGCCCAAAACCGGGGAGCACCTGAAGGAGATGTCGGTCCACACCATCGGCGAGCTTGCCGCCGTGCCTTTGGAGACGCTCGTCAGGCACTTCGGCATGTCCTACGGCCATTACCTCTCCAAAGCATCACGGGGCATTGATGACACTCCCCTGGTGACCCACTGGGAACCCAAATCCATCAGCCGGGAAACGACCTTTCAGACCGACACGGACCACTGGCAGACCATCGCGAAGAACCTGGCGGATCTCACCCGTGAGACCGTAGAGGAGGTGAGGGAGAGGGGGTACCGGTGCAGAAACATCACCGTGAAGATCCGGTTTGATGACTTCAAGACACACACCCGGGCCACCACCCTGGAGGAACCCGTGGATACCCTGGAGGCCATACGGAAGGCCGCCTTTCACTGCCTCGGCAATTTTGACTTGAAAAAGAAGAAGGTGCGGCTCGTCGGGGTGAGGCTGGGAACCTTAACGAAAAAGTAAGCTGCTCCGTACCCCGCGTTCTGATGCTCGGCTTTTGCGGCAGAGGGGCTCCCGCTTTCCCCGTCACCCTTGCTGTGTCTTTTTCATGTCATTGGCTCTGTTTTATTCTCTTCTTGTACTCTCAGCAAATTGGCACTACTATTTCTTTAGGGTGTGCATGCAGACTGTGCTCGTTCCAGGGCACCCATTTTGGTATAGGGGTATTCAGAGCTACCTTCTTATTTTCACCTCTGCACTCTGCAATGCCCGAAGAAGAGCAGGTCGTGATGAAGAGAAAATTCCCTGGCAGCAGTGCCGAACTGGAAAGAAAGCTCAAAGAGGCCTACGAAGAGCTGGAGGAGTCGCAGCGGCTCGCCCATGTGGGCAGCTGGAGCTGGACAATCCGGAGTGATACGATCACCTGGTCCAGGGAGCTGTACCGGATCTTCGGCAGGGACCCGGACCTGCCTCCCCCTCCTTTCAAAGAGCACGCAGGGATCTTTACGCCCGAGAGCTTTGCCCGGCTGCATACAGCGGTGCAGCAGGCCATGCAGACGGGAGGTCCGTATGAGCTCGACCTGGAGATAGTACGGCCGGACGGTACCCGGAGATGGGGTGTCGCAATCGGCAAGGCAGAGCGGGATGCCGGGGGACATGTAGAGAGGTTGAGCGGTATTGTCCAGGATATCACGGAGCGGAAGCAGGTGGAGGAGGCGCTCAGAGAGAGCGAGGAGCGGCTGCGGCTCTTTATCGAGCACGCTCCGGCAGCTCTGGCAATGTTCGACCGGCAGATGCGGTATCTGAACGCAAGCCTCCGCTGGATTACCGACTACGGCCTCGACGATCGTGACGTGCGCGGGCTGTCGCACTATGAAGTCTTCCCCGAGATTCCTGAACGCTGGAAGGCGGTTCACCGCCGCGCCCTGGCAGGCGAGGTGGTACGGGCCGATGCCGACCGCTTCGAGCGGGCCGACGGCTCGGAGCAGTGGCTCCGGTGGGAGGTGCGGCCATGGTATAACGCGGCAGGCGATCAGGGTGGTATTGTGATATTCAGTGAAGACATCACCGATCTCAGGCGTGCCGAGGAGGAGCTGAGGAACAGTGAAGCTACCCTGAGACTGGCTATTGAATCCACCGGTCTCGGCATGTTCGACTTTAATCCGCTCACCGGAAAAATGATCTGGTCCGATCTGACGAAACAGCATTTCGGCCTGCCCCCCGATGCCGATATCGATTACAAAGTGCTTCTGTCCGGGCTCCATCCGGAAGACCGTGAGCGTGTGGATACGATTGTGCGGGATGCCCTGAAGCCGGCGAGTGGCGGCTCTTTCAGCACCGAATTCAGGGCAATCGGCATCCGGGACAGGAAAGAGCGCTGGATTGCGGCGCGCGGCAAAGCTTTCTTCAATGAGCAGGGATACCCGGTACGCTTTATCGGGACCACTCTCGATGTCAGCGAACGGAAGAAGGCGGAAGAGACGATCAAGTACCAGGCATACCATGACCTCCTGACCGGTTTGCCCAACAGGGCACAGCTTCTGCTCCGGTTAGGGTTCGAATTGGCACAGGCACAGCACAATCAGAAGGAGCTCGCCGTACTCCACCTGGACCTCGACCGCTTCAGGACAATAAACGACACCCTGGGGCATACCATCGGCGACAAGGTCATTTTTGCCGTTGCCGAACGGCTGAAGGCCCTTATACGGGCAAACGATACCCTGGCTCGCGTCGGAAGCGATGAATTCATTATTCTCCACCCCGATATATCGCGGGCGGAAGAGGCAGCCCTCTTTGCGCGGAAACTGGTCGATGCCCTGCGGAAGCCTTTCAGGATTGACGGCCGTGAGCTGTATGCGACCGCGAGCATCGGCATCAGCATGTATCCCGAGGACAGCGGAAATGCCGATGTCCTGCTTAAGAACGCCGATATCACCGTCTCGTATGTAAAAGAGAGAGGAAGGAATAACTATCGGTTCTTCAACCCGACGCTCAACAGAAGGACGATCGAGCGATTGCTTCTTGAAAGTGATCTGCGGCAGTCGATTGAGCGCAGCGAACTGGTGCTGCACTATCAGCCCCAGGTACGTATCCGGACCGGAGAAATTATGTGCCTTGAGGCACTGGTGCGGTGGAAGCATGCGGATTTGGGAGTGCTCAGTCCTGGTCAGTTCATCCCTGTCGCAGAGGAGATCGGATTCGTTGCCGCTATTGATGAGTGGGTGCTCAGGGCCGCTTGCAGCCAGAATAAAGCATGGCAGGATGCGGGGTATCTTCCTCTCTGCGTTACCGTGAACCTGTCAGCGCAGCAGTTCCAGCAGCCTGCACTGGTAGAGCTGGTTTCAGGGATAGCGCAGGAGGCCGGCCTGGACCCGCAGTACCTTGGCATCGAGGTCACCGAGAGTACGGCAATGCGCGATATCGACCTCGCGATTCCGAACCTCAAAGGATTGCACAGCAGGGGAGTCAAGCTCTCCATCGATGATTTCGGCACGGGGTATTCATCGCTGAATTATCTGAAGCGCTTTCCCCTTCACGCGCTCAAGATCGACCAATCCTTCATCAGGGGCATTGCGACTGATCCCGATGATCAGGCCATCGTGAATGCGATAATTGCCATGGGACATAGTCTTCAATTGGATGTTATCGCCGAGGGGGTGGAGATCGACGAGCAGCTCTCATTCCTCAAAGATAACGGCTGCGATGAAATGCAGGGGTTCCTTTTCAGTAAACCGTTACCCCCGGAGAGACTCACCGAGCTGATTGTTCCAGGCAGGTAGCTGAATGGTAACGGAAGATCGCACAGCATTGCCCCTCTCTTGATGCCCGGCGTCAAAGGGGACATCGCAAACAACCTGCTGCTGGAAATGTTTTCGTATTCCTGACTTTCTTCTGCCCTCTCTATCAGTGCAGGATTGATATGATAGGTTCCCCGCTCGGCCATTCGCTCTCCGCGGGATTCCAGAGGATATAAACTTTGCCGTAGGTCTCTTGCAGATCTTTGAGCGTCTTTGCAGCCTCTTCCGGCGAAAGATCCGGGAGCACGGCGTCGACCTTCGGGATCTCGATCTTGTGGTAATGCCAGAGGGCCTTTTCCTTTTTGCTGAATTTATTGTACGTCGCGGCATCGACAACCATCTCGACGCCGATGAGACGAGCGTCGGGCTTGTCGCTGTCGTACAACTGGCACTCGGTAAGCCCTCCCGCTACCTGTTTGCAATAGTGGTGGACGACCATATCGGGCATCTTGGGGATATGTCTCTTCGCGTCAATATGGAGTGTCCATCCGTCCCCCGGCTTCATGGCGGTCGGGGCTTTTTTCTCTTCGGCCATGGCCGTGCCCAACCAAAAGGCGAGAGTTGAGAAAAGAGCGGATAAAAAGAGCAATTTTTTCATATCTCCTCCTCAGTATTTGCGGCTATGTTGTATATTTTCAACAATAGCAGAATGCCCGGAGAAGTCAACTTTTTGGGATGGAGCGGGTGCAATTAAAAGTGAGGGCAAGTATCAGGAGGGAGGCATGGACAATCCTGAAGAGCAAGTCGATAGGCACAAAGGGGCGAAGGGAAGAAGCATTGACGAACGGCTGAGGGATAATCCGATCCTGCGAGCACGTCTGGAGGCCATCATTGCGATTGCGGAAAATGAAGACGGAGCGATAGAGCGGGCGGATGATGCCGAGCAGCGGGCAATAGAGGAGCTTCAGAAACTGGGCAATGAGCTTATGCACGCAAGGGCCTCTCGTCAGCAGGAACGGAAGAGTGAGGAGCAGCAGCGGCAAGGGGATCCTTCGGTGCGGCGGCATGGTAAAAAAAAGTCTACTGGCACACAAGCTTTGGAGAAGTCACGGTAGAGGAGGATCTGTATCGAAGGGGAGGTCGGCAGGTTCTCAGAGTCTTCAGCTCGTCAGCGGGAGTGATCTGTCGGGGGTATTCCCGGAGACTGCAGCGGATTATCACCGACTTTGGAGCAGATGTGCCCTTTCACCGCATTGCCGACAAGCTCAAAGAGCACTATGGGATCGAGGTTCCCCCCAGCACTGCACAGGGCATTGTTGAGGAGCACGCCCGCCGGATTTATCATCAACAGTCAGTCACACACGATATACCTGAGAGCAAAGGGAAGGCGGTTCTCATTGCGGAGATGGACGGCAGCATGCTGCCGGTGGTGGAGACCTCTGAGGCAGAAGATCGTCGCAAGACGCGCGCGGTGAGGTGGCAAGAGGCTCGCCTCTGTGTGGTAAGAGAGCCCGGAGTTGTCACGGGACGTTTTGAGGCCACCATGGGGTCACCTGATGAGGCAGGTCTGTGTCTGTTGACGGCGGCGGTACGAGAGGGCATGGGAAGTGCGACCCGCATGCACTGTGTGGGGGATGGGGCTCCCTGGATTGCCGAGCAGGTAGAGGCGGTGTTCGGAGCGCAGGGAAGCTACTTGATCGACTTCTATCATCTGTGCGAATATGTGCAGGCTGCGGCTGAAGAGATACATTCCACGGACACAAAAGCGTGGACTGACCAGCAGAAGCAGCGGCTCAAGGAGGGACTGCTCGATGAGGTCATGCAGGAACTCCGAGAGCATGGGCCTGTAAAATATTTTGTGTAAATAGCCTTCTGGGGTAGGATAAAAGACTATGCCCCAGGAGGAGAGGACAATGGCAATACGAGATGAACTGATCGATGAATTACTGAAAGGCTACCAGGAGCCCGAAGACTTACTGGGAGAGAGCGGCTTATTGAAGCAGCTGACCAAGGCGTTACTGGATCGGTGCCTGCAGGGGGAGATGACGCATCATCTGGGGTATGGCAAGCATGAACCGAGGGGCAAGAACAGCGGCAACAGCCGAAACGGCAGCTATGAAAAGAGGGTCATCGGAGAGCACGGGGAGATGGCGGTCAAAGTCCCTCGTGACCGGAAAGGGAGCTTTGAGCCGGTGATACTGCCCAAAGGGCAGAGCCGATTCAGCGGGTTTGACGACACGATCATTTCCCTCTATGCTTACCACCCGTGATATTCAGAGTCATTTGCAGGAGATCTATGGCGTGGAGGTTTCCCCCGCCCTGATCTCCACGGTCACGGATGCCGTGGAGCAGGACGTCAAAGCCTGGCAGAGCAGGCCTTTGGAAGGGGTGTATCCCATCGTCTATCTTGATGCCATCCGGGTGAAGGTCAGGACTAACAATCAGGTAATCAACAAGGCCATCTACCTGGCAATAGGGATCACAATGGAGGGGGTTAAAGAAGTACTGGGCATGTGGTCTGCGGACACTGAGGGGGCAAAGTTCTGGCTTCAGATCCTGACCGAGCTGAAGAACCGCGGGGTGAAGGACATGTTCATCATCTGCGTTGATGGCTTAAAGGGACTTCCTGAGGCAATAGAGGCCGTCTATCCGCAGGCACAGGTACAACTGTGCATGGTACATATGGTGCGGCACAGTCTGAAGTATGTGTCCTGGAAGCAGAGGAAGGAAGTGGCCTCCGACCTGAAGGCCATCTACCGTGCGGCAACGGCTGAGCAGGCCTCCATGCACCTTGAGGCATTCGCCCGGAAATGGGATGAGCGGTATCCTACGATCAGTGTTTCGTGGCGGAATAACTGGGAGAGGATAGTGCCGCTCTTCGGGTATCCGCCGGACATACGTAAGGTAATCTACACGACCAATGCAGTCGAGTCGCTGAACATGTCCCTGCGGAAGGTGACGAAGAACCGGGGATCATTCCCCAGCGATGAGGCGGCATTCAAGCTGTTGTATCTTGCCCTGAGGAATATTGCTAAGAAATGGACGATGCCGATAAAAAACTGGCGGGATGCTCTGAATCAATTTGCGATTCTCTTTGAAGGAAGAATGCCCTTGGCATGACTATCACGAAAAGGCGTTTACACAAAATTCTTGACAAGCCCGAGAGCATCTTCCCCCTGCTCTGTGCCCACACCAGGATGATCCGGTCCGGGCGTGCTATCGGTATATGAGCAATCGTCCTGGACAATTTCACTATCAGCAGGCCATTGCCGAAGGTCTTCCAATTGGCTCCGGAGAAATAGAAAGTGCTCACCGTCATGTCATACAGCAGCGGTTAAAACTGTCCGGCGCGTGGTGGAATCCCAGCACCGCAGCACACATGATTGCCCTCAGAGTGCTCAGAGCAAATAATGAGTGGGATGCCTATTGGCAAAGGGCTGCCTGATGCAGAGCTACTTGCCCTCACTTTTAATTGCACCCAGATTGGTGTCCGGAATTGACATCACAGCTCATACTCACAAAAATCACGCCAGAACCTTTTCAAGAACCTGTTATTCCTTTTAAGCCTGCATTCTCATATTTCTTCGCTATCGCGTGAACGCAAGAAAGAGCTTTTCCGTCAGAACTCTTTCAGGAAGGATTTGTGAGAAGAAGTTCCGCCGGGAAAAAAAAGGTTTTTAGCCTAATACTGAAACGCGGCGATACGTGACGCACAACACCGAAAGTATGCGCAGGGGACTCAACGTTCTGGACCGGGGATGTGAAAATTATCACGGTCGAGGATTCGGGGGA
Source organism: Nitrospira sp. (assembly GCA_002634385.1). Taxonomy (GTDB): domain Bacteria; phylum Nitrospirota; class Thermodesulfovibrionia; order Thermodesulfovibrionales; family Dissulfurispiraceae; genus Nitrobium; species Nitrobium versatile. Next base: position 124,114 of record NSJL01000009.1, read on the forward strand.
AGTGCGGGATGGTGTAACTGGTTGAAAAAACTGGTGAGCCGTGGAGGATTCGAACCTCCGACCCGCTGATGAAGAGACGTGTTCAAGGCAGGGCCAATTGGCTTGAAAATGCCGAAAAAATGGCTAAATAACAATGACTTTATTATGCAAACAATTGTTCTTATTTTATCAACAATGGCCTGATTCCGTCATAGATTTATTACGATTTTATGACGCTGGCTTTGTGGTATAATGAAATCAAGTTTTCGCGAAGTGAGGTGAAACATATGGGAACTTCTTTGACGATACGAAATGATTTGGCCAGGAGATTAGAGATGTTAGCCAAAACCGTTCACCAATCAAAATCCTCATTGGCATCCCAAGCCATTGAGGAATTTCTGACTGTCCAGGAATGGCATATCCAGGCAATAAAGGAAGGAATCGAGGCAGCAGATAAGGGGGATGTTGTAAGTCATAAAGAGGCTCTTGCTGAACTGAAAAAATGGGGCAAGCGTGCATCTTGAGTGGACTCGCCCGGCGCTCAATGATCTAAAAGAGGCCGGAGATTTTATTGCACTGGATAGTCCGCGAGCAGCAGAGCGGATGTCCAGAAGGGTAAAGGAAGCAGTAGAGTATTTATTAGAGCATCCCAATATAGGCAAGCCAGGGCGTGTACCCGGCACAAGAGAACTTGTCATATCAGGCACCCCGTTCATTGCGGTTTATCGGATTACGCTCCCATCCATCCAAATAGTAAGAATCCTTCACCATGCCAGGAAGTGGCCAGCGCAGTCTCAATAAAAAGGCTATAGAGTATTTCGTCGCCAAAATTATTGGGGGGAATTGGGCTGGCTGCTTTACCCTCGGGCCCCCCTTTATTGCCCATGACATGTCATGAAGGTGTGCCGCAAAATTGGAATGCCCAGTTTTTTGCTTCCACGACCTCCGGCACACGACGGGCACGAGGCTGGGGCACGCCGGGCAGGACATACACCATCGTCAGCATCCTGGACCACAGCCAGCTTTCCACGACGCGGCGGTACGTGAAGCACAACGCCGAGAGTCTGCGGAAAGGCCTGAACGTTCTGGACAAAAAGACGGAAACACCGGAACTTCACGTTTTGTTCACGGTCGAGGATTCAGGGGAAGTGCGGGAAGGTGTAACCGGTTGAAAAAACTGGTGAGCCGTGGAGGATTCGAACCTCCGACCCGCTGATTAAGAGTCAGCTGCTCTACCAACTGAGCTAACGGCCCACACGTGCAAAGGGTTAGACAATTACAATACAAGAAAATCCCCCGCCTCGTCAAGTGGCGAGGCGATGCAGTTGCGAAAAAAAGGCTCTTGCATTATCATGTAATATTAAGTAAGAATCATCGCCTTGCTCCTGCCTGCATACAGGGAGCATCGGGTGTCGGATACAGGATCCTTGCGAAGGCGCACCTCATTGCCGCCCATCACGCTGAATCCGGAATCATCACCTTAAAAAAGGGGAAGGAGCTTGCCATGCAGAGAATTGTGAAGCCATTGATTCAGAAGAACGACACGAAGATCGTCCTCGTCGTGCTCGATGGGCTGGGCGGCCTTCCGGTCAACGGGAAGACGGAGCTGGAGACTGCCGCGACGCCGAACATGGACGCCCTTGCCCGTGAGTCCGCGTGCGGGCTGCATACCCCCGTTGCCCCCGGTATCACCCCCGGCAGCGGCCCCGGGCATCTCGGCCTCTTCGGCTACGATCCGCTGGAGTGCCAGATCGGGCGGGGTATCCTGGAGGCCCTCGGCCTCGGCCTCGAAGTGCGGAAGACGGATGTGGCGATCCGGTGCAACTATGCCACGATCAGGGACGGCCTTATTGTGGACAGGAGGGCGGGGAGGATCCCCACCGAGCAGAGCAGGAGGCTCACCGAAAGGCTTCAGCGGGAGATTCCCTCTATCGATGGGGTTGAAGTGACCTTCGCTCCCGGCATGGAGCACCGCTGTGCCGTCCTCCTGCGTTTTCCTCAGCCCCTGGAGCCCGATGCGGCCCTCATCCCCGATACGGACCCCCAGAAGGAGGGCAAAGCTCCCCTGGCTCCGGTCCCCCAATCGAAGAGTGCGGAAAAGGTGGCGCAGGTGGCGGAAAAGCTCATCAGCAGGGCGCACGAGGTGCTGAAAAACGAGGAGAAGGCGAACTTCATCCTCACCCGGGGCTTTTCCGGGATGCCGGATATCCCGACCTTCGAGGAGGCCTTCGGACTGCGCTCCCTCGCCATTGCCACCTACCCCATGTACCGGGGGCTTGCGAAGCTGGTCGGGATGAACGCCCCCGCACTCGAAGGGAGTGTGGAAGACGAGATCGATTATCTGAAGCAGCAGTACAGCAACTATGATTTTTTCTTCCTCCATGTGAAGAAGGTCGACTCCTACGGAGAGGACGGGAACTTCAACGGGAAAGTGGCGCGGATCGAGGAGTTCGATGCGCTCCTCCCCCGCATTCTGGCAATGAACCCGGATGTCCTCATGATCACCGGAGACCACTCCACCCCGGCGGTGATGAAGGGGCATAGCTGGCACCCGGTGCCGGTTCTCCTCAGGTCGTTCTATGTTCTCGGCGGATTGTGCTCGTCCTTCTCGGAGCGCGAATGCACACGGGGAGAACTGGGCATTTTCCCCACGGTGAACCTCATGCCGCTGGCCCTCGCGAATTCGTTGCGGCTGAAGAAGTTCGGAGCATGATCGATACGCACTGCCACCTCGAAATGAAGCCTTTTGACGAGGACCGCGGGGAGGTCATCGCCCGGGCACGGGAGCACCTGGAAGCGGTCATCACCATCGGTTCGGATCTCCGGGGGTGCGAGGGTGCGGTTGCCCTTGCGGAGCAGCACGATTTCATCTATGCCACGGTAGGCATTCATCCCCACGATGCGAAAGGCTTTAACGAGGGAATCCTCGACCGGATGCGGGACTGGGTAAAACAGGAGAAGGTAGTAGCGGTAGGGGAGACCGGTCTCGATTATCACTACGACCACTCCCCGCGGGAGGTCCAGAGAGAAGTGTTCCGCACCCAGCTCTGCTTTGCGGGGGAAGCCGGTCTGCCCGTAGTCGTCCACAGCCGGGAGGCGAAGGAGGACACCCTGGGGATTCTTGAGGAATCCGGGGTCAGGAGGGGCGTACTGCATTGCTTTTCCGGGGACCGGGACATGGCGGAAAGAGCGATGGCCATGGGATTCCACATCTCCTTTGCCGGGCCGGTCACCTTCAAAAAGGCCGCCGCCCTCCAGGAAATCGCAAAGGCGGTACCGGATGAGTTCCTTCTTGTCGAAACCGATGCGCCGTATCTTACCCCCGAGCCGTACCGGGGCAGGAGAAACGAGCCCGCCTATGTGGTCCATACCGCCCGGTTCCTCGCGCAGGTGCGGGGAGTCACCCCCGAGGATATCGACAGGATTACCTCGGTGAACGCAAAGCGGCTTTTCGGGATCGGGGAAGTTGCCCGGGGACAGATCGCGTACAAGATACGGGAGAGCCTTTACCTCAATGTGACGAACCGGTGCACCAGCAAGTGCGTTTTCTGTGTGCGGTTTGCCACCGATTTCGTAAAAGGGCATAATCTGCGCCTGGAACAGGAACCGGCGGTGGAAGAGCTGAAAAGGGCGGTGGGAGACCCGACACGGTACAGGGAGATCGTCTTTTGCGGGTATGGCGAGCCCTTGCTGCGGCTGGATGCGGTGAAGGCTGTAGCGGCCTGGGTAAAGGAAAAGGGGGGGAGAGTACGGGTCAACACCAACGGGCACGGGAACCTCATCCATAAAAGGAACATCCTTCCCGAATTGCAGGGGGCGGTGGACGTGATGTCCATAAGCCTCGATGCCCAGGATGCCGAAACCTATGACAGGCTCTGCAAGCCCGCCTTCAGGAACGCCTTTCAGGAGGTGGTGCAGTTCATCCGCGAAGCGAAGAAGTATATTCCCGCCGTGCAGGCGACAGTGGTCACCGCCGCGGGGGTCGATGTGGAGAAGTGCAGGGAGATCACCGACGAGATCGGGGTGGAACTGCGGGTCAGAAAGCTGGATGCGGTAGGATAGCCTGAAGCGGGGGGCGTATCAGCTACAGGCGATGAGCCATATGCTGACGGCTTCCAGGGAAACGTCCCCCTGTTCGCCGGTCTTCAGGTTCTTCCATTGCGCCTTTCCGGCCTTCAGCTCGTCCTCTCCGATGATCAGGGCGAAGGCGGCGCCGATCTTGTCTGCCTTTCTCAATTGACTCTTCAGGGAGGCACCGCCATAGTTCGGCTCCACCCAGAGCCCTCCTGCCCGCATCTCCTCTGCGAGCCGGAACCCTTCCCTTTCCGCTTCCCGGCCGAGGGTTGCGATGAAGGCCTTCGGAGCGGGTGTTTCTTCAGTCGCAGCCTCTTTGAGCAGGGTGACGATCCGTTCCATTCCCATGGCAAAGCCGATGGCGGGGATCGGGGGACCTCCGAATTCCTTCACCAGCTTGTCATATCTCCCTCCGGCGGCTACTGCTTTCTGCGCGCCGAGGTGCTCGCTGGTGACTTCAAAGGTAGTGCGGGTGTAGTAGTCCAGGCCGCGGACCAGGTTCGGGTTCAACGTGTACCGGACGTGCAGCGCCTGCAGACGGGCGAGGAGTTCGTCGAAGTGCTCCCTGCATTCGCCGCAGAGGTGGTCGGTCACCGCGGGTGCTCCCTGGCGCAGCTCGATGCAGCGGGGCACTTTGCAATCGAGAATGCGCAGCGGGTTCGTGGTGTATCTGCGCTGGCAGTCGGGGCAGAAATCGGGAAGCCTGTCCCTGAAAAAGGCGAGCAGGGCGTTCCGGTAGTCGGGCCTGCAGGCGTCGCAGCCGATGGAGTTGATCTCCACATTCAGCTCCCTGAGCCCGATCTCCCCGAGGAGGTTTCGCAGCAGGGTAATGACCTCCGCATCCAGGGAGGGCTGGGCAACGCCGAAGGCCTCGGCCCCGATCTGGTAGAACTGCCTGAACCGCCCTTTCTGAGGCCTTTCGTACCGGAACATGGGACCGGAATAGAAGAACTTCTGCGGCGAGGGCAGGTTGTACAGGGAGTGCTCCACATAGCAGCGTACCGCGCCCGCGGTACCTTCGGGCCGCAGGGTGACGCTCCTGTTCCCCTTGTCGGTGAAAGTGTACATCTCCTTCTCCACGATATCGGTCGCCTCGCCGATGCTCCGGGTGAAGACCTCGGTGGACTCGATGAGGGGGAGCCGTATCTCCAGGAAGCCGTATCGCTGAAAAAGTGACCGCGCTGTGGACTCGATGCGCTGCCAGAGATGGCTGTCGGGGGGAAGGATATCCTGGATACCCTTCAAGGCGCTATATTTCACCGGAATCCTCTCCCTCCCTCTCCTTATCGAACTCCAGCATCTTCAGGTGGCTCTCGATGAGCCGGCGGATCTCCTCCTTGAAGTGGCGCCTGATTCCTTTGAGGTCCACGATATCCTCATGGATCTTGACCACCTTCTCCTGGGCCTCCTTTATGATGCTGTCGGCCTTCAGCTCCGCCTCTTTCATGATAAGCTCGGCCTCTTTCCGCGCGTTGGACTTGTAATCCTCCACCATCTGCTGGGTGGTGATCAGGGTCTCGCGGAGAGTGGTCTCCATTTTTTTATACTCGCTTATCTGTTCGTCGGCCCTGCCCAACTGCTCTTTCAGCGATGCATTTTCCCTAAGGAGCTCTTCCAGTTCCTCCCGCATCAGCTCGAGGAAGGAATAGACTTCGTCCACATCGAACCCCCTGAACCGCATGGGGAACTGCTTCTGCTGGATATCCAGCGGCGTAAGTCTCATAGCACGGCCCCTCCTTTCAAGGTATAGGCAAACTCGATAAGCGAGCGTATTAAAAACCTCTGAATGAATATAATAGCAAGAATGACGATCAGGGGAGAAATATCGATGGGACCGAGCCGGTATCCGATGAGCCTCCGTATGGGCCTGAGCACAGGGTCAGTAACAGAATACAGGAAACGTACGATGGGGTTGTAGGGGTCGGGGTTCACCCAGCTGACGAGGGCGGCGATGATGACGATCCAATAGTAGATGTCGAGCACGATATTGACGATATTGGCGACGGCGATGATGAAATTGGCGAATACAAACATTCCTGGCCTCCTCTATTTTCTTGCTCCCAGCTCTTCGGCCCTCTTCAGCGCCGCAAGCAATGCCTCCGCGGTGATGTCCTTCAGCCCTTTCCCGTCAAAGACCTGCAGTCCCGCAGCGGTGGTGCCCCCCGGGGAGGTCACCATTTCCCTTAGCTTTTCGGGAGAGATACCCGTTTCGAGGAGGCGGGCGGTGCCGAGAAGCGTCTGCACCGCCAACTCCCCGGCATGCTCTTTCGCCAGGCCGAGGTGCACGCCGGCATCCCGCATCGCTTCAACGAAGAGAGCGATAAAGGCGGGGCCGCTGCCGGAAACGGCGGTTACTGCGTTCATATGCCTCTCGGGCAGGGTGAGCACTTTTCCCACGGACAGGAAGACTTCGCGAACAGCGGCTATTTCTTTCCCGGGGAGGCATTCGCAGAGGGACAGGACCGACATGCCCTCCTGCACGATGGCCGGTGTGTTGGGCATTACGCGAACGAGCTTCCGGGTTCTCAGCTTCTCTTCCAGGGAGGAGAGGGGAATGCCCGCCGCGATAGAGACGACTGTCTTGTCCTCCGTAACGACATCCGTGATCTCGTCAAGCACTGCGCTCATATTCTGCGGCTTCACGGCCAGGATGATAAGGGAGCATTCCGCCGCCGCTTCCCGGTTGGACGGTGTTGTCCGCACCCGGTATGTCTGCTCCAGGAAGCGCCTCCGTTCTTTCCGCGGTTCGGATACCAGAATATCCCGCATCCCCTGGGAAGTCATTCCTTTTATGAGCGCTTCCGCCATGTTGCCGCCGCCGATAAAGCCGATCATCTATCCGCTCCTTTCACCGAAAAGTGCCGTGCCGATCCGCACGAGCGTCGCTCCTTCCTCTATGGCAACTTCAAAGTCATCCGACATTCCCATGGAAAGCTCGGGAAGGCGGAACCCTTCTTTCTCCGCCCTGTCCCGCAGTTCCCGCAATTTTCTGAAGTAGGGGCGTGCCTTTTCGGGGTCGTCGAAGAACGGGGGCATGGTCATCAGTCCCTCCACCTTCAGGGCCCCCAGCTGCCGGACCCTTCCGAGGAGGGGCAAAAGGTCCTGCTCCGCCGCCCCGTGCTTCGTCTCCTCGGGGGAGAGCTTCACCTGTACCAGTACCCTCTGCATTTTGCCTGTTCTCTCCGCCTGGCGGTGGAGCTCCTCCGCCAGACCGGGGGAGTCGACGGAATGGATGAGATCGAACAACTGCACCGCCTGCTTCACCTTGTTCTTCTGCAGATGCCCGATCAGATGCCAGCGGATTCCGGGATATTCCTCTTCGGGAAGCTGCCCCGCCTTCTCCCGGGCCTCCTGCACCCTGTTCTCTCCGAAAATCCTCAGGCCGGCACGGAAAGCCTCCCGTACCATAGCAACTCCCACCGTCTTCGTGACCGCAACCAGGGTGACCTCCTCCGGTCTTCTCCCGGCGCGCACTGCGGCGGCATCCATTTTTCTGCGTATGGCTGACAGGGCTTCTTCACGCATCAACACGATTGTAGTTTATAGTAGTATCATAGGAAAAAGAAATGCAAGACCGAGCCCGGTCTATCATCCGTTCCGGCTCTCTGTTCCGGTGCAGCGGGTATTTGAATTGCCGACCGAGGGCTATGGTATCATCTATACATGTTGAGAAAGAGCTCCTTTATCTTCTCCCTGAATAAGAAGCTTATCTTTATGATGTTGTTCCTCAGCTTCATCCTGATCTCTATTCTCCTTTTCTTCTATTCCCAGTCCGAGCAGGCCCTCTTCCGCGCGCTGGAGAGGCAGACGGCTGAGCTTACCAAGGCCATTCAGATCGGCGTCGAAGAAGTGACAGGCTCGGGGAGTACCGATGAGGCGAGGCTGTCCAAGTATCTCAAGGAGCTGAACGCCAATGGCGTGAAGGAGATTTCCATCATCAGCAATGCGGACGAGATCGTGGCGAGCACGAACCCTTCGAAGATCGGACAGGCCATGACCCACAAGAAGAAGGAGCTGATCATCAGGGCGGAATTGGGCGAGCCCGTTTCCGAGGAGGGTAGGGCGTATAACGTGATTATTCCGGTTATCGCCGGGGGGACCCAGTACGGCTATGTCCATCTGAAAGTGAACAAGGACGATTTTTCCGATCTCCTCAAGAGGAACGCCATCAACAGGATCGCCGCCACTGCCTTTGTTTTCGGGGTCGGCATCCTGACCATCATCTTCCTCTCGCGGAGCTATACCCGCCCCATCAGGAATGTGGTGGACGCCGCCATGCGCGTGGCTGCCGGGGATCTCCGCCAGAATATACCGGTGAAGAGCAGGGATGAGATCGGGCAGCTCTCGGAGAGCTTCAACTTCATGGTACGGAAGCTGCGGGAGGCCCGCGATCTTGAAGAGAGATTGCGTGAGGCGGAGCATCTTTCCGGACTGGGACAGCTTTCGAGGAGCATGGCCCATGAGATACGGAACCCCCTCAACTTCATCAACCTGAGCATCGGGTACCTGGGAGACAAATATATCACCGAGGATCCTTCAAAGCAGGAAAAGTTCAATAATCTTATCAGCGGGATCAAAATGGAGATACAGCGGCTCAATAACCTGGTGAACGAGTTCCTGGACTACAGTCGCCCTATCAAGCTGAAGATACAGAGGGTGAGGATCGATACCCTTCTCGAGGACGTGATGGCGCTCATCTGGGCGAAGGCGGAAGCGGACGGGATCAGGATAGTGCGGGAGTATTCCGTGGATGCCGAGCTCTCCGTGGACCCCGACCTGTTCAAATCCTGCGTGCTGAACATGATCACCAATGCTTTCCATGCCATGGGGCAGGCAGGGAGGCCGGGAGTGCTGAAAGTGAGGACCGGGACTGCGGGGGACGAATTCGTCCTGTCCGTTGAGGACAACGGCATCGGGGTAGCGCAGGAGAACCGGGAAAAGATTTTCGAGCCCTTCTTCTCCACGCGGCAGAACGGTCTTGGTCTCGGCCTTCCCATGACAAAGAGGGTTATGGAGGAGCACGGGGGCAGGATCGTCTTCGCCAGCGTCGCGGGAGAGGGGAGCGAGGTCCAGTTATGGCTACCGTTACGAGTAAATGAGGAGCAGCAAGTGGAAGGAAATGCAAAGTGAGGGAGTATGGCAGCGATTGTAGTGATTGACGACGAATACCGCCAGCGGGATATCCTCAAAACCATCCTCGAGGACGAGGGCTATGAGGTGCATACCGCCTCCTCGGCAGAGGAGGGCCTGGAGCTGATCGACGCGCTGAACCCCGATGTGGTGATCACCGATCTTAAAATGGGGGGGATGAGCGGGGTCCATCTCCTCGAGTGTCTTCCCGTGGAGACCAAGCCCGCCGTTATCATCATGACGGCCTTCGGCACGATCTCTTCGGCGGTGGAAGCGATGAAAAAGGGTGCCTTCGATTATCTCACCAAACCCCTGGAAAAAGATGTCATCGTTCTGACGGTCCGGAAGGCGATGGAGCGGATGCAACTCCTCAGGGAGAACCTGCGGTTGCAGGATGCTCTTTTCGAAAAGTTCAAGATGGAGGGAATAATCGGCACCTCCCGGAAGATGAGGGAGGCCGCCGAGATTGCAAAAAAAGTGACTCCTACCGCGGTTACGGTTCTGGTCTACGGCGAGAGCGGAACCGGAAAGGAGCTCATTGCAAAGGCGATCCATTACAACAGCCCCCGCCGCACGGGACCCTTTACCGCCATCAACTGTGCCGCCATTCCCGATACCCTGATCGAAAGCGAGCTCTTCGGGTATGAGCCCGGCGCCTTCTCCGGGGCCGTCCACCGGAAGATCGGTCTTTTTGAATCATCGGACAAGGGTACCCTTTTCCTCGACGAGGTTGGAGACCTTCCCCTCCTTACCCAGACGAAGATTTTGCGGGTTTTGCAGGATAAGGAGGTACGCAGGCTGGGAGGGAAGGAAAATACGAGGGTGGATGTGCGGATCATCGCGGCGACGAACAAGGACCTCGAAAAGGAGGTTGCCGCCGGTAAGTTCAGGGAGGACCTGTATTACCGACTGAAAGTGGTGACGGTGACGCTTCCTCCTCTCCGGGAGAGGAAGGAGGACATCCCCGCCCTGGTGAGCCTTTTCATCGACAAATATAACAGGGAGTTCGGCAAAAGGATCAAAGGGGTAAGTGAAAGTGCCCTGCGTGCCCTCGGCGAATACCATTGGCCGGGCAATATCCGGCAGCTCGAATCGGTGATCGAGCGTGCGGTGCTGATGGGAGATTCGGACATGGTGGGCCTGAATGATATCCGGAGCGAACTGAAACTTGGTCAGGAAAAAGGGGTTCTGGATATCGAAATCCCCGACGAGGGGATCAATTTCGAGGAACTGGAAAAGGAGTTGATCAAAAAAGCCATGTTCAAGGCCAATAATGTCGCTGCCCGGGCTGCGCGACTGCTCGGCATGACCTATAAGACTTTCTGGTACCGGTTGGAGAAATTCGGGATTCAGGAAGGTTCCCCAAATGAGGATACTCTCCCCGAAAAGAGGAACTGATTTCCCGGGGAAAAAGACTTGTTTCTTCTAATATACTATTAATTACGCCCTCGGGGAGAGGGAGTGCCTCCTGGTATGAAAGTTGCTTTTACATACGTGCCAAAATTGAGGAAAAGAAAAAGGAGGTGATTCAATAATGAAGAAAGTAATGGCATTGATCGTAGCGCTTCTCTTTGCGCTTTCCATCGCTACCGTCGCTTTCGCAGCCGAGAAGGCAGCTGACAAGGCAGCCGCTCCGAAGATGGAGGAGAAGAAGGCTGATGCAAAGGCTGAGGTGAAGGACGAAAAGAAGGCCGAGAAGAAGGCAAAGAAGGCAAAGAAGGCCGAAAGCAAGGAAGAGAAGAAAGAAGAAAAGAAGGAAGAAAAGAAATAATTCCCTTATTTCTTGCGGGAGGGCAGGTGGCGCTACCATTTGCCCTCCCTTTATGTGGAAACACTCTATGCCGGGAGGTGTTATGAAAAAGGCATTTTTTATACTGGTGGCCCTGCTTTGTGTCCTCTCCCTTGCGGGAGTTGCGACGGCTGCGGAGAGGGTACGGGTAAAGCAGATTACCGGAGAAGTGGCTGCAGTGGACGCGGCTGCAAAGTCCATGACGGTGAAGGGGAAAAAGGCCGAGGTGGTTATTGCTATCGACGAGAAGACCGCCGTGAAGATGGATAAGGAGAAGAAGTCTCTTGCCGACGTGAAAGTCGGTGAGAAAGTAACGGTAAAATATGCGGAGATCGAGGGGAAGAATGTCGGCAGGACCATCGAGATAAAGACGGCGAAAGCCGAGAAGAAGGGCACGGAGCCCTCAAAGGCGACCGAGCCCGCCAAACCGGCTCCGAAACAGGTAAAGCCCGGGTATTGAGCCGGCTGATACGGATGCGGAAGGGGCCGTTTCTGCCGTAGTGGGGAAGCGGCCCTTCTTCCCGTTCTTTTGACCTTTCCCTCCTTCCTGCGATACAATACTTTTTTATATCCGGACACACCCTAATACTCTTATTGAGGGAGGCATAGTTAATGATACAAATCCGGCTTGCAGACCGTGTGAAGAGTCTACCCCCCTACCTTTTCGCTTCCATCGATGCGATGAAACAGGAGGCCCTTGCGCGGGGCGTGGATGTGATAGACCTCAGCATCGGAGACCCCGATATCCCCACGCCGGCGCACATTGTCGAAGCCATGAAAAAGGCGGTGGAGAAGCCGGAGCACCACCAGTATCCCTCCTACGTGGGGATGCTTTCATACCGCGAGGCGGTTGCAGACTGGTACCGGCGGCGATTCAGCGTCTCCCTCGATCCGAAGACAGAGGTCCTGTCCCTGATCGGGTCGAAGGAGGGCATCGGACATATCCCCCTCGCCTTTATCAATCCCGGTGATGTGGTGCTCGTGCCCTCTCCCGGATATCCGGTCTACCCGGTGGGCACCCTGTTTGCCGGGGGAGAGTCCTACTTCATGCCCCTCAGGCAGGAGAACGCTTTTCTGCCCGATTTCAGTGCGATACCGGAGGACATCCTGAAGAGGGCTGTCCTGATGTTCCTGAACTATCCCAACAACCCCACTGCTGCTGTCGCTCCGGAGGAGTTCTTCAGGGAGGCGATTGCCCTGGCGGAAAAGTACAACATCATTATCTGCCATGACGCCGCCTATTCCGAGGTGTACTACGACGGCGGGAGGCCCTTGAGCTTTCTCGAAGTGGAGGGGGCAAAGGAAGTGGGAATCGAATTCCACTCTCTCTCCAAGACGTACAATATGACCGGCTGGCGGCTCGGCTTTGCTGTGGGAAACAGGGAAGCCATTGCAGGTTTGGGCAAAATCAAGAGCAATCTCGATTCGGGGGTTTTCCAGGCTATCCAGGAGACGGGGATCGTTGCCCTCCGGACGGAGGACACGGTCCTGGCAGGGCTTCGGGAAACCTTCCAGAAGCGCCGGGATGTGATGTGCGAAGGGCTTGCCGGTATCGGGCTGGAGGTTAACAAGCCAAAGGCGACCTTTTATCTCTGGACGAAAGTGCCCTCCGGGTTCGATTCCACTTCGCTCGTGGCACACCTGCTCGAAAAGGCGGGAGTGCTCGGCACTCCGGGAGTGGGCTTTGGCGCTCCCGGTGAGGGGTATATCCGCTTTGCCCTTACCCAGCCGGCGGAGAGGATCAGAGAGGCGGTGGAGAGGATGCGGAGAGTAGTAGGGTAATCGATACTGTTGGTATGGCAATCATCCACATCGGGATCGGCTCGAACCTCGGGGACAGGGAGTCCCACTGTGACAGGGCGTTGGAAGAGATGAAGGCAAGGGGCATTCGCATTACCAAGGTGTCCTCCCGGTATGAGACGGAGCCCTGGGGGATGAGAGAGCAGCCGAATTTCATCAATATGGCGGTGGAGGCGGAGACGGATCTGTCGCCGGAAGGGCTCCTGGCGGCGCTCAAAGAGATAGAAAGGACAGTGGGGAGGAGGACTACCTTCCTGTGGGGCCCCCGTGTCATCGATCTCGACATCCTGTTCTATGATGATGCGATTATCGACGGGGCCTGCCTTCGTATTCCGCATCCTTTGCTGCATACGAGGAGTTTTGTACTGCTCCCCCTCGCCGAAATTGCTCCGGGGAAAATGCATCCGGTACTCAGGAAGACGGTTGGGCAACTCAAGGAGGAACGGAAAAGTGACGAAGACGCTGAACGTAAGGAGCAGATCTAAGACTGAGCTCATCGATATTACCGAGGATATCCGCAGAATCATCGCGGAAGAGGGAATAAAGGACGGGCTCTGTTTTATCTATGTGCCGCATACGACTGCGGGGATTACCATCAATGAGGGGGCAGACCCCGCGGTGAAGCGGGATATCCTTGTCGCCCTCAGCAAGCTGGTCCCCTTCGAGGGAGACTACCAGCACCTGGAAGGGAATTCCGCCGCCCATATCAAAGCGACGCTGGTGGGCACTTCGCACTGTATTCTGATTGAGGAGGGAAAGCCCCTCCTCGGGACTTGGCAGTCCATCTATTTCTGCGAATTCGACGGGCCGAGACACAGGAGAGTGCTGGTAAAGACGATATCCTCATAGCCTTGGCGGAGCTGCGCCGCACGGGAGAGATGAAGAGTCCTGAAGCTGACAAGGAAAAGGAGGAGGCCCCCCTCCTCAGGGCGGAAATCCTGAGGCTCAGGAAGATCCTTCGTGAGCTGACGCCTCCCCTCCCGGCGCTGCTCAGGAGACGGGGATTCAGAGTATACAGGAAAGAGCCTTCCGGCGATCTTTTCGTTCCCCGCGGGGAGCTCATCGACAGCTACTATGAGATGCTCAAGAAATATTCCTTCCGTCTTTTTCTCCGCGATGTGATCAGACAGCAGCCCGCTTTCTCTCCTGCGCAGGTGACACGTTATGCGACGAAGGAGGTTACCGGGGAATACCTTCGATATCTGGCGGATATGGGCATGGTGCGTCCCGAAGGCGATACCTACTGCCTCACCGGGGAACGGATCAAGAGCTTTGGGGAGACCCTGGAGTGGTTTGTGGCCGAGGTTTTCAAGCGTGAATTCGCGGCGGAGGCCCTCTGGGGGGTAAAGGTGAAAAGGCCGCTGGTGGGGGGAGATTACGACCTGCTCGCGAAAATAGACGGCTCCATTCTCTATATGGAAATCAAGTCCTCCCCTCCGCGGCAGATTTATCAGAAAGAGGTAGGCTCCTTCCTGGAAAGAGTTGGGGACCTGCTGCCCGAAATTGCCGTATTCTTCGTCGATACGGAACTGCGTATGAAAGACAAGATCGTCCCCTTTTTCGAGGAGGAGCTTGCAAAGAAAACCCAGGGTACGGCGGCGGTGCGGAGAATGGAAAAGGAGCTTTTCGAGGTTGTGACGGGTGGGACGGAAACGCCCCGGATGTTTATAATAAATGCAAAGGATAGCATTGTGAACAACATCGAAAAGGTTCTGACTGCTTTTTTCAGGAGGAGCAGATGAGCGATGATAAAGATAAAAAGGAGTTATGTATCGTGTGTGCCTGGAGGGCTGCTTGCCAGAAGCAGTTCGCCCTGAAGGCGGGCCGGCGCTGCCCGGACTTCTCGAAGGATCTCACCCTCAAAGAAGAGAAAGCTGAAGAGGAAAAGAAGTAAAGGAGAAGGGCGGGGAGGAAAGGTGAGCGCTTACGTGGTCCCCTTCTTGCCCGGTTTCAGTCTCCTCAGCAATGCATCCCCCTCCAGGGTGTTCAGCACATCACCCTTCCCGACCCAGCCCCTCCGCGCAATGGAAACCCCGTATCCCATATAGGTGAACTGGTCCACCACATGGGTGTCGGTGCTTATCACGAGGGGAATGCCCCTTTCCTTCGCCTTCCGGGCATGGGCATCGGAAAGGTCGAGCCGGAAGGGTGAGGCATTGATCTCGAGGGCGGTGCCCGTCTCCGCGGCGACCCGCAGGATCTCTTCCATATCCAGTTCATAAGCGTCCCGGTCGCCGATGAGCCTTCCGGTGGGATGGGCGATGATGCTTACATAGGGGTTCCTCATGGCCGAGACGATGCGCGAGGTGAGCTGCTGCGCCGACTGCTTGAACCCCGAGTGGATGGAAGCGACCACAATATCCAGTTCCTTCAGCACCTCATCGGGGAAGTCGAGGCTGCCGTCGCTCCTGATATCCACCTCCGTACCCTGGAGCACCCGGAACCCCCTCAGCTTCCTGTTCAACGCGGCGATTTCCTTCTTCTGCTCCATAAGCCGCTCGATGGTCAGTCCGCGGGCTACGGCCAGACCGCGGGAGTGGTCGGTGAGAGCAATATACGAGTATCCTCGCTCGCGCGCCGCCTCCACCACCTCTTCGAAGGTATGGCTGCCGTCGCTCCATTTCGAGTGCACATGGAGGTCTCCCTGTATATCCCCGATGGTGATCAGGTCGGGAAGCCTCCCTTCCAGGGCCGCCTCCACTTCTCCCTGGTCTTCCCGGAGCTCGGGCGGAATATACGGGAGGCCGAGGATACGGTAGACGTCGCCCTCCTCCTCTCCGCCGATGCGCTTGTTGTCCTTTTCCCGGAATATCCCGTACTCGTTGATCTTGAGCCCTTTCTTGACAGCCATTTCCCGCAACCGTATGTTATGGGTCTTGCTGCCCGTAAAATAGGTGAGGGCGGCTCCATAGGATTCCTCTTCCACCACCCGCACATCCACCTGGATTCCCTCATGGGTGATCACGCTCGACTTGGTGGGGCCCTGGACCAGGATTTCCCTCACCTGGGGGAGGTATACGAAGACATCCATCGCTTTGTCGGGGTTGTCGGAGGTGACGAGGATGTCGATGTCCTTCACCGTGTCCTTCCACCTCCGGATGCTGCCCGCTATATCGATCCTCCCCACCGGGGCCTTTGCCCTGAGCTGGTCCCGCATTGCATGGGCGAGGGGAAGGACCTTCCCGATGGGCTGCCGCTCCGTGCCCCTTTTCAACGTCTGGATCCCCTTGAGGATGTTCTCCTCGGTTTTTTCCTTTATCCCCGGGAGCTTCGAGAGCTTGTGCTCCAGCGCGAGTTTCTCCAATTCGTCGATGCTCTTGACCTGCAGGGTATCGTACAACTGCTTTGCCGTCTTCGGCCCGAGGCTGGGGATGGCGAGGAGGCGCAGAAGCCCTTCGGGCAGCTCGCTCTTCAGCTCTTCGTAGGCCTGGATCTTCCCGGTCCGGCAATACTCGACGATCTTGCCCGCAAGGTCCTGGCCTATCCCCGGGATTTTGCGCAGCTCCGCCTCCGGTATCTCTTCCACATTTTTCGAAAGCCCCTCGATATTCAGGGCGGCTTTCCGGTACGCCCGGATACGGAACGGGTTCTCCTCCTTGAGCTCCAGACGGTCAGCAATGTCATTGAATATACGTGCAATTTCCTGGTTCTTCATGAGAGCATCCCCTTGAGGGTCTGCGCGTTCCGGGGAGCGCAGCCGTACGCATCGTTGTTGAAATAGAGGTAGACATCCCGTCCCTGCCGGAGGTGATCCCGTATCCGCGCCGCATCCCGCTCCAACGCCTCGTCGGAATAGTTGTACCCGGGAACCGCGCCATGCCTGCGGAAATAGACGAAATCGGCGGTGACGGGCAGCTCGTCGAGAAACGGGGGGGTATCGGCCATACAGAGGCCTGCACCGTACTCACGGAAGAGGAGCACCACCTCCCCGGTGATCCAGCTCTGGTGCCTGAACTCGAAGGTATGACGCACGGGATAGCTTTTGAGGAGAGACAGAAAGTGCTCCAACCGGCTCAGCTCAAGGGAGAAAGAGGGGGGGAACTGCCAGAGGACCACCCGTATCTTCCCTTCTAATCCCTTTGCCCTGCCGAAAAAAAGCTCCAGGGGGGATTCCGGCTCCAGAAGACGTTTCAGGTGGGTGATGAACCGGCTCCCCTTTATGGAAAAGGTGAAATCGGGAGATGTCTCGGCATGCCACTTGATGAAGGTTTCCGCACGGGGAAGGCGGTAAAAGGTGACATTCAGCTCCACAGTGGAAAAAACGGAAGTGTAGTGTCCGAGCCATTTCCGCTGGGGAAGGCCGTCGGGATAAAAGACCCCTTTCCAGTGCGGGTAATTGAAGCCGCTGCAGCCGATGTGCGCTTGTGGCATAGATAAATTGTATCACAGCGGAAAGCGGCTTGCGAAAACGGCGGAAACTGGGACAACCTCCTCACTATTGGATGCGGCTGGATACTTTCAGCGCCTCTTCAAGAAAGGTTCCTCTTCTATTAGCTTCCAGTTCATCTGGTGTGTACCCGAGGGCCTCCATGGGCTCAAATACCCTACCTGCGGCAAGCCCTAAGAGCTCAAGCCGCTCTCTTAGGTTCATATTCCTGAAATCCTTGGAGACGACAATAATATCAATGTCGCTGTCCTCTCGTGCATTACCTCTTGCATATGATCCGTAAAGAAGGATCGATTCCGGCATTACTCCGAGCTTCACGACTTCCGCTGCGTAGCGATCTATAATTGCTTTAATTTCTCGTGCCGTTTTAGCCATTCAATAATTTCCCTTGTTTTCTTGAGGTAGACGGATACTATCTCTTCTGGAAACGAGTCTGTCAGCGCACGAAAGTCCTCCGGGTATCTGGTGACAACGCTTGCATTGTTTATCTTTGCGATGAACTCAAAATGGTCTTCTGAAAAGTCGATCCCAGCAAGCTTCGTAAGATAGAGCAGGTTGTGCGTCCTTGGAGGAACCATAGCAGTGACCTCGGCTACCACGGCTTTCAGTATTTTTTCTAAAGACAAGTGGCACATGAAGACCACATAAATATAGCGCCGGTCTTTAACATATGTTCAGTAGTGTCGATGTCGTATGTCGCTGATTTGATGAAATTCTCCATATCCTTCCGCATTACCTATACATTAGAACATAGGGAAACAAAAGTAAAGATTACCACATTGCCGCGCATCTTGAAGCAGTGTTTGAAGACGGCGATCCTGTACTGGTTGAGGCGGGCTTGTCAAGAATTTTGTGTAAGTGCCTTTTTATGATAGTCATGCCAAGGGCATTCTTCCTTCAAAGAGAATCGCAAATTGATTCAGAGCATCCCGCCAGTTTTTTATCGGCATCGTCCATTTCTTAGCAATATTCCTCAGGGCAAGATACAACAGCTTGAATGCCGCCTCATCGCTGGGGAATGATCCCCGGTTCTTCGTCACCTTCCGCAGGGACATGTTCAGCGACTCGACTGCATTGGTCGTGTAGATTACCTTACGTATGTCCGGCGGATACCCGAAGAGCGGCACTATCCTCTCCCAGTTATTCCGCCACGAAACACTGATCGTAGGATACCGCTCATCCCATTTCCGGGCGAATGCCTCAAGGTGCATGGAGGCCTGCTCAGCCGTTGCCGCACGGTAGATGGCCTTCAGGTCGGAGGCCACTTCCTTCCTCTGCTTCCAGGACACATACTTCAGACTGTGCCGCACCATATGTACCATGCACAGTTGTACCTGTGCCTGCGGATAGACGGCCTCTATTGCCTCAGGAAGTCCCTTTAAGCCATCAACGCAGATGATGAACATGTCCTTCACCCCGCGGTTCTTCAGCTCGGTCAGGATCTGAAGCCAGAACTTTGCCCCCTCAGTGTCCGCAGACCACATGCCCAGTACTTCTTTAACCCCCTCCATTGTGATCCCTATTGCCAGGTAGATGGCCTTGTTGATTACCTGATTGTTAGTCCTGACCTTCACCCGGATGGCATCAAGATAGACGATGGGATACACCCCTTCCAAAGGCCTGCTCTGCCAGGCTTTGACTTCCTCTTCCACCTCGTCGGTCACCGTCGATATAAGAGTCGGCGACACCTCAACCCCATACATCTCCTGCAGATGGCTCTGTATGTCACGGGTCGTCAGTCCCCGGGCGTACAGGGAAATGATCGTATCATCAAAGCCGCTAAAGCGCGTCACTCCTTTGGGCACCAGCACCGGCTCAGCGGATGCCATCGTGTATGCCGCAGTCGACGGCGCTATCACCCGCGAATCGGCCATCGAGTTCTTCACAGCCCTCTTTACCGGCGATGAGGCGGATGAGTATTCCGATTTCTGGAGTTCCATTGCATCGAGCATTTCCGATCTTTATCCGGAAGAAGCGATGGATACTATCAGAAAGGGCTTTGAAAACGGGCTGATCCATGAAGGCTATATCGATTACGAGTGGTTTGAAAGGACGCTTCACCAGGGCAAGGAGCAGGTTCTTGAGCGGACAAGACAAGAGATGAGGGCAAGGCTTGACAGGGAGGATATACATTCTTATATGTCCTGGTGGGCGAGTTTTAACGAGAGCCCACCGTCCGGAATCCCGGGATACAGGATAGATGACTCAAAGAGAAAAGCGGCAAAGATCAAAAAGAAGAAGAGAAAGATGGCTAAAGCGTCCCGGAAAAAGAACAGGCGTTAAGAGAGGAAACGTGCCGGGATCATAACAAAGCGGAAAGTGCTGCTTCTATTTTCTTATATACTTCAAGCGGATCGAATAGACCTGTAATATCGATCCACCGGATCCCCTCTTCCTTCCGGAACCAGGTGAACTGCCTCTTGGCATAATTTCTCGACCGTTGCTTTACCAGGGCCACGGCTTCGTCGAGGCTGAGCTCCCCTGAAAGATGGCGGGCAATCTCCTTGTACCCGATGGCCTGCAGGGAGGGATACTCTTCAAGTTCCTGCAGCGGACCCCTCGCACGAATGAGGGAAACCACCTCCCGGACCTCATCGAGGAGGCCCTGCTCCATCATGGCGTCGACCCTCTTGTCGATTATTCCATAGAGCTCCTTCCTGTCGCGCGTAATCCCGACCTTGATAAAATCATAGGGCAGCGGCTTGGTCAGTTCCTCATGCAGTTCCGTCATGGGCCGTTCGCTCTTGAGGCATACTTCGAGCGCCCTGATGATGCGCCGTGTATCCGCGGGTTCTATGCGCAACGCCGCGCCGGGGTCGAGGGTTTTCAGTCGTTCATGGAGAGAGCCCGAAGTCTGTTTCTCCTCTTCCATCAATGAGTTTCTCATCTCCCGGTCTGCGGAAGGCCCCGGGAAGATCCCCCGCGTCATCGCCTTGATGTAGAGCCCTGTCCCTCCCACCACGAGGGGAATTTTCCCTTTTCCGTGGAGTGCGGAAATGATACTCTGTACCTTCCATATATATTCGCCCGTGCTGTAGTATTCCCATGGCTCAGCGATGTCGATCATGTGATGGCGTACCGACCGCCTTTCCTCGGGGGTGGGCTTGGCGGTCCCTATGTCCATGCGGCGGTAGATCTGCATGGAATCGGAGCTGATGATCTCCGTATGCAGGGACCGGGCGATGAGGAGGGAGGCGCTCGTCTTGCCGACCCCGGTGGGACCTACGAGGAGAATTACTTTTTCCATGGAAATTATTTACCCGACTCTTTATAATAGAAAGTTTATTATACAAAGTTTTCCGGAAACAATCCGAGGGAGGTTGGTTATGTTATTGAAAGGAAAGGTCTGGAGGTTCGGCGACGATATCGACACCGACGCCATCATCCCTGCGCGTTACCTCAATACATCCGATCCCGCCGAGCTTGCCCGCCATGTTATGGAAGATGCGGACAAGGATTTTCCCGGCAAGGTGAAGCCGGGCGATCTTATCGTAGCGGGCAAGAACTTCGGCTGCGGCTCGTCCAGGGAGCATGCTCCCATTGCCATAAAAGCCGCCGGCATGCAGGCCGTTATTGCGAAGAGCTTTGCGAGGATCTTTTATCGCAATGCGTTCAATATCGGTCTCCCCATCTTCGAATCCCCCGAGGCATCGGAGAGGATAAGGGAGGGGGACACCGTGGAGATCGATGCGGACAACGGGGTGATCCGGAACATCACTACCGGGGAAAGCTATACTGCCAAGCCCATTCCTCCGTTCATGCAGGAGCTGATCGCGGCGGGGGGCCTGATCGAGTGGACAAAAAACAAGATAAAGGGAGTTGCGGCATGAGCAAAAAATACACTATTGCAGTGATCCCGGGGGATGGGACCGGGCCGGAGGTGGTGGCGGAGGGGATAAAAGTCCTCGATGCCGCTTCGCGGAAGTTCGGCTTCACCCTCGAGTACACAAATTTTGATTTCGGGGGAGAGCGCTACCTGAGGACCGGCGAGACGCTCCCCGACAGCGCCATCGGGGAGCTCGGAAAGTTCGACTCGATCTTTCTGGGAGCGATCGGGCATCCCGACGTAAAACCGGGCATTCTCGAAACGGGAATTCTTCTCAAGATACGTTTTGCCCTGGACCAGTACATCAATCTCCGGCCGGTGCGGCTCTATCCGAACGTGGAGACCCCGCTCAAGGACAAGGGCCCCGAGCATATCGATTTCGTGGTCATCCGCGAGAACACGGGCGGTATTTATACGGGCCACGGAGGGGCGACGCGGGTGGGCACCCCGGACGAGATCGCCACGCAGTTGATGATCTACGACCGGCGCACGGTGGACCGCTGCCTGAAATACGCCTTCGAGCTGAAGAAGAAACGGAACGCGAAGAACCCGAAGTATGCCGAGAAGCCGATCACGCTCATCCACAAGCGGAACGTGCTCACCCACTGCGGCGATCTCTGGTACCGGGCTTTCGAGGAGATGGGAGCGAAACACTACCCGGAGCTCAAGCGCGACTACAACCATGTTGATGCGGCGAATATGTGGTTCGTGAAGAACCCTGAATGGTTCGATGTGACCGTCACCGAAAACCTCTTCGGCGACATCATCACCGACCTCGGCGCGATGATCCAGGGCGGGCTCGGCGTAGCCGCCGGCGGGAACATCAATCCCGAGGGGGTTTCGATGTTTGAGCCAATGGGTGGCAGCGCGCCGAAGTATACCGGCAAGAAGGTGATCAACCCTATGGCGGCGATCGGCGCGGCGATGATGATGCTCGATACCCTCGGCGAGGCGGGGGCTGCGCAGGCGATCGAGACGGCGATGATGGCGGTAATGCAGAAAATGAAGAGCCAGGCCGCAGGAAACATGGGCTATTCGACCACCGAAGTCGGCGATATGGTGGCGGATCTGGTGTAGGGAGAGAGGTCAGTTCCCCGCTTCCCGGCTTTCGCGGAGGGGCCGCAGTCTGGCCGCAATGTTGGAAATCCGGTTGTGTGGTATTATAGACGGGCAATAGATTTTTATCGGGAGCAAGGATAATGATGCGAGTGGGTTTTGTAGGATGGCGCGGCATGGTCGGCTCGGTGCTCATGGGCCGTATGCGTGAGGAAAGGGATTTCGATCCCATTGAGCCGGTTTTCTTTACCACCTCGAATGTGGGCGGCAAGGCTCCCGGGGTGGGCAAGGACGTTCCGCCGCTGAAAGATGCAAAAAACATCGACGAGCTGAGGGGGATGGATGCCATCGTCTCCTGCCAGGGGGGCGAATACACGAACGATGTCTACCCCAGGCTGCGGGCTGCGGGCTGGCAGGGTTACTGGATCGATGCCGCTTCCACCCTGCGCATGGAGCGGGACGCCATTATTATCCTCGATCCGGTGAACCTCACGGTGATCGAGGACGGATTGACGAAGGGGATCAGAAATTATATCGGCGGCAACTGCACGGTGTCCCTGATGCTCATGGCCCTGGGGGGCCTTTACGAGCAGGGAATCGTGGAATGGATGAGCGCCATGACCTACCAGGCGGCCTCGGGGGCCGGCGCCAATAATATGCGCGAGCTGCTCAAACAGATGGGATCCGCCTACGGCTCGGTGAAGGGCCTGCTGGATGACCCTTCCAGCGCCATCCTGGAGATCGACAGCTCGGTGGCCGAACATGTCCGTTCCGATGCGTATCCCCGGGATTTCTTCGGTGTGCCGCTCGCTTGCTCGCTTATCCCCTGGATCGACAAGCAGCTGGAGAATGGCCAGAGCCGCGAAGAGTGGAAGGGACAGGCCGAAACCAACAAGATTCTTGGCCGCGAGGGGAATCCTGTTCCCATCGACGGCATCTGCGTGCGCGTCGGCGCCATGCGCTGCCACAGCCAGGCGCTTACCATAAAGCTTACCAAAGATGTTCCGCTGGACGAGATCCATGACATGCTCGCCGGACATAACGAGTGGGTGAAAGTGGTGCCCAATCAGCGCGAGGTCTCAATGCGCGAGCTTACTCCCGCCGCGGTGACCGGCACTCTTACCGTGCCTGTCGGCCGGCTGCGGAAGATGAATATGGGGTCGCAGTTCCTGACCGCCTTCACCTGCGGCGACCAGCTTCTGTGGGGTGCTGCGGAGCCGCTCCGGCGTATGCTCCATATCCTGGTGGAAAGATAACGACCCTTCGCTCATGCTCAAGCGGAAAAGCAGATACGTTGTTGCGGTGGTGGGTGCCACCGGCGCGGTGGGAGATGAAATGATCTCCCTCCTCGAGGAGAGGGACTTCCCCGTGGAGGATCTGAGGCTCTTCGCTTCCGAGAATTCCGTAGGAAAGACTCTTTCCTTCGAGGGAAGCGAGTTTCCGGTACAGGCCCTCTCGGAGAGCTCTTTCAGGGGGGTCGATATCGCCCTGTTCTCGGCTGGCGCCGGACGCTCTCAGACATGGGCCCCCATCGCGGTGAAAGCGGGATGTGTGGTGGTGGACAACTCGAGCCAGTGGAGGATGAACCCTGATGTTCCCCTGGTGGTTCCCGAGGTGAATCCCCATGATCTGAAATGGCATAAAGGTCTTATTGCCAACCCCAACTGCTCCACCATACAGATGGTGGTGGCATTGAAGCCCCTCCACGATGCCGTCCGGATCAAGAGGGTGGTGGTGACCACTTTCCAGGCCGTCTCCGGCACCGGCAGGAGGGCCATGGACGAGCTGCTGCAACAGACGGCGGATCTCCTTAATTTCAGGGAGGTTGCGCGCAGCGTCTACCCGCATCAGATCGCCTTTAACGTGTTGCCGCATATCGACGCATTCCTGGAAAACGGCTATACGAAAGAAGAGATGAAGATGGTGAATGAGACGGTTAAAATCATGGGCGACCCTTCCATCAGAGTTACTGCCACCGCCGTCCGGGTGCCCGTATTCAGGGGACACTCGGAATCGGTGAATATAGAGACGGAAAAGAAGATTACTCCCAACGAAGTTCGTTCCCTTCTTGCGCAGGCGCCGGGGGTGTCGATCCTCGATGCTCCGGAGAAGGACGCCTATCCTCTTCCCCTGGACGCCGCCGGAAAGGACGACGTCTTTGTGGGGAGGATCAGGGAAGACGAATCCGTCGAGAACGGGATCAATATGTGGATCGTTTCGGACAATCTGAGAAAGGGTGCCGCATTGAATGCGATCCAGATCGCGGAGGAGTTGGTGCGGCTGGCCGGTGCACAATAAGCGCGTTCCGGTGATTATTAACGGTATTCCGGGCAGATATCTCATTTGCCCTGCATAATACATAACGGAGGTGAGCCATGGCGAATGGCAGGGATTTTTTGTTTACTTCTGAATCGGTGACAGAAGGGCATCCGGACAAGATCGCGGACCAGATTTCCGATGCGATACTGGATGCAATCATAGGGCAGGACCCTATGGCAAGGGTTGCATGCGAATGCCTTGTCACTACGGGAATGGCGTTTGTGGCGGGGGAGATCACTACAAGCTGTTATGTCCATATCCCTGATATTGTAAGAGAAACCATCAAGGATATCGGCTATACCCGGGCCAAATACGGTTTCGATTACGAGACGTGCGCGGTGATAACGTCCATCGACAAGCAGTCCACCGATATCGCCATGGGAGTCGATGTCGGAGGCGCCGGAGACCAGGGACTCATGTTCGGCTTCGCCTGTGATGAGACTCCTGAGTTGATGCCGATGACGATTATGCTCGCGCACAAACTTACCCGGAAACTGTCGGAGGTGAGAAAGAAGGACGTGCTCAGCTATCTCCGTCCCGACGGCAAATCGCAGGTTTCCATCGAGTACCGGGACGGAAAGCCGTACAAAGTGCGTACCATCGTCATCTCCTCACAGCACAGCCCTGATATCACGCTGAAGGAGATGAGGGAAGACATCATAGAGAAGGTTATCAAGCCGGTGATCCCGCCGGAACTGCTCGATGAGGAGAATGTGGTGTACCACATCAATCCCACCGGCCGTTTCGTCATCGGCGGCCCCCAGGGCGATACCGGCCTTACCGGAAGGAAGATCATTGTCGATACGTACGGCGGTGTGGGGAGCCACGGGGGGGGCTGCTTCTCCGGAAAGGACCCCTCGAAGGTCGACCGCTCCGCTTCGTACATGGCGCGGTATATCGCCAAGAACATTGTGGCTTCCGGGATCGCCTCGCGGTGCGAGATCCAGCTTGCCTATGCCATCGGTGTCCCCGAGCCGGTATCCGTTTTTGTCGATACCTTCGGCACCGGCAGGATCGAAGACAAGAAGATCTCTGCGCTGATCGTGAAGAGTTTCGATATGACCCCGAAAGGTATTATCAACAAGCTTGATCTCAGGAGACCCATTTACAAGAAGACCGCGGCGTACGGCCATTTCGGAAGGACCGAGCCGGAATTCTCCTGGGAGCAGACGGATATGGCGGAGACACTGAAAAAGGAAGCGGGACTGTAATAGGTGAAAAGGAACCGGTGAAGGGACGAGTAGGGGCGCGGCAAGGCGCCCTCTCTCTTCACCGGTTTGTTTTTCTACTACATACTTGGAGGAACGAAACGAATGGTAAAGCACGATGTGAAGGATCTCGGACTAGCGAAGAAAGGAAAGCTGAGGATAGAGTGGGCTGCCCAGGAGATGCCTGTCCTGAAGAGCATCACCGAGAGGTTCAGCAAGGAAAAGCCTCTTAAGGGGATCAAGGTGGTTGCCTGCCTCCATGTCACGACGGAGACGGCAAGCCTTATGGAGACCCTGAAGGCGGGAGGCGCGGACGTTGCCCTCTGCGCATCCAATCCCCTGAGCACCCAGGATGATGCGGCGGCGTCTCTTGTGAAGAATTCGGGGATCTCGGTGTTTGCCATCAAGGGGGAGGACACGAAGACCTATTACCGCCATATCAAGGACGCCCTGTCCCTTGGACCACAGATTACCATGGACGACGGGGCGGATGTCGTTTCCACCCTCCATAAGGAGGAGAAGGACCTGCTCAGGAACGTCATCGGCGGGACCGAGGAGACGACGACCGGAGTCATCAGGCTGAAGGCCATGGCGGCGGACGGCGCCCTCCAGTATCCCATTATCGCGGTCAACGACGCCTTTACAAAGCACCTCTTCGACAACCGTTACGGTACCGGCCAGAGCACCATGGACGGCATTATCAGGGCCACGAACCGGCTGATCGCCGGCTCCGTGTTCGTCGTTTGCGGGTACGGCTGGTGCGGCAGGGGGGTTGCCATGAGGGCGAAGGGAATGGGTGCCCGGGTGATCGTAACCGAAATCGATCCGCTGAAGGCGCTTGAGGCGACCATGGACGGATTTGAAATGATGCCCATCAAGGAAGCGGCGAAGATCGGCGACATCTTCGTCACTGCCACCGGAGATATCAACGTGATCTCTAAAGATTGCTTCCCCGTAATGAAGGACGGTGCCATTGTCTGCAATACCGGGCACTTCAACGTGGAGATCGACATCGAGAGCCTCCAGAAGATGTCTAAAGCAAAGCGGATGATCAGGGACTTCGTGGAGGAGTTCACCCTCAAGAGCGGAAAGAGAATCTATCTCCTCGGGGAGGGAAGGCTGATCAACCTCGCGGCGGCGGAGGGGCATCCCTCGGCGGTCATGGACATGAGCTTCGCGAATCAGGCTTTATGTGCCGAATTCATGGTGAAAAATGCGAAGAAGCTCGAGAAGACGGTCTACAGCGTTCCCGAGAAGATCGACAAAGAGATTGCCCGCCTCAAGCTGAAGGCGATGGGCATCAAGATCGACACCCTTACCCCCGAGCAGAAGAAATACCTGCAGAGCTGGGAGATGGGGACGTAGAAAGAGGAAAGCAGAGCTGAAGACGGGGGGACTGCAAGTCCCCCTTTTTTTGTTGTGCCGGTTCAGGGAGCGGATAGTGATATAATCAGGAGAGGGGAAGTGAGAGTACGGCGGACCGGCAGAACATCTTCATGAGAGGAAAATGCGCACGACAAATCTGAAGGCCCTGTCAAAAAGGGGGATGGAGCTCTTTGTCCGGGAGGCGGGCCTCCCCGTTTTCAGGGCGAAGCAGATCCTGCATTGGATATACGAGAGGCGCGCACAATCGCTGCAGGAGATCACCGAGCTTTCGAAGGGGATGCGGGAGAAGCTTTCCGAAAGGGCGTACATCAGTAACCTGGAGCTCCTGAACCGGCAGGTCTCCCGGGACGGCACGGAGAAATTCCTGTTCGGCCTCGAAGATAACGAGACCATCGAAAGTGTTCTCATTCCTGACGAGGACCGCCTTACCTTGTGCATCTCCTCCCAGGTGGGCTGCGCCATGTGCTGCCGTTTCTGCCTTACCGGAACATTGGGACTCAAGCGTAATCTCATGCCCCACGAGATCACCGATCAGATCATTGCGGCGGGCAGGCTCATCGCCCCCCGGCAGATAACCAACATTGTTTTCATGGGGATGGGGGAGCCCCTCGCCAATTTCAACAATGTGGTGGAGGCCCTCTGGAGGATAACGGAATTGCTGAAGATCTCCCCACGCAGGATTACCCTCTCCACCTCCGGGATTGTTCCGAAGATCCGCGAGCTTCCGGAAAGGGCGCCCCTGGTGAATCTGGCCATCTCGCTGAATGCCACCACGAACGAGGTGCGGGATTCCCTTATGCCGGTGAACAGGAACTATCCCCTGGAAGAATTGCTGAAGGCGTGCCGGGAGTTTCCCCTTCCTTCCCGCAGGAGAATCACTTTTGAGTATGTCTTGTTGGGGGGGATAAATGACTCCCCGGAGGATGCGAGGCGGTTGATAAGACTTCTGCGGGGGATTCCCGCGAAGGTAAATCTTATCCCCTTCAACCCCTATGGGGGAGCGGAGTTCCGGAGGCCGGAAGAGGAGAGGGTCCTCGAGTTTCAGGAAATCCTCACCGGGGGAAATATCACCGCTTTCATCCGGAAGAGCAAAGGGCAGGACATTCTCGCCGCCTGCGGTCAGTTGAAAGCGAAGTACGGCGGAAAGGGATAGGGCACGTCTGTATCCATGATGCCCCAAAGGGGTACTTACAAGGCTCTTCTACTCTCCGCAGCACTTTTTGAATTTCTTGCCGCTCCCGCAGGAGCAGGGATCATTCCGGCCGATCTTGGGGGCGGAGCGGACAACCTGTTTGGGGATGACCTTCCCGCTCAGGAGGTACCATATTCCGGTCTCTTTCTTGAACGTGGACAGTTCGTGGTGCTCTTTTTTGATTCCCCCTTCAGAATACGACACAACAAATTCGACCAGGCCCTCCCTGTCTTCCGGTCCGCCATTGACGGTATTTACAACCTCGAACGAGTGCCATTCAGCGCTTTCTGCCCAGGCACGACTGCTTTTTTCATCAAAGTCCGACCGGGAATCGGGATGAAGAGAGGTGAAGATATACTCGATTTCTTTCTTGACGTAGGCGCTGTAACGGGAGCGCATGAGTTGTTCCGCTGTTTCCGCAGTTCTTTCGCCGTTGATAATCGGCCGGCAGCACTCATTGTACGTACTGGTTGCTCCGCACGGGCATGTTTCCATAATTGACTCCTTCCTCTCTTTGCATTCTTACGAAAAGGTATAAAATTGTATCACCGCTCACCACAAGAAAGCCTGCGGCAAATCCGCAGGCTTTTACTGCTACGATGCCTCCGCCCCAAGGCAGACCGGCTCTTCCGTACTACTTACGCTTCAGCGTCTCTTCCATCATGAGAATATACTTCGTATATTCGAAACCGAATTTCATCAGCTCCGTTTCATCATTCTTTATTTTTTCGAGCCGCTCCGGTTCGACAGCGAAGATCTCGAGAAACTTGCTTTCAAAAACGAATCGCCGGAATCTGTCCACGTCATAGCAGGCCATGTAAAAGGATTTCTGTTTCTTCTCGTCCAGCTCGTTTCCGGGGAGATTCCTTCTGAAAAGGATTTCCTTCCATCCCCTGTTCATGTCGTCGTAGATATCGGCGCCCTGGTCGTCCCGCCAGCTCTGTATCGTCCATTCATTCTTTTCCTTGAAACCAAGACAGTGTTCCTCCTTCACGAGAAAATAGAATTCCTCGGTGACCGCCTGGTTTACGGCAGTGTCCATCTTCTTCAGGGATGCCTGACCTACGGGATAATACCTGCAGTTTGCGGGCCGGTCACGGTAGATAGTGCACCCTTCGGCGCTGACAAAGAGGCACTTCCTTTCCGGATCCTCGTTCATTTTTAGAAAGACAAAGGGGTGGGAGGTCTTCTCATCGATATGAATATACGTGTAGTGCTGCAGGAATTCTCCGGACGATACTCCCAATCTCTTTTTCAGCCTGAGGATATCGTAGGGGGTCAGCATGATGGCGATATTGCTGCAGCACCTGGTAAAACAGGTGATCCCTTTATGGCATCTGAACACGAACCGAGATTGGGATGTCAATTGCACCGGTTCCACTGATTTCATGCTTAACATGAAACTACCTCCGCAGAAGATTGTATTTGATATTCTA
The DNA here is from genome assembly GCA_002634385.1 of Nitrospira sp. Taxonomy (GTDB): domain Bacteria; phylum Nitrospirota; class Thermodesulfovibrionia; order Thermodesulfovibrionales; family Dissulfurispiraceae; genus Nitrobium; species Nitrobium versatile. The sequence goes on from NSJL01000009.1 coordinate 153,696, forward strand.
CCATGTATGGGGCGGAAAGGGGGCTACACAAAATACCCGAAAAGCGTTACTATTAGATAACGCCCTCCCCGGGAAGGGGGGGAAAGGGCGGGGAGCGACCCCCTTTGTAATTACCTGTTTCCCCGGCAGTATGCTCTGCACTTTACAGGGGGTTGACAAGGAGCCGGATTGTAAGGTAGATTATATTTCGTTCTTTGAGGGGGCCGAAGGCATCCGAGGTCTCCTGCCCATTCCCGCCGAGAAGTTTTCTGGCTCCTGTTCTGCAGGATTGGTTTCTTCTCTCTCCCGATGAAAAGGGGGTTGACAATACGGCACGGATAGGTTAGAATGAATCTTCGCTCTTTGATAACTGCTAAATAAGTGCGTGATGCACTACAAAAACCTTTAACAATTCTAAGATTCAGGAAGAAAACTAATGAGAGTTTGATCCTGGCTCAGAACGAACGCTGGCGGCGTGCTTAACACATGCAAGTCGAACGGGGTTATATGGAGTAGCAATACGAGATATAGCCTAGTGGCGGACGGGTG
>NSJL01000010.1 GCA_002634385.1 Nitrospira sp.
CTCCCGGCTCCACTGCATTGTCGGCCTCTCCTTCCAGAGCGTATCCCCTGCTTATCATACCTTTTTGTCCCTCCGGTGACCAGTTTCTTTTAGAAAGAATCCCTGCTGCCCCGGGGATCAGGGGCTCGCAAAGAAAGAGTCCTCCCCTTAGCCCCTCACCCAAGGACACCTGTTCAGAATCGTCCTTCCCCTCTCTGTTTTCCCCCTCCCCTGAGAGCTTCTTTGCGCCATCCGTTTTGATTGTGCCAGGGCCTGTGTGAACCCATTGAGTTTTTTCTGCGATTTCTATTAGGATAATAGATGTCTCTCAGGCTGATCATCTTCGACCTGGACGGAACACTCATCGATTCGAGCCCGGATATAGCCGATGCAATCAATTATGCGATCGATCCATACGGGCTTCCCCCTATCTCTGTTGAAGAGACGATCGGGTTGGTGGGCGAGGGTGTTTCCCGCCTTATGGAGAAGCTGATCGAGCGGGAAGGAATCCCTGCAGACAAGGATCTCCTGGTTGGAAGATTCCTTGAGTACTATTCGGCACATCTGGTCGATAAGACTATGGTGTATCCCGGGGTTCGGGAAACCCTGGAACAGCTGGCCGTCTACAAGAAGGCGGTGATTTCGAACAAACGGGAGAGTCTTTCAGGGGCGATCCTGCAGAAACTGGGACTTGCTCCGTACCTGGATATCGTTGTGGGAAGTGATACCACGCGGGAGCGCAAGCCCTCTCCCGTGCCGGTCCTCTATGTGCTCTCGCACCTCGGAGTGAGCCCGGAAGAGGCGGTAATGGTGGGAGACAGCAACTACGATATTGAAGCGGGCAGGGCTGCGGGTGTCAGAACGGTCGCCGTCACCTACGGGTACCGGCCGGTGAGTTTTCTGAAAGGCGCAGACTTTATCATAGATTCCCTGTCTGCATTGCCGGATATTGCAGGGAAGTTGTCTGCGACCTGAGGCGGACGCCTCTTGAAGGGGGCAGGGGGGCTTTTGATCCCCTTTCTGCCGTTTGCTCCGTGCGGTGCCGCGGCTGTTTTTTACTTTGGGAGGAAGTACATGGCGTTTACCATTGCTTTTGCGGGGAAAGGCGGTACGGGCAAGACGAGCCTTGCGGGCCTTACCATAAAATACCTGATCGGCAGGAGACGGGGGCCTGTTCTCGCCGTTGATGCGGACAGCAATTCATGTCTCAATGAGGCCCTCGGCCTCGAAATCCATGCGACCATCGGAAAGCTCAGGGAGGAGTCCCTGCAGGCCGTGCGGAGCGGCGGTGAGAGGCCCGGCGGAATGTCCATGGAGCAGTTGTTCGACTACCAGGTGCAACAGTCTATTATAGAGTCCCAGGGGTTCGATCTGATGGTGATGGGGAGGCCCGAGGGACCCGGCTGCTATTGCGCGGCAAACAACATCATCAGGAAATATACGGACCTGCTGTCCGATAAGTACCCCTATGTTGTGATCGATAATGAGGCCGGTATGGAGCACCTGAGCAGGAGGACCACCCATCAGATCGACCTGCTGATCATTGTAAGCGATCCGACGGTAAAGGGTGTTCTCACCGCTAAGAGAATTAACGAACTGGTGGATGAGCTGCAGCTTGCGGTGGAGAGGCGGGTTCTCATTATCAACAGAGTGACCGGCATCGGGAGTGAAGAGCTCAGGAAGATGGCGGAGCAGTCGAATATCAGCATTGCAGGGCTTGTACCGCAGGACGAGATGGTATCCAAATTCGATCTGGAAGGAAAACCTGTTTTTCGTCTCCCGGATGATGCACGGTCTGTTCAGGCAGTGTTTGGGATTCTCGACACGCTGCAGATACCCTGAAAGCGAAGCGTATCTGTCTGGAAGCGCTCACCCGTCAAGAAAATGACGTGGCTGGAGCATTAGTAGTCAGAGAATGAGCTAAGCCGGGAGAAACAATAGATAATTTTATGAAAATCGATGTTTCTGCTTTACTTGATTTGGAAATTTATGTTACTGTTGGTAACATAGGTTTTTCTTATAGCCATTTTTTTGAAAGGAGACGGGTATGCTGATTATCGGTGAGAAGTTGAGCATTATTGCCAAGAGAGTGCGGGAAGCGATGATGAACAAGGACAAGGGACCCATTCAGGAGATCGCGACCAACCAGTGGAAACAGGGGGCGGGCATGATCGATGCCAATATCGGTCCTGCGGAAGACGGCGGAGAAGAGTTGATGCAATGGATGGTGACCACCATTCAAGAAGTGGTTCCCCTTCCCATTTGTCTCGATACCACGAATTTCAAGGCGGTGGAAGCAGGGCTGCAGGTGCATAATAATGAGTGGGGAAGGCCTCTCATCAATTCCACCTCCAACGATCCCGAGCGCTTTCCGATGATGGAGATCGCAGCAAAATATAATGCTCAGATCATCGGTCTCACCGTGGGGAAGGGCGGACTGCCCGCCGATGCCGAGGAGCGCGCCGCCATTGCGGCCGAGATCATGGCGAGGGCGATGGAATACGGTATTCCCCTCGAGGATCTCTATCTCGATCCCCTCGTCCTGCAGATAGCCACCTCGCAGGACCATGCGCTCCATGTGATAAAGTCGGTGAAGATGTTCCAGGAACTGAACGATCCCGCCATGAAGACGGTGGTGGGTCTGAGCAATATCTCCAACGGCTGCCCCAAGGCGCTGAGGCCCATCCTCAACAAGTACTACCTCACACTCCTTACCTATGAGGGACTTACCGCGGCCATCGCAGACCCCCACGAAGTGGCGGAAACAGTAAAAACGACCGATGTGATAATGGGAAAGACCCTTTATGCACATTCCTATCTTGAAATGTAGGAGGATGACATCATGGCTTTTGTGGCTCCAAAAGAGACGTATTCGGGTAAAGTTTTCGAAGTCGCCATAGGGACGGACAAACCGGTTATTTTCGGGGGTGAGAATGTCCTCCCTTTCCACTCTTTCGAAGGGAATGTGCCTGCCAGGCCGGTTGTTGCCTTTGAGGTGCAGGACACGGCTCCCGGGGACTGGCCGGAAACGGTGAAAAAGGCGTATGAAGGGGTATCGGGTGACCCGGTCACCTGGGCGAAGCACTGCCAGGATACCCTTGGTGCGAAAGCGATCGCGCTCAGGCTTATCGGTACCCACCCCGACAGGGAAAACCGCTCGCCTGAAGAAGCGGCAAAAACCGTGCGGGATGTCCTCGCCGCCATCGATATCCCTCTTATCATCCTGGGCAGCAACAATGTGGAGAAGGATTCTGCCGTGCTGGTCGCTGTCGCCGAAGCGGCCAAGGACAAGAACTGCATTATCGGAAAGGCCCAGGAGGCAAACTACAAAACCATTGCCGCAGCTGCCATGGCGAACAACCATAAGCTGATCGCCATGTCCGAGCTGGATATCAACCTCTCGAAGCAGCTCAATATCCTCATCACCCAGATGGGGTTCGATAAAGAGAAGCTGATCACCGATCCCATGTGCTCTGCCCTGGGCTACGGTCTCGAATACACCTACTCGGTCATGGAGAGGATACGCCTTGCAGCGCTGACCCAGAACGACGCCACCATGCAGCAGCCCATGCTCGGCGATGTGGGCATGTATGTATGGAAGGTGAAGGAAACCCAGGCCCCCGAGGCGGATCTCCCGCAGTGGGGCTCTCTTGCGGAGAGGGGAATAGCGTGGGAAGCGGCGACCGCGGGCAGCTTGGTGCTTGCGGGCGCGGAGCTCCTCATCATGAGGCATCCGGAAGCAGTCAAGGCAGTCGAAAAATTCGTTGACGAGTTACTATAAGGGAGGAACAGCTATGGCTCTGACAGGCGTTGAAATATTCAAATTACTTCCGAAGACCAATTGTAAGAAGTGCGGGCATCCCACCTGCCTCGCCTTTGCGATGAAGCTTGCCCAGAGGCAGGCATCCCTCGATTCGTGTCCCGATGTATCCGAAGAGGCGAAAAAACTCCTGGGTGAGGCATCGGCCCCTCCCGTAAGGCCCATCACCCTCGGCACCGGCGATAAAGCGGTGAAGATGGGTGAAGAGACCGTTCTCTTCCGGCACGAGAAGAAGTTCGTGAACCCCTGCGCCCTCGCCGTGGAGGTGAAGGATACCCTTTCCGATGACGAAATCGGCAGGCTTGTGGAAGAGGTGCTTGCCTCGGAGATCGACAGGGTCGGACAGAAGCTGCGGATCGACGCCCTCTTCCTCAGCAACGCATCCGGAGACGCCGGGAAGTTTGAAAGCGTTGCGAAGGCTGTTGCGGCGAAGGCGCCCGCGGTTCCCCTGATCCTCTCCACCTCCAATGCAGCGGCCGCGGAAGCGGCCCTGAAGGCCGTCGCCGACAAGAAGCCCCTCCTCTACGGAGCGGACGAATCCAATGCGGATGCAATGGCGGCGCTGGCGAAGAATTACAAGGTCTCCCTCGGCGTCGTCGGCAAAGGGCTTGATGCGCTGCCCTCCCTTACCGAAAAGATCAAGGGCCTCGGCGTAGAGGACATGGTGATCGACTCCGGAGCGAGAACCGCCAAGGAGATCATCGAGAACAATACTCTCATCAGGCGTGCCGCGATCAAGAAGAACTTCAAGGCCCTGGGCTATCCGGTGATCACTCTTGCGCAGAGGGACGACACGATGCTCGAAATGCTCATCGCCTCCCTGGGAATCGCCAAGTACTCCTCCATCGTTGTCACGAGCAGCATCGAGAAGTGGAAGAGCCTTGCCCTCTTCACCCTGAGACAGAACATTTACACCGATCCTCAGGTGCCGATGCAGGTGGAGCAGAAGATCTATACCATCGGGGAGACCGACGCCGAATCCCCCCTGATGATCACCTCGAATTTTTCCCTTACCTACTTCATCCTTTCGGGTGAAGTGGAAAACAGCAAGGTGCCGACCCGGCTCGCAGTCCTTGACTGCGAGGGCCTGTCGGTATTGACGGCATGGGCGGCGGGAAAGTTCACTGCCTCCAAGATCGCTGCGTTTATCCAGGAGAGCGGTATCGGGGATGAGCTCAAGAACAAAGAGCTGATCATTCCCGGGTACGTTGCCATCCTCAGCGGTGCCATCGAAGAGAAGCTTCCCGGCTGGAAAATTACCGTCGGCCCCAGGGAGGCGAATGGAGTGCCCGCTTTCCTGAAATCGCGGTAGCAATGGCTACCGCCGTAAATAAACTAATGTGTGATAATGAACCTATAATGTGGCACAGGAGGTCAGTCTATGTCTAAGTTGATAGCCACTGCAGCTATAAGGGGTGCGAATACGCTTGTAGCGCAGGCCGAAGAGATGCTGGAAAAGGCGATAGCCGAAAAGGGGAAGGACTTCGCCTTCGAGTTTCCGGATACAGCATTCAATCTTCCCATGATCTATGCAATGACCGGTTTTGCGGTAAAGACCCTTGGCGATATGAAGGTCGCCCTCGGCTTCGCCCGGGAGCTTCAGCATCCCGAGCCGGATGAGACATTATGGAAGCCCTATCTCGGCGAGGCCCTCGATTCGGGGATGGCGACGCTCTTTGCAGAAGAGATTATCCTCGCCATCAGGTATATCAACGGCCTCGAACCCTGCAAAGATCCCGAAACGGGGTATGTGTACAACGGATTCATTACCGACACCATTCAGAGGAACCTCGGTATCCAGCTCGTGGACGGTACCATGCCGGGTTTTGCGGCTATTATCGGCGCGGCGCCCACCGACGATATCGCGGTGAGCATCGTGCGGGAGCTCCAGGAGAAGAACATTCTCACCTTCCTCTCCGGCCAGAGCAATGGCGACAGTGTCACCAAGCAGCTCCTGCGGAAGGGAGTCGAGCTGGGATGGGATTCCCGGATCGTCCCCCTCGGACCCGACACCGAGCATACGCTCTACGCCCTCGACTGGGCTATCAGGGCTTCCCTCATCTTCGGTGCAAAGAAGCCGGGCGACTTCAGGGAGCACCTGAAGTACCAGAAGGACAGGGTGTTCGCCTTCGCTATCGTCCTCGGCGAGCTGGACGATATAAAATGGACCACCGGGGCGGGCGCCATCAATATGGGCTTTCCTGCCATTGCGGATACGAACGTTCCCGTTATCCATCCCACCGGCGTGTGTACGTATGAGGAGGTTGACAGGGAACTCGATCATTCCAAGATCGTCCAGAAGGCCATCGAGATGAGGGGCCTCAAGATCATCGTGGAGAAGCCGCCCATTCCTGTCTCCTACGGCCCTGCCTTCGAAGGAGAGAGAATCAGGAAAGAGGACACCTTTATCGAGTTCGGAGGCCAGAGGACTCCCTCCTTCGAGTGGGTAAAAATGGTGGAGCTCGACGAAATAGAGGACAACAAGGTCATCATCAAGGGGGAGAACTGGCAGGAACAGTATGAGAAAGGCGGCAAGCTGCCTCTTGGCATGGTGATCGAGGTGGCGGGCCGGAAGATGCAAAAGGACTTCGAGTCGGTCATCGAAAGGAAGATCCACCATAACATCAACGAGGCCCAGGGCGTGTGGCACATGGGACAGCGCGATATCAACTGGATCAGGATCAGCAACAACGCGAAGAAGGAAGGGTTTACCCTCGAGCATCTCGGTATTATCCAGGCGACCCTTACCCACAGCCGTTTCCGGTCCATTGTCGATAAAGTGCAGGTCACCCTTTACATCGGCGAGGAAGAGGTAAAGAAGGTCCAGGAAGAGGCGAGGGCCGCGTACCGCGAGCGCGACCACCGGCTCGGGAGCCTCACGGACGAGGCGGTCGACACCTTCTACTCCTGCCTGCTCTGCCAGTCCTTTGCCCCCTCCCATGTCTGTGTCATCACTCCCGAGAGGCTCGGTCTCTGCGGCGCCTACAACTGGCTCGACGGCAAGGCCGCGTTCGAGATCGACCCCACCGGCGGCAACCAGCCCATTACGAAGGGGGAACTCCTCGATGCCAAATACGGCAGGTACACCGGCGTGGATGAGTACCTCAAGAAGGCTTCGGGCGGTGCGGTCGAGACACTGAACCTTTACACCATCATGGAAAACCCCATGACCTCCTGCGGATGCTTCGAGTGTATCGTTGCCATCATCCCGGAGGCCAACGGAGTTATGATCGTAAACAGGGGCGCAACCGGAATGACCCCTATCGGCATGAAATTTTCCACTCTCGCCGGTACCGTGGGCGGCGGCGCGCAGACCCCCGGATTCATGGGCATCGGGGTGAACTTCATCTCCAGTAAGAAGTTCCTCTTCGGCGACGGAGGGATCAAGAGGATCGTCTGGATGCCCAAGGGGTTGAAGGAGAGAATCAAGGACGACTTCACTAAGCTGGCGGCAGCCGAGGGCGTTCCCGATCTCCTCGACAAGATTGCGGATGAAACCATTTGCGAGGATTCCGAGAAGCTGGTGGAGTATCTCACCCAGGTGGGCCACCCTGCCCTGGAAATGGAATCCATCATTTAGGAGGCAGAAATGGCGAAACAGAAAAGAAGCGGCGATGCGATTGCAGAGAGAATAATAGAATGGGGAATTTCCGAAAAGCTGGAGACCTGCTTTGACAGGGCGGAGAAGATGAAGCCCTGCCCCATCGGGGAGGTGGGTGCCTGTTGCAAGATGTGCCACATGGGCCCCTGCAGGCTGGTGGGCAGGAACGCGGAAGAGTCGGTAGTCGGCGTGTGCGGAGCATCCCTGGCCACCGTAGCGGCGAGAAACTTCGTCCGGATGATCGCCGGCGGTACCGCCGCTCACTCTGACCATTCCCGTGACATGGCCTTCACCCTCCTTGCGGTCGCCAACGGCGAAACCAGGGACTTCCAGATCACCGACGTACGGAAGCTCTACCGGGTTGCCGGATACCTGGATATCGAATTCGAAGGCAGGCCGGTGAACGATGTAGCCAGGGATGTGGCTACCACTCTCATCAACGATTTCGGCCAGCAGAAGGGCGAGATCAGCTTTGCCCGGAGGGCCCCCCGGAAGACGCAGGAAAGATGGAGGAAGTGGGGCGTCGTCCCGCGCGGGATCGACAGGGAGGTGGCCGAAGCCATGCACCGGACCACCATGGGAGTCGACCACGATCCCGACCACATCCTCCTCCACGGCCTGCGTACGGCCTTGGCGGACGGGTGGGGTGGCAGCATGATTTCTACGGACGTTACCGATATTCTCTTCGGCACTCCCATGCCGGTGAAGGCGGAGGCGAGTCTCGGCATCTTCAAAGAGGATGAAGTGAATATCATTGTCCACGGGCACGAGCCCACCCTCTCCGAAAAGATCGTGGATGTGGTATCGGAGCCCGAGCTCATTGAGTATGCAAAATCAAGGGGCGCCAAGGGCATCAACCTGGGCGGCATGTGCTGTACGGCGAACGAAGTGCTCATGAGGCACGGGATCCCCACTGCCGGAGGCTTCACGAACCAGGAATTGGGAGTGATGACGGGGCTTATCGATGCGCTTACCGTCGATGTGCAGTGCATCATGCCCGCGATTACGGAACTCTCGAAGAAGTTCCATACCAAGATCATCACCACTTCGGAGAAGGCGAAGATACCGGGAGCCGTCCATATCGAGTATGACGAGCACCGGGCGAAGGAGGTTGCACGGGAGATCGTACGGACGGCCATCGACAATTTCCCCAACAGGACGACCAGGGGGAGCCATGTCACCGATAAATTCCCCATGATCGCGGGATTCTCCCACGAGTACATCGAGTACATGCAGGGGGGGAGGTGGAGGGCATCGTTCCGTCCGCTGAACGACGCGATCATGGCGGGGAGGATCCGCGGGGTGGTGGGCCTTGCAGGGTGCGACAACCCCCGGGTGACCTCCACGGGCATCCACCGGTACCTGGCATCGGAGCTGATCAGAAACGACGTGCTGATCGTCTCCACGGGATGCGGGTCTGCCGCGTGCGGGACAGCGGGATGGCTGACGCCGGAGATGGCGTTAGAGCATGCGGGCCCCGGGTTGCGGGAGGTGTGCGAAGCGATCGGGATCCCTCCCATTCTGCATCTGGGGGCGTGTGTGGACAACTCCCGGATACTGACCATAGCCAGTGCGATGGCGGCAGAGGGGGGACTTTCGGATGAGATCGGAGGGATGCCCGCAGTGGGGATAGCCCCGGAGTGGATGTCGGAGAAGGCGATAGCGATCGGAAGCTACTTTGCGGCCTCGGGAGTGCCGGTGATCTTTGGAGGGGAGTCTCCGGTGGGGGCGAGCAAGGAAGTGACGCGGATCATGACGGAGGTGTGGCTGGAGAGGTTCCGGGGGGCGATGCATTTTGAGCCTGACCCGGAGAGGATGCTTGCTCTTGCCCTGGGCTATATTGACAAGGCCCGTGAGGCTCTGAAGCTGAAGAAGTACGAGCCGGGCAAGTTCGGGACCGAGAAGGTCCTCATGGATATGGCTGCCCGCCGCGAAATAGAGAAAGCGGCGAAGCCCCATATCGGCCTTTGATACTACAAGAATTCAAACGGAGAGCGGCGTAACGACAAGTATCGTTACGCCGCTTTTTTAGCAGGGAAACCGGCATTTCTTCAGTTCTCTTTCTTGTTCCTTCTCCTCCTGTTGCTCTTCGTGCCGCTGTTGAAATTCTTTGTGTTACAATAGGTAACATGTTGATTTAAAGTAGTTATAGGCCTATTTTCCTGTTGAATTTGCCTTTTACCCTATGGTAAAGTTTAGAACCTGAACCTGCTTTTTAACGAAAAGTAACACGCACCAGTGTGGAGGTAACATGAAGATAGACGAGTTGAACGTCGATGAGCATTATGGTGAAATCGGAGAGGTGGTGTCCGATGAACAGAAGAGGAGAGGCGTGCTTATCCATGCCTTTCAGAAAATCCAGAAGGAGCACAATTATCTTCCCGAAGATCAGTTGAAAGAGCTGTCGGAGAAGCTGAATATCCCTCTGTCCGAGGTATATGGTGCTGCTTCCTTCTATAAACATTTCTATTTCAAGCCGAGGGGAAAGAATATCGTCTGTGTCTGCGTGGGGACCGCCTGCCATGTCCGCGGCGCTTCAAAAGTTCTCGAAAAGCTCGAAGAGGAATTCGGCGTGAAAGAGGGGGAGACGGCTCCTGACAAGTCCATGACTCTCGAAACGGTCGGGTGTGTCGGATGCTGCGGTCTTGCCCCGGTCGTGACGGTGAACGAGGAGGTCGTGGGAGAGCTCACTCCTCATAAGATGAAGGAGATCATCGAAAAAATCAAAGAATAAGCGGGGTGGCGGCATGGGAAAGCTGACAAGTATCGATGGGCTGAGGCAGCTCAGGGAGAGGCTGACGCAGGATACCTTCTTGCCGGAAAAACCGAGGGCACGGGTATGCTGCGGTACCGCGTGCACCGCGTCCGGAGCGCATAAAGTCATCGACGCACTGCAGGAGGAGGCCAGGAGCAGGGGCGTTGATGTGGAGATTGTAAAGACCGGATGCCAGGGAATGTGTCAGAAGGGCCCCAATATCAAAGTGGAGCCCTCCGAGTTTTACTATCAAAGGATAAAGCCCGAACAGGTCCCCTTCCTTTTCACCTACACCTTTGCCCACCACATGCCCTATCGGCAGGGACTGTACCGGGAGGATATCACCAGCGATCCCGCATTGGAGATGACCGACCTTCCCTTTTACCGGAGGCAGGTCAGGATTGCTCTCCGGAACAACGATACGATAGACCCCACCGATATCAGCCAGTATATAGCGGTGGGCGGGTATGCCGCCCTTGAAAAGGCGCTCTCTTCCATGACCCCGGACGATGTGCTCAATGAAGTGGACAAGGCGAACCTCAGGGGAAGGGGGGGCGCGGGCTTCCCGGCAGGCAAAAAATGGAAACATACCAGGAGCGCCTACGGCGATGTTAAATTCGTTATTGCGAACGGTGACGAAGGAGACCCCGGCGCCTTCATGGACAGGGCCATCATGGAAGGAGATCCCCATAGTCTCTTTGAGGGCATGCTTTTGTGCGCCTACGCCATCGGAGCCTACTACGGCTTTGTCTACGTCAGGCATGAATATCCCCTGGCGGTGAAGAACCTCAAGCACGCTATCCGGCAGGCAGAGGAGCTCGGCCTGCTCGGGAAAAATATACTCGGCACTGCTTTCAGCTTCTTCCTGGACGTGCGGGAGGGGGCGGGTGCTTTCGTGTGCGGAGAATCCACCGCACTGGTAGCTTCCATAGAGGGAGAGAGGGGATTTCCGAGACCCCGTCCGCCGAGGCTTTCCGAGCAGGGAGGCGGAGTATGGGGGTATCCGAGCAATCTCAATAACATAGAAACCTATGTGTGTGTTCCGCCTATCATAGAGAAAGGTGCCGACTGGTTCAAAAGCATCGGCACTCCCACCTCTCCCGGGACAAAGGTCTTTGCCCTTACCGGCAAGGTGAAGAACACCGGACTGGTGGAGGTCCCCATGGGGATCACCCTGCGGGAGATCATCTTCGAGCTCGGGGGGGGCATCATGGGCGGAAAGAAGTTCAAAGCCATCCAGACCGGGGGCCCCTCCGGAGGCTGTATCCCCGCGAGCCAGCTCGATCTTCCGGTGGATTTCGACAGTCTCGCGAAGGTCGGCTCCATGATGGGTTCGGGGGGAATGGTAGTGATGGACGAGGACACCTGCATGGTGGATGTGGCAAAATACTTCCTCTCCTTCACCCAGTCCGAGTCCTGCGGCAAGTGTCCCCCGTGCAGGATCGGCACCTATCAGATGCTCCAGATCCTGGAAAACATCACGTCCGGAAAGGGACAGCCGGGTGATATCGAGAAGCTGATCGACCTGGGAAAATTCATACAAAAAGGCTCCCTGTGCGGCCTCGGCCAGAGCGCTCCTAACCCGGTGCTCAGCACCATCAAGTATTTCAGGGAGGAGTACGAAGAGCATATCTACAGTAATTATTGCCGGGCCGGGGTCTGCAAGGGAAGCGGCGTCTTCTCCATCAACCAGACCGAGTGCTTCCGGTGCGGGCTCTGCAAGGAGGCCTGCGCCTTCGATGCGGTGAAAGAGACCCGCGACCGCTACTTCATCGACCGGGATTACTGCACGCAGTGCAAGGCCTGCTATTACGCCTGCCCTGTAGGGGCGGTGAAGATCCGGAAATGGAGCGTGGTGAAGTTGGAAGAGCAGTTCAGAGTACCTTCTGAGAAAATAGAAGTCCTTGAAAGGAGGGCAAGAATGACACTAAAAGACCTGTTGCACTCGAAACCGTCTGCGGTGGAGACCTGCAGCACTACCTGCCTTGTTGCGGATGCGATCACCATCATGGACGGAAAGAATATCGGCTCGCTGCTGGTGCTGGACGAAGAAAAGAAGCTTGTGGGCATTTTCACGGAGAGGGATATCATGCACTGCTTCGCCAAAGGGGTCTCGTTCAAGACCGAGGTGATGAAGAACGTGATGACGACGAACCCGCTGACCCTGGATGCTTCCACGGACATCAGCGTAGCTATTGCGCTCATGTCCGACCGGAAGATCAGGCATCTGCCGGTGCTGGAGGCCGAGACGGTCATTGGGATGGTTTCCTACCGTGACCTCGTCTCGTACCTGCTGCCGGAAGTGATCTATATGGCAGAGGATATTTATTAGAGGTGGGTATGGCAGAGACAAAAGAGTTGAAAGTGGAAGAGATAAAGAAGAGCGCAGAGGAGAAGAGCTGCCCGGTGCAGCGGTCCCTCTACTACATCTCGGAGTTCCTTTCCGGTCCTATGTGCGGGAGATGCTTCCCCTGTGCCATGGGGAGTTACGAGGCGCGGACCCGTTTGCAGACCATCATCGAGGGCAGGGGAACCGAGGCCGATATCCGCGCCCTGAAGAGGATAACCGCCGAAATGGCGGAGGCTTCCATGTGCAAGAAGGGCAAGGATACCGCCTCTTTCATTTCCGGATGGCTGAACGAGGGGGCCTTCCACGAACATGTGGGCGGCACCTGCTCCTCCGGCGAATGCATCGCGCTCATCGAGTACAGGGTGGTTCCCGGGAACTGTACGGCATGCGGCCGCTGCAAGGAGGTATGCACGCATAACGCGGTTACCGGGGAGAAGGCAAAGCCGTACCGGAGCGGACTCCCCTTCGAGATACGGCAGAAGAGATGCACGCGGTGCGGCGAGTGCATCAAGGTCTGCCCGGAGGAAGCGATCGTCCTGGTGGGAGTAAAGGATAGTACATTGGCAGGGGTATAGAAGAAATATGCGACGCATTACGCGTAACGAGCAATTGAATGGGAGGAGACATTGATGGCGAACATGGTGAATTTTACGATAGATGGAAAGAAAGCGAAGGCCCCGGAGGGGGTGAACCTTATCGAAGCAGCGGAGATGAACGGCATTCACATTCCGAATCTCTGTTTCCTCAAGGGACAAAAGGGCATCGGCGCATGCCGGCTCTGTCTTGTGGAAGTGGAGGGAATGAAAGCCCCCATGATCGCCTGTACCTCGAAGATCAAAGAGGGGATGTCGATCAATACAAAGACCGAGAAGGTGCTGGAAGTGAGAAAATTTGTCGTGGATCTGATCCTCTCCATGCATCCCCTCGACTGTATGACCTGCACCAAGGCGGGAGGGTGCAACCTCCAGCAGTACGCCTATGACTTCGAGATAAAGGAATCCTCTTTTACGAGGAAGAAATTCGGCTTCGCCGTGGATGAGGCGAACCCCTTTATCAAGCGGGACCCCGACTATTGTGTTTTGTGCGGGAGGTGTGTGAGAGTCTGCAAGAACCAGGGGACCAACGTTCTCGAATTCATGGGCAGGGGAGTCGGCTCGAAGGTCACTACCGCCAATGACAAGCCCCTCCAGGAATCGGGATGCACTTTCTGCGGAAGCTGCGTGGATGTCTGCCCGGTCAATGCCCTCCTCGAGGCGGACCGGTGGCGCAAGGGAAGGGAATGGGAGTACGACAAGACGAAGTCGGTCTGCCTCCTGTGCGGAAACGGGTGCGACATCACCGTCAGCTCGAAAGACGGCATCGTGAGAAAGGTGAATGCGGGAGCAATGGACGGCTCCCCCGAGAAATACCTCTGCGCTTACGGCAGATTCGGCTTCGATTGCATCGAATCCGATACGAGGGTGACCGCCCCGATGAAACGGGTGGACGGCGAGCTGAAGGAAACCTCCTGGGAGGATGCCCTGGCCGTCGTCGCGGCGGAGATGAAGGAGACAGGGGAGAATGCGGGCATTATCGCCTCTGCGGGAATGCTGAACGAGGACGCCCTTACCCTGAAGAATTTCGTCGCGGATGCGGTAAAGACAAAAAACGTGGATACCACTGCCAGCCTGTACGGGAGCGCGGAAACCCTCCTCTCCGGCAGTGCGGATCCCGATGCCGCCGACCTGTTCGTGCTGGTCGATCTGAACCCCAGCCAGCAGACGCGGGCGCTGCCCGCCCTCGATGCATTGATCAGGAGAAAGGTAAACGGCGGCGCCAAGCTGATCACGGTAAATGCTGCCGAGCCGGCCATTGCTTCTATTGCGGCCGTCAAGCTTGCCGGGGACGAGGCGGAGTCGCTGAAGGCCCTCGTAAAGGCCTTGGCGGACAAAGGACTGGTAACGGAGAAGAGCCTGGCTGACGCCGCGTCGGGAGCGGCGGTCACCGAAGACGTGGAGCAGGCGGCCTCCCTCTTTGCCGCGGCGCACCACCCGGTGGTGATTTCCTCTTCCGCCCTGTATACCGCCGCTGCGAATCTCGGCCTGGTGAAAGGCTCCGCCATCGCCATGCCCCTGGAGAGCAACGCGAAGGGCGTCCTGCTGATGGGTCTTGCCCCGGCGGGCAAATCCTATAAGGAGATGGCCCAGGGCGGCACGGGACTTCTCTATGCCATAGGTGAGGTCCCTCTTTCCGAAAGACCGAAGGTGGACTTCCTGATCGTGCAAAACTCCCATCTCACCCCCCTTGCCCGGCAGGCGGATGTGGTGCTGCCTGCCGCCGCCTTCATGGAAGCGGAGGGGACCATTGTGGACTATGCGGGCAGGGTAAAGTATGTGGCCGGCGTAGTCGCCCCCGCAGGGGAGGCCAGAACGCACCGCGATATCTTTGCGGCCCTGGCCGCTGCGATGGGAGCGAAGACGGCGGCGGCAACGGAGGCCGATGCCCGGAATCTGGCGCAGCCGAAGGCGAAGGGGACTGTCGGCGCCTTCTCCCGGACAAACGGTTTCGAAGTGACTGCGGAAGAGATGATGGAATCGGTCAATGCCTCGGTCATCAACGGTTCCCGTCTGCTGTGGCTGAAGGAGGCAAAGATCCAGACGGCCTCTACTTCCCAGGCTGCCTAGGTAGCTGACCGCTGAGATACAACAAAAAACCCCGTCCTGTACTGCAGGACGGGGTTTTTTTATCGTGTCGTTTCTTTCTTCTACCAGGATGACTGGCCTTTCAGGAAGGCATTGATATCGGCAGCCGCACGCTTGCCCGCGCCCATGGCGCTGATGACCGTGGCGGCACCGGTGACCACATCGCCTCCCGCCCATACGCGCTGCTTCCTGGTCCGCCCCGTTTCGGTGTCGGCCACTGCGGTCCCGTGCTTCGTTCTCTCCAGGCCGTCTGCATCCACAAAAACGAGGGGATTCGGGCTCGTGCCCAGCGCCATGATGACGGTGTCGACCTTCATCTCGAATTCGGACCCCGGAATGGTAACGGGTTTCCGTCTCCCGGAAGCATCGGGCTCTCCCAGCTCCATGCGGACGCAGCGCATCCCAACGACTTTGCCTTCGCTATCGCCCAGGATCTCCACGGGATTGGTGAGAAGATCGAAAATCACCCCTTCCTCCTCAGCGTGGTGCACCTCCTCCGCCCGTGCGGGAATCTCGTCCCTGGACCTGCGGTAGACGATATGCACTTCGCCCGGCTCGGCACCCGTCTTCTTCGCATGGAGCGCCTGAATGCGGGCGCTGCACCGGGCGGCATCCATGGCGACATTGCCCGCTCCGACGACTGCCACGCTTTTGCCCGCCTTGACAGGGGTGTCGTACTGCGGGAAGAGGTATCCCTTCATCAGGTTCACCCGGGTGAGGAACTCGTTGGCGGACATGACGCCGTTGAGATTGATGCCCGGAATGCGCATGAAGGAGGGCAGTCCCGCTCCGGTGCCGAGGAACACGGCATCGTATTCCGCCAGCAGCTCATCCAGCGTAATGGTGCGGCCGATGACATGGTCCGCAAGGATCTCGATGCCCAGGCACTTTGCCGCATAATCGATTTCCCCATGGACGACGCCCTTGGGGAGACGGAACTCGGGGATGCCGTAAATCAGCACGCCTCCGGGGCCGTGGAGGGACTCGAACATGGTGACCTTATGCCCCTCTCTCGCCACGTCCACCGCGCAGGTGAGGCCGGCCGGTCCCGTTCCCACTACTGCCACCTTCTTGCCGGTAGCGGGAGCGCTCACCAGGGGACAAGTGCGGTGGGCCAGCTCATAGTCGCCCACGAAGCGCTCCAGCCGCCCGATGGCAACGGGCTCCCCCTTCTTCCCCAGGATACATTTCCCCTCGCACTGGCTCTCCTGGGGGCATACCCTGCCGCAGATGGCGGGCAGGTTGTTCTTCACCTTCATCGCTTCCACCGCCCCCGCCATATCGCCCTCGCGCATGGCCTTGATGAATTGGGGAATAAGGACGCCTACCGGGCACCCTTCGCGGCAGAGGGGCTTCTTGCATTGCAGGCAGCGTTCCGCTTCCTTCTTTGCGGTCTCCTCGTCGTATCCCAATGCGACTTCGTCGAAATTCGCCCTCCGCACCTCCCCGTCCTGGTTCGGCATGGGCTGGCGGGGTATCTTCATCCTTTCCTGAGTTGTGAGTTCAGCCATTTATTTTCCTCCCTCTGCGATTGCTTTATCGAGATTGCAGGTGTGCTCGTAATGCTCCACCGCCGCCTTTTCCTCCTCCCGGTAGAAAGAAAGACGGGAAAGGAGATTGCCCCAGTCCACCTTGTGGCCGTCGAACTCGGGTCCGTCCACGCAGACGAACTGCGCTCCGTCCTCGAGAAGGACCCTGCAGCCCCCGCACATGCCGGTGCCGTCGATCATGATGGTGTTCAGGCTGACGATGGTGGGCACATTGAACGGCTTCGTGGTAAGCGATACGAATTTCATCATGACGGCGGGGCCGATGGCCCACACCTTCGCCACCTTACGGCCCGCATCTTCGAGGACCTCTTTGAGAGGCTCCGTCACCAGCGCCTTGCGGCCGTGGGAGCCGTCGTCAGTGCAGATATGCAGTTCGTCGGAAACCGCCCTCATCTTTTCCTCCCAGAACAGGAGGTCCTTCGACCGTGCCCCGATGATGGAGATGACGGTGTTCCCCGCCTCCTTGAGGGCGCGGGCGATGGGATAGATAGGCGCGATGCCCACGCCGCCTCCCATGCAGACCACCGTCCCGAAATTCTCGACTTCGGTGGGATGACCGAGGGGACCGACGAAGGTGGCGACACTATCCCCCACGTTCAGCTTCCCGAGTTGCAGGGTGGACTTTCCCAGCTCCTGAAAGATAATGGTGATCGTCCCGGCATTCCGGTCGAAATCGGCTATGGTGAGGGGGATTCTCTCGCCGTTTTCATCGATGCGGATGATGATGAACTGTCCGGCTTTCGCTTTTCTGGCTACATGGGGTGCCTGGATGACCATGAGCTTGGTGACATCGCTCAGCACCTGTTTTTCCAGGATTTTATACATTGTACGCCTCCTTATGGGGATTTGGTTCACTCATATTCGGGGAACATCAGACAACAAGGGAAAGTGGATGGCAGATGCACCTTCGGGAAGAGGAAAAAACGCAGACAATCATTGTTCGCTCTTGTTCGTTTCTCTTTTTTTTTCACGAATACGACACCAATACAAAATACGCGTATCCTTTAACATACCATAGAAGATGGACCGGAGTCTATTGATCAGAAGGCGAAAAAAGCAGGGGCACAGGGATCGGGGCTCTTTCTCCGGTTGACACCGCCTTTTTCAAAGCCGTAAGATAATAGTCTTCTATATCAGACGGAATGCATGCCGTAACGGCACACCGGAGAAAGAGAAAGGAAGGCGAATTATGGATAATGATAAAGATGTCCTCATGCTCGGGCTTCCCAAGGGAAGCCTCCAGGAATCCACTCTGAAGCTTTTCAGGAAGGCGGGGTACCACATTACCGTTTCCTCGCGCTCCTACTACCCTGTTTTTGACGACCCCGGAATCGGCTCCATGCTGATACGGGCACAGGAGATGGCGCGGTACGTGGAGGATGGACACCTTGACTGCGGTCTTACCGGGCACGATTGGGTGCTGGAGCAGAATGCGGACGTAGTAGAGATTGCGGAGCTGCGGTATGCGAAGGAGGGGTTCAGGCCGGTGCGCTGGGTCATCGCCGTTCCCGGCGATTCGAAGATACAATCGGTGCAGGATCTTAACGGGAAGCGGATTGCCACCGAACTGGTGGGATACACCAAGAGATACCTGAAGTCCAAAGGCGTAAAAGCGGAGGTGGATTTTTCCTGGGGCGCCACTGAGGTGAAGCCCCCGCAGCTCGCGGACGCCATTGTGGAGCTCACCGAAACGGGTACCTCCCTCCGGGCGAACAACCTGAGAATTGTGGAGACCATCGCCGAGTCCACCACCCGGTTTATCGCCAATAAAAAGGCGTGGCAGGATAAGGGGAAGCGGAGGAAGATGGAGAATATCGCCCTTCTGCTGAAAGGAGCCCTGGCCGCCGAGGAAAAAGTGGGCCTCAAGATGAACGTCCCGGAAAATGCTTTCAAAAAGGTGCTGACGCTGCTTTCCGCAATGCATTCCCCCACCGTATCGTCCCTCTCCGACGCGGGCTGGTATGCCATCGATGTGGTGATCGACGAGAAGATCGTCCGGGATATCATTCCCAAGCTGAAGACCGCCGGGGCGTCGGGTATTGTCGAGTACCCGCTGAATAAGGTAATTCCCTGAAGACAAGGAAAAAGCCGGAAATAGGAAAGGGAAGTGAGGGAAAAAATGACTGATGCTTCCCCCGGATACAGTGTAAAGCTTCCCGCCTTTGAGGGACCCCTTGACCTCCTGCTCCATCTTATCAAGCAGAACAAGGTGGATATCTACGACATCCCCATCGCGCAGATCACAGGACAGTACCTTGAATACATCGAGATCATGAAGGAACTGAACCTGGAGATCGCTTCGGAGTTCCTGGTGATGGCGGCTACCCTCATCTATATCAAATCGCGCATGCTCCTCCCCCCTGATGAGACCATAGAGGCGGAAGCGCAGGAGGACCCCCGGGCGGGTCTTGTCCAGCGCCTCCTGGAATACCAGGCTTTCAAGGAGGCCTCCGGTACGCTGCGGGAGAGGGAGGAGGTATGGGCGAACAATGTCTTCTGGCGTGAGCCCATGAAGGAGGAGGATATTATCAAGGAGCCCGAGCCCTACCTTTTCGAGGTGAATATCTTCGATCTGATGGGCGCCTTGAAAAAGATCATCGAGAAGGCCCCCCCCGAAGCTATCAGGATTACCCGGGAGGTCCTGACGGTAAAGGATAAGATCTCCCTTATCATCGAGAGGATGGAAACGGAGCCCACCCTCCGTTTTGACGACCTTTTTGCGGAGGACAGGACCCGGGTCCAGGTGATCGTCACCTTCCTGGCACTTCTCGAGATACTGCGGCTCGGGCTTGCCCGCGCCTACCAGGACAAAGAGTTCGGGACGGTGTGGGTCATGCGGCATTCCCCAGAGGAAGATACCCCCTCGCCGAATCCGGACGGGCAAAGGGAGTAGGAAAGGGGGCAGTGTGTGAAGAAAAAGAAAAGCGGAACCTGTCCTGGGTTCCGCTTTTCTTTTAACGGTGGGTTACAGGTTGTCGACGTTGTGACACTTCCCGCATGCGTTAGTATAAGGGGTCGGCATCGCTTTGCCCGGTTCGATCCCTTTTACTCCTACATTATTCTTCCTCGGGACGTCAAAAATATGGGAGGTGATATCGTTCATCCAGTAGTTTTTCCCGTCCTTTCTCACCAGTCCTTTTCCCAGGCCGGCGCCGGTTTGCATTGTCTTCGGCACATGGCAGTCCACGCAGAAGATCTGGCCTTCGTGTGCTGCTCCCACTGCTTTGGCGGTGTGTGCTCCCATGTCGGACGCATTCTGATGGCAGCTTGCGCAGAGGGTGTTCTTTTCATCGCGTACCGGTGCCTTCAGCTGGTGTTTTACCTCTGACTTGCCGTGAGGGTCATGACAGTTGATGCAGGTCATCGTCTGTTTTCCGTTGATATATTTTTTTGACCGGACGAGGTCAGTTCCCTGCTGATGATGCGATTTCGAATGTATCTTGTCTCCCCAGAAGTCCTTCTGGGCTGCGTCTTCCCGGGTGGTGTGGTTGGCGAGGTATTCATTTCTGGTGATCCCCGGGATGAGCATCCGGTTCTCTCTGCTCACCGGCTGGTCGTTCTTGAGATAGCCCTGTGGCCTGCTGTGGCACTGGTTGCAGATGACGGTAGCCCTCTCCGCGGCAAGTTTGCCGGGGCTTACGATGGTAGCAGCCTTCTTGTTTGCAGGTGACGCCACATGGGCGGAACCGGGGCCATGGCAGACTTCGCAGCCTATATTCAGCTCATTGGGAGTCCCGTCGCCGTCGATGTCCAACTCTCCGTTCGGGTCGTTTACCGCCCCGGCCACGAAACCGCCGCCCGTAGTGAGAGTGAGGGAGTAGCCGGTAAAGTGGCACGAAGCGCACTCGATTTCGAACGATTTCTTTTTCGGGGGGTCAGTGAGCTTTTTCGTTGTCTCGTTGAAGAGCCAGTCGCCGTGGTAGTCTCTCCAGGGCTTCCGTGTCCTGTCGTTGTAACTCTCGTCGCCGGTGGGGTTGTATTGGAGAAAGGGGAAGTGGGCATCGCCTACGGGGGGGTGGGCGTTGCCTACACGGTAAAGGTAGCGCTGTTTATAGAGGCCTCCGCCATAGGTCATTTCCACAACATACGTGCGTGGAGCGTCGGACGGGTCTTTCATGTTCTCGATTTTGAACTTCAGTTCTCCGTCGGCATCTTTGAAAAAGGTTGCGCTAAAGCTCACGGAAGAAGCATCGGAAGGCATTTTCTCCGATATCATATACTTGTCGAAGCCTCTGCTCTTGTCGAAACCGTAGAAGTAGAATTTTTTCCCTGCCATGAGTTTGTTCAGTCCGTCATTGAAATGAGGAAAACGGGAATAGTCCTGAAGCCCGCTCGGTTTTCCCACTACGCTGATTCCGAGCTTGTGGAGGGTCTTTTTCTCGAATGCGTAACCGGTGTGGCACGACAGGCATTTCGAGCTGCCGACGTACTTTGCGTTCTGGGGAATTTTCCCGGAAACGAGAATTTTCAGCGGCTTTGAAGTCATTTCAGCAACGGATACCGACTTGTTCGCCATGTCGCCTCCGGGAAGGTGTTCCCCGTCTGAAGGTTCGACGTAGAGAAAATACCTGGCGTCCGGAACTCCGGAGATGGTGAATTCCCCCTTCGCATTCGTAATGCCCTTCCGGTAATTGTCTCTGTTCACTGCGAGGTTGTCTTCCATCGGCTCATCATTGGGAGAGTCTTCTTTGATCTCGGTAATGGGTACTTTTCTCATCGCCTCCACATCGGCTGCTGGAACAAGGTATACGGTGGCATTGGCTACGGTTTGTCCCGATTTGTCCTGTACTACTCCTTTCACTGCGGCGCTTCCCGCCTTCTTTTCTTCCGCTTTTGCTCCATAGAGCAGCAGTGTTGCGGTACAGAAAAGCGTTAGAAAGAATACTATTTTCGTTTTCATTGTGCTCCTCCTTTCCGTTTTTTTCCCTTTCGGAATATTTTCTCCTCTTTCCTTGAAGATCCGATGGCAGGCAGCCACTCGCTTCCCGGTGCTGTCCCGTCCCGACATAGTAAATGCTATTTCCATGCCAGCAGGAGTCTGGTTGAAAAACATCGGTAAAACAGTAAGATAATGGAAGCGTCTCTCTGCCGCTGCGGTAATAATGACGCAGGCAGTAAAGGGAGAGAAAAAGGAAAGAGACAAGAAAACAACGGGTTTCTGGTGCTGTTCCTATGACGCAGGGGTGCTGTTACTGGAGTAGAAGAATGGAATTTGCCGGTTTTCAGGGACTTGGAGAGCTGTATCGATGCCGGCACCTATTCGCCGGTATTTTCCTTGAATTCAGTGGAGGCAATACCGTATTTCCTCATGAGACGCTGGAAATTCGCCCTGTCCAGCTTTGCGTTCTCGGCGGCTTTCGTGACGTTCCCTTCCGTATGCAGCAGGGTCTTTCTTATGAAGTTCCTGTTGAACTCGTCGATCACCCTCTGCTTTGCCTCTGCATAGGAAAGACGGGTATCGATCTTCTTACAGATAATGTCCTGGGCTTCGGCGGGCAGGTCCTCCGGCATGATGGTGTCACCTCCCGAGAAGACAACCAGCCTTTCCACCATATTCTCGAGCTCTCTTACGTTTCCGGGCCAGTTGTGATTGGTGAGGAAGTCAAGGGCTGCGGGGTGGATGCGCTTCCTTCCTTTGAGGAAGTGCTCCACCAGGAGAGGGATATCCTCCCTTCTTTCACGGAGAGAAGGAATTCCCAGAGGAAAGACATTGATGCGGTAAAAAAGGTCCTCCCTGAAGGTGTTCTTGTCGATGAGCTTCCGCAGGTTCTTGCTGGTGGCGGTGATGATCCGCACATTCACCTCTGTTTCCCGGGTATCGCCGAGTTTCCGTATCTTCTTATCCTGCATGATCCGCAGGAGCTTCGCTTGTACGGAAGGGCTTGTGTCCGCTATCTCGTCCAGGAAAAGAGTACCTCCATCCGCATGCTCGAAAAGTCCCTGCTTGCTCTCTATCGCCCCGGTATACGCCCCTTTCGCATGTCCGAACAGCTCGCTTTCGAGGAGGGTATCGGGGAGGGCGCTGCAATTGACCGCTACAAAATTCCTGTCCTTCCGCTTTCCCGAGAAGTGGATGGCCCGGGAGACCAGTTCCTTTCCTGTTCCGCTTTCTCCCAGGAGGAGTACGGTGGCGTCACTGTCCGCCACCTTTTTAATAGCGGCGAAGAGGTTTCTCATTGCCGGAGAGGTCCCGATGATGTTCTGAAAGCCGTATTTTTTCGAAAGCTCTTCCCGCAGGAACCGGTTTTCTTCCGTCAGCTTTCTTTTTTCGAGCACCCTCTTGACGGAAAGGAGAACATCATCATTCTGAAAGGGCTTTACCAGGTAGTCGTAAGCCCCCCTTTTCATGGCTTCCACCGCATTGTCGACGGAAGCATACGCGGTCATTACGATGACATCCGTTTCAGGGCTTATGGTTTTTACCTTCTCGAGAAGCTCAATACCGGTCATTTCCGGCATGTAGAAATCGGTAATGACAAGATCGAACCGGTTCTCCCTGAAGAGGGCGAGGGCTTTCAGGGGGGAGCTCTCGATGGTACATTCGAAACCTCCTTTCGTCAAGAGCCTTGAGAAGAGATATCCTATCGCCTGATCATCGTCGATGACAAGTATGTGCGCCATTTATTCTCCCCGGGAGAGCGCAGAGGGTCTGTTCCCGGCGTTCTCTGCCGTGTGATGAACGGGCAGACAGATCCTGAACAGAGTCCCCTTGCCGGCAGCACTTTCTACGAAAATTTCTCCCCCGTGCTCTTTAATAATGCCGTAAGATATGGATAACCCCAACCCTGTGCCGTCCTTCTTGGTGGTGTAGAAAGGCTGGAAGATCTTCTGCAGCCCCTCTTCCGGAATTCCGGTTCCGGTATCGGACACCGCAGCTTCTACTCCTCCCCTGGTATTCCGGGTGGTGATGGTAAGCTCCCCCCCCTCGGGCATCGCCTGGACAGCGTTGAGGATTATATTAAGGAATACCTGTTTCAACTGCAAGGGGTCTGCCTGTACCGGACTGAGCTGCGGTTCCAGGTCCCTCCTGATGGAGATCCTTTTCATGGAGGGCTGGTATTCGATAAGGGTGAGGGTCTCGCCGATAAGGGTGTTGATATCGGTCAGCATCTCCTCGTGTCCCGGGGTCCGCGCGAAGGTGAGAAGCCCCTGGATGATTTTCCTGCAGCGTACCGCCTCCTGCTCGATTACCTTCAGATCTCCCTTCACCGGACTGTCTTCTTCCATATCAGCAAGAATAAGCTGGGTGAATCCGATGATGCTGTTGAGCGGAGTGCTGAGCTCATGGGAGACGCCCGCAGCCAGAGTTCCCACCGCCGCAAGGGTTTCCGCCCTCACCATGCTCGCCTGGGTGAGACGCAGTTTTTCCGTGGCCTCCCTGACTTTTGTCTCGAGCTCCTCGTTGAAGTCCCGGAGGGCGCGGAGCAGCATATCCTTCTCCTCGTTCATGGCACTCAGCCGTTCGGCCATCCGGTTGAAGGAATCTGCCATGAACCCGATCTCGTCCCGGGTGGTCGCTTCCACCCGTTGGGAAAAGTCGCCGGAAGCGATGGTCTGTATCCCCCGTATCAACGAAGTGACGGGACCGGTAATCCCTTTGATGATGAGTACGAAAACGATAGTAGAAAGGGAGATGGTAAGGAGAATCGTCGTAAAGATAGTGGCCCGGGACCGGGCAATGAGGAGATTCCTTTTGTCCTGTATCTTTCCCCGCATCTGGTCGGCTGCATGGCGTACCTGCTCCAGCCTGTTGATGATGATATTCCCTTTGACAGTGGCGGCGTTCTCCAGCGCCTTCGTCTGGCTTCTGTCCTTGCTGGTAATAAGGATGCTTACCTCCTCTTTATATTCCCTGACGAGGGAGCCGATTTCCGTAAAGAAGCCGGAAAGGGAGGTGATCTGCTCCTCGATCTTCGCATGGCATTGCTTGCAGGCGACATCACTAAGGTGTCCCTGGTAGTGCCGGGTAATGGAGCCCAGGTTCTCGTCGAAGGCTTCGATATAGTTCACCAGATCGTCGATGTTCCGGGTATAGCCCGCCTGGTGGCGGTAGAGCTCTGCCTGCGCACCTTTCATCTGGAACAGCATCTCGTTGTACTTCCCGATAATGACATCCTGTTCATTGGTGATCTTCTGGTTGACGACGATGGTGTCAAGGTTCTTGATCACGACCACCGAGCCGATGGAGAAAAGGAAGAGAACAAAACCGAGACCCGCAATCAGTTTCTTTCTCATTTTCTGTCCCTGAAATGGTAGGTTCTGCTGTCGATTCCCATCTCCCTGACCATTTCCCGCAAGGGGGCGAATTCTGAATCCGTGGTCTCCCTGAAACGCACCGCCTCCAGTGATTGCAGCACCTTCTGCCCTTCAGAGGTCATGTGCAGGGAGAGCAGTATCGCTTTAAGCTTGCTGCGGAAGGCGGGGGGGATATCGCCCCTGACACAGAGGCTGTTGGAAGGCACCTCGATGGATTCGGCGATAACGGTCAGGTCTCCCTTGATGGCGGGGTTTGCAGCAAGGAGCCGCTCAAAGACGAGGTCCTTTGCGGCACCCAGGTCGGCCTGCCCTTTGTACACCGAAAGGATGGCGGCATCGTGACTTCCGGTGAAGAGGATCCTGCCGAAATGGCCCTCGAAGCCGTCTATACCGCGCTGTTTCAGATACCAGCGGGGGAAGACATACCCGGCGGTAGTGACTTCATGGACGAGGGCGATCCTTTTCCCCTTCCATGAGTGTACGTCCTTTGATACCGGTGAATCTTTCCTCGTGAAAATGATTCCCCGATAGCTGGAGCTCCCGTCCCTTTCCACTGGGCGGGCAATGGGCTCGATATCCGCCTTTGCTTTCGTCAGAATGTAATTGAAGCTCCCGAAAAAGGCCCCGTCGATTCTCCTGCTCGTGATCTCGTCATAAATGGACCCATAGCTGTCGAGCAGCTTTATCTTTACGTTGGTATCAAGGACGCGGGAAAGATACTCGATAAGGGGCTTGTACTTTTTTTTCTGCTCGAAGACATTCTGTTCGGGCAGAAGGGCGATGGTAAAGGTTCCCTCCCGGATTTTCTTCGGCTCTGTCCCTTTTTTTTCAAGCCCGGCCGGCGTTCCGCCGCAGGAGACGAGCAGCAACAGCACCACAAAGAGAAGACGCGTCAGCATCCCCTATTATAACAGGATTACATGTTCCGCTTGTAGGACATGGCGGTGATAACCCGTTCCTTTGCAATGGATTCCCCCGCCTTCCGCGGGAGAATCCTCTCCCGGGAGGATTTCTCCAGAATCAGGTGCGTGTTCCTGATGATACGGTCTGAGATGGCCTGGAAGGCCTCTTTTTCACTCTTCTTCGCATACTCCATGGCCGCCATGATAACGCCTCCGGCATTGGCGATAAAGTCGGGGACGGAGAGGACCCCGCGCTGGTGGAGCAGTTCCTCCGCCTCCCCGGTAACCGGTATATTTGCCCCCTGGAGAATGAGCTTTGCTTTGACATCCCCGGCATTTTTCCCGGTGATGACATCGGGGGTTGCCGCAGGGATGAGGATATCGCACGGTTCGGCGAACAGGTCCCCGGCACCCTTTACGGTTCCCGGCGTATAGTTCAGCACACTGCCGGTCTGCTCCTTGATTTCCAGCATCTTTTTTATGTCGATACCGGTCGGATCGGCGAGAGTCCCCTTCGAATCGCTGACAGCGACGATGACCGCACCCTTTTCCGTAAGGAACTGTGCGCACATCTTCCCGACGCTTCCGAACCCATGAATGGCAAT
Source organism: Nitrospira sp. (assembly GCA_002634385.1). GTDB lineage: Bacteria > Nitrospirota > Thermodesulfovibrionia > Thermodesulfovibrionales > Dissulfurispiraceae > Nitrobium > Nitrobium versatile. The sequence continues at coordinate 26,500 of NSJL01000010.1, forward strand.
CCTGGCTCCCTCCAGGCGCATCCCGAGATGCTGGCAGGCGGCCCCGGCGCACTCGGCAAGACCATACCCGGTTGCCCCGTGTTTATCCAGGGGGAGGCCCCCTAATTCCTCCGGCAGTCCCACTGCCCTCCCCGTCTCATCATACACCCATGCCATGCATTCCTCGTTACTCCCCATGTCGGGACCGGGGATATACTCGTTCAGGTCCCGGATGGCCTGCGCAAAGATCCTGAAGTGGTGCTCCTTGTCGGGACTGTGGGGGTCGAGGATAATGCCCGACTTACCCCCTCCATGGGGGAGGCCGGCGATGGAGTTCTTGAGGGTCATCGTCCGTGCAAGTCTCCTTACTTCCCCCACGGTGACACCGGGGGAGACCCGGACTCCGCCGATGGCAGGACCCAAGGCGACATTGTCCACTACCACAACGGCCCGGAAGCCGGATACGGGAAAAAACAGTTCGATGACCTTCGAGGGTCCCAGATCATGGATGTTTGCCGTGTTCATCTGCCCCTACTCCCCCTGCTGTATGGCGGAGAGCTGCCAGGCGGAAGTTCCTGTGGAGCGTACAAACGTCCAGTACTCCTTGAACTTCACCGGCTCTGTCCTGCTCTCTTCCACCAACCGGCCCGCCTCATCGGTTACATAGTCGAGGACATTGGCGGTGAGCGCCACTGTTAAGAAATCCTTTCCCTGCTCCCTGAACCTGCTTTCGTCAAAGCCGGGATCGAACTGCCGTACGGAGGAAATTCCTGCTTCCCGGTTGCTTCCATAAGGCGATGCTGCCGGAGCGTCCGGTACGGGTATTTTCCTGACCGGTATCTCTTCGGCAGGCTGATACCGGAATGCATGCTCCGGGTGGCGACCTTGAAAGGCGCCTTCGTAAGCGGGCCGCCTCTTCGATTGCACTATTTTGTAAATGACGAAGATGATCAGACCGATAAGGAGGATCTCAAGGATTCCTATGCCGCCGCCGAAACCGCTTCCGTAGCCGCCGAAGCCGAGACTTCTGAAGAGCAATGCCCCCAGGAAGCCGCCGGCAAGGCCGCCCGCCAGACTTCTGAAGAAGCCCCCGGTGGAAGAGGGGGCCGGGGAGGGGAGAGTGCTCCGTTGTTGGCTCTGGTACTGGTTTTGGTATTGATTCTGGCTTGAAGAGGGAGCCCGTTCCGGTGCCGAATAGATACGGGATCCCCTGCTGCCCAAGGTGCTCCCCCCGGTGCTTCCGCTCCTGCCTGCGCGAGCGAAGGCGCTCTCCTCAACGGCAGCGGCAAAGAAGAGCGTTATGGTGAAAAGCAAAACGATCCTTTTCAGGTTCATTGTATACTCCTTCCAGGAAATTTAGGCTCTTTCATTATACTCTACTTACCGCATATTTCTGTAGATACGGAAGGGTATGCTGAAAAGTGGCAGCATGCCCCTTCTGGCAGGGGGTAGTCAGTAAAGAGTCATCGCTCTCTCTGCTAACGCGCTCTTTTTCGGGAGGGCGGGGCAGGGGGATTCGATGTCCTTGCAATGCAACAGGATCACCGTATTCCCTCGCGGATAGTTGTTCAGATCCTTGTCTCCTCCGGGTAGGCTCTCCGCTGACCTCTCCCCTCTGTTCTGTGTCAGGGAGTCAAGGAGTCCTTCACTCCCCGACCTCTTGTTCTGCCTCTCTACCGCTCACTCCGTTACCACAGCGCAAACTCGCTTCCGCTCAAACATGCACTGTGGTGGCCACTCCGTTTCACGAAGAGAGGAGACGAACAAGAGCTAAGGTCCGCTCAGAACTCCCCTCCTCCCCTCTCCTTCATCCCTCAGACTCACTTCACACGCACTCCTTTCTGGGGAGAGAGAAAGAGGGCGAGGGTGAGGGGTAGAAGAGGGTGAGGGGTGCAGGAGACATCCTCCCCTCTCTTTTCTTCTGCCGTCATCCCGGCGGATCCTCTGAGCCGGGATCCAGTCCTTTTCCGAAAGACTCTGGACCCCGGCTTTCGCCGGGGTGACGGCTTTGAGGGATTCCGACTCTCTCCGGGGTGACGGAGTAGAGGGGCTCCGGCTTTCTCCCTGAGTGACGGATTCTGAAAGGGAGTGTGACGAGGGCAGGGGGGTATCCTCTTGTCTGCCGCGAGTGTCTGGAAGAGCAGTGGGGACCAGGACACCCTCCCCTTTTTCTCCTCCCCTCAAGGGAGGGGAATGAGGAGATCCCCTGAGATCAGGGAGGAATTCACTCGCAAAGAAAGAGGGTGCCCCCTGCCCCCCTCACCAGAGGATTTCTATTCAGAAGGGAATGCCTTGGAAGCGGCTTCGCCTCTCTCTTTTTGACGCAGGAGAGGGTAAATCATGTATCCTGTTGAAAAAAAAAGACTTGACAGAATGGCTTTCCCGGGGGGAGCAGTATTCTTCACTCATTCAAGGAGTTGTGATGCCTATTTTTTAAGCAGTACAGGAGGAATGCAGCAAGAGCGTAGGTTTCTGCGTTTTATTTTCGTATTTATCAACAACCGGTGTGAATAAGGTAGAGCTTGCTGAAGGGGATAAGATCGATAACTATTTGAAATATACCATATTATTCCATTGCGTTCTGTTGCTTGCCCCTTGTCGGGAAGTTCCGGTATTCCGATGAAATACGTGAGATGATGAAAAAATGTGCAGTCCTCTTACCCCCTTTTCTCCTGCGGTGAGGTGCGGTGCGGTGCGGGCAGCAACATTACCGGCGATTACCTGGGGAGAGAGGATTCGAACCCCTATACGCAGATCCAAAATCTGCTGTCCTGCCCTTAGACGACTCCCCAATAGGCACAAAATGAAACGAAGGAAAGTAAGGTAAGGACAATGCGGGCAGGAGGAGTGGCTGGGGAGAGAGGATTCGAACCCCTATAAGCAGATCCAGAGTCTGCTGTCCTGCCGTTAGACGACTCCCCATGTCCTGGAGCCCCTGTCCTGCAAGCAGCGTAAAGAAGGTCCTTTCTTTTACAATTGCACGAATATGCGAAAATTTCAATGCGGAAAGTCCATATGCCTGTTTTTTAAGAAATAATATATCACTATCGGCTATCGGCGATTTGCCCCGTGCGGAAGAGGGAGGACTGTATCAGAGATACTTCCTCTCGAACTCTTCGACAACGGAGAGCAGGTCAGAGGGAAGCACTCTCCTTACCGCCGACAGGATTTCTGTGGGAAGTACCCGGTAGTAGGCCTGCGCAATACCGCCCGCGATGCAGGCGAGGGTGTCGCTGTCGCCCCCGAGGGAAACAGCCTTCCTCACGGCATCTTCGTAACTCTCCGATTCGAGGAAGGAAATGATCGCTTCGGGCACGGAGCCCTGGCAGCTTGCGTCAAAAGTATAGACGGGCCTTATTTCATCGAGGGATCTGTCGAGGGAATAGAGAAAGGTCTCTTCGATATGCTTTCTGATTTCCCCCTTACTCTTTCCCCTGCGGGCCAGGAAGACGGCAGCGGCAGTCGCCTGGGCTCCCTTGATCCCCTCGGGATGATTGTGCGTTCCTTCGGCGCTCTTCTTTGCCTCCTCAAGAACTGCTCCGAGAGTATCGAAGGCAAACCCCACGGGACTTACCCGCATTGCGGACCCGTTTCCATAACTGTTGTACGGGGCGGAAGTGCCGGAGGCAAGCCATGTCTGAAAGAACTCCCCGTATCCCGCATCGGGGTATCTTCGTCCGTATTCTTTGAGGGCGTGGGCGTATTCGGTACCGTGCAGGATTGCATCGGCAACGGCTATGGTCAGGACGGTGTCGTCGGTGAAAGTCGAGCGCTCGCTGAACAGGGGGAATTCAGTGCTCTTTATGGGATGGAGTTCGTAGACAGAGCCGATGATATCTCCTGCAATCGCGCCGATCATTTCCCCTCCTGCCGTGGTGTGCCGTTTCTCCCGCTCTTCTATCAGTGTATCATACTGTATGTTTTTCACTGCACTCAAATGCCCTCCAAATGCATGAAATTCTCTGCAGTCTCCTTCCGGGTACGGGGCGTAAGTTCCGGTAATTTCCCGCTTCAGAACAGGTCACCTCTCTTGGAATGTCTCTTGCTCTCCCGAGGAGTAACAAACTGGAGTATGGAAAGGAAAAAAATGCAGACAGCAATGTATAAAACAGAAAAGAAAAGCCACAAAAAGCGCATCCTCGTGGCGGGCCTCGGGAACAGTCTCCTCAGGGATGGTGGGGTAGGAGTCCATGCGGTAAGAGCGCTCCAGGAGCTTGACTACCCCGGGGTGATGGTTGCGGAGGTGGGGACTGCGGTTCTCGATGCGCTTCACCTTATCGAATGGGCCGACAACATTCTCATCATCGATGCGATGCAGGCAGGGGGAGAGCCCGGAATGATCCACTCTATCAGGGGATATGCTATCGGGAAACCCGGCATGCATGCCTCCCTCCATCAGCTCAGTTTTATGTCGGCCCTGGAGCTTATCCCGGAAAAGGGGCAGCCTGTCATCACCGTCCTCGGCGTGGAGCCGGAAAGCATCGAGTGTGGTTCCGAACTCTCTCCGCCGGTCGAAAAAGCTATCCCGCACCTTGTACGGATTGTCGGGGAGATCCTTGCCTGCTGGCAGGTAAAGTGGTGAACGCTTTTGCCCTGCTTTGACCCTTTGGTGCGCTGAGGATTATAATTAACAAAACGTTGAAACCGAAGTGACCCAATGCATGAGTTATCAATTACCACGAGCATGCTGGACATCGTAAAGGAGCACATGACCCGGCACGGTGCCGAAAAGCTCAGGAGCCTGAAAATAAAAGTCGGCGAAATGGCCGCGGTAGAGCCCCAGTCCCTGCTCTTCTGCTTCGAGGCGTGCACCAAGGATACCCCGCTGGAGGGGGCGGTCCTCGACATCGAAGTGATCCCCCTTACCGGACGGTGCAGAGAGTGCGGTACGGAGATGCGTATCGACGGGTATTCCGCTCAATGTCCGAAGTGCCGCAGCGTCTCCGTTGAGCACCTCTCCGGTCATGAGCTTGCAATCGTTTCCATGGAGGTGGAATAGTCCTATGCACGATATTGAGATCGACGAGAAGATTCTTTCGAGGAATGAAGCGCTTGCCCGTGAGAACAGGGAGGCCCTGAAAGGGCGGGGTATTTTTTCGATAAACGTAGTGAGCTCCCCGGGATCGGGGAAGACCACGATCATAGAGAAGACGGTGGAGCTTCTGCGGGACAGGGTCGGCATGGCGGTTATCGAGGGTGATATGCAGACCGACCTGGACGCGCAGCGGATAGCTCGCTATAACATCCCGGTCAGGCAGATCACCACCGGGAAGGCCTGCCATCTCGATGCCCACATGGTGCACCATACGCTTCCCTGGGTATTCGGGCAGGGGAAGGTGCAGTTGCTCATATTCGAGAATGTGGGGAACATGGTCTGCCCTGCGGAATATGATCTCGGAGAGGATATGAAGGTGGCGGTCATGAGCGTCCCGGAGGGGGACGACAAGCCGCTCAAGTACCCTACGCTGTTCCATGCGGCAAAGGTGCTGATCATCAACAAGACCGATCTTGTGCGCTTTACCAATTTCGATCTGCAGAGGGCCGAGGAGAATGCTCTGAAGATAAATCCCCGCCTTACCGTATTCAAAATGTCCTGTGCCGATGGGACCGGCCTGAGAGAGTGGGCTGATTTCCTGGCGGCACACAGCATGAAGTGAGAGCAAGAATTCAGGTTGCCGGCATCGTGCAGGGGGTGGGCTTCCGTCCCTTTGTCTATACCCTGGCGCAAAAACATCGGCTCAAGGGCTTCTGTCTGAACGATTCGGAAGGGGTGCTCGTGGAAGTGGAAAGCGATGGCGCATGCGGGGAGATAGAGGCGTTCATCGATGAGCTGCGGTCGTCCGCGCCCCCTCTTTCGCAGATCGACACCCTCACCGCGGAGTTCCTCCCCCGCACGGGGCAGTACGATACCTTCGCCATCAGGGAGAGCGTTCCCCGGGAGGGAAAGTTTTCGCTGGTATCGCCTGATATCGCCCTCTGTCCTGATTGCCTGCGGGAGCTGTTCGACCCCTCCGACCGGAGGTGCCGGTACCCTTTTATCAACTGCACCAACTGCGGTCCCCGTTATTCCATCGTCCTCGATATTCCCTATGACCGCCCCAAGACCACCATGGCACCTTTTTCTCTCTGTCCGGAATGTGAGAGGGAGTACCGGGATCCTGTGCACCGGAGATTCCATGCGCAGCCGAATGCCTGTCCCGCATGCGGGCCGGAGGTGGAGCTGGTGCGCGGAACCGCCCCCCCCACGGAAGGGGGAAAGGGAGATCCGGTACAGGAGACCATAGAGCTGTTGCGGCAGGGAGCGATTGTTGCGGTGAAAGGGCTTGGAGGATTCCATCTCTGCTGCGACGCCACGAACGGCGGCGCCGTTGCGAGGCTCCGGACGCTGAAGAGGAAATCCGGCAAACCCTTTGCGATAATGGTTCCTGATATGGATACCGTACGAAGTCTCTGTTCAGTCGGCAAAGAGGAAGAGCGCCTCCTCGGGAGCAGGGTCAGACCCATCGTTCTTCTGAAAAAGATCGATCCCTGCCCGCTGGCGGACGCTGTCGCCCCCGGGGCTCTCACCCTGGGCGTGATGCTCCCTTACACCCCTCTGCATTACCTTCTGTTTGGGGGAGAGGGAGAGCGGTTCACCGCCCTCGTCATGACCAGCGGAAACCTCTCGGAAGAGCCCATTGTCACCGGGAACGATGAGGCGCTTGAGAAGCTGACCCCCCTTGCCGACGCCTTTCTCCTCCATGACCGGGATATCCATATGAGAGTGGATGATTCCATTGTACGGGCCCGGGACGACGGAGCGAGTATCGTGGTGCGGAGAGCGCGGGGGTTTGTGCCGGATGCGCTCGACCTGGGGGAGGATTTCGGGGAGGTCCTGGCCTGCGGCGCCGATCTCAAGAATACCTTCTGTCTGACCAAGGGGAGGAAGGCGATTCCCAGTCAGCATATCGGCGATCTGGAGAATTACGAGACCCTGGGTTTTTTCAGGGAGACGCTGAAGAACCTTACCAATACGTTCAGGGTTGCGCCTGAAATAGTGGCCCACGATATGCACCCCGGCTATTTCAGCACGAAGCTGGCCCTCGCGTATGCCCGTGAACATTCCCTCTCCGGAGAGAGGTGCATCCCCGTGCAGCACCATCATGCCCATATCGTGAGTGTCATGGCGGAGCACGGGCTCAGAGGGAAGGTGATCGGCGTCGCTTTTGACGGTACCGGGTACGGTACGGACGGCACCCTGTGGGGAGGGGAGTTTCTGCTCGCCGACAGATGCGGTTTCGAGCGGAGGGCTCATTTTCAGCCGGTCCCGCTTCCCGGGGGAGATGCTGCGGTACGGGAGCCCTGGAGAATGGCGGTGGCATATTTGTACCGGACCTTCGGAGAGGCGATGTTCGATGCTTTTCCGGAGTTTTTCGGGCGTTTCCGCCGCGAGAGGGTCGGGAGCATTCTGGGTATGATCAGGGGGGGCATCAACTCTCCGTTGACTTCCAGTGCGGGACGGCTTTTCGATGCCGTCTCCTCCCTGATCGGATTTCGTGATGCGATCACTTTTGAGGGGGAAGCGGCGATCGATCTGGAAATGGCTGCCTGTTCATACGGCGGTGAAGTGATGGAGCCCTATTCCTATCAGAGAAAAGAGTCTTCGATAGAAATGGGAGCGTTGATACGGGAGATTGTTGGAGACCTGGGGAGGGGAACAGGGAGAGCGGCCATTGCCCTGCGCTTTCACTCTACCCTGTGCGACATCATCGTTACTGTTGCAAAGGAGATGATGCGGGAAAGCGGAATACGCGATGTCGTTCTGAGCGGCGGCGTCTTTCAGAACAGGCTTCTGGCGGAAAGCACCGCCGCTGCCCTCCGCAACGGGGGGTTTTCCCCCTGGATGAACGAGAAGGTCCCTGCCAATGACGGCGGTATCTCCCTCGGGCAGGCGGTGGCGGCATGGGAGCGAATGAAAAAAGGAGTGCGTTGCTATGTGCATTGCAATACCCGGTAAAGTTATCGAGATCAGGGATGCCATGGCCAGGGTGGATGTGGCGGGCACCCGGAAGGAAGCAAGCCTTATGCTGACGGAGGGGGTGGGCATCGGAGACTACGTCATTGTCCACGCGGGCTTCGTGATACAGAAAGTGGATGATCAGGAGGCGCAGGAGACCTTGCGGCTCCTCGGCGAGTTTATGGGAGAGCAGGAATGAAGTACATAGACGAATTCAGGAACAGGGATCTTGCCCAGGGAATCCTGAAGAGGATCCATGAGATTTCAAAGAGGGACGTCTCGATCATGGAGATCTGCGGCAGCCATACCCACAGTATCTCGAAGTACGGGATCAGGGATGCCCTGCCCTCCACCCTACGGCTGATTTCGGGGCCCGGCTGTCCGGTATGCGTATCGTCGGCGGGGGACCTGAACAGGATCATCGAATTCGTCAGGAAGAGAGGAGATGTCATCATCACCACCTTCGGCGATATGATGCGGGTGCCGGGATCTGCTTCCTCTTTCCAGGAGGAAAAGGCGCGGGGGAGCGACATCAGGGTGGTGTATTCTCCCATGGACACCCTGGAGATCGCCCGGGCCAATCCCGGCAAAGAGGTCATCTTCTATGCCGTGGGCTTCGAGACCACCGCCCCCACTGTTGCCGCCTCCCTCCTCATGGCGAAGCAGAGCGGGCTGAAGAACCTCTCTTTCCTCTGTCTTCATAAACTCACGCCGCCTGCGATGCGGGCGCTCCTCGACGGGGGAGAGGTGGAGCTGAACGGATTTCTCTGCCCGGGACATGTCACGACGGTCATCGGGGCAGGAGCCTACCGCTTTATTGCCGACACGTACCACTCCCCTTGCGTTGTTGCCGGATTCGAGCCCCTCGATGTCCTTCAGGGGTTGTACATGCTGGTGCGGCAGATCGAGGAGGGGAGGTCCGACATCGAGATACAGTATACAAGGGTGGTCACCTGGGAGGGCAACAGGAAAGCACAGGAGATTATGGATCAGGTTTTTGAAATAAACGATGCCGCATGGAGGGGAATCGGTACGATCCCCGCGAGCGGTCTCTCCATCAGGGAGGAGTTTGCCGATTTCGATGCAGAGAGGAAGTTTGTTATGGAGCGGGGGATTAATGAGGAGCCGCCGGGCTGCTCCTGCGGCCAGATTATCAAGGGAGTCCTGCGGCCCTATGACTGCTCCCTTTTCAGTGCGGTATGCACCCCCGGGGATCCGCAGGGGCCCTGCATGGTCTCCTCCGAAGGGACCTGTTCCGCGTATTACAAGTACGGAGGAAAGAGGGCATGATGAACGGCAGGCAGATTCTTCTGGGTCACGGAAGCGGCGGTACGCTCAGCCATCAGCTCATTCATGACCTCTTTCTCGGCGCCTTCGACAACGAGTACCTTGCTCCCCTGAACGATCAGGCGGTCCTCCCCCTTCCTTCCGCCCGGATCGCCTTCACCACCGACTCGTACGTGGTGAGCCCTATCTTTTTCCCCGGCGGCGACATCGGGAAGCTGGCGGTATGCGGGACCATCAACGACCTTGCGATGGGAGGGGCTGAGCCCCTCTACCTGAGCGCCTCCTTTATCATCGAGGAGGGACTTTCCTTCGATGAGCTGAAGAGGATCGTTTCCTCCATGGCGGAGACCGCGCGGCAGGCAGGAGTGAAGATCGTTACCGGCGACACAAAGGTCGTCGAGCGGGGAAAGGGCGATAAGGTATTCATCAATACCGCCGGGGTCGGGATCGTGCGGGAGGAGGTAACCCTTTCCCCTGCATCGATCAGACCCGGGGATGTCGTCATTGTCTCGGGATTTGTCGGCGATCACGGGATCGCCATAATTACCCACCGGGAAGGGATCCGTATGGAAACCCCTGTCGGGAGTGATTGCGCCCCCCTGCACGGACTGGCCGGGAGTATTCTCTCGGCAAGCGTCGGGGTCAAGGCCATGAGAGATCCCACCCGGGGAGGCCTGGCAACGACACTCAATGAGTTTGCGGCCTCCTCGGGATTCGGCATCCTGATTGATGAGAAGGCCGTCCCAGTCAGGGAGGAGGTGCGGGGAGCGTGCGAGCTGCTGGGGTTTGATCCCCTCTATCTTGCCAACGAGGGCAAGCTTGTGGCGGTAGTAACGAAGGATGCGGCCCAAAGCGTTCTCGATGCGATGAGGGGGAATGTTCTCGGCCCCGATGCTGCGATCATCGGTGAGGTGGTGAGTGATCATCCCGGACGTGTTACCCTTAAAACCGCCATCGGCAACAGGAGAATCGTCGATATGCTCCCGGGGGAGCAGTTGCCCCGGATTTGCTGATCAGGCTCCCCTCACTCCCTTTTGTTGAAGCGGGGTGAGGGGAGCCTTTCGTTGTGTGAAGGCATCCTTCTCTTATCGTGCTCCCCATGCTATGCTTTCAGTAGTAGAATGCATTCTTTGTCAGTCAGGCGCTACTGCCATGCAAAAGGAGGAATGGTCATGAACAAACGAGAAATTTTCGAATTCCTGAACGCGCATCCGATGTTCCATTTGGCCACCGTCGAGGAAGACCGTCCCCGGGTCCGGGGTATGCTTTTGTACCGGGCGGATGAAAACGGTATTATCTTCAATACGGGAAAAGTGAAAGACCTTCACAAGCAATTGACGGAAAATCCCCACGTGGAGATGTGTTTTACCGATACTAATTTTGAGAGCCTTCGGCAGGTACGGGTCAGCGGCACGGTGGAGTTGGTGGAAGATCTCGATCTGAAGAAGGAGATCATCGGGAAGCGCGAATTCCTGAAGCCATGGATCGAGCAGGTGGGGTATGAGCCTTTGGCGGTATACCGCATGAGGAAAGCCACAGCCACCGTCTGGACCCTGGCCACCAATTTTGCGTCGAAGGAATTTATTGAGCTCTTGAATGCCTGATTGTGCGGAGAAAATAGTGTGTTTGCATTGATATCCTTACTCTCTCGTGCTATCATCTTTTGATGCGCGGAAAGCGATTTTCTGTTAGTGACAGCGAGGTGCCGGAGGTGGACTCCGGAAAAATGAGTGCAGCGCGTTTTGCCTGTAGCCGGGCGCGGATGGAAACGTAAAAGGGAGCGCAGGTGGATTACTCTACTCTCGACACCCTGCGCCGTACCCATCCCGCCTGGCGGTTGCTCGTGGCTGATTCGGCACCGCTGGTGGCGAGCTTCCTGCACGGAGCTTTTGTTGTGCCCAACGTACGGGTGATGGCAGAGGCCGATCTCGTGGAAAAGCTGGAGGATGTGCTGTTCGGCCTGCGGCAGTCCCTGGGCGAGGGGGTATTTCCCCGTACGGCGGCGCAGTATCTGAGCGACTGGTCCGCCAATGACAAGGGCTGGCTGCGCAAGTTCTATCCGCCGGGCTCCGATGAAGCCCATTTCGATCTGACGCCGGCCACGGAGAAAGCCCTGGTTTGGCTGGAGAGTCTCACCCGGCGAGCCTTCGTCGGCACTGAATCGCGTTTGATGACGGTATTCGAGCTGTTGCGACAGATGGTGGAGGGCTCCGAAGCCGACCCCGAGGCCCGTCTCCGCGAGCTGGAAAAACGCCGGGAGGAGATCGATGCCGAAATCGCCCGGGTGCGCGGGGGAAACATCGCCCTGCTCGACGAGACAGCCCTGAAGGACCGTTTCCAGCAGGTGGCGGCGACGGCGCGCGAGTTACTTTCGGACTTCCGCGAGGTGGAGCAGAACTTCCGCACTCTCGACCGCAGCGTGCGCGAGCGCATCGCTCTTTGGGAGAGGGGCAAGGGTGCCCTGCTTGAGACCATTTTCGGCGAGAGGGACGCGATTGCCGACTCGGACCAGGGCAGGAGCTTTCGCGCCTTCTGGGATTTCCTGATGTCGCCGGTCCGGCAGGAGGAGCTTTCCGCTTTGCTGGAGTCCGTGTTCGGCCTTCCGGCGGTGCAGTCGCTGTCGCCGGATACTCGCCTTAAGCGCATCCACTACGACTGGCTCACGGCCGGAGAGCATACGCAGCGCACGGTGGCACTGCTGTCTATGCAGTTGCGCCGCTTTCTCGACGACCAGGCCTGGCTCGAAAACCGCCGCATCATGGAGGTGCTGCGCGGCGTCGAAGCGAAAGCGCTGGCGATACGGGAGACGCCGCCTGCCGGCGGCTTTATGGAACTGGACGAAGCCACTCCCCGTGTCGAATTGCCTATGGAGCGTCCCTTGTATTCGCCGCCGGTACGCCCGGTCATCGTCGACCATGTTTTGCTGGACGGCGACACGGAAGTAGCCTTGGGCGCACTGTTCGGCCAGGTGGTGGTGGACAAGATCCGTCTTGCTGCCTGGATTCGCCATGCCCTTCAGGAGAAATCCCAGGTTACTCTCGCCGAACTGATCGGGAAGCACCCGCTGGAGCACGGGCTTGCCGAGCTGGTCGCCTATCTCACGTTGGCGAGCGAGGATGAAAAGGCGATGTTCGATGAGGACTCCACGGAGAAGGTGGTCTGGCGGGATGCGGCGGGAGTCGAGCGGCAGGCGATCCTGCCGCGGGTGATCTTTGTGAGGTGAAGGACATGAATAGAGCGGAAGACGATACTGCTTCCGGTCCGGCGCTGGCGCGCGTGCTGATCGGGCTGATGAAGGGGGTGGTGTACCAGGAGAACGACGCCTTGCTCTGGCAGGATCTGTTTGCCCTTCAGGCCCGCGTGCGCGATTATGTGGCGGTCCTGGGTCTGGAGCTGATTCTCGATGAGGCGGAGGGGTACGCGTTTCTGCGTACCCGCCCCCTTATGGAAGGTGAACCCGAAGTGCCGCGTCTGGTGCACCGCCGGGCCCTGTCGTTCCCGGTCAGCCTGCTCCTTGCCTTGCTTCGTAAGAAGCTGGCCGAGTTCGACGCCGGCGGGGGTGATACGCGCCTGATCCTTTCCCGGGACGAGATCGTCGAGATGATACGCGTTTTTCTGCCCGCCGGCAGCAACGAAGCCCGCCTGATCGATCAGGTGGACACCCATCTCAACAAAATCGCGGAGCTCGGCTTCGTGCGCCGCCTGAAAGCCCAGAGTGGGAGCCAGGAGCAGATGATCGAGGTCCGCAGGATTCTCAAAGCTTTCGTCGATGCCCAGTGGCTGGCCGGGTTCGACCAGCGGCTCGCCGCCTACCGGGCGAGTCTGGCTGCCGGGGATGCTGCCGCCGGGGAGACTGCCGAATGAGCGAGACCATGCACCTGGATTTCGCGGCGAGCGACGAGCAAGCGGGCTTCCGGCTGCATCGGCTGGAGGTCTACAACTGGGGGACTTTCGACAAGCGGGTCTGGACTCTTCTCCTGGAGGGCAATAACGGCCTGTTGACGGGTGACATCGGCTCCGGGAAATCCACACTGGTGGATGCGGTGACGACCCTGCTGGTGCCCGCTCATCGCGTCGCCTATAACAAAGCTGCCGGAGCGGAGGCGAGGGAGCGTACCCTGCGTTCCTATGTGCTGGGGTATTACAAGTCCGAGCGCAGCGAAACAGGCTTCTCGGCGAAACCGGTGGCCCTGCGCGGCCACAATGACTATTCCGTCGTCCTGGGGGTATTCCGCAACAGCGGCTTCGACCAGACGGTGACGCTGGCCCAGGTGTTCTGGTCCAAAGACCCGCACGGCCAGCCCGCACGATTTTTCGTGGCATCGGGCCGGGCGCTTTCCATTGCGCAGGACTTCGCCGGCTTCGGCTCCGACATAGGAGATCTGCGCCGTCGGTTGCGCGCCATGCCCGGCGTGGAGCTGTTCGACAGCTTTCCGCCCTACGGCGCCTGGTTCCGCCGCCGCTTCGGAATCGATAACGAGCAGGCGCTGGAGCTCTTCCACCAGACGGTTTCTCTGAAGTCGGTGGGCAATCTGACGGACTTCGTGCGCGAGCATATGCTGGAGGCCTTCGACGTCGAATCGCGGATCACCGCGCTGATCGCCCACTTCGACGATCTTCACCGTGCCCACGAAGCCGTGAAGAAAGCGAAGGATCAGGTGGCACGCCTTACCCCCCTGGTTGCCGATTGCGAACGGCATGCGGCGCTCTCCGCCCAGGTGGACGACCTGCGTGCAGGGCGCGCCGCCCTCAAGGCCTATTTCGCCGCCCTCAAGACCGGACTGCTCGAAAAGCGGCTCGGCAAGCTGGCCGGGGAACAGAAACGGCTTGCCGGCCATATCGCGGCATTAACCGAAGTTCACCACGGTCAGCAGGGGGAGTGGGACGGCCTCAAGCGGGCCATCGCCGAAAACGGGGGCGACCGGATCGAACGCCTGGGTGTGGAGATCATTGCGAAGGAGCGCGAGAGGAAGAGCCGTTTCGACCGCGCCGAGTATTATAGCTTTCTCGCCAGGGAACTGGGGTTGCCGCTAGCAACCGACATAGAGAGTTTCCTGGCCAACCGACATGCTTGCTCTGCCCTTCTTGCGGATTTGAATCGTCGTGAGGAGGAGCTTCAGAATCAGCAGACCGAGATCGGAGTGGAGCTGCGCACCCTCAGGGAGGAGCACGCTGCCCTTTCTGAAGAGATCGCCGGCCTGCGCAAGCGCCGCAGCAATATCGACGAGAAGCAGATGGCCGTCAGGCGCGTCCTTTGTTCCGCGCTGGCCCTCGACGAGGAGGATATGCCCTTTGCCGGGGAGCTGATCCAGGTGCGGCCGGAGGATGCCGCCTGGGAGGGGGCGGCGGAACGCTTGCTGCACAACTTCGGCCTGTCGCTCCTGGTGCCCGATCGTCACTATGCGCGCGTGGCCGAATGGGTTGACCGTACGCATCTTACCGGACGGCTGGTGTATTTCCGGGTCAGGGAAGGAGCAGTCAGAGCGTTGCCGGATCTGCATCCCGATTCTCTGGTGAGGAAGGTTTCGATCAAGCCTGATTCGCCCTTTTATTCCTGGATCGGGCATGAATTGGCGCGCCGCTTCGACTACGCCTGCTGCGGGACCCTGGAGCAGTTTCGCCGCGAGCGGCAGGCGGTCACGCGTGCAGGCCAGATCAAGGCCGGCGGCGAGCGGCACGAGAAGGATGACCGCCACCGGATCGACGACCGCAGCCGTTATGTGCTCGGCTGGAGCAATGAGAGTAAAATCGCTGCGCTGGAAAGACAGGCGCGGGCAGTGGAGGCGCGGATCCGGACGGCAGAGCAGAAGGCCGGGGCGGCGCAGCAGGAACTGAAAAGCATTTCCTTACGCAAGGATCGTCTCATCCGGATCGATGGCTACCACGATTTCCAGGAGCTGGATTGGCGGCCGCTGGCAGCGGAGATCGCGACCCTCGAGGCGGAGAAGCGCGCGTTGGAGGAAGCATCCAACGTATTGCAGACCCTGACTGCGCAGTTGAGAACGCTTGAAGAAAAAATGCGGCAGACCGGGGAAAAGCTGGATGAATGCAAAAGAGAACAGGCTCAAAACGAACTGAAGCAGGAGCAGGCGCGCAGCCAATTGACCGATTGCCGTGCGAGCCTGGCGACAATGGAGGAGGCCGCACGCCTGCTCCGTTTTCCCCATCTGGAGGAGTGGCGGGCGGAAGCCCTGGGAGAGCACTCCTTGACGGTAGAATCCTGCGATAACCGGGAGAGGGATATGCGGGACTGGATCCAGACCAGGATCGACGCCGAGGACAGCCGGATAAAAAAGCTGAGGGACAAGATCATCGACGCCATGCGTGCATACAGCAACGCGTATCCGCTGGAGACGCAGGAGGCGGATGTCTCTGTCGAAGCGGCCGGCGAATACCGCGCTATGCTCGACCGCTTGCGGGCCGACGATCTGCCGCGCTTCGAAGCGCGCTTCAAGGAGCTGTTGAACGAGAACACCATCCGCGAGGTGGCCAATTTCCAGGCGCAGCTCGCCCGTGAGCGCCAGACGATCAGGGAGCGCATCGGGCGCATCAATACATCGCTCACCCAGATCGATTACAATCCCGGCCGGTATATCGAGCTCGATGCGCAGCCCAACCCGGACGCCGACATCCGGGACTTCCAGGCCGAGCTGCGGGCCTGTACCGAAGGCGCTTTGACCGGATCGGAGGATGCCCAGTATTCCGAGGCGAAATTCCTCCAGGTGAAGGCCATTATCGAGCGCTTCCGGGGACGCGAAGGCCAGACCGATCTTGACCGGCGCTGGACCCGCAAGGTGACCGATGTGCGCAACTGGTTCGTGTTTTCCGCCTCCGAGCGCTGGCGGGAGGACGGCAGCGAGTATGAGCACTACACCGACTCCGGCGGCAAGTCCGGTGGCCAGAAGGAGAAGCTGGCCTACACGGTGCTCGCGGCAAGCCTTGCCTATCAGTTCGGTCTGGAGTGGGGCGCGGTGCGCTCACGCACTTTCCGTTTCGTTGTCATCGATGAGGCCTTTGGACGCGGCTCGGACGAATCGGCGCGTTTCGGCCTGGAGCTTTTCAAGCGCCTCAATCTGCAACTGTTGATCGTTACCCCCCTGCAGAAAATACACATTATAGAACCCTATGTGGCCAGCGTCGGCTTTGTGCATAGCGAGGAGGGGAGGGAGTCCCGCCTGCGCACCCTCACCATCGCCGAATACCGGGCGGAACGGGAGGCGCGGCAGTGAGCGATTGGTCGACGCCTGCCGACATCAAGAGCCGGGTAGTGCGGGAGTGGGAGAGGGGGCGTCTTCTTGCCGCTCCGCTGACGGGCGAGGCGCTGTATCCCTGGCGGCTTCCTCTGAAGGGGCCGGCGTCGGCAGAGACCTTGGGTACCCGATTTGATGCCGTGCGCCGGTGGATCAAGACACTTGCCGAGGGAGCGAAAGCCGAAGGGCGCAGCGGCTACCGGCTGGAATTCCGGGAGATCAACCATCGGCAGCTCGGCCGCAACAGCATCCCGGTGGCCGCCTGGCTCGATACCGAGGACGACGCCCTTGCCCTGATCGGCAAACGACGCGACGCCGCCCGCTTCCGCGAGCTTGCGGATATGATTTCGCATGCTTTCCCGCAGGTGCATGACTGGCTCGCACGGCGCTCCCTGCGCGTCCTGGAACATGCCGACGACTGGCCGGCGCTGCTCGGTATCCTGCGCTGGATAGCCGGACATCCGCGCCCGAATGTGTATGTGCGGCAGATCGATGTCCCCGGCGTTCATTCCAAATTTATCGAACGGCACCATGCGCTGCTTACCGAATTGCTGGATATCGTCCTGCCGCCGGAGGCGATCGATGCGGGCGCGGCCCGGGGCGCCGCCGGCTTCGAACGGCGCTACGGCTTCCGCTCGAAGCCTGTCCTGATCCGGTTTCGGCTGCTCGGCGGACAGCAGACGCTCCTGTGCCTGTCCGACATCACGGTGCCCGGCGATGAGTTTGCCCGCCTGTCGCTTCCCGTCAAACGGATCTTCATCACCGAAAACGAGATCAACTTCCTGTCGTTTCCCCCGGCTGCCGACGGACTGGTAATCTTTGGCTCCGGGTACGGGTTCGAGGCGCTCGCCGGGGCCTCCTGGCTGAGTGATACGACGATCTACTACTGGGGCGATATCGACACCCACGGCTTTGCGATTCTCGACCAATTGCGCAGCCGATTTCCGCAGGCCCGTTCGCTGCTGATGGACCGGGACACCCTGATGGCCCATCAATCGCTGTGGGGGCGGGAGGATGCGCCGACCCGGCGCGACTTGCCCCGTCTGCTTGGCGACGAGGCTCTGTTGTACGACGACTTGCGGCATGACCGTATCGGGACGGCGGTGCGGCTGGAGCAGGAGAGGATCAGCTTCGGCTGGATTCAGACGGCGCTGGCGGCGATCGGCAATAGCAGGTGTGATGATTAATCAAAAAGAGTTGTTGGTATAAACCGTTATTTTAAGGAAAGATTGCCACTTTCGTATTTTCCGGCTGTCCAGCGTTTTCTCTGCTTTTTACAGCATTCTACTGCAATTTTACGATAAACAAGAGGAATCTATCCTTAAGACTTGTGCTTTATATGTCAAAAATCTGTGCACTAGGTGTATAATAAAATCATGAAGTTTGAAGGGGATCCGGCTAAAAGCGCTGCAAACAAGCTGAAACACGGTATCGATTTTGCGGCGGCAAAGGACTTGTGGCTTGATGAAAACCGGATTGAAATCCATCTTCCCTATCCTCTGGAGAGCCGGCGCATTATAGTCGCAAAACTCAATAATAGACATTGGACAGCCGTCTACACTATGAGGAGTGAGACTATTCGTATTATTTCAGTGAGGCGTTCAAGGGAAAAGGAGATTGCACTCTATGACAAAGAAAAAAATAGCTAAAAGCGCACGCGAATTCGATAAGCGCTTTGACGAAGGTGAGGACATTCACGAACTTGTGGATATGTCTAAGGCCACAGTGATTCATCATGGGAAAAAAGTCCGTATCACTCTCGATATTGCCGAATCCCTTGTAAAGGAGATCGATGAGATACGTAAGGAAATCGGTGTTGACAGAGGGGCGTTAATAAAAATCTGGCTTCATGAGCGGGTGAAAAAGGAAAAGACTGCCGGCGCTGCTTCTTGATTGTTCCTATAAGCTCAACATTCGGCTTGGGATAGCGTAAAGAGCAAAACTCCAAGGCTTATAGCGCAGATCGAGAATGTTGTGCAGAGTAAATAGAACCGTCCCCATATTATTACATCTTTTACCCAACAAAGTGTTATAATAAGCTGTGAGCGTGATTACTAAGAAAATAGGCAAAGGCGAGTATGCCTACCTCGCCGTGAGGGAGGGCAAAAAAGTAGTGCACAAATACCTTGGCCCTGTCGACAGTCCGGAGGTCCAAAAGAAGCTTGCGGAAAAGAAGGAGACGGCAGTTGTGCCGGAGCGGTTCCGTGCGCTCTTCTGGGATACGAATATCGACGCTATTCATCTCAAGAGAAATGCCCGGTACATTATCGAAAGAGTCCTCGAATTCGGCGAGCTGGACGCCCTCGAATGGATGCAGAGAGTCTACCCCACCCAGATTATTATCGATGTGCTCAGCGTAAGCAGGTCTATCAGCGAGAGATCCCGGAATTTCTGGGAGATATGGTTCGGAGTGAAGCATGCATAGGGAATGCTTCACCCCTACCGGCTGGAAGGTGCTTGCCGCTCTTAGAGATACAGTCAACAAGCATAATGCAGTACTGGCAGGAGGAACGGCCCTGGCGCTCCATCTCGGACACCGGAAGTCCGTGGACCTGGATTTCTTTACCACAAGCACAAGCTCGTTCAGGGTAGAAACCGTTATTTCGGTGATCAGAAAAACAGGGCTGAACTTTCGTATCATGTCGGAAGCAGAAGATTATCTGGTTTGTGAGATTGAGGGGGTAAAGTTCTCTCTTTTCCGTTATGAGTATCCGTTTATCGATACGGTATCGTCCTATGAGGGAACCAATGTCGCCGGGGTCCTCGATATCGCTGCCATGAAGATCATTGATATCGTGCAGAGGGGGACGAAAAGGGATTTCGTGGACATGTACTTTATTCTGCAACAAGTTCCCTTTTATAAAATTGCTGACCACATGGTACGGCGCTTCGGCGTGGAGAGGGTCAATCCAATTCATATCGGAAAGGCTCTCACGTACTTCACGGATGCGGATTCGAATTCCGAGCCCGAGTACACCAAAGAGAAAGTGAAATGGGAGAAGGTAAAGGCTTTCTTTGTGCGGTACACGAAACAGTTTGTGCTGGATTTGAGGAATGCAGTACAGAATGGTCAGGGAGATAGATCATGAGGACTTCGGCATATATCGAAGGATGAGAGATAAAACTATCCGTTATTTCTCGCCTGAGAAAGTTTATTGTTCAAGGCAAAAAATCCCTTCTTCTTCAAAATTTCCTTTCCTTCTCCTCTTTTGCCTTCCTCCAGCGTGCAGAGCGCCCCTGCCTCAGAAAGATAACCTTTTCTTCTTTCTTCAGTTTCTTCAGGACGTGCCATATCATGTCGATGCTTACGTCGGGGCATGCCCTCTGCAGGTCCGCGACGGTGAAATCGCCGATGATACTGTCTACGGCATACAGTAACAATAACGGGGTGGCTTGCAATCAGCAGACGATATGGTTTACCCGCCTCTTCTATTATCCTCAAACATCTCAATCGGCATTGGGAACCGTAATCGCCACACCATCTTGATGGGACGTTCACTTTCGTGGCTGACACGTTCGGCTGGTCCAAGATAGGTAAACGGCATGGTAACGCCATTCCGCCTTTTCTGGTTTCTGGCAAAAAACAAAATCGTGTATCCCCGCTCTACATGACTAATGAGATTCTGTCCGGTTTCGGATTGCTGCGCCGTGTTTGACTGCGACTCCCAATGCAATAATTCTCTGCTTATGGGGTAATCTGCGTACATGGTACTCGGCGAAAACTCGCGCTCTGTTTTCTGATAAGTTATCAAGAGCGCGTATGCCCTTATTGTAGGGAAGTGGAAAGCTCCGATACCTCTTTGACCTGCTGTCTGGAGAGTTGCCTGCCCTAAGCCGGCTAGAATATCTGTGCTGCCATATTGAGCATGTAGTTCAAATGGGCAGGCAAAGGGCAGTTCGGGAATCTGCCCGCTGATCTCGGTGGTATCGAGAGACCAAGTAAGGATTTCGTCCAAGTCGGCAAGAATGGATGGATTTCTGGATAGTCGGCGGAAGGCGTCTTCAAGGGAGGAAATGCCGAGGGCATCCCCCTTCTCTCCCCAGAGCCGATAGTAAACGGACATGGTGGAATTTCCCGCCAGCACCAGCGCCTCGTCAATGGCACCCTGGGAAACCTTGCCGAGCACATTGTGCAACAAGGCGGCTTCATTCGGTCCGTTAATAAACGTTGCCCGCACAATGGTCTTTTTCAGCTTCGCCAAATCCGGGTCAACAGGGATGGGCCCGAGCTGGGCCTTGGCTTTCCACCCCGACCAGGTCTCAGCCGCAAGCAGTACCTCCGGCTCATAATCGTGGTAGCGGATAAAATTGCCGAAGGTCAGCTCCAGGCCGCTTTCGCTGGGAAAGGTCTGCAACCGGTCGGGCACCTGCACGGCCAAACGCCCGAGGTTCTCCCTGATGTTCTCCAGGACGTACTGCCGTGAGAGCCGGTCGAGCTGAATGGAGCAGCCAGCCGGGAGGTGGGGGAAATCGAGCTCTACTTCCTTGTCGATGGAGAAACGGTGTCGAGGCAGAAGCGCCTTGAGCTTGGTGTCGATCCGGTAGCGGCGGTGGGCCTGGCCGACGAAATCCAGAACGGTGAGACAATCCTTCTCCGGTGCATGGCGCAGGCCGCGCCCTAACTGCTGGAGGAAGACGGTCAGGCTCTCCGTGGGGCGGAGGAAGAGGACTGTGTTCACCTCCGGCAGGTCAATCCCTTCGCTCAGCTTGTCGACGGTAAAGAGGAAGGTGAGTCGGCCGTCCTTCAGGTCAGTCAGCAATTCCTGGCACCGTTTATCCTCAACACCGGAAACAAAGGCCTCGGATGGTATTCCCCGCTGCGTAAACTGCTCCGCCATGAAGACGGCATGCCTGATGGTGACGCAGAACCCGATTCCTTTGACAGTGCCCAGTTCCGGCTCATAGCGGTTGAGCGCAGCGAGAATGGAATCGACGCGCTGCTTCGCTTTCGCATGATCGAGCACATAGACGTTTTCCAGCGCGGCCGCATCATACTTGCCGTTGCGCCAGAACTGGTCCTGATTGAGGGCTATCGGGTCGGCAACGCCGAAATAGTGGAAGGGACAGAGAAGCTTTTCCTCCAGCGCTTCGGGAAGGCGAATCTCGGCGGCAAAGCGGTTGCCGAAATCGGCGGCGACATTCTCACCGTCCATCCGCTCCGGCGTGGCGGTGAGTCCAAGGAGGACCTGGGGGGCAAAGTTCTCAAAAATCGGCCGATAGCTGGCCGCGGTCCCATGATGGGCTTCATCGATCACGATGTAATTATAGAAGTCACGGCCCACCTGCTCCCACAGACGCCTGTTGGAGAGCATTCCCACGGAACAGAACAGGTGTTCCCGTCGGTTGGACTGAAACGGGCCGACCAGCAACTCACCGAAATTCTGGTCGCGAAGGACATTGCTGAAGGTGGCTTGAGCCTGCTGGAGGATTTCCTGTCGATGGGCCACGAACAGGAGCCGCGCCTGTTTCTGCCGCTGCTCAAAGAAGCGCTTGAAGTCGAAGGCGGCGATCACTGTCTTGCCGGTACCGGTGGCGGCGATAACCAGGTTGCGCCAGCGGTTATGGAATGTCCGCTCCCGCTCCAGTGCCTCAAGGATGCGTTCCTGAAAGGGATGAGGGCGAAGGTCGAAGAAGACCGCCGGTCCATTCGAGCGAGGGTTTCGGGCGCTATCAATGGCCGCCCGGAAAAGGGTCGGATCATCAGGATCGAACGGCACGAACTCGCGGCTGTTCCAATAGGTTTCAAACTCGACGGAGAACTTTTCAAGGATATGATCCATGTCTTGGGCCGTGACTTTGAGATTCCACTCCAGTCCGCTGGTGATGGCGGCATGGGACATGTTGGCGGAGCCGATGTAGGCCGTAGAGAACCCGGTATTGCGCTTGAAATAGTACGCTTTGGCATGAAGCCGGGTCCGTTCGGTATCGTAGGAGACACGCACTTTCACATTCGGCATGCGGGCCAGCCACTCCACCGCCGGGGCATCGGAAGCCCCCATGTAGGAAGTGGTGATCAGGCGAACCGGCACATAACGGTCGCGCAGGTCTTCAAAGGCCGGCATCAGCAGCCTTAAGCCCGACCATTTGATGAATGATACCAGGATATCCACCCCGTCGGCGGAACGCATCTCTTCGAGTAGTTCATGGGCAAGCTGCGGTTCCTGGGGAGAGCCGGTAAAGAGGCTGCTTTCTGCTAGCGGGGTGTGGGGACGAGGGATACCTGATCTGGCGTAGTGTGGCGGGGTGATTTCCAGGAGGATTGGCTTTTGTTCCGGAACAAGGCAGTTTTTTCTCAGGTGGCTTCTGCCGGGTTCCTTGGCAACATGCCCGAGAATCTGGTTGCAGAGGGCCAACCGTTTTTCCGGATCAGGTTCTTCGCGGAGAGCCTGTTCAAGCACCTTTGCCACAAATGAAGAATATTGGGCAGGCTGCTCCTCAGGATCGATCTTGCCGAAAACGGTCCTGAGCTCCGGGTGCTGGGCCAGAATATCACGGAGGTATTCATCAATAAGCGCTTCGTAAATACCGTAGGCTATTGGTTTCATGGAAGATCAGCTTTAAGACTAGTTCTATACTGGCCTGCCGTTTTCATGATTATAACTATAGTTTAATGTAAGAGCTTATATCAAGATTTTTGCATATATTTTGTGCATTTTTAACAAAGGCCTTGAGACGAGAAAGGAGATATCAGGAAAGACACCTTTTGCTTCTGAATTTACCGAAGCTGAAATCAAAGCGGGAGAAAAACATCTTGTTCTTTGTAATCAATCAAACCCTCAGCCGCAGTGGGAGTTGAGGAAAGAAAATCGAAACCGTTCTTCTTGTAGAAGTTGATTATTTGTAAAACAGGCAAGGTAATTGAAAGCGTCTCTGTGGAAGAACTCATTAATATCAGAATTGCCGCAATCGAAAGGTTTTATTTCAGCTAATTCTATTCTTCGCCTCTGCTCAGAAGCCATGCAGTGGCTGAATGAACGGTTATCCCGGGCGGCATGTCAGCCGGGACTTCCGGCTCAAGGCTGACAAGATGAGGAGCGGCCCTCGGATATTCCCTTGCAGCTTCCTGCAGAGCCCTGATTTCGCGCTGACGGGTCGCCGGGTCGCTCAGGTCTGCGCAGACCTGTATGAGTTCCTGATGATTGTCAGGATACCGGGCCAGGAAATCGACTTCGTACCCTTCAGATGTGCGGACGTAAGCTATCTCCGTACCTCGTCGTTCAAGCTCCAGCAAAACGCAGGTCTCCAGGGCATGTCCAAGATTGGCCCGACCCGTCCGGTCAAAGACAGGGATCAATGCCGGATCCATAGGATAGACTTTGCGGGGGTTCACCATCCGACGCCTGGCAGAGGCGGAGGAGATGGCAACGGTACGGATCAGAAACGCATCCTCCAGATAACTCAGATATGCATGCAGTGTGTCTTTGGCCACCGGGATTCCTTGAGACCGCAGGTCCCCATGGAATTTGTTGACGCTGAACGGCCCCGCCGCGTTTCCGAGCAGGTGCCTGACCATCCATCTGAGCGCAACCGGATGCGATACGGCATGCCGCTCGATAACATCGCGCAGAAGGGCCGTATCCACATAGCCGCGCAGCAGTTCGAACCTGTCCCGGGGAGCGACATCCACGGCTTCCGGGAAACCACCCCGAATCAGATATTCCCGCAGGTCTTTTTCAATCCTGGAGCGGGCAGCTTTGGTCAGACGGTCGAGGTCGCGCTCCGGTTCCCTCCCAAAGTGCCTGAGATATTCGCGGAAACTGAATGGATGCACCAACGCTTCCATTGCCCTGCCGCGCATGCTCGTGGCCACCTCGCGTGAAAGAAGCCTTGCCGAGGAACCGGAAAGGAAAAGCTCCACCTGCTCCGTATCGAGAAGCCGGCGTACAAAAGTTTCCCACCCGCGCACGACCTGGATTTCGTCCAAAAGAAAGACAGCCTTCCTTTGGTCTCTCCACTCAGGATGCAAACGATAATATTCCTCCACCACAAGATGCAGATCGGCGGCGGTCATGTCTGCCAGCCTTTCGTCCTCGAAGCTGAAGTAGAGGAGGCCCTCCCTGCCTGTTCCCTTCGCCAGCCTGTCCGATACTATCTGCCAGAGAAATGTGGTCTTACCCGTGCGGCGCATGCCGATGACCGCAACCGCCTTTCCTTTCACGCCGGGCAGCCGTATATCCCGGCGTGTGAACGGAGCTACCGTAGCAGCCAGGGAATCCATTATTTTCTGTCGGATAAGATTTCGAAATTGTCCTTCCATTAAGGATAAATTAGCATAGTCTTGTCATTATTTCAAGGACAGAAAATCGAGAATTAATTCAACAGCGGGGCAATTACGACCAGGATGACATTGTAGTTGTCGTGCATACGTTCGCAAGCTATCTCAGACAGAGGGGGGGTGGACCTCCACACGATTGCTGCTCTCGCGTCGCATAAGGATTTGCGGATGACAAAACGCTACGCGCATTTGAATGTGGACAATCTGAAAGGCGCGATCTCGGTTTTGAATTCTACTACCGATTTACGACCGTCGGATGAAATGAAAAAGGAGTTACAGGTCGTAACTCCTTGATTTTCTTGGCGGTCCCAACGGGATTCGAACCCGTGTTTTAGCCTTGAGAGGGCGATTTGAACGGGCTGGTAAGGACCTGAAAATACCTAAATAACAACAATATTATCAAATAGTTATGCTGGCTGAAATTTGTTTCGATTCTGTTTAAAATGGCTCTATATTGACGTGGATTTATTACGATTTTATGACGCTTGTTTTGAGGTCAATAAACTATTTAACAACTGGATTCATATCCAGAAACACTCCTTCTATTCGATTCCCATTCATCATATCCGCTAACAGCTGTCCCATAGGAGAGATCAAGAAGATTCCTTTAAAAAATGTCAGCCGAATTGATCACTGCCGAGTACGCTGACGTACTATTTACTTTCACTATGGATATAGATGATAATCTAAACTGTGTGGGGAAATAACTATACAAAAATCAAAATAATTCTCAAGAAGCGGTAAATGGCAAGGCTCGAGGAACTGACTCGTGGAGCCTCTGTTAAAGGCATTCTTCCGGATTCTTTCGTTACGGTCGTTGATGTCAAATGGCATGGCTCTGCTGTAGTAGAACTCACCTATAAAGATGCCTCCAGTCGTCTCGGGCAGGAACTGCTTTACCGTGACCGTGAACCCACAATCGAGATCGTTTCTGTCGGAATGCCCTGGAGCTTTGACGGCGACGGCGGACTTTTAAGGCTCGTATCCGAGGCATACAGAATCCGCCTTGCCTATCTCTTCGATCCCCTGCTTGCTGTCCATACATCACTGGTAGAACCGCTCCCGCATCAGATCACCGCAGTCTACGGTGAAATGCTTACAAGGCAGCCCCTGCGCTTTCTGCTTGCCGATGATCCCGGCGCAGGCAAGACAATCATGGCAGGACTTCTCATCAAGGAACTTCTGATCCGTGGGGATATCCACAGATGTCTAATAGTCTGTCCCGGCAATCTTGTTGAGCAATGGCAGGATGAACTTGACCGCCGTTTCGGCCTTCCCTTCGAGATCATGACGAATGACAAGATTGAGTCGGCACGCTCCGGCAACTGGTTTCTTGAGAACCCTCTTGCGATCTGCCGCCTCGATAAGCTGAGCAGGGATGAAGACATTCAGGCCAAGCTTGAGCAGACAGACTGGGACCTTATCATCTGTGACGAGGCCCACAAGATGTCAGCAACCTACTTCAGCGGGGAAATCAAATACACGAAGCGATACAGGTTAGGACAGATCCTTTCACGGATCACCCGCCACTTCCTCTTGATGACGGCAACGCCTCACAATGGTAAGGAAGAAGACTTTCAGCTTTTCATGGCCCTGATTGACGGAGATCGCTTTGAAGGCAAGTTCCGTGACTGTGTGCATGTCATGGATACATCAGACATCATGCGGCGACTTGTAAAGGAGCAGCTTCTCAAGTTCGACGGCACTCCGCTTTTTCCTGAGCGCCTTGCCTATACCGTGAATTACGACCTTTCGAATGAAGAGGCGCACCTATACAGGCAGGTCACTGATTATGTCCGGCAGGAGTTCAATAGGGCAGACGCGCTCGAAAGCGAAGGACGCAGAGGCACTGTTGGGTTTGCATTGACGATCCTTCAGCGACGCCTTGCCTCATCGCCTGAGGCTATCTATCAGTCATTGAGAAGACGCCGCGAACGGCTCGAGACACGTATCAGAGAAGAGCGGCTTTTGAAACGTGGAGCAGAGGCACGGATAACTGAACCCCCCGCGCTTTCGACGGATGATCTTGAGGATATAGAGGACGCTCCTGATGTCGAGATAGAGAACACAGAAGAAGAGGTCGTTGATCAGGCGACGGCTGCCCGGACTATTGCAGAACTCGAAGCTGAGATCGCCACCCTCAATAATCTGGAGGCCCTCTCTCTCAACGTTAAGAGGCTGGGCACAGATAAGAAATGGGAAGAACTCTCAAAGCTCCTACAGAATAATGCAGAGATGTTCGATTCACGCGGCCACCGCCGCAAGCTCATTATCTTTACTGAGCACCGCGACACTCTCAACTATCTTTCTGATCGAATCCGCGCCCTTCTCGGAAAACATGAAGCAGTAGTCACCATTCAAGGCAACATGGGACGTGAAGAGCGCAAGAAGGCCCAGGAGTCATTTACACAGGACAAAGAGGTTCAGATACTCGTTGCCACAGATGCAGCCGGCGAAGGCATTAACCTGCAGCGAGCTCACCTTATGGTGAATTACGACCTTCCCTGGAACCCGAACCGGCTGGAACAGAGATTCGGCCGTATCCACAGGATAGGACAGACAGAGGTCTGTCACCTATGGAACCTTGTTGCCGCCGAAACCAGAGAGGGAGAGGTCTTCACTCGCCTCTTTGAAAAGATCGAGGAGGAGCGCAGGTCTTTAGGTGGGCAGGTATTCGACATCTTAGGCAAGGTCACCTTTGAGAACAGACCTCTCAGGGACCTCTTGATCGAGGCGATCCGCTACGGTGACAGGCCGGATGTCAGGGACCGGATCAATAAGGTCGTAGATAGCGCCATGGATCACGAACGGCTGCGTCAGCTTGTCGAAGAGCGAGCCCTTGCACGTGATTCGATGGATTCGGCCCGCGTCCGGCAGATTCGGGAGGACATGGAGCGGGCAGATGCGCGGCGCTTACAACCGCACTTCATAGAGGCCTTTTTCATCGAGGCTTTCAAACTCCTAGGCGGAAGCATACGTGAGCGGGAGACAAGACGATATGAGATCACGCATGTCCCTTCTGTTATCCGAAGCAGGGACCGGTCGATTGGGAGAAGAGAGCCAGTCCTGCTGGGATATGAGAGGATTACTTTTGAAAAGAACCTTATCGGCATACCGGGGAAACCACTGGCCGCGTTTATCTGTCCGGGACATCCCTTGCTTGATGCGACAATTGACCTGATATTAGAACGGTATCGCGACCTTCTCAAGCGCGGCGCTGTTCTCGTTGATCCGGTTGACCAGGGAGAGGACATACGAGCGCTCTTTTATCTTGAGCATGGGATACAGGACGCCCGGACTGATCGCTTCGGCAACCGACGCATAGTATCACGGCAGATGCACTTTATGGAGATCGACAAGAACGCTGATACCCACATGGCCGGTTATGCTCCATATCTCGATTACCGTCCGCTAACAGTCGAAGAGCACAAGCAGGTTGAGTCCCTACTTGCCCAGGACTGGCTGACTACTGATCTTGAACCGAAGCTCCTTTCCTTTGCAGTCTCTCAGCTTGTGCCTCGTCATTTCGATGAAGTGAAGAGAAATAAGGAAGAGCTTGTACTGAAAACCGTTGCTGCTGTAAAAGATAGACTGACAAAAGAGATCAACTACTGGGACCACCGCGCCAACGAACTGAAGGCGCAGGAGCTTGCAGGCAGGGTTAATGCTCGTATCAATTCAGCTAAGGCCCGGCAGCGAGCAGACGAGCTTGAAGTCCGCCTTCAGAAACGGCTTGAGGAACTTGAACAGGAGCGCAAGCTTTCTCCATTACCCCCGGTTGTCATGGGCGGGGCACTTATTGTTCCTGCTGGATTGATCTCTCGTCTCAAAGGCGTGCAAGAAGCAGAACCGGATACATTTGCACGGGAGACAGCACGGATCGAAAAGATAGCGATGAATGCGATCATGGAGCTTGAGCGTCAGCTCGGATACGAGCCCCGCGATGTGAGCGCACAGAAATTCGGTTATGACATTGAATCGAGGATACCGGATAAAGGCTGTCTCCGGTTCATAGAGGTAAAGGGCAGAGTCTCCGGGGCAAAGACGGTCACTGTCACCAAGAATGAAATATTGACTGCCTTGAATAAGCCTCATGATTTTATCCTGGCTATTGTGGAAGTGGATGGGGACAAGAGCGTCCCGCGCTATGTCCGGCGTCCTTTCAGGCGTGAACCCGACTTCGGCGTGACGAGTGTGAATTACGACCTTGGTGAACTTCTGACAAAGTCAGAGGAACCGGGGTAAAACTGCACAATGTTTCAAGCGACTGACTTTCAGAAGAAAGTAACTGAACTTATCCTTGATACCCCTGCCCCAGGCAAACATTGTGCTCGTAGTGCGATAGCTCACATTGAACGCGCCTGGAAAATAAAGGACGTTGATACAGAGATGGCAGCTTTTCGCGCAATCACAGGTGAAGAGGAAGCAGCGACCGCCATAATGCATTCTCTCAGGCGACGGGAATACAAGGGAGCCGAGAAGCTAAAGTATCGTGACCATACTTTCAAGACAGCGGTCTTTCCATTCTTTCAGGCGATCTCAAGTGTTTTTGCTCGCTATGTGGACGCGTTCAAGCCGACTCTCGTAATAGACGAAAATCTTAAGAAACCCACACTCCAAACTCGTATTAATGTTCCAGGACCGACAGGTGATATCCTGCATGCTTATCCTGATCCGCCATTGCATTTCGATGTGACAATGAACGGGAAGATCCATGATTTTTCCGACGAATTAAATGAGTTGGCGACAGTGAAGAACGCGAAGAAAATAACCGATTACATTAAACGACAGGCAAATATGAGGAATGTGATACTATATGCTTCGAACAAGGGAATACCTAAGATGGAATATCCCCCGATTGAGAAGTTCATAGAAAGGAAGAGAGATATTGTTTTCGGACACCTCGTTGTATATCTCCTGATCGATCCTCATAAAGAGCATCAATTGTTTGTCAAGCAAGCGTTGACTGCATTTCTAAAGATGCTCAATGCGATCCCTGAAGACATCACGTTTGAATAGTTTGCCGAGGTTAAGGCCTCTGTTGTAAAATATCTTTGTTGCACTTCGGTCCGTGCCCGTCGGTCTCTGGGTTACCAGGTAGGCCCGACATTGCGACGGTTGAATGTTCACGCTTGTTGCTGTTAATTGTAACCGGGATCGTGATTGTCGCTGTGATGATCATCATGCACTTCAGTGTTATGACAGAATTGCACGAATCATTGATCAAAGCACTTGAGTTAATCCAAACAGCTGCGGAGGTGGACATGAAACAAGACTGTTTCGGTTCTAACAATAGCCCAGAGGCCGCGACAATTCTCCCCTTCAAATAGAATGGGTTTCAATATCTATCTCTTTTTCCTCTTTGGTTTTGCCAAGATCGCATTCCCGGTAGTCTTGCTGGCGAGTACAATATTGTAATCGTCAACGATCTCAGGCCAGTGAGCATGTTCAACGCGGTCCAGGAGTATCGGAATCTCGACCTCTTCATCAACTGATAGATTCCGGTATCGGGTCAGTTCCTCCAACCCTTCATAGGCCGGCTTATTGATGACGAGGTAAGCGATAGGGAAATACTTCAGCACCTGACAAAATCCGATTCCCGTGCTGAAGTTGCCACGGACAGTGGGCATGGCGAAGTCTCTCATAGTAATTGACTGCTCATAGGGATAGAGCCAATAGAAAATGAAAATATCATCGGGTATCGGCTTGTCTTCATCGAGAACGAACTCTCTGACATTCCTGTCAAACGGACAGTCATCAATTTCAATCTTTGCGGCTGCCAGATGGCCGAGAATTGCCCTGATCATAGCTGCCGGTTTTGCTCGGTGATGAACAACCCTGGGGAAGGACAGCCCTGATTTCAGATATCTCCCCACGGTCAATGAAAACTCATTCAGCGCAGGATCGTATCTATGGCCGATTGTTTCATTGCAGCTTTTACAGACGGTCCGGTATTTGACGCCGTTTTGCGATTCTGAAAACTTGATTTCATCGTGCCCTACAACAAACAACTCGGAGACCTTTTCCATCTCGACCGCTGTTAGGTCAATACCGCCTTTTGGAGGCACGTGGTCCCAGGTCAACTCTGTGTGCGTTTTACAGATGTTGCAGGGACCTGCTTTCTCTCTCTTTGTGGTGACGTAATGCCGGACAAATCTCTTCTTTTTCATAATGTCTCTGCAAGCGGTTCAGGCTTGGCATAGCAAAGATTTTTCTTAATTTCCAGATTCTTATTCCACTCGCTTTTATGTTAAATTATACCTTAGTTGGTGTTGGAGGAGACACGATGGCAGCGTTAAAATGCCCGATGAGCCGGTTGCAGGGGGGGCGGATGAATCAGCAGTTCCATGAACTTGAACAGTGGTTGCGTGCAAAGGAAACTGAGCACATCGAGTTCAAAGAAGCGAAGCAACGCTATGATTTCGAGGAACTTGTGAAATATTGCGTCGCCCTGGCTAATGAAGGCGGTGGCAAAATGATTCTCGGTGTTACGGATACCCTGCCTCGTCATATTGTAGGCACCTCAGCTTTTACAAACCTCGAACGAACAAAAGCCGGGATTATAGAACGCATACATCTCCGTGTCGATGCCGAAGAGATACACCACACCCAGGGCCGCGTCCTCGTATTCCATGTTCCTTCCCGTCCTATCGGCATGCCGATTCATTACGAAGGCCGCTATTTCATGCGGGCAGGTGACAGCCTGGCTCCTATGCTGCCGGACATGATGAAACGTATCTTTGACGAGGCAGGCCCGGACTTTACCGCTGAGATCTGCCGGGGAGCCTCACTTAACGATTTGGATCAAAAAGCCGTTGGAGATTTTCGGAGCCGTTGGGCGCGGAAATCCAAGAACGATAAACTGCTGACCATACCCGCTGAACAACTCCTCACTGATGCCGAATTGCTTACACGTGACGGTCTTACGTATGCGGCCTTGATTCTCTTCGGCACAAGAGAGGCAATGGGCCGCTTCCTTTCTCAATCAGAGGTTATATTCGAATATCGCTCTGCTGATGTGACGGGACCTGCTCAGCAGCGAGAAGAGTTCAGACAAGGATTCTTCGCCTACTATGAAGACCTTTGGAAACTGATAAATCTGCGTAATGACAAACAGCACTTTCAAGACGGACTGTTTGTTTGGGACATCCTGACATTCAACGAGGGCGCTGTCCGCGAAGCAATTTTGAACGCTGTCAGTCATCGTGACTATCGCTTATCCGGGTCTGTGTTTGTCCGCCAGTATCCTCGCAGGCTGGAGATCGTAAGTCCAGGAGGGTTCCCGCCGGGCATTACTCCCGATAATGTTCTTTGGGAACAGGCGCCTCGCAACCGGCGCATAGCCGAGACATTTTCCCGTTGCGGTCTTGTAGAACGCTCCGGTCAAGGCATGAACCGTATTTTTGAAGCATGTATAAGGGAAAGCAAGCCGAAGCCTGATTTTACCCGTTCTGACCCCTTTCATGTTTGGCTTACTCTCCATGGTGAAGTCAGAAATCCTGAGTTCCTCCGTTTCCTTGAAAAGATCGGCAAGGAGCGACTCGAATCTTTCACTACTCAGGATTTGCTTGTTATAGATCATGTCTTTCGGAATGAGCCGGTATCTCCGGAAGACAAGGGCAATCTGTTCAGACTTGTTGAGCACGGCATTATTGAACAGATCAGTCGTGGACGAGGGGCTCGCTACATCCTGGCCCGGCAGTTCTACGATTTTATCGGCAAGAAAGGCGCGTATACACGGCGGCGCGGCCTTGACCGGGAAACCAATAAGACCCTGCTTATAAAACACATTAAAGAAAACGACTCAGCTGGCTCTAGGATGGAGGAGTTCCGTCAGGTTTTGCCAAGCCACTCTCGCAGTCAGATACAGGTCCTACTGAGAGAGTTGGTGAAAGAAGGCAAAATACATAGCCACGGAGTCACCCAGGCAGCTCGCTGGTACTCAGGCCCAAAAGTAGCTCATTGCAATCATCAGCAATCAGATAAAACTAAAGGAGAGAAGGCGGAACCATAAGCCCTTGATATTTAGATATTATTAATATTGGAATTGCAACCAAATAAAAATTATGGTTGTAATCTTATTGCAATCGGGTGGGCAAGAGAAAAATATCATGATTGTGAAAAATAAATCATGCACCTTGGAAAGACTGCAGCTGTGTTATGAATGAATTCCTGAAATTGGAATACGAACAGTGCATGGCGCTCGTGAAGTACTACGATGAACGTTACCACACGCTTGTGAAATTCGCTGCCGGCTTGTCGAGGGGTGTTCCAACGCTGCTTCTGGGATTCTTTGGCCTTGATGACAAGGTTACGGCGGTGTTTTGGAATGTCGCTGCGTTCGTGTTCCTCGTAACAATGATCGGCTTGGTCTCCATCTTGGCGGCCATTACGCAGACCAGACTGTATTTCGTCTATCCAGCACGGCAGCTCAATGCAATTAGAGGCGAGTTCTTGAGGACGGAAGCCAAGGAATTCGCAAACATCAATCAGATGTACTTGGATACATCCTTTAATGCATTCAGGTGGAACAGCAGCCATACCATTCAGCAGGCCATGGTTGCGCTGCAGATCGGCCTTTTCGCAGGGCTGAGCAGCTTTGCGTGGAATATTGCAGAACCGGATCGTACAAGAAATATTTGCGTCGGGTCCATTGTGGACATAGTGGTTGCTATTACAATGTTTCTTCTGAGCGCTGGATACCTTTGGCGTAAGAGTCAATATCATCCTGACGGATCAGCGCTTCAGAGGAAGGAATAGTGTCGTGGCGCCACTGATGATCGTAATTCATGACGTAGGACACGGCCAGGCTATCCATGCATTCACACCGGATGGAAAAGTCGTGGTGATTGATCTGGGCATGTCCGCCAGCTTTTCGCCGTTAGAGTGGTTAGGCCGCTACACGAAAACAATAGATTCACTGGTTATCACACACCCGCATGGCGATCATATCGACGAGATACTTCTTATCACTGACCTCGGCTTTAATGTGCGCCAGCTCTGGAGACCAAGGTGGTTGCTTAAACAAGACGTTTACGCAGCCAACCAAGCTACGTACTACGACAAATTGAATGCTTATTTCGACATGTCGGATCGATATAATTCTCCGGTAAAGGATGGTGAGCTCGTGGGTGACCCTAAAGTCACCGGTGGAGTGACCATCAAACAATTCGCATCAAGAAATTGCGGCACCTCGAACATCAACAACCATAGCGGCGTGGTTGTTTTTGAATATCTCGGTGTCCGCGTTGTAGTGCCTGGAGATAATGAAGCAGCTTCATGGAAGGAACTATTGAAAAAAACAGACTTCGTGAACATGATTTCGGATACCTATGTATTCATGGCCAGTCATCATGGTCGGCAATCCGGATATTGCCTGGAGCTGTTTTCAGCGCTTAATGATGGAGCTCCTCGGCTTTGTGTAATTAGCGATGCAGGTGTTCAGGATACAGATGCCACGCAGCGGTACAGTTGCCATGCTGAGGGTTGGGCAGTAGATAGTCGATCAACACTCAAAAGAGAGAATAGGAACTGTGTGACTACCAGAACTGACGGTGCAATTGAAATCGAGGTAGGTTCCAATCTTTCAGGAACCTATCTATCGGTAACTACTGACTGAAGAAGGTTAACAGGAAATAATGGTATGACACATAAGAAGAAACTTATTGAAGTTGCCCTGCCACTGGAGGCGATAAACAAGGCCAGTGCGCGAGAGAAGTCTATCCGGCATGGACATCCGAGCACGCTGCATCTCTGGTGGGCGCGGCGGCCACTTGCGGCGGCGCGGGCGGTGATCTTCAGCCAGATGGTTGATGACCCTTCGGCATATCCTGATCTATTCCCCACGGAAAAGGCACAGGAGAAGGAGCGGCAGAGGCTTTTCAAGATTATCGAGGAGCTGGTCCAGTGGGAGAACACAACCAACGAAGAAGTGCTTCAGAGGGCGCGTGAAGAAATATGGCAGAGCTGGCGGCGGGCGTGCGTTGAAAATATTGATCATCCGAGGGCAAAGGAACTGTTTGACAGGCACAAGCTGCCAGCCTTCCATGATCCCTTTGCGGGCGGCGGGGCGTTGCCGCTTGAGGCTCAGCGGCTGGGGCTTGAAGCTTATGCGAGCGACTTGAACCCGGTGGCAGTGCTTATCAACAAAGCGATGATCGAGATCCCCCCGAAGTTTGCAGGTAAACCTCCAGTGAATCCAGAGGCCCGGAAGGATAAGACACTAATTGCCCGAGAATGGAAAGGTGCACAGGGGCTTGCCGAGGATGTCCGTTACTATGGCAAATGGATGCGCAATGAGGCTGAAAAGCGGGTCGGGCATTTATATCCGAAGGTCGAGATCACGGCCGAGATGGCAAAGGAGAGACCAGACCTAAAACCGCTCATTGGAAAGAAGCTGACTGTTATAGCATGGATATGGGCTCGCACAGTAAAGAGTCCAAACCCGGCTTTTGCGAATGTGGATGTGCCGCTTGCTTCGACATTCATGCTCTCCACTAAGGTCGGAAAAGAAGCCTACGTTGAACCAGTGATCGAAAATGGGAACTATCGATTTGTTGTAAGAGTAGGGAAACCTAAGAATCTCGAAGCAGCGAAAAATGGAACCAAACTCGCACGGGCAAACTTTGTTTGCCTGATGTCCGGCACTCCTATATCGGGAGATTACATAAAATCTGAGGGCAAAGCTGGGCGCATGGCTGTTCGACTAATGGCCATTGTTGCTGAAGGCGAGCGTGGACGATTATATTTTTCACCCACAGCAGAGCATGAGACCATTGCTGCGGTGGCACAACCGAAATGGCGACCAGATGGTGATGTGCCTGCACGACTCACGGGTGGAACTTGTGTGCCCTATGGCTTAGAACAGTGGGGCGACCTTTTCGCTAACCGCCAGATTGTCGCTTTGACGACCTTTTCAGACCTTGTGCAAGAAATACGAGAGATTGTGCAGAGAGATGCGACTAATAGTCGTCTTGTATCTGATAGTGAGAGTTTATCCACGACTGGCGCTGGTGCAGCTGATTATGCTGATGCTGTAAGCGCATATCTTGGGTTCCTTGTTGATCAGCAGACAAATCAGTCAAGTACACTTTGCGGGTGGAACAATATCAATCAACAGATGATTGTGACATTCTCTCGTCAGTCTATAGCAATGGTCTGGGATTTCGCAGAGTGCAACGTTTTTTCCACGTCAACTGGTAGCCTTTGGAATTTGCTTGAAAGACAAGTCAAGGGTATTGCTTCACTGAGTTTAAACAGTAGTAGTGGTCAAGCCTTTCAGGTCGATGCTATGGTTCAACAGGTATCCGCAGGGAAAGTTGTTGCGACAGATCCGCCATACTATGACAATATTGCATACGCCGACCTATCAGACTTTTTCTATGTCTGGTTACGTCGCTCACTCAAGTCAGTATTCCCTGATCTTTTTACAACACTCACAGTTCCCAAGGCTGAGGAATTGGTGGCTACGGCCTATCGTCACGGTAATAGAGAAAAGGCTGAAGCTTTCTTTCTTAAGGGGATGACTCAAGCCATTCACCGCCTTGCCGAGCAGTCGCACCCAGCTTTTCCAGTGACAATTTTCTATGCGTTTAAACAATCAGAATCCAAGAGTGAAACCGGAACATCAAGCACCGGTTGGGAGACTTTTCTTGAGGCAATTATAGGGGCGGGATTTGCAATCACAGGTACATGGCCAGTAAAGACTGAGTCTGCGAACAAACTCAAAGCCGAAGTCAGTGCTCTTGCATCCAGTATAGTCCTTGTTTGTCGCCATAGATCAGATGTTGCACCTACAACAACTCGTCGCGAGTTTCTGAACCAGCTCAAGACTGAACTTCCTGTTGCTCTTGCGCATTTGCAAAAAGGCAATATCGCGCCGGTGGACTTGGCGCAGTCTGCAATTGGCCCCGGCATGGCGGTATATACGAGATACTCAAAAGTCCTCGATGCTGCGGGCAACCCGCTTTCCGTAAGGGAGGCATTAGCCCTCATCAATCAGACCCTCGACGAAGTGCTGGCAGAACAAGAAGGAGACTTTGACGCAGACACGCGCTGGGCGCTGGCGTGGTTCGAGCAGCATGGTTTTGGAGAAGGGCAATTCGGTATTGCTGAGACACTTTCAAAGGCAAAGAATACGAGCGTTTCCGGCATGGTAGATGCGGGCATTCTTGAATCAAAGGCCGGGCGGGTCTGCCTGCTAAAACCTTCTGAACTTCCTGCCGACTGGGACCCGACCACAGATACGCGGCTCACCGTGTGGGAGATGGTTCATCAATTAATCCGTGTGCTTGAAGCAGGTGGCGAAGGAGCGACGGCTGAACTTGTAGCAAAGCTGGGCAGCAATGCAGAGGTTGCAAGGGAGCTTGCATACAGGCTTTATACAATCTGTGAGCGCAAAAGACGGGCTCAGGAAGCCCTCGCATATAACGCTCTTGTCCAGAGCTGGCCAGAGATTATAAGGCTTGCGCGAGAAGGCGGCAAGTCACAGGAAGAGCAGACAGCGATGTTCGAAGGGGAATAAGACATGGCAATAACGAATCATGAGAGAGTCGGCAAGGCGATGGACCTTCTTAAGGAAGGACTTGCACCATTTATCGAGAGAGAGTTCGTTAGTGTTTATAAACAAAAGGCGTTAGATGAGGCAAAGAGTTTTGTTGCTGATGATCGGCTAAACACCAACCGTCCGCTCAAAGAATGGGATGCAGCTCCGATGCTGAGGGTTATGTGGGAAGCATGGAATGCGGTCTTTAAAAAGACGCTCGGACAGGGAGAAAGAAGCCTTGTTTCTGAACTTCGGGAGGTTCGCAAAAAATGGGCGCATCAGGAGCCTTTCTCAGGTGACGATGCAGACCGTGCCCTCGATTCCACAGAAAGACTTCTTACAGCGATATCTGCTCCACAGGCCGAAAGTGTGCGTAAGCTCAAGATGGAACTCAGGCGGCTTATTGTTGATGAACAGGTCCGCAGCGAGCGGCGAAAGAGCGCCGGGACCACCATCGAAAGCCAGACCACGGGAACGCTGAAGCCCTGGCGTGAGGTGATCACTCCTCATAAAGATGTGGCAAGCGGCCATTACCAACAGGCAGAGTTTGCGGCTGACCTCTGGCAGGTGCATCTTGGTGAAGGGACCGATGAGTATCGCAAACCCGGCGAGTTCTTCCGCCGCACCTATCTTACTGAAAGCCTGAAAGGTCTGCTCGTCAATTGTGTCAAACGACTCTCAGGTGCAGGCGGCGATCCTGTTGTTCAGTTGCAGACGAACTTTGGCGGCGGTAAGACCCATTCGATGCTTGCGCTCTATCACCTTGTATCAGGCATCCCGACCGGTGAGCTTGCCGGCGTTGATGCTGTTTTAGCTGATGCGGCTCTGAAGGACCTTCCGAAGGCGAAACCGGTAGTGCTTGTCGGCAACAAGATATCTCCAGGCAATCCGGTCACCAAGAGTGACGGAACAATCATCCGCACCCTATGGGGAGAACTCGCTTATCAGCTCGGAGGCAAGAAGGCATTTAAACGCATTGCGGCCGATGATGAAAAAGGAACGAGCCCCGGAGATGTGCTCAGGGAATTGTTCAACGAATATGGTCCATGCCTTATATTGATAGACGAGTGGGTGGCATATGCCCGTCAGCTCCATGACCAGAGCGATCTTCCGGCAGGCAGCTTCGAAACACAGTTTACCTTTGCGCAGGCCCTGACCGAATCTGCAAAGCTTGCAAAGAACTGTCTGCTGGTTATAAGCCTTCCGGCGTCGGATACGTCCGGATTGCCTCATGCACAGGCCGACGACTCAGAGGTGGGCGGTCAGCGAGGCCGCGAGGCCCTCGACCGTCTGCGCAACGTGATAGGCCGGATCGAATCATCGTGGAGACCTGCAAGCGCTGAAGAAGGGTTTGAGATAGTTCGCAGGCGACTCTTTGAACCACTCATAAGTCAGGATCAATTCAAGGCGCGGGACGTTATCGCCCGTGAATTTTACGACCTTTACCGCACCCAGCATCAGGAGTTTCCGCCGGAGTGCAAGGAATCAGATTACGAGAAAAGGATGAGGCAGGCCTATCCTATCCATCCTGAGATATTCGACCGTCTTTATACCGACTGGTCGACTCTCCTGAAGTTTCAGCGGACCCGTGGCGTATTGCGGCTGATGGCTGCGGTTATCCATAGCCTGTGGGAAAAGGGAGACAGGAATCCCCTGATCCTGCCCTCGAACATGCCGATTGATGATCCGCGAGTTCAGTTTGAGCTGACACGGTATCTTTCGGACAACTGGGTGCCGATCATAGAGAAGGATGTGGACGGTCCCAGCTCGTTATCGTTACGCATTGACAGCGAGGTGCTGAACCTCGGCAAATTCCATGCAACCCGTCGTGTTGCCCGGACGATCTATCTCGGCTCAGCACCTATGACAAGCGCTGCAAATCGGGGAGTTGAGGACCGCAGAATAAAACTCGGCTGTGTGATGCCCGGTGAGTCTCCGGCGATCTTTGGCGATGCGCTTAGACGCCTTGCCGGGAACGCAACGTATCTCTACCAAGATGGGCCTCGCTTCTGGTATTCAGTGCAGCCCACGGTGACAAAGCTTGCGGAAGACCGGGCTGAGCAGTTTAAGCGCGATCCAGATGCAGTGATCCGGGAACTGGACAACAGACTACGGGCTGACTTGAGAAAACCGGGAGACTTTAGCCGCATACATCCTCTGCCGCGTTCAGGACAGGATGTGCCTGACGAAATGGATACACGGCTGGTTGTGCTCGGCATAGATTATCCATACAGCAAGGACCCAGGGTCTCCGGCTGAGGCTGCGTCAAAAGAGATATTGGAGAACAGGGGCACTACGCCGCGTATTTACAGAAACACGCTTGTCTTCCTTGCGGTGGATAAGACCCGCCTCCAGGACCTCGATGAAGCTGTGCGGAAATATCTGGCCTGGAACTCAATACTGTCGGAGAAAGAACAGTTGAATCTTGATCCGCATCAGGTGAAACAGGCAGAAACCCAGCTTAAGTCTGCCGATGGCGCTGTGACGGCCCGGATACCGGAGGCATATCAATGGTTGCTTGTACCTGTGCAGAAGACGCCGCAAGCGGCTGTTGAATGGTCTGCACTCCGTCTTTCCGGAAGTGATTCGCTTGCCGCACGCGCGAGCAAGAAGCTCAAGAACGATGAACTGCTGGTCACTTCTTTTGCAGGCACACTCTTGAGGATGGAGCTTGATAAAATCCCGCTTTGGCGTGGTGACAGCGTCACAATAAAACAGCTTGCAGAAGACTTCGCAAAGTATCTGTATCTGCCCAGGCTAAGAGACCCGGAAGTTCTTATTGAGTCTGTAAGAGCAGGCTTGTCTGTACTTATCTGGACCGATACTTTCGCATATGCAGACGCATGGGATGAGAAGAAAGGGCGCTATCTCGGACTCAGGACTACAGGCGGATCGTCTGTATCGCTTGAAGGAAATAGTTTGCTGGTGAAGCCCGATGTGGCGGCAAGGCAGATTGAGGCTGACAAAGTGGCTGTGGAACTGGCAGCGGTAGGCGCAGGATCAATTGGCAACGGCGGCTCGGCCGGAATTTACAAGGGTGGTGCCCCGGCGGCAACAGAAGAAGAAAAACGCCTCCCTGTCAGATTCTACGGGTCTGTCGAACTCGATGCGACGAGGCTAAGCAGAGATGCCGGAAAGATCGCGGAGGAAGTGGTTCAGCACCTCTCCGCCCTTATGGATTCCAACGTGGAGATCACTCTTGAGATCAAGGCTGATGTGCCGGAGGGTGTGCCGGACAACGTAGTCAGAACCGTAACCGAGAATTGTCGGACACTGAAATTTAAGAGTCATGGATTTGAGGAAAAGTAGATTCGGGGATGTTCAATCCTGACCAGCACTCTAATTTCACCAGGCTGATATGAGGATGTGAGAAAGGCTTGAACTGAGCGGTTTTCATTCGGGACGGGTCCATTGATTAACACTTTGTACGATTTGTGAAAGAATCTGAAAAGCATGGTAAGGAAATAGGGTTGGATGAACTCCTTATCCTGTCTGTTTTAAGGCGGCAAAGAGAACTCTCATTGAACGAGGCCCCGGCCATTTTGTAGCGTGATCTGGTAAGGATCCGTGAAATATTGATGCATATGACGACTATGGGCTATCTGGAGAAGAGTGGAATAAAGAAGGGAAAGATTTACCAATTGAGCAGCGGCCTCTCCAAACTGTTTGGAGAGGCAATAAGCTATGTCAGGGATAAGGGCATCGATGAGGTAAGGCATCCAGAGGTAATTTTGGAATATGTGAAACAATACGGGCCTATTTCTAACCGGTAAGTGAGGGAACTGCTGGGCCTGGATATTTACAAAGCCTCTAAGCTTTTGAATAAGTTGGTAAAATATGGCAAGCTGCAAAGGATCGGAACAGGCGACAGAAACGCCCAATACGGCCTTGCCGAGAAATGACAACTATTTTAGTTGCCCGGCAACTAAAATTACTTGCACTTGCAAGTAATTGGTTGCAGCACCTTCTCTCGGAGATAAACTGGTCGATATTGCAAGAAAGAAAGGAATTGATTGCCAAGCTCTCAGCTATTAAACTGTAGACTCATGTTTAAGCGTACCATAAAATTTATTATTCTCCTGGGCATCATTCTGCAGCTATCATGCTCAAATACCCAGGCAATTGATGTTACTCTGAAGAACGCCCCTACCCAGGTCTATTTCTCTCCTAGCGGCGGCGCTACAGAGGCCATTATCAAGACAATAAGCACGGCAAAATCCGAAATTCTGGTGCAAGCCTATTCCTTTACATCCTCTCCTATTGCAAGGTCCCTGGTTGAGGCATATAAGCGCGGGATCCATATTGAGATCATTCTCGATAAGAGCAACAGAACCGCTAAATATTCAGCTGCCGACTTCTCCCATAACATGGGAATACCGACCTACATCGACGCCGAACACGCCATCGCTCACAGCAAAATCATGATCATCGACCGGGAGACGGTCATTACCGGCAGCTTTAATTTCACGAAAGCCGCCGAAGAGAAGAACGCCGAAAATCTGCTTATCATCAGATCGAAGGAGCTTGCGAAGGCTTACATTGAGAACTGGGAGAGGCATAGGAAGCATTCTATAGAGTATAGTGGAAAGCTATAAACGGTAAAAGAAAGAGGAAGGGACATGGTTGATTTCAAGAAACTCGTAAAAAAAGAGAAGACAGTTGATTGGAGTAATCTTGTAGAGGTTTTTGAATCGCTTGACCGACAAACATCACATATTGATTTGAGACCTGTACAACTACAGGCACTTGAGTTAATTTCAAAAAAGAGAAGCGAAAAAGAAATAATATTGAAAGTTAGTACTGGTTCCGGCAAGACATCAGTCGCATTGCTTTTCTTGCTTTCACATATGGAGGAAAAGGGACAGCCCGTAGTTTATCTTTGTCCTACCATCCAGCTTGTCAAGCAAGTGATCGAAGAAGCAACAAAACTGGGCATAAGGGCTGTAGAGTATCCAAAAGGAGAAAAGTATCCTGATGTCGACGGAACAGCAGGTAAGGCTGTAATTGTTTGCACCTATGACAAGCTCTTTAATGCTAAATCGACTTTTAATCGGCCTGATGTGAATTTGAGACCTTGTGCAATAGTATGCGATGATGCTCATGCTGGAGTAGAAGAAATTCGTGATTCATTTACCCTAAGAATTTCTAATGAAGAGCTACTTTATAAAGAAATAACAAATATCTTGGGAGCGGCTTGCGAAGCATATGATATCGGAAAGTGGAGCAGTATAATTAACAAAGATCCACAAGCTATATTTGAAGTGCCATATTGGATTTGGCACTCACTTAACGAAGAGCTGCACAGACTTCTCTCTCCTCATGCTGAAGACGGTAATTTTATGTTTGTTTGGCCGTATCTGTCTGACATTCTAAGAAGATGTCGGTGTATTATTTCTTGGTTAGGAATAGAGATAGTCCCGGAAATTATTCCCATTCATAAAGTTGAAGCTTTCGCAAAAACACCCCATCGTCTTTTTATGTCGGCGACGCTTGCTGATGACTCGATACTAATTAGGGAGCTTGGTTGTGACTATTTAGCGGCCAAGTTGCCGTTGACCTCGGAGGGCGATAAAGGGCTAGGAGAGCGTATGGTAATTGCCCCCTCTTTAGTTGATAAGGATCTCAATCGCGAATGGGTTATGAAATTATGTCAACAAATATCTAAGC
The DNA here is from genome assembly GCA_002634385.1 of Nitrospira sp. Lineage (GTDB taxonomy): Bacteria > Nitrospirota > Thermodesulfovibrionia > Thermodesulfovibrionales > Dissulfurispiraceae > Nitrobium > Nitrobium versatile. The sequence goes on from NSJL01000010.1 coordinate 69,498, forward strand.
AAAACAATGTAGTTGTGTTGTCGCCTAGTGAATGGGCGGCTAGAGAGTGGGAATCAGTTGGGGCAACAGTTTTCATTGGAGATGAGGTGGTACGGGCTGTAGAGCAGCTTAGAAGTAAGGAGCCTTCGGTCAGATTTGCTGTGTTTGTACAACGCTATGATGGAGTCGATTTGCCGGACAATGCATGTAGAATACTTGTTCTTGATGGTATGCCCTATGGTGAAGGGATAGTTGATAAATTTGATAGCTCAATTACTGCTGGACCTGGGGGGATTAGAAACAGACTTGTTTATCGCATTGAGCAAGGAATTGGTAGAGCAGTACGGTCGCACGTAGATTATGCCGTAGTAATTTTGTCGGGTCATGATATAGCCCACTTTATAGCCAAAAGAGATGTCCTGAGTGCAATGAGCCAGGACACCGCAGCGCAGCTGAGATTAGCCTTAGATTTAGCCGAATTAGCTAGAGAGGATTCGGAAGACGCCTCAAAATCTGTAATTGCATTGATCGGTCAGTGCTTAAAGAGAAATGAGGGATGGAAGCAATATTATGCGGAGCATATGAAAAAATCTCGGGAAGAAAAAAAGAAGCCTGATGAAGTAGGGCTGCAATTAGCATATGCTGAAAGAAAGGCTTTCGAATATGCTGTTAGTAGGCAATATGATAAAGCAGTTGAAACAATACGTCATAAGTTGAATGAACTCACTAGTGAAGAAATAACTAAAGGATGGTATTTACAGAAAATTGCGGCTTATATGAATGAAATAGATTCAGGTGAAGCAATGGAAATACAACAAGCAGCGAGGGAGATAAACCCCTCGCTGCTTTGCCCACCATCTATAACAAGACGCTCTATCTCGGCCTCAAAAACTGATGTCCAGGGCATAATTGTAGCGTGGTTTTCTGAATTTGAAAACCCGAATGGGGCAATTGCAGCTATTGAGGATCTTAGGGCTCGCTTATCATTTCAAGTAACAACAAATACTTTTGAAGAAGCAATTAAAGAATTGGCAACCATGCTGGGGGCTGAAGGACGTAGGCCGGAGAGGGAGGATAGGGATGGTCCTGATGGGCTATGGTTATTCCCGGAGATAAGTTTAGTAATAGAAGCAAAAACTGAGAATGAGGCTTCATTGCACAAAAGTGACTCTGGACAACTCCACACGAGTATTGAATGGTTTAGTCGCAGCTATAAGGCAAGGCCCGCTCCAATCCCTGTTGCCATTGCAAAAATAGATGTCGCAGATGCGGGCTCGAATTTCCCGGAGGGAACTAGAGTATTACTGCCAGTCAAATTGCAAGAGCTACTTAATAACTTGATATCGTTTTATCGTGCATTAATTAAAGAGCCGCCGCTGCTCCGTGTGCCGCACAAAATTGCGGAGCTTTCGGTGCAGCATAAAATTGCGCCCGAACAAATTATTGGAACTTATACAGTAAAAATTAAAGAGAAGAAAAAGTAGGCCGAAATGTAAAATGTAGTTGTAGTGAGAAATTAGTGCCTTATATATAAGGGGGTCTGAGCGCCTATGGTTTTTTCATCAGAATGGCTCCAAGTCTATATTATTGATCCCGACATAAGTAATCTCCTATCGAAGCCGCAGGGGCAAGCCACTGTGTTTGAGAAAGGAACGTAAGAGATCCTGTTCTCCTTGTACTTGCTCCATGGCATCTCCTGCTGCAGTAGTCAGTTCCTCAAGGGCCAGGGATGCCCGATTCGCCATTGCGTTCATCTTTGTGTGCGTCCAGACATACTCCACTGGATTCAGTTCCGGAGCATACGGCGGAAAGAAATGCCGTTGCACTCGGGGTATTTCTTTCAGAAAATCAGTTACCACTGTGGCACGATGAGGTGTGGAGCGATCCCATATGAGCAGAAGAGGATCGGGTAGTTCCTCCGTGAGCGCCTTCACAAATTCCACGACCGCATCATCGGTGATGTTCGCATTGGGATGCAGTCCAAAATACAACGCACACCGATCCCGCGCAGGGGTAATAGAGAGTGCTGCAATCACCGACACCTTCGTATGGGCGCGTGCTCGCTGCCGAAGCACCGGGGTATATCCTCGCGGAGCCCACGTCCTTCTGACCAGAGGCGCCATGAGGAATCCGCTCTCATCAATGAAAACGATTGCGGCATTCAGTCGTGCCGCTTTTTTTTAATACGGGGCCACTCGCTTCTCTTCCACTCAACAATGGCTTCTTCGTTGCGCTCCACTGCTTTACGCTCCGGCTTCTGAGGGCTCCACCCCAGGGCATGCAGGAGCCGTCCGATGTAATCGACGTGATAGTGCACGCCAAAGAGCCGCGCAATGAGCACAGCCACCCGAGGACAGGTCCACAACTCCGTGGGAAACCCCTGTGCCTTGGCTCCGCTGAGGAGCGCTTCCTCAAGATGTTTCCGATCATTGCTCGTCAGTTTCGGCGGTCTGCCCGACGCAGGTTTTGCTGCGATGCCCTGCTCTCCTTCTTTTCGGTACTGTGCCTTCCACTTCCGGACGCTCCGCCGTCCCACACCACACCTCTTTGCGACTTCAACCGGCGGGTGTCCCTCCTCTAATAGCTCGATCGCTCGACGGCGACGATGTTCCAATTCTTCCGGGGTTCCATGAGGTCTCATACAACCACCTCCTCCCCTTAGTGTAGGCCTTAAGTTCTGTAGGTTTCAATAGCATGTTTTTTCGGTTCCTCTCGTAGTGTAAGCAAGTGTTGATTTCTAAGTAGCCAATCATCGCCCACAGGTGTAACGTTATATACGGTCCACTCATTACCATGAAAATCAGTTTTTGAGCTTGTAATAATCATTCCTTTTTGTAAGAGGATTTTTAGGGCAATGCTCACAGCAATATCTGTAAATCCTGCATTGTTCATATCTTCTTTAATTTTGTATGCTGAGACCCCATCCTCTGATATAAAGCTGTTTTGCATAATAATTACTAAAGCAACTAATTCGTGAGGTGATAACCCCTCGGTATCGGCAACAGGTGATATTATAGTTGCCTTGTCAATTTCACTTGCTTTCCTCAGTACGGCTTTAATTCGGTTTGTTATTTTTTCCTTAAGTTGCAAAAAATCTTGTGGGGATTCCGTTTTATAGGTAATTATGCTCCTGTGCTGTACATCGAATGGGAATTTGCTTTTCCTCTCTTCAGAACACACGAGAACAACTTCTTTGGGCACAGCCATCGCATAACCAAGCTCAAACCACACATTAGGATTATTGGTAGTTATTTCAGCAAGGCATAATTCAGAATTTCTAATTCCTGATTCGATATCATCAATAGGGACTGTCTCACGAACTGTGTAAACCCAATCATGCTGGGATCCTGTCCTCAAAGAGTATCCCTAATTGAGAGTAAATGATGGGCCAGTCCTTTATGGGTTTGGTCCATTTCTTTTCCAGCTCCAGGGCCGCCATGTAGAGGGATTTTAACACGGCCTCGTCCAAGGGGAAAACCCTCCGGGCATCCGTCACCTTCCGGAACTTGCTGTTGACGCTCTCGATAATGTTCGTGGTATACATGACTTTCCGAATCTCTACAGGATACCGGAAAAACGTGGTCAGGCTCTCCCAGTTCCCCCTCCACGATTTGATGACGTGATGATACTGACTAAGCCAGCGCTCCTCGAACCGGTCCATCTGACGACCTGCTTCAGAAAGAGTAGCGGCGCCATAGATCGTCTTGAGGTCTGCGGCAAGCTCCTTTCTGTCTTTCCATGAGACGTACCGCAGAGAGTTCCGGATCTGGTGCACCACACAGCGCTGAACATCAGCCTTCGGGTAGGCTGCCCGTATAGCATCCTGAATACCAGTCAGTCCATCAACGCTGAAGATGAACACGTCCCGAACTCCCCGCCCTTTGAGGTCATTGAGAACTCCCAGCCAGAACCCCTTGCTCTCCGTCTTATCTACCCAGAAGCCCAGAAGTTCTTTTCTGCCATCAAGCCTCAGGCCGATGACCACATAGACGGCCTTTTGCTGCACCTTGCCCTCATCCCGGACCGCGTAGAAAATGCAGTCGAACCATACCATCGCATACACATTCCTAAGGGGCCGGTTCTGCCACTCCTCAAGCCGAGGCAGGATACGGTCCGTGATCCGTGAAATAAGAGAGGGGCTCAGGGCCGTTCCATACATGTCGCCCAGGATGCCCTGGATGTCCCGCGTGGTCATTCCCTTTGCATACATCGCCACGACCTTGTCCTCAAGGTCATCAAGCACTGTTTGCCGCTTTCTGACTAGTCGGGGCTCAAACTCGCTGTCCCGGTCACGGGGAACGCGAAGTTCTATGGGGCCGGTATCCGTCTGGATGGTCTTATCGGAATATCCATTACGGCTGTTGTCGGCAGGAGCCTTGCCGTGTTTGGGATAGCCAAGGAAATCCTCCAGCTCACCCTCAAGGGCTTCCTGCATGGTCTGTTGAACGAGTTGCTTAATGCGCGCCTTTACGTCCTCTGGCCGTGCGGCCTTCTTCTGCTTCTGCAATGGTCCACCTCCTGTGCCTTGTTAGTTTATCAACTTACACAGTTCCGTGGACACTCCCCATCAATAGGGATACCCACGCTGGGATCGCGATCCACCCTATATGGTTCAAGGCCCGCTTCCGCTATCGCAGGAACAAAAACATCATCGTATCGCTTGTCAAAGGCCCCTCCATCAAATGGCTGCATTACGAAGCATCTGCTCATGATTTAATCTCCTCTTATGTTGTATCCCACACAGGCCTTCTTCTTTTATTCTTACCATACACTCTTTTGCATTTTAAAAAGACTCCCGCGAATAGTCAATATAAATTCCGTCGTAATGGGCGTTTCCCTTCGGGCCGGGCCACCGGCGGAGCTCGAACCCGGAAAACAGGTTTCGACCCTAACGGGCGTATATCCCTAACGCAAAGTAAAAACCCTCCCCTTCCCTAATCTTCCCCCAGGGGAAAGCATCCAGGGAAAAGATCCCCTGGACTCCGCGCTTTTACGTCAACGGCACGTTCACAGGGGCGCTTGAAGGTGTCTCGCTCGTCAAGCGTCACGCCATCGCTGGCTCTGTCATGCCCCTTGCCGCTCGAAATTTATTCGATTGCGGGCCTCTCCATTGAGACGGATCATCCCTGTCCCTGCGATCCGTTCTTTTATTCCCCGCAGCAGGGGGCCTCAGAAATGGTGAAGGCCCCCCGCTCCGGGGGGAACATTTCTGGGCAAGTGAGGATACACAATGATCATCAAAGAGCATACGGGCGAGAAAGTCAGCAGTTCTTGTGAAGTGGCAAGGGTATTGTCTGCAATCCTGCACACGGACAACGAGGTAGATAGGGACAAGGAGCACTTCTGGGTAATCGGCCTGAACACCAAGAACGTCATCAAATTTATCGACCTCGTTTCTCTGGGAACGCTTACGAACGCCCTCATCCATCCTAGAGAGGTATTCCGCCTGTCGGTCATGAAAGGCGTATGCAGCATTATCGCCGGCCACAACCACCCAAGCGGCGACCCCACGCCAAGCAAGGACGATGTTGCAATCACCGAAAGGCTGAAGCACGCCGGCGATATCCTGGGGATTTCCGTACTTGACCATGTAATCATCGGCGACAACAACCAATTCACCAGTCTTAAGGAGAGGGGCCTCTTATAGAGGCCTTCCTTATACAAAAACACAGGAGGAATAACAAATGAATGTGTACGACATTATCACAGAGAGGATTTTATCAAAGATGGAAGCCGGAATAATCCCTTGGCGGAAGCCCTGGGTAAATATGGAACTGCCGAAGAATTACCTGACCAAAAGAGAGTATCGAGGCATCAACCTTTTTATCCTGAATATGGCCGGGCACACGTCCCCCTACTGGCTGACATTCAAGCAGGTAAAGGATTGCAAAGGGCATGTAAAGATGAGCGAGCAGGCAACGCCTATAGTTTACTGGACGATAATTGAGAAACCGGATACGGACAATACCGATATCGGTAAGGAACCGGAGAAAACGCCGATACTCAGGTACTACAACGTGTTCAATCTCGATCAAACCAGCGGGATTCAAGAACCTGTAAGCGAGAGAGAGGAAAGTAAACCATGTGAGCGGATAATCTTAAACATGCCGCAAAGCCCGAAAATCCTTCACGGGGGCAATAAAGCCTTTTACTCGGTGAAAGAAGATTATGTGAAACTCCCTGCATGCGGGCAGTTTGAAAAGCTGGAGTTTTACTACGATGTCCTGTTCCACGAGCTGGTACACTGCACAGGCCATGCCTCGCGTCTAAACCGTCCCTCGCTTATGGATAATAACAATTTCGGCTCCGAAATCTACGGGTATGAGGAATTGACGGCGGAATTCGGCGCGGCATACCTTTGCGGCTATGCCGGAATTGAAAGGCAGACCCTGGACAATTCGACAAGCTATTTGCAGAGCTGGAAGGAGAAGATCCAGGCCGACAAAAAGCTCCTCATCAGGGCCGCATCCGCAGCACAGAAAGCTGTTGATTTTATCCTTAACAGGAAAGGTGAACAGGAATAACAGCCCGGATCCTGGTAGCGTTATGACGCTGCCAGGATCCGTATAAGAGGTATATAGCTTCAAAAAAACGCGTCGCCTGAGCGCTCGAACTGATGAGCGCTCAGGCGATTTGTGCAAACCACGCCGACACAACGACTACTCAAACACAGAATAATCAGAGGGAAAAATATGTTTACTTATATGAAAAGTCAGAATCAGCACCAACAGACAATGTCTGAAGTGGAGTATTGATTTCTGCTTAAAGCCGTCGTCCCCCGAGCACTCAATGATAGAAAGCTGTTCCCTCTGGGGAATCTGCGATATCGGCTTGCCTAACAAAGGGTCAGATTGCTCACAGCAACACACAGTGCTGAGCGTTGTGTGACCGCTCTGAAAGTTATAAACGGAAATCAAAACTGGACGATTCTCGGTAACACCTGCAATCAAACACCTGTTGCGGTTTTTATTGACTGTTGGTTTTCAGAATAGCCTGTCAGATTTGCAATGCGGATATCAGGCACGAATCGTAGGGACGCGTTTTGGTCCTCGGCGGCTGAGTAATATGTACAAGTCCTCGTTGCAGCAATAGCTCAAGGGATGAGACGAACCGCTGAGCAATATGAGCACTGTATGTTAGACAGAAAACTTGATAACATGACAAACTGGATATTATACAACTAAAAAACATAATTAACTTCAGCAGTTATGTCAAGATAAGCATTATCTTTTTCCTTGAACTTACAAGAGCAGTCTGATATTATCGAGAAACTACCTAATAACTGGTTGTGTACAAATAAAATAAATGTCGAATGAAAAAAGAAGCCAAAATAATAAAGGCCAATATTAGTGGGGCGCTAACCGATAGCGAGCTCAGGGATATCAAACTATTTCTAAAGCGCGTCGATGAACTTGCTCACACGGAAATTATGTCGGGCAAGGTAAGCAATATATCCTTAAGTGTGAGAGCCAAAAAAGATGCCTCGATTGAATTTACGGTATCACTTCCGAAGGAAGACTATCTTCGTTCCTTTTACATGGCGTTTCGCTTTTTTTACTTACAGAAAGAAAAAACAAATTTTCTTCGCATCGCCAATATTGTTAATAGGCGTACCGACAATGAAATGTCTCGAAAATATGTTGAGCGACTTAAAGACATCTGGAGTGGGGCATTGGCAAGGCAACAAATGCAACTGTATATCAACGACACGGAAATTACGCCAACAATGCTTATCGATCTTTGGTTCAATGCTCATTACTTTCATTCTGATGAATCGAAGGAGAAGAATCTGACAAACCTAAAAAAGGCATTAACAATTGACGTATGCCGCTTCATGCTTGCTGATGCTGTATATGAGGCATCAAAGGCTGTTATTCATTTGGCAAATTCATTGCAGACATTTGCCGAGAAAAGTGACTGAGACTGATACCCACGTCAATCACTGAGAAGATATGCACCCTACAAAAGGAGGATGTTATGAGAGTAAAAGGTATTATTCTTTTCCTGTTACTCATGGGTTTTTCGCAAGTACTGTATATCGAGAATGTTGAAGCCGAAGACATCGGCCTTGCAAAGGAGTTCTATTCTCATAATCTGAAGTATCGAGCATTGGAAATGTTTATCGAAGTTCTCAATAATCCTAAAGGCACATCAGCAAATAAAGCCGAAGCATTATATTATATGGGCCAAATATCATTTGATAATGGGCACTATTCGATTGCGTTAAATGACTGGCAAAGACTCGTAAAGAATTATCCATCATCTCCGAAGGCGATTGAAATAAAGGAACGGCTTTCACAACTGCGCGAAATTTTCGCAAAAGTGACGGATGCATCCCTTTCGTCTGTAATAGCACAATCTTATATAAGAAATGGAGATTTCTGGTCAAAAGCCGAAGCGAAATTTATGATTGATTCGTCATGGCTCCCGATGGTTGAACTTGCTATTCAATGGTACGATAGAACTCTTGCAGAATTTCCTGGCACAGATGCCGCGGAAATGGCATTTGCGCGAAAGATGTTTGTACTTCTTGGCTGGGAAGAAAGTGGCCGCTATGGTAGTAGTTATGGCATCAAGAATGACTTTTCAAAGTACATGCCTCAATTATTAAAGACATTTGACGAATTTGAAGCTGCGTTTCCGTCAAGTTCATATCTTCAAGGGTTTAGATATCAAATAGCGCAAGCATATTGGAATCATAAGGATTGGGATAATACCCGAAACTGGCTTAATAAGATAGTTGAGAAAGGCCAAGGCCATCCATCTTTCTACACTGAAACGGCCAAGGCTCGGCTTAATAAAATAGAATATTGAAATTGGAAACTTGCACAACAAATTCATCAAGAGGGATGCGGGAAAAGCTGTCGGAATTTTTCATATTTAGATGCCCGAGCTCCTCATGCCTATCGTTAGAGAAAGGCCAGTGATAATTTGCAATACTACTCCGTACGAAGTTGCGAGAGTTTGAAACCATCTGATTCCAGAAAGAGTTAACAAACCGGTTCATAGCAGTTTCTTTCGGTATTTTAGGTAGACATCTCTTGCGTAAATTCCCTTTCTCTATCGGAAGCGAATGCAGCATAATGATGCCATGCAGACCTGCAGCAGGCGATATAAATGCGAGGAGGTGTCATTATGCTTATCCGAGACGCGATGGAACTCTTCACTCAGCACCTGAAGGGCACAGTCAAGAAGAGCACAATGAAAAGCTATGGAGCACTTCTGGAACGGTTCCGGCTGAAGTTTTCTGACCATGAGATATCGGTCATCTCACCGGAGGACATCAGCAAGTTTTTTGAAGAATGCACGGGAGGTCTCAGCAGGGCTACCCGCCATCTTCGCTACACTCAAGTGAAGGCGTTTTTTAATTATGTCATTGAGTCCTCCGGCCTCACTACCAAGAATCCTTGCACTGTCGGCATGCTCATGAAATCCTTCAAAAACGTTCACCACCAGCCACGGAAGATTCTGGACAAGGAAACGGTAGACGAGATGATATTCAATGCACGGGGATTTGGGGATCGGCTCATTCTGGAGCTTCAGGCCCGCTGCGGTCTGAGAGTCGGGGAAGTTCTCAATCTCAGGGCCGCTGATGTCTAGGGCAGGAAACTCCTAATTGAAGAACCCAAGTCAGGAAGGGATGCTGAAGTGGCCTTCATGCCTTGACATATTGCCCTCGTCTGGCTGAATACATTCACGCCAGAGGGATTCCACCAGAGGGCAGAGTGTCTTCTCTGTGCTATACCTCAGTGAGGAATCTGGTTACGGGGCTCGGGAGGAAATTGAACATCAAGATAGCGCCTCACGATCTGCGCCGGCACTCAGCCACCTATGCCAGCAGGAACGGAGTACTGCTGGAGATTATCTCCAAGGTGATCCTGCGGCATCAGGACCTGAAGACAACCCAGGTCTATCTGGGGAGGATCAGCGATACCGAAGCCATCAGGTGGATGGACATCCTGCATGCGAGGTAGGATGAAGCGCTAACCATAGCATGCCCGGGCCTGCGATAAGGAGTTTCATTTCTTTTTTTTCAAAAGTTCATTAAAATATCCCCATGAGTGAGGCCCAGCATGGCTTGCCACAAGATCCTCAGGACGTGACGCAAGTCCCGGAGGAGACTCCACCACCTCCACGGTTGTTCACGCCTCCCCAGAACGGTGAGGTCATTACGTATAACAATGTTAATTACTATCTTGGTAATTTCATTGGAAAAGGGTCTTTTGGAGGTGTTTATGAGTGCACGGACGACTGGGGGAATGAACTCGTGGCAAAAGTTCTACTTCCTCTTAATAGGTCGTATGAGGAAGTTAAAGAGGAGTGGCTAAAAGAACTTCAAAAGCTGGCATATCTACGACATCCGGCCATCACATTCGTGCATTCTGCATTTGAATACCGTGATACATTTTATTTGATATTAGAGCGTTGCTCATCCACCCTTTACGATCTTATTAATATGCCAGATCTCCTCCCTGATGTGTGGATTCCCTATGTGTCTCGTGATGTTCTTCAGGCAGTACACTTTATCCATAGCGGTGGATACGTTCATAAGGATATTCATCCAGGCAACGTATTTATGCTCTGGTTAAAGGATAGGATGAATCCCGCTGTTTCGGTGTTGCAGTTCAAAGTAGGCGACCTTGGAATAAGTAACCTGGAAAGCGATATCGATATCTTTAACACCATTCTTGCCGATTGGATGCTCCCGCCAGAGGCAATTGACCCCACAGAGTTCGGAATTGTAGGGAAGCAAGTCGACGTATATCACACAGGGCTTTTGCTATTGAGTCTTCTATTAAAAGGGGTCCCGACTTTTACAAAAGACGAGATAGTTGCTGGAAAACCGCGCCAAGTAGCTGAGAGTCTCTCTTCACCCTATGCCCTTCCAATTGCAAAGACCCTCCGTCGGCATGTGGCGTACAGGACACAAACAGCAATAGATTTTTGGAAAGATATCGCGACGGCTTTTTTTAGCTCACAAGCGCAGAGTCGTCCGCAAACATCTGATAGTGGCACTGCTCTCTTAAGTTGAGGTTGCCTGCTGTTACCTCCTCGATAAGTTCCATCGAATGTGAAATAGAGATAGGTGGTGTATAGATGGAGATAGGATAACACTCCAGAAAAGGTAGCTGTTGGTTTTTGAGTGTTATTTGCGGAAACCGATATGCTCAACAATATGCCCGAGGTGTTAGTTATTCAGGCCTATCCGCAGCAGTTTCGCTTCCCAATATCATCTCGACTAAGCGAGGCAAAACTTAATCGCACACTGCCCGTCAGGTCGAGTAGTGGTAAATACAACCTATACTGCGCCGTATTTCTCAGCCAGACTAAACTCTATGGCCCTTTTAACATCCTCTATATTGTATGCGTCTTTTGCTAACTTAATAAAACTCTCAAATTCTTTTTTATCAACAAAAATCAAAACGCTATCTTTACGAATAGTATAAGCCCCCTGCTTTTCTTCTTTCATTAATTGCCAGGCTCCGTAGTCAACTATAACTTTATTGCGCTCAAGAATATTGATTGCCTCAATCAGTTCATAGTACGTTATCGATGTGCAAGCAATGGTGAAGGTAAGTTTTTCAGAATTCATGAAATCGAACCCGCAACTGAATACTTCATCACTAGCGGGGAAAGGTGGCATGAAAATTTCCATTCTAACTGGATCCGTTCCATGAGTATTTTCGGGGAGTAAAATATCATGTCTTCGCGGTGTGGTCTGATTTAACAGGAGAGCTGTATCAATCTCTCTTCCAAAAGGCTTTCTAACAATTGCCCTCTTCGCAACCCAAAAACACCAGGGTTCGAGTAAGTGTTTTATGCTGTTTAATAGCTCTTGCGAGATATCAAACTCTCCATCTCGTATAAGGACTTCAAAGCAGCGAGCTATTTGATCGGCATGGAATTTATCTATTCTTTCGATTTTCAACATCGCAGTAATGGAGTTGTCTACTTTCTTTATTAAGCTTGTACTACTTAAGTCTTCAGGAGTTGTTATTGGATATGTCGTCAGCAGGTAAGGATTCAGCTCTCCAATATTCGCTATTTTAGTCTGCAGTAATAATTTTATAGCTTTGGCAACATTGGTAACCCAGGGAGCCGTTACAGTACCGCTACTCCTGCTCCATGCCTGCTGCATCAGACTTGCAATCCAACAAAGCTGTCCGAATGTTTCAATTCCTGTCTTGCGGATACTACTGATCCCTTCCATAGGGTTCTGCTGTAACTGTAAAACTTCCTGTTCCTTTTGTGCCGCAATAGTTTTTTTTATCTTTAAGTCCACTATTTCATGTGGATTATGTTTGAAATAGATCAGCAATCTCTCCACGAGGTCTGATAAAGATAAATTGAAAAAATCGGCGAGTTTTTTCACGCTGTCATAAAGATCATTGCTTATCCTAAAGCTAAACGGCTTTGTCTTTCCCATATTATCGTGCCTTCCTGATTACATTAGAAACAGATAAATTATATTCTACCTGCCCAATCAGGAAATGTCAATTTATATCATCAATGAGGTAGTTGAATGGAAAGACGAGTGCTTTGGCGATATTAAATGAAATACTATTGAAAACAAATATCTTGCAAAATATGATTACTTCGATTACAATTAGAACACAAAAATGTTGGTTGATGTAAAATTCAAAGCTCGGGGGCGATGGAGGATGGCAGAATCATTGATGACTGTTGAGGAAGTAGCTCATATGTTATGTGTTTCCAAGTGGACTGTTTACACCTGGATCACCAAAAAAAAGATTCCGGTATTGCGGATAAGCCGTAGATTTGTCAGATTCCGTAGGGAAGATATCGAGGCATGGCTTCAAAGTAAAAAACAAGATGCGCGAGCATCAAAAGCAGCGGATAAGAATAAGGCAAAGAGAGGAGGTGATTATTACAGGAATAAGAAAGCTAATTTGAACAGCTTGTGTATCAGTGACATTGTAATTAGAGCCAAAAAAGAGGTTTTAGATGCGTAAAAGAATCGATAGGTTTATTGATAAGGTGCTTGAAATGGACCCTTTTAGGGACATCAAATCTTTCGAAGATAAAGAGGCTTACAAAAAAATACATAAATCGTTTCGCCATATGATCATAGGTTTGGTTATCCTGGTGCCGCTTGCATTCTATGTTGCAATTGAAGTCGATTGGCACTAGAGAGCTTGCCATGCTTAGTATTGGAAGGATGTACACGCATTTCGAGCAGTATACGAGTAAAGAGGACTATTACACGAAAACGGAGGGCACCTGGCATGGCAAGGGAGCCGAATTGCAAGGACTCTCCGGGACAGTAGAGAAAGAGCAGTTCCATAACATCCGCGCCGGCAAGAACCCTTCCGGCGAGCAGCAGCTTGTACCGGATGGAGTAAACGGCAAACACCGCGATGGATACGATCTAACCTTTTCTGCCCCGAAATCTGTTTCTATGCTCCGTGAATTTGGTGGAGAGGAAATACGGGCTGCCATAGATCGCGCCTGGGATCGCAGCATCGAGATGACCATGCGTCACGTAGAAGAAAATTTCATACAAGCCAGGCATACTACTGACGGCCATACAGAGAAGGTATCAACCGGCGATGCGATATGGGCCAAATTTGACCATGAGACAAGCCGCGAGCTTGATCCACAGAAGCATTCTCACATTACTCTTATGAACGCCACATACAATGAGCAAACCGGCAAATGGCAGGCGCTCAGTAATGAAGCTCTTTACAACAATAAGATGTATATCGGGCAGTACCAAAGGAATGAGTTTGCCATTGAACTTAAAAACGAACTTGTAAAAATAGGTTGCAACGTCGAGTTTCAGGCGGACCACAAGGGGCTTTTTGAGGTTAAGGGATTCAGTAAAGACGATCTGAAGGAGTTTTCGCGGCGCAGCGAACAGATCAAGGAGAAGTTGGAGACGATCCGAAAACAATACCCCAATGCTTCCCCTGCAAAACAGGCGGAGATAGCGGCGATAGGTTCCCGCGCCGAAAAGCAGGATGTAAACATGGAGATGGTCCGGGAATCCTGGAAGGAGCGAGCCGAGGGGATAGGAATAAACCAGAATACTATCCGTGGTCGTCTGCAGCACCAAAGCGAAAGAGAGTACGAAGCAGGGGTGTCGAGCCAGGAGCCCAAGCCCAACGAGTACAATCTTATCCGCCAGGCGGCACGGATTCTTAATGAAAACGAAAGCACCTTTACCAAAGAGAAACTCTTGCGCGTGGCCGGGAAGCTCTCCATCGGAGTGCACAGAATCTCCGATCTGGAACGAGCCTTTAGCAGGATGGCTAAGAGTGAAGAGCTTATTCACCTTGGTTCTCGGATAGACCGACAGGGCGGGAAAACAGAGTGGTATACAACTCAGGAAATGTTACAAGCCGAAAAGGAAATCGTTCAGAAAGTTAAGGACGGCCAAGGCAAAGCAGAGGCGCCCATGCCGAAGCAAGAAGCCCTGGAATCCCTCAAAAAGTACGAAGCCGAGAGACAGCAGTCCAGAGACTCCAATTTTGCCTTTACAGAGGGGCAGCGGAGGGCGGCAGAGCATATACTTACCTCAAAAGATCGGGTAATTGGTATCCAGGGTGACGCAGGAACCGGGAAAACCACGTTTCTCGATGCGGTACGGGAGATTGCGGAGAATAGGGGGTATAAAGTTCGGGGATTGTCGTTTACCGGCAAGGCCGCCTCTGAAATAGAGCTTAAAAGCAGTATAAAATCCCAAACAACGTATTCCTTCCTTGAAAAGAGACTCGACCCTTCCGAAACGCTTGTGCCTGGCAGGGAAATCTGGATAGTAGACGAGGCCAGTATGACAGGATCATGCCAACTCAAAGATATCCTCGATAAGGCGGAGGAGACCGATGCAAAAGTGGTTCTCGTCGGGGATACAAAACAGCTTCAGAGTATCGAGGCGGGCAGAATATTTTCAAGCCTCCAAACAAGGAGTATGAATATAACGAAGTTGGAAGAGAATCTACGACAGAAGAGAGATGACTATAAAGAGATTGTAAAGGATATAAAAGAAAAGCAAATGGGCCGGGCCTTTGAGAAGATGGAAGCCACCGGTAAAGTCCACGAAATTGCCGATCGTAAAGAGCGCATGGGCACAATCGTTAAAGATTATGCGAGCTGTAATAATTTTAAGGAAACGATAATTGTCACTGCCAGAAACAAGGACCGGAACGAGCTTAACGCGGATATCCGGCGAGAGTTGAAAGAGCAGGGGAGGCTTGCAGAGAAGGAGCATACCTTTACTGTCCGGGAGAGCAAAAAT
Organism: Nitrospira sp.; assembly: GCA_002634385.1. GTDB lineage: Bacteria > Nitrospirota > Thermodesulfovibrionia > Thermodesulfovibrionales > Dissulfurispiraceae > Nitrobium > Nitrobium versatile. The sequence goes on from NSJL01000010.1 coordinate 84,736, forward strand.
CTAACCGGGACTGACCGGCATTTTGCCCAGGCTTACAGAGAGGGCGACTTTATTTATACCAGGGAGGCAGGGATAAACGGCAGGGCGGGCACAGAGGCAAAAGTCGAAAGCCTGGACTATGATCGCCACATCATGACGGTTACGAACAAGGACGGCGGCAACCGGGAGATAGACCTTAAAAAATACGGCGACAAGCTTTCAGCCTACACAGAAAAGCAGCAGTCTTTTTCTGCAGGTGACAAGATTGTGTTTCTAAAAAACGACAAAAAACTCGGAGTGCAAAACGGCATCACCGGCGAGTTACAGAGCATAAATAAGGACGGCAACATGACAGTAAGGACCGAAAGCGGGAAAGATATTCCTTTCAACATAAAAGAGTATCAATACATCGATCACGGATACGCTGTGACCGACTATAAGAGTCAGGGGCAGACAGCAAGGAATGTTATTTATCACGCCGACACTTCCAAGGGGGTCAACTACAATCAGGCTTACGTGGCGATAACGAGAGGGAAGGAAGATTTACAAATATACACTGAAGATAAAAATGCCTTTAAAGAAAATGTAGTCAATGAAGTGGTCAAGACCTCGACCCTTGATTATTCTGCTCCTGAAAAATCTGGCTACACGGATAGCTTTTTAAATGTGTACCTCAATACGAGTGATCAGTTGTCTGGGTCTAAAACGTATGGAAACGAAAATGGTCATAGCAGGTCCTACAATGCCAATGATGCCTCTTTCGACGTGAGTGACAGAAGCTTTGATAACACTGCGGCTGAAATGAGCAAAGATGCTGCCGAGGATAGAGCCGTATCGATACCTCATGAAGGGAGGTGAGAAAGATGTCGAAAAACGTAAAAGATATTGACGAGCGCATAAAGAAGCTCCAGGCCAAAAAAATGAAATTGCAAATTGAAGAGCTGACGAATTTAGGAAGAGCAACCAAGGAATTCGCCATGAGCAATTTTAAGGATTTCGACGGCTTCAAAAAAGCAGTTATGGAAATTATTAACCGGTAGTTACATCTCATGTATTGCTCAATGTTGCGTCGGGTAAGAGAAGCGCGAAAGGATGCGGATAACTTCACACCCGACGCAACAGATGATTGCAGAGGGAGAGAATGCAAATCATGAAATTACAAGGAGTTGTACTGAAAGCCGCCGTGCCACAGATGCCAAACCGGTGTCGGTTAAATCCTGTAATATCAGTGTGCTACACATGTGGCACGCTGTGTGCTCGTTTCTGAGAGGATTTACGCCATGGAAAAGATGAGACATCTCACTATAAGAATTAGCGAGCAAGATCATCAAGCAATTAAGGAAATTGCAGAGCAGAAGGGGCTGATTTTCTCTGATGCAGCAAGGGCAGTCATAAAGTCCGGGTGTTCCCAAATGTCTGAAACCGAACAACTTGAAAACTTAAGAGAGCTAACAGAAAAGCAGCTGAAGTACATGCATGACCTGTTACGTTTTGCCATAAAAACCGATATGGTGCTGCATTCCGCACTCATCACAAAGCAATACAAAACAAAAGAGGAGCTCGAAAATTTCTACAGACCTATCATGCAGGATTTAGAGAAGAGAGGTTTTTCAAAACCGTTAATCACCAAAGCTGTTAAAGAGGAAAACTAATATGAGCGATCATACAAGACCGACATTGTCAGAAAGCTTGAGTATGCTTTTTGATAGCCTAAAAAGAGGTATAAGAAGTTATTTCATTCTTTTCCTAATCTGCTTTGGGCTGCACCTCGTATTAATTCTGGCTGCGAACATATATTTTCTGAAGGATAACTATTGGAATGTCTGTAAATACCTATGGGTCCATTTCACAAATATTCAAAGTCCGGACTGGGAACTTGTACGCGCATATATGGATGAGACCATTATTCGGCCAAACCTGGCAATAGTAAAGTGGACATCATTGGTCTGGGTAATGGGAATCGCATCGTTCGTAGGATTTTCCAGAATGTACAGTCGAAAGATAGCGGCGACAAAAGTTGTAAGGGGTCCGGTGTTAAAAACAGAGGAAGAGCTTGTCGAAGATGTTAAGGAGAGCAAAGCCAAAGTAGATATTATGCTTACTAAAAAGCTTGGAATACCGGTCTATATCGAAACAGGGCATATCGGAGTGGTTGGAGCAACAGGGACCGGAAAAACTCAGACCATTAACAGGATTATCCCCGGTCTCATAAAACGGCAGAACAGGATGATCGTTCATGAGCTGAAAGGGAATTTCTTTTCAACTTTTTCAAACGATAGGGATTTGCTTTTTTGTCCCTTTGATCAGCGTCACATGAATAAGTACGGAGGATGGAGCATATTCAGCAGCATAAGGACGGAATATGACATAGAGACGGTTGCCTGTGCATTGATTCCGGACCAGCCTTTTGCGAGAGATGCATTCTGGTATGTTGCTCCGAGGCAGCTTTTGACATCGATCTTGCGCTATTGTTTTTTTACGGGCCGCACTAAGAATAGGGATATTTGGGATACCTTGAATTTGTCTCGTGATGACATGATCAAATGTCTGAAAGGAATACCAGGGGCGGAGATAGGTCTATCACATATTATCGACAAGACAAAGGCTGCGAGTGACGTGAAAAGCGTACTTTTAAGTTACGTTCAATCGATCCAATACCTGAGTGATTCGGACGGAGATTTTGTAATCGAGGATTGGTTAAAACATGGGGACGGGAGCATATATATTCTTAACTATCCCAAAATCAAATCGGCTATGGCTCCTGTCTTATCGCTTTTCATGGAGCTTTTAATAAAAAGTGTTAATTCCCTGGATGCCGATCTGCATCGGCGGATAGCATTTATTATTGACGAGGCCCCACAGTTGCAAAAGCTAAATTCCTTGATCGACCTCCTTACACTCTCACGGGATAGAGGAGCGATGAACCTTTTAGCCTGGCAGACAAACTCGCAATGGAGAAAATTGTACGGGCGTGAGGATGCTGAAACCATATTAGGGAATCTGAAATCGAAAATTGTATGTCAGCTTGCAGATGTGGATACCTGCAAATATTTTGCGGAAAATTTCGGAGAGGTCGAAGAGCTGCGAACGCTCAAAACAACAAGCGTTGCAGGAAATCACAATAAAGAATCAGAAGGGCACGTAAGCTATAGCGAGCATATACACAAACGAGATGCGGTTTCAAAAGAGGACCTGAAAAGGTTGAAAGTTACCGCCGAGAGCTATGAGGCAATCGTAAAGTTTGCCAATTATGATGCGGCAAAAATAAAGTTCCCTATAATCAGATATCCAAAGAGGGTGAGGGAATTCCAACCAAAACCCGGCGTAGATTTGGATTACATAAAAATAAAATGGGAAAAACTGCAGACAGAAGCTGAAACTATCATAGGCGAAAAGGGAAAAGAAGCAGAGCATGACCAGGAGAGATGCTATAGCCATTTTGAGTAATTCATTGAAAAGCACAATGGAGAAACAGTTATAACATCAGGCTTTGCAAAGTCGATTATGCAATTGCAGCTTATTGCAATAAGATCAGCATATAGGCTGTTTATGGTAATATTTAGGTGGTATTTTCAGGCCTTACTAGTCCCGGAAAGGAGGAAAGGAAAAAATGGGACTATATAGGCGGAAAGACTCTTCAATATGGTGGATGTCGTTTGTTGTAAATGGGAAGCAGTACCAAAAGCCGACCGGAACCAGTGACAAAAAATTAGCTGAAAATATTTTAGCCAAGGTGACGACTCGGATAGTTGAGGACAAATGGTTTGAAAAGGATCTGTCAAAGGAAATCACGCTCAAAGAGATGATCGAACGGTATGACAGGGAATACACGGAGATGAAAGACTATTATCAAAAGGCGCGTGATAAGACGATTTTCAAACACTTGTATGCGTTTTTTGGAGAGAATGTGACTCTCGAAGAGGTGAATGCGAGGGTAGGCAGTTATCAGAAATGGAGAGAGAAGCAGGTCTCGAAAAAGGGGAAGTCGCCGGATAGCGGCACGATCCGAAAAGAACTGAGTCTCTTGCGGAGAATGTTCAACGTCGCAAGAAAGCAGTGGAAATGGCGGATTATGAACCCTGTTTCTGATATTGAACTCCCCAAGGATAGCAAGGAGAGAGTACGTTACCTTGACATGGATGAGTTCAAAAGGCTGTTTGTGAAACTTGATGCCGCCGAAGAACCCTGGCTGAAACCGATTGTCATTGTCGCTATTGGTACTGGATTAAGGCAAGGGAATCTGATCAATCTGCTCAAGACCGAGGTAAGGCTTAAAGACAAGATGATAGTTATCGATTCTGAAAAAATGAAAAACGATGATTACTTCGGCAATCCTCTTGCAAATGTGGCATTTGAGACTCTTAAAGATTTCATCGAAAATGATGTCACTGACTGCCCTTATGTATTCAATGATAACGGGACAAAACTTTATGATCGGAAAGTACAGAGGGCTTTTGTGAGAGTGATAAGAACAGCAGAGATTCAGGATTTCCGTTTCCATGATTTGCGTCACTGCTTCGGGAGCTATTTAAGGCAGAACGGCGTTGACCTGGCTACAATCGCGGCCCTTATGAATCACAAGGACCAGAGGATGACGCAGAGATACGCGCATCTGAATGTTGAATCGCTGAGAAGGCCGATCAGGAAACTCGACAGTGCGTTATTACGTTTTTATGACGTTAAGAGTCAGAAGTAACGGACTGCTAATAAAAGTCTTTGATTTTTAAAGCGGTCCCAACGGGATTCGAACCCGTGTTTTAGCCTTGAGAGGGCCACGTCCTAGGCCTCTAGACGATGGGACCATTTTTGGCTGGGGAAAGAGGATTCGAACCCCTATAAACAGATCCAGAGTCTGTCGTCCTGCCGTTGGACGATTCCCCAAGCCAACATAGACTAATAAAATAAATAATTACGGGCCATTAAGTCAAGCTGGAGGACTCCAGGGCGTGTCTGCACCCTGATCCCATCGCTAAACGTCCTCTGACGCAGCCCTCTTATCACTATTATATAGAAAATTTCTTGGAAGTTGTAAAGAGTGCGTGAGTACGTGAACAGGAGCCTGATTTTTGATTGAAAGTAGCTGATTTGTCTGTATTAAATCCCTCGATTGCGCTGCGAGAACAACTGTTTCCTCCTTCGTTTTCTGTGCTATACTTTACGGATGCAGTTCATAGCGGATCTTCATATCCATTCGCATTACTCACGGGCCACCAGCAAGGATCTTACTCCCGATGCCCTCTGGAGATGGGCGCAACTGAAGGGTATCTCCGTGATGGGCTCGGGGGATTTTACCCATCCGAAGTGGTTCAGGGAGCTTCAGGACAAGCTCGTACCCCACGCGAACGGGCTGTATTCCCTGAAAAAGGAGTTTCGCACGGACAGCGTCCCCGATTCGTGCAGGGGAGAGGTCTGCTTCCTCCTCTCCTCCGAGATAAGCTGTATCTACAAAAAGAACGGCAGGACGCGGAAGATCCATTCTATCGTTATCGTTCCCGGGTTCAGCGATGCGAAGAAGCTGAGCACCACCCTGGCGAAGATAGGAAACCTCAACGCCGACGGGCGGCCCATCCTGGGACTCGACGCGAAGGAGCTTCTCCGGATTGTCCTGGAGACCTCCCCTGACGGGATGCTGATCCCCGCCCATGCGTGGACGCCCCATTTCTCGGTGTTCGGCGCGGAGTCGGGGTTCGATTCCCTGGAGGAGTGCTTCGAAGAGCTGACGCCCCATGTTCACGCCATAGAGACGGGCCTCTCGTCGGACCCCCTGATGAACCGGCGGCTCTCCGCCCTGGACGGGATCGCCCTCGTCTCCAATTCCGACGCCCATTCCCCCTCGAAAATAGGACGTGAGGCCACTGTTTTCGATACGGAGGTCTCCTACGCTTCCCTGATCAATGCCCTCAAGACGCGGGAGGGATTGCAGGGGACCATCGAGTTCTTCCCCGAGGAGGGAAAATACCACTACGACGGCCACCGGCTGTGCGGAATCAGTTTCTCCCCCGGGGAAACCCGGCAGCACAACTATCTCTGCCCGGTTTGCGGGAAGAGGGTTACCGTGGGTGTCATGCACCGGGTGGAGGCCCTCGCCGACCGCACGGAAGAGTACAGGCCCCCCGCTGCGCCTTCCTACCGCTCCATCATCCCTCTGCCGGAGATCCTCGCGGAGGCGCTGCAGGTGGGGGTAAACAGCAAGGCGGTGGAGAGGGCCTATTTCAAGCTCCTCGAAGCCCTCGGCAACGAGTTCTCCATTCTGATGGATGCTCCGCTGGAGGCAATTGTGGCGGCGGGCTCTTCCGGGATTGCGGAAGGGATTGCGCGCATGCGTTCGGGCAAGGTCAACATAGCGCCGGGCTTTGACGGAGAGTTTGGAAAGATACGGCTTTTCGAGGAAGTAAAGAAGCCGGAGATCAAAGGGCAGTCGTTACTTTTCTAGCATTCTTTATCAGGCAGACAGACTCAGAACAGCAGGCTGTTGTCGTTGAGGATCTCCCGTGCCAGGGCGATGTACCCCTGTGCCCCAGTGGAGTTCGGCGCATAGAGGACCGCGGGCTTTCCGTGGCTGGGGGACTCTGCAAGGACGATATTCCTCGGGATGACGGTATCATAGACCTTCGATTTGAACACCCTCCGCACCTCCTCGGACACCTGGCGGGACAGGGCGATATGCTTGTTGAACATGGTGAGCAGGATCCCCTCGAGGTCGAGGGTATCGTTGAAGCTTCCGCGTATCCTCCAGAGGAGCTTGATGAGGAGGCTCAGTCCCTCCACCGCGAAATACTCGCACTGTACGGGGACGATGACGGCCTCCGCTGCGACGAGGGCGTTGAGGGTGAGGAGTCCGAAGGAGGGAGGGCAGTCGATCAGGATGTATTTATACCGGCCCTTCAGCGGACGGAGAAATTTTTTCAATGTATTTTCCCTGTCTGCCCTGTCGAGAAGCTCGATTTCCGCGGCAAAGAGGTCCATGGAGGTCGGCAGTATATGGAGGTTGGGAATCAGCGATTGCTGGATTGCCTCCTCGACGGAGGCCTTTCCGCTGTAAACGGCGTAAAGGTCGGCCTTCATCTGGTCTTTCTTGATCCCGAAGCCGCTGGAGAGGTTCCCCTGTGGATCGGAGTCGACCACCAGGATATTCTCGTTGGCCAGGGCAAGGGAGGCGGAAAGGTTGAGGGCGGTCGTGGTCTTGCCGACCCCCCCTTTCTGGTTGCTTATGGCGATTATTCTGCCCACACCCACTCGGTCTCTATATTTCCAGGTCGGGTCCTGCGCTTTGAATGTTGTACTTCTTCATCTTGTAGCCTATCTGGCGGGCGGTGAGACCCAGGAGCCGCGCCGCCTTCGCCTGGATACCTCCGGTCTTTTTCAGGGCCTCGAGGATCTTCGTCCTCTCGATGTCCTCGATGGTGGAGGGGAGGGCGTCCTTTATCTGCACGGCATACCGCGCTTTGAAGGTCTGTTCCCGTATGTTCATGGGCAGGTCTGCGGGGGACACTAGCGATCCCCGCGACATGACCACCAGTCTTTCGATGGTATTTTCGAGCTCCCGTACGTTGCCGGGCCAGTCGTAGCTGATAAAGATGTTCAGCACCTCGGGGGTGATGGTGAGGGACTTCTCATTCTCCTCATTGTATTTTTTCAGGAAATACTCTACCAGTACGGGGATGTCCTCCTTCCTCTCCCGCAGGGAGGGCAGGAGAATAGGAACCACGTTCAGGCGGTAATAGAGGTCTTCCCTGTATTTGCCCGCTGCCACCAGTTCCTCCAGGTTCCTGCTCGTGGCCGCAATGAGCCGGACGTCGACCTTGATGGTCCGCTCGCCGCCGACCCTTTCGAACTCTTTTTCCTGCAGAACCCTCAAAATCTTGGGCTGCAGGGAGAGGGGAAGGTCTCCTATCTCATCGAGGAAGAGAGTGCCGCCGTGGGCAAGCTCGAACTTTCCCTTCCGCATGGTCATCGCGCCGGTGAAAGCGCCTTTTTCGTGGCCGAAGAGCTCCGACTCGAGGAGTCCCTCGGGGATGGAGGCGCAGTTGAATTTAATGAAGGGGCCTTTTGCCCGCTGGCTCATATAGTGGATGGCTTTGGCCGCCAGTTCCTTGCCGGTGCCGCTCTCGCCCCGCAGAAGGACGTTCGCCTTCGACGGGGCCACCCGGTGGATGGACTCGTACACCTCCTGCATCCTGTCCGACTGGCCGATGATGCTCTCCACCCTGTATTTCGTTTTCAGTTGCCTCCGGAGGCTTTCCTTTTCTTCCAGGAACGCTTCCCTTTCCTTCTCCACCTCCCGGTACAGTTTGACGGATTGGGCGACCAGGGAGGCGATTATTTTCAGCAGCCTGAGGTCCTCTTCAAAGGAGACCCCTTTGGCGCCGAAGAGCCTGTCCACGCTCAACACTCCCAGGATCTCGTTCTTGAATTTGATGGGAACGCAGAGAAAGGCGATATTCTCTTTCCGTATCATTTGACGCGCACCGGTCTTATTGAGGAACAGAGGCTCCTCCCCGATATTGGGAATGACGATGGGGGACCCGTGCTTGGCGACCTGCCCGATGATACCCTCTCCGAGCCGGTATCTGCCCCGCCTTATTTCCTCTTCGGACATGCCGTGGGCGGCAATGATGGAGACTTCGTCGTTATCTCTCAGGGCTACGGTCCCCCTCTTCATATCGAGGTACTCCGACAGAGTACGCATCACCCCCCGCAGATTCTGCCTGAGATTGAGGGACGATCCCAGGAGCTTGCTGATCTCATAGAGGGCGGTGATTTCAATGGGCTTGTGGTAATCGCGGGTCATGCAGTACAGTTTAATGAAGAGAAGACAAAAATGTAAAGGAGCAGCACTTTATTGTCGCCCTTTCCGTGCGGTCATTCTGCCTTGCCTCCCGCCGGTTCCGGTGGGGTATAATAGGCGCGTCGTACGTTCCATGGGGGAGGCTATGAAGAGAAAGAAAATGGAGATGATCGGGAGGGGTGCAGCGGCTTTTGCCGCCGGAATGGGTTTGTGGACATTTTGGGGGGTACTCCTGGGGGCGTTCCTGGTAATGGGTTTTTCCACGGGTGCCGGGGCAGAGGAGACACACTGGAGACTCTATACCGAGAGTCCCGATTTCTACTGGTACTTCAATGCCGAGGGGATCAAGCTCCCCTCCGGCGGGTATCTTTCCCGTATCCGGGATTTCGTTCTGCCGAGGACCGTCAAGGTCTGGACCAAGCGCGCAGCACGGGGGGAGAGGGGGACAGAACGGGAGATTGCGGAACAGAAGAGGCTCGGCCTGTCCAGTGTGGGGTACGAGGAATATGGATATACCCTTTACGAAAGGGAAGTGCGGTGTGCCGACAGCATGTACCGTATCCTTTCGGAAACGGACTTCACCCGGGGAGGGGGAAAACTGGGGGCATACACTCCCGGCCCCACTATTGCGGGCTGGAAGGCGGTCCTTCCCGATACCGAGGAAGACGCCCTGTACCGGCTTCTGTGCACCGCCCCGAAAAAGAGGGCCCCGGAGCCGAAGGATACCAGACCGGAGAGCCCCCCGGTGCAGCGCATGCCGCCGGGAGAGAGCGGTTCGTAAGGGGAGGTGCGATGTTGTCCTGTCGTATGGTGAATATCCTGGTTGTCGGCGGCGCCCCGGCGGACCTGACCTCACTGAAACTTGTGGCGGAAAGGGAAGGGGGCGAGGTGTTCTCTTTTCCCTCTGTCTCCGGGGCCATGGATTGGTGCCGGGAAAACATTCCTGACATCGTTGTGGTGGATTCCCGGGTATCCCCTCCCGGCGGTTTTGAATTTATCCGGTCTTTCCGCGCCCTCCGGGACATGGAGGATATTCCCCTGTTCCTGATGACCGATGCCGGTGAGCAGCAGTTCCGGTGCGAAGCGCTGGAGGAAGGGATCACCAACTTCCTTGATTTCCTTGTCAGGCCCCTCGATCCTGTCGAGAGCGCTGCCCGCATGCGGAATGCATGCGCCTACCGGCGGAAACAGAAACTGCTCCTGGAGCAGCAGAGGGAGCGGGAGCAGGCGGAAGAGGAAGCGCGCAGAGTCGCGGATCATGTGCGGGCACTGTACGATGCCTCCCCGGACATGGTCTTTCTTCTCGATGAAACCGGATCGGTGGCGGGCATGAATGGCAATGCCGTGCAAGGGTACGGGTATGCCCGTGAAGAGCTGTCGGCGATGTCCCCTGAGGAGCTGAAGGGAGGGTGGGTTCCCTGGGAAGATGCCCGGGAGTCTATCCGGGGAGCACTGACGGGCGGGAGGCTCGACTTTGAGGAAGTGGCGAGGCGGAAAAACAGTGAGGAGTTTCCTGTTACGGTCCGCCTGCGGAGAGTAGGACCTGGACAAAACGGGGGAAAAGAGGGCAGGGCGTATGTGGTAGCGGTAGTACGGGATATCTCCCGATGGAAAATGATGGAGCAGCAGCTCCACACCCTGGCCTTTTTCGATTCCCTTACCGGCCTTCCCAATCGCACTCTCTTCTTTGACAGGCTGCACCATTCCGTTGCCTTTGCACGCCGGAACAACCGCATGATGGGTCTTCTGTTCCTCGACCTTGATGGCTTTCAATCGATCAACGATACCTTCGGGCACAGCGCGGGGGACATGGTGCTGAAGAGTGCGGCGCAAAGGCTGAAAGGGTGCGTGCGCGAATCGGATACCGTAGCGCGCATGGGCGGCGACGAGTTTGCCCTTATTCTCACCACGATCACGAAGGAGCAGGACGCGGCCCTTGTGTCCGAGAAGATTATCCGCACCTTCGATGCGCCCTTTCGCCTGGACGGCAAGGAGTGCTTTATCGGGGCGAGCATAGGGATCAGCCTCTATCCCGACAACGGCGATGACGCACAGATTCTGCTCAAAAAGGCAGACATCGCCATGTACCGTGTCAAGGACAGGGGCAGGAACAGCTACAAGTTCTACCGCGAATCCCTTTAGTGCCTTTTTACTGTGGCGGTGGCGGCGGAATGATGATGACGGGCGGTCCTCCGGGGTGGGGCGGACGTGCCACGCACGAAGCCAGGGAAAACAGCAGAACTGCCGCTAAAAACACTGTCATTCTCTTTCTCATGGCACTATTCTAAAAGGAGTGGAGCGAAAAAGACAACAGGGGGCTATCGGAGCTCTACCCCCCTCTCCCCTCTGCTCGTGCCACTCCGGTACCTCTTCTTTATGCCCCCACTTTTCATTATCCCCGAGTTTGGCATAAAAATTGAATGATTGTACCTGGTTAATGGCCCTATTCTTGCGGGGGAAATTGCTCTGCAAGGGGAATGCCCTCTTTTGAAGGGGAGGAGGTTTTCCCCTGTGCAATGGTGATAATTCAAGGCGTTATCTTCTAACTCCCTGCATAGGGCTCCTCCGGATGGACACTATAGTATATAAGGAGAGGGGGAAAATAGACGAAGTCGAAAGGGGGGGAGCAGGGTAGCGTAGTTCCGGTTTTTGGGACTTTTCCCGATTCGTAAGTGGTAATTTCGCCATTTCTTGAGAAGGGAGACAGCTGAGGCGCTTTTTCCCTGGCAAATGCATGGCGCTGACGGCCTTCCGGTAAAACGAGAGTAATTTTATCCGGGAGGGCCGACGCATGATGGAGAGGTGTGGTGGGTCCAAACAGGAAAATGTTTCAATGAGGAGAAAAATAATCTTCAGCTTGTGCAGCATTACCCTCGTCTTTCTTGCGGGGGGGATTTACATTATTGTATCCATCGAAGATACCACTTCCACAATGAACACTCTTGTACAGCTCCACAGGGCTGAAATTCTGAGAGAGCACCTGTTGACACAGGTCAAAATAGTACAGTTCGACATAAGCCAGGGCGGCGCGTACGGTACCGGGGATGCGCAGCTTTTTACGAGGCACATCAATGAGGTGAAGAAAACGGCGGAAGCCTGTTTCTTCTGCCATCATTCCGAGAGGGTAATGGTGAAGCTTGCAGGTCTGCAGAACCGGATCGACCGTTATACATCGGCCGTATCGGACCTGCTACCGGGCAAAGTGAGCGCAGCCGGCCTGCAGGAGACAAGGGATGCGGCTCTCACCATGGGAAGGGAGATTATCGAAGAGATCCGGAAAACGATTCTCCTGTCCGATAGAATGCTTGACGAGAAGACGGCCTCCTCTCTCCGGAAAGTGAAGATGGTAAAGGGAATTCTGTATACTCTTGTTCTGGTCGGCCCCCTGCTGGCAGGGGTATTTGCCTATGTCTGGTTGCACGGGATAACGAAACCGGTGCACCATTTGCTGTATGCGACGCGAAGGCTTATGGGAGGGGATCTTGCGTACCGCATAGAGGGCATGGAAAACGAGTTCGGCGAGGTGGCGGTCTCGTTCAACGAAATGGCGGAATCTCTCAAAGATCACATGCTCCGTATTGAGGAAAGCGAAAAAAAATACCGGATCTTGTTCGAGAGCGCGGGAGATGCCATTTTCATCCTCGACGGAGAGGGGGATGACAAGGGGAGAATCGTGGAGGCGAACCGGGCGGCAGCGGAAATGCACGGCTACACCGCCGATGAGTTGCGCACCATGACCATTATGGATCTCGATATCCCGGAGGATGCAATGAAGGCTCCCGGGAGGCTCCACTCCGTCCTGGCGGGACAGCGGATCAAAGTGGAGGTGAATCATCGCAAAAGGGATGGAACTGTCTTCCCCCTCGAAGTGAGCGCCGGACTCATAGAGCTGAAAGATCACAAATACATCCTGGCTTTTGACAGGGATATTACCGAACGGAGACTGACTGAAGAGACGCTCCAACGCGCTGAACAGCTCAGGATATGCGGAGAATTGGCCACCTGCCTTGCCCACGAGATCAAAAATCCCCTTGCCTGTATCAAAATAGCGATAGAAATTTTTCATCAGCTGAACTCCCTCCCCGAAAGCGAAAGGAACATTCTCGGGAAAGTGATAGACGAAATAGGGAAGATCGAACTGCTCATTAAAGACCTGCTGAACTTTGCAAAGCCGCCAAAACCGCAATTGATCGAGATCGAAGTGAACAAGATCCTGAGCGCTACAATCGAGTTCTCGCTCAAGCATCCCTCGTTTTCAAGGGCGGATGAGAGAAAAATTATCGTGGCAAAGGACCTGTATGAGCCCCTTCCCCTTGTGAAGGCGGATCCCCTTCAATTGAGACAGGTGTTCATGAATCTGTTGATCAATGCGGCCGATGCAATGCCCGACGGGGGCGGGTTAACAGTGAGCTCCGCCTGCAATGTCCTGTGCGATTCCGTCGAAATCTCTTTCTGCGATACCGGCAAGGGGATCGAGACCGCTCTGCTGAAAAAAATTTTTGAACCTTTCTTCACTACGAAGGCAAAGGGGACGGGGCTGGGGTTAGCCGTAGTAAAGAGGCTGATCGAGCAGCAGGGAGGCAGTATCGAAGTACGGAACAATGAAAAGAGGGGCGCATCATTTGTGATATCCCTCCCGGTCAATGGGGAAAAGGGACAGGTATGAGAAAGAAAAAGATTTTTCTGGTAGATGACGATGAACTGATTGTAATGATCTTCGCAACGTCGTTGAGGGCTGAGGGATACGAGGTGCGGGCAGAGACGACGACCGATGATATCGTCAACAAAATCAGATCATGGTTCCCGGACATCATTCTTCTTGACGTAAACCTCCCCGGGATGAGCGGCATCGAGATCCTGAAGGAATTAAAAGGGTTCCGGGCGCATATCATAATGCTTACCGCGGATGATTCTGCGGAGACCGCGGTGAAGGCGATGAAGTTGGGCGCCGCCGATTATGTCACGAAGCCGTTTAATATGGAGGAGGTGAAGATCGTTATCCGCAATTGTCTCGAAAAGATGAGGCTGGAACAGGAGGTGGAGCACCTCAGGAAGATCAGCTGCGAGTATTTCGAAAAGGAAATGGTGGGCGAATCAGAGATGATACGGGACTTGCGGGAGAAGATAGAAAGACTGGCGGAGGCCCGTGTTCCGAGTATCCTGATCACCGGCGAGAGCGGCACCGGCAAGGAAGTGGTGGCGCGGAACATTCATCGGTTGATGTATGAGTCCGAGTGCGTCCCACGCCGTGAGCCTTTTGTGGCGGTCAATTGCGCCGCCCTGCCGGAACATCTGCTGGAAAGCGAGTTGTTCGGAGCCGAAAGGGGAGCGTTCACCGATGCCAAAGCGGACAGGAAAGGGGTTTTCGAGCTGGCGAACGGGGGAACGATACTCCTCGACGAGATCGGGGAAATGAATCCGGGGCTGCAGAGTAAATTGTTGAGGGTTCTGGAGGAGAGGGTGGTACGCCGCATTGGGGGCAAGGAAGATATGCCGGTCGAGGTGACCGTCATTGCCACGACGAACAAGAATCTCTCCCAGGCCATGAAGAACGGCGAGTTCAGGAACGACCTCTTCTTCAGGCTGAGTACCTTCTACCTGCATGTCCCCCCCTTGAGGGAGAGAAAGGACGATATCCCCCTGCTCGCCCGCTACTTCCTTTCCTACTTCTGCAGGCGCTATAACCGGAAAGCGATTCAGAAATTCTCCGAAGAGGCTGAAAAATGCCTTGTTTCCTATAACTGGCCGGGCAATATCCGCGAATTGAAGAACGTGGTCGAGAGGCTTGTCGTACTCGAGAATGCTGCGGAAATACTTCCCCGGCACCTGCCGCATTGGTTGTCGGCGCAATCCCCTGCGGGAAACGCCCCTCTCGATCAGTATTTTGTCCTCCCCGAAGGCGGCATCTCCCTGGAGGACCTGGAAAAGAGCCTGATCGTACAGGCCCTCACCAGGGCGAATCATAATCAGACTCTCGCTGCAAAGCTGTTGAACATGAGCTATTACGCTCTCCGGTATCAGATAAAGAAACTCAAGCTGGAACAGGAGGAGGGGGAGGAGGTGGAGGAGAGTATCAAATGAATTCAACTCCCATCCGGTAGGTGTCGTTGCCCAGGGGAATGAGATTGCGGACGACCCCTGCTGTCAATTCAAAGAACGCGGTGAGGAGGCTGAATCTGATGATACTGCCGACTTCCAGCGGGGAATGCGTGCGTATTCCCATTCCCCCCTCGCTGATATCGATCGTCTCCCCGACTGCATAGCGCTTCACCGGGAGAAGGTCATCAAGGTAAAGGAAAGAGTACTGAATGGTCTGCGTGAGAGCCCTTCTTTCAAAACGTCTGTTTTCCTTCTGTTCTTTTCCGGGAGAGGGAGATATGCCGGGATTCCCGCTGCTCTTCCCGGTTCCGGACAGCAACTGCATGACGGCCTCTTTCATGGTAAGGAGGTCAAAAGGTTTCGGAAAGAAGAGGTGAGCACCCTCGTCTATCTCCTTCTTCATGGCATCGGCAATATATGATGCAGACATGATGATGATGAGGGTATCCGAAGAGAGGTCTTTTATCCTTCGCATAATCTCGATACCATGGATATCGGGAAGACACAAGTCGAGAAGGCAGAGATCGATATTCTCCCTCGCGATCGAAGCGAGCGCGTCAAGACCGTTTGAAGCGGTATCCACGGAAATGCAATCGCTTCGCAGCGCATAAGAAAGCGTGTAAAGCAATAAAGGCTCATCGTCGATGATGAGGATTTTCTTCATGCCGTTAATTTTGCAAGGAGCATGCCAGATATATCCTTGCGGACGGGCTTTCCTTCTCCTCCTTATAAAACAATAATTTTAAAAAGCTTTCCTGCCGGTTAGTCGGACGTCAAACAGTCGAGACTGTGCAAAATAATCAGAAAGTTTGGTTAATTGACCATATCCGGGATCCCCTGTCCTTCTTTCCCCAGTTTTATTGCAGGGGAACAAACATATCCGCGTTTCTCCTCTCATCTGGCTAAATTGTTAGATCCACTTTGTGCTTTCGCCATTTTATGCGCGTACCTGAAAAGCCTTGCCGGGATAACTCGTTGCATTATAAGTGAATAGCTGCTGTCGCTCTCTCTGGCATGTACATTGCTATTATCTGAATGTCATGAGAAACAGCCTGCAGAAAACGTTCGGAGCGCTCGGGTGCTGGATATGTATGATAGTGCTCGTGTCGACAGTGAGGACGGCTTCGGCAGTGCAGGTTTCCTACCTTTACAATTTGGCGAATTTCAATGGCACCGTTCCCTTCACGTGGGTAAAGGTTCTCCTGGATGAAAAGGCGGAAGAGGTCTATGTGGTAGATGTATCGACTCTATCGGTCAAGATCTTTAACAAGAGCGGCATGGAAGTGTATGAATTCGGGCTGGAGGGCTTCGGCCCTGTTTCCGATATCGCAATTGACGAGGCGGGCAACATCCTTCTCCTCTCCCCCGGACAGAGGGCGAAGGGATATTCCCTCGTTCGATGCAACTACCGGGGAGAGGCGGTATCGACCATAGAGGTAAAAAACCTTCCTCAGGGGCTCTCTTCCTCTTTCTTCCCCGACATGATACTGTACCGTACCGGGCGTATCTACCTGGTCGACAGGCCTTCGATGCAGGTAGTGGTGACGGATGCGCAAGGGCTTTTTGAAACGCATTACGATTTGGCTGCAATCCTGAAAATCGATACGAAAAATAAAATGAATATGGATATTGTCGGGTTCAGTGTTGACAAGGACGGAAACCTGCTCTTTACTATTCCTGCTATCTTCACCGCGTACATCGTCTCTCCGGACCGCCAGGCGAGGAATTTCGGCACCCGCGGCAGCACTCCCGGAAAGTTCAATATCGTTGCGGGAATTACCTCCGATGACAAGGGAAACTACTATGTGGTGGATACTTTGCGCTGTGTCGTGATGATCTTCGACAGCAATTTCGTATTCAAAACGGAATTCGGGTATCGCGGGAACGGACCGGGTAACCTGACTGGTCCCCGGGATTTGGCGGTAGGAAACAACGGTATGCTGTATGTGACCCAATTGGCACGAAAGGGAGTAAGTATTTTCAGTATCACCGATATCGCCAAATAAGGCGGCACACAGGAAAGAGAGGGAGGTGATCGCAGGAAGACAGAATGCAGTCCGGCGTGAGGAGACGGAAAACACTACGATGAAAAGGAAGAAGCCGGTTTTACCGGCAACAACAATCCTCCGAAAAAGGTAAACCCATCGAGAGATGGGGACACAAAGCCCACGGGTCCTGTGAGGGATGGCCGGGTTGCCGGAGCAAAAGAGTTTGGAGGATTGCTATGAAGACGTTACGGTTAGGATTGATTGTTGTAGCAGCGGCTATAATGGCTTTGGGATTCGGCAGCACAAGTTATGCCTTTCATGATGGCGGCGTAGCCTATTGCGACGGATGCCACACGATGCACAATTCCTCCGGAGGGGCGGTGATGAACGCCCGCAGCGGCCAGGGCTCGCAGACCATCGGCACGGCCAACGGCTATCTCCTGCAGGGCTCCGACCAGAGCTCAACCTGCCTCAAGTGCCACTCCGGCTCCACGGCAGGCAGTTATAAGATCGCTACCTATCCTGTCCCCGGAGCGGGCAGCCCGCCGTTGCAGTTAACCCCCGGCGGAGACTTCTCCTGGGTGCAGAAGGATTACACCTGGACCTCTCCCCGTTCGGGCAGCAGCCCGAAGGACAGGCACGGGCACAACATAAATGCGGCTGACTTCGGCTTTACCACCGATGCGACGCTGGCAACGGCTCCGGGCGGTTCCTATGCCGCTAACCAGCTCCACTGCAGCAGCTGTCACGACCCCCACGGGAAGTACAGGATAATGGATGCAGCGGGCACCACTATTGCTACGACCGGAAAACCCATCCATGCCTCCGGTTCCTATGGCGAAGCACCGAACGCGAATGAGGCAGTGGGCGTATTCCGGCTCCTGGGCGGCGTAGGGTATGCTCCCGCTTCCTATAATTCCGTACCTTTTACCAACGGCTCCCCGATAGCGGTTGCCCCCTCTTCATATAACCGGGCGGAGGACACCACCGACACGCGGGTCGCTTACGGTCAGGGTATGTCGGAATGGTGTGCGAATTGCCACAGCGCTTTCCATAACGATTCGTATCCCGGCAACCTGAGGCATCCTGCCGGAAATTCCGCAAAACTGACTGCAGCAGTAATCAGCAACTACAACACCTATAAGAAGTCGGGTGATATGGGTGGCGCGACCGCAACCGCGTATACCTCCATGGTTCCTTTTGAGGCGGGCACGACGGATCTGGCTACCCTAGCGGCTCTCACCTCTTCCACTGCCGGCGCAGACACGAGCAGCAATGTATCCTGCCTCTCCTGCCATAGGGCACACGCCACCGGTTTCAAAAGCATGACCAGGTGGAACAATGCCGCCGAATTCCTGACGGTTGCTGGTGACTACGCGAATTATGTTGCCGGTTCCACCAATGAGGCGGAGTACGGGACATATTCGGACGGCAAGTCGAAGAGCGAATACCAGAAAGCGATGTATGACAGGCCTGCTACCCAGTATGCCTCTTTCCAAAGGTCTCTTTGCAACAAGTGCCACGCAAAAGATTAGTATATGAACGTCGGGCGGACTGTATGCTGCCTGACCTGAAAACAGGGCAGACCGGCTCGTGCCGGTCTGCCTCCTCACTCGCGAAAGGGCAGTCTTTCAGAGGAAAGCGGTAATGAAAAAAATAGAGCTGATTTTCGGAATCATCATAGCCTTGGGTATGACTGCCTGGTTCCCCTGCCGCGTCTCCGCCTTTCATGATGGCGGCGTAGCCTATTGTGACGGATGCCACACGATGCACAATTCCTCCGGAGGGGCGGTGATGAACGCCCGCAGCGGCCAGGGCTCGCAGACCATCGGCACGGCCAACGGCTATCTCCTGCAGGGCTCCGACCAGAGCTCGACCTGCCTCAAGTGCCACTCCGGCTCCACGGCAGGCAGTTATAAGATCGCTACCTATCCTGTTCCCGGAGCGGGCAGCCCCCCGCTGCAGTTGACCCCCGGCGGAGACTTTGCCTGGCTGCAAAAGAGTTACTCCTGGACGACGTCCTATGGAGCAAGCGGAAGCAGCCCCGGAGAGAGGCATGGACATAACATCGTCGCGGCGGATTTCGGGTTTGTTGCCGATGCAACCCTTACCGCCGCTCCCGGGGGCTCCTATCCCGCCGCCAGCCTCAGTTGCGTAAGCTGCCACGACCCGCATGGAAAATACCGGATAAACAGCAATCCGGCTACTTCATTTGCGACGAGCGGAAAACCGATCGCGGGCTCGGGCTCCTATGGAGACCTGCCGACAGCTTCCGAGGCGGTAGGTGTCTACCGCCTCCTTGGCGGAAAGCTGTACCAGCCGAAATCGGTAAACTACGCGTTCACCTATGATCCCCCGGTTGCCGTGGCACCTTCCACCTATAACCGGGCGGAGGACACCACCGACACGCGGGTTGTATACGGAAAGGGCACGACGGAGTGGTGCGCAAACTGCCACGAACTCTTTCACAGCAATCTGGGAAGCGGTCTTGTACATCCTGCCGGCGTATCGGTGTATTCAACTATTGCGAGCAATTACAACATGTATGTGAAAACAGGTAGTACCGGAGGGGTGAAGGGGACCGCATACACTTCGATGGTCCCTTTCCAGGTAGATAATACCAATGATATTTCCACTCTTTCCGGCAAGACGAGCTCCACTGCAGGGATGGAAACGAATGACAGGGTTACTTGTCTCACGTGCCACAGGGCCCATGCCTCGGGGTGGGACAGTATGACACGATGGAACAACAAGGCTGAATTCCTGACGATAGCAGGAGAGTATCCCGGGACTGATGCAACGGATCCCGAAGGCGCCTACGGGCAGTATCACGGAGGAAAGACAAAAGCGGAGGTGGCGAAGACGTTCTATGACAGACCTGCAGGGAAATATGCTTCGTATCAGAGGTCCCTTTGCAATAAGTGCCACATAAAGGATTGATATCTGCGCTTCCGAAACAACAGGCAAAGCTGGTTTTCACCAGCTTTGCCTGTTGCGGAGCGGCACCAGCCCCGGGTTGTGCCTGATTGGGCTCCGGGGAGAGCAATAGCCCGGTTTTTTTCGGGCATTTTCCGTGAAGGGACAGAAGCGGGGGCTGCAGGGCAGCCGGCGATGAAGGTACCTGTCAGACTCCCCAAAGGCTTATTGTTTTTTCCCGTGGAATTGTTTTACTATCCACGTGAAAAAAGGTGAGGGGCGCTTATGACGAGAAGAGTTCTGTGTTGCATGCTATCAGCCATCATAGCGGTGGGATGGTACGGTGTATCCCCCGCCTTTCACAATGGCGGCGTAGCCTATTGTGACGGATGCCATACCATGCATAACTCTTCCGCAGGGATGGTGATGAACGCCCGCAGCGGTCAGGGCTCTCAGATTACCGGTATGGCGAATGCCTACCTTTTACAGGGCTCCGACCAGAGCTCGACCTGCCTCAAATGCCATGCAGGCAGCACCGCAGGTACCTATAAAGTTGTTACCTATCCTGTTCCCGGAGCGGGCAGCCCCCCGCTGCAGTTGACCCCCGGCGGAGACTTTGCCTGGCTGCAAAAGAGTTACTCCTGGACGACGGCGGACGGCTCACTGGCGAGCAGTCCCGGAGAAAGGCACGGACACAATATTATCGCCTCGGATTTCGGCTTCTCCGCCGATACCGGGCTTACCACCGCTCCCGGGGGCTCCTATCCCGCCGCCAGCCTCAGTTGTATAAGCTGCCACGACCCGCATGGAAAATACCGGATACTCGATGCCGGCGCCACCATGATTGCAACGAGTGGCAAGCCTGTTCTCGGATCAGGGTCTTACGGACAGATTCCCACCGCCGCCGAGGCAATAGGGGCCTACCGTCTGCTGGGGGGCAGGAACTATTTGCCCGTTTCCGTATTGGGAGGCTTCTCTTTCACCTATGATCCCCCGGTTGTCGTGGCACCTTCCACCTATAACCGGGCGGAGGACACCACCGACACGCGGGTCGTATACGGAAAGGGCACGACGGAGTGGTGCGCAAACTGCCATCAGCTTTTCCACACCAACCTGGGAAGCGGTCTTGTACATCCTGCCGGGGTGCCGATGAGCTCAGCAATGGCTGATGCCTATAACTCCTATGTAAAGACAGGCGATTATGCAGGAAACAAAAGCACGTCCTTTACCTCGCTGGTTCCCTTTGAAATAGGAGGAAATATGAGCGACCTCGCCACCCTGTCCGCGAAGATAGATTCCCGAAGCGGCCCTGAAAGCAATGACCATGTCACGTGCTTCACCTGCCACCGGGCCCATGCTTCCGGCTGGGATGATATGATGCGATGGAATCTGAAATCGGAATTCCTGACTGTCGCGGGCGATTATCCCGGCATTGACGTGAGCGGTGAAGGATCCAGGGGGTGGTATTCCAACGGCAGAACCAGGGCGGAAACAATGAAGGCGCTGTACGACAGGCCTGCGACGAGGTTTGCTTCGTATCAGAAATCTCTCTGCAACAAATGCCATGGAAAGGACTAGGGCGTGTCTGCAGCTGGTCGCAGCAGAACCCAGTGTGCAGACACACCCTAGCGTGGGAACGAGGGACGGACGAGGTGCGGAACAGGGTGGACCGGCGGGCATCGGTCTGTCCCGACTGAAGGGTTTATGTATTCGTTTTTGCAACGGGTAGGACATCGGGGAGGAGCATCAGGGAAAACAGTACTTGTCTTCCTTTGCATGCTCGTGTTTCTTTCGGGCTGTCTGGCGCAGCCCCCCCTCCTGAAGCCGGCCCTTGAGGAAGAGGGGGAGATTTTCGTGTACCTCCAGCCCTTTCCCCAGGGAGCCGAACGGCTCAGGTTTCGTATCGAAAGAGTATCTGCGGTAAGAGATGACGGGGCGGAATTCATTCTCCCCCTTGCGCTGTCCGATATCAGGGGAGGGCAGGTAAAAAGGCAGAAATTCTTTGCTGCCGGACTGTTGCCCCCCGGAACCTACACGGGGCTGTCGTGCACGATCAGGAGTGCAACGTTGGCGGGAGAGGAAGGAGAAACCGCCCTCCTCCTCCCGGAAGAGCCCGCACGGATCGATTTTCCGTTTTCCGTAGAGAAAAAGAAGGCGCTGCTCCTCGCTCTCTCCTTTGACTATTTCTCGTCCGTAAAGGACGGGTTCACTTTTCTCCCGGTGTTTTCCGCAGCGATACCCGGCAGGCCCATACCGAGCTATATAGGATACGTTTCGAACAGCGCTGCCAATACGATTACTGTTTTCGACAAGAGAGCGGGGCAGGTGACAGGGATGATCGCTACAGGGAGAGGCCCCCGGGGGATCGCCTTTGACCCGCAGCTCAGAAAGGCGTATGTCGCCCTTTCGGGGGAGGATGCGGTTGCTGTCATCGATATGGCGCTCCATGAGGTGATCACCCGTATACCCCTCACCGCAGGTGACACCCCCCAGGAGGTTGCCCTTACTCCTGACAGGAAGACTCTTCTGGTAGTGAATTCCGGGTCGAATACCCTGAGCATGGTGAGCACTTCCTCTCTCTTTGAGCAGCAAAGGATCTCGGTGGGAAACCACCCCCGCTCGGTTCTGGTGGATGCAGCGGGGAAACGGGCATTCGTATTTAATGCCCTCTCGAACACTGTTTCCGTAGTGGATATCCCCGGTAAAACGGTCATCGGCACTCTCACCACGGAGACAGGGCCGTTCAGGGGACAATTCAACCGGAAAGGGGACAGGCTCTATATCATCCATGAATGGTCGCCGTATCTGATAGTCGTCGACTCCTCCACCTTTCAGGTACTCAAAAGGGTATTCGTCGGAGTCGGGGTGAGCTTCATAAAAGTTGATACTCTCACCGATATGATTTACCTGTGCCGTACGCATGACGGTACTGTTGAGATTTACGATCCCTTCTCCCTCTTTCCCGGAGATCTTATCAGGATGGAAAGCGGTGTCGTTTTCTTTACTGTCGATGGCGAGGAAAATACCTTTTATCTGGCACTCCCCGATCAGAAAGTAGTGGTGGGATTGAATTCCATCAACAAGAAAGTGGTTTCCGTCATCGATGTGGGGGAAGATCCCTATTGGATAGCGGTCATGGGGGAAAGGTAGCAGAGAGAGGGTGAGGAGCATCAACGGAAGGTTCAAACAGACGTGCTTGAAGTATCTGCTCGCGTCGGCCGTAATCTGGGTGCTTCTTCTCCCGCGTGCGGCGGTGGCGGACGGAATCAACGGGATTGCAGAGCTGAGCTATACGCACCTGGTTACCAGGACGGAGGACTCTTCGGGCACCGCTACCCGGCAGAAAACCGATGATTTTTTCCAGAGATACAATATCTCGCTGACCAGAAGCATCTTCCCGCACCTCAGGATGAATGCGAGAGGAATCTTCGAGTCGGAGGTGGCGAAAAGCACGTCCGATACACAGGAGACGAAAACAACGCTTACAAAGATAAGTCCCTATATAGATTTCCTGCTGAGCACCCCCTTTTATACTGCGGATGTGGGGTATCACAGGACGGAGGAAAAGCAGAGTACCACCGGCTCGGCGCCGACCGTTGCGACGAGGGAGAGTTACAATGCGTCGCTGGGCCTCAGGCCGGAAGGACTTCCCACTCTCACCATGCTGCTTCTGAGATCCTATACATACAATGAAGACCGCTCCACTCAAAATAACGTTACCGATAACATATTCCTGAGCTCCAAGTATTCTCTTTTCAAGGGTCTCGACCTCGCCTATCAGGCCATCTATAATGACTCGAGGGACAAGGTGACGGGCCTGGAGACAACCAACCTCACACAAAACGGGAGGGCGACATACGCAACCCAGTTCCTCAGGAACAGGGTACTGCTCAGCACCAACTACAACATTACGCAGCGACAGACAATAACCTCCAATACGGGGACGGGGGAAGTGCTGTTTCAGATCTTCCCTCTCGCTTCCCTTTCGGGAATCGATACTCCTCCTGATACCCCCAGTGATGATACCCTGCTGCCTGCGATAAGCGGTATCAACATAGGCCTGACCCTGACCGGTGATACGAGGACCCGGAACGTCGGACTGGATCTCGGTGCCGAGACGGAAGTGAATACTTTGCATGTTTTTGTAAACCAGGATATCAGCACCATCGCCAGCCTGTTCTCATGGGAAGTATACATAAGCTCGGACACGACCGACAGGAAACACTGGACTCTCTGGCAAAGTGCCTCCTCGTTCCCCTTCTCTCTCTTCGACAGGCGATTCGCGATAACCTTTCCCACGGTGAGCACACGCTTTATAAAAGTGGTGACAAAACCTCTCACCCCTCCTGTCGTGGCGCCCGGAGTGTCCGATGTATATAACATCCTGGTAACCGAGCTTCAGGCGTTCATCAGCAAACCGGCCGATACGGTACGGGGAAAGACCGTCCAGATCTCCCAGACGTACGATATGAATGTCAGGGCGCGTCTTCTGGACTCCCCCGCGGTCTTTTACGATTTTTATTACTGGTATACAAGGACGGATTTGCCTGCCGCCTCGCGTTATATCCTTTCCAACGGCCTTTCTGTCGATCATCGGTTCAACCGGTTTTTTTCGGGAGGTGCGAGGATTGCACGCGAAGACGGGAAAGAGTCCTCCGGCAGAAAGGTCGCCTATGTCTACAGCGCCCTGCTGAGGGCAGTCCCTATGAGGACATTGAACCATAGTCTTGTCTTCAGCGGACGGAATGAGGAAAAGGAGGAAGGAAAAAGCGACACGCACTCTCTCTTCCTCACTAACCTGATCGAGTTATACCCGGGAATCACTATCAACCTCTCGGGAGGGCTGAACTTCTCGACCTCGGAGACCGGGCAGAAGAGTGACAGCACGATAATGAATGTAGGCGCACAGATTATCCCGCACAAGACGATGAATATTAATTTCAACTATTCTGATACCGTAACAAAACAATCGGGGGGAGGAGTGGAAGAGACCACCACCTACACGAAGAAAGGCGATCTGAGTTTGTCCTATAATCCTTTCAAAGCCGTGTCCCTTTTCACCTCTCTTTCCATCATCTCGGAGAAAGACATGGAGGACAAGGTCATCCATAATTACGGGACGACGTGGGCACCCTTCCCGGACGGTGCCCTGCAGTTCAACTTTTTCTACAATGAATCCCTGAAGTCGGAAAACAACGGGAAGGATACCTCGATCAGTCCCACTCTCCGCTGGAATATAAGTAAAAGTATCTTTCTGAATCTCTCGTACCAGATAGTGAAGAGCGAGTCCTCGACACAGATGTCGCGTTCAAGGAATTTCAATACGAATCTTAATGTGTTATTTTAAAGTGACAGGAGGAGGCAGAGCACTATGCCCGGCAAAAGACAAGAGAGCACAGGGAAGGAGAGGGAGGGCAGGAAGAGAACTGCAGCAATGCGGTGGATTTTCCTCTTGTTGAATATTTTCATGCTCGCTGCCTGCACCGCCCATACCGATAGCTACCGTGATACGAACATGGATTTCGGGGCGATACAGGCTGTCGCCGTCATGCCTTTTGCGAATCTGTCAAGGGACCAGATGGCGTCGGAGAGGGTGAGGGATGTCTTTATGCCCATGCTCCTCGCTACCGGGGGTGTGTATGTTATTCCTCCCGGTGAGGTTGCCCGGGGAATCACCCGTGCAGGCATTGTCAATCCTGCGGCTCCTTCCATAGAGGATGTTCTGAAACTGGCGGGCATCATCAAGGCCAATGCGGTCATTACCGGCACTGTCCGGGAGTACGGGGAGATCCGGTCGGGAACGACTGCCGCCAATGTGATTTCCGTAAGTCTGCAGATGATCGAGACGCAGACAGGAAAGGTCGTATGGGCTGCTTCCACTACGAAAGGGGGTATCCGGATGAAGGACCGCCTCCTCGGGGGAGGAGGCGAGCCGATGAACGATATCACGGAGAAAGCGGTGAATGAACTCCTCGATAAGCTTTTCAAGTAAAGTTTGCGCGTTTTTCTGCGCCGTTCTCTTTTTCCTTTCGGGGTGTACCACTCTGGAAGGAGACAAGGGCGCCCTGTATCAGCCGGCCGGGGGAATGCGCATTGCCGTGCTTCCCGTTGAGAATCTCACCGGAAAGGCGGCTCCTCTCAAGGAGATCAGAAAGGTGCTGATGGAAGAGTTGCGGGCACGGGGAATTCCTCTCCTTGACGAGACAGTTCTGGAAAACTTTCTGGCTCAGCGCCGGATACGCCATATGGGAGGACTCGACCCGATCGCTGCATCGGCGTTCGAACAGGAGGTCGGGGTTGATGCGGTCCTGGTCACTTCCCTGGAATGGTATGACGAATATGCTCCCCCGAAGATTTCGCTTTTCTCCCGCCTTATTTCCACAGGTGACAACCCGTCCGTCCTGTGGATGACGGGGCTTGGGGCGGCCGGCGATGCGCGGCAGGGGTTGCTCGGTCTCGGGTTGATCGAAGACCCTCAGCGCCTGCAGAGCCACGCCGTCCGGTCACTTGTCGTTTCCCTGGAGCGGTTTCTCGCCGGGGGAAAGGCACGTACCGGAAGGGATGGACGTGAAGACGCCCCTTCCCCCGCCGGGAAAGAGAACACAGGCGGGGAGAGGGCTGCCTATGGCACGGGACGGTTCCGTCCCAAGATATCCTATTATTCCCCCCTCCCCCGTTCGGGGAGAAAATACTCCATTGCCGTCATTCCCTTCTCCAATGAGAGTGAGAGAAAAAATGCGGGAGAGATTATGATGCTGCATTTCGTGAGGCATCTGCGCTCGGTGAGGTCGTTCGAAGTTATTGAGCCGGGTGTTGTGCGCCAGAAATTGATCAACATGCGGGTGGTCATGACTGCCGGCTTGTCACTTGCGGATTCCGAGGTTATTTTCGATCTCCTCGGTGCCGATCTGATCCTTGCCGGAAAATGTACAGAATACCAGGATTATGCCGGATCGTCCGGGGCACCCCGGGTAAAGTATTCCGTCCTCCTCATCGAGAAGCAGAGTCTGAAAACGATCGGTGCCTTTCACAGCTACAACGACGGGGACGAGGGCGTCTTCCTGTTTGACTGGAAGAAGGTGCGGACTGCTCATGAACTGGCCTCCGGAATGGCCGGTGCGACCGTGGAAGGCCTGTCGAGATGAGGAGGAAACAAGAGCGCTCTTTGCCCACGGGCATTTCTCCTTTGTCCTCTCCTCGTTAAAGCATAGTTCCCTCTGTCGGAAGGACACCCCTTCTTCTTTCTGAATATTACCTCCCACCTCACAGGAATGGCGAAATAGCAAAAAAGGCTGCGGTAAACGGGAAAAGTCCCAGGGAAAAATGGCGATTTGGCCAAATACCGTATTCTGAAAGAGAAACAGAGACGTATAACATTCTGGATGTTTTGTGTTTTGGATCTTCGAGCCCGTTGGCATAGTAGTTGCATATTTGTGGATGGCCTTGTGCTTCAGCATTGCATGATGCCTACTTTGCCTTGTGACGGAGGAAGAATGAACCAGATCCGTTTTGTACTGAGAGGTATCCTGCTTCTTTTTCTGCTTGTGACTGTTCCTGCTGAAGCATTCGACAAGAATACCCCTCTTCATCCCGGGGGGAGTGGGCAAAAGGAGGGGGAAACTGCCCTGCCCGATACAGCCCTGATTACATTGAAAGCTTCCCTCCATTCCCCTCTCTTCGCTGAATTCCCCATGGCAACGGTCAATGGTGAACCCATCAGGCTGAAGGATCTTGCCGAGGTGCTCGCATCCTCCCATGAGGAGAGGGCGGAGAAAGGACATGCGGCCAAAATTGACTACTCCGAACTTCTGAAGCGTCTGGTGAACATAAAGCTTATCCTGCAGGAAGCATCGCGTATGGGGTTCGACGAATTGCCTGAAGTAAAGGAAATGGTGGACGTCTATTCCAAAAAGGCCCTTCGGGAGCAGTTGCTCGCGACCCGGTTGAAGAGCCTGGAGCCGGACAAGGATGAGGTGGAAAAGGTATACAGGGAAATGGTAAAGGAGTGGAAGATCCGTTCCGTGCTCTTCGAGGAGGAAGAGGATGCGCAGAGGATGGCTGAGACGATCAAGGCGGGAAAGAGCTTCGAAGAGATGGTCGATGCCGTACTGGCGGACAAGACGGCGAAGGGAGGGGAGCAGGGGGCGTTTGTGAAGCCGAAGGACCTCCTGCCCCAGATTGCGGAAGCGGCGGAAAAGATGGAACCCGGCGCCGTGAGCCCTGTGATAAAAATCGAAACGGGAAAGGGACTGTGGGGCTATACCCTCTTCAAACTCCTGGAAACCGGATATCCCGAGGATCCTGAAGCACGGGAAGGAGCTTACCAGGAGGTCCTTGGCCGCAAAAAGACGAAGGTGCTGAAGGAGTATGCAAATTCGCTGTTCAAGAAGAACGCGAAGGTGAACTGGAAGCTTCTTTCGGGGCTGAATTACGAAGCAAAAAGTGTCGCCGTTCAGAAGCTCTCAAAGGACAAGAGGACGGTTGCGACGATAAAGGGCGGGAAGCCGATTACGGTAGGGGAATTGACGGAGGCCCTTACGAAAAATTTCTATCATGGAGTGAAACTGGCTGTCGAGGGGAAAAGGGTGAATGAGATAAAGGTTCCGACCCTCGAGGCCCTGCTGGAAAAAAGGCTCTTCATGAGGGAGGCCCTCAGGGAGGGCATCGATAAAACCGGGGAGTACAAAAGGGCGGTCAGGGAATACAGGGATTCGGTCATCTTCGGGCTGTTCGTGCAAAAGGTGGTGCTTCCCGATATAAAGGTGAATGATGAAGAGATCGAGAAATATTACCGGGAGAATATAAAGGAATTTTCCTCCCCCGCGATGCTGAAAATAAGAGGGCTCTCGTTTGTAAAGAGGGAGTACGCGGAGAGTGCCATTGAAAAACTGAGAAAGGGTACGGATTTCGGCTGGCTCATGTCCAATGCGGAGGGGCAGGCGGAGAAGGATGCAGGGGACCTCCTCTCCTTCGATGGGAGGCTCCTTACGGTGAGCAGCCTGCCTGATGCGGTGCGCAAGTCCGTTGAAGGGGTACAGCCGGGAGAGGTAAGACTGCATGAAAGCAATGAGGGGCACGCGTATGCACTTTTAGTCCAGCAGGTTGTTCCTCCGAAGCCGGAACCTCTCGCGGCAGTGAGAAGCAGTATTTATAAAAAGCTCTTTGATGAAAAGCTCAAAGGGGTCATGGAGGAGTGGGCGGAAAAGCTGCTGAAGTCCTCTGTCGTGAAAAGATATTTTGTGCAATAAGGATGCGGAAGCGAACACACGGGGAGAAGACATGAGAAGCGTACGGAATAAACGAAGGGGTATCCAGATGGGAGCGGTCCTGCTGCTGTGCGGACTGCTGTTCTACGCCATGATCGAAGTCGCTCTGGCGGAGAGAAAGTTTGCCCGGAAAGAGTGCCTGGACTGCCATGTGAAATTCACCGAAAAGTATTTGGGAATGAAGACAGTGCATACCGTGGTGAAGGAAAGAAAGTGCGAGGAGTGTCATATACGTCACGGCATTGTTCCGAAGCTGATCCTGAAGAAGGATGGTAATGAAATCTGCTACACCTGCCATAACAAGGAAAAGGTCGGCATGGGCAAGGCGAAGATGCATACCGCTCTGAAATCGGGTAAGTGCACCGCCTGCCACAATCCCCATGCATCGCAGTCGAGTCATCTCCTGAGCGCCGAGGGCAGTGCCGTCTGTTATCAGTGTCATAAAAAAGAGGGCTTCGAAAAGAAAACGGTCCATGCCGTTATGAAGAAGGAGGGGTGCAGGACATGCCACCTCTCTCACTCGTCCGCTGAAAGCAATCTCCTCACAAAACCCGAGGCATCCCTCTGTCTCTCCTGCCACGATAAGGGGAATGCCTCTTTTAAAAAGGCCCATGGCGAGTACCCGGTGGAAACGAAACCATGCACTGTCTGTCATAATCCCCATTCTTCAGAGCAGGCGAAGCTCCTCAAAGGAAGTGTGCATAGTCCCGTTGCATCGGCAGGGTGCGAAATGTGCCATGCCCCCGCTTCCTCAAAGAAGCCCTTCGATACCGTACGGAAGGGGGGAGAGCTCTGCTCCGCATGCCATGATAGCACAGCGCTGAAAGGCGGGGGGACCGTCGAGCACGGTCCTTTTACCGGGGGAATGTGCCTTTCCTGCCATAATCCCCATACGTCTGAGAACCGCAGGCTGCTCGTACGGGAGGGGAATCAACTCTGCCAGGGATGCCACAGCGACAAAGCGGAAAAAGTGGTGGTCTCCCATGGTGCGGTTACAAAGGGAAAGGGCTGCAGTTCCTGTCATGCCCCCCATGCCGCCAAAAATCCTCAGCTTCTGCTGAAGAAGGACGGGGAGCTCTGTTACACCTGTCATGCAGCACTGAAAGAGAATCTGAAGAGCAAGCACACGCATGTCCCTTTTGCGCAGCAGATGTGCAGTTCCTGCCATAACGCTCACGGCTCAAATTACGGGGGCATGTTGCGGGAAAGAATGGACAAAGTCTGCTTCAAGTGCCATGCCGACGCGGAGACACGGTTTGCGAAAGCGCATACCCACAAGCCGGTGAAGGATGCCCTCTGTACGGTATGCCACAACGTGCACGCAACGGAGAAGGGGAGACTGCTCAAAGAAGAAGGGGCGAAACTGTGCGCCCGGTGTCATGGAAACCTCATGAAGGAAGTCGCGGGAGGAGTCAACCATGTCCCCTTCAAGGAGGGGATGTGTCTCACCTGTCATGATGCCCATGGAAGCAGTTTCACCGGGATGACCACAGAGAAACAGAATAAACTGTGTCTGTCCTGCCATTCGGCTGTCGGCAAGGGAGTAAGCAGCGGAAAAAGCAGCCACCAGCCCGTCGTCGCGGGAGAGTGCTCGAAATGCCACAGCCCGCACCAATCGAAAATGGGTAAGCTGCTGCTGGCCGAAGGGGCCGATTTATGCCTGAGCTGCCATAAGGACCTCAAGACAAAGATGGAAAAGGAGAAGGCGCATCCGCCCGCCGCCCGTGATTGCCTGCGGTGTCATCAGCCTCATTTTTCTGCGGAGGCTTTTCTGCAGGGCAAGCCCCAGAAGGAATTGTGCAGTGAGTGCCACGACCTGAAAGGAGCGGCTTTCAGTAAATCCCACGTCGCGATTGATCCTGCATCGATGGAGTGCATGAATTGCCATACTCCTCATGCCTCGAAAGATCCCAAGCTGTTCAAGGAAACCCTCCATCCTCCCTTTGCGGCACAATCGTGCGGGGATTGCCACGTGGTGGAAAAGAGATGAAAGGAGACGACATGCGTACGCGCGGTATCATTGCCCTGCTGCTTCTCGTGACCGGTCTTTTCCTGATAAGTACCAGGGCATATGCGGAAGAAAAATTCAGGTTGAAGCCGGGAGCAAAAGGAAAGGTATGCATGAACTGCCATGTGACCTTCATCGATAAGGTGAAAAGCCCTTTTGTCCACACACCGGTAAAGACGGGAGAGTGTTCGGGATGCCATAATCCCCATACCTCGTCCCACGGAAAACTGCTGGCTGCCAATGCCGGAATTATCTGTTCAAAATGCCATCCCGGCATTGTCCCTGAAAAGGCGAAGAGCACCCACAAGGTTGTGGTCGAAGGCAAATGCATACAATGCCACGATCCCCATGCGGCTCCGAATAAAAACAATCTCCTGAAAGAGGGCAACGCCCTCTGTTACGGATGCCATAAGGATATGGGCGATGCGCTGACGAAGGTAAAGTTCAAGCATCATCCTGTGGAAAAGGGATGCCTTACTTGTCATAATCCGCATGCTTCCTCCTCAAGCCGCTTTCTGCTGAAGACTGACGTCCCCTCCCTCTGTGTGAACTGCCATAAGACGGATAAGCCGGCTTTCTCCAAGCAGCATATGAACTACCCGGTGGCAAAGGCGCGGTGCACGACGTGCCATAACCCCCACGGGTCGGACAGGGGCGGAATCCTTTATGCGACAGTACACAAGCCCCTTGCCAGTAAAATGTGCAACCAGTGTCACGAAGAACCGACGTCCGCCACTCCTTTCAAGGTCAAGCGGGCTGGCTTTGAGTTATGCAAGGCATGTCACAGCGGTATGATCAATGACATATTCAGCACGAAGCGCCTGCATTGGCCCCTGGTCAGCAAGCAGGGGTGCCTGAATTGTCATACACCGCACGCTTCGGCGGAAAAGGGGCTTCTCAAGGGGCCGATGCGCCAGGTGTGCGGCTCCTGCCATGCCGATTCCATCGCGAGACAGGAAATATCGATGACGAAGCACTCCCCTATCAGGAGGGGACAGTGTACTGCATGCCATGCTCCGCACGCTTCCGAGAATGTGTATCTGATGCGGAAAAAGACCGTGGTCGATCTTTGCGGAGGCTGTCATGACTGGCAGAAACATTCAACGCACCCCCTCGGTGAAAAGATTACCGATCCGAGAAACAAGAACCTTACGGTAAACTGCCTGAGCTGTCACCGCTCTCACGGCACGGAGAACAAAAATATGCTGCATTATACGCCGATCAGCGAAATGTGTACCCAGTGCCATACGAAATACAAGAGGTGATACAATGGTGAACATTTTCATGAAGATACTTATTCCGGCAATGCTACTCTCTTTTTCCACCGGGGCTTTTGCGGGGGAGTCGATCAAGCTGCTGTACAGAATATCGATATATGCCGACAACAAGGGCGGCGCCCTGAAGCAGCCCGAAGGTGTCGCCTGCAACGATACGTCCCTCCTCGTCATTGCCGATACCGGAAGAGACCGCCTGCTCCGCTTTACTTTTCAGGACGGGGCACTGAAAGGAGGCGATGAGATCGCCGTGCCCCAGCTGGCAGCTCCTCTGCGTGTCCAGGTGAATGCCCGGGGGGACATCTTCGTCCTTGACGGCAAGCAGCGCCGTATTGTGAAACTGAACGCCGGAGGGGCTTTTGTCGGGTATCTTGCTCCGGAAGGACTCCCCGCTCCCGTATCCCTCATTCCCCGGAATTTCAGGGTAGATGCCGACGGGACTGCTTACATCCTGGATATATTCTCCATGCGTGTCCTGATAGTGGACTCATCGGGCAGATACAGGAGGCATATCGAACTGCCCGAAGGGTACGAGACTTTCTCCGACCTTGCGGTTGATGCGCAGGGGACCGTCTATGTGCTGGACAGCAGCACCGCTACGATCTTTTTCGCATCGAAAGATGCAAAAGAGTTTTCCCCCTTTACGAAGAGCCTGAGCGAATACCTGACGTTTCCCTCAAACCTGTTTATCGACGACAAAGGCGTCTTTTTCGTAACTGATCAGAATGCCGGCAGGCTGGCAATTCTGGGAAAGGACGGGTCATTTCAGGGGCATCCCCTGAATGCGGGATGGAAGGAGGGGCTCCTGCGGTTTCCTTCGCAGCTATGCGTCAACTCCAGTGGAGAGGTCTTCATCGCGGACCGGGACAACAGCAGGGTTCAGATCTTCAGTGCGATACGCTAGGGTGTGTCTGCTGACCGGGGTGCCGTAGAGGGCGTTACCGCACCGGGATCTTGATGGTGAAGGTAGTCCCCTGTCCTACCGTGCTTTCCACGTCGATCTCTCCGTGGTGTTTTTTTATGATGTCGTAGGCGATGCTCAATCCGAGCCCCGTCCCCTTGCCTACGTCTTTCGAGGTAAAGAACGGTTCGAATATTCTGCCAAGGTCCTTTTCGGGTATCCCGCAGCCGTTGTCGGAGATGGAAATGTAAACATGGTCGTCCCGGTGCCAGGTCTTGACCGCTATCACCCCCTGTTCCTTTATCGCATGGGCGGCATTGATCAGTATATTCATGAATACCTGGTTCAGTTGGCCCTGGTTACAGTAGGTCAAGGGGATATTCCCGTACTCTTTCTGCAGAGTGGCCTTATACTTCAATTCATTCCATACAATATTGATGGTGCTTTCCAAGCCCGCATTGATGTCGGAGGGAGAGAAATCGGTCTCGTCGACCCGGGAGAATCTCTTCAGGTCCTGTACTATTTTCTTTACTCTGTCCGCACCCTCCAGGGACTCTTTGATCAGATTTTCGATGTCACCCTTTATGTATGCGATTTTAAGACTCCTTTCCGTTGTATCCAGGGTATCGCGCAGGGCGGGGTGCACCTCCGCTTCCCGAAGGGCGCGCGCCTGGAGGTCGATGAATTCGGAAAGTCGCCTGGAATATTTCTGAAGAGTTCCGAGATTGCTGATAACGAACCCCATCGGGTTATTGATCTCATGGGCGATTCCCGCCGCAAGCTGCCCGATGGACGCCATCTTTTCCTGTTGCAGTATCTTCGATTGCGCCGCTTTCAGATCACCGTATGCCTTTTCGAGCTCCTTATGCTGATGTTCAAGCTTATCCATCATCCTGTTGAAGTGATCGGCAATATGGTAAACGGGCCCCGATGTAGATATTTCCTCATTCCTGAACCTGAGTGTCAGGTCCTCCTCCTTCTCCACTTCCTGCAGGAGGAAGGAGATTTCATCCAGGGCATACTGGAGTTCCTGCCGTTCCTTGTCGATGGCCTGGTTTGTTATTTCGAGTGACTCCGTAAGGGTCTTCAGTTCGGAGGTATCGCTGATGGTGACGACAAAATGGGGGCTTCTGCTGCTCTGTGCCTCCTGGTGCGGGTATATCGTGCAGGAGAACCATCTCCCGGTAGCTTGCTGGTAGAGAGGGAAGGTCCGTTCAATGGAGGGATCATGTCCTCCGGGGGGGGGCGATCCCGTTTTCGGCAAGCAGCGCTTTCCAATCGCTCCCGACCAGCTCCTGATAGCTTTTCCCCGACAGGGCCCCCACTGCCTTGTTGCACCGCTGAATCCTTCCCTCGTGGTCAATGAGCAGCACCATATCATCGATGCAGTCCATGGTGCTTTCCCATTCGTTCTTTGCGACTTCTATGGCGTGAAAGAGGGAGGTGAGATTCTCGTAAGCTTTTTCCAGTTCCTGTTTCTTTTCCCTTTCGGCCTGCTGCGCCCGATACAGTTCCTCTTCCAACCTTTTGCGGTCGGAAATATCCCTGGCGACATGGACCAGCCCTATCAGCTGGTTGTTGCTGTCGCGCCGCGGAATGACCTGTATTTCAATATGCATGTTCAGGTGGGGCTCGAACACTTCAAAGGTATCATGCATTCCCGTTTCGAGGCAGCGGCAGTTCGGACATTCCGGAGGCGGGGAGTCTTCACCGTGATAATACTGGAAGCATTTCAACTTTCCCTCTCTTAAAAAGGGTAACGACAACACTTTCCGGGCCGCCTTGTTGGCGCGTATGATATTGAAATCCTTATCGTGAATGGTGATCATATCGGTTATCGTATCAAAGGTATCCTCCCAATCTTCCATGGAGCGGAGGATCTGCGCTTCCATTTTCTTTCGTTCCGTGATGTCCCGGATGATACCGGTGACGAAGGAGCCGGTTCTTGTCGTCCATACGGCAATCGAAAGCTCCAGGGGAAATTCCTCTCCACTTTTTCTCAGTCCGGTCAGTTCTATTGTTTTTCCATTCACCTTCGATGTTTCTGTGGCCGAGAACCTGTCCATTCCGAGACGGTGGGCCTGTCTGAACCGTTCCGGAATGATGATGGAGAGGTCGCTGCCGATCGCCTCCTGCGCCGTATACCCGAAAATGGATTCTGCGGACCTGTTCCAGAAAGTAATCGTGCTCCGGGTATCGATGCAGATGATGGCATCGCTGGCGGTCTGCACCAGGGAGACAAACTTCTCTTCGCTTTCCTGCAGTTCCTTTTCCGCAATGATACTCCCGGTAATGTCCCTGGCGGTTCCCTGGGTTCCGCGGGGCGCTCCCGCAGGGGTGCGGAGCACGTGGACAGTGTGGAGCAGGTGGATTTCTTTGCCGCCGGTGGAGACGTACCTGCACTCGAGATCAAAGACGTCTCCGCCCTGGTGCATCATCTCATGGAGTTTTGTTGTGGCTTTCGTTCTGTCATCGGGATGAACCCATGTAAGCCACGGCTTTCCGATGACCTCTTCGGGGGATGTTTCCAGTGCCCGGTACCCGGCCTGGTTCATATAGAGGTGGTTGCCCTCATTGTCGGAGAGATACATGATGTCGGAGGAGAACTCTACGAGGCTCTTATATACCTCTCCGGAGAAAACGGCACCGCGGTCGATCCCGGGATGATGCGGGGACAACGCTGCCTCTCCCGGGTCATGCCTCTCCCGGGAGGCATGCATCCCGCTTTCTGCAGGGCTATTTCTGCTGTTCTCCTCTTCCACGGCGACCTGTTCGAGAGAATTGATCCGTTTCTTGCGCTGCACCATTATAACAGAAGAGATTCATGAAGAAAACGGACGCTGCTCTGCTGAAAGGGGAACTCAATACTTCAGCTTCTTGCGGAGAGTCAGCCGGTTGATACCCAGGAGGCGTGCGGCTTCGGACTGGTTCTCCTTCGTATAGGACAGAATATACTCGAAGACCGCTCTGTCGACAGCAGTATGAATCGTATCGTAGATATTCCTGTCCTTTTTCTCAAGAGATCCTTTCAAAAGGGGGACCAGCACCGATGCAAGCGTTTCGGAGGCGCTCGCTGTCCGGGCAAAGGGGGTGCGGCTGCCGAGGTCCTTCAGTTCATGAGTGGTGAGATAAGGGGTTTTCGTGAGGGCGATCGCCGAACGGATAGTATTTTCGAGCTCACGTATGTTTCCCGGCCAGTCATGGGAAATCATTTTGTTCAGGAACGCTTTTGTAATGCCCTTTACGGATTGTTGTGCCGTATGACGGTAGCGGTCGACGAAAAAATGGATAAGCGGCGGAATGTCCTCTTTCCGCTCGCGCAGGGGCGGGATATGGAGCGAGCTGACCCTCAGGCGGTGGTACAGATCCTCCCTGAACTTGCCCTCTTTGACCATGCCTGTCAGGTCCCGGTTTGTGGCGGAGAGGGTTCTTACATTCACCTGCATCTCACGGGTGCTCCCCAGGGGGTAGAAGGTCTGGGTCTGGAGAAAGCGCAGGAGCTTCCCCTGCAGGGAGAGGGGGAGCTCGCCCACCTCATCGAAGAAGACGCACCCTTCATCGGCGATTTTCAGCATGCCCTCTTTTGAGGAGACGGCGCCGGTGAAGGAGCCTTTTTCAAAGCCGAAAAGCTCTGCTTCAAGAAGTGTTTCGGGGACTGCGGCGCAGTTGACGACCACGAAGGGTTTGCCGAAACGCGACGAAAGCTGCGCGATGGATTCGGCGATCAGCTCCTTGCCGGTGCCCGTCTCCCCGGTAACCAGGACCGGGACTTCGACCTGCGACAGACGGGCCAGTTTCTTGCAGATATCCATGATAAGGGGGGAATGCCCCACAATGGCGCAGGTGGGGGCGGGCGGGAGACCCGCAAGCATGATAAAGTCCTTTATCTCTTTACGCAGATCGGACACTTCCTGCACGATGCGGGTGACAGTGCCGGCGGCCACAGGCCGATGGATGACCTCGTAAGAGCCGAAGATGGTGGCCTCTATGACGGGCTCCGTCCTCTTCTGCCGGGTGACTGCGATGACAAGGTGCTTTTCGGTCAATTCCCGTATGAGGACCGGTTTCAACGTATCAATATCGAAAAAAATAATTGCGCCGGCAGAAGAGGGCTGCTTTGTCGTGAGAGAATACTCCTTCGGCAGAAGGGAGGAGAACTCTTCCCTCAGCGAGTCGTCTTTTGTCAGCAGGGCCACCTTTTCCATGATGAATTGTATAAATACTATACATGATGATAAGAAACTGATCAACAGCTATGCCGTGCCGGGGAGGTGCATCCGGCATGACGGTGTTTTGGCGTTATCCCTTCCCTGTTCTCCGGAAGCACGTCTATCGGCCATTTGCGGTGGGTGACCGGAGGCGGAGACAGTTCCGCGGCGTTCTGCTCCCCGATAGCCTTTTCTCCTGGCATGCGGATTGCTTTTGTACCGTACTGCACGTTTGAAAAAGAGAGTGGGAGGAAGGCATATGGAAGAAGCGAAGATATACGGACTTTGCCTGGAGCGGTTGAGGTACCAGATCAGGAATGCGAAGAGAAAAAAGGACAACGGATCGTACCTCTCCCCGGGAAAGATACTTCTTGAGAGCTACAATACCGGGGACATTGATGAAATAGTGGACATTCTCGAACTGTACGATGTCGAAGAGCGTACGACCGGGCAGGTATGGGAGAAGCTGGAGGATCTGGCATATACCGTCTGCATACTGACCCGGGAGGCCTTATCTTTCGGGATCACCCCTGAGGGCTGCTTCGGCCTTTATCTTGCCCTTGAACCGGAGGAAATAGGTGCTGCCTCTCCCGTTGGCGCTTGTGTGGAGACATCTTCGCCTGCCGGGGCAGGCCCCCACGTTTCTGTATCGCTCCTCCAGCCTGATCTGAGCCGGGTAGACGCTACAAATACTTGAGGTCATCCGATCCGAAGCGAGCCGAAGGAATACGCTTCCGTGCAAAAAAGTTAAATAGAATTATATTTCAAAGAATTGCACGCCAAAACGCCAATTGTTCAGCAATCAGTTGATAAAAAAACTCTTGACAGCCAAAGTAGCGCGTGCTATTTTCAATTCATTACACACTTCTACAAAGAAGCAAACCGCCTCCTGTTTGTTATTTTTTGGAGGACTGCGCTCCTGGGGAGACTCGCTCCGTTTCGGCCCTCAACGGCCGTAGCGGCTGATACCATATAGACGAGAGGGGGTACTATGCTTCCACGGGGGTCCTTCAGAAGTTCTTTTCTTCTTGCTTGCCTCTTCTGTTGCTTCATTATTCTGCCGCTTCCCTCCTATGCCGAAAAAGACAAAGAGCAGAACAAAGAGCTGGAGGACATCACCACCTCCATAAAGGACAAGAACGCGAAATGGGAGGCGAAGGAGACGTCCGTTTCGAAGCTCTCCTCACAGGAAAAGAAGGACAAGCTCGAAAAGAGCATTGCGGTTATTACCGGACAGGAAAAGACCCTCAATGCGGCTGCCGCCAACCTGCCCCTCGCCGTGGACTGGCGGGACTATGCGGCAGGCAACTACGTCACCCCGGTCAAAGACCAGGGCGCCTGCGGAAGCTGCTGGGCCTTTGCAACAGCCGCGGCCCTTGAGTCTGCCACCCTCATTTCGGGCAACACTCCCGGAGCGACTCTTGATCTCTCCCCGCAGACAGCCCTGTCCTGCAGCGGGGCGGGCACCTGCTCGGGCGGCCTCATCGACAGCGTGTCGATCATCAGGCTCTACCACGACAGGGCCAAAATAGAGAATACCTTCCGGATTACCCAATCGGATCTGTTTGTGAAGATGGACTCTGCGGTTCACTGGACGGACAGCAAGATATGGGTGCATGCGCTGACCTGCATGATTGCCCTTCTGCTGGTGAAGCTGAGTTATCGGCGGGCAATGCTCAACGGCTATGACAAGGGAATCGAGATCGGCAGTTGTGCCGCCTAACGGAAAGCCAATCTGTTGTACTCAAATCTCTCGGGCTCGACCTTCAGGGCAAATAGGTAGAAATCCCAAACCACCTGTTTCATCTTCTTATTCAATGCCTTGCCTGGCTTGCCCTCTCGTATTGGCGAAACTCCGGTCTGACATGGTTTCCTGTCCCGCCACCGCCTGTAATTGAGGATGCCTCGATAAGTATGCCTTCTTAAGGCAGGCAGGGGAGTGAAAATGGATTTACTGGAAGAATACGTTGGAGCCTGCTGCTTGCACCGGGGCGAGTATGCTGTGTCCCGGACAGAAGAGGGCTCTCATGCCGCATAAGGCAAAGGGGAGCATCGCTCTTCCGATACCGTTTAAAGCTCCCTGAGCTCTTCAGCTGTTTTTCCATCGTGCGGAGAGAACTTTGGTGGGATGCGTTGTCAATCAGGTCAAAAAGGGAGATCGCGGTGCCCCGCTATCTTGAGGAGTACAAGGATTTTTTTCTTTGAAGTATTGATAGTTAAGGAAAGAGGATGGTGGACGGTAGGGGATTCGAACCCCCGGCCCCCACGTTGCGAACGTGATGCTCTCCCAGCTGAGCTAACCGCCCTCCTGAAGTAGTGCTACGAATAAGCCGTGCCCGGTATTTCCCTGTACGGCTCCTTACTGCCGTATCATCCGCGCAAAGTGAACAAACCTTCCCCGCCTCTCTGCCTCCCGCCGGAAGCCTGCCCGTTCGAAGAGTCCCAGGCTCTTCTGCATTGCGGCGTTGTCCACTTCGAAAACCGGCTCGTAGATAGACAGTATACCACCTTTGCGTACCGCTTTTCCAATCCGGGCGGCTCCCTCTTCCTGGTTGCCTACCTCGTGAAAGCTGAAGTACAGCAGCGCCGTGTCGGCGAAGCCCTCTTCGGGAGCATACTGCGCGATATCCGCCATTATTATAACAACTTTATCGCCGAATTTTCTCAGTCTCTTCCTGAGCTTTCGTACCATGCCCGCCTGAAGCTCGACGGCATACACTTTCCTGGCCCGGCGGGCGAGGGCTTCCGTCAGAAAGCCGTTCCCGGCGCCGACTTCGAGGACAACGGAAGATTCGGCGATTCCCGATTCGTCCAGCACCTTCTCCCTGTCCGTCAACGCTTTCCGGATAGGGTTATACAGGATAAACGACAGATAGGAGGGACATATTCTCATGGAATCTCCGGTTCCCCTTATAATGGAATAACTCTTTGTCCATTATATCATTTTTGCTGTCTTCCGGGGAGGGGACAGCGCGGATGCGGTATCCCCTCCTACTTTCCGCAGGAGAGGATAAAGCTTTTCAACGTCATTCCCTCGAGGGCGGCATCGACAGCGTCGTCTATTTTTTGTGAAACCCTGTCGACCTCGGGGCACTCCTCCCCCGCAGGGAAGGCACCGTCCCCTTCCCGTATGACCGATGCATAGATCTCCTTCAGCAGGACGGTTTCGCTGTCTCTCCTGGGGAGGTACAAGGGAGGATCGTCACAGGTCTCGACGAGCAGGCCCTTTTGCACCAGGGCGTCGAGCACTTCCCAGACGGACTCCACGGGGAATCCCGTCTTTTCTGTAATTCCTGTCAGGGTCCAGGGAGGGGCATTGTAGTAATGGTTATACCCCACGAGGTACATGACGAGGAAGGCGAGTCTTTCCCTTCTCCGGACATCCGGAAA
Source organism: Nitrospira sp. (assembly GCA_002634385.1). Taxonomy (GTDB): domain Bacteria; phylum Nitrospirota; class Thermodesulfovibrionia; order Thermodesulfovibrionales; family Dissulfurispiraceae; genus Nitrobium; species Nitrobium versatile. Next base: position 125,553 of record NSJL01000010.1, read on the forward strand.
TCCCTTTCCCCTATGCGGGGTGAGGGACCGGGGGAACTGGTGGTAGAAGGCGATACTGGCGCCCACCAGGAGGATGAGCCAGCTCAGGTATATCCAGATCATGAACAGGAGGATGATGGCGAAGCCGGAATAGATGGCGGAATACTGTTTTGAAGACACGATGAAGGAGGCAAAGGCCCATCCCGACGTCTCCCATAGGATTCCGGCGCCGGCCCCTCCCACTAGGGCGGAAACAAATTTCACCTTCGTGTTCGGGATGAACAGATAGACGAACGTGAAGGCCGCGGAAATGATGAGGTAGGGGACGATCCTCCCTCCTATGTACACGAGGGTGCCGAAAGGTTCCAGAGCGAAGAGCTTCTGCAGAAGGGAAGTGCTGAGCAGCGACGCGGTGACGCCGAGGGCGGAGAAGATAAGGACGGGACCGATGAGGAGAACGCTGAGGTAGTCGCTGAACCTTCTCATGAAACTCCTCGATTTGTTGATTTTCCATATATAGTTGAATGCACCCTCTATCTTCTGGATGACGGATACCACCGTGTAGAGGAGCGTTACAAGGCCGAGGTACCCCAATACCGTCACATCGATTTTTTCCACGAACATGATGATGCGCTCCGTCAGTTCGCTCCCTTTCTCTCCGAGGGGAGCCAGGAAGTTATAGAGGAGGGGGCGTACCTGGTTATGGACCCCGAAGGCTTTCAGGACGGAAAAGCTTACGGCGAGGAGCGGGACAAGGGAGAGGAGTGTGGTATAGACGAGGCCCATGGCCCGGAGGGTAAGCTGCCCTTCGGAAATATCCCGCACCGCTCCGTACAACAGCCGCAGAGCCATGATGAGGATGGCCCTGGGTTTTCCGGCGGCGGAAAGGTCCGTTCCCCAGAGTCCCCGTATGATGATCTCATTGATCTTCTCCCACATACCTAAATTCTATCACTGTTGCAGGGTGAGGAACAGGCGGCGGAATGCACGGGAAAGGGAGGGGTGCGTTGTGAGGAGCAGAGAGGCAAAAACGGCAGTGGCTGTTTTGGCGCGCGCACTGCCGTTTTCTTCTGCGGTTACTGTTTGTTGTTACCGGGTTGCGACCTACCTGGTCACTTTAACATCCCCGGGGGCTTCAGCCGCCTCCCAGGAAGCCGAACATCGAGGAAGGGTTCAGTCTCAGTACGTTGCCGCTGCTGCACTTGGGGCACTGATCCTCCCCGACGGCGCTCTGGGCGGATGCGGCCATCACAAAGTGGTTGCCGCAGGCAAGACAAATGCATTCGTGGGTGCTCATTACTCGGACCTCCTTATTACTACTGCATAGCGAGTGGTACTGGTTAAAACGTCAGCCCCTGTCTCTCCATGAGCATCTCGCCCAGGAACGAGCCGGGTTTGATCTCGGAATGAGGAATCCTCTCTGCTTATCTCTGCAGCCGGGGCCGGGCACCCAGTTTATAAAGGATATTCGCCATGAGGCAGAAACCCGTGGTTGCAAAGACTATTAAGTTTATACCAACCAGCCCCGTTAAAATCAACCAGTAGGGGCTGTGCGCCCAGGCGAGTACCGCGCTTCCCAGCGCGAACGCCCCGGCAATAAGCCAGGTGATCCTTTCGAGATACCATGCATCCGTCTGCACGAAATACATCTTTTCCTCCTTTTGATCCAGGTCATGAGTTCCGGTCAACTGACCTGATACCTGTTTATTTCCCGTTTTTTATACGCATAATAGAGCACCGGCACCATCGTCCTTGACAGCAGGGTTGCCGCCACCTCTCCCGCCATCAGGGAGATGGCCATGCCCTGGAAGATGGGGTCGAAGAGAATGACCGACGACCCCACCACCACCGCAGCTGCGGTGAGGAGCATGGGCCTGAAGCGTATGATGCCCGCCTGGACCACCGCCTCCTTCAGGTCCATTCCCTCGGAGAGCTTCAGTTCGATAAAATCCACGAGGATGATGGAGTTCCTTACCACTATTCCCGCACCGGCGATGAAGCCGATCATCGAGGTGGCGGTGAAGAATGCCCCCATGAGCGCGTGTCCCGGAAGGATCCCGACGAGGGAGAGGGGGATGGGAGCCATGATGACGATGGGGATGATGAAGGACCGGAACCAGCCCACTACCATTATATAGATGAGGATCAGCACCGCGCCGAAAGCGATACCCAGGTCCCTGAAGACCTCGTAGGTGATGTGCCACTCGCCGTCCCACTTCATGGAATAGGTGGTCTCGAGCCACGGCTGTTCAGCGGAGTATTGCATCAGTTCGTAGCCCTCCGGCATATTGAGCTTCCGTATCATCTCTTTCATCTTCAGGATGACATAGACCGGGCTCTCCTCCGTTCCCGCCACATCCCCGGTGACGTATACCACTCTTTTGAGGTTTTTTCGATAGATGGTCTTGTCTTCCATGCTTTCCCTTATTTTCACCAGATCGCTGAGGCGCACGGGAGCCCCGGTGCCCGAGGGAAGGGAGATCTCCTTCAGGTCTGTAATACCCGCCCTTTCTGCCAGGGGGGTGCGCAGGTGGATCTCCACCGGCTCCTTGTCCCGTTCAAAGTGGGCCAGGCCTGCTCCCGTGCCTCCCAGGGCCATCTGCAGCGTCCGGGCCACCGTATCATTGCTGATGCCGTGGTAGGCGGCCTTTCCCCTGTCCACATCGAAAAGGACCTTTTCCTGGTCGTCTTCCACGTACCAGTCCACATCCACGACCCCCTCCGTCTTCTCGAAGATGTCCCGTATCTGACGGGCGATCCCCACCTGCCTGGTGAAATCGGGACCGTACACTTCGGCCACCAGGGTGCTCAGCACGGGAGGTCCGGGGGGGATTTCCACCACCTTGATTCGCGCCTGGTACCGGTCTCCGATCCTCTTGACCGCTGGACGCAGTCTCTTTGCGATGTCGTGGCTCTGGGCCGTGCGCGCATCTTTGGAGACGAAGTTCACCTGGATATCCGCAGAGTTGCTCCCGGCCCTCATGAAGTAGTGCCGGACCAGCCCGTTGAAGTTGAAGGGAGCCGAGGTGCCGATATAGGACTGGTAATGGGTTACTTCAGGTACGGTTTTCAGGTACTCTCCTATCTCCCTCGCCAGCGCGGCGGTCTCCTCCAGCGTGGTCCCTTCCGGGGTGTCGATGATGACCTGGAGCTCGCTTTTATTGTCAAAGGGAAGCATCTTTACGGTGACGAGCTTCAGGGGCACCAGCATGACGGCCCCGCCCATGAGCACGAGGACGAGAAGAAGACCTGCGAGTCTCTTGCCCCTGCTGTCGAGAAGGCCCCTTAGGTTCTTTTCATAGAGCCTGTTCATGGTGCCGAAGATCCTGCTCTCCTCTTTTTTCTCCTGCGCAGCGCTATCCCTCTTCGTCCCCCTCAGTACGATGTAGCTCAGCCAGGGACTGATGATGAAGGCGATGAGGAGGGAAAGGATCATTGCCGCCGAGGCGCCCACCGGAATGGGCCTCATATAGGGACCCATCAGCCCCGAGACCATGGCCATGGGCAGAAGGGCTGCGATAACGGTAAAGGTAGCCAGAATGGTGGGGTTCCCCACTTCGTCCACCGCCTGTACCGCTGTTTCAGGATCCACTTTCCCCATTTTGAAGTGCCGGTGGATATTCTCCACCACCACGATGGCATCGTCCACAAGGATACCGATGGAGAAGATGAGGGCGAAGAGAGTGACCCTGTTCAGGGTATATCCGTACAGGTAGTTGACAAGGATGGTAAGGGCGAGGGTCACCGGCACCGCTACCGCCACCACGATGGATTCTCTCCAGCCCAGGGCGAGGGCGATAAGGATGGTGACGGAGATGGCGGCGATGAGCATATGTTCGAGGAGCTCATCCGATTTTTCCCTGGCTGTGTCCCCATAGTTCCTGGTGATAGTGATTTCTACGCCGGAAGGGATGAGAGGGCCCTTGATGGCCTCGATTTTCTTCAGCATTCTTTCCGCGATGTGGGTGGCATTGGTGCCTTTCTTCTTGGCGATGGCGATGGTTACCGCCTCGTACTGTCCGCCCCTGCCGGCCGGCAGGGTGATCCCCTCTCCGTCGCGGCCCGCTGCGGGGCCGAATCCCATGAAGACATACTGGGAAGGCTCTTCCGGTCCATCAGTAATATGGGCAACTTCGCGGAGGTAAACGGGCCTCCCGCCGGAAACCCCCACCACGATGTCTCCCACTTCACGGGCGCTTCGGAGGAAGGCGCCGGTCTCAACGAGCAGTTCCCTGTTATTCCGGGAAAAGACCCCCGAAGGGAGCACGAAATTCGCTTTCCGGAGCATCTCGCTCACCTGGAGGGGCGTGATGCTGTAGGCGTTGAGGCGGGAGGGCTCCAGGTCGACCCGTACCTGCCGTCTCTGCCCCCCGATGAGGGTGAATTCCGCTACATCGTCGTCTTTTTTCAATTCATCAGCCACTTCCGCCGCCACCCGCCTCAGATCATACCCGGTGTAGCGGCCGCTCCAGAGAGTAAAGGACAGAATGGGAACGTCATCGATAGACTTGGGGCGCACAAGGGGGGTGGAGACCCCGGGCGGTATTTTGTCGAAATTGGAATTCAGTTTGTTGTACAGGTTCACCAGGCTCCGTTCCATATCCTGTCCGACGTAAAACCGGACGATAGCCATGCTCATGCCCGGCCTGGAAATGGTGTAGACGTACTCAACTCCCTTTATCTCCCAGAGGAGCTTCTCCATGGGCTTGGTGACCCGCTCTTCCACCTCTTTTGCGGAGGCGCCGGGGTAGGAGACGAACACATCGATCATGGGCACCACGATCTGCGGCTCCTCCTCCCGGGGGGTGACGATCACCGCAAAAGCGCCGAGGATGAGCGAAGCAATAACGATGAGGGGGGTGAGCTTCGACTGGATGAATGCCTTTGCTATCTTGCCTGCTGTTCCCACGTCTTTCTCCTCAATGCGTGCCGGCGCTTGTCTGTCCGCCGGTTACCCCTGCCGCCCTGCCGCCATCCACTGCCCGTTCGATCCCTCCGGTGATTACTCTGTCCTTCGGATTGAGGCCCGACAGAATTTCCACCATTCCGTTATGGTTTTTGCCGGGCCGTACCAGCCGGTAGACGATCACTCCCTGCTCTCCCACGGTATAGACACCGGTAAGCTGCCCCTTTTCCACCACTGCCTTTTCAGGGACGAGAAGCGCTTTTTTCTTCCCTGAAGGGATCCTGACCTTTGCGTACTGTCCCGTTCTCAGGCCGTCTCCCTTTACCTCTATTTTTGCGAGGAACGTCCTCGATTGCACGTCGATGGCGGGGACGATTTCCACTACCCTGCCCCGCAGCGTCCTGCCGAGGGAATCGATGGTAATGTCGACAGGCATCCCGATCTGCAGCTTCCCGGACATGCTCTCATCCGGGGTAGTTTCGACCCGGTACGACGAAGTGTCCTCCACTACCAGGAGGGGCGCTCCCGGTACGGCCATGCTTCCCAAATCGATCTTCTTTTCGATTACTATGCCCGGGCCGGGGGCTAAGATCCGGGAGAATCCGCGGGTGATCCGGGCCTCGTCGAGCAGCGCCTTCGCCTTCTCGTATTCGATGTCCGCCACTTTCTTCTGTGTCTCCACCTGGTCTATCTCCTGCAGGGAGATCGCCTTCTCGTCATGCAGTTTCCGGTAGCGTTGATAGGTTATGTCAGCGAGGGACTTCTGCTGTTGTGCGGCCTCGAGGGACTTTTCCGCCGCCTTCACCCTTTGGGCGATGTCCCGGTCGTCCACCGTCATCAGGACCTGGCCTGCGCGTACCCTTTCTCCCTCGCGTACTTTCAGCGAAGTGACGGTGCCCATGGTCCGTGCGGCAACGGCGCTTACGGTTTTTGCCTTCACTGTCCCCGATGTCTCGTAATACTCGTCCACTTCTACTGGCTGCACCTCGGTAACCGTGATGTCGGTCACTGACTGTCTCTTCACCTCCGCGCTCCCCGGCTTTACCTTGTCCGGGCAGCCGGTGAGGTGCAGGAGGAAGAGGGGAAGGACTGCTAGAAAAATAGTGCTGTGCATGACGTGCCGCCTGACGGCCGGGACGTCTCTTTCTGCTCTCTGCTCACGCATCATCAATATCCTCCGTCGCTGTATTTGCCTTTATTCTATTTTCAGATCTTTCAGAAGGGTCCCGCTCTCGTAGCTGAGTCGCGCAGCCGCGGTCCTGTATTCATTGTCACGGGCCACAAGGCTTGCCCGTGCATGGTCCAGGCTTACCTGGGCATCCAGCAGATCCACAAGGGGAGACAGGGAGTTCTCGTAGCGTATTCTGACCAGTCTTGTGCCCTCCTCGGCGGTCTTCAGGGCGTCCCGTGCCAGTTCCGCATTTTTCCTTGCCTCTTTCACACCGAGGTATGCAGTGAAAACGTGGAGAGAGACCGCATTCTTCAGGGCCTTCATATGTTCTTCCGATTCCTGCACCCCGAACTGTGCTTTTGCCCTCTCGTGCTCTCTTTTTCGGCCGTCGAAAAGGTCCCAGCGCAGGAACGCTCCGACGTGCCAGCTGTCCCCCTCCGCCCCGAAGGGCTTTCTGTGATCGTTCAGCTGGTACCCGCCCCCGATCCCGATGGTGGGGAGGTATGCGGACCCGGCAAGCTTCACCCTGAGTTGTGCCTTCTCATGCCGCCGCTGCATCGAGACGATATCTTTGCGGGAAAGGGACGCGCCGGTGTAGTAGGAGAGGTCCCGTACGGGTATTTCCCTGTCCTCATCGGACGTGTCCACCTCTTCGGGCATGCCGAGGAGGAGCCCCAGCGTCCTCTTTGCAACGGCAAGGTTTTTGTGAGCGCTTACCTTCCGCTGCTCAGCATCGGTCACGGCGGTGGCGGCCCTCAAGGTGTCGGAGTAGAGCCCCAGCCCCGCATTGTAGCGCAGTTCCGCGATACGCAGGTGCTCCCGGGCATCCTCCACTGCCTTTTCCGCGATCTGTGCGTATTCCCGTGCGGTGTGCACCATCAGGTACGCCTGGATCACTTTGAAGGCGACTTCCTCCTTTTTTCTGAGGAAATCCTCGCTTTCCGCGGAATGTTCCCCCTTCGCCATGGCAAGCCCGATGCGGGCCGTTTGTGCGAAGAGCAGTTGCTCAAAGGAGAGGGACGTCTGAAAATCGGTGACGGCCTTCGGAGCGTTCAGGGAAGTGAGAGAAAAATCATCCTGGGAAAACCGCTCCTGGTTCAGCTTTGTGGAGAACACGAGGGGGGGATTGTTTGTTCTCGTGAATCTCTCTTCAAAAGTCAGTCTGGGCAGCAGAACGCTCCGGGCGATGCCGATCTCTTCGCCCTGTGCGGAGAGGGAGCTCCATGCTGCACGCAGCTCATGGTTTTCTTCCAGTGCCCGATGCAAGGCCTCTTCAAGGGACATCCGTACCTCTGCGGCCCTGGAAACCCCGGCGTCCGCACTGAGCACCGTACCCAAAAGGGCAATGAAAAGCAGGGGGAAGAGAGGAAGTGTCCTGTATTCTGCCTTGTGCGTACCTTTTCTTGGTAAGCTGAACATGCCATTCTCCTTTTTTATAAAGATCTTTCCCGAACGGTTTTTGGAAGGGGCTCTTCCCCCCTCTTTCTTTTCCTGTATTCCATGAACGCTTTGAAAGTTTCCATATCGCATTTTCCTGTCTGCTTCTGGAATTCGCTACAGTCCTGCAGGGATTCCCGGTCATTCTGCAGGATACTGTCCCCCTCCAGCAGTTTCCTCACCAGGGAGAGGGCCAGGAGATGCGCAGGGGGCAGGGAGGGCTTGATACGGTAGAACATGAGCTTCCCTTCTCTTCTCATCTCCAGAAACCCGGACCGGGTGAGAAGGGAGAGATTACGGGAGACAAGCGGCTGGGACAGGGTAAGGACGCCCATCATCTGGCAGACGCACAATTCCTTCTGTTCGAGGAGCATGAGCAGCCTGAGCCGCGATGTGTCGGAGAGGATTTTGAAGAGTTCCAGTGCTTTTTGCATAAACATATTAAAATACGTTTATGCGAAAAAGTCAACACAAATCGAAACTATGCAACAAAATATCTCCGTTTGCATTTTCGGACGTAGTTACGTATTCTGGAATATGCCGGTTTTTATCGTCCATGAGCACCATGCACGGAGCCTCCATTTCGATTTCAGGCTCGAGATGGAGGGTGTCCTGAAGTCATGGGCTGTTCCCAAAGGCCCCTCCCTGAATCCTGCGGACAAGAGACTTGCCATTATGGTGGAGGACCATCCCGTTTCCTATGGATCCTTCGAAGGTACGATCCCCGAAGGACACTACGGGGCCGGTGCGGTAGCCATATGGGACAGGGGGACCTTTACGCTTATCGGCGGAAGTATCTCTTCGGGCAGACTGGAGTTCGTCTTGAACGGCTCACGGCTGAAGGGGTCCTTTACGCTGCTGCGGCTGAAGGGAAAGAAGGAGGAATGGCTCCTCATGAAAAAGCGTGATGAGTACGCTGACCCCTCCTTCTCCCTTACGACGGTGCTCCCCGTATCCTGACTTCTTTATGACCGGGGTCATAGGAACAATCCCCGGAGAGCTGGTAGTATCATCACTATGTAAGGACAGAAATGATGGGAAGGCAGTGGCATAGGGCAGTATTTCTTCTTTGTCTGGTGCTGGGGGGGGTGGGATGCACCTCCGGGGAGCCGCAGATACGTATCGTGAGCCAGGAGGCCGTACCCTCTCCGGTCATGCGGGGAGTGGTATCCGTCTTTATGAAGATCGAAAACGCGGGGAGGGGAAGCGACAGCCTTACCGGAGCAAAAACGGACCTTCCGGGGACCCTCGTGGAACTGCATGATACAAAGAACGGAAAGATGATAAGGACGGAAAAGATCTCCCTTCCTGCGGGGAGCTCCGTCTCCCTGCAGCCCGGGGGGGCACACATAATGATTTTCAGGATGCCCCGGGAAGCAGGGGTGGGAAGCGTGTTTTCTCTTCGCCTTGTTTTCGGAAAATCGGGGGAAAAAAATGTGGCAGTGAAAATTATAAGGCCCTCTGACATGCGCTATGATCATGAATCCTAAAGTTAGAAATTCAAGTTGACACTTGTATATTCATGTGGTAGCTTTGTGTACAGTGCACTATCTTTATCCGAAAAGGAGGAGGGGGTGAGCAGGAAAAGAGGAAGAGATCTCTTTGCGGGATGCGCTGTATCGTACCGACAAATGGAAAATAAAAAAGTAAAAAACGGGGGGACTGTATGATGAGGAAGAAATCATTGCTTGTAGCTGCGGTAATCGCAGTGCTGTTCGTCGGCTATCTTGCGTACACCACGGTTGATTCCAGGACTGCGGTGGCAACTGCTGCAAAGAAGACCTATTCGGGTACCGTGTATGTAGCGGGTATGGGGGGGCACTTCGCCAAATCCGATGTTACCATTGACCCCAACAATGCCGATGACCCCATAAAGGTTGAAAATATCGACCGGGTGGTGATCGGTGACAAAACAACGCATCCCACTCATGACGCCCGCATCGATGCCGCTGATAGAAACGTGATGTTCTGGTCAACCTACGTGCTTGACCCCAAGGGCAAAATGCATGTGGGTAAATCCGATCTGAAGACCGGTGCGGTAATCAAAGACGTAGCTCTTGACCCTGACAAGAGGGCTCCGGGAACGAAGCCGCCGGTCTATTGCGCATCGGGTCAGTCCAAGAAGTCCTATATGCCGATCTTCATGGGGAGCGAGGGCTATGTCGATGTGTTCGACAAGGCTACCATGGAGCATAAGCACAGGATGTTCGTCAGCGATATCGGCTATGCGGCCGGCTCTTATATGTTTGTCCATGGCAACAATTCGAACGATATGAAGAAGTTCATCCTTACAATGACCTTGAAGGGAGAGGACGGTAAGCCCAACGGCAAGATCGATTTCGTTCTCGTCGACCTTCCCTCCCTCGAGCAGGGCAAATGGAAGGTCCTTGCGAAGAATACTCTTTCCGGTGAGCCAGGAAAGACCATCACTTTCAGGGAATATTTCAGCGCTGATGACAAGTATATCTTCCAGTCCGCTGCAGACAGGTTCTGGCTTATCGATGCGGCGACGCTGAAGCTGGTCGATGAGAAGATGAGCACTGCCGGCCAGAACCATGATGTCATCCCCACTGCCGACGGCAAGTATGCCCTGTTAACCCTGAGGGGCACCACCGAGGGCTGCGATGTCGAGGGCAAGCCCATACCGGGAAAGACGGTCACTGACGGCACGCTCCAGTTGTATGATGTGGAGGCAAAGAAGATTGTGGGCAAGCCCGCTTCCGTATGTCAGGCGTGCCATAAGGGCATGGGAATGGGCGACAAGAGCGCTGTCCTCTGCGGTATCGACGCCAACTGGAAAAAATAATCCCTTTCCTTTACTATATACGTTCTATGCGGCTTGAAGCCGCATAGAACGTATCTTCAAAAAACCTTGCGAAAGAAGACATGCTGAAGGATTTCTCTCTCCTTTCCCTTGCGGTAAGAAATATCAGGAGACGGCCTTTACGTACGGGGATACTGGTAGTTGCCATCGGGTTGCTGGTATCTACCCTCGTCTTTGCTGTATCCTTTGTCAGGCGTATCGATGCAGGCATCAGGATTACTTCCGACCGCCTCGGTGCCGACGTGCTCGTCGTGCCTGCAGGCTCACGGGGTGCAGCGGAGGATGTTCTGCTCGAGAATCAAGTGAAGTCCTTCTACATGGACAGAGGGGTTGCAGAAAAGATAAGGCAGATTAAAGGGGTCGACAAAGTTACCCATCAAACCTACCTGGTGACTGTTTCCGGCCTCTGCTGCGATGTGCCTGAATCCGTTGTCGTCGCTTTCAACCAGGATACCGATTTTGTGGTGAAGCCGTGGCTCAGCAAGAGCCTCGGCAGGAGGCTCCTGAAAGGGGAGGCTATTGTAGGCAGCGAGTCGGCCTTCAATATCAGTGTGGGACTGGTGGATGTGGATAGCGTCCTTTTCGGGAATGTCTTCAAGATGGTCGGTATTCTCGACAAGACGGGTACGGGATTGGATACCGCCCTGTTCATCGATGAATCGAACATCGACGATATCATCAAAAAGGGCAAGGCAGCAGTGCAGCCGGAACAGATTTCCATTATTTTCGTGAAGGTAAGGGGCGGTCTTGATCCGGGGAAAGTTGCCGGAGATATCGAAGACGCCCTGATCGAGGTAGACACTGTTGCCCGGAAGGATATCGGCAAGGGGCTGATCAACACTCTCAGGGATATCAACCGTATTTTTTCCCTCACGGTGCTCCTCGCCTCCCTGCTCTCCGTCTTTCTTGCCTGGGCAGTCTTTTCCGCAGTGGTGAACGAAAGATCCAGGGAGGTGGGGATCATGAGGGCTATCGGCGCCCGGGAATCCCATGTGGTACGGATCTTCCTCGCCGAAGTGATCCTCGTGGGGGTAATCGGCAGTGTTCTCGGCATTGTTTGTGGAACGTCCCTCTCTCTGCTGCTGTCAAAGACTTTCAGCATCATGAAGAATATTTCGACTGATCTGACTTTTTTCGAACGGAGTGCCATCGCTTTCGCGGGGCTTGTCGCGGGGACAGGCATCTGCATAATCGGCGCCCTGGCTCCGGTGCAGCGCCTGAAAAAGATGGAACCGCTGCTGGTGATAAAAGGAGAATGAAGGTGCCCCAGCTTGTCCTTGAGGGAGTGATGAAAACATTCATCGTCGATAACGAGCGTATCGACGCGGTAAACAATGTCTCTCTGGAGGTGGGAAGAGGGGATCTGCTCTCCATTATCGGCCATTCCGGTTCGGGCAAGACCACTCTCCTTTCGATCATCGGGGGCATTGTGAGACCCACTTCGGGCAGGGTGCTGTTTGAAGACAGAGATATCTATTCCCTCGCCAGTGACGGCCTCTCTGGTTACCGGTGTGAAAAAGTCGGTTTCATGTTTCAGTTCGCCAGCCTTCTCCCCATGCTTACGGCGAAGGAGAACCTCCTGCTCCCGGTCATCTTCAGGGAGGGCAGAAGGAGCGCCGGTGAGCAGGAAGAGCGGAAAGCCGCTGAATTGCTGCGTCTGGTCGGCCTGGGGGACAAGATGAATGCCTATCCCTCTCAGCTGTCCGGGGGGCAGCAGCGCCGTGTCGCCATTGCCCGCGCTTTCATGAACGATCCTGAGCTTATTCTTGCTGATGAGCCCACCGGGGACCTCGACGAAGAGACGGAGGCGGATATGATGCGGTTCTTCCGTACGATGAACGAGGAAAGGGGAATCACGTTCATCATTGTTACTCATACTACCGAGCTTGCGCGTCAGACCAAAAGACAGATGCGCATGAGCAACGGAGTGATCGAAGACATAGCGGACAGCGGTACCCCCCTTTCGTAAGGCATGCCTGCCGGCTTTCGTGATCATATAACAGTTGTTTTTCAGATTGACAGGGGGCTGCATATCAGGTACTATGAACAATGAGGAAGACGCTTCGGAAAGAGAGCGCACTACTTGTTTTAATTTGTCTCATCCTGTGTCTTGCTTTTTCTTCTCAATTCACCTCTGTCCACGACGCGGGAACTCCCGTTTCTCTTCTCGCTCTTAATGTGTGCAGCACCCAGGACATTTCCCCTTCCGGTCCTTTTTCTATCCTGATCCAGGTGCTCTTCCTGCTGCTTTTCTTTGTGGTCCTTCAGCGCCTTCTCAAGCAAAATAGTCCGATATATCAGTTTTTTTTCGCATATCTTCCGGAGAAGCCTCCCCCGTTTTCCGGTCCCTCTTCCCTGTAGCAATCCCTCGTGAACGGCCCTGTCCCGGCCTTTTCGGGGTAGTGACTTTCTTGTTGTTCCGCACACGACGGATTGAAAGTCCATCCGTTATGGATAATAATGTATTCAGAGGGTAAGAAGCTCCGGGCGGTACTTATTAACAAAGTATTCTTCAGAAGGAGGAATTATGAAAGTACTGCGTTTGTTCCTCATTGTGCTCTTTGTTGTCGTCCCCCTTGCCGCGTCAGGGGAGCAGAAGGCGAAAACCATTGATGAATTGGCAAAAATGTTCGATTCATCGAGGTGCAAGACATGCCATGCGGAGATCTATGCGCAGTGGGAGAAGTCACATCATGCCCGGCCCCTGATGGGGGTCCAGGGCGGCCTTATGCTGGTTCCGGTGGTGAAATCGAGCGCTTTTGCCCCGAAGGACCCGAAACAGGCGACATTGAAGAATTTCCCTTGCTTCAAATGTCACCTGCCCCAGGCCTTTACCTCCGCCGAAGACTCCTTTGCGGCTGAGTTGGCGCAGGCCCTCCTCGCAGGCGATAAAGAAAAGGTGAGCAAACTCCAGATCACCTGTCTTGTTTGTCACAACGAGAAGGCCATTATCCACCGCCTGCAGGAAGGGAAGCCGGAGAAGAACGTTATTTACGGCACCAAAAATATGGATTCCCATCCTGATAGTGCTTTTCCAAAGGTGAAGAAGAGCGCTATCATGCAGCAGGCGGTCATGTGCGGACAGTGTCACGGGACCGGTCCGAATTTCGAATTCGAGAACCCTGTGCAGTGTGCGACCCTCTATGGAAGTTATCAGCACCATTATCTCTCCCATGGCGGGTTGAAGTCCTGTCAGGAATGCCATATGCCGAAAGTGAACGGCAAGGCGGACCACCTTATCGCCCCCGACTGGAACAACAAGGAGCATTCGTCAGCCCTCCTCAGCAAGTCGATCAACCTTGATGTACAGACGTTGGGATACCAGTGGCTCAGAAAGGCCGGCGCCCTTACCCCTCTGGTGGTGGTGAATACCAAGATCACCCACACAGGCGGACATAGAATTCCCGACGGCTGACCCTCCCATAACAGAGTGGTCATGGGTGTGACCGCAAAGACACCGGAAGGAAAGGAGATATACAGCGACGAGCGTCATTACCATACGCAGGCCACTACCTGCAGGGATGAAAAAATGGTCTACGGCGCCCAGAATAAGGCCTCGTATGTACGCGATACCAGCCTCCAGCCTTACGAATCGAAGGATGAGACATTCGAGATCAAGCTGCCGGAAGGAGTAAGGACGGTCGATGTGACCGTGGAGCTCAATTACGAGTTACAGGTTCCCGAAAACAAAGTTCCCATTCACAAGGTCACCAGGAGAGTAACGCTGGACCGGTAGCGATCAGGAACTCCGGATGGTCGTGCTTCCGGGCATGGCCATCCGGAAAGATCCGGCATGCAACTTGATAGTAACAGGGGAAGAGAAGATAACGGGGGGGAGTATGGGCGGATTCAGGATGAAGAGGGTCATTTCCCTGTTAATGGGGTCGTCGCTCTATTTAGTCCTCTCTCTGAAGCAAAGGCATGCTCTCCTTGTTTCGCTGGCGGAAAGCCATCCTCTTTTCTTCGGAAAAAGGATCAGGAGGTAGAGGGCCTTTCGCGGGGATGTGGACAGTGCGCTACGGGGGCAGGAGGTGATTTCCCCCTTTCCGTGGGTGATTTCCCTCCGGGAGAGGGGAAGAGGGAGGTGCGCTCCTCTTTTTCTTCAACTTCAGGAGTGAATACAGGAAAGGAGTGAAGGGGAGACGCAGGGACAGGGCACCGTAAAACACTCCGAGTCTGCCTGAGGGGATTCTGAGCGGGGATAGCGCCTCCCTGCTTGCCAGCCTGCACTTCCTTGTGTTCCTTCCTTTCCTGCAGGGGGGTTCCGTTACACTCCTGCCTTTCTCTCGCTCTATCGGTATGGAATCGTTTCCATACTTCGGGAACGGATTCCATAGTTTTTCCGGCCTCACACCAATGAAATCAATAAGGTGTCCGGGGTATAGAATTTGCTTGCAAGTACTGAAATTACAAAAATATTTGCATACGGGGAGAGGGAGAATGGAACTTGCGACGCTCGTTTTAGGGGGTGGGCTTGCCGTTTCGGTCCTGGCGAATATCTTTCTTCTGATAAGGAAAAATACGGATGCTACCGGGGAGCTTCGCAGCTTCTTTGCGGAGCAGAATAAGGGAAGGGCGAGCCTTGCCAGGTCTTTTACCGTTCAGGGCTCTTCGACCGAAGGGAAGAGGGAGATTGCCGAACATCTTAACAGCTTTCTTAATAAAATCGGCGGGGTGTACCGGAATGTCTTCTCCGACGGCCTTGAATTGGTGAAGCTTGCCGATACGCTGAAGAGCTGTTCTGATCAGACCCTGGAGATGTCCCAGGAGACAAGCTCCCAGGCTGCCCAGGTGGCTGCCGCAATGGAGGAGATGAGCTCCACTATCAACGATATCGTCCGTAATATCAATCAGGCGGTCCAGTCGGGAAACGCTTCCACTGAACATGCAAAGATTATTGAAAAGAGCATTAAGGAGAATGTGTCCAGTATCGAGATGCTCTCCGCGAACGTAATGGACTGGGCGGGCACCAGCAAGGCCCTCTCGGAGGCAACGGAAAGGATCGACGGCATTATCGTGGTCATCAAGGATATCGCGGACCAGACGAACCTCCTTGCCCTGAACGCGGCCATCGAGGCGGCCCGGGCCGGGGAGCAGGGGAGGGGTTTCGCCGTGGTCGCCGATGAGGTACGGAAGCTTGCGGATAAGACAGGAAAGGCAACGCAAGAGATAGCGGCAATGATCCGCGATGTCAAGACAAAGGCAGACAGCTCCCTGGATACTATGGATTCCACCCTCAAGGGAGTCAATGAAAGTATCGAAAGGACCAAAAAGGCGGATGAGTACCTGAAAAAGACCATAGAGGAGTTGCAGCGTACCGCGGATATGGTCCATCATATCGCCACGGCGACCGAAGAGCAATCCAAAGTGACGGAAGAGGTTCTTTCCAATATGGAGCGCGTCTCCGGATCCGCCGCGAGGACGAAGGAGCTGACCATGAGCATCAGTGCCTCGAAGGATTCGCTCCTGTCTCTTGCCCTGAAGATATATGGCCAATTGTGCAGCGTGAAGAAGGATACTGTTGACGAGAGCATGGAGGAACTGCTCATCACCTGCACAAATGAGCTGAAGCAGATGCTGGAGAAGGATATCAAGGCGGGAAAGACAGACCGGGCTTCTCTTTTTGATGAGAACTACAGCAAAGTTGACGAAAAGGGAAAGCTGTCCACGCGGCATACCCGGTATTTTGAAAGCGAGGTATTGCCCCTGCTGAAGAAATGGGTGCAGTCGGACAGGAGGCTCATCTATACGGTGGTAATGGACAGGAACGGGTACATGCCGACTCACCTCATGCCTGCCCGGGCAGGCATGAAGATGGAGGATCCCATCTCACTGGGCGGAGCGAAGAGTTCCGTTATTATCGGAAAGGCTTTCAGAAGGCCGATGGAAGCCGGGGGGGAGGTGGTGATCGATGTCGCCTGCCCCCTGGTGATCAACGGGCAGCACTGGGGGTGTTTCAGGATCGGCTATTTGCCGCAGGTGTAAGGGCATTCTCCCTGACAGGAACAACGGGATCCTCGGGATGATGTCGGGTGGGTGTCGGATCCCCTTCGTTCTCCCTGCAAAGGGAGGCTTATTCCTTCCCCCTCCCTGAGGATCTGGAAGGAAGGAGGGAGCGTAAAGTGTCCGCAAGGACGGCAAACTCTTCAATGCTCAACGTTTCGGCCCTCCGGGTAGGATCGATCCCCGCCAGCAGCAGCCCCTCCCTGCTTTCTTTTGCAAGTGATTTCAAGGCGTTAGCAAGAGTCTTTCTGCGCTGCGCAAAAGCGGTTTTTACCGTCGTGAAAAAGAGACGCTCATCCCGCACGCTGACCTTCGGGGACTTCCGGATTTCGAAATGGATTACTGCGGAATCCACCTCGGGCGTCGGTCTGAAGGCCCCCCGCGGTATGATGAAGGAGATCCGCGCCTCGCTGTAATACTGCAGCATAACGGAAAGCACCCCGTACTCCTTCGTTCCCGGCCCTGCCACAATTCTTTCCGCTACCTCTTTTTGGATGGTAAGTGTCATCGATTGCAGCTTCTCCCGCGCCTCAATCAGCCTGAAGATGAGAGGAGTGGTGATATAATAGGGAATATTGGCGACTACTTTGAAGGGCTCCAATTCCTGGTAGGGATAGTGAAGGGCGTCGGCATGGATGAGTTCTATATTGCGGTACCCGCGTATTTCCCCTTTGAGTTTCTCATAGAGCTCCTTGTCCAACTCGACGGCGACTACTTTCCGGGCTGCCCCGGCGAGGAGCAGAGTCAGTCTGCCGGGACCGGGGCCTATCTCGACCACTGTATCCTCCGGAGTAATTCCGGAGACCTCTATAATCCTGTGAAGAATAGAAGGGTCGAAGAGGAAATTCTGACCGAGATGTTTCTTTGCCATATGCCTGCTTTTCCGGAAAGAGGTACGGAAATCTCCGCGAAGCGCAGGGAGCAGGGACAAGGAGAGGCGGCATTCCGGAGAATGCCTCTCCGGCCCTGGCTCTGCGCGTACGGGGACGCCCTTACTCCCGGTGCTCTCCTCTCACTGTCAGAACAGGACACCGGGCATACCGGACAACCTTCTCGGCAGTGCTCCCGAAAAGGAATCTGTCCAGTCCCTTTCTGCCGTGGGTGCCGATTACGATGAGGTCGATCTCCCTTTCTCCGGCATATCTCAGGATCTCTTCATAGGGAACCCCGCGGAGTATGCCATACTCCACTGCTCCAATGTCCCTGCGCTCTTCCAATCCGAATTTTTCCAGCTCCCTCCTTGCTCCCGCTTCCAGCTCCTTATACATTTCATCAATGGATACGTGGGGTACATACAGGCCGGAAGCATTGGCAATGTCGTAGACCACATGAAGAAGGAATAGTTTTGCCCCGTAGTTTTTCGCCATATCAACGGCATAGGGCAGCGCATTCAGTGCCCCTTCGGAAAAGTCGGTGGGGAAGAGAATCTTTTTGATGGTCATGCTAGAGTCCTCCTTGAGAGTATATACGTGACGTGCCGAGAGAATTCTAAAGGGGCGAGGCCCCCCTGAGGTAATCCGCCGCATCCTCGGGAGAGGTAGCGGTGACATGCAATTCCAAGCTCCATTCAAAGCCGCTCTTCGGGGCAAGCTGCGGCATTATTTCCATATGCCAGTGAAAATCCTCTCCCAGTGTATGCCAGTATTCCTTTCTTGGTATTCTGTTGGGGGCGGTATGCAGTAGGTAGCTATACGCCGGATCGCGCAGAATCCATCGCATTTTTTTCAGTGTTGTCATCAGAATAAGGGCGAAATCCTCCTGCTCCGTTTCATCGATATCCTGAAAGGCACAGCAGTGCCTCTTGGGAAGTATCCAGAATTCGAACGGCAGTTTCGGGGCGTAAGGAGTGCATGCGAGGAAATGGGAGGTCTCCATCACGATCCTCTCCCCGGAGCGCATCTCCTCATCGATAATATCGCAGAAGACGCACCTCTCTTTATAGAAGAAGTAGTCTTTTGCCCCTTCCAGTTCCCCTTTGATTCCCCGGGGGATGACCGGGGTGGCGACCAGCTGGGAGTGCGGGTGGTGAAACATATCTTTTCTCCTGCCATAGTCCTTATGGAGCAGCAGGTAACGGAAACGGGGATCTTTTTCCAGTTCGGAGATGCGGCTCTTATAGGTGGCAATGACCCCGGACATGGAGGAGAGCCCCCTGTCTTCCGGCGGGATGTCATGGCGGGGAGACTCGATGATGAGCTCATGAGCGCCAACGCTGTTCATCCTGTCATACATTCCAACCCCCCTTCTTCCGAGGTCCCCCTCTATCCGGAAGAGGGGATTCAGGTTGGGGATCACTCTCGTTTCCCAATTAGGGGAGTTCGAAGGCAATCCGGGCTCCCTGTATGCATAGATTTCCGGGGGGGTCTCCTTCTCCCTGCCGAGGCAGAATATGCAACTGGTACCGAAACTTTCCCGGAAGGTCCTCCGCAAGCCCTCTTCCATGTAGTATTCGGGGGGCTTCGAGTCTTTTAAAACAGCTATCCATTTCCCGAGGATCGGATCCTTTCTCAGTTCATGCATTGTTGCTCCTTCCGGATGCCTGCAGGCCGGACACCTGAGGGAAGGGAGGGCAAGGAAGAAAGAGGGATACGGGTGTATGTCTTATTTCCATATCTCCGTACCTTTCGTTTTCAGATAAATGAGTCGTAACCCCTCAAAGAGGAGATGGGGGACTACCTCATGCTTTCTACGGATAAAGGAAGACAGAAGAGATGCATATCCTCCTGTCAGAACTAATTGTACCTTAAAAGCAAGCTCTTTCTCCATGCTTTTGACAAGGCTCTCCACCCCACCCGCAGTTCCGTACAGGATACCCGAGGCGATAGCCGAACGCGTATCCTTCCCGAGAGCCCCCTGCGCCCTGTCAAGGACAACGGATGGGAGTTGTGCAGTTCGGGAAAAGAGCGCATGCTGCATGAGATGGAGGCCTGGCATGATAGCACCCCCGAGGAAGCGCAGACGGGGTCCTACCACCGTGATAGTGGTTGCGGTCCCGAAGTCACCCACCGCTACTGGCCTGTTATATCGATGCGCGCCGGCTACTGCAGTGGCAATCCGGTCGGCTCCGACCTGGTCCGGGTGCTTTACTTCGAAGAGAAGTCCTCCCTGCAGCGCATGGCTGACGATGAGAGGCTTTCTCCCTGTTAGCTCCCTGGCTGCCTTGAGCACTGGCCGGGTAAGAGGAGGAACCACCGAAGAGAGGATGGCATCACCCTGATTGATTACTGAAGGAGCGGTGGATATCCCCCCCTGCCCGAGGAGGGCGATGATCTCTCTCTTGTAATATTCTGCCGGTCGAGCGGGGTGGGAGGGGATTTTCCTGACAAACAGTTCCGTTCCCCCTTCCGGCTCCGGAAAAAGCCCGAGTCCGATGGTGGTATTGCCTATGTCGATACCAAGTAGCATCCTGCTCCACACGGCTTGCCGAATAATGCATGTTGAAATAGCAAAGGGTTATGAGCCATACGTGACGTCTCCCGAGCCTATCCTCCTCAGGGCTCCGTCGGGAAGCCTGAGCAGCAGCATTCCTTCGTCGTCTATTCCCTCAGCAAAACCGGCGATTTTTCCTTCTCCCGCTGTTACCTCCACGTGTCTTCCAATAGTGGAGTTGAGGGACAACCACTCCTGCAGGAGGGGGTGTCTTCCTTTTTCCTGAAGGGTGCGATATTGTTTCTCCATCTCTCTCAGGATCCCGACGGCAAAGGGGGCGCGCCGGAAGCTCTTTCCTGTCTCGGCCAAGACCGAAGTGGCAATGGATCTGATTTCCTCCGGGAGGGCCTCCCTTTCCAGGTTGATGTTGACCCCGATGCCGACGACTGCATGGAATATCCGGTCCATATCCGCCTTCATCTCGGTAAGAATCCCCCCCAGCTTCCTCCCCGAAACCATGAGATCGTTGGGCCATTTTATGGTGACGGGAAGGGAAGTGAGTGTTGAGACGGCAGTGGCGACGGCCACCGCGGAAAGGAAGGTGAGGATCGTCGCATCGCGGGGGGAAATACCGGGCCTCAGGACCACGCTCATATAGAGGCTCTTCCCCCGGGGGGATATCCATATTCTTCCGCGCCGTCCTCTGCCCCCTGTCTGCTCGTTGGCAAGGATAACCGTACCCTCCGGAGCTCCGCGGGCAGCCAGTTCCATGGCGTAGGTGTTGGTGGAATCGATGCGGTCCAGGAGGATGACCTCCCTGCCGAGACCCGCCTGCCGTACGGGGAAGGCACTCCGTATCTCCTCCACAGAGAGATCGGGCGAGGTGAGGAGCCGGTATCCTCTGGCATAGGATGCCTCGATATTATAGCCGCTCTTTCGGAGAAGAGAAATTCTTTTCCAAAGGGCGGCACGCGAGATGCCGAGCACGGCGGCCATTGTTTCCCCCGATACGAAACCGGGCTTTTCCTTCAGGAGCCCGATGATCTGTTCGTTGCTTGTCTTTCCCGGCATAGCTGCGAAGGTATTCCTCCTGTAAAATGGCTATTTCCGTTTGGATCGGTGCAAAAGACCTTGCTTCCTGTAATTATGTCCGAGCCACTGCACGCTCTTTCTTCACCATGAGTGCGCCTTCTCTCTCTCCTCCCTGCGACGAAGGAGCGGACATCCTGGTTTCAGGACTCCTGCTATATTATTATAATTAATGAAGAATATAATGCGAAAGGCTCTTTCTCCCTGACAATCTCCCTCTCTCCGTTTTTTTCGAATTATATCAAATTAGCTCTTTATTTCGTATAATTTAATATGTTATATTATAGCTTCTTGTTTGGCAGGCTGAAAAAAGACAAGACGCTCTTAAATGCTTGACAAAAAGAATTTTCTCTGGTAAGCTTTACAGGTTTTCCGGCAAACCCGGGTATTTCACTTTTTTAATAAAATCAAGCAGCAAGAACAATGGAGGAAAGGTGCCTACGATTGCACAGTTAGTCAGGAATGGGCGTAAGAAGGTCGAGAGGAAAACAAAAAGCCCGGCCCTTAAGGGGTGTCCGCAGAAGCGTGGGGTCTGCGTGAGGGTATATACCACCACTCCCAAAAAGCCGAACTCCGCGTTGAGGAAAGTGGCCAGGGTAAGGCTTACCAACGCCATGGAAGTTACGGCGTATATCCCGGGTGTGGGGCATAACCTCCAGGAACACTCGATTGTATTGATCAGAGGCGGCAGGGTAAAGGACCTTCCCGGTGTGCGGTACCACATCCTGCGAGGTACGCTCGATTGCGCGGGCGTGGCCGACAGGAAGCAGGGGAGATCCAAGTACGGTGCCAAGAGACCGAAATAAGAGAGTTTCTATAATAACTACGATACTGGAGCAGGATACATGGCAAGAAGAAGAGTAGCGGAAAAAAGAGAGATTTTAGCTGATCCCAAGTATAACAGCAAGCTGGTGAGCAGGTTTATCAGCGTTCTGCTGAAGGACGGCAAGAGGTCGACAGCGGAAGCGATCTGCTACGGCGCTTTCGATATCCTCAAGGAGAAGACCGGTTCCGACCCGTTGAAGGTTTTTAAGACGGCAGTGGAGAATGTGAAGCCGCTCCTCGAGGTAAAGCCGAGAAGGGTGGGGGGTGCCACCTATCAGGTTCCCATGGAGGTCAGGCCCCAGAGGAAGATCGCCCTTGCCCTGAGGTGGATTACGGGCTATGCACGTCTCCGCAAGGAGAAAACAATGAGGGAGAGGGTTGCGGCTGAGCTTCTCGATGCTTTTAACAATGCCGGAAGCTCGGTGAAGAAAAAGGAAGATACTCACAGAATGGCTGAGGCGAACAGGGCGTTTGCTCACTATAGATGGTAAGGAGATTTAGAATCTGATGTCGAGAGTCCCATTAGATAAAGTCAGGAATATTGGTATCATGGCTCACATTGATGCCGGTAAAACGACAACAACGGAGCGGATACTTTTCTATACAGGTGTCACCTACAAAATAGGCGAGGTGCATGAGGGTACGGCTGTCATGGACTGGATGGTTCAGGAACAGGAGAGGGGGATAACCATCACCTCCGCTGCCACCACCTGTTCCTGGAAGGATCATGTTATCAATATTATTGATACTCCGGGCCACGTGGATTTTACCATTGAGGTCGAGCGCTCCCTCAGGGTTCTTGATGGGGCGGTTGCCGTTTTTGATGCGGTAGCCGGCGTCGAGCCCCAGTCCGAGACGGTCTGGAGGCAGGCCAGCAAATACAATGTCCCGAGAATCGCTTTCATGAATAAAATGGACCGGGTGGGTGCTGATTTCTTCATGGCGGTGGACAGCATGGTCGAAAAGCTGGGGGCGCGGCCCGTTCCCGTGCAGATACCCATCGGCAGCGAAGACAAGCTGAGGGGGTCCATAGACCTCATTACCATGAGGGGCTTCTTTTTTGATGATGAGACCCTCGGTGCCAAGTATGTTGAGGGTGAAATTCCCGCAGAGCTTCTGGGCAGGGCAAAGGAGTACCGGGAGAAGATGCTCGAATCCCTTGCCGATGTCGATGAGGGGCTTATGGATAAGTACCTCTCCGGTGAAGAGATCTCGGCGGAGGAGATAAAGAGAGCTTTAAGGAAGGGTACTGTCACCCTGGAGATCACTCCGGTGTTGTGCGGTTCGGCCTTTAAGAATAAAGGGGTTCAGTTGCTGCTGGATGGCATTGTGGATTATTTGCCCTCACCGTTGGATGTGCCTCCCATAAAAGGGACGAAGCCCTCGGACGGAACGGAGGTCGAAAGAAAGGCGTCGGACGCCGAACCTTTTGCGGCTCTTGCTTTCAAAATCATGACCGATCCGTATGTGGGGCAGCTTACCTTTGTGCGGGTTTACTCGGGCGTGCTTTCGGCGGGCTCCTATGTCTACAATTCCACCAAGGATACGAAGGAGAGGATCGGAAGGTTGCTGAAGATGCATGCCAATAAGAGGGAAGAGATAAAAGAGGTCAGGGCCGGGGATATTGCCGCTGTGGTGGGTCTTAAGAGCACCCTGACAGGGGATACACTCTGTGATGAGAACAATCCGGTGAGCCTCGAGTCGATGGAGTTTCCCGAGCCGGTCATTGCGGTTGCCATCGAGCCGAAGACGAAGGCTGACCAGGAGAAGTTGTCTTTGTCCCTCGGAAAGCTGGCGCAGGAAGACCCTTCCTTCAGGGTTGCCTATGATGAGGAGACGGGACAGACCATCATTTCCGGTATGGGTGAGCTTCACCTTGAAATTATCGTCGACAGGCTGCTGAGGGAATTCAAGGTCGGCGCCAATGTCGGAAAGCCCCAGGTTGCCTACAAGGAAACGATTAAGAAGACGGCCAGGGTCGAGGGCAAATTTGTCCGTCAGTCCGGAGGTCGCGGGCAATACGGGCATGTGTGGATCGATATCGAGCCCCTTGAAAGAGGAAAGGGGTTTGAGTTCGTCAATAAGATCGTAGGCGGTACAGTGCCACGGGAGTATATTCCGGCGGTGGAAAAGGGAGTGAAGGAGGCCATGGAGGGCGGCGTGCTCGCGGGATATCCCCTTGTGGATGCTCGGGTTACTCTTGTTGACGGCTCCTACCACGAAGTTGACTCCTCTGAAATGGCCTTTAAGATAGCGGGTTCCATGGCCCTCAAGGAAGGTGCGAAGAAGGCGCAGATTGTGCTCATCGAGCCCATCATGAGCGTTGAGGTAGTGACTCCCGAAGAGTATATGGGGGATGTTATTGGAGACCTGAACTCGCGGCGCGGCAAGATCCAGTCGATGGAAAAAAGGGGCGGTGCGCAGGTGATAAAGTCCATGGTGCCCCTTTCGGAGATGTTCGGCTATGCCACCGACCTGCGGTCGAGGACGCAGGGGCGTGCCAATTATACCATGCAGTTCTCTCATTACGAAGAGGTGCCCAAAAATATAATGGACACCATCGTTGCCAAGGTGAAAGGCGAATAGAAACGCGTAATTCATAGATCACGAAGTTTTTACGATTCAAGCAAGGAGGAGAAATGGGAAAGGCAAAGTTTGAGAGGGTAAAGCCGCATGTGAATGTGGGGACGATCGGGCATGTCGACCATGGGAAGACGACGCTGACGGCGGCGATAACGAAGGTGCTGG